>NZ_SLVX01000002.1 GCF_004341885.1 Shinella granuli | reverse complement strand
GGCGGACGTGCGCCCTCCGCTGAAACTGATTTGGACATTCCCTTCCGGGAGTTTGAAATGGTGCCGCATCACTCGCCCTCCCCGATCTCTTCACGGAGTTCCGGAGCGGAAGAATTGACGGCGAGACGAAGATTCACAGCGGGTGATGATGCAGCGTTTCTGGCTGCGATCTGCTCGTAGATCGCCTTCAAATGAAGGTATTCGCCTGCCCACACATCCTTCTTTTTGCGGTAGCGTAGACGCTTGATAACCTGACCGCTGATGTGGTGACGGCGCTCAACACGAAAAATTGCAGCGTCTATTGTATCGCCAATCCCCTTGAATTCGTGGTTTAGGATCGCCTCTGCCATCTGCGATGCAAGCTCAAGCGCGTCGGCCGCATATTCGCTTGTAGAACGAACCATGTAAGCGGCTTGATCACGGAAAGGGATTAGTCCCTGCTTGCCGTTCTGGATGTCCCGAACGAAATCCCTGATCTCATCGGAGAAGTGAAACCATTCTCCACCGACATTATAGGCTTCAAATTTTTCGTGGAGATAACCTTCGGCCTCCTTGCCCCCGGGGATGGTCGCCAAGATATGGATGCCACCGGGAACGCTGACCGACATGTTCACGCGGCGCGCCTCTACATCCTTGGTGAATCCGATTTTCACTTTGGTCGGGTCGATGCGGGTCTGTGCGAAATATACGGTCATTGCTCTTCGTCCCTAAGTTCCGGAGCCAGCCAGAATGCGAGCTGCTTGGATGAGCGCATGAGCGAGCGTGCGAGGGCTACCCGCTTGCATTGCCACCAGGAGCGCAGTGGCGTTTTCGATCTCGCGATCGAGCTCTCGTGCTTCTTCCCGTCCATAATAGACACCCGTCTTTTTCTCGATTGCGTGCAGTTCGTCGGCGCTGATCGATACGCGAGGGTCCGCGTACCAAACGTCTTTCGTCCGAGAGATGGACCAGCCGAGCTTGCGGGCAGCAGCAGTGATGCGCGCCTTCACGCTTCCATGCGACGGAGGCGCTATGCGGTCTCTCAGGGCATTTTGGCAGAACTCGACGGTACTCATTTTCGGAATTTTCCTATTCGATTTCGGCATTCTCCGACGTTCCCTGTGTCAGTTTCGGGTTGTTCAGGTCCGAAGGAGATACACATGAAACGACCTTCAAATTCAGATGGAGACGAAGCGAGCCGCTTCCCGCATGCGGTGGGTGAGTTACCCGCTTCGTCTCCGAGGCCCGCCGCTGGCGAGACCGTTATTCAGTTCCCCAGCCCCGCCGCATTCGCTGGGGCCAGAGAGGGCGCCGGGGTATCCTCGGCTTCGGCGTCCTCGACTTTCGTTTCCCTCGGTTCCGTCACCCACGCCGTCGTGCTGAGGCTGAGGGGAGGATTCCCGAGAATTTCGATGCCGGCGCGGCTGAGGGAGGAGGAGGATGCAGCCGCGCCGGCAGATCAGTCAGCCCCAGAGCCAGACTGACTGAAATGGATCTGGTCACCTTCAAGAGCGCCGGAGGCGTTTGCCTCGTCGCTGATGTCGCCGTTTCCGGCCCAGACGAGCGCGATGGCCGTGAGAAGGCAGACACCGCAGAAGGCGAGAAGGCCGTAAAGGAACCACGTCATGCTGCCGCCCTCCTCTTCAAAGGCTCAAGGCCTTCGGAGCGGCGAAGCTCGTCGACGAACTCGACAACCTTCGTCCAGTTCGTTGCTTTCGGTCGGCCACGCTTGCCAGGAGCCTTGATGATGTAGCTCGAGGCCCTGCCATGGGTGGTGAGGGTGTAGCCGCGATCGGCAAGGAAGGTCTTCACCGCCTGATAATCGCCAGACGTGCCAGCGTCGAAACGACGGACGCCGTTGCGCTGGATGTAGGCCTTCACGATGCTGGACACCTCGGCGCGGGCGATCTGCTTTCGGCCGATGTCCTCGACGCCCTCAACGAGGCGCTGCGCGATGGCGTCGTATCCCTTTGAAATTCGGGGCGGTTTCATGCGGCCACCTCTTCGCGAGCCTTGAGGCAGGAATGACAATGAGTGGTGCCCGAACCACCGCAGGTTTCACCGGGATTCCGGCAGTAAGGCCTGAGGACGAATTTCGGTTTGGCCGGGAGAGCGCGGGCGGCGCCCTCCCCGTTCTCATCATGGTTTGCGCGCTCCGCGCTGCCATCTACATCGTCGCCTCCTGCGTTGGCGGCGGCATCGCTCCTATCGTCAACCTGGAGACTTACGCGCTCGTCGCTGGTTGGTGCCGTCGCTTCGCCTTGAGTGGCGACGGTGGCTTTCTCTGAATGGGTGTTGGTGGCTTGCCCCGATTGAGCGCTTTTATGCGCCGACAAATCGTCGGCCCGGCCTGGAGTGCGTTGCACCGCATCCATTTTTACGCCGCCAGCATCGGGGCTTGGTATGCTCCGGTCGCCACCGGAACCGGCCAAGGGCGCGGGCCGGGAAAGCTCGTCCGCCGTTTCCGGCGCTGTTCTGATGTCTTCGTGCTTGGTCTGGATGTTGAGGCCGTTGTCGGAACGAAGTTCCTCAATGTTTTCTCGTGTGCGCGTGTGCACGTGCACGGGAGCGCCATAGAGCGCTTCCCAGTACATATCGAAAATCGCGTCCTGCTCCTCGCGGACGTGCGTCTCCAGCTTCCGCTTGGCGACGACCTTGCGGAGAACCTTCACGTCGAAGCCGACTGCGCGAGCTTCTTTGTAGATGTCCGACTTGTCGGCGTTGAGCGTGGCGATTTCCTCTTCGGTGCGCTCGATGCGCTCCACGAAGGCGCGGAGTTGATCGCGAGCCACGCCGTTTGCGTCGGGGATGGTGGTGTCGGTGCTCATGCGGACACCCTCCCGTTGGAAGCAACGGCGAGCCGGATTTCTCTCGCGAGATACCCAGCGCAGAAGAAGATCGCGCCTAACACGAATGCGGTGCACTGCCTCGGAAGGTCCGGTGCCCAAGGCGCGATCAAGATGCATGCGCCGCCGAAAACCATCAGGGATGCTGGGGATAGAGCGCTCATGCCGCGGTCTCCGACGTGCGAACCGCGCAGTTGGCTGCATGCAGCTCTTCCGCGCTGGTCTCGGTCAGGGACATGAGCAGCGTCCAGTGCCGATCCGGGATTCCGGTAATCGCCCACTTGTACACCGCATCGATTTTCAGGGGCCGTGAGCTTGCCTCGCTCGCATCGCTGATGCGCCGGGCGCCGCCACAGTCTTTGATGATATCGGGAATGGTTCGGATCGTGCTCATAGGCAAAACCCTACAGGATTTTAAATCCAACATCAATGGACGTTAAATCCAAACCGGAAAATAAATCCTAAAGTATGCTCCGCGCTATGGAATGGTGGCAAAGACTGCAGCAGCAGATAGACGAACTCGGCTGGTCCAAGATGGATCTGCACGAGAAATCCGGCGTGTCCTACGACAGCATCAACAAGTACCTACGCGGGGACACCGCTCAGCCTCGCGGAGCTATCATGGCGAAGCTCGCTGAGGCCATCGGGAAATCGGAGCTATGGCTTCGCGATGGCATCGAGGTTGAGGAAAGCTCGGTCGCCCTGTCGAAGGCCGGCCTTACGGCTGGTGTCGTTGCTGGTAAGGTCGAAGCTGGCACCTTCCGCGAAGTAGACGAGTTCGACCAGTCCGAACGGATCGAGGTGGCGCTACCCCGTGACGAGCTTTTCCCGAACGCTCGCCAGCTTATCTTTGACTGCTCTGGCGACAGCATGAACGATTTGAAGCCGCGCCCGATCCTTGATGGTGATCGGCTTGTCTGCATCGATTACAACGACGTCGAGCACCTGGTTGAACTGAAATCAGGCATGGTGGTTGTCGTCCAGCGCGAACGCGACGGCGGGCACTTCCGGGAATGGTCGGTGAAGCAGATCGAGCTTTACCCAGATCGGACGGAATTTCATCCGCGGTCGACCAACCCGAAGCACAAGCCAATCGTCATCCAGCGAGACCATGAAGCCGACGACGGCGTAACGGTCCAGGTTATCGGCCTCGTGCGGAGGGTTATGAACGAGATGCCGGGGTTTTGAGCATGGCCAAGCCCACGATACCGAGACCGGATAACCGCTACGCCATGCGCGAGGACGGCACGGGCATGTGGGCGGTGTACGACATCTTCACCGGCTTGACGGCCGAGGTGAATAGCATTCCGCAAGACGGGCTCGACATCGAGCAGGCCGACGACCTGGTCGACCTGTTGAACGCCGAGTACATCGCCAGACGTAAGGGGACGACGCATTGAGCATTGTACAGCAATGCTGACACCTTTCCTGCGGCGGTATTTTGCAGAGGTTGCAGTCTATGGCGGCGGCGCGATAACCCTCTTGACATTTTCGGGAAACCTCAATCAGGCGCTATCTTTCTTCGAGCGCTATCAAGCGCCATGTGTTATCGTGCTGGTGATCCATTTCGTGGTTTCGTTCGCTGCATACGCAGGGCGAAAGGAACGGAGGGAAATTGCTGCGATGAGACGGCAACTGGAGAAACGCGATGATTAAGGAAATCCTATACGAACCGGGTTTCTGGGCAATCAGCGGCTTGCTTGCCTGCGGGATTGTAAACCTCGCTTCCGCCTTGGCGACGAGATGGAAGTATGCCGAGCTTCGGGAGATCGCGAGGAGCCTCATGGAAGATGCTCGCGCAACCAAGCAGGATCGCGCGTGGATGCGCGCCTACTTAAGGGAGGCGCAAGGCAGCGATTTATGGGTTATCGCGGCGTGCGCACCAATCCTCCCTCTTCTGGCGGCGGTTTTCACCCTGCAAGATGCACTTAAAAAGAACCCGAGCAAGAAGGAGAGCATGAGGGAATTTCGGGCGCACACTGCTGACATGGAGCGCAGAATGCTGTCGCTTTCCACCGGTCATGACATGAAAGAGGCGGCATTGTGGGACGACCCTCGCCGTCGTCGCATGGCAGACCTCTCCAGCACAGCCGAATTTCGTTCCCACCCGTTCCTTGCTGCCTGGATCATTGCATGGGGATTACCATCGCTTCTGCTCCTTTTTATTATCGGCAGCTTTATGTCTGTCGCTGGGTACAGCGTACGCCGGTTAGTCGCGCTCTATAGGGTTCAGCTCCAATGGAAGCAGGCGGCGATATTCTCACGCGGGATTCACACAGTATAAGCTGTCAATCCTCCTTAGGCGAAACCGTCACACAGCCCGCCCTCACCGGCGGGCTTTTTTGTGTGCGCTGGCCTATGCCGCGAAGGATCGCCGCCCGGCCGCATCAAATTCCCGGCACGCCGCAGCAATCTCAGCCATGAACCACAACTTCGGCGGCGCGCACATATAGGAACGGCCATCGTCGCCGAGGAAGTTCATGATGGGAAGGACACAGAAATCGTCGTCATCCCCGACCGGCCCGAGCCGCGCCAGCCTGAAGCTGTAGCCTGGGAACCGATTACCCAGATAAGCCTCCATCCGCTCCTTCGCCGCGAAAATCTCCGACCGGCGCGCGTACGGCGGCACGATGATGAATTCCAGAACCTCTTGCTCAATAGCCATAGCTGTATCCTCCTTCGATGCCGACGAGCTGCGCGATAACGCTTCCGCAAGGCCGGCAGTTGAATTTGAGATCGCCCAGGAAGGCGCTTCCGATTAGCTCGTCCGGATCGCGAGGAATGCCCTCCCCGACCGGCAGCTTTATGTCTCTCGTGCTCTCCCTCATGCAGTTGTCGCACCTCAGGTGAAGCGTGAACGGCGCCACCGCCGCAGGAACTGCCAAGCCCATTCTGTTCTCCTTTCGTTCTTATGAAGCCAGAACGAGGAACGGGAGTCGAGTCGAATCACCAAAGTGGAAAATAAATCCAACACCCTATTGACGCACCCCATTATTGGATTTAAAGTCCAATCCAACAGCGACCCACCCATCTGGATCGCTTCACCCAAAGGGAATGAGGAGCAAGGGAAATGGACCATCTCGATCACCAGCGCGAAGTCCTGAAGCTCAAGTACGTGCCGTTCAATCGCCCGGCCATCGACTGGCACTGCCGCGAGGGCAACCGGAAGGTCAACGAGCGATTTGCTCGCGAGGGCTACCCGGGCCGCGACACTGGCTACGACCCGATCATGTCCGACGCCTGATCCCCTTCGGCATCCGCCTCTCCCATGCGGCGGATATCGAAAGAGATCACCTGAGGAAATCGCCATGCACCGCACTCAGTTCTGCACCGCCCGCGAGACGATCATGATCAAGCTCGCAAACCCGAAGGGCTTTTATTTCGAGGAAGGCGAGTTTCACGGATCGACGATCACCACCGTCGCCCACGCCGTCGACAGCCTCACCATGGACAGCGCCGCGGAATATCTCCGCTTCGACCTCGACACCCTCACCGCTGAAAACGTGACGGAAGAATTCGCCGCCGAGTGGCTGATGAAGTTTGAAGGCTCGCCGGAAGACGAAGATCAGCTTCCGCTCTACGTGCGCACCTCCCAGGCCTGGGATGACTGGTGCTCAGATTTCACCGTCGAGAACGGTATCGCCTTCACGCAGCGCGGCCACGGCACGCTCAATCATCGCCAGCAGTTCGGCCGCTGATCATGACCCGCTGCGACCTCTCCACCATGGCCGAATGCTCGTGCATCGCCTCTGGCGTCCCGTGCAAGGTTCAGGAGCCGCTTGATCTCGGCACGTTTCGTGGGACGAACCACCCCGACGTCGGCCAGACCATCACCAACGCGATGCGCGACATTGCCTTCGATTTCATCGGCTGCGCCTCGCTCGTCACGATCATCCTTCTCATCATCTACCGGTTTGCCGCACTCGCCGGCCCGATCAACGTCTAGGAGGCCATCATGGAAACCTTCGACACCCTTATGTCCAAGGCGCGCACTGCCGAGGCGGAAGCCGCCATGTGGGATCGCAGCGCCCGCGAGGCCGAAGACAGCGCCAAGCGGTTTCGTCAGTACGCGAAGAACCGGCAGCGCGAGGCGGCGGATTACCGCGAACTGGCTGACCGAAAGCTCTCCGAAATCAATGCCTCTCTCGAAGGGATCGCAGCATGACGTACCTGTATCTTGATATCGAGACGATCCCCGCTCAGTCAGAGGAAGCGCGCGCCGCCATCGCGGCAACCGTCAAGCCGCCGGCCGCAATGAAGAAGGCCGACACCATCGCCGCGTGGGAGAAGGACCAGAAAGCCGCTGCAGTTGAGGAGGCTATCGCCAAGACCTCCTTCAACGCCGCCTATGGTCAGATTTGCTGCATCGGCTTCACCTTCGACGATGCGCCCGCTACGTCCATTTCTTGGCCGATCAACGCCGATAGCGAAGCGCTGATGATTTCGGCGTTTTTCGATGAGGCCGGGAAGATCATCGGCAACCGCTTCCCGGTGATCGTCGGGCACTTCATCACCGGCTTCGATATCCGCTTCATCTGGCAACGCTGCATGGTTCTCGGCATCCGCGTACCGGCGTGGCTCCCGAAGGACCCGAAGCCGTGGGATGCGGCGGTGTTCGACACGATGACCGCGTGGGCCGGCGCCCGCGACACGATCAGCATGGACAACCTGTGCCGGGCGCTCGGCATTGCCAGTAAGGGTGATGTTGACGGCTCCATGGTCGGCCAGATGTTCTCCGAGGGCAAGCACAAGGAAATCGCAGCCTACTGCCGTGACGACATCGACCGTACCCGCGCCATTCACCGCAAGATGATGACCGCTTTCGGGGAGGCAGCGTGATGGCCGACAACCTCAAAATCTGGAACCGCTTCGCGGATATCGATCCGAAATTCACCAAGCCGATTTCCGGGCGCGACTACGGCGGAACGTCGCCGAACCCGCAATATGTCATCATGTGCCTGACCGAGATGTTTGGCCCGTGCGGCAAGGGCTTCGGCTGGTCTGTCCTCGCCGAGGAATTCAAGGAGATGGGAGGGACATACCTCCACTGGTGCCGCATCCGCTTCTGGTGGAAGGACGAGGACGGAGAGCACAGCGTCGAGGAATACGGCCAGACCAAAGCCGCCTACGTCACCAGCAAGGGCACAATGCGCGTCGATGAAGATGCTCCGAAAAAGAGTCTGACCGACGCCATTATCAAGGGTTCTTCCCATATCGGAGTTGCTGCCAACATCTTCCTTGGACGTTGGGACGACCAGAAATATGTCGCCGAGGTGAACAAGGATTTCCGCGAGGAAGAGCAGAAAAGGGGCGCGCCGAAGCCGATCACCGCCGCCGAGCAAAAGCGCCAGCTTGAGGAAATCGACAAGGATTTGCTCGACGCTCACACGACCGGCGATGTGAAGCGTCTCTTCGATATCTGGTTCAGCCTCGCCGAGCGTGACGGCTGGTCGAAAGACTACTGGGACGCGGCGCGGCGGAAATTCGCCGCAAAGAAGAAGGAGATCGAAGAAGCCGACGACTTCCCGGGCGACAAGCCTGGACGCGTTTCCGACGCCGAACTTCGCAACCACCCGATGAATGCGGGGTAAGGCCATGGAGAGGAAGCGTTTCATCATCGTCAACGAGCGAGTTCGCCGGAATGCCGTCGATGCGATCCTCCGTGCGCCGGAAGGTAGCGCGGTGGCGGTCGGCCCGGCTTCCCGTAGCCTGGACCAGAACGCGAAGTTTCACGCGATCTGCACCGACATCGCCAATTCGCCCATGACCTGGGCAGGTAAGCGCCGCACCGCCGAGGAATGGAAGGTTCTCCTCGTCTCCGGCCACACCAAGGCGACGGAAGGCGAAGTCGAGTTCGTTCCCGGCCTTGAAGGCGAGTTCGTGAACATCCGCGAATCCACCGCCCGCATGTCGGTGAAGCGCGCCGCCAGCCTGATCACCTACGCCCTCGCCTTTTGCGATAGCAACGGCATCCATCTGACCGAAACCATCCGGGGCGGCTTCCACGAGGCCGCTAACGACAGGAGGGTCGCATGAACCTCTCCCATATCATCGCCGACATCATCTGGTGGTGGCGCAAGGGCCACCCTACCCTTCGCAAGCTCCCGAACTGGCGCCGTGCGGCAGATGCCGAGCTTATCGCCAGGCACCGCGGCTGCACCCAAGCCATTCACCGCGCCCGCAAGGAAAAGCGCAAGGCCGTCCTTGATGACCTGAGGAGGGTGTGATGGGAGATGCTGCAATCCTCGAAATGGAAGCCGATCTGTCCGAAGCCATCCGGGTTTCGGATCATGGCATGAAGCGGGTTCGCCAACGTCTCGGCTTGCAGAAGGCTGCAGTTGAGAAGGAGATCGTCCGTGCCCTACAGAAAGGCACCGCGAGAACCGATCTTTCCGGCCGCATGCGCCGTGTCCTTGACGCCATGTTCCACAAGTACGGCCATTACGGCGACTACCGCGTCTATCGCGGTTGCGTGTTTGTCTTCAAGGACGAGGTGTTCGTCACGGTCATTCCGCTTTCCAACGGCTTGCACAACACCAAGGCGGGAGGGCGCGGATAATGGCCCGCCACGAATTCTCCCGCGCCACCAAGCGCGCCGCCCTGGAACGCTCCGGCCACCGCTGCGAGGCCGAGGGCACGCGCTACGGCTTCGAACCGGGCCAGCGGTGCAACTGCCACCTCTCGCTCGGCGTCCAGTTCGACCACAACGTTCCCGATCAGCTCGGAGGCGACAACAGCCTCTCGAACTGCATGGCGATCTGCGTCCAATGCCACAAGTTCAAGTCGCGGAACGATATTCGTCAGATCCGCAAGTCCGACCGTCAGCGCGATCGGAACAGTGGCGTCATCCGCCCGGCCGGCAAGCTGAAATCCGCCTCTTTCCCGAAATCAGCGAAGCCGGAGCGCCGCGACCCGAACAAGGGTCTGCCGCCTCTCCCGCCGCGCAAGCTTTACGAGGAACGAGCATGAACAAATACACGGCAGAAGCACTGGTCTTGTGCACGCTCTTTCTCTGCATCACCGGCTGCGTGATGACCGGCAATTACAACGCATCTCAGCGAGCGATTGCCGAACTGTCGTGCGGGGAGACCCGCCCATGACCGACCTATCCGAACGCATAGAGCTTATCGAGAAGGCGATGGAAGGCGGGCATTGGGCTGCCAGCGTGCACGACTGCCGACCGCCACACTCAAGGCGAGACCACCCACGCAAACATTCTCGCCTCATCACACTGCCGGAGAAGTTCCTCACGGAGCAGGAGGCCATGGAGGCCGGTGCATGCGCTATTGCGAGCGGATGGGCCGGGAGCACCATCATCCATCGCGAAAGCGCAACTCACAACGCCCTCTTCGAACTGGACAGGTACCGGGTCACCGAACTCGTTCGCGCCCTCCCGGCAATCCTCGCGGCTGCACGCAAGGCAGAAGCGCTTCAGCAGGAGGTTGCGGAACTGCGGAAAGCACTGAGGCCGTTTGCGGCGGTTGCGGAGCATGACATCGGCGACGATGAAACAGACGAAGAGCTGTTCCGCCCGATGAGCAGCCATAACCGCGCGCCTCGCCTCATCGTTGGCGACCTCCGCCGCGCCCGCACTCTCCTCAATGGAGGCTCCGATGCGCAGGGATGAGCGGGTGATAGGCGCGTGGCATTACGAGATCCAATACGGCCCCGAGGGCGAAGCCAATTACGCTTGGCTCTACCGTGGGGCCGAAATGGTCGCGACCATGAAGACGCATCATGCCGCCGCCCTCACCGCTGCCCTCGAAGTAGAGCAGCCGGTGGCGGTGGAGGAATGGCAGCCGATCGAGACGGCGCCGAAGGGTGTGAGAGGCGTGGCATGGATGCTGCTGGCCTACGGCCCAGAGGGCGACCAGACCGTAGGCGTCGGGATGCGCTTCCATGATCAGTTTTTCGCGGCGAGCACGTTTTATACCGGTGGCCCGCACGATGGTCGTCAATTCGAATTTCGAGAGCACGAAGTTCGACCCACCCACTGGCGCCCTCTCCCCACCCCTCCCTCATCCCCCCGTACCTCAGCCTCCAGTGCAGAGGCGGGCGGTTCCGCCACATTATCGATCGGGGGCGATCATGAGTGAAATCGATATCGACCGCCAGATGAAAGAGGTGCTGTTTGCGGCCCTAAGTACCGGCCGCGACAAGATCGAGTATGGCGGGGTCCTCTGTCATGGAGGCGGCAAAGCGTGGCTCACCTTCGAAATCCGAAGGGAAGGCAGTATCGACGCTGGCGAGCGCGGCGATTGGTGCGGCTCCAGCGGCTTTCTTGACCGCTACGGGAAATGCCGCAACCCCGACGGCTGCACATGTGATGTGATCCTCAGCCTTCGCACCACCACAAAAACGATCGGCGGTGACGAATGAACCTTGCTGGCAAATTCCGCATGGGCGACCGCGTACGAAAGCACAGCGGGTCGTGGTGGGAAGGCCGGGTCGTCGGCTTCTACTCCACGGCGCAAACGCCGGCCGGATATTGCGTCCAGTTGGACACGGTTCCGAATGGGCCGGTGCAGATCTACCCGGAAGCCGCGCTGGTTGCTATTAAAACACCCGTCCATGTTCCCGGCGGCATGCCGTCCGAGCCAAAGACCGCCGAGGCCTTGGCCCATATCATCGACTGCGCGAAGGTGCAGATCGCCCCCATAATCACAAGCGGGGGCGGCGATGCATAGACATCTTGACCGATGCCCGAACTGCAAGCGCGAGTTTTATGCGCACGCCGAAGGAGCCTATTGCCCCGAATGCTGGTCAGCGTGGTGCCGGAACGACGGCACTTACGAGCAGCGCACCGTCCGTTGGGCCGATCTCGTCACTGACGTTCCCACTGAAACGATCGAGGAGGGCTAGCTATGGCCGCATCTGTTCATCAGTCACAGGTAATGTCGAAAAAGCGGCCAAAGAACCAGCGCATATATCATTGCGGAAAGCGCGAAGCCTATAAAGCGACCAGTCCGATATATGGCATCCCTCGGTCCATAGGGCCGCGTCATCGGCTGAGGAGTTGGTCTGGGCGTCCTCATGCTAGCTTCATCAGCAGAGGCAGGACCAGGAGGAACGCAATGATAACGGAAGCGACGGTGGCGCTAATCTCGCCCGCTCTTTCTGCTTTTGTCTTCGCCATCTTCAATGTCCTTCCCTCTCTGTTTGGTTTTGCTCGACATGCAAAGCTGCCGGGCGTGAAGAGTCAAGTGGCAAGCACCACCACAGCAACGGGCGGAGCCCACCCAGGAGGCAACCATGACACATGATCTGGTAGAGCGGCTGCGCGGCTATCGCCCGCAAAATGAATGGGGCGATGGTGTAGAGCACACCATCTGCAACGAAGCCGCCGACCGCATCGAAGCCCTCGAACGCGAGAACGCAGCTCTCCGCGCAGAGAAGGACGAGCTACGGAAGGCGGTCATTGAGGAGGCGGCGACCCTGGCTGAGAACGCCACGATTTCCGTTCAGCACGATTGGGCGCCGGGGCCGGTAAAGATGCCGATCGATCATCGCAAAGACATCGCCGCCGCCATCCGCAATATGGGAGATCGGACATGAAGCTGACGAAACCGCAAGCGGAGCTATTGCGCGACGTGGCCAATGGCGGCAACGCCGTGGACACCTACCCGCCTGCCCGCAAGCTTGTAGAGCTTGGGCTTTGCACTCGCGAGGTCGTTGGCCTTTCGGATAGGCTGATCCTGACCGATGCCGGTCGCGCTGCGCTGGAGAAGGAGACCGAGACATGAAGCCAGGCGCGCTTATGATGCTTGGAGCCTTCGCAGCCTTTGTTGCCATCGCTGCATCTCTTCTTGGTCGGGCAGACGGCGGGATTGCCGTTCTGATCTTCGCGGGCGGCGCGGTCTTCGGGAAAGGATATGGCGTCTGGGAAGAACGCGGTAGCCGCTCCGCTCTGTCGAAGGAGACGCGGGAATGACGGCGCCGGCCCTGCCCTATTGGCCTGCGGCGATGGACCTGAAGACGGCGGCAGCATATTGCGGCTGTTGCCCGGAAACATTCAAGAAGGTCTGCCCGGTCAAGCCGCTGAGATACACGGAATCCACAAGGGGCGAACGGTATCTTCGCCAACGCCTCGACGAATGGCTGGCTTCCATCGACCCGAACATGCAAAGTGCTCCGCCTCGGAAGAGCATGGTGGAGCTTATCTATGGTGGTCAGCGTGAAGGTCACCGGGCTTAATATCGTCAAGGCCCGGGGGAAGTGGTACGTCTACTACCGGGCGACAGGGGAGCGTCTGCTTGGCCCGATCGAAGGGGCGCGAGACGATGTTGTCGCGGCGATCAATCGGAAAGAATTCGTCGCCCGCTGGAACAACCGTCGGCCGGAAACGCTGCAATCTTCATATGAGGACGGCACGCTCGGCGCCCTTGTCCGGTGGTTCGAACTCGAATGCCCGAACTATCTGAAACTCTCCGAGGCAACGAAGAAGGACTATACCGCGGCGTTCCTTTATCTGAAGCCGTGCTTTCATCTTCACGTCAATGAGATCACCACCGCCGAACTCTACGGGTTGCGCGATCGATGCGCGATTGAGAAGTGGCCTCGGTTCGCGGACAAGATGATCTCTGCCGTCTCATCGATGTTCACCCAGGCGGTGAAGCGGCAGAAAATGAAGAGCAACCCCGCACTCGGCATCGACAAGGCCCACTCTGCTGACCCGAACGCCAATCGGGAGTGGCTTGCACACGAATGGGCGTATGTCCGGGACCACGCCCCGAGCCATCTCCTCACCCCAATGATGATAGCCAGACATGCCGGATATCGAGGCCAGACCATCGTGAAACTACGCTGGTCAGATTACGGGCCTCACCCTGTCCACGGCTTCAAATGCTTTCGCATCGTCACCAAAAAGAACCAGGAGAACGTGATGGTGCCGGCAGTGGATGAATTGCAGCGGTATATCGATGGGCTGGGGAAAACGGCGCTGGAGATCGCCACGCGTCAGGACGGCGAGCGCTGGGAGGATGAGAAGCAGATGCAGACCGCCGTCAGCCATTACCTGCGCGACCTTGAGGGCAAGGGGCATATTGGTCCCGGCACGACTTTGCATGGACTGAGGACCAGCTACGCAGCCGACCTGAAGCGGCACGGCGCGGACACGGGCGACGTAGCGGCGGCGCTAGGCGATAAGTCGGAAAGGATGGGGGCGCACTACACCCGGCACGTCGAGAATGAGGCCAAGGTGATCAGGGCTTTCGAGGCGAAAAAACGCCAGTAAATCGTTTTGCAAATCTCGTTTTGTTCTATTGTTTTTGGCCGATCTTGCAGGGCTGTTTTGATTTAAGAATGCTGGTAAATGAGGGGCTACAATGGATTTTAAGTCCCTTGCGTCTACCAGTTTCGCCACGCCCGCCTAGCCTGCTTTTCGGGGAGTACGCCCGCTTCGTCAATAGGCTCGGCCGACTTCTCGAAACAGAAAAAGGGCGCAGCCCTGACGCGGGCCGCACCCTCTTCATCGGCGATGCTTCAGGAGAGCATCAGGCCGAGAGTTTTGCCGCGATCCTGGCGACATGGGCGCCCTGGAAGCGGGCGGCGTCCAGCTCGATCTCCGAGGGCTGGCGCGAGCCGTCGCCGTCGGTGATCGTCGAGGCGCCGTAGGGCGAGCCGCCCTTGACGGCTTCGACGCCCATCTGGCCCTGGAAGGCATAGGGCAGGCCGGCGACGACGAGGCCGTGGTGCAGCAGCGTCGGGATGAAGCCGAGGATGGTCGATTCCTGGCCGCCGTGCTGGGTGGCCGAGGAGGTGAAGACCGAGCCGACCTTGCCGACCAGCTTGCCCTGTGCCCAGAGGCTGCCCGTCTGGTCCCAGAAATTGCGCATCTGCGAGGCGACCGTGCCGAAGCGCGTGCCGGCACCGACGATGATGGCATCGTAGCCGGCCAGCTCGTCGACGGTGGCGATCTCGGCCTTCTGGTCGAGCTTGAAGTGCGAGGCCTTCGCCACCTCTTCCGGCACCAGCTCCGGAACGCGCTTGACGGTCACCTCGGCACCGGCCGACTTCGCGCCTTCCGCCACTGCATAGGCCATGGCTTCGATATGGCCATAGGCCGAGTAGTAAAGAACCAGTACGTTTGCCATCGTCGTCTCCTGTTTCGATGATGCCTTTCCGCTTGATCGCGGCGTCCCCTTGGATGTAGCACTTCGGGGTGGCGGTCCCCCAGCGGCTGCCCGGTCGACAGACTGTTCACCCGCCATTGACAATGCCGTCCCTTCCGGTCGGCATTTCTGTCCGAACTTCAGAGAGCGCCCATGAGTTCCCGCCCCATCGCCACCGCCGCCATGCTCGCCATCGGCGACGAACTGCTCTCCGGGCGCACCAAGGACAAGAATATCGGCCAGCTTGCCGACATGCTCTTCCTCGCGGGCATCGACCTCAAGGAGGTGCGCATCGTCGGCGACGACGAGGACGCGATCGTCGAGGCGCTGAATGCGCTGCGCGCCCGCCATACCTACGTCTTCACCTCCGGCGGCATCGGCCCGACCCATGACGACATCACGGCGGATGCCGTCTCGAAGGCCTTCGGCGTGCCCTGCCGGCACGATCCACTCGCCATGCAGCTACTCGGCGCCATGTACGAGCGCCGCGGCGTCGAGTTCAACGAGGCGCGCCAGCGCATGGCGCGCATGCCCGAGGGGGCCGTCCATATCGAGAACGCCGTCTCGACGGCGCCGGGCTTCCACATCGGCAATGTCTATGTCATGGCCGGCGTTCCGCAGGTCTTCACCGCCATGCTCGGCACCGTCGTGCCGAAGCTTGAAGGCGGCGTGCCGATGCTCTCGCGCTCCGTCGCCTCGCCCTTCGGCGAGGGCGACATCGGCAGCGCGCTGGCGGAGATCCAGAAGAAGCATCCCGAAACCAGCATCGGCTCCTATCCGCGCTTCAGCGAGAACCGCTTCTCGACGGAAATCGTCATCCGCAGCCGCGAAGACGCTCCGGCGGAAGCAGCCGAACGTGATATACTTCAGATGATTGCCGAAATCGCCGCGGCCAAGGCCGTGTCTTGATCCCGATCAAGGTTTGGCGACAACGGCAGGCGCATGCTTCCAGAGACCCAGAACAGGAGGCCGAAATGACCTACAAGACCATCGTGGCGGTGCTGAGCGCCGCCGAGGACGCCGGCAAGGTGACGGACCACGCGCTGGCGCTTGCGCGCGAGACGGGCGGCCATGTCATCGGCATCCATGCGGAAGCGCCGGTCGTGGTCACGCTGATCGCGCCCATGGAATATCCCGACCCGAACGCCGTGCTCGACCTGCAGGAGCGCGCCCAGCGCCAGTCGCGCGAGGTCGAGCAGGCCTTCAAGTCGCGCTGCGAACGCGACGACATCTCCTATGAATGGCGCCTCTTCACCGGCACCGCCGGCTATGCCTCCGCCGGCGTCATCGACAGTGCGCGCGGCGCCGACATCGTCATTGCCGGCCAGTTCGACCCCGATCTCGACGGCCCGGCGCGCGAGGACATCGAGGACCTGCTCTACGAGAGCGGCCGCCCGCTCTATCTCGTCTCCAACGCCCCGGCCGGTCCCGCGCCGATCGAGCGCGTGCTGCTCGCCTGGAACGGTTCGCGCGAGGCCGCCCGCGCCGCCTTCGACGCCCTGCCCTTCCTGACGGGCGCGAAGGAGGTGGAGATCTTCACCGTCGACCCGCCGGAAAACGCCATGCAGTCGCGCGATTTCTGCGGCGCCGAGCTTGCGGCGACGCTCGCCCGCCACGGCGTCAAGACGACGGTCGCCTCCGGCGCCTCCGGCGGCCATTCGGTGGCCGAGGTGCTGAACCGGCGCGCGACGGACATCGATGCCGGCCTCATCGTCATGGGCGCCTACAGCCATTCGCGGCTGCGCCAGCGCCTCTTCGGCGGCGTCACCAGCGCCATGATGCGCCATGCCCGCGTGCCGACGCTGATGTCGCGGTAGGCCGTATCGCCGCGACTTCGCTGTGGATCGCCCGGCTTCTGCGGCCGGGCGATGATTTTCATGGGTGCCGAACTGCGCTACGGAGAGGGAATCTTCTTTTTCTGCCTATCAGGAGCCCGCCATGTCGCTGCCCGACAAAGCCTTCCCCGTATCCTGGGATCAGTTTCATCGCGACGCGCGCGCGCTTGCCTGGCGGCTGGCGGATGGCGGGCGTGAGTGGCGGGCGATCGTCTGCATCACCCGCGGCGGCCTCGTGCCGGCGGCGATCGTCTCGCGCGAACTGAACATCCGCGTCATCGAGACCGTCTGTGTCGCCTCCTATCATGACTATGTCTCGCAGGGCGAAATGCATGTCCTGAAGGGCATCTCGGAGGAGCTCAGCAAGGAAGGTGGCGAAGGCATCCTCATCGTCGACGACCTGACGGATACCGGCAAGACCGCCGCCGAGGTGCGCGCCATGCTGCCGAAGGCGCATTTCGCCGCCGTCTATGCCAAGCCGAAGGGCCGCCCGCTGGTCGACACCTTCGTCACCGAGGTCAGCCAGGATACCTGGATCTACTTCCCCTGGGATATGGGCTTCACCTACCAGGAGCCGATCGCCAAGGGCACGCGCGGCTGAGCCGCCATGTGCGACGGCGTGAAACAGCAGTCGCGCTGCGACGCAACATGCTGATCCGGCGTTTTTTTTCGCTGATGGCCGGTGGATGCGGACCGCACCTGCCGGCTTAATCTTTCCGCAATTCCTGACAAAGATAGTGCTTATATTCACCGCGCCTCTGCGGTGATGGGAGGCATGGGCACGGATGCGCTACGCAAGGCCGGCAATCGCGGCAGCTCTCGTCGGCGTGCTGCTCTTCAGCGAGACGGCCGGCGCGCAGCAGGACGTGCGGGTCACCGCGGTCGCCGACTTCATCGACGCGAACGTGCGTCCCTGGCTTGACGAGCCCGCGATCCTCAATGCCGTCATCGCCCAGAACGCCGCCCATGCCGAGCTCGGCCAGGCGGAGATCGACGATCTCGACGCCCGCTGGCGCAGCGAGCTTTCCAGCGCCGACCGGCCGATGATCGAGGCACAGCTCTCCAATCCCCTCTCGCTCTACCTCAAGGGCCGCCAGCAGGCGGCGGAAGGCCTCATCACCGAAATCTTCGTCATGGACAATCGCGGCCTGAACGTCGGCCAGAGCGACGTCACCTCCGACTACTGGCAGGGGGACGAAGCGAAATGGCAGAAGAGCTTCGGCACCGGCGCCCTCCATATAGAGGAGGCGGAGCGCGACGAGTCCACCCAGCTCATGCAATCCCAGGCGAGCCTGCCGCTCCGCGACCCGGCAACCGGCACCGTCATCGGGGCCATCACCGTCGGCGTCAATCTCGACGCGCTCTGACGTTACGGAAGAGAATCACTTTATCCACGGATCACAACTCCGTCCGGGTGGCTATTCCCTGAAGTCGGGGGGTGGAAAAGACCCCGGAAATTTACCTGTAATTTTTCTCGCTTTTCCACAGCCGCGTGCCGCCGCCTCCCCCCTTTTGCCCGGAACCCGCTGATTTTTCAGGCATCCGGCGATGTCCCCATTTTCCACAGCCGACAGGCACAAGATGTAGCGTTCAAACTTCCTTCACAAACCAGCCCTTGACGGGAATCGGCCAGATGAGGTTAATGAAATCCAAGTTGCGGCGGCGACTGGACCGGAGTGTTACGAGGTCGGTTCTCATCATGAAATCGCGTATCATGCGCATGTGGCCGGGTGGATGATCCGCTCGCCGCACGGGTTTTCTCGCGCACGTTTTCCTGAAACGCCACCGCATCCGATTGGGCTGGAAAAAGGAAGCTGTTGATACTATATTTAGTATTTGCAGCCATACTCAGCACAAGATACAGGAAGTCGAGATCGATCGGCTTTCCCGCACGGACTGGACGATTTGGGCTGGCTGCAAGCTATTGCGGCCGGACGGGGATAAATTGCGCCCTGTTTTTGAGGCAGGATGCGGCAGCGAAGGACAACGGACAATGCGCATAGAACGTCGTTTCACCAAACCCGGCCAGTCGGCCTATGCGGAAATCGAATTCCGCAAGGCCGTGAGCGAGATCAAGAACCCGGACGGCTCCATCGTCTTCCGCCTTGCGGATATCGACGTGCCGGCCCAGTTCTCCCAGGTCGCCGCCGACATCCTCGCGCAGAAATATTTCCGCAAGGCCGGCGTGCCGGCACGCCTGAAGAAGGTCGAGGAGAACGACGTCCCCTCCTTCCTGTGGCGCTCCGTGCCGGACACCGAAGCCCTGAAGGCGCTCCCCGAGGGTGAGCGCTACGGCTCGGAAACCGACGCCCGCCAGGTCTTCGACCGCCTCGCCGGCACCTGGACCTACTGGGGCTGGAAGGGCAAGTATTTCGCTTCCGAGGAAGACGCTGCCGCCTTCAAGGACGAACTCGCCTATATGCTCGCCACGCAGCGCGTCGCCCCGAACTCGCCGCAGTGGTTCAACACGGGCCTGCACTGGGCCTACGGCATCGACGGCCCCGGCCAGGGCCATTTCTATGTCGACCCCTTCACCGGCAAGCTTACCAAGTCCAAGTCCGCCTACGAGCATCCCCAGCCGCACGCCTGCTTCATCCAGTCCGTCGAGGACGACCTCGTCAACGAGAACGGCATCATGGACCTTTGGGTGCGTGAGGCGCGCCTCTTCAAATACGGCTCCGGCACCGGCTCCAACTTCTCGCACCTGCGCGGCGAAGGCGAAAGGCTTTCGGGCGGCGGCCGTTCCTCCGGCCTGATGAGCTTCCTGAAGATCGGCGACCGCGCGGCCGGCGCCATCAAGTCGGGCGGCACGACGCGCCGCGCGGCCAAGATGGTCGTGGTCGACATCGACCATCCCGATATCGAGGACTACATCAACTGGAAGGTCAAGGAAGAGCAGAAGGTGGCGGCCCTCGTCACCGGCTCGAAGATCGTCGCCAAGCACCTCAAGGCCATCATGAAGGCCTGCGTGAATTGCTCGGCCGACAACGACGCCTGCTTCGATCCCGCCGAGAACCCGGCCCTCAAGCGCGAGATCCGTGCCGCCAAGAAGGACCAGGTTCCGGAAAACTACATCAAGCGCGTCATCCAGTTCGCCAAGCAGGGCTACAAGGACATCGAGTTCAAGACCTACGACACGGACTGGGATTCGGAAGCCTATCTCACCGTCTCCGGCCAGAACTCGAACAATTCCGTCTCGCTGAAGGACGACTTCCTGCGCGCCGTCGAGAATGACGGCGACTGGCACCTCACCGCCCGCAAGGACGGCAAGGTCATGAAGACGCTGAAGGCGCGGGACCTGTGGGAATCGATCTCCTACGCCGCCTGGGCCTCGGCCGATCCGGGCCTGCACTTCAACACGACGATGAACGATTGGCACACCTGCCCGGCCGCCGGCCCGATCCGCGCGTCGAACCCGTGCTCGGAATACATGTTCCTCGACGACACGGCCTGCAACCTCGCCTCGCTGAACCTCCTGCAGTTCAAGGATGCGGCGACGAAGAAGATCAACATCGCCGACTACGAACACGCCGTCCGTCTCTGGACCATCGTGCTCGAAATCTCGGTGATGATGGCCCAGTTCCCGTCGCGCCAGATCGCCGAACTCTCCTACGAATACCGCACGCTCGGCCTCGGCTATGCCAATATCGGCGGCCTGCTGATGTCCTCGGGCATTCCGTATGATTCGGCCGAAGGCCGCGCCATCGCAGGTAGCCTGACCGCCATCATGACCGGTGTCGCCTATGCAACCTCGGCCGAGATGGCCAGCGAACTCGGCCCCTTCCCGAATTTCGCGCCGAACCGCGACAACATGCTGCGCGTCATGCGCAACCACCGCCGCGCCGCCTATGGCGAGACCGCCGGCTACGAGGCCCTTTCGGTGAACCCGGTCGCCCTCGTCCATGCCGATTGCTCGGATGAGGCGCTTGTCGCCCATGCCGTCGCCGCCTGGGACAAGGCCGTCGAACTCGGCGAGAAGCACGGCTACCGCAATGCCCAGACGACCGTGATTGCGCCGACCGGCACGATCGGCCTCGTCATGGACTGCGACACCACCGGCATCGAGCCCGACTTCGCGCTGGTGAAGTTCAAGAAGCTCGCCGGCGGCGGCTACTTCAAGATCATCAACCGCGCCGTTCCGGAAGCCCTGCGCACGCTCGGCTATTCGGAAAGCCAGATCGCCGAGATCGAGGCCTATGCCGTCGGCCATGGCAATTTCAACCAGGCACCCGCCGTCAACCCCGGCTCGCTGAAGGCCAAGGGTTTTCCGGAAGACAAGATCGAGGCCGTCAATGCCGGCCTGAAGTCCGCCTTCGACATCAAGTTCGCCTTCAACCAGTGGACGCTCGGCGCCGACTTCCTGAAGGACGTGCTGAAGGTCTCGGACGAACAGCTTGCCGACATGTCCTTCAACCTGCTGGAGCATATCGGCTTCACGAAGAAGGAGATCGAGGCCGCCAATATCCATGTCTGCGGTGCGATGACGCTGGAAGGCGCGCCCTTCCTCAAGGCAGAACACCTGCCGGTCTTCGATTGCGCCAATCCCTGCGGCAAGATCGGCAAGCGCTACCTTTCGGTCGAAAGCCACATCCGCATGATGGCGGCCGCCCAGCCGTTCATCTCGGGTGCCATCTCCAAGACGATCAACATGCCGAACGAGGCAACCGTCGAGGACTGCAAGAACGCCTACATGCTCTCCTGGAAGCTCGCGCTGAAGGCGAACGCTCTCTACCGCGACGGCTCGAAGCTGTCCCAGCCACTCAACGCCTCGCTGATCGAGGACGCGGAGGACGAGGATGACGCCATCGAGGCGCTGGTCGCAAGCCCGGCCGCCGCCCAGGCCGTGGCGGTCACGGAAAAGATCGTCGAGAAGATCATCGAGCGCGTGGTGCGCGAGCGTGAGAAGCTGCCGAACCGCCGCCAGGGCTACACCCAGAAGGCCGTCATCGGCGGGCACAAGGTGTATCTGCGCACCGGCGAATTCGGCGACGGCCGCCTCGGCGAGATCTTCATCGACATGCACAAGGAAGGCGCCGCCTTCCGCGCGATGATGAACAACTTCGCCATCGCCATCTCGCTGGGCCTGCAGTACGGCGTGCCGCTGGAGGAATATGTGGAGGCCTTCACCTTCACCAAGTTCGAGCCGGCCGGCATCGTCGTGGGCAACGACGCGATCAAGAACGCGACGTCGATCCTCGACTATGTCTTCCGCGAGCTTGCCGTCTCCTATCTCGGCCGCCACGACCTTGCCCATGTCGATACGTCCGACTTCTCCAACACGGCGCTCGGCAAGGGCATCCAGGAAGGCAAGACGAACCTGATCTCGACCGGCTGGACGCGCGGCCACAAGCCGACGCTCATCCAGGGCGGCCAGGGCGGCGATCGCCCGCTGGCAGAACCCAAGGGCGCCGCCACCGCCGCCCCGGCCAAGGCCTCGTCCGTCAGCAACATCACCTCGTTCGCCGGCAGCGCGGCCCGCAAGATCGAGCCGGTGACGGCGATCTCCTCCTCCGAGATCGTCGCCTTCAAGCGCGACTACGAGGAGCGCGCGGCCGAACTTGCCGAGGAGATCGCGGACGAAACGGCCGAGGAAGCAACCGAGAGCATCACTGCCCTCTTCTCCGACAAGGCCGCCGCCCAAGCCGCCAGCGCCAAGGCCGATGCCAAGAAGCTGGAGAACGAGCGCCGCATGCGCTCCATCGCCCAGGGCTACACCGGCAACATGTGCTCCGAGTGCCAGAACTTCACGATGGTGCGCAACGGCACCTGCGAGAAGTGCGACACCTGCGGCTCGACGAGCGGCTGCAGCTAATTGCGGCCCTTCGGCAACAGGATAAAGCAGAACCCCGGGGAGCGATCCCCGGGGTTTTTCATTCAGCGGGCAAGTTCGAACTGGATCTCGATCCTGTGGCAGGTGGCGCCCGGCCCGTTCCAGCCGTGATAGACTTCCCGGCTTTCGCCGGAAAAGACGTGCCGCGACAGTTCGATCTCCGCGACCAGCGGTGCATAACCCTGGGTGAAGAGCGTGCGCAGGGATCCTTGATGGACCCGCGAGGCGACGATGGTGGGTTCGAGATGGCGCAGCTCCACCGCGCCTGCGTATTCTTCCGGCCTCTCCACCGGGCGGCAGATATGCCAGTCGAATGGCGTCCTGCCGTCCTTCGGAAGGCCATGGGCTAGGAAGGTCCAGGGGCCGGCGACGGTGAGGCCGTGATCGCCGATCGCCTTCTCGATGATCGGTGCAAGTTCCGCCGCCGCCTGCCGGATCTCGGGAATGCGGAGGCGGCGTTTCAGGCACAATACCCACATATCCGGCGTCTCGATGATGTTCATGGTCCCTCCTTTTCGCCGCAGACCTATGACCGCGATTGTTTTCGCGCAAGCGACTGCTTGGAAAGCCATGCCAAACTTGAAACCGAAACGGACGAGAGAAGGAAAAATCATTCCAAGGCTGCCGCGATGGCGCGATCTCTCCCGCGAACCTGCGGGCTGAAGCATGATGTCATTGCGGTGTCGGAAAGGGCGAGGTACATGCAAGCCTCCCGTTACGGGAATCGACCTGCCGTCCCGTGATGCAGAAGGAACAGTCGATGCCGATAGCGCCGCGCCGCGGGCCGATTGCCCTTGCCTACCGCGCCCTCGTCCTGCCGGGCGTCATTGCCTACCTCTTTTCCGTCAGCATCGTCGTGCTTGCCGCGGACCGGTTCTGGCTCGTCGACCTGCTCACCTTCGCCTGGCCCTATGTCATCGCCGCGGGCAGCCTGCTCGTCGTCGCGGCCCTGGTGACGCGGCGCCTGAAGGCGATCGTGATTGCCGGCGTCGGCCTTGCCATCGCCCTGATACCGGCGGCTGACGTGCCGACCGCCCGGACCTCTGCCGCCACCAGCGGCCTGAAGGTGCTGACCGCCAATCTCTTCGGACAGAATGTGCAGGATCCGGCGGCCTTCATCGCGCTGCTACGCAGGGAAAAACCCGATATCGTCATTCTGGAGGAGACGACCGCGCGCTGGGAGCAGGCGCTCGCCGCCGCCGGCCTCTATGCCTACGAAAGCAGCCGCGATACGCTCGCGCGGGATGCCATCAAGGTCTTCTCCGCCCTGCCGATCCGCTCGGAGACCGCGCTGAAGCGCGCCTTCATCGAGGAACGCGCCTACAAGCAGCCGCTGCGGCTGGAACTGGACATGCGCGGCAAGCCGCTGTTCCTCTATGCCTTCCACCCCGAAACGCCGCGCCGGCCGTGGCAGTGGCGCGACCGCAATGCCTATCTTTCGGCCGCCGCCGATGCGGTGCGCGGCGATCTCGAGACGGCGCCGGTCATCGCCGCAGGCGACTGGAACACGCCGACCTGGTCGCCCTTCTTCCGCACCTTCCTCAGGCAGGCAGGCCTTGCCTCCACCGCGGGCGGCTGGCTGCAGCCGGTCACGCGCTTCAGCCCGAGGTTCGATACGATCGGCTATATCGGCGCCTCGATCGACCATGTCGCCGTCTCGCCGGATATTTCCGTGCGGGCACACCGCGTCGGCCCGAATTTCGGCTCGAACCACCTGCCCGTCATCGTCGAGCTCGCGCTGCCGGAAAACTGACCCCTCGCCCGGGCGCGAAAATACCCTATCTTAGAAGGGTGAAACCATTTTGAGGGAGACGATCATGCCGACGGAAAAGGACAGTCCCAAAGCGTCGCTCGAGGAGGAACGCGCCCGGCAGAAGCATAAGTCGGCCGAAGCCGAGCAGGACGATTATCTGGAAGAGGCGCTGGAGGAGACCTTTCCGGCCAGCGACCCGATCGCCCCCGGCGACGTCAAGGATCACGCCAAGTGAGCGGTCGCGCCCACGCCGGACCTCGCCGCGAATGACCTGAGCAGCGATGAGCAGCGCTTTCCTCTTCACCGGCCGGGACGACGCCGCGGTCACCCTGCTTCTTGCCCATGGCAGCGGCGCGCCGATGGATTCGGCGGCAATGAACGCGGCAGCGGAGGCTCTTGCGGCCGAGGGGCTGCGCGTCGCGCGCTTCGAATTCGCCTACATGGCCACCCGGCGCACCGAGGGCAGCCGCCGGCCGCCGCCCCGGGCCGAGACGCTGAACCCGGAATTTCGCGCGGCCGTCACGGATCTCGCCGCCGCGGGACCGCTCGTCATCGGCGGCAAGTCGATGGGCGGCCGCGTCGCCAGCATGGTGGCGGACGGGCTTTTTGCGGAAGGGCGCATCGCCGGCCTCCTCTGCCTCGGCTATCCGTTCCACCCGCCGGGAAAGCCGGCGCAACTGCGTACGGCCCACCTGATGACGCTGACGACGCCCATCCTCATCTGCCAGGGTACCCGAGACCCCTTCGGCACGAAGGACGAGGTGCCGGGCTATGGGCTGCCGGAGCGCATCCGCTTCCTGTGGCTGGAAGACGGTGACCATGACCTCAAGCCCCGCAAGAGCGTCTCCGGCTTTACCGCCGCCGATCACCTTTCGACCATGGCCCGCACCGTGAAGGCCTGGGCAGCAGATCTCGGCTGACCCTGTTCCACACGGAACAGCGCCCAAAACCGTCCCATGCGAAGGTTCGGTCACTGGATGGAACGAACCATCCCGACCGAACCAGAGGGGACCTTAACATGCGCAATCTCATCCTTGCCGCCGCCATCGCCTTCACCGCCGTCGCCGGCTTCGCCGCACCGTCACAGGCCGGCTATTACAGCTACGACTACCAGCCCGCCTGCTTCATCAAGAAGATCAAGAGCTACGACTACTACGGCAACCTGATCGTCAAACGCGTCCGCGTCTGCCACTAGCCGGCGCCCCCGATCTGGGGTCGATCGATGTGTGGCCGCCGCTCGCAGACGGCCTCACGGACGCGCGGAAGCCCGGATGCATGGGAGTGCATCCGGGCTTCTCCTTTTAGGTTATTCGCCGCTCACCTGCCCGGCCCAGCTTTGCGCACCGGTTTCGCCGTTGAGGAACGGCAGGGCCGTGCCGACAAGCGCCGGGGCCGCAAAGGTCTCATAGTGGGTGAGGCCCGGCAGGATGGCGAGGCGGTTCTTCACCATGTTCTCCCGCATCCAGCCGGCATCCCTCAGCCCGCCGCCGAGCTTCTGGTAGAATTCGACGATATGCTCCGGGCGGATCATGTCGCTGTCGCCGAAGATCAGCATGACGGGCATGGCGAGCTTTGCCACCGCATCGGAGGCGTCGTAGTCGACGCGCATCGCCGCGCCCATGGCGTCGAGCAGCTTCGGGAACTCGGAAACATCAGGCGCGACGGCGGCATAGGACTTGTACATCGGCGTTTCCTTCATCATTTCGGCCATCGCGCCGGAGACCGCCTCCTGCTGCGGCAGCATTTCCGGGAAGAAGCCGTTCCTGGCGAAGGGCGCCGAGGCGATGACGAGGCGGCGCACCTTGTCCGGCGCCCCGGCGGCCATGTGCAGCGCCACGCCGCCGCCGAAGGAATAGCCGAGCACGTCGACCTTGTCGTAGCCCAGTTCCTCCACGAGCTCGGCCATATCGGCGCCGATGGCGGCAATGTCGATCGGACGCGTGCCGAGCGGCGTGCGGCCATGGCCCTGCAGGTCGACGCCGATCACCTGGCGGTTGTCCTGCAGCGTCTTGAGGTTGGCGCCGAACATCTCGATCTGGCCGAGGCCGCCATGCAGCAGCAGCAGCGGCTCGCCCTTGCCGCGGATCTCGTAATAGTAGTCGATGCCGTTCACCGTCAGGTGACCCGCCTTGTCCGGCCTGCCGGCCTCGCCCTGCAACGGGTTCTCGGTCACATCCTCCGCCTGCGCCGAAAGCGGGGCCAAGGCGGCAAGGGCGGCGGTCAGAAGGGTGATGATGGTCATCTTCGGCATGTCTGTCTCCTCGGGTTCCGGCCGGCGGCGCTGCCGGCTTCATGCACCAAGGACGCGGCCGGGGACGTTACTCCGACAGGGCCCGAAAAATTTTCGGCAGACGCCTGTAAAGAGGATTCAAGTCCTTGCCGGATTGAATCCGCTTCCTGCGGCAACAGATTGAAAAGGCTGTTCTATTTCCGGTCGCCACACCCTGCCTCCGCGGAAGGGAACATTAACCCGGGCGTGCGAATATTAGCGCAAAACCAGATATATCCGGGCAGACCATGGCACACAGCTTCTCCTACACGCATTACGACCTCGACATGCAGCGCGCCGGTACGGTGATCGAGATCACGCTCTCGGCCATCGCCAATGTGCGGCTGATGAGCCATGGCAATTTCGATCTCTTCAAGAATGCCCGCCAGCACAAGTTCCTCGGCGGCGTCGCCAAGCAATCGCCGATCCGGCTGAAGATCCCGGAAAACGGCCACTGGCATGTGGTGGTCGACATGGAGGGGCATCCTGGCAAGGCCGAATCGTCGATCAAGGTCGTGCCGCTCGCCCCGCACAAGCCCGTGCAGCGCTTCAGCGCCGCCTCCTGACGGCCGCGGCGGGCCTCAGCCGCGTTCCCGACGCAGCTTCGCCCACCATTCCAGCCGCTTCCTCAGCTCCCGCTCGAAGCCGCGCTCGGGCGGATCGTAGAAGGTTTTCCGCCCCATCTTCTCCGGGAAATAATCCTGCCCGGAAAAGGCGTCCGGCATGTCGTGGTCGTAGCGATAGCCATCGCCATAGCCTTCGCCCTTCATCAGCTTCGTCGGCGCATTGAGGATGTGCTTCGGCGGCAGCAGCGAGCCGTTTTCCTTCGCCGCGCGCATCGCGGATTTGTAGGCGGTGTAGACGGCGTTCGATTTCGGCGCGGTGGCGAGATAGACGCAGGCCTGCGCCAGCGCCAGTTCCCCCTCCGGCGAGCCGAGGAAATCATAGGCGTCCTTGGCGGCATTGCAGACGACGAGCGCCTGCGGATCGGCAAGCCCGATATCCTCCACCGCCATGCGCACCATGCGACGGCACAGGAACAGCGGGTCCTCGCCGGCATCCAGCATGCGGGTGAGATAGTAGAGCGCCGCATCGGGATCGGAGCCGCGCACGGATTTGTGCAGCGCGGAGATGAGATTGTAGTGGCCGTCCTGCGACTTGTCGTAGACGGGCGCCCGGCGCTGGACGATGCGGAAGAGATCGTCCTGCCCGAAAGTCTCGCCGGCGCGGGCGGCGCGCCAGACCTCCTCGGCAAGCGTCAGCACCGCCCGCCCGTCCCCATCGGCCATGCGCAGCAGCGAGGCGCGCGCCTCTTCGTCGAGCGGCAGCGGTTTTTCCTCGATCGCCTCGGCGCGTTTCAGAAGCTCCTCAAGGCTCTGTTCGTCATGCGGCTTGAAAGTCAGCACGCGGGCGCGGGAGAGAAGCGCGGCATTGAGCTCGAAGGACGGGTTCTCCGTCGTCGCGCCGACCAGCACGATCGTGCCGTCCTCCATGACCGGCAGGAAACTGTCCTGCTGGGCGCGGTTGAAGCGATGGATCTCGTCGACGAAGAGCAGGGTCTGCCGGCCGCCCATGCGGCGCTGGCGCGCGGCCTCGAACACCTTCTTGAGATCGGCGACGCCGGAGAAGATCGCCGAGATCTGCTCGAAGGCAAGCCCCGTTTCGCCGGACAGGAGGCGCGCCACCGTCGTCTTGCCCGTGCCGGGCGGGCCCCAGAAGATCATCGAGCCGAGCGAGCCCGCCTCGATCATGCGCGAGAGCACGCCGTCGGGACCCGTCAGGTGCTCCTGGCCGGACACCTCGCCCAGCGTGCGGGGGCGCAGGCGATCGGCCAGGGGCCGCTTTGCCGCCATCTCCTCCGGTTCACGCGGGGCGAAGAGGTCGCTCATCGGAAGAACTGGCGGATGCGCTGGCCGTCGCGCTCGATCTCGACGCGCCAGATGGACGGGTCCTCGTTTACGAGCGAGGCGAGGCTTTCGGTCGAGGCGACCTCCGTGCCGTTGAGCGCGATGATGATGTCGCGCGGCCGCAGGCCGATGCGCGCGGCCGGCGAGCCGCGATTGACCTCGGTGACGACGACGCCGGCCGTGGTCCGGCTGGCCGGCATGCGCAGTTCCTCCGCCACGCGCGGCGAGAGATTGGCGACGACCGCGCCGGAGAAGGGGTTGCGGCCGTCGATCAGCCGCTCGTCGCGCGGCGTCGTCTCGGGCGCACGGTCGAGGGAGAGCGTCAGGTCCTCCTCCTTGCCGTTGGCGACGACCGTGACACGTGCCGTGCCGCCGATGCCGACCGTCGTGAGGCGATAGCCGAGCGCGTCGGGATGCTCGACCGGAACGCCGTTGACGGCGGTGACCACCTGCCCGGGCTTCATGCCGGCCTTTTCCGCCGGACTGCCGGCCTGCACCTGCGAGATCAGCGCGCCGCGGGCACGGTTCAGGCCGAGCGCCTCGGCGACCTCCGAGGTCACCGCATCGAAGGTGGCGCCGATGAACGGGCGGTCGAAGGTGGCGCTGCCGTTTTCGGCGCTGGCGACGAAGGTCTTCACGAGATTGGCCGGAATGGCGAAGCCGACGCCGTTCGAGCCGCCGCCGCGTGAGAAGATCGCCGTGTTGATGCCGATCAGTTCGCCGTTCATGTTGATGAGGCCGCCGCCGGAATTGCCGGGATTGATCGACGCGTCCGTCTGGATGAAGAAGCCGAAATCGCCGGACCGGACCTGGTTGCGCGCCAGCGCCGAGACGATGCCGCTCGTCACCGTCTGGCCGACGCCGAACGGATTGCCGATGGCAAGGACGAGATCGCCGACCTGCACGGCATCGCTGTCGCCGAGCGGCAATGCAGTGAAATCCGCATCCGCCTTGATCTTCAGGACGGCAAGGTCGACGCGCTCGTCCTTCAGCACCACGGTGCTTTCATATTCGCGGCCATCCGCCAGCGCGACCTTGATGTCGCTCGCACCCTCGATGACGTGGTTGTTCGTCACTACGATGCCTTTTGCGCCGACGATGACGCCCGATCCGAGCGAGGACTGCTTCTCGCTGCGGTTCGGCATGCGCTGGCCGAAGAATTCCTCGAAGAAGGGATCGCCGTCGAAGATCGAGCGGCGCTCGACGACGCGCTCGGCATAGACGTTGACCACGGCGCTCTCGACCTGCTTGACCAGCGGCGCGAAGGAGAGCTGCATGTCCGTGCGCGATTGCGGCACGGTGCGCTCCTCGGCCATTGCGGGCGCCGCAAGGGCGAGAGCAACGGCAAGCGGGGCGGCAAGCAGGATGCGGACGTTCGGCATGGACGAGTCTCCTTCGTTTCTGCGTCACGATCAGATAGGATCTCGCAGGAAAAAAGGCAAACCGCAGAGATCGCGGCGATCTCACGCGGCGCGCACGAAAATGTGGTCGCCACAAATCTTCCGCTGCCGTTGAAACGACAAGGGCCGCGTTTACGTAGGTGTCAGGCAAAGCAACCGAACAGATCGAGCCCGCCATGTCTCTCTACCGCCCGCCCCGCATCCCCGCTTCGCAGATCACGCCGGAACACTGTTTCCTTGGGCGCCGCTCGTTTCTGGCGGCAGCGGCGGGCGGTGCGCTCCTGGCATCGGGGACGCCCGCTTTCGCGGAAGCCCTGAAGGCGGCGAAATCGACCTACGCGGTGGACGAGGCGCTGACGCCTGAAAAGGACGTGACCAGCTACAACAATTTCTATGAATTCGGCATGGGCAAGGGCGACCCGATCGCCAATTCGGAAAAGTTCCGGCCGACACCCTGGACGGTGAAGGTCGACGGGCTCGTCGGCAAGCCGAAGGAATTCGGGCTGGAAGAGCTGATGGCCCTGCCGCTGGAGGAGCGGGTCTACCGCATGCGCTGCGTGGAGGCCTGGTCGATGGTCATCCCCTGGGTCGGCTTTCCGCTCGCCAGCCTGCTCGACAAGGTGGAGCCGTTGGGCGACGCGAAATATGTCGCCTTCGAAACCATCGTCAGGCCGGAGGAAATGCCCGGCCAGTCCGGCTATTTCCAGTCGTTGTCCTGGCCCTATGTCGAGGGCCTCAGGCTCGACGAGGCGCGCCATCCGCTGACGATCCTGTCCGTCGGCGTCTACGGCAAGACGCTGCCGAACCAGAACGGCGCGCCGATCCGCCTCGTCGTGCCATGGAAATACGGCTTCAAGGGCATCAAGTCGATCGTCAGGATCACGCTCACCGACAGGCAGCCGCCCTCCACCTGGAACCTCACCGCGCCCGGCGAATACGGCTTCTACGCCAATGTGAATCCGGAGGTCGACCATCCGCGCTGGAGCCAGGCGAGCGAGAACCGCATCGGCGAAGGCGGCTTCTTCGGCGCCAACCGCCGACCGACTTTGCCCTTCAACGGCTATGCGGAAGACGTCGCCGGCCTCTATAGCGGCATGGACCTCAGGGCGAACTACTGATGCTCACCCTGCCCCGCAAATACCATGCCGCCTCGATCTGGCTGCTCTACGCCGTCGGCCTCGTGCCGGCGGCCTGGGGTTTCTGGCTCGGCGCGACGGGCCGCCTGCCCGGCAATCCGGTCAAGGAATTCGAGCACCTGCTCGGCCTCTGGGCGCTGCGCTTCCTCGTCGCCACGCTCGCCATCACGCCGATCCGCGATCTTTTGGGCATCAACTGGATCCGCTACCGCCGGGCGCTCGGGCTTCTCGCCTTCTGGTACGTGCTGATGCATTTCCTGACCTACATGCTGCTCGACCAGTACCTGAATTTTCCGGCAATCCTCGCCGACATCGCCAAACGGCCCTTCATCACCATCGGCATGGCCGCCTTCGTGTTGCTCATCCCGCTGGCGCTGACCTCCAATGCCTGGTCGATCCGCCGGCTCGGGCCGCGCTGGGTGAAGCTGCACCGGCTCGTCTATGTCATCGCCGCCGCCGGCGCGCTGCATTTCGCGATGTCGGTGAAGGTCGTCGGGCCGGAGCCGTGGACCTATATCGGCCTCGTCATCCTCCTGCTGCTGTGGCGTCCGATACGCCCGCGCTTCAATCGCTGGAAACGCCGCGACGACGGCAGGCCGCAGTTCAATCGGGCATAGCCCCTCACCTGCCTGCCGGCATCCTCTCCCCGTAAACGGGGGCGAGGAACGATGGGCGCGCCGCTCTGCCCCTTCTCCCCGTTTACGGGGAGAAGGTCCCGGCAGGGGGATGAGGGGCACCCGAATGCCCACAACGAAAAGGCCGGGAGATCGCTCTCCCGGCCTTTCTCATTCCGTATCCCGAAAAAGGATCAGGCGGCTTCGGCGGCGTCTGCTTCAGCAGCAACGCGGGCCTTGTCGGCTGCGCCCTTGGCATCGACGTCGCGGTCGACGAACTCGATGACGGCGAGCGGGGCGTTGTCGCCGTGGCGGTAGCCGGCCTTCATGATGCGCAGGTAGCCACCGTTGCGGCTGGCGTAGCGCGTGGCGATCGCGTCGAACAGCTTCGAAACGACGGCAACGTCGCGGATCTGCGAGATCGCCTGGCGGCGAGCGTGCAGGTCGCCGCGCTTGCCGAGGGTGACGAGCTTTTCGACGATCGGGCGAATTTCCTTCGCCTTCGGCAGGGTGGTGACGATCTGCTCATGCTGGATGAGCGAAGCAGCCATGTTGGCGAACATCGCCTTGCGGTGGCTGGCGGTACGGTTGAGTTTGCGACCGGAATTCTGGTGGCGCATCTCGGTTCTCCTTCACATGCAGGCTATTGCCTGCCGTTTGATGGTTAATATTGGTCTTCGTAGCGCTTGGCGAGATCTTCGATGTTCTCGGGCGGCCAGGCCGGCACTTCCATGCCGAGGTGCAGGCCCATGGAAGCGAGAACTTCCTTGATTTCGTTCAGCGACTTGCGACCAAAATTCGGAGTGCGAAGCATTTCGGCTTCGGTCTTCTGAATGAGATCGCCGATATAGACGATGTTGTCGTTCTTCAGGCAGTTCGCCGAACGGACGGAAAGTTCCAGTTCGTCGACCTTCTTGAGGAGCGCCGGGTTGAACGCCAGTTCGGTAACCGAATCTTCCTCGGCTTCCTTCTGCGGCTCGTCGAAATTGACGAAGACCGAGAGCTGGTCCTGGAGGATACGGGCCGCGAACGCGATCGCATCTTCGCCGGTGACGGAACCGTCGGTCTCGATGGTCATCGTCAGCTTGTCGTAGTCGAGAACCTGGCCTTCACGGGTGTTTTCCACCTTGTAGGACACTTTCTTGACCGGCGAGTAGAGGCTGTCGACCGGGATGAGGCCAATCGGCGCGTCTTCGGAACGGTTACGGTCGGCGGGCACATAGCCCTTGCCGTTGTTGACCGTGAACTCCATGCGGATTTCGGCGCCCTCGTCGAGGGTGCAGATCACATGGTTGGGGTTCAGGATCTCGATGTCGCCGACCGTCTGGATGTCACCAGCCGTCACGACGCCCGGCCCCTGCTTGCGCACGACCATACGCTTGGAATCGTCGCCATCCATCTTGATGGCGATTTCCTTGATGTTGAGCACGATGTCGGTCACGTCTTCCCGGACGCCCGGGATGGACGAGAACTCATGCAGCACGCCGTCGATCTGCACGGCGGTCACAGCCGCACCGCGCAGCGACGACAGGAGAACGCGACGCAGCGCGTTGCCGAGGGTCAGGCCGAAGCCACGCTCCAGCGGCTCGGCAACAAGGCTTGCCTTGGTGCGGCCGGAGGAGGTGAACTCGACCTTGTTCGGCTTGATCAGTTCCTGCCAGTTTTTCTGGATCATATGTTTTGCCTTCCGTTCGCCGCCACCATCCAATCGTGACGGCCGAGCCCTGAAGATCCGCGGAAGCCGTCACCCGGCTTCCACGGCAATTCGAATGCGATGATCAGACGCGGCGCTTCTTGCGCGGACGGCAACCGTTGTGCGGGATCGGGGTCACGTCGCGGATGGACGTGATCATGAAGCCGGCAGCCTGGAGGGCGCGCAGAGCCGATTCACGGCCGGAACCCGGACCGCAGACTTCGACTTCCAGCGACTTCATGCCGTGTTCCTGGGCCTTCTTGGCGCAGTCTTCGGCAGCGATCTGGGCAGCGAACGGGGTCGACTTGCGCGAACCCTTGAAGCCCTTCGCACCGGCCGACGACCAGGCAATGGCGTTGCCCTGTGCGTCGGTGATGGTGATCATCGTGTTGTTGAACGAAGAGTTGACGTGAGCAACACCCGAGGTGATGTTCTTGCGTTCGCGACGGCGGACGCGTGCGGCTTCCTTGGCCATGGATAGTCCTTTCGTTGATCTCGACACCGCCGTAATGCCAGCGGCTCCACCGGACCGGGGCGAACCCCTGTCCTGAACAGTAATGTGCACGCATGCCCAGAAAGGCGATGCGTGCGGCGATATCGTCACTGCCGTAGTGCCAGCAGCTCCACCGACCGGGACCCTGGCCAGATGAAAGGCAAGGCCCCGCTCGAAACTCAAAAGAGGCCGGCGCGGCGCGCCAGCCTCCCGTTCCCCGTTTCCGGGAAATTACTTCTTCTTGCCTGCGATGGCCTTTGCCGGGCCCTTGCGGGTGCGGGCATTGGTGTGCGTGCGCTGGCCGCGGACCGGAAGGCCACGGCGGTGACGCAGGCCACGGTAGCAACCGAGGTCCATGAGACGCTTGATGTTCATCGAGGTTTCGCGACGCAGGTCGCCTTCGACCTGGTAGTCGCGGTCGATGGCTTCGCGGATCTGCAGGATTTCTGCGTCCGTGAGCTGGTGAACGCGACGATCGGCCGGGATACCGACCTTCTCGATGATTTCCTGTGCAAACTTCGGGCCGATCCCGTGAATGTAACGCAGCGCGATGACGACGCGTTTTGCAGTCGGGATGTTGACGCCAGCGATACGTGCCACGCCTGTTCTCCTTGCTTCCAGTTGCCATCCGGCAAGTGGTCTTCTTCATTCGATACGACCGAGAAGGCCGCTGTTCAATTGAGGTTCGGGACATGTCGAAAACGACCGCACCCGGACTTCGTTCTTCTGAAATCCGCGCCGATCGCAATGGTGTGTCGCGAGTTGGCGCTGTCATAAGGGGAATCGGCCGAAAAAGTCAACTCCCGGCCGGTCCTTTTTCGCCTGATCTCAGGCGTTCTCCAGGATTCCGGCGATCTCCGCGGTCACCTTGTCGACATTGGCCATGCCGTCGACCGTCTGGAGCTTGCCGGTCGAAGCGTAGTAGTTCGACAGCGGCGCGGTCTTTTCGCGGTATTCCGTCAAGCGACGCTTGAAGGCTTCCGGATTGTCGTCGGAGCGGACGGTGCCGCCCGCGGCGATCGTCTCGGCCACGCGGGTCTCCATGCGCTTGACCAGCGCATCCTCGTCGACCTTCAGTTCGATCACGGCATCGAGCGAGAGGCCCTTGCCGGCGAGGATCCGGTCGAGGGCTTCGGCCTGCGGAACCGTGCGCGGGTAACCGTCGAGGATGAAGCCCCTGGCACAGTCGGCCTCGCCGATTCGGTCGGACACGATCTCGTTCACGATGGCGTCGGAGACGAGCTGGCCGGCATCCATGACGGCCTTGGCGCGCTTGCCGACATCGGTGCCGGCGGCGACGGCCGCCCGCAGCATGTCACCCGTGGAGAGCTGCGGAATACCGTGCTTCTCCGTCAGGAGCTTGGCCTGTGTCCCCTTGCCAGCACCCGGCGGTCCCAGAAAAATCAGTCTCATCGTCCCCTCTTACCTCCACGCAGCTTCGACTTCTTGATCAGCCCCTCATACTGCTGAGCAATCAGGTGGCCCTGTATCTGTGCTACAGTATCCAAGGTCACGCTGACAACAATCAAAAGCGACGTACCACCAAGGTAGAATGGCACCCCGGTCTGCGCGATGAGAATTTCGGGAAGGATACAGACGAAGACAAGATAGAGCGCGCCGATGACCGTGATGCGGGTCAGCACGTAATCGATATATTCGGCGGTGCGCTCGCCCGGACGGATGCCCGGAATGAAACCGCCATGCTTCTTCAGATTGTCGGCCGTGTCCTTCGGATTGAAGACGATGGCCGTGTAGAAGAAGGCGAAGAAGGCGATCATGCCCGCATAGAGCAGCATGTAGAGCGGCTGGCCGTGGCCGAGGGCGGCGATGATCATCGTTGCCCAGGAGGGCAGCTCGGCCGTGTTCGAGAAGCCTGCCAGCGTTGCCGGCAGCAGCAGCAGCGAGGAGGCGAAGATCGCCGGGATGACGCCCGCGGTGTTGAGCTTCAGCGGCAGGTGCGAGGTGTCGCCCTGGAACATGCGGTTGCCGACCTGTCGCTTCGGATACTGGATCAGAAGCCGGCGCTGGGCCCGCTCGACGAAGACGATGAGCGCGATGACGCCAATGGCCATGACCACGACGGCGATGACCACGCCGATCGAAAGGGCGCCCGTGCGGCTGAGTTCCAGCGTGCCGGCGAGTGCGCTCGGCAGGGCGGCGACGATGCCGGCGAAGATGATCAGCGAGATGCCGTTGCCGATGCCGCGCGAGGTGATCTGCTCACCCAGCCACATCAGGAACATGGTGCCGCCGAGCAGCGAGATGACGGTGGAGATGCGGAAGAACCAGCCCGGATCGTTGACCAGCCCTGCCCCGCTCTCAAGGCCGACCGCGATGCCGTAGGCCTGCAGCGTGCCGAGCAGCACCGTGCCGTAGCGGGTGTACTGGTTGATGATCTTGCGGCCCTGCTCGCCTTCCTTCTTCAACTGTTCCAGCGAGGGAACGACCGAGGTCATGAGCTGCACGATGATCGAGGCGGAGATATACGGCATGATGCCGAGCGCGAAGATCGCCATGCGCTCGACGGCGCCGCCGGAGAACATGTTGAAGAGGCCGAGAATGCCGCCCGACTGGCCGCGGAAGGCCTGCGCGAAGGCTTCGGGGTTGAGGCCCGGCAAGGGGATATAGGTGCCGAGGCGATAGACGAGCAGCGCGCCCAGCGTGAACCAGAGACGCTTCTTCAGATCTTCCGCCTTGGCGAAAGTCGAGAAGTTGAGATTAGAGGCAAGTTGTTCCGCTGCCGAAGCCATGCATTTCTCCGCGAAGCCGATCCGGCGGCGGGGAGCCCGGCCAGGTCCGGATTGGCTGATCCGTTGGCACGCCCCCTCGCCCCTCCTCGGACCGATGGACCATGCTGAAATTGGTCTTGCCCCTCTGCCGGTGCAGCAAAGCGGGCGGATGGAGCCTAAACCGGTTGAAACGCGGATTGTCAAGCAATCCCGGCCTCACCCTGGCTTATAATTCCGGACAACAGCGGGAAGAAGAATCCCGGCCGTCGTTGTGAGGCTCACATATGGGAGCAAAATCGCCCGGTGTGAAGCACACCGGGCGATAATTTCGTCGAATTATTCGGCGGCTTCCGCAGCGGCCGAGAGCAGCTTGACCGAGCCGCCAGCCTTTTCGATCTTCTCGATCGCCGGCTTGGAGGCGCCGGCGACTTCGAAGGCCACCTTGGCCTTGAGTTCGCCGTCGGCGAGGATGCGGACACCGTCCTTCTCGCGGCGGATAACGCCAGCGGCCTTGAGGGCGGCTGCATCAACGGTCGCCTTGGCATCGAGCTTGCCGGCATCGATCGCCTTCTGGACGCGGTCCAGGGACACGATGACGAAGTCGGATGCGAAGATGTTGTTGAAGCCGCGCTTCGGCAGGCGACGGTAGATGGGCATCTGACCGCCTTCGAAGCCGTTGATGGCGACGCCGGAACGGGCCTTCTGACCCTTGACACCGCGACCACCGGTCTTGCCCTTGCCAGAACCGATACCGCGGCCGACGCGCTTGCGGTTCTTCGAGGAGCCTTCGTTGTCCTTGATTTCGTTGAGTTTCATGATCTATCCCCTCACTTCTCTTCGACGACGCGAACGAGGTGCTGGACGGCACGGATCATGCCGCGGACAGACGGGGTGTCTTCCAGCGTGCGAACCCGATGCATCTTGTTGAGGCCCAGGCCGACCAGCGTTGCGCGCTGGATGGCCGGACGGCGGATGGGGCTGCCGATCTGCTCGACAGTCACCATCTTGGTTGCGGTTTCTTTCTTAGCCATGGCTCACAGCTCCTTATTCTTCGGAAGCGACGCCGGCGGACGCACGACGGGCCTGCAGCGTGGCGTACTTCATGCCGCGCTGTGCCGCGATGTCCTTCGGGTGCATCTGGCTCTTGAGAGCGTCGAACGTCGCACGGATCATGTTGTACGGGTTCGAGGAGCCGGTCGACTTGGCGACGACGTCATGAACGCCGAGCGTTTCGAAGACGGCGCGCATCGGGCCACCCGCGATGATACCGGTACCGGCCTTGGCCGAGCGAAGCAGAACCTTGCCGGCGCCGTGGCGGCCGTGCACGTCGTGGTGCAGCGTGCGGCCGGAGCGCAGCGGAACGAAGATCAGGTCGCGCTTGGCGGCTTCCGTGGCCTTCCGGATCGCTTCCGGAACTTCACGTGCCTTGCCGTGGCCGAAGCCGACGCGGCCCTTCTGGTCGCCGACGACGACGAGCGCTGCAAAACCGAAACGACGGCCGCCCTTGACGACCTTCGCGACGCGGTTGATCGCGACGAGCTTGTCGACAAACTCGCTGTCGCGCTCTTCGCGGTTCTGGCGGTCATCGCGACCGCGCTTTTCCTGTGCCATTGTCCTTTTCCTTTTTCTTTTCCGGGTGCAATCGGCAGATTGACGAAAGTCGCCCCCATTTCAGCAATGGAAGCGACCGATACCCTGCTGAGGATCGGCGGGGCGCACCAGGCGCCCGGCCGAATGATCAGAAGTTCAGACCACCTTCACGGGCAGCTTCGGCGAGAGCCTTGATGCGGCCGTGATAGATGAAGGCGCCACGGTCGAAAACGACCTCCTTGACGCCTGCCTTGACGGCACGCTCGGCGATGAGCTTGCCGACGGCAGCGGCTGCTGCCGTGTCGGCGCCCGTCTTCAAAGACGAGCGCAGATCGGTGTCGAGCGTGGAGGCGGACGCAAGCGTCTTACCGGCCACGTCATCGATGACCTGTACGTAGATGTTCTTCGACGAGCGATGAACCGACAGGCGCGGACGGCCATTGGCGACCGCCTTGATGGAACGGCGCACGCGGTTGGCGCGGCGCTGGAGAGCTTCTTTCCTGCTAGCCATTTCGCGTGATCCTTACTTCTTCTTGCCTTCTTTGCGGACAATCCGCTCTTCGGCATACTTGACGCCCTTGCCCTTGTAGGGCTCGGGGCCACGGTATTCGCGGATTTCCGCTGCGACCTGGCCGACCTGCTGCTTGTTGATGCCGGAAACGATGATTTCCGTCGGCTTCGGAACAGCGATCGAGATGCCTTCCGGCGTCTGGTAGACCACGTCGTGGCTGAAGCCGAGTGCCAGCTGCAGGTTCTTGCCCTGGAGCGACGCGCGGTAACCGACGCCGTTGATTTCGAGCTTGCGCTCGTAGCCGTCCTTGACGCCCTTGAAGATGTTCTCGACCATCGTGCGGGACATGCCCCACTTGGAACGAGCGTCCTTCGAGTCGTTGACCGGCTGAACGACAACAGAGTTGTCTTCGAGCTTCACCGAAACTTCGTCGTTCGCGACGAAGAACAGTTCGCCCTTCGGGCCCTTCGCGGTGACCTTCTGACCATCGACGGTCGCGGTGACACCAGCGGGAACCGGAACGGGCTTCTTACCGATACGAGACATTGTTTTATCCTGTCTGTTCGTTATGGAAATTCCTGCTCAGCCTTAGAAGACCGAGCAAAGAATCTCGCCACCAACGTTCTGTTCGCGTGCCTGGTGATCGGCCATCACGCCCTTCGGGGTCGAAAGGATGGTGATGCCGAGGCCGTTCGCGACCTGCGGAATGGACTTGACCGAGACATAGACCCGGCGGCCCGGCTTGGAGACGCGGTCGATCTTGCGGATCACCGACGCGCCTTCGTAGTACTTGAGTTCGATGCTCAGCTCGGCCTTGCCGTTGCCGAATTCGACTTCCGAATATCCACGGATGTAGCCTTCAGCCTGAAGGACGTCCAGAACGCGGGCGCGCAGCTTGGAAGCCGGCGTCGAGACGCTGGACTTGCGGCGTGCGGCGCCGTTGCGGATACGGGTGAGCATATCGCCCAAAGGATCAGTCATTGCCATGTGCCCGTCTCCTTACCAGCTCGACTTGACGATGCCCGGCACCTTGCCGAGATTGCCCAGTTCGCGAAGCGCAATACGCGACATCTTGAGTTTGCGATAGAATGCGCGCGGGCGGCCCGTGACTTCGCACCGGTTGCGGATGCGGGTCTTGGAACCATTGCGCGGCAGTTCGGCAAGCTTCAGGGTCGCCTTGAAGCGCTCTTCGATCGGAAGAGCCTGGTTCTGGATGATCGCCTTGAGGGCGGCACGCTTAGCGGCCTGGCTGGCGACCAGTTTGCGGCGGCGCTTGTTCTTTTCAACTGCGCTCGTTTTCGCCATAACAGTTATCCTTCTTTACGCTTGTCGTTACGGATCAGGCGCGGAACGGGAAGTTGAACTCTTTCAGAAGAGCCCGTGCTTCGTCGTCCGTCTTTGCCGTCGTGCAAACGATGATGTCCATGCCCCACATCTGATCAACCTTGTCGTAGTTGATCTCCGGGAACACAATGTGCTCCTTGATACCCATGGCGAAGTTGCCACGGCCATCGAAGGACTTCGGGTTCAGACCACGGAAGTCGCGTACGCGGGGCAGCGCGATGTTCACGAGGCGATCCAGAAATTCATACATGCGGGCGCCGCGCAGGGTGACCTTCGCGCCGATCGGCATGCCTTCACGGACCTTGAAGCCCGCGATGGAGTTGCGAGCGCGCGTGATGACCGGCTTCTGGCCGGCGATCGCTGCGAGGTCGGCTGCGGCAACGGTAGGCTTCTTCGAGTCCGCCGTGGCTTCGCCTACGCCCATGTTGATGACGATCTTTTCGAGACGCGGGATCTGCATCTCGTTGGCGAAGGAGAACTGCTCCTGAAGCGCCTTGCGGATACGCTCGACGTATTCCTTCTTGAGGCGCGGCTCATACTTGGTGTCAGCCATCGATCGACACTCCCGAACGCTTTGCTACACGAACCTTCTTGTCGCCTTCGATCTTGAAACCGACGCGGGTCGGCTTGCCGTCCTTGGGGTCGGCGATCGCGATGTTCGACAGGTGGATCGAAGCTTCCTTGGTGATGATGCCGGCTTCCTGGGTCTGGGTCTGGCGCTGGTGACGCTTCACCAGGTTGATCCCCTTGACGACCGCGCGGTCTTCCTTCGGCATGACCTGAACAACTTCACCGGTACGGCCCTTGTCCTTGCCGGTGAGCACGACGACCTTGTCGCCCTTACGAATCTTTTGCATAGCCATCGCTCCTTACAGTACTTCCGGAGCCAGCGAGATGATCTTCATGTGGTTCTTGGCGCGGAGTTCGCGCGGAACCGGTCCGAAGATACGGGTGCCGATCGGCTCTTTCTTGTTGTCGATCAGGACGGCTGCGTTGTTGTCAAAACGGATGACGCTGCCATCGGGGCGGCGGATGTCCTTGGCGGTGCGCACGACGACCGCCTTCATCACGTCACCCTTCTTCACGCGGCCGCGCGGGATCGCTTCCTTGATCGAGACGACGATAATGTCGCCGACCGAAGCGTACTTGCGCTTGGAGCCGCCCAGCACCTTGATGCACATGACACGACGTGCGCCGGAATTATCCGCGACGTCGAGGTTAGTCTGCATCTGAATCATGTCAGGTCGCCTTCTTGTTTTACCGGACTGGTTGGGCAAAAGCCCCCTGGTCCAGCTTATGGAAATTCATGTTTTCGCGCGGGATGGTCTCTTGCCAGGGTGGTTTCCTCAGATCGGCGAGCCGATGGGACCTTCCGTGCGCTCAAAGCAAAAGACGCTCGTGATTCCGAGCGTCCTTGCGCTGCTTCATACAGATTTCTGCGCCGAACACAAGGGCCCGGCGCAAATTCCGCTGTTATTAAGCGTGGGCCGACACGACGGTCCAGCGCTTGTCCTTGGAAATGGGCGCGCATTCCTGGATGGAAACGACGTCGCCGACCTTGTACTGGTTGGTTTCGTCATGCGCCTTGTACTTCTTGGACCGGCGAACGGTCTTCTGAAGCAGGGGATGGGCAAAGCGGCGTTCGACGCGCACGACAACGGTCTTGTCGTTCTTGTCGCTGACAACAGTGCCCTGCAGAATGCGTTTCGGCATATTATTTGGTCCTTAGGCCTTGGCTTCTGCCGCCTTCTGGCGGGCAATGGTCTTGACGCGCGCGATATCCTTGCGGACTTCGTTGATGCGCGAGGTCTTCTCGAGCTGGCCGGTGGCCTTCTGGAAGCGCAGGTTGAACTGCTCCTTCTTCAGCTTGGCAAGCTCTTCGTTGAGCTGGTCGGCGCTCAGCGCCTTGACGTCTGCGGCTTTCATGGCGCTCGCTCCTTACTCTGCAATGCGCTGTACGAAGCGCGTCTTGACCGAGAGCTTGGCCGAGCCGAGACGAAGCGCCTCACGGGCGATCTCCTCGGAAACACCGTCGATCTCGAACATCATACGGCCGGGCTTGACCTTGGCCGCCCAGTATTCGACCGAACCCTTACCCTTACCCATGCGGACTTCCGTCGGCTTGGCGGTGACCGGAACGTCGGGGAACACGCGGATCCACACACGGCCGGCACGCTTCATGTAACGGGTGATCGCACGGCGGGCCGCTTCGATCTCGCGAGCGTTCACGCGGTTCGGTTCCTGAGCCTTCAGGCCGAACTCGCCGAAGGCGAGCTCGGAGCCGCCCTTGGCGACGCCCTTGATGCGGCCCTTGAACTGCTTGCGGTACTTGGTACGCTTTGGCTGCAACATTTTTTTACTTCTCCGATATTGGCTGCCAAACGCGACTGTTACGCGTTTTCACGACGACGGTCGCCGCGGTCGCCGCGTTCACGGCTTGCGGGACCCTGGCTGTCACTTTCGCTTGCGCGACGCTCCGAGGCCATCGGGTCGTGCTCAAGGATTTCGCCCTTGAAGATCCAGACCTTGATGCCGCAGATGCCGAATGCGGTTTCGGCTTCCGCCGTACCGTAGTCGATGTCCGCACGCAGCGTGTGAAGCGGAACGCGACCTTCGCGGTACCATTCCGTACGGGCGATTTCCGCACCGCCGAGACGGCCGGCGCAGGTGATCTTGATGCCTTCGGCGCCAAGACGCATCGCGGACTGGACAGCGCGCTTCATCGCACGGCGGAAAGCCACGCGGCGTTCGAGCTGCTGGGCGATCGACTGGGCAACGAGGGTCGCGTCGACTTCCGGCTTGCGCACTTCAACGATGTTGAGGTGCGTTTCGGAGTTCGTCATCTCGGAAAGCTTCTTGCGGAGCTTCTCGATGTCCGCACCCTTCTTGCCGATGATCAGACCCGGGCGAGCCGAGTGGATCGTGACGCGGCACTTCTTGTGCGGGCGCTCGATGACGACCTTGGCGATACCGCCCTGCTTCAGCTCGTCCTGAACGAACTTGCGGATCTTCAGGTCTTCGTGGAGCAGCTGGCCGTATTCGGCGTTGTCGGCGAACCAACGGCTGTCCCAGGTACGGTTGATGCCGAGGCGGAAACCGATCGGATTAATCTTCTGGCCCATTATGCGGCCTCCCCTTTGGCTTCGACTTCACGGACGACGATCGTCAGATGCGAGAAAGGCTTCTCGATCCGCGATGCACGGCCGCGGCCACGAGCGGCGAAACGCTTCATGACGATCGACTTGCCGACATACGCCTCAGCGACGATGAGCGAGTCAACGTCGAGGTCGTGGTTGTTTTCTGCGTTGGCGATCGCAGACTCGAGCGTCTTCTTGACGGTCTCGGCGCTACGCTTGCGCGAGAACTCGAGCTCGGCGAGAGCCCGGTCGACCTTCTTGCCGCGGATGAGCGCAGCAAGCAGGTTGAGCTTCTGGGGGCTGACGCGGATCGTGCGCGCGATGGCCTGCGCCTCGTTATCCTTCAGCCGACGTTCGGCTTTAGCCTTACCCATCGTTACTTCCTCTTCGCCTTCTTGTCCGCACCATGACCATAGTAGGTCCGGGTGGGAGCGAATTCACCAAACTTGTGGCCGACCATGTCTTCGTTGACGGCCACCGGGATGTGCTTCGAGCCATTGTAGACGCCGAAGGTGAGACCGACGAACTGCGGCAGGATCGTGGAGCGACGGCTCCAGATCTTGATCACTTCGCTGCGACCGCCTTCACGAACCTTCTCAGCCTTCTTGAGAAGATAGCCGTCAACAAACGGGCCTTTCCATACTGAACGAGCCATTCCTGACTACCTCTCTTACTTCTTCTTCAAGTGGCGCGAGCGCATGATGAACTTGTCGGTCGACTTGTTCGAGCGGGTACGCTTGCCCTTGGTGGGCTTGCCCCACGGGGATACCGGGTGACGACCACCGGAGGTGCGGCCTTCACCACCACCGTGCGGGTGGTCGACGGGGTTCATGACGACACCGCGGTTGTGCGGGGTCTTGCCGCGCCAGCGGGTACGACCGGCCTTGCCGTCGTTGATGTTGCCGTGGTCCGGGTTCGACACGGCGCCGACCGTTGCAAGGCAGGACGAGTGAACCAGGCGCTGTTCGCCGGAGTTCAGGCGAAGGATCGCCATGCCCTGGTCGCGACCGACGAGCTGGACGAAGGTGCCGGCGGAGCGGGCGATCTGGCCGCCCTTGCCCGGCTTCATCTCGACGTTGTGAACGATCGAACCAACCGGGATGTACTGCAGCGGCATGGTGTTGCCGGGCTTGACGTCAACCGCCTTGTTGGAGGCGATGACCTTGTCGCCGGCTGCCAGGCGCTGCGGGGCCAGGATATAGGCCTGCTCGCCGTCGGCATAGTTCACCAGAGCGATGAACGCCGTGCGGTTCGGGTCGTATTCCAGACGCTCGACCGTGCCCTCGACGTCGAACTTGCGACGCTTGAAGTCGACGAGACGGTAGGTGCGCTTGTGACCGCCGCCGATGAAGCGGGCCGTGATGCGACCGAGGTTGTTACGGCCACCGCTCTTGGAGAGACCTTCGGTCAGAGCCTTTACGGGCTTGCCCTTGTAAAGGCCCGACCGGTCGACGATGACCAGCTGGCGCTGGCTCGGAGTGGTCGGGTTGTAGCTTTTCAATGCCATTTTTCTGTTTCCTTTTATCCGACTGCCCGATTAGAGCCCGGTGGAGACGTCGATGGACTGACCGTCAGCGAGCGTGACGATAGCCTTCTTGACATCTCCCTGCCGGCCGGAAAAGCCGCGGAAACGCTTGATCTTGCCCTTGCGGACGAGCGTGTTCACAGCCGTGACCTTGACGCCGAAGAGTGCTTCGACCGCAGCCTTGATTTCAGGCTTGGAAGCGCGCTTGGCAACGTTGAAGACGATCTGGTTGTTTTCGGAGACCAGCGTCGACTTTTCGGTGATCGAGGGGGATACGATCACATCGTAGTGGCGAAGATCCGTCATTTGAACCGCTCCTCGAGGGCTTCTACAGCAGCCTTGGAGAGCACGAGCTTGCCGCGGCGCAGGATGTCGTAAACATTGATGCCCTGGATCGGAAGAACATCCACGTTCGGGATGTTGCGTGCTGCGAGCTTGAAGTTGCCGTCAAGTTCTGCGCCGCCGATGAAGAGGGCATTGGTGAGGCCGAGCGAAGCAAATGCGCCGGCCAGAGCCTTCGTCTTTGCTTCCGCGGCGACGAGGTCGTCAACGATGATGACGTCGTCAGCCTTGATCTTGGCCGAGAGGGCGTGACGCAGGCCGAGCGCGCGAACCTGCTTGGGCAGGTCGTGGGCGTGGCTGCGGGATACCGGGCCGTGAGCCTTGGCACCGCCGCGGAACTGCGGAGCGCGCGCCGAATGGTGACGAGCGCGGCCCGTACCCTTCTGCTTGTACATCTTGGCGCCGGTGCGGGAAACTTCACCGCGTGTCAGCGACTGGTGCGTGCCCTGCTGCTTCTTGGCGAGCTGCCAGCGGATGACGCGGGCGATGATGTCTTCGCGCGGCTCCAGGCCGAAGATCGCGTCGGAGAGGGAGACCTTGCCGGCGTCCTTCCCGTCGAGGGTCGTGACTTTGAGATCCATGATCAGGCTCCCTTACTTGGCTGCGGCGCGCACGGCGGCCGGACGCGGCGCGTCGGACGGGGTGCCGGACTTGACGGCGTCACGAACGACGATCCAGGCGCCCTTGGAGCCCGGGACTGCGCCCTTGACGAGGATGAGACCGCGCTCTTCGTCGGTGGAGACGACTTCGAGGTTCTGGGTGGTGACGCGCGTCTGGCCCATGTGGCCGGCCATGCGCTTGCCCTTCCAGACCTTGCCCGGGTCCTGGTTGTTACCGGTCGAACCGTGCGAGCGGTGCGAGACGGAGACGCCGTGCGTTGCACGAAGACCGCCGAAGTTGTGGCGCTTCATGGCACCGGCGAAACCCTTACCGATCGTGGTGCCGGTGACGTCGACGAGCTGGCCCGCGACGAAATGGCTGGCGGTCAGTTCCGCACCGATCTCGATGAGGTTGTCTTCCGAAACGCGGAACTCGACGAGCTTGGCCTTCGGCTCGACGCTTGCGGCGGCGAACTGGCCGCGCAGTGCCTTTGCCGTGTTCTTCACCTTGGAAGAGCCGGCGCCGAGCTGGACGGCCGTGTAGCCGTTCTTGTCCTGCGTGCGCTGGGCAACGACCTGGACGTTGTCCAGTCGCAATACTGTTACAGGGATGTGCTCACCTGCGTCATTATAGACGCGAGTCATCCCTACTTTCTGTGCAATCACACCTGAACGCATGGTTCAATCCTCTTAGAAGTCCTGGCGGGAGCGTGACGTCCCGTCATGCCTCTTGGTTTAAGGATTCCACTCGGGCTTCTTCGCCGTCGGGTTTCCCGTTTTCAGAAGACGTCGGCTTACGCCACGTACCTTCCTTGTTATTTCGGCTTGCGCCGGACTTAGAGCTTGATCTCTACGTCTACACCGGCCGCAAGGTCGAGCTTCATGAGAGCGTCAACGGTCTGCGGCGTCGGATCTACGATGTCGAGCAGGCGCTTGTGGGTGCGCATCTCGAACTGCTCACGGCTCTTCTTGTCGACGTGGGGCGAGCGGTTGACCGTGAACTTTTCAATACGGGTCGGGAGCGGAACGGGACCGCGGACGCTTGCGCCGGTGCGCTTTGCCGTCGACACGATCTCACGCGTGGAGGCATCAAGGATCCGGTGGTCAAACGCCTTGAGGCGGATGCGGATGTTCTGGCCGTTCATACGACTTTTCCTTAGTTCGTTATCCGCGCGATTCTCTTGGGAAAGCGCGCTTTTTGATTCTGGCGGTTCCCATAAAGGAACGCACACGAAAACACAATTGCCGAAAGGCCAGTCCGCTAAATTTTCAAAGACCGGAGGGGCAGGATCGGAACCCTGCCCTTCCTATTTCAGCGGCCTCAGGCCTTACGTCTTATTCGACGATCGAGGCGACGATGCCGGCGCCGACGGTGCGGCCGCCTTCGCGGATCGCGAAGCGCAGCTTTTCTTCCATCGCGATCGGAACGATCAGCTCGACATCGACCGTCACGTTGTCGCCCGGCATCACCATTTCCGTGCCTTCCGGCAGCGTCACGATGCCCGTCACGTCCGTCGTGCGGAAGTAGAACTGCGGACGGTAGTTCGTGAAGAACGGCGTATGACGGCCGCCTTCTTCCTTCGTCAGGATGTAGGCTTCGGCCTTGAACTTCTTGTGCGGCTTGACCGAACCCGGCTTGCACAGGATCTGGCCACGCTCGACGCCGTCACGGTTCACACCGCGCAGCAGCGCACCGATGTTGTCGCCGGCCTGGCCCTGGTCGAGCAGCTTGCGGAACATTTCCACGCCCGTGCAGGTCGTCTTCGTCGTCGGGCGGATGCCGACGATCTCGATTTCCTCACCGACCTTGACGATACCGCGCTCGACGCGGCCCGTGACAACCGTGCCGCGGCCCGAGATCGAGAACACGTCTTCGATCGGCATCAGGAACGGCTGGTCGATCGGACGCTCCGGCGTCGGGATGTAGCTGTCGACGGCGGCCATCAGCTCGCGGATCGCGTCTTCGCCGATCTTCTTGTCCGAATCTTCGAGCGCGGCCAGAGCCGAGCCCTTGATGATCGGAATGTCGTCGCCCGGGAAGTCGTAGGACGACAGAAGTTCGCGCACTTCCAGCTCGACGAGCTCGAGCAGCTCGGCGTCGTCGACCTGGTCGACCTTGTTGAGGAACACGACGATGGCGGGAACGCCGACCTGGCGGGCGAGCAGGATGTGCTCGCGGGTCTGCGGCATCGGGCCGTCAGCGGCAGAGCAGACCAGGATCGCGCCGTCCATCTGGGCAGCACCGGTGATCATGTTCTTGACGTAGTCGGCGTGGCCGGGGCAGTCGACGTGCGCATAGTGGCGGTTCGGCGTCTCGTACTCGACGTGCGCCGTCGAGATGGTGATGCCGCGGGCCTTTTCTTCCGGGGCGGCGTCGATCTGGTCATACGCCTTGAACTCGCCGAAATACTTCGTGATCGCTGCCGTCAGCGACGTCTTGCCATGGTCAACGTGGCCGATCGTGCCGATGTTTACGTGAGGCTTAGTGCGCTCAAACTTACCTTTTGCCATTTCCGGCTCTCCGTTCCTGATCCCGCAAAGGGAAATTCATACGAATGTTTGGGGGCGCACCCCGGTCACTTCTGACCGGAGTACTTTGCCTGGATTTCCTGCGCGACGTTCGAGGGAACCGGCGCATAGTGGTCGAAGACCATCGAGTACTGGGCGCGGCCCTGCGACATCGAGCGCAGGTTGTCCACGTACTTGAACATGTTGGCCAGCGGCACGTTGGCGGAGATCACCACGGCGACGCCGCGCGATTCCTGGCCCTGGATCTGGCCACGGCGGGAGTTCAGGTCGCCGATGACGTCGCCGACATAGTCTTCCGGCGTCACGACTTCGACCTTCATCATCGGTTCCAGCAACTGGGCGCCGGCTTCACGGGATGCTTCACGGAAGCAGGCACGCGATGCGATTTCGAAGGCGAGGACCGAGGAGTCGACGTCGTGGAAAGCGCCGTCGATGAGCGTCGCCTTGACGCCGAGCATCGGGAAGCCCGCGAGCGGACCCGAGGACAGAACGCTTTCGATACCCTTCTGGACGCCCGGGATGTATTCCTTCGGAACAGCACCGCCGACGATCTTGGATTCGAAGAGGAAATCTTCGCCATCCGGGTTCGGTTCGAACACGAGCTTCACGCGGGCGAACTGGCCGGTACCACCGGTCTGCTTCTTGTGCGTGTAGTCCTTTTCGGTCTTGCGCGTGATCGTCTCGCGGTAGGCGACCTGGGGGGCGCCGACATTGGCTTCGACCTTGAACTCGCGACGCATGCGGTCGACGATGATGTCGAGGTGAAGTTCACCCATGCCCGCGATGATCGTCTGGCCGGATTCCTCGTCGGTCTTGACGCGGAAGGACGGGTCTTCGGCGGCGAGGCGATTGAGCGCGAGGCCCATCTTTTCCTGGTCGTTCTTGGTCTTCGGCTCGATCGCGATCTGGATGACCGGCTCGGGGAATTCCATGCGCTCGAGGATGACCGGCTTCAGGGGATCGCAGAGCGTGTCGCCCGTCGTCGTGTCCTTGAGGCCGGCGAGAGCGACGATGTCGCCCGCGAAGGCTTCTTCAATGTCTTCACGCGAGTTGGAGTGCATCTGCAGCATGCGGCCGACGCGCTCGCGCTTTTCCTTGACCGTGTTCATGACCGACGTGCCCTTTTCGAGCTTGCCGGAATAGATGCGGGCGAAGGTGAGCGAACCGACGAAGGGGTCGTTCATGATCTTGAAGGCGAGCATGGAGAGCGGCTCGGCGTCATCGGCGTGACGCTCGATCTCGGCTTCCGTCTTCACGTCGATACCCTTGATCGCCGGGATGTCCGCCGGGGACGGCAGGTAGTCGACGACGGCGTCGAGCAGCGGCTGAACGCCCTTGTTCTTGAACGCAGTACCGCAGAACATCGGGTGGAACTTCACGTCGATGGTGCCGCGGCGAACGAGTTCGCGGATCTTGTCGTTGTCCGGGTAGTTGCCTTCGAGATAGGCTTCCATCGCGGCCTCGTCGATCTCGACGACGGTCTCGATGAGCTTCTCGCGGTACTCCTCGGCCTTTTCCTTCATGTCTTCCGGGATCTCGACGACGTCCCACTGGGCGCCGAGCGATTCATCGCGCCAGACGAGGGCGTTCATCTCGATCAGGTCGACGACGCCCTTGAAGTCGCTTTCAGCGCCGATCGGCAACTGCATGACGACGGCGGTCGCACCGAGGCGCGACTTGATCATGGACACCGAGCGGTAGAAGTCCGCGCCGGTCTTGTCCATCTTGTTGCAGAAGATCATGCGCGGAACGTTGTACTTCTCGGCCTGGCGCCAGACGGTTTCCGTCTGCGGCTCTACGCCTGCGTTGGCGTCGAGAAGGGCGATCGCACCGTCGAGAACGCGCAGCGAACGCTCGACTTCGATGGTGAAGTCGACGTGGCCGGGGGTGTCGATGATGTTGAAGCGGCGGGTCTTGCCGTCACGGCCCTTCCAGAAGGTCGTCGTGGCGGCCGACGTGATCGTGATGCCGCGTTCCTGCTCCTGCTCCATCCAGTCCATCGTGGCGGCGCCGTCATGGACTTCGCCGATCTTGTGGGACTTGCCGGTGTAGTAGAGGATGCGCTCGGTCGTCGTCGTCTTGCCGGCGTCGATATGCGCCATGATACCGAAATTTCGGTAGTCTTCGATTTTGTATTCGCGAGCCATTAACGGACTCCTTTCGAGACGTCTAGTTTCGGTTACCAGCGGTAGTGCGAGAAGGCACGGTTGGCGTCGGCCATCTTGTGCGTGTCTTCGCGCTTCTTGACCGCGCTGCCGCGATTGTTCGCTGCGTCCATGAGTTCGCCGGAGAGGCGCTCGACCATGGTCGTTTCGTTACGCTTGCGGGCAGCGGCGATCAGCCAGCGGATGGCCAGAGCCTGACGGCGCTCCGGACGAACATCGACCGGAACCTGGTACGTCGCACCACCAACGCGGCGCGAGCGCACTTCGACGTGCGGCGCGACGTTGTCGAGAGCCGAATGGAACACGCCGAGCGGATCGGCCTTTGCCTTGCCCTGAACGACATCGAAGGCGCCGTAAACGATCGTTTCGGCGACGGACTTCTTGCCGTCCAGCATGATGGCGTTCATGAACTTGGTGACGACGAGATCGCCGAACTTCGGGTCCGGATTGATCTCGCGCTTTTCTGCTCTATGGCGACGGGACATACTTTTCGTCTTTCCTTAAAAGGGTCTGACCAGCGAAATGGCGCCGGTTACTGTATTATTTCGGACGCTTCGCGCCGTACTTGGAGCGGCGCTGCTTGCGGTTCTTGACGCCCTGGGTGTCGAGAACGCCGCGGATGATGTGGTAGCGCACACCCGGAAGGTCCTTCACGCGGCCGCCACGGATCATGACGACGGAGTGTTCCTGCAGGTTGTGACCTTCGCCCGGGATGTAGCCGATGACTTCGAAGCCATTGGTCAGGCGGATCTTGGCGACCTTACGCAGAGCCGAGTTCGGCTTCTTCGGGGTCGTCGTATAGACGCGGGTGCATACGCCGCGCTTCTGGGGGTTTTCCTGCAGAGCAGGAACCTTGTTGCGCTTTACCGACGCCTGGCGCGGCTTGCGGATCAACTGGTTTACGGTAGGCATAGAACCATCCCTTGCAATCGTGTCTCGTTACCCTTGCGGGCGGATACATGGCCACACGCGTGTTCATGCGCAATAAAAGGCCACTCCGCTTTTGCGGATGACCTCCATAGGCAGAGGACGCCATATCAGCGTCATGCGTGCAGCATTCATGTTCTCAACGTGCGTCGAGCCCTGTTTGAGGCGAACTTCAGAACGAGTCGTTCCGAACCAGCCAGCCTCACATAGGCTCTGATGGCGTGCGGTCTACTGACTTAAGGGCAAAAGGTCAAGGGGCGGGGCGAAAGAATCCTGGGGCGGAATGGCTGGCCTGCCTGAAAAGCAGGGCTTTCGGCGGCCTCCCCTACCCCTTTCGGGGTGCATACCGGCTGCACCAGCCATCGCCGGAGAACATTAAGGAAGCGTGAAGACGGAATCAACTGCGCGCGATGGTGCGCGGCGAGCGTATCTGGGAATCACCTTTTGGTGCGCCCGCCGATTTTGCATTTGGGCCTTGCCGCCCTAGCCTTTATAGAACCGGCATCATCGACCCGAAAGGAGCCCGCCATGGCGGCCAATGCCGACAACGACAACAATACGCTCGACGACCCGATGGTCTTCATCATCATCGGCAAGGCCTATGAGCGCGAGGGCGACGAGGGCATCGACATCCACGTCATGCTGCGCGCGCCCGACGACGACACCGCCGTGCGCGAGGCGCTGAATGCGCTCTCCGAGGAAGGCTTCCTGGAAGCCGACCTGGACCAGATCGGCACCCTGACGGGCGTGCCGGAAGACGAGCCGCATGCCTCCGCCTACAAGGGCGCGCTCGAAGGAGAAGTGGCGATCATCCGGTTTGCCTGATGACCGCCCGCTTCCTTACTTGATTTCGCCGCTCGGCAGGGGCGTGTCATCCGTCTCTGCCGGCAGCACCGGATAGACCACGTCGGGCATCCGGCCTTCCAGCGTGCCGAGGAAGGCGACGATCCGGTCCACGTCGGCATCCGCCAGGTCCTCGCCGAGCTGCGAGGTGCCCATGATCGCGACGGCCTGCTTCAGGTTCCACACCTTGCCCGAGTGGAAATACGGCGCGGTCAGCGTGACGTTGCGCAGCGGCGCGGCGCGGAAGACATAGGAATCGTCCGCCGTCGCCGTCACGGCAAAGCGGCCCTTGTCGTTCTCCGGCAGCACCTCGGCGCCGGGCTTCTCGATGAGGCCGAACGGGTAATAGCCGTTGCCGCCGAGATTGATGCCGCTGTGACACGACGCGCAGCCCTTGTCGATGAAGAGCGCAAGCCCCTCTTTCTGCTCCACCGTCATCGCACCCTCGTCGCCGTTGAGATAGGCGTCGAAGGCGGCCGGCGTGATCAGGGTCGCCTCGAAGGCCTCGATGGCCTTGGCCATGTTGTCGAAGGTCACCGGGTCGGCTTCGCCCGGGAAGGCCGCGGTGAACCACTCGACATATTTCGGCATCGACTTCAGCGTCGCGACGACCTGGTTGGGCGTATTGGCCATCTCGACGCCCGCCTGGATCGGCCCCTTCGCCTGCGCCTTCAGGTCTTCCGCGCGCCCGTCCCAGAACTGGGCCTCGTTGAAGACGGCATTCAGCGCCGTCGGCGAGTTGCGCGGTCCCTTCTGCCAGCCATGGCCGATCGAGGTTTCCAGGTTGTCGTCGCCGCCCGTCGCCAGGTTGTGACAGGAATTGCACGAGAAGACGCCCGAGGCCGAAAGCCGTGGATCGAAGAACAGCGCCTTGCCGAGATCGATCTTCTCCGGCGTGATCGGATTGTCGCTGACCGCCGGATAGGTCGACGGCAAGGGCTTGAAGATGTCGAGCGCCGTCGCGCGCAGATCGGCCGGAACCGGATCGGCGGCAAGGGCCGCGGTCGCAATGACCGATGCGGTGACCGTCGCCAGCAGGATTTTCATGGCTACCTCCATTCGTTGGGTACGAATGGACTTTAGAACCGCTCCAATCTTGCCACTTGCGCCAGATCAAGCCGCCCTGCCCTGTCCTTGCGCATAAACAAAAAGCCGCCCGAAATATTTCGGGCGGCCTTTTCAATCGTCAAAAGTGGCAGCTTTTTACTCGGCATCAGCGTCCTCGCCGCCGGCCAAGGTTCCATCAGCATCGTGCTGGTCGATGCGGCCGGATCGTCAAAGGATGAAATCACCCTCGACAAGCGTATGTTTGCCATCGAGCTTGACGACGAAATCAGCCTTTTTGTCGCCGTCTATATCGCCTGAAATGAACGTTTCCCCCTTCTTGACGGCATAGTTCAGTTCGTTTCCGGCGCCGGTGAAGCCCTTTTTGCCGATGAAGTCGAAATCGGCGACCTTCGAGACGTCGATCCGATCCCCTTCCTTGCGGTTGAAGTCGCTGATGATATCGTTCTTCAAGGCGGTTGAGTGCTTGGCGGAAAGGAAGACGAACATATCCGCGCCGTCCCCGCCGCGCATCCAGTTCTCTCCCGCCCCCGCAACCAGCCGATCGTCACCGCCACGACCATCGACATAGCCGTCGGCCTTGCCCAACGTGAAGTCGTCGGCGAAATCCGAGCCTTCAAGGTTTTCGATGTTCTTGGCCGTTTCCCTGTTGCCGAAACCGTCGTTCAGGATGTTGTTGGTCGTCTTGCGCAGATCGACGACAGCACCCTTCTGGCCGAGATCATCCCAGAAGTGGAAATTGATCGTATCGGATCCCTTGCCGCCGTCGAAACTGTCCTTGCCGCTGAGGCCTCGGAAGTGATTATCCTTCGCGTCGCCTTTGAACTTGTCGTTGAAGAATGTGCCGAAGACGGCTTCGATATTCTTCACCGTATCCGTGCTGCCAAAACCGTCCTTGATCGTCCCCTTTTCCAGATCGACGACGATGCCTTTCTTCCCTCCGAATTTCTGGTCTCTGTGATAATAGACCTCATCGAAACCCTTGCCGCCGTCGATGTCGTCCTTGCCGGCAAAGCCCATGAACGATTCGTCCTTGCTGGCTCCGATGAACTTGTCGCTATTGTGGGAGCCGCGATATCCCTCGAAATTCTTGATTTTGTCGGTTCCGCCCCAGCTGTTCTGGACGGTCCCCTTGGTCGCATCGAGAACGATGCCTTTTTTGGCATTGCCCTTGTCGTAGTAGGTCTCTTCGTAGCTTAGATCATCCCAGCCCTTGCCGCCGTCCATGTAGTTGTCGCCGGCCGAGCCCTTGATGAAATCGTCGCCACCGCCACCGAGGATGCGGTCATCGCCGGCATTTTTCCCGATGATGATGTCATCACCGCTGCCGCCACCGGTGATGACATCGTCGCCCGCCGTCAGGTCCGAAAGAAGGCCATAAAAATCCTTGTTCTTCACGATTTCGAGGAGAAGCTCCTTGGCCTCGAAGTCTCCCTTGGTGAAGGTCAGGTACTTGTCGCCGGAGCCGGCGATGAAGTCGGCGCCCGTCACCGTCCCCTTCGTCGCAAGGTCGCCCTTGAATGTGAGTCCCTTGCCGGTGAGAACGATCTGATCGCCATCACCATCGCGAAAAACGGCCTTGGTGGCCGTCTTCGAGACCAGTTTCAGCGTTTTCATATCGTAGAAATCTTCCAGCCACCCCCAGTCCGTGAGGGCCTTGCCGAATGTGATGTTTGCCATGCCTTTTCTCCTTCCAGCCGACAGGCTTCGGCGCCGTCGATGCTTCGCCTTGAGGATGGAGAAAGCGCGTGGTCCCGGCCACAGCCGGGCGGGCATGCACCGAATGTCCAACGGTCCTGCGTGCAACGCAACCCGAGGGTTGCCGTGCACCATGGGCCGCAAGGATCGACCACCCCTCGGTCGTTCTCCGTCCTTCAATCCAACATGGAACAAAACGGGTGGGTACCGCGACCCCCATTTGGGAGTTGCGCGCCATCTCAAAATTGACCTTCTGCGTGAATAAGCTACCCTTGATAGAAAGAGCAGCCGGACGAGGGCGGAGAAACCGATTGGGAGAGGCTTTCGACGAACACAGGATTGCGACCGTGGCGACGGAGGTCGGCGAAGCGCTGGAGCTTGCCGCCATTGGCGCGGAACCATGGGAACTGGCGCTCCGCCTTCTCAACGCCGAATTTCCAAACGCCTACTTCGCGCTGGTCAATCAGGATTTCCTGCATGGCCGCGTGAACCACGCCGTCTCCTGGAACATCGATCCATCACTGATTGCTAGCTATTCAGAGTACTATGCCTTTATCAACCCTTACCAGCAGCGCTGGACGGCATTGAAAAGCGGTGAAATCCTCAGCTCCGAAACCATGTTCCCTGTCAAGAACATCCGCAGTACTGAATTTTACAACGACTGGCTGCTCAGGGCCGAGAAATGCACCGCGGGTATCGGCTTAAAACTGGATGCAAGCCCGACCGATACGATCTACCTCCCGATGCAGGCACCGGAAAGCCATATCGCGCACTATGCCGAAGCCTCCACCGAAATCCTGACGCGGCTTCGCGGTCCGCTCGAACGAGCGATCCGCATATCCCGCACCCTGCAACGAACCGGAGGCGACGTGGCCGCACGGGCGGCGCTCGTTGGCCATGGCGAGGGGCCGGCGCTGGTCGTCGACCATTCCATGCGCATCATCGAAGCCAATACCGAGGCGGCGGGCCTGCTGCGGCAGGATGCCCTTGCCGGCTCGCGGCACGGGCGATTGCGCTTTCGCGACAAGGCCCTGTCGGAACGGGTTGCCCATCGGGTCAGAGTACTGACCTCCTCCCCGCTCAGCGAAGCATGTCGCATCGGCTGGGATGACGGCAGCAGCAAGTGGTTGCTGTCGCTGATCCGGCTGCCCGCGGATCCCGTCCAGCGACTCCTGGCCCCGCGCCCACAAATCCTGCTGCGGCTGACCAACCTCTCAGCTCCGCCACCCTCCAGCGATCTCGCGGAGTTTGCCCGCCTCTTCCGCCTGACGCCCGCCGAGACGCGGCTTGCGGCGGCGCTGGGTGGTGGCCTGTCGCTCACCGACGCGGCAACCGGCCTCGGCATCACCTTCGAGACGGCACGGCAGCGGCTGAAGCAGGTTTTCCAGAAGACGGGAACAGCAAAGCAATCGGAACTCTGCGTCCTGCTTGTCCGCTTCCACAGCGGATGACGCTGAAACGAAAACGCCGGGCTCATCGCCCGGCGTTTTACATTTTTCACGTGATCCAGCCTTATTCGGCTGCCGCACCCTCGCCGCCGGCGAGGTCCGCCAGCATCGGGGTGGCGACGCCGGCGCCTGTCGACTTGCGGCGCTCGTCGAGGATCATCTCGTCGCGGGCCGTCGCGATGCGGCGGATCTGGGTCATGGTGCCGCCCGTGCCGGCCGGGATGAGGCGGCCGACGATGACGTTTTCCTTGAGGCCCTGCAGGCCGTCGGTCTTGCCGGCGATCGCCGCTTCCGTGAGGACCTTGGTGGTCTCCTGGAACGAGGCGGCCGAGATGAAGGACGGGGTCTGCAGCGACGCCTTGGTGATACCGAGAAGGACCGGTTCGCCATAGGCCGGCTTCTTGCCTTCCTCGATCAGGGCGTCGTTGACGTCTTCCAGCTCGATCCGGTCGACATTGTCGCCGACGATGTAGGTGCTGTCACCTGCATCCGTGATCTCGACCTTCTGCAGCATCTGGCGAACGATCACCTCGATGTGCTTGTCGTTGATCACGACGCCCTGCAGACGGTAGACTTCCTGGATTTCGTTCACGAGGTAGGAAGCGAGTGCTTCCACGCCCTTGATCGCCAGGATGTCGTGCGGCGCCGGGTTGCCGTCGAGGATGTAGTCACCCTTTTCGATATAGTCGCCGTCCTGAAGGTGGAAGGGCTTGCCCTTCGGGATCAGGTACTCGACCGGCTCGACACCGTCTTCCGCCGGCTCGATCGTCACGCGACGCTTGTTCTTGTAGTCGCGGCCGAAGCGGACGGTACCATCGATCTCGGCGATGATGGCGTGGTCCTTCGGACGACGGGCTTCGAACAGTTCGGCAACGCGCGGCAGACCGCCGGTGATGTCCTTGGTCTTGGCGCTTTCCAGCGGCGAGCGGGCAAGAACGTCACCCTGGGAGACCTTCTGGCCCGGCTCGACCGAGAGGATCGCGTCGACCGAGAGCAGGAAGCGGGCTTCGCCGCCACGGGACAATTTGGCGACGGCGCCGTTCTTGTCCTTGATGACGATGGCCGGCTTCAGGTCCGTCCCGCGCGGCGTCGAGCGCCAGTCGATGACCGAGCGCTTGGTGATGCCGGTGGATTCGTCCGTCGATTCCAGGACCGAGATGCCGTCGACCACGTCTTCGAAGTGAACGGTGCCTTCCACTTCCGTCATCATCGGACGGGTGTAGGGGTCCCATTCGGCAAGGCGCTGGCCGCGCTTCACCTTGTCGCCGTCGTCGACGAAGATCTTCGAACCGTAGGCGACGCGCTGCGCAGAGCGTTCCACGCCGCGCTCGTCGAGGATGGTGATCGCCATGTTGCGGCCCATCGCGACGAGTGCGCCGTCGGAATTGCGCAGCATGTTGCGGTTCTTGATCTGCACCGTGCCCTCATACGAGGCTTCCAGGAACGACTGGTCGACCACGGTCGCCGTGCCGCCCAGGTGGAAGGTACGCATGGTGAGCTGGGTGCCCGGCTCGCCGATCGACTGCGCCGCGATGACGCCGACGGCCTCGCCCATGTTGACGGGCGTGCCACGTGCAAGGTCGCGACCGTAGCAGACGCCGCAGACGCCGGTCTGGATCTCGCAGGTCAGCGCCGAACGGATACGGATCGACTGGATGCCAGCCTTCTCGATCTCGACGACGTCGGCTTCGAGGATCATCTTGCCGGCATCGACGATGCGCGCACCCGTGACCGGATGATCGATATCGTCGAGCGCCGTACGGCCGAGAACGCGGGTGCCGATCGAAGCCACGACCTGGCCGGCATCGACGATCGCCGTCATCGTGAGGCCCTTGTCGGTGCCGCAGTCGACATGCGTGACGATGCAATCCTGCGCGACGTCGACGAGACGGCGGGTCAGGTAACCGGAATTCGCGGTCTTCAAGGCGGTGTCCGCCAGGCCCTTGCGGGCGCCGTGCGTCGAGTTGAAGTACTCGTTCACGGTCAGGCCTTCCTTGAAGTTCGAGATGATCGGCGTCTCGATGATCTCGCCCGAGGGCTTCGCCATGAGGCCGCGCATGCCGCCCAGCTGGCGCATCTGGTTCGGAGAACCGCGGGCGCCGGAGTGCGACATCATGTAGATCGAGTTCATCGGCTTCTGGCGGCCGGTCGCGGGGTCGAATTCGACGGCCTTGATGCGCGCCATCATCTCTTCCGCGACCTTTTCGGTGGCCTTGCCCCAGGCGTCGACGACCTTGTTGTACTTCTCGCCCTGGGTGATCAGGCCGTCATTGTACTGCTGCTCGTATTCCTTGACGAGATTTTCGGTGTCACCGACGATCTTCGCCTTGGTGTCCGGAATGACCATGTCGTCCTTGCCGAACGAGATGCCGGCGCGGCAGGCGTGGGCGAAGCCGAGCTGCATGATGCGGTCGCAGAAGATGACCGTGTCCTTCTGGCCGCAGTGACGGTAGACCGTGTCGATCATCTTGGAGATGTTCTTCTTGGTCATTTCCTGGTTGCAGATGTCGAACGGGATGTTGCCGTTCTTCGGCAGCAGCTCGCCGATGATCATGCGGCCGGGCGTCGTCTCGTAGATCTTGCTGTAGGCCTTGCCTTCACCGTCGACCGACTTGTAGCGGCCGCGGATCTTCGCGTGCAGCGTGACGACCTTGTTTTCCAGCGCGTGGTGCAGTTCGCCCATGTCGGAGAAGGCCATGCCTTCGCCCGGCTCGTTCTGGTTCATGATCGACAAATAGTAGAGGCCGAGAACCATGTCCTGCGAGGGAACGATGATCGGTGCGCCGTTCGCCGGATGCAGGATGTTGTTCGTCGACATCATCAGCACGCGCGCTTCAAGCTGGGCTTCCAGCGAAAGCGGAACGTGGACGGCCATCTGGTCGCCGTCGAAGTCAGCGTTGAAGGCCGTGCAGACGAGCGGGTGCAACTGGATCGCCTTGCCTTCGACCAGGATCGGTTCGAAGGCCTGGATGCCCAGGCGGTGCAGCGTCGGTGCGCGGTTGAGGAGAACCGGATGCTCGCGGATGACCTCGTCGAGGATATCCCAGACTTCCGGCTTTTCTTTCTCTACGAGTTTTTTGGCCTGCTTGACCGTCGAGGAGAAACCTTTTGCGTCGAGGCGGGCATAGATGAACGGCTTGAACAGTTCGAGCGCCATCTTCTTCGGCAGGCCGCACTGGTGCAGCTTCAGTTCCGGGCCGGTCACGATGACCGAACGGCCGGAATAGTCGACGCGCTTGCCGAGCAGGTTCTGGCGGAAGCGGCCCTGCTTGCCCTTGAGCATGTCGGACAGCGACTTCAGCGGGCGCTTGTTGGCACCGGTGATGACGCGGCCGCGGCGGCCGTTGTCGAACAGGGCATCAACCGATTCCTGAAGCATGCGCTTCTCGTTGCGGATGATGATGCCCGGCGCGCGCAGCTCGATGAGGCGCTTCAGACGGTTGTTGCGGTTGATGACGCGGCGGTAGAGATCGTTGAGGTCCGACGTCGCGAAACGGCCGCCATCCAGCGGGACCAGCGGACGCAGGTCCGGCGGGATCACCGGGACGACCTTCATGATCATCCATTCCGGACGGTTGCCGGATTCCATGAAGTTCTCGACGATCTTCAGGCGCTTCATCAGCTTCTTCTGCTTCAGATCCGACGTGGTTTCCGCCAGATCCGAACGCAGGTCGCCAGCGATCCGCTCAAGGTTCATCGAGGCGAGCATCTCGTAGATGGCCTCGGCGCCGATCATCGCCGTGAACTGGTCTTCACCATATTCATCGACGGCGATCATGTATTCTTCTTCGGAAAGAAGCTGGTTTTCCTTGAGCGCGGTCAGGCCCGGCTCAGTCACGATGTAGTTCTCGAAATAGAGAACGCGCTCGACATCCTTCAGCGTCATGTCGAGGAGCGTCGCGATGCGCGAGGGCAGCGACTTCAGGAACCAGATATGGGCGACGGGCGCGGCAAGCTCGATATGGCCCATGCGCTCGCGGCGAACGCGCGACAGCGTGACTTCGACGCCGCACTTTTCGCAGATGATGCCCTTGTACTTCATGCGCTTGTACTTGCCGCACAGGCACTCGTAGTCCTTGATCGGCCCGAAGATGCGCGCGCAGAACAGGCCGTCGCGTTCCGGCTTGAACGTGCGGTAGTTGATGGTTTCCGGCTTCTTGATCTCGCCGTACGACCAGGAAAGAATTTTTTCCGGAGACGCGATCGAGATCCGGATGGAATCGAACGTCTGCGCAGGCACCTGCGGGTTGAAAAGGTTCATGACCTCTTGGTTCATGCCTATCTCCTTCGTGGGCCAATGGCCCTCTGCTTAGCAACCAATTGCGGCGATACCCGGGTGCCGCAAGGCTGCTCGAAACGGATGAGCCGCCCCTCGCCGACCGGCGGGAGCGGAAACGGTGCGCGCCACGTTCTGGCGCGCACCCGATCAGGGCTTATTCCGCGGCGTCGGGAAGCTGGCCGGCTTCCGCGTTCGCGTCGACCTTCGAGTTCTCCAGTTCGACCGACAGGCCGAGCGAGCGCATTTCCTTGACGAGAACGTTGAAGCTCTCCGGAATGCCCGCCTCGAACGTGTCGTCGCCCCGCACGATCGCCTCGTACACCTTGGTGCGGCCCGCGACGTCGTCCGACTTCACGGTCAGCATTTCCTGCAGCGTATAGGCGGCGCCGTAGGCTTCGAGCGCCCAGACTTCCATTTCCCCGAAGCGCTGGCCGCCGAACTGCGCCTTGCCGCCCAGCGGCTGCTGGGTAACGAGCGAGTACGGACCGATCGAACGCGCATGGATCTTGTCGTCGACAAGGTGGTTCAGCTTGATCATGTACATGTAGCCGACCGTGACCTTGCGGTCGAAAGCCTCGCCCGTACGGCCGTCGTAGAGAACCGACTGGCCCGAGGACGCAAGGCCCGCACGCTCCAGCATGCTGGCGACATCAGGTTCATGCGCACCGTCGAAGACCGGCGTTGCGATGGAGACGCCCTTGCGGGACTGCTCGGCCAGCTTGACCAGGGCGGCGTCGTCGAAATGGGCGACTTCGTCCTTGGCTTCGCTCTCGTAGACTTCCGTCAGCTCGCGCTTCAGGTCGGAGATGTCCATGGTCTTGCGATACTCGTCGAGCAGGTCGCCGATCTTCTTGCCCATGCCGGCGCAAGCCCAGGCAAGGTGGGTTTCGAGGATCTGGCCGACGTTCATGCGCGAGGGCACGCCCAGCGGGTTCAGGCAGATGTCGACATGCGTTCCGTCTTCGAGGAACGGCATGTCCTCGATCGGCAGGATGCGCGAGACCACGCCCTTGTTGCCGTGACGGCCGGCCATCTTGTCGCCCGGCTGGATCTTGCGCTTCACGGCGACGAAGACCTTGACCATCTTCATGACGCCCGGAGGCATCTCGTCGCCGCGCTGGACCTTCTCGACCTTGTCCATGAAGCGCTGTTCAAGGCGCGACTTGGATTCGTCGTACTGGCCGCGGAGCGCTTCGATCTCGCCCTGGACCTTCTCGTCCTCGACGGCGAACATCCACCACTGCGAGCGGGGATATTCGGAGATCACGGCGTTCGACAGCTCGGTGCCCTTCTTGAAGGCCTTCGGGCCGGCGACGGCGACGTGGCCACGCAGCATGTCGGTCAGACGGCCGTAGACGTTACGGTCGAGGATCGCCTGCTCGTCGTCACGGTCCTTCGCGAGACGCTCGATCTCCTCGCGCTCGATCGCCATCGCGCGTTCGTCCTTCTCCACGCCATGGCGGTTGAAGACGCGAACTTCGACGACCGTGCCGAAGGTGCCCGGCGGCATGCGCATGGAGGTGTCGCGCACGTCGGAGGCCTTTTCACCGAAGATGGCGCGCAGGAGCTTTTCTTCCGGCGTCATCGGGCTTTCGCCCTTCGGGGTGATCTTGCCGACCAGGATGTCGCCCGGCTGAACCTCTGCGCCGATATAGACGATACCGGCTTCGTCGAGGTTCTTCAGCGCTTCTTCCGAAACGTTCGGAATGTCGCGCGTGATTTCTTCCGGGCCCAGCTTGGTGTCGCGGGCCATGACCTCGAATTCCTCGATGTGGATCGAGGTGAACACGTCGTCGGAGACGATGCGTTCGGACATCAGGATCGAGTCTTCGTAGTTGTAGCCGTTCCACGGCATGAACGCGACGAGCGCGTTGCGGCCGAGCGCGAGGTCGCCGAGGTCGGTCGACGGACCGTCCGCGATGATGTCGCCCTTGTTCAGAACGTCGCCGACGGTGACCAGCGGGCGCTGGTTGACGCAGGTGTTCTGGTTGGAACGCTGGAACTTCTGCAGCCGGTAGATATCGACGCCGGACTTCGACGGATCGAGGTCTTCGGTGGCGCGGATAACGATACGGGTCGCGTCGACCTGGTCGACGACGCCGCCGCGGCGGGCCGCGATGGCAGCGCCCGAATCACGGGCGACGATCGGCTCCATACCGGTGCCGACGAACGGGGCTTCCGCACGCAGAAGCGGCACGGCCTGACGCTGCATGTTCGAACCCATGAGCGCGCGGTTCGCGTCGTCGTTCTCAAGGAACGGGATGAGCGCGGCCGCAACCGAAACGAGCTGCTTCGGCGAAACGTCCATCAGGTTGATCTGGTCGCGCGGGGCGAGCATGACTTCGCCGGCATGACGGCAGACGACGAACTCTTCCGAGAAGGAGTTGTCGTCGTTGAGCGGCGAGTTGGCCTGGGCGACGTGGTACTTGGCCTCTTCCATGGCGGAGAGGTAGACCACGTCGGTCGTCACCTTGCCGTCGACGATCTTGCGGTACGGGCTTTCGATGAAGCCGTACTTGTTGACGCGGGCGAAGGTTGCGAGCGAGTTGATCAGACCGATGTTCGGGCCTTCCGGCGTCTCGATCGGGCAAATACGGCCATAGTGGGTCGGGTGAACGTCGCGGACTTCGAAGCCGGCGCGCTCACGGGTCAGACCACCCGGGCCAAGGGCCGAAAGACGGCGCTTGTGGGTGATTTCCGAGAGCGGGTTCACCTGGTCCATGAACTGCGAGAGCTGCGAGGAACCGAAGAATTCGCGAACGGCGGCAGCCGCCGGCTTCGCATTGATCAGGTCCTGCGGCATGACCGTGTCGATCTCGATCGAGGACATGCGTTCCTTGATCGCGCGCTCCATGCGCAGCAGGCCGAGACGGTACTGGTTCTCCATCAATTCGCCGACCGAACGGACACGGCGGTTGCCGAGGTTGTCGATGTCGTCGATCTCGCCCTTGCCGTCGCGCAGCTCGACCAGCATCTTCACGACGGCGAGGATGTCTTCCTTGCGCAGCGTGCGGACCGTGTCGGCGACGTCGAGGTCGAGGCGCATGTTCATCTTCACGCGGCCGACGGCGGAGAGGTCGTAGCGCTCCGCATCGAAGAACAGCGTGTTGAACATGGCTTCGGCCGAATCCATGGTCGGCGGCTCGCCCGGACGCATGACGCGGTAGATGTCGAACAGAGCGTCCTGGCGGTTCTCGTTCTTGTCCGCGGCAAGCGTGTTGCGGATATAGGCGCCGACATTGATGTGGTCGATGTCGAGGACCGGGATTTCGTCGAAACCGGCCGCGAGAATGACCGGCAGGGTCTTCTCGTCGATTTCGTCGCCGGCTTCGAGATAGATCTCACCCGTCGAGTAGTTGACGATGTCCTCGGCAAGATAGTTGCCGTAAAGCTCGTCGTCCGTCGCCTTGAGGGCCTTGAGGCCCTTTTCGGAGAGCTGCTTCAGGAGGCGCGGCGTCAGCTTCTTGCCGATCTCCACGACGACTTCGCCGGTGTCGGCATCCACCAGATCCGAGACGGCCTTCTGGCCCTTCAGCGCGTCCGGATTGAAGGGAATGCGCCAGCCTTCGCCGTCGCGCTGGTAGAGCGACTTCGTGTAGAAGGTCGACAGGATCTCTTCGCCGTCCATGCCGAGCGCCATGAGCAGCGAGGTGACGGGGATCTTGCGGCGGCGGTCGATGCGGGCATGAACGATGTCCTTGGCGTCGAACTCGATGTCGAGCCAGGAGCCGCGGTACGGGATGACGCGGGCCGCGAAGAGCAGCTTGCCCGACGAGTGGCTCTTGCCCTTGTCGTGGTCGAAGAACACGCCCGGCGAACGGTGCATCTGGGAGACGATGACGCGCTCGGTGCCGTTGACGATGAACGTGCCGTTGTCGGTCATGAGCGGCATGTCGCCCATGTAGACGTTCTGTTCCTTGATGTCCTTGATGGACTTGGCGCCGGTATCCTCGTCGATATCGAACACGATGAGACGCAGCGTCACCTTGAGCGGCGCTGCATAGGTCAGGTCACGCTGGCGGCATTCCTCGACGTCGAACTTCGGCTGTTCGAATTCGTAGGAAACGAATTCGAGCATGGAAGCGCCGGAGAAGTCGGTGATCGGGAAGACCGACTTGAAAACGGTCTGAAGGCCCTCGTCCGGGCGACCGCCGGCAGGCTCTTCAACCATCAGGAATTGGTCGTAGGATGCCTTCTGAACCTCGATGAGGTTCGGCATGACTGCGACTTCAGGGATTTTTCCAAAAAACTTGCGTACGCGCCTACGACCGTTAAACGAAAGGGTCTGAGCCATCGTCGCTCCTTCAAATTTGCATCCGGGCCTGCAACGGACGGGGTTCGCTGGCCAGTCGATCCCGTCGACCAATGGGTTGGTTCAATCTCGTCTCGCCTGCCAGGCCACGGGCCGGATTGCCCAATCGCTCGGCGGAAGACCATCCTCTTGAAGAACCCATTACCCAAAAGCCGGTTTTCGCGGCTTTTGGGTAATCAGTTCGGAGGAATCATCAATGGGAGAGGGTCGAAACCCTCTCCCACCGCATTCCGATATTACTTGACGTCGACCTTGGCGCCGGCGTCCTCAAGCTTCTTCTTGAGGTCAGCGGCTTCAGCCTTGGAGACGGCTTCCTTGACCGGCTTCGGAGCGCCTTCGACGAGGTCCTTGGCTTCCTTGAGGCCGAGACCCGTGATGCCGCGAACTTCCTTGATGACGTTGATCTTGTTGGCGCCAGCGTCAACGAGGATCACGTCGAATTCGGTCTTTTCTTCTTCAGCAGCAGCCGGGGCAGCGCCGCCGCCAACAGCAGCAACAGCAACGGGAGCTGCAGCCGAAACGCCCCACTTCTCTTCGAGAAGCTTGGAAAGCTCAGCAGCTTCCAGGACGGTCAGCGAGGAGAGGTCTTCAACGATCTTTGCGAGATCAGCCATTTTCTTAAGTCCTTTTGTTCGGTTCGAACTGGTGTGTTTGATTTACAGCGAAAAACCGCCTTACGCGGCTTCGTCCTTCTTGGCGTAGGCTGCGAACACGCGGGCAAGCTGGCTTGCCGGTGCTGCAACGACCGTGGCGACGCGCGTTGCCGGGGCATTGAGAAGGCCCAGCAGCTTTGCACGCAGCTCGTCGAGCGAAGGCAGGGTCGCAAGCGACTTGACTGCTTCTGCGTCGAGTGTGGTCGCACCCATGGCGCCGCCGAGCACAACGAGCTTGTCGTTGGTCTTGGCGAAGTCCATGGCTACCTTCGGAGCGATCATCGGATCATTTGCATATGCAATGAGCGTCTGACCCTGGAAGAGATCAGACATCCCTTCCGACTCCGTACCCTGAAGGGCAATTTTGGCCAGGCGGTTCTTCGCGACTTTGACGGTACCGCCAGCTGCACGCATCTTCGTACGAAGATCGTTCATCTGTGCAACGGTGATGCCGGCATAGCGGGCCACGACAACCGAACCGGAAGCCTTGAAGACTTCATTCAGCTCCGTGACGAATTCGCGTTTTTCCGCTCTTTCCACTGCCTATCTCCAGTTGACAGGACCGTGAGTTCTCACGGGACCTGCCGGGTTTGCCTTTGCCGCCAGGGATCCGCTTAAAAAGAAGATCCCGAGCGACGCTCGAGGATCCTGTCCCCCCGCGCTCGACCCGAGGGCCGCGACACAGGCAAGGTAGGTTCGAACCGAATTCCGCGTCATCCGACGCTGAGTGAAATCCAGGTCTCACCCGTCTCATGCAGGCAACGTGATTAAGGGATAACCACCTGCAATCTCGGACAGGAGTTCCGGGTTTCCCCGGAAATTCCCGGCCTGACTAAGGCCGGGAATTCTTTTGCGATCCAGCCGGAGCGGGATCTGAAAAAATCAGGCGCCTAAATCAGGCAACCGTCGCCGGGTCGATCTTCACGCCCGGGCCCATCGTCGAAGAGATGGCAACGCGCTTGACGTAGTTGCCCTTGGCGCCAGCCGGCTTCGCCTTGATGACGGCGTCGGCGAAAGCCTTGATGTTCTCTTCCAGAGCCTTGGCGTCGAAGGAGGCCTTGCCGATGCCGGCATGGATGATACCGGCCTTCTCGACGCGGAACTCGACAGCACCGCCCTTGGACGCCTTGACGGCGCCGGTAACGTCCATGGTCACCGTACCGACCTTCGGGTTCGGCATCATGCCGCGCGGGCCGAGAACCTTGCCGAGACGGCCGACGAGCGGCATCATGTCCGGGGTCGCGATGCAGCGATCGAAATCGATCTTGCCGCCCTGGACGATCTCGAGCAGGTCTTCGGCGCCGACGATGTCCGCGCCGGCGGCCTTGGCTTCGTCGGCCTTGGCGCCGCGTGCGAAGACGGCGACGCGAACGTCACGGCCGGTGCCGTTCGGCAGGTTGACCACGCCGCGGACCATCTGGTCTGCGTGGCGCGGGTCGACGCCGAGGTTCATGGCGATCTCGACGGTTTCGTCGAACTTGGCGACGGCACGCTCCTTGACGAGCGAGATGGCGTCCGAAAGGGCGACGAGCTTGGTCGGGTCGATGCCTTCGCGGATCTTCTGGAGACGCTTTGCTACCTTGGCCATGATCAACCTACCACTTCCAGGCCCATGGCGCGGGCAGAACCCTCGACCATCGCCATTGCGCCTTCGATATCGGCGGCGTTGAGATCCTTCATCTTGGCTTCGGCGATCGACTTGATCTGAGCCTTGGTGAGCTTGCCGACGGAACCGCCCTTGCCCGGGGTCTTCGAGCCGGACTGGATCTTGGCTTCCTTCTTGAGGAAGTAGGTCACCGGCGGCTGCTTCATCACGAAGGTGAAGGACTTGTCCTGGTAGTAGGTGATGACGACCGGGATCGGCATACCCTTTTCCATTTCCTGCGTCGCCGCGTTGAACGACTTGCAGAATTCCATGATGTTAATGCCACGCTGACCAAGCGCCGGGCCGATCGGCGGGGACGGGTTCGCCGATCCTGCCTTGACCTGAAGCTTGAGCTGGCCTGCAACTTTCTTAGCCATTTTCTCTGCCTTTCAGAATGCGACCGGTTGCCCGGCCCGTGATGCCGATCCTGGGACCGGCGGCTGCGGTTGCGTGGTGCGGTCCGGGCGCCCGGCTACAGGCCGCCTTCCCTTCCACGCGAATGGCGGAAACTTCCGCCGCCAACCCTCCGGAGAGGGCCGGATTTCAAACGAGCGGCGCCCTCCCGGGACGCCACTGAAATCAGATTTTTTCGACCTGAGCGTATTCCAGCTCGACCGGGGTGGCGCGGCCGAAGATCGACACTTCCACCTTGAGGCGCGACCGCTCCTCGTCGACATCCTGCACGGTGCCGTTGAACGAGGCGAACGGACCGTCGGAAACGCGGACCTGCTCGCCGATCTCGAACGAGACCGAAGGCTTCGGACGATCGACGCCGTCCTGGACCTGCGACAGGATGCGCTCGGCCTCGCTGTCCGGGATCGGAACCGGCTTGTTGTCCGAACCGAGGAACCCCGTGACCTTCGGCGTATTCTTGATGAGGTGGTACGCTTCGTCCGTCAGGTTCGCCCGCACCAGCACGTAGCCGGGGAAGAACTTGCGCTCCGAATCGACCTTGCGGCCGCGACGCACCTCGACAACCTTTTCGGTCGGCACGAGGATCTTCTCGAACAGGTGATCAAGGCCCTTCTGGCGCGCCTTGTTCTCGATGTCCTCTGCGACCTTCTTCTCGAAATTCGAATAGGCGTGGACGATGTACCAACGGGAAGCCATGTTCATCTCCAACCAATCAGACGCTGGCGCTGAGGACGAGGCCGATCAGCCAGCCAATCAACTGGTCCGCAGCGAAGAAGAACACTGCAGCCAGGAAGACCATGACGAACACCATGACGGTCGAGATCATCGTCTCGCGCCGCGAGGGCCAAGTCACTTTCGCCGTCTCGGAGCGAACCTGCTGCAGAAACGCAATCGGATTTGTTTTCGATGCCATTGAATGTCCACGCCATTACGGCACGTAAAGCTGAATTATCAGCCCCACGCACCGCGTGTCTGTTTTGCCCTACATAAAGCCCGATTCCCTTTTTCACAAGAGGCAACCGGACTTTTAACGAATTATGACGGCCGAACGCCGTCATGCCATCTTTCCCGTCGCTGCAAGTCGTCCGCGCTGTCCGGTGAAAATGGCAGGGGCAGAGGGGCTCGAACCCCCGACCTGCGGTTTTGGAGACCGCCGCTCTACCAACTGAGCTATACCCCTAGCTGCCTGCCGCTCCGTGGTGAAACACCTGTCGCCGGCAAGGCATGGCGTCTTTACGGCGCACGGATCGACTTGGCAAGCCCGAAGACGAGATTTTTTCACAGGTTAGCGCCAAGCGCCCTCCCCGTGCGTCCTCACCAGGCGAAACGAAGCCGCGCCCTGACCGCGCCGACCAGCCTCATGTCCTGCCGGCGCACGGAGGCGCCGAGGTCGAGGCAGTCGAAGACGCGCTGCTCGACGCCGAGTTCCGCGCCGATGTGCTTCTGTCCGCTGGCGGTCGAACCGGTGGCGACGAAGGACGTTCCGGTCGGCAGCGCCTGGATGCGCGCCTGCTGCGTCACGCGCACCGCGCCGCGGTCGCCGCTGCGCATGTTGGCATCGGCGGAGACGGCGGGCGTGAGGACGATATCGATGGAAGGCGTCGCCATCCAGCGGCGGGAGAGGCCCGCGCTCGCCGAAACCCGGCCGGTCAGCGGGTTGTAGCCGGCCGTGACGTTGCGCTCTGCACCGGACTGTCCCGTCCCGCGCATCTCCGCCCAGAGGCGCGCATTGTCGCGCGTGTCGCGGATGCGGCCGCTGGAGGACGCGGTGACGGAGATGTCCACCCCGGCGCTCATCTCGGCCGCCGTGGCGGCCTTGGCGCCCAGGCGCAGGCGATAGGCATAGCTGGACAGTTTTGCCGGGGACCAGATGACGAGGGAATCCTCCGCCCTGGCCGCGCCGGCCGGCGGAATCAGGAGAATCGTCGAGAGAGCGAGCGCTGCGCGCGCCGCGCCTGCAAAAGCGTTCATCGAGGTTCAGGCCCATGTCTGGTTGCCGTGATGCGCGCGGCACGGCCCGTGCCCGCCACACGCAGGGGCGCCGCCGCAATATACGGGATCGAAACGATCCCCGGCGCCGGGCCTGCGGTTCACCGTCCAGGCCATGTCGCTCCAGGCGACGCGGCAAATCTACCCGCTGGCGCCGATCGCCTCTATCCCCAGACCTGGCGAGTTATCGCCAATGGCTAAAAAAGCACACCATTTCAAAGCGCTTGAAAACAAAAAGGCCCCGCGGTCTCCCGCGGGGCCTTCATCCGGTCAAAGACCCGATATTACTCGACGATCGAAGCGACGATGCCGGCGCCGACGGTGCGGCCACCTTCGCGGATCGCGAAGCGCAGCTTTTCTTCCATCGCGATCGGAACGATCAGCTCGACATCAACCGTCACGTTGTCGCCCGGCATCACCATTTCCGTGCCTTCCGGCAGCGTCACGATGCCCGTCACGTCCGTCGTGCGGAAGTAGAACTGCGGACGGTAGTTCGTGAAGAACGGCGTATGACGGCCGCCTTCTTCCTTCGTCAGGATGTAGGCTTCGGCCTTGAACTTCTTGTGCGGCTTGACCGAACCCGGCTTGCACAGGATCTGGCCACGCTCCACGCCGTCACGGTTCACACCGCGCAGCAGCGCACCGATGTTGTCGCCGGCCTGGCCCTGGTCGAGCAGCTTGCGGAACATCTCGACGCCCGTGCAGGTCGTCTTCGTCGTCGGGCGGATGCCGACGATCTCGATTTCCTCACCGACCTTGACGATACCGCGCTCGACGCGGCCCGTGACAACCGTGCCGCGGCCCGAGATCGAGAACACGTCTTCGATCGGCATCAGGAACGGCTGGTCGATCGGACGCTCCGGCGTCGGGATGTAGGCGTCGACGGCGGCCATCAGCTCGCGGATCGCGTCTTCGCCGATCTTCTTGTCCGAATCTTCGAGAGCGGCCAGAGCCGAGCCCTTGATGATCGGAATGTCGTCGCCCGGGAAGTCGTAGGACGACAGAAGTTCGCGCACTTCCAGCTCGACGAGCTCGAGCAGCTCGGCGTCGTCGACCTGGTCGACCTTGTTGAGGAACACGACGATGGCGGGAACGCCGACCTGGCGGGCGAGCAGGATGTGCTCGCGCGTCTGCGGCATCGGGCCGTCAGCGGCAGAGCAGACCAGGATCGCGCCGTCCATCTGGGCAGCACCGGTGATCATGTTCTTGACGTAGTCGGCGTGGCCGGGGCAGTCGACGTGGGCGTAGTGACGGTTCGGCGTCTCGTACTCGACGTGCGCCGTCGAGATGGTGATGCCGCGGGCCTTTTCTTCCGGAGCGGCGTCGATCTGGTCATACGCCTTGAACTCGCCGAAATACTTCGTGATCGCTGCCGTCAGCGACGTCTTGCCATGGTCAACGTGGCCGATCGTGCCGATGTTTACGTGAGGCTTAGTGCGCTCAAACTTACCTTTTGCCATGTTTTTATTCCTACTGAACGAAAGTTGGGCTAACCGGCCCGTCCGGTTTGGCAGGCGTTTAAGGCTTTCGCAACGAATGCGCAAGCCTTAAATGCACAGGGGAAACATGCCGGAAACGGGCTGGGGCAAGCCGGATGGACGATAGATCGGGATGCGGAATCGCTTTTTCAAGGCAGGGCCTTAGAGCGGAACGCTGATTCTTTTTCTGAAGGAAAACTGGAGCGGGTAGCGGGAATCGAACCCGCGTATTCAGCTTGGAAGGCTGCTGCTCTACCATTGAGCTATACCCGCGGGGGCCTTGATCCGTCTGACAGAATGGTGGAGGGAGTTGGATTTGAACCAACGTAGGCTGAGCCAACGGATTTACAGTCCGTCCCCTTTAACCACTCGGGCATCCCTCCATATTCCGTCGGGATCAAGCGACCAGTGTCGACCGGCGGGCAGTGCCTTGTGGGCGGCGCCTTCGATCTGGCGGCGTATATGACGGGCACAAATCGTCCTGTCAACACGAGGCTACGGAAAAAATTGCGAAAAACATCATCGTCCCCAATCGGCGGCCGGCCGGCGCGGCTGACGAGCCGCCGGCGTCCCGCCGGGAGCGTGCCGCGCGCAGGCCCAGGCACCTCCTGCCCCCTGTTTTTCCGTTTTTTGCCCATCCCTTGCGCAAAACCGCTGCACAGTTCGATGCGACTTGGTCTATAAGGCCGCATGAGCAAAGACGACACCGGCGGCAAGTCCGCAAAAGACACCCACTATGCCAAGCTGCGCCGGGCGCATCGCGACCAGCGGCGCGAACGCGGCGAGATTCCGACGCCCAGGGACGACCGCCGCCGCAAGCAGGCGGAAGGCTGGAAGGCACCGGCCCTGACGCCCGACCAGGTCTATCTCTACGGCCTGCACACGGTGCGCGCGGCGCTGGACAATCCGGAGCGCAAGATCATCAAGCTTTCGGTGAGCCAGAACGCCGCGCAGCGGCTGGAGCTGCCCGATTTCGCCACCCTGCCCTATCCTGTCGAGACCGTGCTGCCGTCCGACCTCGACAAGGTGCTCGGCCCGGAAGCGATCCACCAGGGCGTGATGCTGGAGACGCGCCCCCTGCCCGTGCGCCGGCTGGAAGCGCTGAAGGACAGCCCGTTGCTGCTCGTGCTCGACCAGGTGACGGATCCGCACAATGTCGGCGCCATCATGCGCTCGGCGGTGGCCTTCAATGCCGGCGCCGTCATCACGACGCAGCGCCACTCGCCGACCGAATCGGGCGTGCTCGCCAAAACCGCGTCCGGCGCGCTGGAACTCATTCCCTATATCCAGGTCACCAATCTCGCCGACGCGCTGGAGGAGCTGCACAAGCTCGGCTTCCTGACGATCGGCCTTGATTCGGAAGGCCCGGAGCCGCTGGAAGGCACGCTGTCCGGCGACCGTATCGCGCTCGTCATGGGTGCGGAGGGCAAGGGCCTGCGGCAGAAGACGCGCGCCACCTGCAAGGCGCTCGCCCGGCTCGACATGCCCGGCGCGATCAAGTCGCTCAACGTCTCGAACGCCGCGGCGATCGCGCTCTATGCCACGCAGCGGCATCTCTTGAGCTGAACCGGCCACGCGCAAATGCAAAACGCCCGCCGGTTTCCACCGGCGGGCGTTTTGCATGTCGAAGGACGGCGCTTAGCTGGCAAGCTTCAGGGAACCGCGATCATTGATGGTGCGCTCGGCCTCGGAAATCGCCTCGATCTTCGAATCGGGGCTGAGGTTCAGGCCTTCGGCACGCACCACTTCAACATCCGTGATGCCAAGGAAGCCGAGCACGGCCTTCAGATAGCTTTCCTGGTGGTCCATGACGGCCGCCGGACCGGCGGAATAGTGGCCGCCGCGGGTGGAGACGATGATGACCTTCTTGCCCTTGGCGAGGCCCTCGGGGCCTTCGGCGGTGTAGCGGAACGTCTTGCCGGAAACGGCGATGCGGTCGATCCAGGCCTTCAACTGGCTCGGCAGGGAGAAATTGTACATGGGCACGCCGAGGATGATCGTGTCGGCGGCCAGGAACTCGTCGAGCACCACCTTGCCTTCGGCGACGTCGGCGGCGATCTGCGCGTCGACCTCTTCCGGCTTCGCATTGGCGGCCATCAGATGCGCGCCGGACAGGTGCGGCAGCGGATCGGCGGCAAGGTCGCGATAGGTGATGGTGGCGGCCGGCTGTTCGGCCTTGATCTGGGCGACGACGGCGGCCGTCAGGCGGCGGGAGACGGAGTGCTCGCCGAGAATGCCGGAATCGATATGGAGGATGTTCATGGGTCAGCACCTTCGTTTCGGTTTGGGTGCGACACATATGTTCCGAAAACAATCGCGCGATTAGACAGCAAAAATCCAATTGACTGTTTCACCCGGGAAACAATAATTCGCAAAACCGCCTGGAGATAGCCATGCAGGACCTGAACGATCTCGCGCTCTACGCCGCCGTGGTGCGCCACAAGGGCTTTACCGCGGCGGCGAATGCGCTGTCCGTGCCGAAGTCCAAAATCAGCAAGCGCATCGCCGCTCTTGAGGAGCAGCTCGGCGTGCGCCTCATCGAGCGCTCCACCCGCAAGCTTGCCATCACCGATATCGGCCAGTCCTTCTATGAGCGCTGCGAGGCGGTGCTTTCCGGCGTGGAGGCGGCGGAGGCCGTGATCGCGGTCGCCAAGGCGGAACCGGCCGGCACGGTGCGCCTGTCGATGCCGCCGGGCTTTGCGCCCATGGTGGCCGACGTGCTGCCGAGCTTCATGAAGCGCTATCCCGGGGTGCGCCTCTCCATCCTCACCACCGGCCGCGCGGTCGATCTCATCGAGGAGCGCATAGACATCGCGCTGCGCGTGCGCGACGGCTACGACACGGACCAGTCGCTGATCGTGCGCCGCTTTGCCGGCACGCGGCGCTACCTCGCGGCAAGCCCGCGCTTTCTGGAGCAGCATGGCCCGATCGACCTAGAGACGATCGGCCGCGTTCCCACGCTCTCCATGCAGGAAAACAGCCCCAGGGCAATCTGGACGCTCTTCCACAAGAACGGCGACGTCTACGACGTCGCCCACTCCCCGGTGCTCTTGTGCTCGGATTTCAGCGTGCTGGAACGGGCCACGATCGAGGGCATCGGCCTTGCCCTCTTGCCGGACATGATCGTGGAGCGCGGCTTTCGCAGCGGCTTCCTGACGCCGGTGCTGCCGGAATGGTCGAGCGCGGAATCGACCGTGCACGCCGTCTTCACCTCGCGCCACGGCATGCTGCCGGCCGTGCGCGCCCTCATCGACCACCTCGCGGAAAACCTGCCCCGCTCCATGGAGCGCTGCCAGGAAATCGTCCCGATAACCGCGCTGGACAGCAACTGGTCGATCTGAACCCGCCCTTTTCCCTTTACAGCGGCGGAGAATATGCTAACTCCCTCGCTGAGTGCCCTTATAGCTCAGTTGGTAGAGCACCTGATTTGTAATCAGGGGGTCCCGGGTTCGAGTCCTGGTGGGGGCACCATTTTTGTTTGCGCGACGCCGCCCGCCAAGCCATCGCGCCGGTTCGCCTGCGCTCCGCTTCGACGCACCGTTTTGTTTTCGCGCCACTGCCTCCTTCCACATTGCCGTCCATTGCCGACTGGCCTATAGGCGTTTGATCGACGGGCGCCTCGGGGGCCTGCATTTCCGTTTCGCAGCATCGGCCGACACCGGCTATCGTGCGAAACCCATGGCGGAGGAACGAAGGTGGCGGACGACAAGGGACCGGTTTCGAAGGTGGTGGTCGAGAAGCGGATCGACGGGAAATATTTCTATTCGCTGACCTTCCGCGGTGTCACCTATCCCGTGAAGGGGCCGTTCGGCACGCCGATGGAGGCGGCCGCCAACGGGCAGGCCGTGCTGAAAAAGCTGGAGGAGCGGGCCGGGTCGGCCGGGACCTGAGCGCTGTCGCCTCACGACGTGCTGTCATATTTTTCAGATGCGCATGCCGTAAAGGCATGCGACAAAGACGGGCCTCGGGTGCAGGACGCGCCGCAGGCTTGCTCAGAGGATGCGGATCGACGGCATGGCGCGTAACTTCAACTCCCTCTCCTTCGTCGCCTCGCAGGCGGCCGAAGCGCAGGAAGCGCGCACCGAACTGATCTCGATCTACGGCAATGCCGATCCGGAAGAGGCCGATGTCATCGTCGCGCTCGGCGGCGACGGCTTCATGCTGCAGACGCTGCACACGACGATGAATTCCGGCAAGCCCGTCTACGGCATGAACCGCGGCTCCATCGGCTTCCTGATGAACCGCTACGACCCGAAGGATCTGCCCGACCGCATCGAAGGTGCGGTGGAGAACGCCTTCCGCCCGCTGGAGATGATCACCGGCGACGCGAGCGGCCAGGAGCGCCGGGCGCTCGCCATCAACGAGGTCTATCTCTTCCGCCAGTCCTACCAGGCGGCAAAGCTGCGCGTAAGCGTCGACGGGCGGGTGCGGCTGGAGGAACTGATCTGCGACGGGCTGCTGCTGGCGACGCCCGCAGGCTCGACCGCCTACAACCTTTCCGCCCATGGGCCGATCCTGCCACTGGAAGCGCCGCTGCTGGCGCTGACGCCCGTCAGCGCCTTCCGGCCGCGACGCTGGCGCGGCGCGCTGCTGCCCAACAAGGTGACGGTGGAAATCGAGGTGCTGGAGGCGGAGAAGCGGCCGGTCAATGCGGTGGCCGACAACACCGAGGTCAAATCGGTGACGTCGGTGCGCATTGCCGAATCGGCCGGACTTTCGGCGCATATCCTTTCCGATCCCGATCATTCCTGGTCCGACCGGATTCTTGCCGAACAGTTCGACTACTGACACGGTTATCCAGACCAGGGACAGGAGTTTCGTCATGACGCGGCACGCACTTGCCACCGCCCTCACCCTGCTTTTCCTTGCCGGACCGCCCGCCTTCGCGCAGGAATCGCCGGTCGCGGAAACCATCACCTTCGTCGTCTCCACCGGTTTCTGGGAGGAGCCGGTGGAGACGGACGAGGAAGACGCGGGGACTGCGGCCGAGACGAAGGAGCCCGCCGCCCTGCGCCGCGGCTATTACAAGCTGGTCGCGGTGCGCCAGCCGGATGGCACGGCGCAGGTCCACCTCCAGCAGATCGAGGCGACCGCCGAGGGCCCGAAGATCGCCTCCTCCACGGTGCTGGAGGAATTTTCGGCGATGAAACCCTATGTGACGGACATCCGGCCGGAGAATTCGTCCGGCATCACCACGCAGCCGGGGCTTTTCGCAACGGTCTATCTGAAGACGGACCCCAAGGCCGCAGAGCCCGAGGGCTGGACGGTGCTGATCGACGACCTCGGCGAGATCAAGATCGAGCGGGCGACGAACTGAGACCGGGCGCCTGCCCCCCTCTCCTCCGTCATCCTCGGGCGACGGAGGAGAGGTTGCAGGATCATCGAACGAAAAACGGGCGCCGAAGCGCCCGTCACGATGTCGTTTATTGAAGATTTCAGTTCAGGTCGTCCACGACCGCGTCCGCCCCACCGTTGACGCGGTGGGCGAGTGCGGCTTCCATGAACTCGTTGAGCTCGCCGTCGAGCACATCCGAGGGAGCGGTGCTTTCGACGCCGGTCCTGAGGTCCTTGACCAGCTGGTAGGGCTGGAGGACGTAGGAGCGGATCTGGTGGCCCCAGCCGATATCCGTCTTGGAGGCGGCTTCGGCGTTGGCGGCTTCCTCGCGCTTCTTCAGTTCCGCTTCGTAGAGGCGTGCACGCAGCATGTCCCAGGCCTTGGCGCGGTTCTTGTGCTGCGAGCGTTCCTGCTGGCAGGCGACCACGATGCCGGTCGGGATATGCGTGATACGCACGGCCGAATCGGTCGTGTTGACGTGCTGGCCGCCGGCGCCGGACGAGCGGTAGGTGTCGATGCGGCAGTCGCTTTCGTTGACCTCGATGTTGATCGACTCGTCGACGACCGGGTAGACCCAGATCGACGAGAACGAGGTGTGGCGGCGCGCATTGCTGTCATAGGGCGAGATGCGCACGAGACGGTGCACGCCCGATTCGGTCTTCAGCCAGCCATAGGCATTGTGGCCCTTGACGAGCATCGTCGCGGACTTGATGCCGGCCTCTTCGCCGTCATGGACTTCCAGCAGCTCCACCTTGTAGCCCGAGCGCTCCGCCCAGCGGGTGTACATGCGCAGAAGCATGTTCGCCCAGTCCTGGCTTTCCGTGCCGCCGGCGCCGGAATGCACTTCGAGATAGGTGTCGTTGGCATCCGCCTCGCCGGACAGCATGGCCTCGACCTGCTTGCGCGCGGCCTCGACCTTGAGCACCTTCAGGGCGTTCTCGGCTTCCTTGACGATGTCAGCGTCGCCCTCTTCCTCACCGAGCTCGATGAGCTCGATATTGTCCTTGAGCTGCTGCTCGATGGCCTTGACGCCATTGATGCCCTCGTCCAGCTGCTGGCGCTCGCGCATCAGCTTCTGGGCTTCCTGGGCGTCGTTCCAGAGGGTCGGATCCTCTGCCTTGTTGTTCAACCAGTCCAGTCGTCTCAGCGCCTGATCCCAGTCAAAGATGCCTCCTCAGCAGGCTTATGGCCTGCTTGATTTCGTCGACGATGTTCTCGATTTCCGCGCGCATATCCGCCTTCTTCTTCAATGCTATTTCGGTGGCCGTGAAATAGAGAGGGCGGGCGCGGATGTAAAGCCCCGCACCCGCCCTCGAACCGGATCATCGCTTGATCAGAACAGGCCGCCGCTGCCGCCCGTCACCGCCTGGTTGGCCTGCGGCGAGCTCCTCAGGATCTCCTCGGGGCTGGCATAGTCCTCGCCGCCGATGACCGAGAAGACGGAGGCCGGGCCCGTGCCGGGCTTGAAGGCTTCCATGATCGTGTCGGGCTGGCCCTCGGAGGCCTGCATGCCGGTCTTGCGGTTGACGGCGATGAACTGCATGCCTTCCGGCACGATGAACTTCGTCGGGCGCGTGCCTTCGAGGGCGGCCTGCATGAATTCGTTGAAGATCGGCGCGGAGAGCGAGCCGCCCGTCGCGCCGCGGCCGAGTGGGGCCGGGCTGTCGAAGCCGATATAGAGGCCGGCGACGAGATCCGGCGTGTAGCCGACGAACCAGGCGTCCTTCTCGTCGTTGGTCGTGCCGGTCTTGCCGGCGGTCGGACGGTCGAGCTTGATCTTGCCGGCGGCCGTGCCGCGCGTGACGACGCCCTCCATCATCGAGGTGATCTGGTAGGCGGTCATCGGGTCGAGCACCTGCTCGCGGTTGTCGACCAGCACCGGCTCTTCCTGGTTTTCCCAGTCATTGGCGTTGCAGTTCTCGCAGGTGCGCTCCTCGTGGCGGAAGATCGTCTTGCCGTAGCGGTCCTGGATGCGGTCGATCAGCGAGGGCTTGATCTGCTTGCCGCCATTGGCGAGCACCGAATAGGCCGAGACCATGCGCAGCACGGTCGTCTCGCCGGAACCGAGCGACATGGAAAGCACCGGATACATCTTGTCGTAGATGCCGAAGCGCTCGGCATATTCGGCGACAAGGTTCATGCCCATGTCATTGGCAAGGCGCACGGTCATCAGGTTGCGCGAGCGCTCGATGCCGAGGCGCAGCGTCGAGGGGCCGGCAGCCCCGCCACCATAGTTCTGCGGGCGCCAGACCTGGCCGCCGGCGACGATCTCGATCGGCGCGTCCATGATGACGGAGGCCGGCGTATAGCCGTTGTCGAGCGCGGCGGCGTAGACGAAGGGCTTGAAGGAGGAGCCCGGCTGGCGCATCGCCTGCGAGGCGCGGTTGAATTCCGACTGCGCATAGGAGAAGCCACCGACCATGGCGAGCACGCGCCCGGTATGCGGGTCCATGGCGACGAGGCCGCCCTGCACCTTCGGCGGCTGGCGCAGGCGGTACGTGCCGTCTTCCAGCGGCTCGACATAGACGACGTCGCCAACGGTGAAGACACCGGCCGGCGATTTCGCCGTCTTGCGATCGCCCTTGGCCGAACGGTAGGCCCAGGTCATGGCCTTGGCCTCGATGCGGCCGGTCACGCGCTCCTCGACGACCTTGCCGGAGGCTTCCTTGCTCGGCTGGAGGCCGATATCGGCGCCGCCGTCGTCGACGGCGAGAACGACGGCGAGCTTCCACTCCGGCACGTCGGACAGCGAGTCGACCTTGGCGAGTTCCACGCCCCAGTCGCCGCCGATCTCGATCGTCTTGATCGGGCCATGGAAGCCGCGGCGCTCGTCATAGCTCAGCAGGCCCTTCTGCAGCGCCTTGCGGGCGGCGACCTGGATGCGCGGATCGAGCGAGGTGCGCACCGAAAGGCCGCCCTCATAGAGCGCGTTGTCGCCATAGCGCTCGATGATCTGGCGGCGGACTTCTTCAGAGAAGAACTCCGAGGCGAAGAGATAGGAGCCGCGATGACGCGGCGTCACGCCGAGCGGCTGTGCCTTGGCATCCGCGCCGTCGCTCTGGGTGACGTAGCCGTTCTCGACCATGCGGTCGATGACCCAGTTGCGGCGCTCGATGGCAGCCTCTGTGCGGCGGAAGGGATGGTAGTTCGACGGGCCCTTCGGCAGGGCGGCGAGATAGGCGGTCTCGGCGATCGTCAGCTCGGTGACGGACTTGTCGAAATAGGTGAGCGCCGCGCCGGCGATGCCGTAGGAATTCAGGCCGAAGAAGATCTCGTTGAGATAGAGTTCGAGGATGCGGTCCTTGGAATAGGCCTGCTCGATGCGGAAGGAGAGGATCGCTTCCTTGACCTTGCGGTCGATGGTCTGGTCGGAGGAAAGCAGGAAGTTCTTGGCGACCTGCTGGGTGATCGTCGATGCGCCGACCGGGCGGCGGCCGGACCCCATGTTCTGCACGTTGACCACGATGGCGCGGAAGAGGCCGGTCACGTCGACGCCGGGATGCTGGTAGAAATTCTTGTCCTCGGCGGAGAGGAAGGCGGCCTTGACGCGGTCCGGGATCGCCTGGATCGGCAGGTAGAGGCGGCGTTCCCTGGCATATTCGGCCATCAGCGCGCCGTTGCCGGCATGCACGCGTGTCGTCACCGGCGGGGCATAGCTGTTCAAGACCTCATAATCGGGAAGATCCTTGGTGACACTTCCGAGATAGAGCGCGACCGCGCCCGCCACGGCGAGGAAGAAGACGGCGCCAATCCCGAAGAAATATCCAATCAGTCTGATCATGAGCCAGTTACCGATGCCTTATGCTTATAATGTCATCGGGCAGACCTGCTGCCCGGCCTTGTACGCCCCCGGCTCATCCGGCCGTTGCGCGCTCCCGTCGAGGACGAGTCACCCCATTTTCTCGTTCCCGTCTAGCGAGCGGAATGTGAGGAAAATAGGGCTTACAGCATGCATCCGGGCTTCGCCACCGCACAATGGCGGCCGCTGTCACTTTTCCGGCACAGGCAAACCTAGCACGTTCCACGCCCGCGCGCCGAAAAACCTCAGCCACCGTTGGCGACGACCGTCGCGCGGTACTGTTCCACGGCCCTGGCAACGAGACCCGCGACCTTCTTCTGCCAGGCCGGATCGATCAGCAACTGCTCGTCGTCCTTGTTCGACATGAAGCCGAGTTCGAGCAGGATCGAGGGCACGTCCGGCGCGGTCAGCACGCGGAAGCCGGCATGGCGATGCGGATTGTTGATCAGCAGCACCTGGTCCTTGAAATTGCTGACGACGCTCTGGGCGAGGTTGATCGAGAAGGCCTGCGTCTCGCGGCGCGTCAGGTCGAGCAGGATATCGGCCACTTCGGCCGGCTCGTCGACGAAGGAGATGCCGGCGATCTGGTCGGACAGGTTTTCCCGCTCGGCAAGGCTGGCCGCGAGGCTGTCGGAGGCCTTGTCGGAAATGGTGTAGACCGTCGCGCCGCGGATGTCCTTCTGCTTCAGCGTGTCGGCGTGGATGGAGATGAGCAGGTTCGCCCCCTCGTTGCGGGCAAGCTGCACACGCTGCGAGAGCGAGAGGAACTCGTCCTTGTCGCGGGTGAGGATGGCGCGCGTGCCGGGCAGCGCGTTCAGCGCCTCGGTAAGCTGGCGGGCGAAGGCGAGCGTGACGTGCTTTTCCTCCGTCTTGGTGACGGCGCCGCGCGCGCCGTTATCGATGCCGCCATGGCCGGCGTCGACCGCGATGACGAAGGGGCCGTCCGCCCGGCTGCCGGGCAGCATGACGGACGCCTGTTCGGCTCCTGGCGATGCGGCCGCTTCCTGCCAGCTCTGCTTCTCCATCAGCCCCTGGAAGGCCTGGTCGGTGACGATCGCCGTGTCGACGACCAGCCGGTAACTCGCCGCCCCCTCTTCTTCCTGTACCTCGGCCAGCACGACGCCGACCGGGCGCGATGCGGTCAGGACGATGCGCGAGCGGCCGGCGGCCATCGTGCCGTAGCGGATGTCGGAGAAGATGCCGCGCGCCTCCAGCTCTTCCGCCTTCACGCCGAAATCGGTTTCCGGCAGGTCGATCAGCACGCGGTAGGGATTGGCGACGTAGTGGACCTTGAAGTCCGGCTTGCGGTCGAAATCGATGATGAGGCGGGTGCGGGCATCGTCACCGGCAATGCGCGCGGAAAAGGCGAGCAGCGGCGCGGCCGAGGCGGAAACGGCAAGGGCGGGCGTGACGAGCGACAGGCTGAATGCGGCGACGATCGCGCCGGCCGCGACGCGGGCAAGGGTTTCGGTCAGAAGGCGTAGCATCACCACTGGCAGTCCGTTCAAACGCGTGGAAACCGCGCGATGCGGCACAGGACGAGACCCATAGATGCCCCCATATGGTTAACCAAAGCTTGCCAAGGGGAAATGCCGCAGCGCCTCAGCAGCCATAGGGGCAATTCCATCAAGATTATGACGCTTTTGGCTTTTCCCTTGCCATTGTGACATATCCGCCATAAAAGCAAAATCAGGGAAAAAGAATAGACGGGATAGAATCGCTTAGAGCAGGCAGCCACTCCTTCGGGGCTTGGCGCCGAACCGGGCCTTCATCCGCCGTCGCACCGCTTTTTCCCGGCCGATAAGATCGCGTAAACCGGCGGTGGCCGGAACAGTCAAGGTGGATTTCCACCAAACGCCCTTACCCAAGGGCAATTTCATCGGACCGATCAGGTCTATGGCACAGGCATTCTCGTTGGACGTTGATGTTGTCACAGCGGATTTTATCAGAGGGTAACAGGCACCGGGGCGTTCGCGTACCGGCCGCCCTCCGTCCGCCAACCCCGCACCGGGGCCCGACGAGAACTTACATATCCGGCGCATCCCTCTCCTCCCCCGGCACTTCCCTAGATGGGAACGGTTCGCCGCCAGGATCGCGGCTGCGCCGAGGAGCTCAATCTACATGGCAGAGAAAATGCTTATCGATGCGTCTCACGCTGAAGAGACGCGCGTCGTTGTCGTACGCGGAAACCGCATAGAAGAATTCGACTTCGAATCCGAACACAAGAAACAGATCCGCGGCAACATCTACCTTGCCAAGGTCACACGCGTCGAACCGTCGCTCCAGGCGGCCTTCGTCGACTACGGCGGCAACCGCCACGGCTTTCTGGCGTTCGCCGAAATCCATCCGGACTACTACCAGATCCCGCTTGCCGACCGTCAGGCCCTGCTGAGGGCCGAGGCCGAGGAACATCGTCGCGACGACGATATCGAGCCGGTCGAGACGGCCACCGATCTTTCCGAGGATACGGAAACGACGGAGGTCGCCGAAGCTCCGGCGGCTGCCGAAGAGGCGCCGGTCGCCGCGGCCGCAGAGGCAGAGGCCGAGGTTGTCGAGACCGCCGCCGAGCCCGAGGTTGCCGAAGCCGCTGCCGCCCCTGCGGAAGAGGCCCCGGCCGAAAAGCCGAAGAAACCGCGCCGCCCGCGCAAGGCCAAGGCGAAGGCCGAGGACGCGCCGGCTGCCGAAGAGGCCGCCGCCCCCGCCGAAAGCGGCGACGACGAGACACCCGGCGGCGCGATGGCCATGGCTGTCGACACCGACGAGATCTCCGAGCCCGCCGAGCGCTCGCGCGGCCGCCGTCGCCGCGATGACGACGACGATGACGACGATCATCACGGCGAGGAGAAGGAAGTCATCGAATCCGTCGGCGCCGAAGACGCGATGGAAGAGGTTCCGGACCGCGTGCAGCGCAAGCCGCGCAAGCAGTACCGCATCCAGGAAGTCATCAAGCGCCGCCAGATCCTGCTCGTGCAGGTCGCCAAGGAAGAGCGCGGCAACAAGGGCGCGGCGCTGACCACGTACCTGTCGCTCGCCGGCCGCTACTCCGTCCTCATGCCGAACACGGCACGCGGCGGCGGCATTTCCCGCAAGATCACCAACCTGCAGGACCGCAAGCGCCTGAAGGAGATCGCCCGCGACCTCGAGGTTCCGCAGGGCATGGGCGTCATCCTGCGCACCGCCGGCGCGAACCGCACCCGCGTCGAGGTCAAGCGCGACTTCGAGTACCTGATGCGCCTGTGGGAGAACGTCCGCACGCTGACGCTCGCTTCCACGGCCCCCTGCCTCGTCTATGAGGAAGGCTCGCTCATCAAGCGTTCGATCCGCGACCTCTACAACAAGGACATCAGCGAGATCATCGTCGCCGGCGAGGAAGGCTATCGCGAAGCGAAAAGCTTCATGAAGATGCTGATGCCGAGCCATGCGAAGGTCGTGCAGCCCTATCGCGACGTGCATCCGATCTTCTCGCGCTCGGGCATCGAGGCCCAGCTCGACCGCATGCTGCAGCCGCAGGTGACGCTGAAATCCGGCGGCTACATCATCATCAACCAGACCGAGGCGCTCGTCTCGATCGACGTCAACTCCGGTCGCTCGACGCGCGAGCACTCCATCGAGGAGACCGCGCTCCAGACAAACCTGGAAGCCGCCGAGGAAGTGGCGCGCCAGCTTCGCCTGCGCGACCTTGCCGGCCTCGTCGTCATCGACTTCATCGACATGGAGGAGAAGCGCAACAACCGCGCCGTCGAGAAGCGCCTGAAGGACCATCTCAAGAACGACCGCGCGCGCATCCAGGTCGGCCGCATCTCGCATTTCGGCCTTCTGGAAATGTCGCGCCAGCGCATCCGCGCCTCGGTCCTCGAATCCACCATGCAGACCTGCCCGCACTGCAACGGCACGGGCCATGTGCGCTCGCAGTCGTCGGTCGCGCTGCATGTCCTGCGCGGCATCGAGGAATACCTGCTCAAGAACACGACGCACAACATCACCGTGCGCACCACGCCCGACATCGCGCTCTACCTGCTCAACCACAAGCGCGGCACGATCATCGACTATGAGGGCCGCTTCGGCGTCGCCATCATCATCGAGGCGGATGCCCATGTCGGCGCGCAGCACTTCGCGATCGACCGCGGCGAGGCCGTCGAGAACCCGGTCAAGATCGAGCAGATCCTGCATTTCGAGCCCGAGCCCGAAGACGACGACATCGAGATCGAAGACGAGATCGACGAGGAAGAGGAAGAAGCGCGTCCCGCTGCGGCTGCGCAGTCCGCCTCGGCGTCGTCCTCCTCCGACGAGAACGGCCGTAACAAGCGCAAGCGCCGCCGCCGCCGCCGTGGCCGTGGCCGCGAGAATGGCGAAGGCACCGACACCGCCTCCTTCGGCGGCGAGCAGGCCGGCGATGAAGATGTGCTCGACGACGACGATGCCGATGGCGAAGAGGGTGTGGAAGCATCCCAGGCACAGGCCGACGACACGTCCGAGCGCCGCAAGCGCCGCCGCCGCGGCAAGCGTGGCGGCCGCCGCAACCGTCTCGAGGACGGCTCGGTCGAAGCCGGCGCGGAAGAGGCCGAGGACGCCGGTGGCGAGGCAGATGAAGCCGAAGAGGGCGTGGCCGTCGAGGTGAAGGTCGCTGAAGTGACCGTCGCCGCGGAGGAAGCCCCGGTCGAGGCCGTTGCCGAAGAGCCGCCGGCCAAGCCGAAGCGTGCCCGCCGCAGCCGTGCCAAGGCCGCCGAAGAGGTCGCCACCGACGAGGCTGCCCGCAGCGAGATCGAGGCCCAGCCGGTCGCCGCGGCCCCCGTCGAAGAGGCGACGCCGGCCGAGCCGGAAGTCGAAGTGGCCGCCGCCGATCTCCAGGAGCCGGCCAAGCCCGTGCGCGCCAACCGTGATCTCTCCAAGATCGCCTCCGAGCCGGTGGTGAAATCCTCGACGGCGAAGGAAGCGGCGCCGGCCGAGGAAGCGGAAAAGCCCAAGAAGGGCGGCTGGTGGCAGCGCCGCGGCTTCTTCTAAGAACCGCCTGCATCCAGAAAATCAAAAGACCCGGCATCGTCCGGGTCTTTTTTCGTTCGCGGGAATCGGGTGGTTCCCGCCGCTCCCTTCTGCGACATCCGGGCCGCAGGAAACCAGCAAGGGAGAATTCCATGCCCCGTCTCGACAACAAGATCGCCATCATCGCCGGCGCCAGTTCCGGTATCGGCCGCGCCGCCGCGCTTCTCTTTGCCCGGCAGGGCGCAAGGCTCGTGCTGTCCGCCCGCAGGCGCGGGCAGCTCGAAGAGCTCGCCAGCGACATCCGCGCGGCAGGTGGCGCCGCCATTGCGGTGCCGGGCGACGTGAGCGAGGAGGCGCACCACAAGGCGCTGGTCGACGCGGCGCAGGCCGAATTCGGCGGCCTCGACATCGCCTTCAACAATGCGGGCACGACAGGCCCGGTCGGTCCTCTCACCGGCCTTTCGCTTGCCGAATGGCAGAACGTCGTCGCCGTCAACCTGACCAGCGGCTTCCTTGCCGCCAAGTACCAGCTGCCGGCTCTGGAGGCGCGGGGTGGCGGCAGCCTCGTCTTCACCTCGACCTTCGTCGGCTACACGGCGGGTTTTCCGGGGCTTGCCGCCTATGCCGCCTCGAAATCCGGCCTTGTCGGCCTCGTGCAGGTGCTGGCCTCGGAATACGGGCGCAAGGGCATCCGCGTGAATGCGCTGCTGCCGGGCGCGACGGACACGCCGATGGGGCGGGAGGTGGCGAACACGCCGGAGGCCCGCGATTTCATCGCCGGCCTCAATGCCTTCAAGCGCATCGCCGCGCCGGAGGAGATTGCCCAGGCGGCGCTCTTCCTCTGCTCGGATGCCTCCAGCTTCACGACCGGCACGGCGATGCTCGTCGACGGCGGCGTGTCGATCAACCGGGTCTGAGGCTCACAGGGGGAATCAGGGCCTTGCGGGAGTGATTCCGTTTCGCGCCACAAGCGCCTGAAACGGCATCATTTTTCCCGCTTCAGGCGAGCCAGCGCGCGAGGCGGTCGACCGCCTCGCTCATCTCCTCGAAGGATCCGGCATAGGAGAAGCGCATCGTATGATGCCCGTCCTGCGGATCGAAATCGGCGCCGGGCGTCGCCGCGACATCGGTCTCCGCCAGCATGCGGCGGGCGAAGGCCATGCTGTCATTGGTGAAGCGGCTGACATCCACATAGGCGTAGAAGGCACCGTCCATCGGCGAGGCGACGGCAAAGCCGATTTCCGGCAGGCGCTTCACCAGGAAGTCGCGGTTCTCCCGGTAGGCGTCGCGATAGACGTTGAGTTCCGCCTCCGCCCCCAGCGCGGCCTCCGCCGCGATCTGCGAAAGCTCCGGTGCGGAGATGTAGAGGCTCTGCGCGATACGCTCGACCGGGCGCACCAGCGCTTCCGGCAGCACCATCCAGCCGATGCGCCAGCCCGTCATGCAATAGTATTTCGAGAAGGAGTTGATGATGACCGCCTCCTCGCCGAATTCCAGCGCCGTCGCCTCTTCGCCGACGAAGGTGAGGCCGTGATAGATCTCGTCCGAGATGAAGGCGATGCCGTTGTCCCGGCAATAGGCAGAGAGCGCGGAAAGGTTGGCGCGGCCGGTTACCGTGCCGGTCGGATTGGCGGGGCTGGCGAGCAGCACGCCATCGATGCGGCCATGGGCGGCGGCGGCCGCTTCCAGCGCTGCCGGCGTCAGCGTGAAGCCGTTCTCCGCGTTTACCTCTATCTCCACCGTCTCGATGCCGAGCGCGGCGAGGATGTTGCGATAGGCGGGGTAGCCGGGCCGCGCGATGGCGACGCGGTCGCCGGCATCGAACAGCGCCAGGAAAGCGAGGTTGAAGCCGGCCGACGAGCCCGTCGTGATGGCGATTCGGCCCGGATCGACGGAAACGCCGTGATGGCGCCGGTAAAAATCGGAAATGGCGCGGCGCAGCGAAAGCAGGCCGAGCGCATCCGTATAGCCGATGCGGCCGACGTCGAGCGCGCGGCGGGCCGCCTCTCGCGCCGCCTCCGGCGCGGGATGCACGGGCTGGCCGACGGCCATGGAGATCACCGGCCGGCCGGCGGCACGGCGCTTCGTCGCCTCGGCCAGCACATCCATGGCGTGAAAGGGTTCGACGGCGCCGCGGCGGGAGAGTTTCATGAGACTGCCTTCCGGTTCTTCGGGTCGCGTCTTCCTGCCGCAAGATGCCCGCCTTCACAATCCCGCGAGAGCCGAAAATCCGCCGTTTTTACCCTATCGTTTGCGCCTGCCCGGCCATAAGGTCGTTGAAGGCGCCGCGGCCCGCATTGACGTGCAGGGCCGCCAATGGCACTTCTCCGGCGCATCACGACGAGGACAGGAAAGACATGACATTCAAGACGAAGCTCGCGGCCACCGTAGCCCTTACCCTTTCGGTCGCAGCCCCCCTGCCCGCCCTTGCCCTCGACGATGCGCAGAAGAAGGAAATCGGCGAGTTCATCAAGGAATACCTCGTCGAGAACCCGGAGATCCTGCTGGACGTGCAGGAAGCCCTGCAGAAGAAGCAGGAAGCGCAGCAGCAGGCGAAGGCCCAGTCCGCCATCACCGACAACGAGAAGGCGATCTTCTCCTCGCCCTACGACATCGCGCTCGGCAACCCGAAGGGCGACGTCACCATCGTCGAGTTCTTCGACTACAATTGCGGCTACTGCAAGCGCGCGCTCTCCGACATGGACGAGATCCTGAAAGAGGACAGCAACGTCCGCTTCGTGCTGAAGGAACTGCCGATCCTCGGCCCCGATTCGCTCGCCGCCCACAAGGTGAGCGCCGCCGTGCGTGACCTCGCGCCGGAAAAATACGGCGAATTCCACCGCGCGCTGCTTGGCAACGAGGGGCGTGCAACGGAGGAAAGCGCCATCGCGCTTGCCGCAACGATGGGCCTTGCCGAGGCGGATGTCCGCAAGACCATGGCCGACAAGCCGCATGACGGCGCGGTGCGCGAGGCCTATTCGCTGGCCAACGAACTCGGCATCACCGGCACGCCCTCCTACGTGCTCGGCCAGGAGATGGTGTTCGGCGCGGTGGGCGCGGACGATCTTCGCGAAAAGATCGCCAATGTGAGGGCCTGCGGCAAGGCGACCTGCTGAAACCGCCATCTTCCTGCCATGCTGGCCGTGTTCAGCCGTTGCTGCTTGTGGACATTGCCTCCTTTGACCGGCAAAGCCCCTGCCCTTGGGGCTTTCCCTGTGGAAACCGCCGGTCTATAGGTACTTGTCTTTCCAGCATGCGGAATTGTGAATGGCTTCCACCCTGTTCGTGCTCAACGGTCCCAACCTGAACGCCCTCGGCAAACGCGAACCCGGCATCTATGGCGGGCATACGCTTGCGGACATCGAGGCGCTCTGCAAGGCGGAGGGCGAGAGGCTGGGCTTTGCCGTCGAGTTCCGCCAGTCCAACCATGAAGGCGACCTGGTCGACTGGATCCACGAAGGCGGCGACACCGCCGCCGGCATCGCCATCAACGCCGGTGCCTATACCCACACATCGATCGCCCTGCACGACGCCATCCGCGCCATCAAGATCCCGGTGGTCGAACTGCACCTTTCCAATGTGCATGCCCGCGAAGAATTCCGCCACACGTCGATGATCGCACCCGCCGTCAAGGGCGTCATCTGCGGTTTCGGCGCGCACAGCTATATCCTTGCGCTTCACGCGCTTTCGTCCATCACGAAATAAGAAAAACAAGAGGCTCATTTCCATGGCTGACAAGAAACACGGCATCGATCAGGCGCTCATCCGCGATCTCGCCAACATCCTCAACGAGACGGACCTCACCGAGATCGAAGTGGAGCAGGACGACCTGCGCATCCGCGTCTCGCGCGCCGGCACGCCGCAATTCGTCCAGGCGCCGATCGCCGCGCCCGCTCCGGCCTTCGCCGCACCGGCTGCCGTCGTCGCCGCTCCGGTCGCCGATGCGCGCAGCAACAAGAACGCCGTCACGGCGCCGATGGTCGGCACGGCCTATCTCTCGCCCGCCCCGGGCGCCCGCCCCTTCATCGAGGTCGGCGCGAGCGTCAAGGAAGGCCAGACCATCCTCATCATCGAAGCCATGAAGACGATGAACCAGATTCCGGCGCCGCGCTCCGGCAAGGTCACCGAAATCCTCGTCTCGGATGCAAGCCCCGTCGAATACGGCGAACCGCTGATCGTCATCGAATAAGGCGGCCCCCATGATCTCCAAAGTCCTCATTGCCAACCGCGGCGAAATCGCCCTTCGGGTCCTTCGGGCCTGCAAGGAGCTCGGCATCGCCACGGTCGCCGTGCATTCGACGGCAGATGCCGACGCCATGCATGTGCGCCTCGCCGACGAGAGCGTGTGCATCGGCCCGCCCCCGTCGCGCGAGAGCTATCTGAACATCCACCAGATCGTCGCGGCCTGCGAGATCACCGGCGCCGACGCCGTGCATCCGGGCTACGGCTTCCTCTCGGAAAACGCCAAGTTCGCGGAAATCCTCGACGCGCACGGCATCACCTTCATCGGCCCGACGGCGGAGCACATCCGCATCATGGGCGACAAGATCACCGCCAAGCAGACGGCGCAGGAACTCGGCATCCCCGTCGTTCCCGGCTCCGACGGCGAGGTGAAGCCGGAGAACGCCCTGGAAGTCGCCCGCAAGATCGGCTTTCCCGTGCTCATCAAGGCCACCGCCGGCGGCGGCGGCCGCGGCATGAAGGTCGCCAAGTCCGAGGTGGACCTTGAAGAAGCCGTCTCCACGGCCCGCTCCGAGGCGCTCGCCGCCTTCGGCAACGACGCCGTCTACATGGAAAAGTATCTCGGCAAGCCGCGCCATATCGAAATCCAGGTCGTCGGCGACGGCATGGGCAATGCCGTGCATCTCGGCGAGCGCGACTGCTCGCTGCAGCGCCGCCACCAGAAGGTCTGGGAAGAGGCCAACTCCCCCGCCCTCAATGTGGAACAGCGCATGAAGATCGGCCAGGTCTGCGCCGATGCCATGAAGAAGCTGAAATACCGCGGCGCCGGCACGATCGAGTTCCTCTACGAGAACGGCGAGTTCTACTTCATCGAGATGAACACCCGCCTGCAGGTGGAGCACCCGATCACCGAGGCGATCACCGGCATCGACCTCGTGCACGAGCAGATCCGCGTCGCCTCCGGCGCCGGCCTTTCGGTCAGCCAGGAAGACATCGTCTTTTCCGGCCATGCCATCGAGTGCCGCATCAATGCGGAGGACCCGCGCACCTTCGTTCCCTCGCCGGGCACGATCACGCATTTCCATGCGCCGGGCGGCCTTGGCGTGCGCGTCGATTCGGGCGCCTATCAGGGCTATAAAATCCCGCCCTACTACGACAGCCTGATCGGCAAGCTCATCGTGCACGGCCGCACCCGCGTCGAATGCATGATGCGCCTGCGCCGCGTGCTGGACGAATTCGTCATCGACGGCATCAAGACGACACTGCCGCTCTTCCAGGACCTGATCGGCAACCAGGACATCGCCAACGGCGACTACGACATCCACTGGCTGGAGAATTATCTGGCCAGCAAAACCGACGCCTGAGGGGCGTCGGTCATGGCAGGGCGACGCAGCCGGCACCCGGAAATCACCCCGGACCTGCTTCTGCGCGCCTATTCCATCGGGCTCTTCCCGATGGCCGATTCGGCCGACGACCCGGAGCTGTTCTGGGTCGAGCCGGACATGCGGGGCGTCATCCCGCTCGATGAGTTCCACGTCTCGCGCAGCCTCGCCAAGACGATCCGCAAGAAGCCCTTCGACATCCGCTTCGACACCGCCTTCGACGCCGTGCTCGCGTCTTGCGCGGCGGCTGCGCCGGATCGGCCGTCGACCTGGATCAACGCCAAGATCAGGTCGCTCTACGGCACGCTGCACCGCATGGGCCACGCCCATTCGGTCGAAGCCTGGGAGGGGGAAAACCTCGTCGGCGGCCTCTACGGCGTCTCGCTCGGTGCCGCCTTCTTCGGCGAGAGCATGTTCTCGCGGCGCACGGATGCGTCGAAGATCTGTCTCGTGTATCTCGTCGAACGGCTGAAGGCGCGCGGCTTCCGGCTGCTCGACACGCAGTTCACCACCGAGCACCTGAAGTCGTTCGGCGCGATCGATGTGCCGAAAATCGAGTATGAGGACATGCTGGCGAACGCCTTGGCCTCGCCGCATCTGCCGTTTTGACGAAAAGGCGTGCCGTGGGTCGTGGGTCCTCGGGTCAAGCCCGAGGATGACAGCGCGGAGGCATTGTCTCGAAGACTATCGAATGGTGCGGCATGCGGAAGCGTTTCTTTATCTTTCCGCGCCCCTCCCTCCGTCATCCTCGGGCTTGACCCGAGGATCCACAGCCGCAGACGCAACGTTCGTGGAAAGCGCCTTACTGCGCCTTCGCCTGGGAATCTTCCGGCGGCGGCACGTCGGACTTTGCCTTGCACTCGGTCAGCCAGACGTCATAGACGGCGTGCTCGACGGCGTTGAGGCCGGGGCTGTCGGCGAACATCCAGCCGGTGAAGATGCGGCGGATCTTGCGGTCGAGCGTGATCTCGTCGACCTCGACGAAGGAGGTCACCTTCTGCGCCTCGGTGTCGTCCCGGCTGTAGCAGACCTTCGGGGTCACCTGGAGCGCGCCGAACTGCACGGTCTCGCCGATATAGACGTCGAAATTGGTGATGCGGCCGGTGATCTTGTCGATGCCGGAGAAGACGGCGACCGGGTTCTCGATGCGGGCGGCCTCGGCGGCCACGGGCATCAGCCCGGCGCCCGCGGCGGCCACGGCAAGCGCGGCGACAAGGAACCGCCATCGGGCGTTTGCCGAGAAAAACCCTGATGTCATGAATGCCATCTCCTGCGAACCGCCCCGGCGTTCGCCGGTCGCTTGGAGCTGAAGCATTTCCGCTTTTCCCCGAAAAGCGGAAATGCTCTAACTCATTGTTTTAACGCAATTCCCGACGCAAAACCGCTACGCACTTTTGCTGGAATTGCTCTAGCGGCGAAATGTGGCCAAATCGGTATCAGTTGCCCGGAGTCCAGGCGTCGTAGTCGCCCGTCACGCGCGGGCGCTCGCCGGCGGCGGCAAGCGAACCCGGCGGGCGGTAGGCCTGGGCGGTGCCGGTCGGGTTCTGGCGGTGCGGCTTTTCCCACTCGCGGGCCTGGTACGTCTCGTCGGCCGGGGAAACGTCGGTGCGGTGGTGCATCCAGCCATGCCAGCCCGCGGGAATGGCCGAGGCTTCGGCATAACCGTTGTAGATCACCCAGCGGCGCGTGCGGCCTTCGGAATCCTTGCCGCCCTGGTAATAGACATTGCCGAATTCGTCCTGGCCGACCCGGGTGCCGAAGCGCCAGGTGTGAAAGCGGGTGCCGATCGTCTGACCGTTCCACCAGGTGAAAATCTGCTTGAGAAGGTTCATGGGCTGGCGTCCTTGGCAGGGCCGTGCCGGAAGCGCGGCCCGAGACTGTTGGGCCGCCCGCGGAAAGCGGGCGATCTTTCTTTCGCTTATGGCGCGAGACCACCGGAATGTCCAGCGATTCCCGCCCCTTCGCCCCCGGCTTTTCGCCGCGGGTCAGCCGCCGAGCGGCTTCTCGTAGACATCAAGCGGCACGCCGGAGACGGCGTCCGCCGTATGCTGCGCCTCGCCCACCTTGGCAAAGCCGTGCGCCTGGTAGAAGGCAACCGCCGCCTCGTTGCGCGGATCGACCTCCAGGAGCATGGTGCTGGCATCCGGGAAGCAGGTCTCGAGCTCGGCGAACATGTCGCGGCCGATGCCCTGGCGCTGGTAGCGCGGCAGCACGTAGAGCTGATGCAGGAACGCCACCTTCGGCCGGTCCTTCGCCATGGCCGCATACCCCATGCCGGCAAGCTCCCTGCCGTTGTCGGCGACGACGAACTCGCTGTCCTTGCGCTCCAGCCGGGCCTTCAGCGCGGGCACGGCATGCCAGCGCGCGGTGATCTCGCTCACCTTGTCGGCGCCGTAAAGCGCGTCATAGGTGGCGTGCCACGTCTCGGCCAGGAGCGCGCTGACCTTCGCCAGATCGCGCTCGGAGGCCGTGCGGACGAAGAACATGGAAAATTCCTTTGTTTCGAAGCGATTCCGGACGGAAAACCGCTTCACACCTTTCCTGGAATCGCGTCAGTCCTCGATGCCGAGCTTGGCCTTGACGAGGGCCTGCACCGCCTGCGGGTTGGCCTTGCCGCCGGTCGCCTTCATCACCTGGCCGACGAACCAGCCGGCAAGCGTGGGCTTGGCCTTCACCTTCTCGACCTGGTCCGGATTGGCGGCGATGATCTCGTCGACGGCCTTCTCGATGGCGCCGGTATCCGTCACCTGCTTCAGGCCGCGCGCCTCGACGATCTCGGCCGGGTTGCCGCCCTCGTTCCAGACGATCTCGAAGAGGTCCTTGGCGATCTTGCCGGAAATCGTTCCGTCCTTGATGAGATCGATGATCTGCCCAAGCTGTCCGGGTGAAACCGGAGTCTCTTCAATGGCCTTGCCGGCTTTGTTCAAGGCGCCCAGCAGGTCGTTGATGACCCAGTTGGCGGCAATCTTGCCGTCGCGGCCGGCGGCCACGGCCTCGTAGTAGTCGGCGATCGCCTTTTCCGAGACGAGCACCGAGGCGTCGTAGACGGACAGGCCCAAATCCTTGACGAAGCGGATCTTCTTGTCGTCGGGCAGTTCCGGCAGGCCGGCGAGCAGCTTGCCGACGAACTCGTTGTCGAATTCCAGCGGCAGGAGGTCCGGATCGGGGAAATAGCGGTAGTCGTGCGCGTCTTCCTTCGAGCGCATGGAGCGCGTCTCGCCCTTGCCGGGATCGAAGAGGCGGGTTTCCTGGTCGATGGTGCCGCCGTCCTCCAGGATGCCGATCTGGCGGCGGGCTTCGTATTCGATCGCCTGGCCGATGAAGCGGATGGAGTTGACGTTCTTGATCTCGCAGCGCGTGCCGAAGGGCTCGCCCGGACGGCGCACGGAGACGTTGACGTCGGCGCGCATGGAGCCCTCGTCCATATTGCCGTCGCAGGTGCCGAGATAGCGCACGATGGAGCGCAGCTTCGTCATGTAGGCCTTGGCCTCGTCGGACGAGCGCATGTCCGGCTTGGAGACGATCTCCATCAGCGCGACGCCCGAACGGTTGAGGTCGACATAGGACATGGTCGGATGCTGGTCGTGCATCGACTTGCCGGCATCCTGCTCCAGATGCAGGCGCTCGATGCCGATCTCGATGTCTTCAAAGTTGCCCTGGCGGTCGGGCCCGAGCGAGATCGTGATCTTGCCCTCGCCGACGATCGGGTCCTTGAACTGGGAGATCTGGTAGCCCTGCGGCAGGTCCGGATAAAAGTAGTTCTTGCGGTCGAAGATCGAGCGGTGGTTGATCTGCGCCTTCAGGCCGAGGCCGGTGCGCACGGCCTGCCTGACGCATTCCTCGTTGATGACCGGCAGCATGCCCGGCATGGCTGCATCGACGAGCGAGACGTTGGCGTTCGGCGCCTTGCCGAATTCGGTGGAGGCGCCGGAGAACAGCTTGGAATTGGAGAGGACCTGGGCGTGCACCTCCATGCCGATGATGACCTCCCAGTCGCCGGTGGCGCCGGGGATCAAGCGTTTCGGATCGGGGGTGCGGACGTCGACGATGGTCATGGGATGCTCTTTGCGAAAGCCTCGGATTTGCCTGCCTCGGTAGAACATATGGCCGGCCGGTGCAAGGCTTTGCCGCATATCCGGCCCCTCTTCCCCCCGGCCGCCGGTTGACAGGCGGAACGATTCGTAACTATTATTGTTACATGAAAAGAAACAGCCGCCTTTCCGCCGTGCTCCACGCCCTCATGCACATGGCCGAGCGCGAGGCGCCGATGACCTCGGACGACCTTGCGCTCTGCCTCGACACCAACGCCGTCGTCGTCCGGCGCACCATGGCCGGCCTTCGCGAGGCCGGCATCGTGCAGTCCGGCCGCGGCCATGGCGGCGGCTGGCATTTTGCCCGGCCGCTCGCCGACATCTCGCTGCTCGACATCTACAACGCGCTCGGCGAGCCGATCGTCTTCCAGATCGGCCCGGCGACGGAAATGCCGGGCTGCGTTGTCGAGCAATCCGTCAACCGGGTGATCGGCGAGGCGCTGAAGGATGCCGAGGCGATGCTGATGGCGCGCTTCGCCGGCACGACGCTCGCCGACCTCGCCGCCGATTTCCGGGTGGCGGCGAAACGCTGCCGGGCCGATACCGGCTAAGCGGGAACGCCCTGCCGATACCCTGCATCGAACGACCGAGACCCCTCGGGCGCGCGATGCCGCATGTTCCACAGAAAGGATGAACCATGACCGAAGATGCCATCATCATCGGCGGGGGCTTTGCCGGCCTTTCCGCCGCCCTGCAGCTCGCCCGCGCCCGCCGCCGCATCACCGTTCTCGACACCGGCGAGCCGCGCAACCGCTTCGCCGCCCGTTCGCACGGCTTCCTTGCCCAGGACGGCCGGCCGGGCCGCGACATCCTCGCCGATGCCCGCCGGCAGCTTGCCGCCTACGGGACCGTCACCTTCCGCGACGTGCCGGCCGAGCGGCTGGAGGGCGAGAAGGACGCCTTCTCCGTCGCCACCGGCGACGGCGGGCGGATCGAGGCGCGCCGCGTGCTGCTTGCCACCGGCTTCGAGGACCAGTTGCCGGCGATCCCCGGCCTTGCCGAACGGTGGGGCAAGACCGTGCTGCATTGCCCCTATTGCCATGGCTACGAGGTCGGCGGCGGCCCGGTCGGCGTCCTGGCGCGCACCGCCGAGGCGGCGCGCTTTGCGGCGGTGGTCGCCGACTGGGGCAATGTCACGCTCTTCACCAACATGGCGCCGGAGCCGGACGATGCGGCCCTTGCCGTGCTCGCCGAGCGCAATGTGAAGCTCCGGCCGGGCCGCGTCACCGCCATCGCCGACGGGCCGGACGGCATGCTGTCCGTCGAGACCGGGCCGGGCATCCCGACCCTGGTCAAGGCGCTCTTCGTGATGCCGGAGGCGCAGGTGCGGAGCGCCATTCCGGCCGAGCGCGGCCTGACGCTGAAGGAGACGCCGATCGGCAACATCCTCCACACCGACGACATGGGTCAGACCTCCCTGCCCGGCCTCTATGCGGCCGGAGACATCGCGCTCGGGCCGGCGAACATCTCGCTTGCCGCGGCCAGCGGGGTGAAGACCGCCGTCTTCCTGCATCACTCCCTGATCTGGCCGGCGCATTGACCTTTGCGGATGTCCCGGCTATTTCGGAGCATCCGCAAATGGAGTCTTGATGTCCAATTCGTCTGAGGCCTGCTGAGGACCCTGCCCGCCACAGCGTGCGCGCAGGGTCTGGAAAAACGATGAGCCCTGCCACCTTTCGGGTGGCGGAACGTTTTTTCGCGTTCATCCGAACGCCGGACGGATTCTCAAGACAATGGACATTTCGCGCGCCGAACAGCGCATTCTCCACCTGCTCGCCCAGGGCGGCAGGATCGATATCGAAAAAGACGACAACCGGAAGATCATGACGGTCGCCTGCATCACGCGGGACGGCTGGCGGGCAAGCGGCCTCGACATCGACCTCTTTCGCAAACTGAAACGCCGGCGGTGCATCGCCTCCTCCGGTGGTAGGCCCTATCGCATCACGCAACGCGGCCTGGAGCTCGTACGCTCCCAGCAGGACAACCAGTGAACCGGCGGGAGGCGCGGCGAATGCCCGCCTCCCCTCAGAACACGCCTGGCCCGTAGCCGACCGGTTCGTCCGCGACGAACTGCCGGCGCAGGCCGACCGATTCGACGTCGCGGTCGAGGCGCTCGGAATAGTCGATGGACAGCCAGTTCACGCTGTAGCCGTGCTTCTGGAAGAAACCCACGGCCGCCGTGTTGCGGGCATGGGTCTGGAGGCGCGCCGCCTCGAAGCCCGCCGCGACGATCTCGGCTTCCATGGCCGCGAGCAGGGCGGAGCCGAGGCCCTTGTTCTGCTGCGGCGGATCGATCCAGAGGTCGCTGATCTCGTCGTCCAGCGCCTCGCGCGAGGCCCAGCCGGCCGGCCGGCCATCGGCTTCCGCGACGCTGACCCGAAGCCAGTGACGGCCGAGGAACTGCTGGAAGGCATTGCGGGCATAGTCGCGCCGCACCTGGAGGTCGGCGACGCCGACGACGGCCTGTTCCCAGGCTCGAACGCCGATTTCGACGAGAGCGGGAACGTCATCCTCACGGGCATTGCGAATGGCGATCATGCGGCCAGCCCTTTCCGGTGCCATGAAAGCACTGCCCGAGAGACTTGGCGAGGGAAACGAAAGGCTATCCACGGGGATGATGGGAGGGATTGGAAAATGCGGCGGTGAAATCGGCGTCCAAAGGCGGCGCCCCCACCTTTCTTCCGTCATGCCCGGACGTGATCCGGCATGACGGAAGAACAGCTTTGAGGCTATCCGCCCCTTACCACCACTTGGCCGGCGTGAAGCGGCCGGCGGCCTTTTCGATGACATGCGCGGTCTTGAAGAGGACGTCCTCCTCGAAGGGCTTGCCGATGAGCTGGAGGCTGAGGGGCAGGCCCTTGTGATCGAGGCCGGCGGGCACGGACAGGCCCGGCAGGCCCGCCATGTTCACCGTGACGGTGAAGATGTCCTGCAGGTACATCTTGACCGGATCGGATGCGAGTTCCTCGTCGGCGATGCCGAAGGCGGAGGACGGCGTGGCGGGGGTCAGGATCGCGTCGACGCCGGCATTGAAGGCGAGCTCGAAGTCGCGCTTGATCAGCGTGCGGACCTTCTGCGCCTGGAGGTAGTAGGCGTCGTAGTAGCCGGCCGACAGCACATAGGTGCCGATCATGATGCGGCGCTTGACCTCTTGGCCGAAGCCGGCCGCGCGGGTCTTCTCATACATGTCGACGATGTCCTTGCCGTCGACGCGCAGGCCGTAGCGCACGCCGTCATAGCGGGCAAGGTTCGACGAGGCTTCGGCGGGCGCGACGATGTAATAGGCCGGCAGCGCGTATTTCGTGTGCGGCAGGGAAATGTCGACGACCTCGGCGCCGGCCTCCTTCAGCCAGGCGATGCCCTGCTGCCAGAGCGCCTCGATCTCCTCGGGCATGCCTTCGACGCGGTATTCGCGCGGAATGCCGATGCGCATGCCCTTCAGCGACTGGCCGAGCGCGGCTTCGTAATCCGGCACCGGCAGGTCGACGGAGGTGGTGTCCTTGGCATCGACGCTCGCCATGGATTTCAGCAGGATCGCCGCATCGCGCACGTCGCGGGCGATGGGGCCGGCCTGGTCGAGCGAGGAGGCGAAGGCGACGATGCCCCAGCGCGAGCAGCGGCCATAGGTCGGCTTGATGCCGACGGTGCCCGTGAAGGCGGCGGGCTGGCGGATGGAGCCACCGGTATCCGTCGCCGTGGCGCCGGCGCACAGGAACGCGGCGACGGCCGCCGCCGAGCCGCCGGACGAGCCACCCGGCACCAGATCGGCATTGGAGCCGGTGGCGCGCCACGGGTTCTTGACCGCGCCGTAATAGGAACTCTCGTTGGAGGAGCCCATGGCGAACTCGTCCATGTTCAATTTGCCGAGCATGACGGCGCCGTCGTTCCAGAGGTTCTGGGTGACGGTCGATTCGTATTTCGGGCGAAAGCTGTCGAGGATGTGGCTGCAGGCCTGGGTGTGCACGCCCTCGGTCGCGAACAGGTCCTTGATGCCAAGGGGGATGCCCTCCAGCGCGCCGGCCCTGCCGGCTGCGATGCGGGTGTCGGAAGCCTTCGCCATGTCGCGCGCCTTGTCCGGCGTCACGGTAACATAGGCGTTGATGACAGGGTTCGCCGCCTCGATCGCGCCAAGATAGGCGTCCGTCAGCTCGACGGCGGTGATCTCCTTGGCGCCGAGCTTTTCGCGGGCTTCGGCAATGGTCAGGCGGGTCAGATCGGTCATGGGAAGGCTACTTTCGGATTCGGACGGCTCGGGCGACGAAGAGGACGTTACTCGACGACCTTCGGGACCTGGAAGAAGTTGCGGTCGGAGGCCGGCGCATTGGCGACGATATCGTCCGCCTTGTTGCCGTCGTTGACGACGTCCTCGCGCTTCTTCATCTCCATCGGCGTGACGGAGGTCATCGGCTCGACGCCGCTAACATCGACTTCGGACAGTTGCTCGACAAAGCCGAGGATACCGTTCAGCTCGCCGGTCATGCGGTTTGCCTCTTCCTCGCTGACGGCGATGCGGGCAAGGCGCGCGACGCGCTTCACGGTGGCTAGATCTACGGACATGAGTGGTCTCCGCTCAGAAATTTCTACCCGCTATACTGACCAAGCCCAAGGGGCGCAACGGGGGAATGGCCCCTTCCACGCCCCCTCGCCCGTTTTCCGGCCGCTCAGCGCGAGACCACGCTGCCGACGCCCGGCACCTCGATCTTCGCCGAAGCGCCGTCCATCGCCTTGACGAAAAGATCGGCCGTCGGCGCCAGCAGGCCGAAGGAGCCGTAATGGCAGGGGATGACCGTGTCGAACGTGAAGAAGCGCTGGCAGGCGAGCGCGGCGACGGCACCGCCCATGGTGAAGCGGTCGCCGATCGGCACGAGGCCGATTTCCGGCTGGTGCAGCTCGTTGACCAGTGCCATGTCGGAAAAGATGTCGGTGTCGCCCATGTGATAGAGCGTCGGCTCGTCCTCGAAATGCAGGACAAGGCCGTTGGCATTGCCGAGCGAATGGGAGACGCCGTCCTCGGTGATCTGCGCGGAGGAATGCAGCGCATTGACGAAGGTGGTCGAGAAACCGTCGAAATGCACGGTGCCGCCGGTATTGCCCATGTCGACCTTTTCCACGCCCTTGGCGCCGAGCCAGGCCGCAAGGTCCGCATTGGCGAGCACGGTCGCGCCGGTCTCCTTCGCGATCCCGATCGTGTCGCCGACATGGTCGCCATGACCGTGGGTCAGCAGGATATGGGTAAGGCCCGCCACCGCGTCCTTGCGGGTCGCCTCGTCGAAGGCGGGATTGCCGGTAAAGAACGGATCGATCAGGATCCTGGCTTTCGCCGTTTCGATCCGGAAGGCGGAGTGGCCGAGCCAGGTGATTTTCATGCTTGTTCTCCCGTTTGGATCCTTGGCGCAATATAGAACCGGCGAAGGCCGTTTCCATCCATCGCCGGATCGTTATAAGCGTGGCCTTGAAGATGGAGCAACATGCAAGGAGCCGCCATGAGCGACGACGACTATATCTATGACGAGGCGACCGGCGAATGGCGGCCGGCATCCGAAATCGCCGCGGAGAAGGCGGCCCGAAACCAGGTGCGCGATGCCAGCGGCACCGTGCTTGCCGATGGCGATTCGGTCGTGCTCATCAAGGACCTGAAGGTGAAGGGCGCCGGCCAGACGCTGAAGCAGGGCACGGTGATCAAGTCGATCCGCCTCACCGACAATCCGGACGAGATCGACTGCCGGCACGAGACGATCAAGGGGCTGGTCCTGCGCACGGAATTCGTGCGCAAGCGCTGAGAGGGGCCGTCATGGCAACGCTGACACTGGAAGAACTGGCCGCAACGCTCGCGCCCGGCCAGCCGATCGCCGGCCTAGACCTCGGCACCAAGACCATCGGGCTTTCGGTCTCCGATCTTGGCCGGAGGCTGGCGACGCCGCGGCCGGTGCTCAAGCGCGTGAAGTTCACCCAGGATGCCGAGGTGCTGCTGGCCTTCGCGGCGAAGGAGAAGGTCGCCGCCTTCGTCATCGGCCTGCCGATGAACATGGACGGCAGCGCCGGGCCGCGCGTCCAGGCGACGCGCGCCTTCGTGCGCTCCATGGCCGACAAGACCGACATTCCCTTCGTCTTCTGGGACGAGCGGCTGTCGACGGTGGCGGCGGAGCGCACGCTGATCGAGATGGACGTGTCGCGCAAGAAGCGGGCCGAACGCATTGATTCGGCCGCCGCCTCCTTCATCCTTCAGGGCGCGCTGGACAGGCTCTCGTCGCTGGCAAGGGCGGCGGGCGCGGACTGACGGCGGGCCTGCCACCAGGCGGCAATCTTCCTGCGGCGCCGGAAGGCGATGATGCCGAGCACGAGGAAGCTGTCGACGATGATGGCGCGCAGCACCAGCGGCGGCAGGTCCTCCGGCGGGATGCCGAGGATATGGCCGTAGATCTGGAACACCAGGTCATGCGCATCGCGCGTCAGCATGAAGAAGCCGAAGCTCATGTCGTAATAGGAAAGCCCGTACCAGCTTCCGAGCAGCGCAATGGGGCCGGCCCAGAGAATCAGGAACCACTTCATGCCGCCCTCCTCTTCGGTGCGAGAAGGTCGCCGGCCGCAAAGACGATCTCGCTGACCGCCACGCCCGCGGCGATGACGAGAAGCGGAACGACGATATCCACCGCCACGAAACAAAACAGGGTCGTCATGACCGAAATCCGGGCCGTTCTGGCCATAGGCTGCACTCGCTCACATGGTTAACACCAGGTAAACGGCACCTTCACCCGTTAACCCTGTTCGCGCAACGCAAACCCGTCATTAAGGTTAATTTCCACACGGGTCCCGTCGGAGGTGAGCCTTGCAAGCCCGCGCAAGGCGTGGAATGAGCAGCGACCATCCCTCGCCCGCCCGGTTGCCATGCTCGCCATCTTCGAAAGCATCCTTCCCGTCTTCCTGCTCGTCGTGCTGGGGGTCTTCCTCAAGCGCTGGCGGCTGATCGACCGCGACATGTGGAACGGGCTCGAGCAGCTCGGCTTCTTCGTGCTGTTCCCCTGCCTGCTCTTCACGACGCTCGCCAAGGCGGAATTCTCCGGCATCGCCGCCGGCAGCGTGGCGCTCGGCTCCATCGGCTCCGTGACGCTCATCGCGGCGCTCCTGGCCCTCGCCTGGCCGCTTTTTCGCGCCGCGCAGGTTCCGGGCGCGTCGTTCACCTCCGTTTTCCAGACCTCGACACGCTGGAACGCCTTCATCGCGCTGGCGATCGGCGAAAAACTCTACGGCGCGGACAGCCTTGCCCTCGTCGCGCTCGTGGCGACGCTGATCATCATTCCCCTCAATTTCTACAATATCGCCGTTCTCGTCTGGTTCGGCGGCGGCACGCGCAGCCTCAGGACGTTCGCACAGAAAATCGTCACCAACCCGATGATCATCGGCTCGGTGCTCGGCGTTGCGATCAACCTCTTGGAAATCCCGATCTACGCGCCGCTGATGCAGGCGACGGAACTCGTCGCCGACACCTCGCTCAGCCTCGGCCTGATCATGGTCGGCGCCGGGCTGAAGCTCGCCGATGCGCTGAAACCCCGGCCGCTGGCGTTGCTGCCGGTCGCATTGAAGCTCGTGTTCATGCCGCTGGTCATGACGGCGGCCGCCTATGCGCTCGGCATGCGCGGCGAGCCGCTGCTGACGATCGCCATGGGGGCGAGCGTACCGACGGCCATGAACGGCTATGTGCTGGCCAAGCAGATGGGCGGCGACGCGCCGCTCTATGCCGCCGTCGCCACGCTGCAGACCATCGCCTCGTTCTTCACGATCCCCGTCGTGCTGGCGACGACCGCCTACCTTGCCGGCGGATAGAGCAGGTCGACGATATAGGCCGAATCGAAGCGCGAATCGAGCATGCCGTAGGTCGAGCGCCAGCCCGAAGCGAGGCGCGTTTCGAGGAAGGCATCGGCTATGCGGCCGGCACCGGCACGGTAGAGCTCGGCCGCGGCGGCGGCAAGCGCCAGTTGCTCGACCAGCATGCGGGCCGCCCCCTCGTCACGCTCGCAGAGCGACAGCGCCGCGCGCAGCACGTCGACCGTCTTCTTGCCGGCCGGGCCGAGATCGCGGGCAAGCCCGGCGAACAGCATCTCGAACAGGTCCCTGCCCCGGCCGATGACGCGCATCAGGTCGAGCGCCATGACATTGCCCGAGCCCTCCCAGATCGCATTGACCGGCGCCTCGCGGTAATGCCGCGCGATCGGCCGCTCCTCGACATAGCCGCTGCCGCCGATGCATTCCATCGCCTCGTAGATGAGGGCGGGCGCGATCTTGCAGCACCAGTATTTCGTCACCGGCGTCATGATGCGGGCATAGGCGGCGTCCTCGGCGCTGTCGCGCGCCTTGTCGAAGGCCTCCGCCAGGCGCAGGGAGAGCGCGGTCGCGGCCGCGACGTCGAGCGCCATGTCGGCGAGCACGCGCGTCATGATCGGCTGGGCGACCAGCGGCTTGCCGAAGACGCTGCGGCCGCGCGTGTGGTGCACGGCCTCTGCGAGCGAGGCGCGCATGATGCCGGAGGAGGCCAGCGCGCAGTCGAGCCGCGTCAGCGTCACCATGTCGAGGATGGTGCGGATGCCGGCATCGGGCGTGCCGAGCAGGAAGCCGAAGGTTTCCGAGAACTCGACCTCGGACGAGGCGTTGGAGCGATTGCCGACCTTGTCCTTCAGGCGCTGGAAGCGCAGGCCGTTGCTGGAGCCGTCCTCCAGCAGGCGCGGCACGAGGAAGCAGCCGACCCCCTCGCGGGTCTGGGCGAGCATGACGAAACCGTCGCTCATCGGCGCCGACATGAACCACTTGTGGCCGGAGAGCCGGTAGATGCCCTCGCCGACGCGCTCGGCGGTGGAGGTGTTGGCGCGCACATCCGTGCCGCCCTGCTTTTCCGTCATGCCCATGCCGATGGTGACGGCGCTCTTCTGCATGGCGGGCTTGTTGGTGCTGTCATACTTGCGCGACAGGATTTTTCGGCCCCATTCGCGCTGCACCTGCGGCGAGACGGAAAGGGCGGCGACCGAGGCGCTGGTCATCGTCAATGGGCAGAGATGGCCGCATTCGAGCTGGGCGGTGAGGTAGAAGCGCACGGCGCGCGCCTTGTGCGCCCTGCCCTTCTCGTCCGGCACGTTCTCCCACAGCGAGGAATGCAGGCCGCTCGCCATGGAGCGGCGCATCAGCGCGTGCCAGGCGGGATGGTAGTCGACGACGTCGAGGCGCTCGCCGCGCGGGCCATGCGTGCGCAATTGCGGCACGCCCTCGTTCGCCATGCGGGCGAGTTCCTGCGCCTCCGGCGAGGTCACGTAGCGGCCGATCGCGTCGAACTCGTCGCGCAGGCTCTTCGGCATGACGTCGGTGGCATCGACCAGCAGCGGGTCGGAGCGATAGGCATTGATGCCCGACCAGAGCGGCGGCTGGTTGAGATCGGCGAGTTTCTGTTCGGTCGTCTTGTCGCGAGTCATGAGCGGGTTCTAGCCCAAGTCGCGGCGGGGCGAAACGGGGCCTTGCGGCTGCCGACGCGCTCGGCTTCACAAAAGCGTGGGAATGCGCGGGCTCGCCGCCGCTTCGCCTTGCCGCGGGGGAACCGACACTCTATAGACCCCGCGTATCCACGACAGTTGAGGCGGAGTTTCATGGACTTCTTTCCGCATCGCCACCTTCTCGGCATCAAGGGCCTGACCGAGCAGGAGATCACCCACCTGCTCGACCGCGCCGACGAGGCGGTGAAAATCTCCCGGCAGCGGGAGAAGAAAACGTCGACCCTTCGGGGCCTGACACAGATCAACCTGTTCTTCGAAGCCTCCACGCGCACGCAATCCTCCTTCGAGCTTGCCGGCAAACGCCTCGGCGCCGACGTGATGAACATGTCGGTCGGCAATTCCTCTGTGAAGAAGGGCGAGACGCTGATCGACACGGCGATGACGCTGAACGCCATGCACCCGGACGTGCTGGTCGTGCGCCATTCCTCCGCCGGTGCCGCCGCGCTTCTCGCGCAGAAGGTCTCCTGCTCGGTGGTCAATGCCGGCGACGGCCAGCACGAGCACCCGACCCAGGCCCTGCTCGACGCGCTGACCATCCGCCGCGCCAAGGGCAAGCTCTCGCGCATCATCGTCGCGATCTGCGGCGACGTGCTGCATTCGCGCGTCGCCCGCTCGAACATCCTGCTGCTCAACGCCATGGGCGCGCGCGTGCGCGTCGTGGCGCCTGCAACGCTGCTTCCCTCCGGCATCGCCGACATGGGGGCGGAGGTCTACCATTCCATGGCGGAAGGCCTGAAGGATGCCGATGTGGTAATGATGCTGCGCCTGCAGCGCGAGCGCATGTCCGGCGCCTTCGTGCCCTCGGTGCGCGAATATTTCCACTATTACGGGCTCGATGCGGAAAAGCTGAAGGCGGCGAAGGAGGATGCGCTCGTCATGCATCCCGGGCCGATGAACCGCGGCGTGGAGATCGCCTCCGAGATCGCCGACGGGCCGCAGAGCGTCATCGAGCAGCAGGTCGAGATGGGCGTCGCCGTCCGCATGGCCGTGATGGAAACGCTTCTCGTTTCGCAGAACCAGGGTGTCCGCGCATGACCCGCACCACCGTCCTGAAGAACCTCCGCATCCTGGACCCCTCGCGCAACGTGGATGAAAACGGCTCCATCGTCATCGAGAACGGCAGGATCGCCGCCATCGGCAGCGGCGCGCAGAACCAGGGCGCACCCGAAGGCGCCGAGCTCGTCGACGGCCGCGGCCTCATCGCCGCCCCCGGCCTGGTCGATGCCCGCGTCTTCGTCGGCGAGCCCGGCGCCGAGCACCGCGAGACGATCGAATCGGCCTCCCGCGCCGCGGCGGCCGGCGGCGTCACCACCTTCATCACCATGCCGGACACCGATCCCGTCATCGACGACATCGCGCTCGTCGAATTCGTGCTGAAGAACGCGCGCGACAAGGCGATCGTCAACATCCACCCGGCCGCGGCCCTCACCAAGGGGCTTGCCGGCGAGGAGATGACCGAATTCGGCCTCCTGAAGGATGCCGGCGCCGTCGCCTTCACCAATGGCCGCAACCCGATGCACAATGCGCAGGTGCTGCGCCGGGCCATGACCTATGCCCGCGAATTCGGCAGCGTCATCGCGCTCGAAACCCGCGACAAGTATCTCGGCGCCGGCGGCGTGATGAACGAGGGGTTGCTCGCAAGCTGGCTCGGCCTTTCCGGCAGCCCGCGCGAGGCCGAACTGATCCCGCTCGAACGGGACCTGCGCATCGCCGGCCTGACGCGCGGCAAGTACCATGCGGCGCAGATCTCCGTGCCGGAATCGGCCGAAGCGGTGAAGATCGCGAAGGAACGCGGTGCAGACGTCACCTGCGGCATCTCGATCAACCACCTGACGCTGAACGAGAACGACATCGGCGAATACCGCACCTTCTTCAAGCTCTCCCCGCCGCTGCGCGGCGAGGACGACCGCAAGGCGATGGTCGACGCGCTCGCCCGCGGCGAGATCGACATCATCGTCTCCTCGCACGACCCGCAGGACGTCGACACCAAGCGCCTGCCCTTCGCGGACGCCGCCGACGGTGCGATCGGCCTCGAGACCATGCTGGCGGCGGCGCTCAGGCTGCACCACAGCGGCGAGGTTCCGCTGATGCGGCTCCTCGATGCGCTCTCGACGCGGCCGGCGCAGATCTTCGGCCTCGATGCCGGCACGCTTTCGCCCGGCGCGCGCGCCGACATCGTGCTGATCGATCCCGACGAGCCCTGGCTTGCCACCAAGGACCGCTTCGTCTCGCGCTCGAAGAACACGCCCTTCGAAGATGCCCGCTTTACGGGACGCGCGATTAGCACCTATGTTGCCGGCAAACGGGTGTATTCGCTGGACTGAACGGGACGTCGGACCGGCGGAGAGCGTGGATCCTCGGGTCGAGCCCGAGGATCCACGCCCCGCATGCAGACATTGGAACGGGGGAACTGACGTGTCCGACATCTTCACCTGGCAGCTCGGCGCCCTGCCGACGCTCGCCGCCCTCGCCTTCGGCTATCTCCTCGGCTCCATCCCCTTCGGCCTGATCCTCACCCGCATGGCCGGGCTCGGCGACGTGCGCCAGATCGGCTCCGGCAATATCGGCGCGACGAACGTGCTGCGCACCGGCAACAGGAAGCTTGCCGCGGCGACCCTGCTGCTCGACGCCCTCAAGGGCACGGCAGCCACCGCCATCGCTTCACGCTGGGGGCTCGATGCCGGCCTTGCGGCGGGCCTTGCCGCCTTCCTCGGCCATCTCTTTCCCGTCTGGCTCGGCTTCAAGGGCGGCAAGGGGGTCGCGACCTATGTCGGCCTGCTGCTCGGCCTCGTGCCTGTCATGCTCGCCGTCTTCGCCGCCGTCTGGATCGGCCTTGCCTATCTGACGCGCTATTCGTCCCTTTCGGCCCTGGTTGCAACCGCCGTATCACCGGTTGTATTGTGGTTTCTCGGTCACGAGAAGGTGGCGGTGCTCTTCCTGCTGCTCACGCTCATCACCTGGTGGAAGCACAGCGCCAATATCAGCCGCCTCCTGAACGGCACGGAAAGCAAGATCGGCAGCAAGGGATAGAGATGGACGAGCGCGGCGCAAGGACACGGGGCATTGCGCTGACGGAACGACAGAGGATCGCCTGGCTGCGCCTCATCCGCAGCGACAATGTCGGGCCGGTCACCTTCCGCGAGCTCATTAATCACTTCGGCAGCGCCGAGACGGCGCTGGAGATGCTGCCGGAGCTTTCCCGTCGCGGCGGCGCCTCGCGCGCCATCCGCGTCGCCAGCCGGGCCGAGGCCGAGCGCGAACTCGACATCGCCGACCGGCACGGTGCCGCCTTCGTCGGCATCGGCGAACCCGACTATCCCTTCCTCCTGCGGCAGATCGACGGCGCGCCGCCGCTCTTGGCCGTCAAGGGCAACCGGGCCGTCGCGGCGGCACCGGCCGTTGGCATCGTCGGCGCACGCAACGCGTCCCTGTCGGGCACGAAATTCGCCGGCCTGCTTGCACGCGAGATCGGGCGGGCGGGCTATACCATCATCTCGGGCCTTGCCCGCGGCATCGATACGGCCGCCCATCGCGCCAGCCTCGACACCGGTACGGTCGCGGCCATGGCGGGCGGGCTCGACAAACCCTATCCGCCGGAAAACATCGGCCTGCTTGCAGAAATCACCGAAGGGCAAGGCCTCGCCATCAGCGAAATGCCCTTCGGCTGGGAGCCGCGCGCCCGGGACTTTCCCCGCCGCAACCGGCTGATCGCCGGCATGTCGCTCGGCCTGGTGGTGGTGGAGGCGGCGGTGCGCTCCGGCTCGCTGATCACCGCGCGCAACGCGGCGGATTTCGGCCGGCTGGTCTTCGCCGTGCCCGGCTCGCCGCTCGATCCGCGCTGCGAAGGCACGAACGGTCTTCTCAAGGACGGCGCGACGATCACCACCACGCCCGAGGATGTCCTGGAAAGCCTGCGCCCGCTATCCGAGCCCGACCTTTTCACCCCCCGCCCCGGCGCCGACGAACCCGCCGAGGACACACCGCCCGCCCTGCGGCTTCCCCCAGGCGATGGCGAACGGGCGCGCATAACGGACGCCTTGAGCCAGGTGCCGGCCGAAATCGACGAGATCATCCGCTATACCGGCATCGCCGCCGCGACCGTCTATCTCGTTCTCCTAGAACTTGATCTTGCCGGCCGGCTTCAGCGGCATGCCGATGGCCGGGTCTCGATGACCCCGGACTGAAAGCGGCCTGAGGCCGGTCAGGATGTCGCCTGCCTCGACATAGGCCATCTCGATCAGATAGCCCAGCATGTCGGCGCCTTCGTTTTTCACGACCGTGCGCAGCTCGCCCAGCATCTGCCGGGTGTAGGCAAGGTTTTCCTCTGTGGTGTGTGGCGGGAGGGCGGACTTGGCTGGTTTCGGGTTCATAGCGCTTCCGTTGCACCTACGTTTAAGAATCACCGTCAGGTTGCAATTCCTATACCCAGGGAAAGATACAACGATTATTCATAATTGCAATCTCTGATTAATCTCGCAATGGTTGTATCTCGTTGCATCCCACTAATTTCACCCCTGCCTCTTGACCGGAACGCTTTGTCTGTTCATGTCGAGACACGACTTTCCGGCGCAAGGCGCCCGTTTTGCCGCGCATCCCAGGGCGCGGCGTCCGGTATCAGAGAAATGACGATGAATGTTGTAGTTGTGGAATCGCCTGCCAAGGCCAAGACGATCAACAAGTATCTCGGCCCCGGCTACAAGGTGCTTGCCTCCTTCGGCCATGTGCGCGACCTGCCCGCCAAGGACGGCTCCGTGCGCCCGGACGAGGATTTCGAAATGTCCTGGGAAGTCGACAGCGCTTCGGCCAAGCGCATGAAGGATATCGCCGACGCCGTGAAATCCTCCGACGGCCTCATTCTTGCGACCGACCCGGATCGCGAAGGGGAAGCCATCTCCTGGCACGTGCTGGACGTCCTGAAGAAGAAGCGCGTCATCGGCGACAAGCCGGTCAAGCGCGTCGTCTTCAACGCCATCACCAAGGCGGCCGTGCTCGATGCCATGCGCAACCCGCGCGACATCGATATCGCGCTGGTCGACGCCTATCTCGCCCGCCGCGCGCTCGACTATCTCGTCGGTTTCAATCTCTCGCCGGTTCTCTGGCGCAAGCTGCCGGGCGCCCGCTCGGCCGGCCGCGTGCAGTCGGTGGCGCTCCGCCTCGTCTGCGACCGGGAAGCGGAAATCGAGCGTTTCGTCTCGGAAGAATACTGGAACCTCTCCGCCCTCTTGAAGACGCCGCGCGGCGACGAGTTCGAGGCGCGCCTCGTCTCGGCAGAAGGCAAACGCCTGCAGGCGCGGTCGATCGGCAATGGCGAGGAGGCGAACCGCCTCAAGACGCTGCTCGACGGCGCGACCTATCGCGTCGAGAGCGTCGAGGCCAAGCCCACCAAGCGCAACCCGGCACCGCCCTTCACCACCTCGACCCTGCAGCAGGCCGCCTCCTCCAAGCTCGGCTTCTCGGCATCGCGTACCATGCAGGTGGCGCAGAAGCTCTATGAGGGCATCGACATCGGCGGCGAGACGGTCGGTCTCATCACCTATATGCGTACCGACGGCGTGCAGATGGCGCCGGAGGCGATCGACGCCGCACGCCGCGCCGTCGCCGAACAGTTCGGCGCGCGCTACGTGCCCGAAAAACCCCGCCTCTACTCCACCAAGGCGAAGAACGCGCAGGAGGCCCACGAGGCGATCCGCCCGACCTCCTTCGACCGCACGCCCGACCAGGTGAAGCGCTATCTCGATCCGGACCAGCTTAAGCTCTACGATCTCGTCTGGAAGCGCGGCATCGCCAGCCAGATGGCCTCGGCCGAAATCGAGCGCACGACGGTCGAGATCGAGGCGGACAATGGCGGGCGCAAGGCGGGCCTGCGCGCCACCGGCTCGGTCATCCGCTTCGACGGCTTCATCGCCGCCTATACCGACCAGAAGGAAGACGGCGAGCAACCGGACGACGGGGACGACGACGGCCGCCTGCCCGAAATCAACGCGCAGGAAAAGCTCGCCAAGCAGAAGGTGAATGCCAGCCAGCACTTCACCGAGCCGCCGCCGCGTTATTCCGAAGCCTCGCTGATCAAGAAGATGGAAGAGCTCGGCATCGGCCGCCCGTCGACCTATGCCGCGACGCTCGCCACGCTGCGCGACCGCGAATACATCATCATCGACAAGCGCAAGCTGATCCCGGAAGCCAAGGGCCGCCTCGTCACGGCCTTCCTCGAAAGCTTCTTCACCCGCTATGTCGAATACGATTTCACGGCGGATCTGGAAGAAAAGCTCGACAAGATCTCGGCCGGCGAGCTCGACTGGAAGCAGGTCCTCCGCGATTTCTGGAAGGATTTTTTCGCGCAGATCGAGGACACCAAGGAACTGCGCGTCACCAACGTGCTCGACGCGCTGAACGAGGAACTGGCCCCGCTCGTCTTCCCCAAGCGCGAGGATGGCAGCGACCCGCGCATCTGCCAGGTCTGCGGTACCGGCAAGCTTTCGCTGAAGCTCGGCAAGTTCGGCGCCTTCGTCGGCTGCTCGAACTATCCGGACTGCAACTACACCCGCCAGCTTTCCGCCGACAATGGCTCGGATGCGGAGGCGAATGGCTCCAACGAGCCGCAGAACCTCGGCAAGGACCCGCATACCGGCGAGGAGATCACGCTGCGCACCGGCCGCTTCGGGCCCTATGTGCAGCGCGGCGACGGCAAGGAAGCCAAGCGCGCCAGCCTGCCGAAGGGCTGGACGCCGGCAAGCATCGACCACGAGAAGGCGCTCGCCCTGCTCTCGCTGCCGCGCGACATCGGCCAGCACCCGGAAACCGGCAAGATGATCTCCGCTGGCATCGGCCGCTACGGCCCGTTCCTGCTGCATGACGGCGGCTATGCCAATCTCGAAAGCGTCGAGGACGTCTTCTCGATCGGCCTCAACCGCGCCGTTGCCGTGATCGCCGACAAGCAGGCGAAGGGTCCCGGCGGCCGCGCGCGGGGCACGCCCGCCGCACTGAAGACGCTCGGCGACCATCCGGACGGCGGCCCCATCACGGTGCGCGACGGCAAGTACGGCCCCTATGTCAACTGGGGCAAGGTCAACGCAACATTGCCCAAGGGCAAGGCCGCCGACAGCGTCACGCTGGAGGAGGCGCTCGTGCTGATCGCCGACAAGGCCGGCAAGACGCCCGCCAAGGGCAAGGCCAAGGCGACGAAGACCACCAAGGCGGCGAAGTCCGACGATGCCAAGGCCGCAAAGCCGAAGGCAGCGCCCAAGGCCAAGACCGCAACCAAGGCAAAGAAGGCCTGACGGCATGACGAGAGAACCACGCAGCCGGGCAGGACGATCCACGCGGCCCGGCCGCGCGGGCCGTGACGTGCCGCCGATAGACAATATCCCGATCATCCACGGCGTCATCCCGCCGCGCGACGTGCTGCTGCGCTTCATCGCCGACAATCCGGAACAGGCCTCGAAGCGCGAGATCGCCAAGGCCTTCGGCCTGAAGGGCGAAGCGCGTGTCGAGCTGAAGGCGCTGCTGAAATCCTTCGAGGAGGACGGGTTACTGGAAAAGCGCCGCAAGTCGCTGGTCCGCCCCGGAGCCCTCCCCCCCGTCACCGTTCTCGATATCACGACGCGCGATATCGACGGCGAACTGATCGGCCGCCCGGCCGAATGGCTCGACGATGCGGGCGTCGCGCCCGCCGTGCTGATCCGCCAGTCGGCCGGCCTGCGCAAGGACAAGGCTCCCGTCGCCGGGCTCGGCGACCGGGTGCTGGCGAAGATCTTCCCGGCGAAGGAACGCGGCGGGCCGGCCTATACCGGGCGGGTCATCAAGGTGCTCGACAAGAAGAAGAATTCCGGCATGGGCGTGTTTCGCGCCATGGCGGGCGGCGGCGGGCGCATCATGCCGATCGACCGGCGCGGCGAGGAGATGGAGGTCGATGCGGAGTTCACGGCGGGCGCCACGGACGGCGACCTCGTGGAGATCGATGTCGTGCGCATGGGCCGCTACGGCCTGCCGCGCGCGCAGATCAAGGGCGTGATCGGCTCGGTCGCCTCGGAAAAGGCGATCTCGATGATCGCCATCCATTCCCACGGCATCCCCTATATCTTCCCCGACGCGGTGATCCGCGAAGCGGAAGCCGCAGGGCCTGCGACCATGGCACACCGCGAGGACTGGCGCAGCCTGCCGCTCATCACCATCGACCCGGCCGACGCCAAGGACCATGACGACGCCGTCTTCGCCGAGCCCGACCCCTCTCCCGACAATCCCGGCGGCGTGATTGTCACCGTCGCCATCGCCGATGTCAGCTATTACGTGCGGCCGAAATCCGCGCTCGACCGCGAGGCGCTGAAGCGCGGCAACTCGGTCTATTTCCCGGACCGCGTCGTGCCCATGCTGCCGGAACGCATCTCCAACGACCTCTGCTCGCTGAAGGAAGGCGTCGACCGACCGGCGCTCGCGGTGCGCATGGCCTTCTCGCATGAAGGCCGCAAGGCAAGCCACACCTTCCATCGCATCATGATGAAGAGCGCGGCAAAGCTCTCCTACCAGCAGGCCCAGGCGGCAATAGACGGCGCGCCCGACGACAAGACCGGACCGATCCTGGAGACGATCCTCAAGCCGCTGTGGAACGCCTACCGCATCATGACGGTCGGCCGGAACCGTCGCCAGCCGCTCGAACTCGACATGCCGGAACGCAAGATCCTCCTGAAGGAGGACGGCACCGTCGACCGGGTCTTCGTGCCGCCGCGGCTCGATGCGCACAAGCTCATCGAGGAGATGATGATCCAGGCCAACGTCGCGGCCGCCGAGACGCTGGAGAAGAAGAGGCAGGTCCTGGTCTACCGCGTGCACGACGCGCCCTCGCTCGCCAAGCAGGAGGTGCTGCGCGAGTTCCTGCAGACGCTCGACATCTCGCTGGTCAAGGGCGGCAACATGCGCTCCAACCATTTCAACGGCGTGCTTGCGAAGGCCAAGGACAAGCCGTTCGAGCAGATGGTGAGCGAGATGGTGCTGCGCTCGCAGAGCCAGGCGATCTACAGTCCGGACAATATCGGCCATTTCGGCCTGAACCTCATGAAATACGCCCATTTCACCTCGCCGATCCGCCGCTATGCGGACCTCATCGTGCACCGGGCGCTGGTGGGCTCGCTCGGGCTTGGCGAAGGCGGCATCACGCCGGACGAGGAAGCCACGCTCGACGATATCGCGGCCGAGATCTCGACCTTCGAGCGCCGCGCCATGGCGGCCGAGCGCGACACGGTCGACCGGCTGATTGCCCATCACCTGGCCGGACGCATCGGCGAGGAGTTCGACGGGCGCGTTTCCGGCGTGACCAAGGCGGGACTTTTTGTCACCCTGCCGGAGTATGGTGCCGATGGTTTCGTGCCTATATCTATGCTCGGACGCGACTACTACATCTATGACGAGGCGCATCAGGCGCTGTCCGGCGAAAAGACCGGGCTCGGCTATCGCCTCGGCGATGCGGTGCGTGTCAAACTCGCAGAAGCGGTGCCGCTGGCCGGTTCGCTCCGGTTCGACATGATCAGCGAGGGACGCAAGATGCCGACGGCGGTGCGCTCCTTCCACAAGTCGGGCCGGCGCAGGGGCAGCGCGCCGCGTCACCAGCCGGGCACGCGCCCGCCCCGCGGCAGACGCTGAACGGTATCGCGCCCGCCCCCGCGCGAAGACAGATGGCCGGTGCCCGGCACCGGCGGGAAGGACAGGACATGCAGGCGAACGAGACCACCGGCAGCACGCAGCATTTCGGCGACAGCCCGGCCGCCCGGCCGGCGGAGCGCCCGCTCGGCCGCGCCATCAAGCGCGGCATGCTGAACCGCTGCCCCGCCTGCGGCTCCGGCCGCCTGTTCAAGTCCTTCGTCAAGCCCGTGGAAAACTGCGCGGCCTGCGGCGAGGACTATACGCCCCAGCGCGCCGACGACCTGCCGCCCTATCTCGTCATCACCATCGTCGGCCATGTCGTGCTCGGCGGCTACATGGCGACGGACCTTGTCTGGCCGCTCACCACCTGGCAGCATCTCGCCATCTGGGCGCCGATCACCGTCATCCTGTCGCTTCTTCTGCTCCAGCCCATCAAGGGCGGCGCCATCGGCCTGCAATGGGCGTTGAAGATGCACGGCTTCGGCGACAAGCCGGAAGAGACGGAAGCGGAAACGACCGCCGCCTACGGCGACCGGACGGCATGACACCCGTCCGACCTGTCGATGCGGCCTCGATCCTGCTTCTCGACCGGTCGGGCGAGCGCATGCGAGTGCTCGTCGGCCGGCGCAGCAGCAGGCATGTCTTCATGCCTGATGTCTATGTCTTTCCCGGCGGCCGGCGCGATGCGGCGGACCGCCTCGTTCCCGTCTCCAATCCGTTGAACCCGCTGGCCTGCGAGCGGCTGGCGCTGCGCAGCGGCACGCGCTGTTCCGATTCGCGCCTGCGCGCGCTCGGCGTCGCGGCGCTGCGGGAACTCTACGAGGAAGCCGGCATTTCCGTCGGCGCGCCGCTCGATGCCGCGGCGCAGAACGTCCTGCCCTTCCGTCCCGACCTCTCGAACCTGCGTTTCCTTGCCCGCGCCATCACGCCGGCCGGCATGGTCCGGCGGTTCGACACGCGCTTCTTCACGCTCTTTGCCGACGAGGCGGGCATCGACCCCGCCGGCGCGACGGCGAGCCATGAACTGGAAGATGTGCGCTGGGTGGATATTTTTGATCGCGGGGGCATCGAGATGCCCGACATAACCGTATTGATCCTTGAAGAGCTTCAAAAAAGCCTTCAGGAAGACAAGTCTCTGCCCTTCGGAAGAGCCGCACCGCTGTACCACACCCGGCGCGGGCGCTTCCTTCGGGACCTTCTTTGAGGACCGATCGCATATGACGCAGCCGCAATCCGGCACCTCCGGCCCGGTGGAGAGCATCCACTGGCGATCCCTCATTGCAGCCGTCGCCGCCATTTCCGCCGTCGGCATCGCCATCGGCCTCGGCCTTCCGCTGCTCTCCATCATCATGGAGAAGCGCGGCATTTCCTCCACGATGATCGGCATCAATTCCGCCATGGCCGGCCTCGCCGCCATGGTTGCCGCGCCCTTCACCACGCGCCTTGCCCATGCCTGGGGCACCTCGACGACCATGCTCGCCGCCATCCTGCTGGCGGCCGTCAGCGGTCTCGGCTTCTACTACATCCAGAATTTCCTGCTGTGGTTCCCCCTCCGCCTCGTCTTCCATGGCGCGATCACCACGCTGTTCATCCTCTCCGAATTCTGGATCAACGCCGCCGCCCCGCCCCGGCGGCGCGGCCTGGTGCTCGGCATCTACGCCACGGTCCTCTCGCTCGGCTTCGCCACCGGTCCCCTGCTCTTCTCGCTGCTCGGCAGCGACGGCGTGCTGCCCTTCGCGGTGGGCGCCGCCATCATCCTCCTGGCCGCCGTTCCCATCTTCATCGCCCGCGGCGAAAGCCCCGATATCGACGAGAAGCCGGAGCTGCATTTCATGCGCTACATCCTTCTCGTGCCGACGGCGACGGCGGCGGTCTTCATCTTCGGCGCGGTGGAAGTCGGCGGCCTCTCGCTCTTTCCGATCTATGCGACGCGGGCCGGCTTCAGCGAGCCGCAGGCGGCCCTGCTGCTCACCGTCATGGGCATCGGCAACATGGCGTTCCAGATCCCGCTCGGCATGCTCTCCGACCGCATGAAGGACCGCAGGCGCCTGCTGACGATCATGGCCGTCATCGGCCTCGTCGGCGCCTTCTGCCTGCCGCTCATCTCGCATAGCTGGGTGCTGATGGCGACCGTGCTGCTCCTGTGGGGCGGCTGCGTCGCCGGTCTCTATACGGTCGGCCTCAGCCATCTCGGCTCGCGCCTCGTCGGCGCGGATCTTGCGGCGGCGAACGCCGCCTTCATCTTCTGCTATGCCGTCGGCACCGTCGTCGGTCCGCAGGCGATCGGCGCGGCGATGGACGTTTCCGGCAATGACGGTTTTGCCTGGGCGATCGTCGCCTTCTTCGGGTTTTACCTCGTACTTTCTCTCGCCAGGATGGTTTTCCGGCCGAAACGGGGTTGACTTTTCGGGCGCGATTTGTAGTTTCCGCCCAGATTTAAGCCGTGGAGCAGACTGGCTGTCCGCGGCTTCGTTTTTCATAAAGGCAGGACGACCATGGCCAAGGCTACCACCATCAAGATCAAGCTGCTGTCGACGGCCGACACCGGTTTCTTCTACGTGACCACGAAGAACAGCCGTACGATGACGGAAAAGATGACCAAGACGAAGTATGACCCGGTCGTCAAGAAGCACGTCGAATTCAAGGAAACCAAGATCAAGTAATCTTGGGAGCCACTTCGGTTCGCAAAGGCGCTGGACGGAAACGTCCGGCGCCTTTTCCTTTGGCCGGACAACCTGCGGCCTGACGCACCCCGAATCAAAAACGCCGCTCCCTGGAAGGGAGCGGCGTTGAACGGGGGTCGGCCAGACACGACGACGGCACGAGGATTCCGTATTTGTCGTAGCTGACCGACCGACCCCACGACCCAGGAGATGCGGCGGACCTAGCATCATGGGGTAACCGGTTGTGCGGGCTTGTTTGCCGCCCATGAGTTGAGCATCGCCCGAAAAAGAAAAAAAATCAACGAATTCTTAACGCTCGCCCGCCGCCGCCTTGTCTCATAGTTAACCGCGGCAGGGACAGTTGTGCCATTGAGCGGCGGTTCCGTTATGGATCACAACAATGCCCGCTTCACAACCTCTCAACTGCTGCGCGAGCACCCTACAACCGTGGCAAATTCCCCCGTCGGCACTCCGATAGATCGCGCGCAACACAACCTGTTGATAAGGTTTGCTAAACCTGAATAGTATGATTTATAGCCAGATTTCACCACATGCCCCAATTCTAGGGGCTGTTCAGACCCGTGTCTGAGGTCGGCAGACAACCGGGAGCAAATGCCCGATTTTCGAGGCAAATGCCCAAAATAAAATCCGGCCTGTGGACAATTTCATCACCAGCCGGCCGACTCAGGCGGCGGCAGCCACCACGCGGTTGCGGCCCGAACGCTTCGCCTCGTAGAGCGCCGTGTCGGCGCGCTTCAGCAGCGCGTCCGGACTGTCCCCTGCCGGCAGCATGCTGGCAAGGCCGAGCGAAGCGGTGACGGGCAGGAAGACATCCGTGCCGGGCACGCGGAACGGCTCGCGCTCGACGATCGCGCGAAGGCGTTCCGCCACGCCTGCCGCCATCTCGGCCGAGGTATCCGGCATGACCAGGACGAACTCCTCCCCACCGTAACGGCAGGCGAGATCGGCACCGCGCACGGCCGCGCGCACGCGGTTGGCGAATTCACGCAGCACGGCATCGCCGGCATCGTGGCCATGGGTATCGTTGACCAGCTTGAAACGGTCTATGTCGGTAATGCAGACCGACAGCGGCCGGCCGCGCGCCGTGGCGCGGTCGATCAGGAGCTTCATGTGGTTGTCGAGGTAGCGGCGGTTGTGCAGCCCCGTCAGGCCGTCCGTCACGGCCAGCTCGATCGTCTGGCGCACGCTGGCGCGCAGGCGGTCGTTGCAGCGCTTGCGGCGGATCTGGGTCAGGCTGCGGGCAATCAGCTCGTTCGGGTCGACCGGCCGCATCAGGTAGTCCGTCACGCCGAGATCGAGCGCGCGCACCACCATGTCGTCGTCGCCCTGCTCGGCGATCAGCAGGATCGGCAGGAAGCGCGTGCGCTCCAGCGAACGGAGTTGCGAACACAGGCGCAGCGGATCGTAGTCGTCGAAATTGGCGTTGACGATCACCAGCTCGAAATTGCTCTCGGCCGCCTGGAAGAGCGCGGCCTGCGGGTCCGACATGGAGGTGACCTCGGCGATCGGCTTCAGCGCGCGGATGATGCGCTCCTGCGAGCTGGCGCGGCCATCGACGAGGAGGATATCGCCCGGCTCGTCGCCGAGCGTGCCGTCCAGCCCCTCCTCCAGGGAAATGGCGCGGGCGGTGGCCGCGCGCATGCGCAGCTCGTCCGTCAGCGTCTTCAGCCGCACGAGGCTCTTCACCCGCGACATGAGCTGCAGGTCGTTGACCGGCTTGGTGAGAAAATCGTCGGCGCCGGCCTTGAGGCCGCGCACGCGGTCGGAGGGCTGGTCGAGCGCCGTCACCATCACGACCGGGATATGGGCCGTGCGCGGATTGGCCTTCAGCCGCTCGCAGACCTCGAACCCATCAATGCCGGGCATCATGATGTCGAGCAGGATCAGGTCGACCTGGGTGCGCTCGCACATGGCGAGCGCATCATAGCCGTTCTCGGCCGTCAGCACGTCGAAATATTCCGCAAGCAGCCGCGCCTCGAGCAGCTTCACATTGGCCGGAATGTCGTCGACGACGAGAATGCGTGCTGTCATGGCCCTGACCTTCGCCTCATGCGTCGCCGAGATAGGTTTTTATGGTCTCGATGAATTTCGGAACGGAGATCGGCTTGGAGACATAGGCCTCGCAGCCGCCCTGGCGGATTCGCTCCTCGTCGCCCTTCATCGCGAAGGCCGTCACCGCGATCACCGGGATGACATGAAGCTCGTCGTCCTCCTTCAGCCACTTGGTGACCTCGAGGCCCGAGACCTCGGGAAGCTGGATGTCCATCAGGATCAGGTCCGGCCGATATTTGCGGGCGAGATCAAGGGCTTCCATACCATTCCTTGTCTGGATGGTCGTATAGCCGGACGCCTCGATGAGATCCCGGAAGAGCTTCATGTTGAGCTCGTTGTCCTCGACAATCATCACCTGCTTGGGCATCGTGCGTCCCTGTTCCTCTCGCCGGCCTTGCAACCTTCCGGGGGATCGATAAGTTGCGGCAAAGCCGAAATCACCCAGCCTGTCCGCAGCAACGTTAGCGCGATTTGGTTGATTAAAAGGTAAATTTCCCGAGGGAAAACGATGAAAAGCCAAAAAGATACACCCGCGGTCGCCGATGCGGAAGCGACCGCCGTCGCCATCCTCGGCTGGCTTGCCGGCGAACCGGAATTGCTCTCGCGTTTCCTCTCGCTCACCGGCGTCGCGCCCACCGAGGTGCGCAATGCCGTCGACGATCCCGGCTTCCTCGCCGGCGTCGTCGGCTTCCTGATGGACCACGAGCCGACGCTTCTCGCCTTCAGCGCGGCGACGGGCGTCACGCCGGAGGCGGTGGTGCGCGCCCATGCCATCCTCTCCGGGCCGTATGGCAGCGACGATTTCTGAACGGACGATTCGCGAGGATCGCCGCGCGCCTGCCTGTGCGTCGTCATGCAATCACCTCCCGCGACTATTGAGACTCGTGAACTTAAGCAGTAATGTCGCGATGTTCAATATTTGTTCCATATGATGAGCATCGCCGACACGCGTTTTCCGGGCTTCTGCCGCGACTGCCTTGCCGGGCAGGCGGCCAACCTGCGCCGTTGCCGCGCCTGTGGCAGCCCCCGCCTCGTCTATCACGACGAGCTCTACGGCCTGACACTCGCCCATATCGACTGCGACGCCTTCTATGCCGCGATCGAGAAGCGCGACAATCCTGATCTCGCCGACAAGCCGGTCATCATCGGCGGCGGAAAGCGCGGCGTCGTTTCCACCGCCTGCTATGTCGCGCGCATTCACGGCGTGCGCTCGGCCATGCCGATGTTCAAGGCGCTGGAGGCCTGCCCCAACGCGGTCGTCATCAGTCCGAACATGGAGAAATACGTCGCCGTGGGCCGCCAGGTGCGCACGATGATGCAGGAGCTGACGCCGCTGGTGCAGCCGCTTTCCATCGACGAAGCCTTCCTGGAACTGAAGGGCACGGAGCGCCTGCACCACGATCCGCCCGCCCGCGTGCTGGCCCGCTTCGCCCAGCGCGTCGAGAAGGAGGTCGGCATCACCATCTCGATCGGCCTTTCCTATTGCAAGTTCCTCGCCAAGGTGGCCTCGGACCTCAACAAGCCGCGCGGCTTTTCCATCATCGGCGAAGCCGAGGCGCTCGGCTTCCTGCGCGACAAGCCGGTGCGCCTTATCTGGGGCGTCGGCAAGGCCTTTGCCGAGACGCTGGAGCGCGACGGCATCCGCACCGTCGGCCAGCTCCAGACCATGGAGGAAACCGACCTGATGCGCCGCTACGGCGTGATGGGCAAGCGGCTCTTCAACCTTTCGCGCGGGCAGGACGACCGCGAGGTGCAGCCCAACGACCCGGCCAAGAGCGTCTCGGCCGAAACCACCTTCTTCGACGACATTTCAAGCTATGACGAACTGGTGGCGCACCTGCGCCGCCTCAGCGAGAAGGTGGCCACGCGCCTGCGCAAGTCGGGCATTGCCGGCCACACGGTCGTGCTCAAGCTGAAGACGGCCGATTTCAAGGGCCGCACGCGCAACCGCAAGCTCGAAGACCCGACCATGCTGGCCGACCGCATCTTCCGCACCGGCATGGAACTCCTGCGCAAGGAGGTGGACGGCACCAAGTACCGGCTGATCGGGATCGGCGTCAGCGACCTTGCCGATCCCGGCCGCGCCGACCCGCCGGATCTCGTCGATCCCGCCGCCGCCCGCCGCGCCGCGGCGGAGGCGGCGATGAACACACTGCGCGACAAGTTCGGCAAGGCGAGCGTGGAGACCGGTTACACGTTCGGCAAATCCGGCCCCGCGCGTTTTCACGAAAAGTTGACATTCAAGACCGCCGGGAAAATCGACGGTCCTTCCGAATAAATCCCGGCAGGCCGGCGTTCTTGACTGCATCGGGATGGCACGGATCGGGGGATCGTCTGCGTGCATCAAGCCTTCCTTAAACCGGATGCACTACGCTTCTCGCCGGTTTGTATTGCGTACGGATGGGTCACATGACGTTTCGCCTCGTTACCGGCATGAGCATAGTGGGCCTGATGCTGAGCTGCGCCACGGCGCTCGGCGGCACGCTCGAAGGTCCACTTCAGATCATGGTGTCGAAGGACCTGCAGGAATTGAAGGTCTATGATGGCGGCGTGGTGGTTGCCACCTCGCGCGTCTCCACCGGCAAGGCGGGGCATTCGACGCCGACCGGCATCTTCTCGATCCTCGAGAAGAAACGCACGCATTTTTCCAATCTCTATGACAGCGCACCGATGCCCTTCATGCAACGGCTGACCTGGTCAGGCATCGCGCTGCACGCCTCCAACAGCGTGCCCTCCTACCCTGCCTCGCACGGCTGCGTGCGCCTGCCGAACGATTTTGCAAAACGCCTGTTCGGCACGACGCGACGCGGCGGCCACGTCCTCATCACCGACCGCGAGATCGCCCCGCAGCACATCGTGCATGCCGCGCTGTTCAAGCCTGTCGTCGTCGTGCCGGATACGCCGCTCTTGTCGGATGCGGGCCTGCGTCCCGCCCTGATCGAGGCCGGCGACAGGAGCGTCGAAGTGGCGATGACCGATCCCAAGCCGGAGATCGTTCCGCCCGTCGTGCAGAAGACCGAGCAGGACCCGATCCGCATCCTCATCACCCGCCGCGGCGAGCGCGAGATGCTGATCGACCTGCAGACCCTGCTGACCGCGCTCGGCCATGACGCCGGCATCCCGGACGGCCTGCACGGCAAGCAGACCGTGACCGCCATCCGCGCCTTCCAGCACGCCGAAGGCCTGACGGAGGATGGCATGATCTCGCCGGAGCTTATCGCCGCCGTCTATGCCAAGGCCGGCAAGGGCGTGCCGCCGAACGGGCAGATCCTCGTTCGGCAGAAGTTCAAGCCCGTGCTCGAAATGCCGATCACCATCCGCAACCCGGAGATCGCCCTCGGCACGCATTTCCTGCTCGCCCGCGAGGTCGATGCCGACAAGGGCAAGGCGGAATGGTACGGCGTGAGCATGGACAACCAGCTCTCGCAGGCGACGATGAAGCGTCTCGGCATCACCGTCGAAGCCGATGCCGCCGCCCCCGACGCGCTCACGAGGACCCTCGACCGCCTCGATATCCCGGAGGACATGCGCCTGCGCATTTCCGGCCTGCTGGGCGAAGGCGCCTCCCTTTCCATCTCCGACACCGGCCTTGGCCCGGAGACCGGCAACGGCACGGACTTCATCACCGTGACGCGCAAGGTGCAGAAGGCGGATGCCGGGATCGTGCAGGGCGGCAAGAAGTCAAAGAAGAAGACGTCGTCGGTCTCCGTCGTCAACTGACGGGAGACGTTTGACATGACATCAGGGCCGCCCGCGCTTCCGGCGCGGCGGCCCGTTTCGTTGCGTCCCTTGCCGAAACACCGCAGCAGAAATCGCGCACGCCCCGTCAGGCCGGCCGGGCGAGGAGGCCCGTCGCAAGCGCCTGGAACACCTCGATCGCCTTCGGCAAGACGCCCTTCGGATCGTCGCTCGCCGCGATCCAGAGCGCAGCGTTGAACGCCATGCTGCTGAGGAGCCGGGCGGCGGCCTCGGCATCCACCTGCTTGAGCATTCCTTCGGCAATGAGCCGTTCCACCTTCGCCTGCGTGACCTGCAGGCAGTTGCTCTGGCTCGGCCATTGCGAGGGGTCTCCCAGCACGGCGGGTCCATCGAGCAGGACGATGCGCTGCACCTCGGGGTCGAGGGACATTTCGATATAGGCCGCCCCTTCCGCCAGGAGGCCGTTCCAATCGTCTCCGGCGCAAGCGCCGATCTGCTTGGCGCGCACGGCCATCTCCGTGTCGATCTGATGCACGACCGCCGCGAGAAGACCGCGCTTGTCGCCAAAAATATTGTAGAGCGCGCCGCGCGTCAGCCCCACATCGGCGGTCAGGTCGTCCATGGAGGCGGCCGCGTATCCCTTCCTGCCGAAGGCCTTGCGCGCCGCGCCGATCAGCTTGATCCGGTTTTCCTCCATCATCGCGATGCGTCGATTCACGCTTTCATCCTCATTTTTTCATATACGGGACGTATATGAACTTGACATCACGGCTTCGCACACCCAATTTCATATACGCAACGTATATTAAATCATGATCGTTGTGAAGCATCCTGGCCTCCCCGGCCCCTTCCACCCTTGAAAGAGAGATCAGCCATGACCCAGCGCGAAGCGATTTTTCCGGCGGACAGACACGCCCTCTACGACGAGCACGGCTATTCGGCCGCGATCAAATCCGGTGACCTCGTGTTCGTCTCCGGCCAGGTCGGCAGCCGTGCCGACGGCACGCCGGAGCCCGATTTCGAGCAGCAGGTGCGCCTCGCCTTCCAGAATCTCAAAGCGACGCTCGCGGCAGCGGGCTGCACCTTCGACGACATCATCGACGTGACGTCCTTCCACACCGATCCCGAAAACCAGTTCGGCACGATCCTGGCCGTCAAGCAGGAAATCTTCGACACGCGCCCCTATCCGAACTGGACCGCGATCGGCGTCAACTGGCTCGCCGGTTTCGACTTCGAGATCAAGGTCGTCGCCCGCGTGCCGGCGGCCGCATAAGCCTCAGACCAGCTCCACGTCCAGCACGCCCGGCGTGGAGCGCATGGCGGCGGCGATTTCGGAGGAGATGCGGAAGCGCTCGCCGAGTTCCACCTCGATTTCCCGCTGGCCGTTGTCCTTGATCACGATGAAGGAGACGAGGCCGTCGCCCTTGGTGTTGAGATGGGCGGCGATGGAGCGCAGCGGGCCGCTGTCGCGCACATAGACGCGCAGCGCCTTCTGGGTCTGCAGCGATTCCTCCTCGAGCGAGCGGAGCGTCTGGATGCGCAGGCCGATGCCCTCCGGGCGCTCTTCCGCCTGCACCGTCATGACCAGCGATTTTCCGGGCTCCAGCAGGTCGCGATACTGGTTCAGCATTTCGGAGAACAGCACCGCCTCGAACTGGCCGGACGAATCGGAAAAGGCGACGATGCCCATCTTGTTGCCGGTGCGCGTCTTGCGCTCCTGCTTGGAGGTCACCGTGCCGGCGAGGCGGCCGGCAGTCGCACCGCGCTTCACCGCGGCGGAAAAATCGCCGAAGGTCTGCACGCGCATCTTGGAGAGGATCGGCGCATAGGTGTCGAGCGGGTGGGCCGACAGGTAGAAGCCGAGCACCTGGAACTCGCGGTGCAGCTTTTCCGAGGCGAGCCAGGGCGTGTAGGCGGGGAGCGTGATGACCTCCGGCCCCGTCGCCGCGCCCATGCCGAAGATGTCGCCCTGGCCGCTCGTCTTGTTCTCCTGCGCGCGCTGGGCGGCGCCGAGCAGCCGGTCGAGGCCGGCGATCATCGCGGCGCGGTCATGGCCGAAGCAATCGAAGGCGCCGGCGACGATCAGGCTCTCGAAGACGCGGCGGTTGACGAATTTCGGATCGATGCGCGCGCAGAAATCTTCCAGGCTCCTGAACGGCGCCGTGCCGCGCACGTCGACGATATGCTGCACCGCAGCCCCGCCGACGCCCTTGATGGCGGCAAGCGCATAGTAGATGCGGTTCTCGCCCGTCTCGAAATGGGCGAACGAGGTCTGCACCGAGGGCGGGATGACATCGATGCCGAGCCGTCCGGCATCCTGCCGGAAATCGTTCAGCTTGTCGGTGTTGGACATATCGTAGGTCATCGACGCGGCGAGGAACTCGACCGGGTAATGCGCCTTCAGATAGGCCGTCTGGTAGGAGACGATGGCGTAGGCGGCGGCGTGCGACTTGTTGAAGCCGTAGTTCGCGAACTTGGCGAGCAGATCGAAGATCAGGTCGGACTGCGGCTTCGACACGCCGTTCCTGACGGCGCCGTCGACGAAGCGGGCGCGCTGCTTGTCCATCTCCTCCTTGATCTTCTTGCCCATGGCGCGGCGCAGGAGGTCGGCTTCGCCGAGCGAATAGCCGGACAGGACCTGGGCGATCTGCATCACCTGTTCCTGGTAGACGATGACGCCCTGCGTCTCCTTGAGGAGATGGTCGATCATCGGGTGGATCGATTCGATCTCCTCCTCGCCGTGCTTGCGGGCATTGTAGACCGGGATGTTCTCCATCGGGCCGGGGCGGTAGAGCGCCACCAGCGCGATGATGTCCTCGATGCAGTCCGGCCGCATGCCGATCAGCGCCTTGCGCATGCCCGCGCTTTCCACCTGGAACACGCCGACCGTCTCGCCGCGCGACAGCATCTCGTAAGTGAGCTGGTCGTCGAGCGGCAGGCTTTCGAGCTTCACCTCGATGCCCCGCTTGCGGATGAAGTCGACCGCCGTCTTCAGCACGGTGAGCGTCTTCAGGCCGAGGAAGTCGAACTTGACGAGGCCGGCCTGCTCGACCCATTTCATGTTGAACTGGGTGACCGGCATGTCGGAACGCGGATCGCGGTACATCGGCACGAGCTGCGAGAGCGGCCGGTCGCCGATCACGATGCCGGCGGCGTGCGTGGAGGCGTGGCGGTAGAGGCCCTCGATCTTCTGGGCGATATCGAGCAGGCGCGCGACGACCGGCTCCTTCTCCGCCTCCTCCTGCAGTTTCGGCTCCTCCTCGATCGCCTTGTAGAGCGGCGTCGGGTTGGCCGGGTTGTTCGGCACCAGCTTGCAGATCTTGTCGACCTGGCCATAGGGCATTTCGAGCACGCGCCCGACGTCGCGGAGCGCCGCGCGGGCCTGGAGCGAACCGAAGGTGATGATCTGCGCCACCTGCTCGCGGCCGTATTTCTGCTGCACGTAGCGGATCACCTCTTCGCGGCGGTCCTGGCAGAAGTCGATGTCGAAGTCCGGCATCGAGACGCGTTCGGGATTGAGGAAGCGTTCGAAGAGCAGCGAGAAGCGCAGCGGGTCGACGTCGGTGATGGTCAGCGCGTACGCGACGAGCGAACCCGCACCGGAGCCGCGGCCCGGGCCGACCGGGATGTTGTGCTGCTTGGCCCATTTGATGAAGTCGGCAACGATCAGGAAATAGCCGGGAAACTTCATGCGCTCGATGACGCTGAGCTCGAAATCCAGCCGCTCGCGGTAATCCTGTTCCGTATAGCCCGGCGTCAGGCCGAGCAGCTTCATGCGGCTTTCCAGCCCCTCCACGGATTGCCGGCGCAGCTCCGCGGCCTCCGCCCGCTCCGCCTCCTCCGGATCGTCCGTCGCGCCGGTGAAGCGCGGCAGGATCGGCCCGCGCGTCTTCAGCACGAAGGAGCAGCGCCGCGCGATCTCCACCGTGTTCTCCAGCGCCTCCGGCAGGTCGGCGAAGAGCTTCGCCATGTCCTTGCGGCTCTTGAGATAGTGGTCCGGCGACAGGCGGAAGCGGTTGTCGTCCGACACCATCGCATTGTGCGCCACCGCCATCAGCGCGTCATGGGCATCGTAGTCATCAGGCGCCGGGAAGAACGGCTCGTTGGTCGCGACCAGCGGCACGTCCTCAGCATAGGCAAGCTCGACCATGCGCCGCTCGTGCTGCCTGTCGTAGCGGCCATGGCGTTGCAGCTCGATATAGAGCCGGTCGCCGAAGACCTTTTTCAGCGCCTGAAGCCGCGCCAGCGCCATTGCCGGCTGGCCGGCCAGGAAGGCCATGTCGACCGGGCCACCACTCGCGCCGGAAAGCGCGATCAGTCCCTCCGTGCCCTCTTCCACCAGCCAGCTATAGGCGATGTGGATCGCCTGGTTGCCCTCGCCGCCGAGATAGGCGCGGCTAACGAGCGCGACGAGCCGGGCATAACCGGCATCCGTCGCCGCCAGAAGCACGATCGACGGCAGCTTCGCGAGTTGGGCCTGTCCGCCGCGCCGCTCGCCCTCTCCCTCGTCTTCCATGTCGATCGACAATTGGCAGCCGATCAGCGGCTGGATCCCCTCGCCGACCGCCTTCTGCGAGAATTCGAGCGCCGCGAACAGATTGTTCGTGTCGGTGATCGCGATCGCCGGCTGCTGGTCGGAGGTCGCCTTGCCGATGATCTTCTTGATCGGCAGGGCACCTTCGAGCAGCGAGAAGGCCGAATGCACGCGCAGGTGCACGAATTCCGGTGTCTGCGCGCCTATCCCGTCATCCGTCTTCTGAGCTGCATCCGCCATGGCATCGTCCTTCCGATCAAGGCCGGAAGCTTAAGCGGATTCGCACCCCTCCCGTCCAGACCGTTCTTGGCGTTGCACCCGCTTTCCACGCATGCGGCGCCCGCCGGACGGAGGCGATCCTGTCAGATGCCGAAGAGGATGACGGAGAAGCTGGCGACGAACATGGCCATGGAGGTGAATGCAGCAAGATCACGAAGAAAATCGGTCATTGTGGCTCCCTTTCCTTTTATGTTTCCATTTTGTTCAATTTTTGTTCTCATGTCAACCGCTTTCCACAGGCCCTCTGGACCGGCGCGGCCGGGCGCAATAAGGTCGCCTCGATCAAACGGAGGAAAAAAGATGAAGTCGTTGATTGCCGCCCTTCTGCTGTCTGCCGCCCTGCCCGCTGCGGCGGGGGCTGCGGACTTTCCGGCCGAGCGCATCATGGCGATGGCGAGCGGCGACTGGAACAAGGACGGCACGGCGGATCTTGCCATCGTCGCGACGGCGGACGAGGACAGCGGCGAAAACAGCGGGCTTTATGTCTATCTCGCCAAACCGGAGGAAGGCCGGCTGGCGCTGGCGCTTTCCCTGCCGAACTCCGTTTGGGGCAGCCTGCCCATCATGGCCGGCCAGGAGCCGGAGCTGGCGGCGCTTTCCAACGGTTCCTTCACGCTGGTGACGAAGAACGAATCGATCGGCCGGGACCGCTGGCGCCAGACGCTGACCGTCGCCTACCGCAATTTCGATTTCATCGTCGCAGGCTATACCTTCTCGTCCTACGATACGCTCAACCCGGACGGGGGAAGCGAATGCGACCTCAACGTGCTGACCGGCAAGGGCAAGGCGCTTGGCCAGCCGATCAGCGGCAAGGCGCAGTTCGTGCTGCTGAAGGACTGGAAGGACGAGATTGCGCGCTCGATCTGCGGGCTGGACAACTAGAGCGTTTCCGCGAATCGCGAAGACGCTCCACCCCTTTATTTCAACGCAATTCCGGACGCAAAACCGCTTCGCACTTGCTCTTTAGGCAAGCTCGCGCACGAGGCCGTCCTCGATCGTCACGCGGCGATCCATCAGGCCGGCGAGCTCGTGGTTGTGGGTGGCGATGAGCGCGGCAAGGCCGGACTGGCGGGCGAGCGCTTCCAGCGCCTCGAAGACGTAGCCGGCGGTCTCCGGATCGAGGTTGCCGGTCGGCTCGTCGGCGAGAAGCAGGAGCGGCGCATTGGCGACGGCCCGGGCGATGGCGACGCGCTGCTGCTCGCCGCCGGAGAGTTCCGACGGCCGGTGGTCGGCGCGGTGGCCGATGCGCATATAGTCGAGCAATTGGGCCGCGCGCTCGCGCGCCTCCGCCTTGGAAAGGCCGCCGATGAGCTGCGGCATCATGATGTTCTCCAGCGCGCTGAATTCCGGCAGGAGGTGATGGAACTGGTAGACGAAGCCGATCTCGCCGCGGCGGATTGCGGTGCGCTGGTCGTCGGGCAGCCTCGCGCAGGAATGGCCGTTGACGAAAACCTCGCCGGCATCGGGCTTTTCCAGAAGGCCGGCGATGTGCAGCAGCGTCGACTTGCCGGTGCCTGAGGGCGCGACGAGCGCGACCGTCTCGCCGCTCTTCAGCGTGAAGTCGGCCCCTTTCAGGATCGACAGCAGGGTCTCGCCCTGGCCGTAGTGCCGTTCGATACCCTTCAGTTCCAGAGCGACGCGCGCATTCATGCGTTTATCCTATTCGTACCGCAGGGCCTGGACCGGATCGAGCTTGGAGGCACGCCAGGCGGGGAAGATCGTCGCGAGGAAGGAGAGCGCCAGCGCCATGACGATGACCGAGACCGTCTCGCCGGCATTCATGTCGGCCGGCAGTTGGCTGAGGAAATAGAGTTCCGGATTGAACAGCGTCGTGCCCGAGATCCAGGAGAAGAACTGACGGATCGATTCGACATTGAGGCAGACGACGACGCCGAGCAGGACGCCCGCGAAGGTGCCCACCGTGCCGATCGCCGCGCCCGTCATGAAGAAGATGCGCATGATCGCGCCGGACGTCGCCCCCATGGTGCGCAGGATCGCGATGTCGCTGCCCTTGTCCTTCACCAGCATGATGAGGCCGGAGATGATGTTGAGCGCGGCGACGAGCACGATCAGCGTCAGGATCATGAACATGACGTTGCGCTCGACCTGCAGGGCCGAGAAGAAGGTGCGGTTGCGCTGGCGCCAGTCGGTGATGAAGATCTGCCGTTCAGCCGCCGCCTCGATCGGCTGGCGCAGATTGTCGACATCATCGGGATTGGCGACGAAGAGCTCGATCGACTGCACGATGCCTTCGGCGTTGAAATAGAGCTGCGCCTCTTCGAGCGGCATGTAGATGATCGACGCGTCATATTCCGACATGCCGATCTCGAAGATGGCGGAGACCGTGTAGGTCTTCACGCGCGGATTGACGCCGAGCGGCGTCACGTCCCCTTCCGGCGCGACGAGCGTGATCTGGCCGCCGGCGCTGAGGCCGAGCTGTTCGGCCATGCGCGAGCCGATGGCAACGCCGCTGCCGGAGGCGAACCCGACGAGGTCGCCTTCCTTGATATTGTCGGAGACGGCCTTCATCTTGGCAAGGTCGTCGGCGCGCACGCCGCGCACCAGCGCGCCGGTGCCGGCGCCCGCCGTGCCGGAGGCGAGCGTCTGGCCCTCGACGAGCGGGATCGCCATGGTCACACCCGGAACCGCCGACAGGCGCTCGGCAAGCTGGGAGTAGTTGTTCAGCGGCGTATCGATCGGCTGGACGATCATGTGGCCGTTGATGCCGAGGATGCGCGAGATCAGCTCGGTGCGGAACCCGTTCATGACGGCCATGACGATGATGAGCGTCGCGACGCCCAGCATGATGCCGATGAAGGAGAAGCCGGCAATCACCGAGATGAAGGCTTCCTTGCGCCGGGAGCGCAGGTAGCGCCAGGCGACCATCCGCTCGAAGGCGGAGAACGGGCGGTTCTTGTTGAAGGCCTGCGCCCCGGTTGCAGATGCACCGTTCGCTGCGTCAGCCATGGTTCCTCCCGTTGCCGCCTGCGCCTGCGGGCATCAGTTGCCGGATGTCAGGCGGTTGATCGCCGCCTCGATGGTCAGCGTCTCGCGCTCGCCGGTCTTGCGGTCCTTGATCTCGACCTCGCCATTCGCGATGCCGCGCGGACCCGCGATGACCTGCACCGGCGCGCCGATGAGGTCGGCGGTCGCGAACTTCGCGCCGGCGCGCTCGTCCTTGTCGTCGTAGAGCACGTCGATGCCGGCCTTCAGCAGCGCGCCGTAGATCTGTTCGCAGGCCGCGTCGCAGGCGGCGTCGCCCGATTTCATGTTGATGACGATCGCCTCGAAGGGCGCGACGGCCTTCGGCCAGATGATGCCGTTCTCGTCATGCGAGGCTTCGATGATCGCCGGCACGAGGCGCGTCGGGCCGATGCCGTAGGAGCCCATATGCACGGTATGCTCCTTGCCGTCGGGACCCTGCACCTTGGCGCCCATGGCTTCGGAATATTTCGTGCCGAAATAGAAGATGTGGCCGACCTCGATGCCGCGGGCGGACAGGCGCTCGCCTTCCGCGATCGCCTCGAAGGCGGGGGCGTCGTGCATTTCCGAGGTCGCGGCGTAGCGCGAGGTCCACTTGTCGAAGATCGCCTTGAGGCCCGCGACGTCCTCGAAGTTGGTGTCTTCGCCGGGGACGTCGAAGTTCAGGAAGTCCTTGTGGCAGAAGACTTCCGACTCGCCGGTATCGGCGAGGATGATGAATTCGTGGCTGAGATTGCCGCCGATCGGGCCGGTGTCGGCACGCATCGGAATGGCGCGCAGGCCCATGCGCGAGAAGGTGCGCAGATACGCTGCGAACATGCGGTTATAGGCATGCTCGGCGCCCTCGCGGTCGAGATCGAAGGAATAGGCGTCCTTCATCAGGAATTCGCGCGAGCGCATTGTGCCGAAGCGCGGGCGGATCTCGTCACGGAACTTCAGCTGGATATGGTAGAGGTTGAGCGGCAGGTCCTTGTAGGATTTCACGAACGAGCGGAAGACGTCGGTGATCATCTCCTCGTTGGTGGGGCCGTAGAGCATCGGACGCTCCTGCCGGTCCTTGATGCGCAGCATCTCCTTGCCATACGCGTCGTAACGGCCGCTTTCCTGCCAGAGTTCGGCGGACTGCAGCGTCGGCATCAGAAGCTCGACGGCGCCGGAGCGGTTCTGCTCCTCGCGGATGATGGCGTTCACCTTGTCGAGCACGCGCTTGCCGAGCGGCAGCCAGGTGTAGATGCCCTGGGACTGCTGCTTGATCATGCCCGCACGCAGCATGAGCCGGTGGGAGACGATCTCGGCCTCCTTGGGGTTTTCCTTGAGGATAGGCAGGAAGAAGCGGGAAAGGCGCATATCGGGTTCCGGAGTGACTGATCCGCCCTATTTCGGGAATCGGGCAAAATGACGTTGATTTTGATGCGTTCATAAACGCTTCGCCACAGGAAGGAAACCCAGCAGGCCGCGGCGGGGTGCCGACTCGATGCGCTGTCCACCGCCTGCGCGGCCCGATGAAATGTGGCAGAAAAAAGGGGCCGCCAATAACAGAAATTGCGCGCGCCTTGTCAATGGAAAAATTTTATTCCACTGTAGCAAAAATGCAAAAAAAGCGGATGACAACGCCTAACGTTTGGGCTAGTTTCTAGCCACAAAACAGGCAGGAAGTGCAAATTCTTGCCATTTTCGCGGTCAAGTCTTGGGAGGATCAGATCTTTGGCGCGCGCAGACGCTGCCACCGCACAACGGATAAAGATCACGCGATACCTGTAAAACAAGGCTTTCAGCCTTGTTTTTTTTTGCTTTTTGCCCGCAACGCCTCCCCCTCTAGCAAATTTGCTCGCCAGGTCCATGCGTCAAAGACGCACACCGCGCGGTCTCCGCGACACTCCGCCTCACCCAACGTAATGCAAAACCCTCCGAGAGCGCGTGACTCGACGTCAGCGCGGCAGTTCCACCGGCTCTTTCGAGGGAAATGGGAGGTAGGGCCAGGGGAAGACTTTTCCAGCGCGGCCCGGAAGAGATGGAATGGCTTGCCTGCGGCGCTGAATGGCGCGTTAACCTTTGTGGCAGGCGCCTATTTGAAATCCGGCATGAATTGCGGGATGGAATCGATGCCGTAGCCGAGGCGCACCGACAGGACATACCAGATGCCATAGATGATGGCGGAGACGATCGTGGTTATCAGCACCACGCGGCCGCCACGGAAGCGCGCCGGCGCGCTTTCCACCGTGCCGGGCACCACCTCCTCCGCCTCGGCCTGCGTCTTCAGCCCGAAGGGCAGAACGGCGAAAAGCGTCATCCACCAGACGATGAAGTAGACGGCGAAGTAGGAAAAGATCTGCATGGACGGCCTCTCGTGCGACAGCGGGACTTTTACGCTCGTCGCGGGCGAAGTTCAAACGGCGCGAGGGCGGCGTGCTGTCACACCCGTCCGACGAGCCCCGCTCCCCCGCCGCGTGGGCGGCGGGACGAACGGTCCGCGGCCGTCTTCTCAGACCTTCGTCAGGAAGACGGTGACGACGGGCTTCTTGCCCCAGATCTCGTTCGCGGTGGAGCGCACGGCGCGGCGCACGGCCTCGCGCACCATCTCCAGATCCTTGCGGCGCGCGCGCGGTATGCTCTCGACGGCGCCGAGCACGGCGTCATAGAGCGTATCGCCCATGTCCTCGCCCTCGTCGTCGAACTGCGGCAGGCCGAAGGGCTCCACTTCGGGGTCGCCCTGGAAATCGTAGCGGCTGTCGAGCAGGACGCTGACGGCGACATGGCCGACGAAGGCGAGCTTGCGGCGGTCGCCGATGCCCATCTCGTCATAGTCGCCGATGAGGTTGCCGTCCTTGAAGATGCGGCCGAAGGGGGCCTGGTCGATCACCTCGGGCTCGCCCGGCGCCAGCTTCAGGATATCGCCGTTGCGCACACGCGGCACCTCGGCGATGCCGGACTGTTCGGCAAGCTCGGCATGGGCGGTGAGATGGGTGGCCTCGCCATGCACGGGCACGACCATCCTCGGGCGCGTCCAGCCGTACATCTGCTGCAATTCGTGGCGGCGCGGGTGGCCGGAAACGTGCACCAGCGCTTCGCTGTCGGTGATGACGTTGATGCCCTGCTCGACCAGGCCGTTCTTGATATCGTTGATCGCCTTCTCGTTGCCCGGGATGGCGCGCGAGGAGAAGATGATCGTGTCGCCGTCGGTGAAGGCGACGTTGCGCATCTCGTCGCGGGCGATCTTGGCGAGCGCGGCCCGCGGCTCGCCCTGGCTGCCGGTCAGGATGACGACGACCTTGTCGCGCGGGATATAGCCGAACTCGTCTTCCGCGATGAACGGTTTCAGGCCCTCCATCAGACCGATGTCGCGCGCAACGTCCGTCACGCGCTTCATGGAGCTGCCGAGCAACAGCACCTCGCGGCCGGCGGCCTCCGCGGCCTGGGCGATGGAGCGGATGCGGCCGACATTCGAGGAGAAGGTCGTGATGCCCACCCGGCCCTCGGCGGCCTCGATGATCCTGGTGAGGCTTTCCGACACCTCGCGCTCGGAGGGCGAAACGCCGTCGCGCAACGCGTTCGTGCTGTCGCAGATCAGCGCCAGCACGCCCTCGTCGCCGAGCTTGCGGAAACGCGTCTCGTCGGTCAGCGGGCCGAGCGACGGGTCGAGATCGATCTTCCAGTCGCCGGTATGGACGACGGTGCCGAGCGGCGTCTTGATCGCCAGCGACATCGGCTCGGGAATGGAGTGGTTGACGCCGATCGCCTCGATCTCGAACGGGCCGACATTGATGCGGTCGCCCTGCTTGAAGATCGTCACGGGGATTTCGGTGCGGCTCTTCTCGTAGTCGCGCTTGGCCTCCAGCATGCCGGCGGTGAAGGGCGAGGCATAGACCGGCACGTTGAGGCCGGGCCACAGCTCGTTCAGAGCGCCGTAATGGTCCTCATGCGCATGGGTGATGATGATGCCCTTGAGGTTCTCGCGCTCCTTGGCGAGGAAGCGGATATCGGGCAGCACGAGGTCGACCCCCGGCAGGTCCGGCCCCGGGAAGGTGACGCCGCAATCGACCATGATCCACTGGCGGTTCTTCCTCGGGCCGTAGCCGTAGAGCGCCAGGTTCATGCCGATTTCGCCGACGCCGCCAAGCGGCAGGAATACCAGTTCGTCTTCTTTTGCCATCGGCTTCTAAAATTCCTATCCAAAAAACACGTCGCCGGCCGCGATCAACCGCGTGCCGCCGTCATCCGTCTCCAGTTTCAGGAGACCTGTATCATCAATTCCGGAAAAGCGCCCGGAAATAGAACGATCGGGAAGGTTGACCGTGATGTTTTCCCCGATGCCCCCCGCCACCCTTTTCCAGCGCTCCATGATGGCCGAAATCCCGTGTCCGCCGTCCCACAGCGACAGCGTTTGCGCCATCGACTGGAAGAGATAGGCGAACAATTCCTCAGGGGAAGCGGACGCACCGAAATCACGCAGCGTCGCGACGGGATAGAGCCCGGCATCGGGCGCCACCGAGACATTGATGCCGCAGCCGATGACCAGCGCATGGCGGCCATCGGGAAGCGTCTCGCCTTCGATCAGGATGCCGCAGACCTTGCGGCGGTCGACGAGGATGTCGTTCGGCCACTTGATCAGCACGTCGGGCGCATCGAGCGGCATGATGCGGCGCACCGCGTCCTGCACCGCGACGGCGACGGCAAGCGGCAGGGAGCCGAGCCGGTCCATCGGCGCCGGGTCGATCAGGAGGAGCGAAGCATAGAGGTTGCCCGGTTCGGAAAACCACGCCCGCCCGCGCCGGCCGCGCCCGCCCGTCTGCCGCTCCGCCGTGATCCAGAGACCGGAAAGCGCGCCCTTTCGGGCGCGCTCCAGGCATTCCGTATTGGTCGAGCCCACATCGGCGAGCGCCTCGTGCCGGAAGTCGTCGAGCGACATCCGGCGGTGCGTGCCGGACCCGCTCAAAAGAAGGTCCGGGCGGCGGCTTCGGCAGCCGCGCCGATCGGCCCGCCGATCAGCACATAGCCGACGACGAACAGGCCGGAGAGACCGAAGACCAGCTTCAGTTCGCCGGCGGTGCGGGCGAACTCACCCGTCGGCTCGTCGAACCACATCACCTTGATGATGCGCAGGTAGTAGTAGGCGCCGACGACCGAGGCGAGCACGCCGATGATGGCGAGCGCATAGAGATGCGCCTCGATGGCCGCCATGAACACGAAGTATTTTGCGAAGAAGCCTGCCATCGGCGGGATGCCGGCAAGCGAGAACATCAGGATCGTCAGCACGGTCGCCATGAACGGATTGGTCGAGGAGAGGCCGGCGAGGTCGTTGATGTCCTCGACATTGCCGCCTTCCTTGCGGCGCATGGCGAGGATGATGGCGAAGGTGCCGAGCGTCATGACCATGTAGATGAGCATGTAGAGCGCGACGCCGCGCACGCCCGCCATGGAGCCGGCGGCAAGGCCGACCAGCGCATAGCCCATATGGCCGATAGAGGAATAGGCCATCAGGCGCTTGATGTTGCGCTGGCCGATGGCGGCAAACGCGCCGAGCAGCATGGAGGCGATCGAGATGAAGACGATGACCTGCTGCCAGTCGGCGACGACGGGCTCGAAGGCATCGATGACGATGCGCACCAGCATGGCCATGGCGGCGACCTTCGGCGCGGCGGCGAAGAAGGCCGTGACCGGGGTCGGCGCGCCTTCATAGACGTCCGGCGTCCACATGTGAAACGGCACGGCCGAGATCTTGAAGGCAAGGCCGGCGAGGATGAAGACCAGGCCGAAGACGAGGCCGAGCGAGCGGCCCTCGGCCGTCAGCGCGGCGGCGATCTCCTGGAAGCCGATATGGCCGGTGAAGCCGTAGACCAGCGACATGCCGTAGAGCAGCATGCCCGAGGACAGCGCGCCGAGCACGAAATATTTGAGACCCGCTTCCGTCGAGCGCAGGCTCTCGCGGTTGATCGCGGCGACGACGTAGAGCGCCAGCGACTGGAGTTCCAGCGCAAGATAGAGCGACAGAAGGCTGTTGGCGGAGATCATCAGCAGCATGCCGAGCGTCGACAGCACGATGAGGACCGGGAACTCGAAGCGATCGAGCTGCTCCGAGCGGGCGTGGCCGACCGTCATCACCATGGCGGTGATCGAGCCGATCAGCGCCAGCACCTTCATGAACTTGGCGAAGGGATCGGAGACGAAGGCGCCGCCATAGGCCTGGCCCTCGCCCGTGGCGAGAACCAGCCAGAGGCCGGAGATGATGAGCAGCGCGACGGCGAGCCCGGTGACGGTCGTGCCCGAGCGCTCGCCGGAGAACACGCCGATCATCAGAAGGACCAGGGCGCCGACGGCAAGAATGATCTCGGGGGTCGAGAGTTGAAGGCTGGCAAGGATCGTATCAGCGGTCATGTCTTCGAGTCCCGTCGTCAGTTCGCCGAAAGCGCAACGGATTGCGCCGCCTGCAGAGCCGCGGAGTAGTTATTGAGCAGCGCGTCGACCGAAGCCGCCGTCGCATCGAATACCGGCGCCGGATAGACACCGTAGAAGATCGTGAGGATCAGGAGCGGGTAGAGCAGCAGCTTCTCGCGCACATCGAGGTCGAGCAGCGCCTTCAGGCTTTCCTTCTCCAGCGCACCGAAGATCACCCGGCGGTAGAGCCAGAGCGCGTAGGCGGCCGAGAGGATGACGCCCGTGGTGGCGAAGAGCGCGACCCAGGTGTTGGCGCGGAAGACGCCGATCAGCGTCATGAACTCGCCGACGAAGCCCGACGTGCCCGGAAGGCCGACATTCGCCATGGTGAAGATCATGAAGGCGACGGCGTATTTCGGCATGTTGTTGACGAGGCCGCCATAGGCCGCGATCTCGCGGGTGTGCAGCCGGTCATAGACGACGCCGACGCACAGGAAGAGCGCGCCCGAGACGATGCCGTGCGAGAGCATCTGAAAGATGGCACCCTGCAGGCCCTGCACATTCGCCGCGAAGATGCCCATGGTGACGTAGCCCATATGGGCGACCGACGAATAGGCGATCAGCTTCTTGATGTCGTCCTGCATCAGCGCCACCAGCGAGGTGTAGATGATGGCGATGACCGACAGGGCGAAGACGAAGGGCGCGAAATAGTCCGACGCCAGCGGGAACATGGCGAGCGAGAAGCGGATGAAACCGTAGCCGCCGAGCTTCAAGAGCACGCCGGCCAGGATGACCGAGCCTGCCGTCGGCGCCTGGACGTGGGCGTCCGGAAGCCAGGTGTGCACCGGCCACATCGGCATCTTCACCGCGAAGGAGGCGAAGAAGGCGAGCCACAGCCAGGTCTGCATGTGGGCCGGGAAGTTGTAGGCGAGCAGTTCCGTGATGTCGGTCGTGCCGGCCTGCCAGTACATCGCCATGATGGCGAGCAGCATCAACACCGAGCCGAGCAGGGTATAGAGGAAGAACTTGTAGGAGGCGTAGACGCGATCCTTGCCGCCCCACACGCCGATGATGATGAACATCGGGATGAGGCCGGCTTCGAAGAAGACGTAGAAGAGCACGATGTCGAGCGAGACGAAGACGCCGACCATGAACACTTCCAGCAGCAGGAAGGCGATCATGTATTCGCGCAGGCGCTTTTCGACCGAATGCCAGCTTGCCAGCACGCAGAACGGCATCAGGAAGGTCGACAGGATGACGAACAGCATGGAGATGCCGTCGACGCCGAGATGGTAGGAAATGCCGGTGCCGAGCCATTCGGCCTTCTCGACCATCTGGAAGCCGGGATTCGCATTGTCGAAGCCGATCCAGATGAAGAGCGAGAGCACGAAGGTGAAGACCGTCGTCAAAAGCGAGACGTTCAGGATGTTGCGGCGGCCGTAGGGGCTGTCCTCGCGGGTCAGCAGCAGAAGCGCCACGCCGACGAGCGGGAGGAAGGTGACCGCTGAAAGAATGGGCCAATCGGTCATCAGAGGGAGCTCCCGAGCATCATCCAGGTGACGAGTGCTGCAATACCGAGCAGCATCGCGAATGCGTAGTGATAGAGGTAACCGGTCTGGAGGCGGACGACGCGATCCGTGACGTCCACGACGCGGGCGGCGACACCGTTCGGGCCGAGGCCGTCGATGACGGCGCCGTCACCCTTCTTCCAGAGGAACTTGCCGATCCACATGGCGGGACGGACGAAGATGAAGTCGTACAGTTCGTCGAAGTACCACTTGTTGAGCAGGAACTGGTAGAGGCCGCGATGCTGCTCGGCGAGGTATTTCGGCGTTTCCGGCGAACGGATGTACATGTACCAGGCGGTGACGAAGCCGATGGCCATGGCCGCGAACGGGCTCCACTTCACCCACAGCGGCACGTTGTGGAACTCGTGCACGAGGTGGTTTTCGGGAAGCGTGAAGAGCGCGCCCTGCCAGAATTCGTCGTAATGGTGGCCGTAGAAATATTCGACGAAGACCACGCCTGCGACCACCGCACCGGCGGCCAGCAGATAAAGCGGCACCAGCATGACGGACGGCGATTCATGCACATGATGCATGACGTCGGCCGAGGCGCGCGGCTTGCCGAAGAAGGTCATGAAGGCCAGGCGCCAGGAGTAGAAGCTGGTGAACAGCGCGGCGACGACCAGGAGCACGAAGGCGAAGCCGGCAACCGGGCTGTGCGAGGCGAAAGCCGATTCGATGATCGCATCCTTCGAGAAGAAGCCGGCAAAGCCGATGACGGTGCCCGGAATGCCGACGCCGGTCAGCGCCAGCGTGCCGATCGTCATCATCCAGAAGGTGATCGGGATATGCTTGCGAAGGCCGCCCATGTGGCGCATGTCCTGCTCGCCGTCGACGGCATGGATCACGGAGCCGGCGCCGAGGAACAGCAGCGCCTTGAAGAAGGCGTGCGTGAACAGGTGGAAGATCGCCGCGCCATAGGCGCCGATGCCGAGCGCGACGAACATGTAGCCGAGCTGCGAGCAGGTCGAATAGGCGATGACGCGCTTGATGTCGTTCTGCACGAGGCCGACGGTCGCCGCGAAGAAGGCGGTGATGGCGCCGACGAGCGTCACGACCACGAGGGCGTCATGCGACAGTTCGAAGATCGGCGACATGCGGGCGACGAGGAAGACGCCGGCGGTGACCATGGTCGCGGCATGGATGAGCGCCGAAACCGGGGTCGGGCCTTCCATGGCGTCCGGCAGCCAGGTGTGCAGCAGGAACTGCGCCGACTTGCCCATCGCGCCCATGAAGAGCAGGAGGCAGGTGGCGGTCAGCGCATGCGACTTGTCGAGCGTCATGCCGAACAGCGTGATGACCGGGTCGGCGGCATCCGCGGCGCCCTCGGCCGGCAGATAGGTCGCGGCCGTTGCGAAGATCGTCTCCAGGTTGATCGAGCCGAAGAGCACGAACACGCTGGAAATGCCGAGGATGAAGCCGAAGTCGCCGACGCGGTTGACGATGAAGGCCTTCATGGCGGCGGCGCAGGCCGACGGCTTCTTGTACCAGAAACCGATGAGGAGGTAGGACGCAAGGCCCACGCCTTCCCAGCCGAAGAACATCTGCAGGAGGTTGTCCGACGTCACCAGCATGAGCATGGCGAAGGTGAAGAGCGACAGGTAGGCGAAGAAGCGCGGCCGATGCGGGTCATGATGCATGTAGCCGATCGAATAGACGTGCACGAGCGTCGAGACCGAGTTGACGACGACGAGCATGACGGCCGTCAGCGTATCGACGCGGAACGCCCATTCGACATCCAGGCCGCCGGACTGGATCCAGCGCAGCACGCTGACCTTGACCATCTCCGTCTCGCCCATGGCGACGTCGAAGAAGACGATCCACGACAGCACGGCCGCGATGATCATGAAGCCGGACGTGACATATTCGGACGCCTTGGCGCCGATGGCATTGCCGCTGAGCCCGGCGATCAGGAAGCCGATCAGCGGAAGGAAGACGATTGCCTTGATGATGGTATCCATGACCCGATCAGCCCTTCATCATATTGACGTCTTCGACGGCGATCGAACCGCGGTTGCGGTAGAAGACGACGAGAATTGCAAGACCGATGGCCGCTTCCGCAGCCGCGACGGTCAGAATGAACAGCGCGAAGACCTGGCCGACGATGTCGTTCAGGAAGTGCGAGAATGCGACCATGTTGATGTTGACCGACAGCAGGATGAGTTCGATCGACATCAGGATGACGATGACGTTCTTCCGGTTCAGGAAGATGCCGAAGACGCCGAGGGTGAAGAGGATGGCGCTGACGGTGAGGTAGTGGGAAATACCGATTTCCATGATGCTTTTCCTTGGTCTCGCGCTGCCTCAGATGCCCTGCCCGGGCTTCACCTTGACGATCTCGACGGCGGTCTCCGGCGTGCGGGCGACTTGGGTCGGGATATCCTGGCGCTTGATATGCGGCTTGTGGCGCAGCGTCAGCACGATCGCGCCGATCATGGCGACGAGCAGCACGAGGCCGGCAATCTGGAAGAAATAGGCGTAATGCGTATAGAGCACGTCGCCGAGGGCGGCCGTGTTCTGGCGCTCGGCGGCCGGCGGGATCGGCATCGCGGCATTGCTGGCGATTTCCGGCGAGAGCGTCGAGCCGCCGACGACGACCACGAGCTCGATCGCGAGGATCAGGCCGATCAGCGCGCCGACCGGCGCATATTCCAGTGCACCTGCCCTCAGTTCGGCGAAATCGATGTCGAGCATCATGACGACGAAGAGGAAGAGGACCGCGACCGCGCCGACATAGACGACCAGCAGGATCATCGCCAGGAACTCGGCGCCCGTCAGGAGGAAGAGGCCCGCCGAATTGAAGAAGGTGAGGATCAGGAACAGCACGGAATAGACCGGGTTCCTGGACGCGATCACCATGAAGGCGGACGCCACCGCCACGAAGGCGAACAGATAGAAGAATAGAGCCTGCAGACCCATTTTGGTGCCTTTTCGTCTTCCCCGGAGAAGGTTCCCCCTGCCCCGTCGAAGCCTGACGACCGCTCGTCAGGCACTTCACGTTCGTTATGCCTTCCGCCCGAAATCAGCGGTAAGGCGAATCCATAGCGATGTTGCGGGCGATTTCCCGCTCCCAGCGATCGCCGTTCTCGAGCAGCTTCTGCTTGTCGTAGTAGAGTTCTTCGCGCGTTTCCGTCGAGAACTCGAAGTTCGGGCCCTCGACGATGGCGTCGACCGGGCAGGCCTCTTGGCAGAAGCCGCAATAGATGCACTTCACCATGTCGATATCGTAACGCACCGTGCGGCGCGTGCCGTCGTTGCGGCGGGGGCCGGCCTCGATGGTGATGGCCTGAGCCGGACAGATGGCTTCGCACAGCTTGCAGGCGATGCAGCGTTCCTCGCCGTTCGGATAGCGGCGCAGCGCATGCTCGCCGCGGAAGCGCGGGGAGACCGGGCCCTTTTCGAAGGGATAGTTCACCGTCGCCTTCGGACGGAAGAAGTAGCGCATCGACAGGAAGAACGCGCCGACGAATTCCTTGAGGAACAGCGAATTTACGGCTTGCGAAAGACTAGCCATTTCAAGCTCCAATGCTGCTGAAATCGCGGGCGGTCATGCGGACCAGCCCGTGAGCTTCAGCACGAATGCAACGATGACGACCATGGCGAGCGAGATCGGCAGGAAGACCTTCCAGCCGAGACGCATGAGCTGGTCGTAGCGGTAGCGCGGCACGAAGGCCTTCACCATCGCGAACATGAAGAAGACGAAGGACGCCTTCAAGACGAACCAGATGATGCCCGGGACCCAGTTGAGGAACCAGACGTCGACCGGGGGCAACCAGCCGCCGAGGAAGAGGATCGTGGTCAGCGCGCACATCAGGCAGATGGCGGCATATTCACCGAGCATGAACATCATGTACGGGGTAGAGCCGTATTCGACCATGAAGCCGGCGACGAGTTCGGATTCGGCTTCCGGAAGGTCGAAGGGCGGGCGGTTCGTCTCGGCCAGCGCCGAGATGAAGAACACCACGAACATCGGGAACAGCGCCAGCCAGTGCCAGTCGAGGAAAGAACCTGGCAGGCCGATCATCGTGCCGAGGCCGTCGCGCTGCGAATTGACGATATCCGTCAGATTCAGCGAGCCGACGCAGAGCAGCACGGTGACGATGACGAAACCGATGGAGACTTCATAGGAGACCATCTGCGCGGCGGAGCGCAGCGCGCCGAGGAACGGGTACTTCGAGTTCGAAGCCCAGCCGCCCATGATGATGCCGTAGACTTCGAGCGAGGAGATCGCGAAGATGTAGAGGATGCCGACATTGATGTTGGCGATCACCCAGCCGTCGTTCAGCGGCACGACCGCCCAGGTGGCGAGCGCCAGCGTCACGGAGACGAGCGGCGCGAGCAGGAAGATCACCTTGTTGGCCGTCGCCGGGATGACCGGCTCCTTGAAGACGAACTTCAGGAGGTCGGCGAAGGACTGGAAGAGACCCCAGGGGCCGACGACGTTCGGGCCGCGGCGAAGCTGCACGGCCGCCCAGATCTTGCGGTCTGCGAGAAGCACGTAGGCGATGAAGACCAGGAGCGCGACCAGGAGCAGCAACGACTGCGCCACCATGATCACGCCGGGCCAGACATAGGTCGAAATGAAAGCGTCCATTACCGTCTATTCCTTCGCGCTCATTCCGCCGCGGCTTTGAAATTGTTGCGGGCAAGCGCCGAGCACTCGGCCATGACCGCGGAGGCGCGCGCTATCGGGTTCGTCAAATAGAAGTCTTTGATCGGAGACGCAAACCCGGAATTCGCCATCGTCCCGCCTTTTTTCGCAAGCGCGGAAAGATCGGCGATTTCACCCGCAGCAATCTCGTCGATCGCAGCGAAATGCGGGTGCGCCTCGTAGAGCTTCGCGCGCAACTGGACGAGCGAATCGAAGGGCAGCTTCTTGCCGAGCACGTCGGACAGCGCGCGCAGGATCGCCCAGTCCTCGCGGGCGTCGCCCGGCGCGAAGCCGGCGCGGTTGCCCATCTGGACGCGGCCTTCGGTGTTGACCCAGGTGCCCGACTTCTCGGTATAGGTCGCGCCCGGCAGGATGACGTCGGCGACATGCGCCGCATTGTCGCCGTGCGAGCCGATATAGACCGTGAAGGCGGTCTTCTTCGAAAAATCCATCTCGTCGGCGCCGAGCAGGAAGAGCACGTCGGTGCCGGTGAGCATGTCGGCCGCCGTCTTGCCCCCCTCGCCCGGCACGAAGCCGAGGTCGAGGCCTCCGACACGCGCGGCTGCGGTGTGGAGGACGGCAAGGCCGTTCCAGTCCGCCTTCACCGCGCCGACCTTCTCCGCCAGCGCGGAGACGGCCGAGAGGACGGCGAGGCCGTCAGGACGCGACAGCGCGCCCTGGCCGATGATGATCATCGGGCGTTCGGCCTTCTTCAGCTTGGCGGCGAACTTGACGGAACCGTCGAGGAGGCCGGAGAGCGTGTCCGTGCCGGCGCCGAGATACTCGTAGCCGTAGCGCAGCTCGCCCTCGACGCCGATCACGCCGATCGGGAAGTTGTCCATGCGCCAGCGCTTGCGGATGCGGGCGTTGAGCACGGCGGCTTCAAGGCGCGGATTGGCGCCGACGATGAGCAGCGCATCGGCCTGCTCGATGCCTTCGATGGTCGGGTTGAACAGGTAGCTGGCGCGGCCGAGCGACGGGTCGAGCACCGAACCGTCCTGGCGGCAGTCGACATTGACGGAGCCGAGGGCGGTCATGAGTTCGCGCAGCGCGTAGATCTCCTCGACCGAGGCGAGGTCGCCGGCTATCGCACCGATGCGCTCGCCCGGCTTGCCGGCGACGGCAGCCTTGATGGCGCCGAAGGCCTCGGCCCAGCTTGCGGGCTGCAGGCGGCCGTCCTTGCGGACATAGGGGCGGTCGAGGCGCTGGGTCTTCAGGCCGTCCCAGATGAAGCGGGTCTTGTCGGAGATCCACTCCTCGTTGATCTCCTCGTTGACGCGCGGCAGGATGCGCATCACCTCGCGGCCGCGGGTATCGACGCGGATGGCCGAGCCGACGGCGTCCATGACGTCGATCGATTCGGTCTTGCTCAGCTCCCACGGGCGGGCCGTGAAGGCGAAGGGCTTGGAGGTCAGCGCGCCGACCGGGCAGAGGTCGACCACGTTGCCCTGCAACTCCGAGGTCATCGCCTGTTCGAGATAGGTGGTGATCTCGGCATCCTCGCCGCGGCCGATGAGGCCGAGCTCGGTGATTCCGGCCACTTCCGTCGTGAAGCGGACGCAGCGCGTGCAGTGAATGCAGCGGTTCATGATCGTCTTGACGAGCGGACCGATATACTTGTCCTCGACCGCGCGCTTGTTCTCCGCGTAGCGCGACGAGTCGATGCCGAAGGCCATCGCCTGGTCCTGCAGGTCGCATTCGCCGCCCTGGTCGCAGATCGGGCAATCCAGCGGGTGGTTGATGAGCAGGAACTCCATCACGCCTTCGCGCGCCTTCTTGACCATCGGCGTGGTCGTGAAGACTTCCGGCGGCTCGCCGTTCGGGCCGGGACGCAGGTCCCGTACGCCCATGGCGCAGGAGGCCGCCGGCTTCGGCGGGCCGCCCTTCACCTCGACGAGGCACATGCGGCAGTTGCCGGCAACCGACAGCCGCTCGTGGAAACAGAAGCGCGGAACCTCGGCGCCGGCCTCCTCGCACGCCTGAAGCAGCGTGAAGTGATCCGGGACTTCGATTTCTTTTCCGTCGACTTTCAGCTTTGCCATATCTCAATCCCGCTTTTGACGCGGGAAAACCCCGCGTCTCGCCAGCGCCATTCTGTCCAGCCTCAGGTCCGGGTCCCGTCCCTTCGGCCTTGTTCCATCTGCCGGTTCCGGCGGGGTCTCAGCCCCTGCCCTTCGCCAGCGCCCTTGCCTGCTCCACCCAGCCATCGCGGGCGATGCGCCCTGCGAAACCGAGTTCGGCTTCGATCCTTGCGACATCGGCGGGCTTCAGGCCCGCGATGTCGGCATAGCGTCGGAAGCCCATGCCGTTCAGCACCTGCTCCAGCTTCGGCCCGATGCCCGAAATCGCTTTCAGGTCGTCGGCCTTTGCGGTCCTTGCCGCCGGAGCCTTGCGCACCGGCCTGGCCTCCGCCGTCTTCGGCGTCGCACTTTTCTCGCGCGCCACCGTCACCGTCTTCGCCACGGCGGGCTTTTCCGCCTTCGGCACCACGGTCAGCACCGGCTTCGCCTTGACCGGCTCCACCGGCTGCGGCTGCGCTTTCGCCTCCGCGGCCTCGTCCAGCGCCACCTTGGCCCGCTCCGCCGCGCTCTGCATCAGGCCCAGCATCGCACCGGCCATCTGGCCCGCAATGCCCAAGCCGATCGCGGTCGTCGCGGCCATCGCCGCCACCGGATGGGCCATCAGCGGGTGCAGTGGCACGTCCGGCATCGTTCTCAGCCAGGGCGCGAGCCCGAAAGGATCGCTCCCGCCGGCTTCCGCCGGCTGAACCCTGGTTGCATTCGCATCCTGTCCTGCCGGCGTCTTCATCACCTTACTCCGCTGCTTCGAGCACGGCGCCATGCGCCATGGCGTTGGCCGTGTACTGGTCGATGCGTGCTTCGATTTCCGGGCGGAAATTGCGGATGAGGCCCTGGATCGGCCAGGCCGCCGCATCGCCGAGCGCGCAGATCGTGTGGCCTTCGATCTGCTTCGTCACGTCGAACAGCATGTCGATTTCGCGCTTCTGCGCATTGCCCCGCACCATGCGCTCCATGACGCGCATCATCCAGCCGGTACCTTCGCGGCACGGCGTGCACTGGCCGCAGCTCTCGTGCTTGAAGAAGGCCGAGATGCGCCAGATCGCCTTGATGATGTCGGTCGAGCGGTCCATGATGATCATGCCGCCGGTGCCGAAGGAGGATTTCACCTCGCGCAGGCCGTCGAAGTCGAGCGTCACGTTCATCATGTCCTCGGCCTTGACGACCGGGCAGGATGCGCCGCCGGGGATGACGGCAAGCAGGTTGTCCCAGCCGCCGCGGATGCCGCCGCCGTGCTTTTCGACCATTTCCTTGAAGGAGATGCCCATGGCCTCCTCGACCGTGCAGGGACGATTGACGTGGCCGGACATCATGAACAGCTTGGTGCCGACATTGTTCGGGCGGCCGAACGAGGAGAACCAGCTCGCGCCGCGGCGCAGGATGGTCGGCGTCACGGCGATCGATTCGACGTTGTTGACCGTCGTCGGGCAGCCATAGAGGCCCATATTCGCCGGGAACGGCGGCTTCAGGCGCGGCTGGCCCTTCTTGCCTTCCAGGCTTTCGAGCAGCGCGGTCTCTTCCCCGCAGATATAGGCGCCGGCGCCGTGGTGGACATAGATGTCGATATCATAGCCGAGCTTGTTGTTCTTGCCGAGAAGGCCGGCGTCGTAGCACTCGTCGATCGCCGCCTGCAGCGCCTCGCGCTCGCGGATGAACTCGCCGCGCACATAGATATAGGCGGCGTTCGCGCCCATGGCGAAGGAGGCGACGACGCAGCCTTCGATCAGCGTGTGCGGATCGTGGCGCAGGATATCGCGGTCCTTGCAGGTGCCGGGCTCGGATTCGTCGGCGTTGACGACGAGATAGTGCGGACGGCCGTCGGATTCCTTCGGCATGAAGGACCACTTAAGGCCGGTCGGGAAGCCGGCGCCGCCGCGGCCGCGCAGGCCCGAGGCCTTGACCTCGTTGACGATCCAGTCACGGCCCTTTTCGAGCAGCTGCTTGGTGCCGTCCCAATGGCCGCGGGCCATGGCGCCCTTCAGCGACTTGTCCTTGGTGCCGTAGATGTTGGTGAAGATGCGATCCTGGTCCTTAAGCATGATTCACCCCTTTACCGCGGCTTCTTGCCGAAGACGCGGATGTATTCCGCTTCGCCGCCCTTGGCGAGCGCCTTGGCCTGCTTGACCCAGTCGTCGCGCTCGATGCGGCCCTTAAAATTCAGATAGGAATCGACCCATTCGCGCTCCGCCTTCTTCCAGGCCGCGACCTGCGCGAAAGTGAAGATGCCGAGCTCGTGGAGAATGCCCTCGATCTTCGGGCCGACGCCGGAGATGAGCTTCAGGTCGTCGGGCGTTTGCGGGCGGGCGATGCCGGCCGGACGGTTCTTGTCTTCCAGCGACGGCTTGCCGGTAGCGGCCGCGATCGGCTGCTTGGCGGCGTCATCGCCGCCTTCGGCGCGCGTGTCGCCGGTCACCTTGGTGTTGGCGGCCGCTTCGGCCTTGGCGGTCGCCGGCGTCTTCAGCTTGGGATCGGTCTCGACGGCATCCGTCTTCGGCTTTGCGGCATTCGACGGGGGAACGCTGACGCTCTCCTCCTCGGTCTTCCGGGCACGGGCCGGCGCCTTCTTCGCGACTGCTTCCGGCTCGTTGAGGCTGGTGAGGCCGCCGACCGGGGCGGAGAAGATGCGGTCGACCTGCGGGCCGGGCGTGATGTCGGCGCCCTTGCCGGCATCGAAACGGTCGATGATGTGCTCGAGCTGCGTCGCTGTCAGGTCCTCATAGCTGTCCTTGAAGATCATGATCATCGGCGCGTTGACGCAGGCGCCCTGACACTCGACCTCTTCCCAGGAGAGCGTGCCCGTCTCATTGAGATGGAAGGGCTCGGGATGGATGCGCTTCTTGCAGACATTGATCAGGTCTTCCGCGCCGCGCAGCATGCAGGGCGTCGTGCCGCAGACCTGGACATGGGCGCGCGTACCGACCGGCAGCAGCTGGAACTGGGTGTAGAAGGTCGCGACCTCGAGCACGCGGATATAGGCCATGCCGAGCATGTCGGCGACGGATTCGATCGCCGCCTTGGTGACCCAGCCGTCCTGCTCCTGCGCCCGCATCAGAAGCGGGATGACCGCCGACTGCTGGCGGCCCTTCGGATACTTGTTGATCGTTGCCTTGGCCCAGGCCGCGTTCTCCTTGGTGAAGGCGAAGCTGGCGGGCTGGACATTGTCATCGGCTAGTCGACGAACGGACATTCTGTAACGCCTTGTCTCAATTGATCTGCCGGCACTGCGTTTGCGTCGTGTTGACGAATTCGCAGGCGTAGGCCGACGTGTCTTTCTGCATGAATACGACGTAGCGGCTGCCGTTCGGCGCCGCCGCCTTGATCTCGTAGCCCTGGCTCGCCAGTGCACCCATGGTGGTGCCGGACGCACCGATCTGCACCTCCTGCTGCGCGTTGGCGGCAGCGGCGGTCCCCAAGAGGATCAGCGTGGCAAGGGCAACGTTCGGCATCAGCGATCGACCTCGCCGAACACGATGTCGAGCGAGCCGAGGATCGCCGAGACATCGGCGAGCTGGTGGCCGCGACAGATGAAATCCATCGCCTGCAGGTGGGCGTAACCCGGGGCGCGGATCTTGCAGCGATACGGCTTGTTGGTGCCGTCGGCGACGACGTAGACGCCGAACTCACCCTTCGGCGCCTCGACGGCCGCATACACCTCGCCGGCCGGCACGTGGTAGCCTTCGGTGTAGAGCTTGAAATGGTGGATGAGCGCTTCCATCGAGCGCTTCATCTGGCCGCGCTTCGGCGGCACCATCTTGCCGTCGATCGAGGAGACCGGGCCGACCTTGGCATCGCCGAGCAGGCGGTCGACGCACTGGCGCATGATCTTCGCCGCTTCGCGCATCTCGATCATGCGGATGACGTAACGGTCGTAGCAGTCGCCGTTCTTGCCGATCGGGATGTCGAAGTCGAGGTCGGAATAGCACTCGTAGGGCTGCGAGCGGCGCAGGTCCCAGGCCGCACCCGAGCCGCGCACCATGACGCCCGAAAAGCCCCAGGCCCAGCAGTCCTCCAGCTTCACGACGCCGATATCGACGTTGCGCTGCTTGAAGATTCGGTTGCCGGTCAAAAGTTCGTCGATATCGTCGACGGTCTTCAGGAACGGGTCGATCCACTTGCCGATGTCTTCCACCAGCTCGTGCGGCAGGTCCTGGTGCACGCCGCCGGGGCGGATATAGGCCGAGTGCATGCGCGCGCCGCAGGCCCGCTCGTAGAACACCATCAGCTTTTCGCGTTCCTCGAAGCCCCAGAGCGGCGGCGTCAGCGCGCCGACGTCCATGGCCTGCGTTGTGACGTTGAGGAGGTGCGAGAGGATACGGCCGATTTCGGAGTAGAGCACGCGGATGAGCTGGCCTCGGATCGGCACTTCCGTGCCCGTCAGCTTTTCGACGGCAAGCGCGAAGGCGTGCTCCTGGTTCATCGGCGCCACGTAGTCGAGGCGGTCGAAATAGGGCACGGCCTGGAGATAGGTCTTCGTCTCGATCAGCTTCTCGGTGCCGCGGTGCAAGAGGCCGATATGCGGATCGACGCGCTCGACGATTTCGCCGTCGAGTTCGAGCACGAGGCGCAACACGCCGTGTGCTGCCGGGTGCTGCGGCCCGAAGTTGATATTAAAGTTGCGAACGTTGTGCTCGTTCATGGGCGCGCTCCGCGCTGGGAGGAATTAGCCAATAGGCAGTAGGCAGTAGGGGTTAGTTCATTCCGTGCGTTCATTTCGTCCATCCTGCAAACTGCGGATCAGCGATCTGAGCATCCTTCCTACTTCATCACTCGACTTCATCAAGGAAATCACCTTCTCAGGCGAAGCAATTCCAACGCGGGATGAAAGTATCAGATGCGTCTCCAACTCCTTCAGCGAACCCTGGGCGAACTTGAGATGCTGGACATAGTGCCCTGTAGCATCTCGGCCATGACCTTCCGCAATGTTGGCGGCAACCGAGGCCGCCGACCGGCGTATTTGCGATACCATTCCATAAACCTCTTCACGGGGAAACCGCCGCGTCAGTTCATAGCTTTCGACCGCTAGATCCATGGCACGCTGCCAAACCTTCAGGTCCTGATAGGAATTGATCGTCGTCCGCTTGCTCCTTCCTACTGCCTATTGGCTATTGCCTACTTCCTGATTACTGCTTCGCCTTCTCATCGCCCGGCAGCACATAGTCCGTGCCTTCCCAGGGGGAGAGGAAGTCGAAGTTGCGGAATTCCTGCTTCAGTTCGACGGGCTCGTACACGACGCGCTTGACCTCGTCGTCGTAGCGCACTTCCACGAAGCCGGTCGTCGGGAAATCCTTGCGCAGCGGGTGCCCCTCGAAGCCGTAGTCGGTGAGGATGCGGCGCAGGTCCGGATGGCCGGTGAAGAGGATGCCGTACATGTCGTAGGCTTCGCGCTCGAACCAGTCGGCGCCCGGATAGACCGCGCAGGCGGAGGGAACGGGCTGGTCCTCGCCGGTCGCCACCTTGACGCGGATGCGCACGTTCTGGCGCGGCGACAGGAGGTGGTAGACCACGTCGAAACGCTCGGCACGGGCCGGCCAGTCCACGCCGCAGATATCGACGAGGTTGACGAAGCCGCACTGCACGTCGTCGCGCAGGAAGGTCAGAAGCTCGACGACGCGGGCGCCGTCCGTCTTCAGGGTGAGTTCGCCAAAGGCGATATCGGCGGCGGCGACGAGGTTGCCCGCCGCTTCGCCGATATGGGAGGAAAGCTCCTGGAGGGCTTCGCTCATATCTAAAGTCCCCTGCCCTTAACGCTCGATCGTACCGGTCCGGCGGATCTTCTTCTGCAGCAGGAGCACGCCGTAAAGGAGCGCTTCCGCCGTGGGAGGACAGCCTGGTACATAGATGTCGACCGGCACCACGCGGTCACAGCCGCGCACCACCGAATAGGAATAGTGATAGTAGCCGCCGCCGTTTGCGCAGGAACCCATCGAGATGACGTAGCGCGGCTCCGGCATCTGGTCGTAGACCTTGCGGAGCGCAGGCGCCATCTTGTTGGTCAGCGTGCCGGCGACGATCATGACGTCGGACTGGCGCGGCGAGGCGCGCGGGGCAAATCCGAAGCGCTCGACGTCGTAACGCGGCATGGAGAGCTGCATCATCTCCACCGCGCAGCAGGCGAGACCGAAGGTCATCCACATCAGCGAGCCGGTGCGGGCCCAGGTGATAAGCTCATCCGTCGAGGTGACGAGAAAGCCCTTGTCGGCGAGTTCGTTGTTGATCTCGCCGAAGAAGGCGTCGTTGCTGCCGACGGGCTTGCCGGTGTTGGGATCGATGATCCCCTTGGCCTGCGGCGCGACGAGCGTCGTGTTGGTGTGGGCTACTCCCATTCGAGCGCTCCCTTCTTCCATTCGTAGATAAAGCCGATGGTCAGCACACCGAGGAAGACCATCATCGACCAGAAGCCGAACCAGCCCATGTCGCCGAAGGAGACGGCCCAGGGAAAGAGGAAAGCGACTTCGAGGTCGAAGATGATGAAGAGGATCGACACCAGGTAGAAGCGGATATCGAATTTCATGCGCGCATCGTCAAACGCATTGAAGCCGCACTCGTAAGCGGAGAGCTTTTCCGAATCGGGGGCCTTGTATGCGACGGCAAACGGCGCGACCAGCAGCGCAAGGCCGATCACGAGCGCAATACCGATGAAGATGGCGATCGGGATATAGGAACCGAGAAGTTCAGTCATTGGCGTCCATCCTGCCTGCTCGTGGCGCCGGAGAGACGCCTGTTGGTCCAAGACCTGCAAGCCGAGAAAGTATGTTGCAACGCCCCGTCGTTAGCGCAGTGAGCGGCCCCGCGCAAGGCTTTGTCCGGCTTTCGCCCCATTCATTGTGTTGTTTTCCGGGCGGCCGCGAAACCCCGGACGCAAAGCCATTTAAATCGTTACGATTTCAGGATGGGTGCAATGCGGGACGTTTCGCCGCAGATGCGAAGAAAAAGGGCCGCAAACCGCCGGCATTGTGATCGGACACATGATCGTCCCACCGTATCGCCGCTGCGCGCGGGGAGCATCCACATCCCCAGATTTCAAGAGCTGGCCCGGAGGCGGAAGCCTCTCCCTCTCCGCATGGAATCGCCGTCCTTCATGCCCAGGGCAGGAATTCCGGAACATGCGAGTCCGTCGCAAGGAATATGGGTGAATCTTATAAAGAGAGGAACGGCGACCAGACGCAAAGCATCACGCGAAGAAACTGCGGCAACACCTTGGGGAGAAAGAAGAATGGCGCGAGTGACGGGGCTCGAACCCGCGACCTCCGGCGTGACAGGCCGGCACTCTAACCGACTGAGCTACACCCGCGCATCTTGTGACCCTGCGGCCCCCGCATGTTTCGTCCGGCCCTTCGAGTGGCGCGAGTGACGGGGCTCGAACCCGCGACCTCCGGCGTGACAGGCCGGCACTCTAACCGACTGAGCTACACCCGCATCCTCGAAAGCGACCGGAAGGCGAACCATCCGTCCCGAGCGGCCTGAGCCGTTCGATGAGCGGCTAACTAAGGGGTTCGCCTTTGGGTGTCAAGCAGGTTTCACGACAAAAGAATGACGCGTCCGAAAATGTTTCCACAGCCTCGGGCATCTTCATGGCCGCATTCAAAAAAATGCAAAAACTTTGCGATTGCCTCTTGCGGTTTGATCCGGTTCCGCATAGATCACGGCCACCAACGCGGCGGGCGATTAGCTCAGTTGGTAGAGCGCCTCGTTTACACCGAGGATGTCGGGAGTTCGAGTCTCTCATCGCCCACCATTTTCCCTCAGAAATTCAAGTTCATCTGTGATTTCAACGCGCTCTGCGCGGAGAACCGTCGCTGCGGGGCCCGCCGCCACTGACGCCTGTCCTGTGCCCACGCCCTTTCGGGCCGCGCCCTCCCGTTCGAAGATCGCGGAGAATTGTCCCGTGGCGCATCAAATTCCGATTGCAATCAGGGCCCGAGCCGCTAGTTGACTCCAGAAAGAGCGGATTTGCACCGAGAGTTCCGTCGATGATGTCCATACACCGGCAATCTGCCGACAAACCGGGCAAGACGCCGCGCCATCCTGCGGGTGGATTCTGGATCTCACGCCTATGAGGGGTTTTGCTTGAGCGGCAAGGTCGCGCCGGAGCAGCGTTTTGGCAGCGAAACCGGCGAACGCCCGGCGGTCTCCCGGGCGTTTTTGCGCCGGCTTCGGCTGTGGACGGGCCTGACCCTTTTTCTCTACGCGGCGATGCACCTTCTCAACCAGGCCTTCGGCATCCGCTCGATCGAGGCGATGGAAATGGCGAGCCGGGTGCTCTTCCAGCCGTGGCAGAGCCTGCCGGGGCGGGCCCTGCTGTACGGCGGGCTCGCCATCCACGCGGCACTCGGGCTGCGCGCCCTCTATCGGCGACGGCATCTGCGGCTTCCCGCGGTCGATGCGGTGCAGCTGGTCTTCGGGCTGGCCATTCCGGCCGTGCTCTTCGCCCATGCCGGGGCGATCGCCTATCTGAAGGGCGTCTACGGCGCGCGAATCGATTTCGACAAGACCGTCTACGCGCTCTGGGTCGCCAGTCCCGAGGTCGGCCTGCCCCGCCAGTTCCTGTTGATCGTCGTCGTGTGGATCCACGGCTGCATCGGCGTGCGCGCCTGGTTGCGCGGCAAGTCCTGGTATCCGCGTTCCGTGCCGATCCTGATGTCGCTCGCCACCCTGCTGCCCGTGCTGGCCGTGCTCGGCTTCATCAATGCGGGCCTCGACATGCGCGATCTCGCCGCCCAGGGCATGGAAGCCCTGCGGCCGGGGCTTCACGACCTGCCGGGTTCGCCTGCCGCCGTCGCCGCGGCCGAGGCCAATGCCGTCGCGAACCGTCTCACCATGGGCTATCTCGCGCTGCTGGCCGGCATCGTCATCCTGCGCATGGCACGCGGCTGGCATGCCACGCGGTTCGATTCGGTCCGGATCACCTATCCCGGCGGCCGTGTCGTCTCCGTTCCCGCCGGTTTCAGCGTGCTGGAGGCGAGCCGCTGGTCGGCCATTCCGCACGCGTCCGTCTGCGGCGGCCGGGGCCGGTGTTCGACCTGCCGCGTCGAGGTCACCGCCGGCGGCGAAACGCTGCCGGCCCCGGCGGGCGACGAGCAGCGCCTCCTGCGGCGCATCGGGGCGCCGCCATCCGTGCGGCTCGCCTGCCAGATCCGGCCGGAACACGATCTCACCGTCGTTCCGCTCGTGCATTCCGCCACCGCGGCGCAGTTGCCGAAGGGCCGGTTCGGGCCCGTGACGGCCGCCCGCCGGGAGGTGGAGGTGGCGGCACTCTTCGTCGACCTGCGCCAATCCACGCGCCTTGCCGACGATCGCCTGCCCTACGACACCTTCTTCATCGTCGAACGCTACATCAAGGCCGTGTCCTCGGCCGTGCGGGCGAGCGGCGGCCATGTCACCAACATTGCCGGCGACGGCGTCATGAGCGTCTTCGGCACCGACGGGCCGACGCATGACGCCGCGCGCGACGCCTTTCGCGCCGCGCTGCGGCTTTGGGAGGGGATCGACGCCCTGAACGAGGAGCTGCGGCAGGAACTGAGCGAGCCGCTGCGCATCGGGATCGGCCTGCATGTCGGGGTGGCGGTCGTCGGCACGGAGTGGACGGGCGGCCTCGAAGGCATGCCCTTCCTCGGCGATACCGGCAATGTCGCCGCGCGCCTGGAGGCCCAGACCAAGCAACTGGGCGCGACCCTGATCGCCTCCAGGGAGGCGGTCCTGATGGCGGCGGGCGAACCGCACACCTTCACCTTCGCCCCCGTGATGCTGGCCGGGAAGCAGGAACCGATAGAGGTCCTGTGCTTTCGCGACAGCGAGGCGCTTCGCCAGCTCGTCGGCGCCGCCGTTTCCGGGTGACGCCTCGCCGGGGCCTTTATCCCGGCATCACAGCCATGGCCTTCCCGTCTTTCCGCCGGCCGTGTTCCGCACGGGCGCCAGACGCCGCTTGACAGTTGCCGTCAAAAATAAGAACATAAAGGGAACAAATGGAGGTGCCGATGCAAAGCGATGCCATCGAACGGGCCCTGGCCGAAGTTGCTGCCTGCCGGGCCCTGCGCGAAAAGCAGCAGGCGCACCGGGCGGAGTTCCAGCGCAAGCTGGAGGCGGTCGCGCGGCCCCTCTATGTGCTGAAGTCCAAGACGCAACTGGAGCTGCGGCTGCAATGATGCACATTGTGAGACGACAGGGCGCTATCGTGCGCGAGGAAGCCGCCGAAATCCTCGCCCTTCACAATGGCGATGCCCTGGAGGCGCTGCGCACGCTGATTGCCGAGCGGGACGCCGTCGAGGAACGACTTGCCGTCGCAACGCTCATCATGCGCCGGCAATACAAGGCCGAAGGGCGACCGTGATCCACGCCGGTCCGCGCCGGAAAGCGGCGCGATCCGTCACATACGCAGCAAGACGGCCGCAGCCGGCCTAAAGAACGAAATCCGTCACCTTCAGGCTGACGCTGGTGTCGAGCAGGATGGAGAAATCGGCCTTTCCGTCGCCGTTGACATCCGCATAGATGAACGTGTCGCCGCTCTTCTTCTCATAGCGCAGTTCACCTGCCTTCTTGTGGAAGGAATCGGTGCCGATGAACGTGAAGGCCTGGTCGCCGGCGGACTTCGTGTTCGCATCGATCGCCTTGAGATCGATCTTGTCCTTCTGGGCGCGATTGAAATCCGCGATCGTGTCGCGGCCGGACGCTGACGTGGTCGAATCCCGGATCGAGGCGAAGACGAAGACATCGGCGCCGGAGCCGCCGTGGAGACTGTCGGCACCGCCGCCGCCGCTGATCCTGTCGTTGCCGGCCTCGCCCATCAGCTTGTCCTTGCCGGCGGCGCCGCTGATCGTGTCGTTGCCGGTGCCGCCCAGCACGTAATCGGCGCCGGCGCCGGCATAGATACGGTCATTGCCGCCATTGCCGAAGATCAGGTTGTCGCCGGACGTGCCCTTCAGCACATCGGCACCCGCCTCACCGAAGAAGTCGCCGGGGCTCCATTTTCCCTCGCCGTAGATCTTCTTCAGGATGGCATAGGCCTTCGGGTCGTATTTCGCGAGCTCGGTGCGGGTGTTGATCTCGTTGTGGATGCCGTCCGCGCCCTCCCGCTCGGGATTGTCGTTGAAATAGGCCTGGCTCAGCTCCGCGAAATATTCGTCGAGCGTGTCGTCCGCATAGGTGTTCTTCCACAGGCCCGCGCGCTTGGCATTGTCATAGGCGGCGGCGAAAGCATCCATCAGCCCCTTGTCGACCGTCGATACGCCGAGATTGTCGATCGCGTGCGCCCATTCGTGCAGCGCGATGCTCTCGCTGCCGCCATAGGGGTCGGTCGGATAATTGAGCAGGTTCTCCTCGCCGGACGACGAGGTCGGCCGCCCCAGCACGGCCCCCAGCCCCCGATAGATGTCCCAGGACGCACCGAGATCAGCGTAATCCGGCAGTTTGGTGATCTTGGTGCCTTCCGGGATGATGGCGAAGCGGCCGCCGGCATCGACGATCGCGGACACGTATTTTCCAGCCCCGGCGATCGAGTTGAAGACGATCTCCGCAGCCCGGTAGACCGCCTCGTCGGGAACGGCGTCGTTGGCAAGGATATAGATGCCCTTCCACTCGAACGCCTTGGTGTGAAAGCCTCGTGCATAGTCCGACGGTGGCTTCTTCAGCATCGCCCTCTCTCCCCAGCTCCCCAATCCCGGCAAGCGTAGGCTAATATTCCTCCCGCTAAAAGATGGCGTCGCGCCGTATTTGCGGCAAAGCCCGCCGCCGACGCGGAATTTTCCGGGATGAGCGGCATGGCGCCGCCGGCAGCAGGCTCAGCGCGTCGCCAGCAGCGCGACATAGGCGATGACCGTCATCAGCAGGCCGCGGAAGGCGAAGCCGACGAAGCGGTACTTGTCGCGGGCGATGGAGGCCATGGCATCGGCGTTCTGCATGTACTGCTCGAAGAGATAGCCGATATCGCGGTCGTGCGCTGCCTTGCGGAAGCCCTCGCGGTGATGCGGCCAGGCGCCCCAGAACAGCGAGGTCGCCTTGTCCACCCGGCGCGGCAGCACGACGAGGATCGCCGAGACGATGGAGAAGATCAGCGCGAAGGCGAGCAGGCCGGAAAAGACGATCGCCGCCGGGTTGCCCTCCGCATAACGCGACCAGGTGAAGACGGCGCGGCTTTCGGTGGACGTGACCAGCAGCGCGATCATGAAGGTGAAGATATAGGCGGCCTTCTGGTCGGAGATCTTCACCTGGTCGTAGAAGACGTCGTTGATGCGGCGGATATGGTCGAAATGCTCAAGGGCGATGCCCTGCGTGCCATCGAGGGCCCGTTCGAGGATGGTCTGCCGCGTTTCCAAAGCCGTCATGTCGCTTCTATCCTTCCTGCACTCATTGCGTGATAGCCGAGTGCCTTGGGAAAGCAACGGCCTGCCCGCCGCACCGCTTGACTTTTTCAGGGGGATGTCGAGTTCTGGTTGCATGCAGAACCTCGCCCCGCCCCCCGGCCCGTCGTCCCCAGCAGTCCAGCGCCGCGCCGCCCGGAGCTGCGCATGAGCGCGGCGCTGCGCCTTCCCCACCTTTGGTCGCGCCGCACCCGCCGGCTTGCCATGCTCGCCCTTGCGGTCATCGCGCTCGTCTCGGCCCTGACGCAGCTTCCGGCCTGGTCCCTCGCGGATTTGCGCGCCTTCGACTATCTTTCCACCGTCGACGATCCGCGCCCGCCGGCCGGCGGGCCGGTGGTCGTCGCGATCGACGAGCCGTCGCTGGCGGAAATCAATGCGCAATGGCCCTGGCCGCGCGAGCTGCATGGCCGGCTGGTGGAAAGCCTGCGCAAGGCCGGCGCCACGGCGATCGGCCTCGACATCATCTTCGCCGAACCCTCCAATCCCGCCTCCGATGCCGCCTTTGCCGCGACGCTCGGGCCGGATGTCGTTCTGGCCGGCGACGAGAGCGTCATCGTCACGCCGCAGGCCGAACAACTCCTGCGCACGACGCCGCTGCCGGCATTCACCGAAGCGGGCGCGGTGACGGGCATCGCCTCGATCGCGCTCGGCGGCGACGGCGTCTTTCGCGACCTGCCGCGCTATGCGGACGGCTTTGCGCTCGCGCTCGCCCGCATCGCCGGCAAGCCGGCGGTCTCGCCCGAGGGCAAGCTTCTGCAGTCCTTCGGCCCGGCACGCAGCTATCCGACGGTTTCCTATTACCAGGCGCTCGATCCGGAAAACATGCTGCCGCAAGATACGTTCAAGGGCCGCGTGGTGATCGTCGGACTCAGCCTGCAGAATGCGCCCGTCATCAATTCCGGCGGTGCGGACGCCTTCGCCACGCCCTATACGGTCCATACCGGCCGGCTGGTGGCGGGGGCGGAAATCCAGGCGACGATCCTCGACAATCTCACCGCCGGCGCCGCGATCACCCGGGCCGGCACGCCGCTCGCCATCACTGCCGTCACGCTCGCCGCCCTGCTTTCAGCGGCGATCGTGCGCCGTGCGACGCGCTGGCAGACGGTCGTGCTCAGCGTCCTTGCAAGCGCCGTGCTCGGCCTCCTCAGCTTCGCGCTGATCCGCGAGGCCAATCTCTTCGTCTCACCCATCGGCCCCACCATCGCGCTTCTCCTGGTCGCCGCCGGCCAGACGGCGCTCGACTATGCGGAGGAGCGGCGCCGGCGCCGCGAGATCGTGCGCGCCTTCTCGCAATATCTCTCGCCCGCCCTCGTCGAGCGCCTCGCGCGCGATCCTTCGCAGCTGAAGCTCGGCGGCGAGCGGCGCACGCTCTCCATCCTGTTTTGCGACGTGCGCGGCTTCACCACGATCGCCGAGACGATGAAGGACGACCCGGAACAACTGACGACGCTGATCAACCGGCTGCTGACCCCGCTCTCCGACATCGTGCTCAAGCACGGCGGCACGATCGACAAATATATCGGCGACTGCGTGATGGCCTTCTGGAACGCGCCGCTCGACGACGAGGACCATGCCCGCCATGCGGTGGCCGCCGCGCTCGACATGCTCGACGTGATGGCGACACTGAACGCAAAGCTCCAGGCGGAAGCCGCGGCGAGCGGCAGCTCCTATCATGCGCTGCGCATCGGCATCGGCATCAACACCGGCGAATGCGTGGTCGGCAACATGGGCTCCTCGCAGCGTTTCGACTATTCGGTGCTCGGCGATGCGGTGAACCTTGCCTCGCGCCTCGAAGGCGCCTCGAAGGCCTATGGCGTGCCGCTGCTCATCGGCGAAAGCACGGCAAAGCTGGCGGCGGCCGATTTCGCGGTGCTCGAACTCGACCGGATCACCGTCAAGGGCCGCAGCGTCGCCGCCCCCGTCTTCACCGCCATCCGCGGCCTACCGGAAGAGGCAAAGGCGCTGCATGCCCGGTTCGTCGAGGACAAATATGCCGGGCGCCTCACCGTCGATGACGCGGCCTTCGACACGCTGATCGAGGCCGCCCCGGCACTCGCCCCCTATTACGCGACCATCCGGACCGAACACGTCGCCGGCGGGGCTTAGGCCGGCGCGCCCTGCTTGGGATGCGAGGGGGCGAACTCGGCGACGAGCTCGTGTTTTTCGCCGGGATAGGTCAGCCGCACATGGGTGACATAGAGGCCGCCGCTCCAGGTGCGGCGCTCGACGACGAGGCAGGGCGTGCCGGGCGCGATCGCCAGGAGTTCGGCGGCGCGGACGTCGGCCCCGACGGCGCGTATGCGGTGTTCGGCGGCGCTCCAGGGCACGCGGCTGATCAGCCAGGCGCCCGGCGCGATGTCGTCGAAGCTCTCGTCGGCCGCTTCCGGCACGGCTTCGAGGTTGATCAGGCGGTCCTCCAGGCAGAACGGCTGGGCGCCGGCAAAATGCAGGGCACAGATGTCCGTCAGCCGGGCCGATTCGGAAAGCTCCATCAGCCGCCGGTCGGCGGCCTTCGCAGCACGGTTTACCCGCGTGCGCCGCTCGTAGCGATACGGCAGGCCGAGCGATTCGACCTCCAGGCGGATGTCGTGGATTTCGAGAACCGCCGACTGGGCGTGCGGGTGGGTGACATAGCTGCCGGACTTGCGCCGGCGCTCGATCAGGCCGCGCTTGACCAGCTCGGTGATCGCCTTGTTCACCGTCATGCGCGAGCACTGATACTGCTCGGTCAGTTCGTGCTCGAAGGGGATGCGGTGGCCCGGCGGCCATTCGCCCGAAAGGATCCTGCCCTCCACATCCTCCAGGATGCGGCGGTGCAGCGACGGTTCCTTGGCCTCGGCCTGCCTGTTGTCCCCGAGAGTGGAAATGGTCGCCTCCGCGCTTGCCGGGCGCAGATTCGCCCGGTCCGGAAAAGTCATAGGAAAGGCGGGGCCGCCTTTCAATACGTCCTCAGGCCTCGGCCAGGGCCCGCATGGTGGCCGTGAAGCGCCGGCCGACCGCCGCGCGCGCCACATGGCGGCCGCCCTCGACCTGCCGGCGGCCATTCACCCAGACGCAATCGACCGCCGCGCCATTGGCGAAGATCCAGCCGTCGAGCAGCGCGTCGCCGGCAAGGTCGAGGCCGTGGCGGGCCTTGAGGCTGACGAAATCGGCGGGGCTGCCGGCCGAAAGGCCCGGTTCGACGCCGAGCGCCGCCGCACCGCCGAGCAGCGCGCCGTCGAACAGCGCCCGGCCCGTCGAGCCACCGGGAGCGGCGAGCACGTTGCGGGCGCGATGGGCGAGTCGCTCAGAATATTCGAGCTGGCGCAGCTCGTCCGGCAGGCCGATCAGCACGTTGGAATCCGAACCGACGCCGAAACGGCCGCCATGGGCAAGGAAATCCGGCGCCGGGAAGGTGCCGTCGCCGAGATTGGCCTCCGTCACCGGGCAGAGGCCGGCAATCGCGCCGGCCTTCGCCATGCCGCGCGTCTCGGCCTGCGTCATGTGCGTCGCGTGGATGAAGCACCAGCGGCCGTCGACCGCCTGGTTGTCGAGCAGCCATTCCACCGGGCGGCGGCCGGACCAGGCGATGCTGTCCTCCACTTCCTTGACCTGCTCGGAAATATGGATGTGGACCGGCGCGTCGCCCGCCATACCCACGACGTCGGAAAGCTCGTCCGGGGTGACGGCGCGCAGGCTGTGCGGGGCGACGCCGGTGATGCCTCCCGGCAGCGCATCGGTCAGCGCACGGCAGCGCTCCAGCAATGCGGCATAGGACTGCCGGTCGCTGATGAAGCGGCGCTGGCCCTCGCCCGGCGCGGTGCCGCCGAAGCCGGCATGGGCGTAGAAGACGGGCAGCAGCGTCAGCGCGATTCCGGTCTTAGACGCCGCGGCGGCGATGCGCGCGGCCATCTCGGCGATATCGGCATAGTGCCCGCCGTCCTTGTCGTGGTGCAGGTAGTGGAACTCGCCGACGCGGGTGAAGCCCGCCTCCAGCATCTCGACATAAAGCTGGCCGGCGACCGCCTCCACATCGTCGGGCGTCATGGACAGCGCGAAGCGGTACATGACGTTGCGCCAGCTCCAGAACGAATCGCTGCCCGGCCCGCGCGTTTCCGCCAGTCCCGCCATGCCGCGCTGGAAGGCGTGGCTGTGCAGGTTGGGCATGCCGGCGACGATGGTGTCGTGGCGCTCGTCGCCCGGTGCCGGCGCGGCGCCGGTTTCGAGCGTGGCGATGCGGCCATCCGCGATGCCCATGCGGACATCCTTCGCCCAGCCGCCCGCAAGCAGCGCCTGCCTTGCATGAATGATCGCCATCGCCCGTTCCTTCTCCCGATTGTACATCCTGGCGCCGCGCCGGCAAATTGGCTCTTGCGCCCTCGCAATTATGTATATACATTATCCCTATCGCAGGGAAGAGGCAATCACGATGACGACACCGGAAAAGGACAGTCCCCGAGTCTGGCGCAATGCCCGGCTTGCGACGCTCAAGGAGAGCCTGCCGGACCTCGGCATCGTCGAGAACGGCGCGATCGCCGTCCGCGACGGCCGCATCGCCTTTGCCGGGCCCGAGGCCGAGCTTCCCGCCGAATTCTCCGCCGCCGAGACCATCGACTGCGAAGGCCGATGGATCACGCCGGGCCTCATCGACTGCCATACCCATCTCGTGCATGCCGGCGACCGCGCCCACGAATTCGAGCTGCGCCTTGCCGGCGCCTCCTATGAGGAGATCGCGCGGGCCGGCGGCGGCATCGTCTCCTCCGTCAAGTCGCTGCGCGCCGCGAGCGAGGACGAGCTGGTGCGCCAGACCCTGCCCCGCCTCGACGCGCTGATCGCCGAGGGCGTGACGACGGTCGAACTGAAATCCGGCTACGGCCTCGACACCGAGAACGAGGTGAAATCCCTGCGCGCCGCGCGGCGCCTCGCGGAGATGCGCGACGTTACCGTGCGCACCACCTTCCTCGGCGCCCATGCGCTGCCGCCGGAAATGAACGGCGACAAGGCGGCCTATATCGACAAGGTCATCCGTGAGATGCTGCCGGCCGTCGCGACCGAGGGGCTTGCCGATGCCGTCGACGGCTTCTGCGAGGGCATCGCCTTTTCGCCGGAGGAGATGGCGAAGGTCTTCGATGCCGCGAAGGCCCATGGCCTTCCGGTGAAGCTGCATGCCGATCAGCTTTCCAACCTCCACGGCGCGGAAATGGCCGCCCGTTACGGCGCGCTGTCGGCCGACCACCTCGAATATACCGACGATGCGGGCGCGGCCGCCATGGCGACGGCCGGCACCGTCGCCGTCATCCTGCCGGGCGCCTTCTACTTCATCCGCGAGACGAAGAAGCCGCCGGTCGATCTCTTCCGCAAGCACGGCGTCAGGATGGCCATCGCGACGGACGCCAATCCCGGCACCTCGCCGCTCACCTCGCTGCTCCTCACCATGAACATGGCCGCGACGCTCTTCGGCATGACCGTTGCGGAATGCATCGCCGGCACGACGCGCGAGGCGGCCCGTGCCCTCGGCCTCGTCGACGAGGTGGGAACGCTCGAAGCCGGGAAATGGGCCGATTTCGTCCTCTGGGACATCGGCCGGCCGGCGGAACTGGTCTATCGCATGGGCTTCAACCCCATGCATGCCCGTATCCGCAGCGGACACTGATCCATTCAATACGCAGCACAGCGCTGCATCGGGGAATGCACCATGACGATCACGCTCCATCCGGGCTCCGTGCCCCTCAAGACCCTTGAAACCATCTACTGGACCGGCGAGGCCGCCAGGCTCGACGCCTCCTTCGACGCCGGCATTCAGAAGGCCGCCGCGCGCATCGCGCAAATCGCCGGCGGCGACGAGCCGGTCTACGGCATCAATACCGGCTTCGGCAAACTCGCCTCCATCAAGATCGCGCCGGCGGACGTCGCGACGCTCCAGCGCAACCTGATCCTGTCGCATTGCTGCGGCGTCGGCAAACCGCTGGCCGAAAACATCGTGCGCCTCATCATGGCGCTGAAGCTGATCTCGCTCGGGCGCGGCGCGTCCGGCGTGCGCATCGAGGTCGTGCGCCTCATCGAGGCGATGCAGGCCAAGGGCGTCATCCCGGTCATTCCGGAACAGGGCTCCGTCGGCGCCTCCGGCGACCTCGCCCCCCTCGCCCACATGACGGCGGTGATGATCGGCGAAGGCGAGGCCTTTTACGCCGGTGAGCGCCTTTCCGGCGGCAAAGCGCTGGAAAAGGCCGGCCTGAAGCCCGTCGTCCTCGCCGCCAAGGAGGGCCTTGCCCTCATCAACGGCACGCAGGTCTCGACCGCCCTGGCGCTCGCCGGCCTCTTCCGCGCCCACCGCGCCGCCCAGGCCGCCCTTGTCACCGGGGCGCTTTCCACCGACGCCGCCATGGGTTCCTCCGCGCCGTTCCATCCGGATATCCACACGCTGCGCGGCCACAAGGGCCAGATCGACGCCGCATCCGCCCTGCGCGCCCTGCTTGCCGGCTCTGTCATCCGCGAAAGCCACATCACCGGCGACGAGCGTGTGCAGGACCCCTATTGCATCCGCTGCCAGCCGCAGGTCGACGGCGCCTGCCTCGATCTGCTGCGTGTTGCCGCCCGCACGCTCGAAATCGAAGCCAATGCCGTCACCGACAACCCGCTCGTCCTCTCCGACGACAGCGTCGTGTCGGGCGGCAACTTCCATGCCGAGCCCGTCGCCTTCGCCGCCGACCAGATCGCCATCGCGGCCTGCGAGATCGGGGCCATCGCCCAGCGCCGCATCGCGCTGCTCGTCGATCCCGCCCTCTCCTTCGGCCTGCCAGCCTTCCTCGCCAAGAAGCCGGGCCTCAATTCCGGCCTGATGATCGCCGAGGTCACCTCGGCCGCGCTGATGAGCGAGAACAAGCAGATGGCGCATCCGGCCTCGGTCGATTCGACGCCGACCTCCGCCAACCAGGAAGACCACGTCTCCATGGCCTGCCACGGCGCCCGTCGCCTGCTGCGCATGACGGAGAACCTTTCGGCCATCATCGGCATCGAGGCGCTGACGGCCGCGCAGGGCATCGAGTTCCGCGCCCCGCTCGTCACCAGCCCGGAGCTGCAGAAGGTCGTCGCCGCGCTGCGCACCGTCGTCGCGACGCTGGAAGAGGATCGCTACATGGCGCCCGACCTTGCCGCCGCCAGCACCTTCGTCTCCTCCGGCGCGCTCGCCGCCTCCGTCACCAAGGGCATCCTGCCGGTTCTGGAGGCGTAAGGTGGCGATGTTCGAACTTCACCAGGGCACCTCGCCCGTCATTCTCGCCTTCCCGCATACCGGCACGGATGTGCCGGCCGACATATGGGAACGCCTGAACGACAACGGCCGCATCCTTGCGGATACGGACTGGCACATCGAGCGCCTCTATGCCGGCCTGCTGACGGAGGCGACGACGGTGCGCGCCACGTTCCACCGCTATGTCATCGATGCCAACCGCGATCCGGCCGGCGTCAGCCTCTATCCCGGCCAGAACACGACCGGCCTCGTTCCGGAAACGGATTTCGACGGCAAGCATATCTGGAAGGACGGCGCGGCGCCGACCGAGGCGGACATCGCCTACCGGCTCGCCCATTTCCACGCGCCCTACCATGCGGCCCTTGCCGCCGAGATCGAGCGCGTCAAGGCGATCCACGGCGTGGCGATCCTCTACGATTGCCACTCGATCCGCTCGCTGATCCCCTTCCTCTTCGAAGGCCGGCTGCCGGACTTCAATGTCGGCACCGACATGGGCCGCACCTGCGCCAAGGAGATCGAAACGGCGACGTCCGAAATCTGCGCCAGGGCCGAGGGCTATACCAGCATCCTCAACGGCCGCTTCAAGGGCGGCTGGACGACGCGCCACTACGGCAGGCCGGAAACCGGCGTGCACGCCATCCAGATGGAGCTTGCGCAGGCCAGCCACCTTGCCACGGAGGCGCCGCCCTTCGCCCTCGACGAGGCGAAGGCTGCAAGACTGCGCATTCCCCTCAAAGACATCCTGAACCGTATCGAGGCCCTCGCCTCCACCCTTGCACGCTGATCCGGGAGAACCAGCCATGACCGACAATCCCCGCCACAACATCCGCGAGGTCCGCGCCGCCACCGGCACCGAGCGCACCGCCAAGAGCTGGCTGACCGAAGCGCCGCTGCGCATGCTGATGAACAACCTCGATCCCGACGTCGCGGAAAACCCGCACGAGCTCGTCGTCTACGGCGGCATCGGCCGCGCCGCCCGCACCTGGGCTGATTTCGACAGGATCGTCGCCTCGCTGCGCGACCTCGAGGACAACGAGACGCTGATCGTGCAGTCCGGCAAGCCGGTCGGCATCTTCCGCACGCACAAGGATGCGCCGCGCGTCCTCATCGCCAATTCCAACCTCGTGCCGCACTGGGCCACCTGGGACCATTTCAACGAGCTCGACAAGAAGGGCCTTGCCATGTACGGCCAGATGACGGCCGGCTCGTGGATCTATATCGGCAGCCAGGGCATCGTGCAGGGCACCTACGAAACCTTCGTTGAGGCCGGCCGCCAGCACTATGGCGGCAACCTCAAGGGCAAGTGGGTGCTGACCGGCGGCCTCGGCGGCATGGGCGGCGCCCAGCCGCTCGCCGCCGTCATGGCCGGCGCCTCGTGCCTTGCCGTCGAGTGCAACCCGGATTCGATCGATTTCCGCCTGCGTACCCGCTATATCGACGAGAAGGCCGAAACGCTCGACGAGGCCATGGCGATGATCGACCGCTGGACGAAGGCCGGCGAAGCCAAGTCCGTCGGCCTGCTCGGCAATGCCGCGGAAATCCTGCCGGAGATGATCCGCCGCGGCATCCGCCCCGACATGGTCACCGACCAGACCTCCGCCCATGACCCGATCAACGGCTACCTGCCGAAGGGCTGGACCATGGCCGAGTGGAAGGCCAAGCGCGAAAGCGACCCGAAGGCCGTCGAAAAGGCCGCCCGCGCCTCGATGCGCGAGCATGTCGAAGCGATGATCGCCTTCCAGGACATGGGCATCCCGACCTTCGACTACGGCAACAACATCCGCCAGGTCGCGAAAGACGAGGGCCTCGAAAACGCCTTCGCCTTCCCGGGCTTCGTGCCGGCCTATATCCGCCCGCTGTTCTGCAAGGGCATCGGCCCGTTCCGCTGGGCGGCGCTGTCCGGCGATCCGGAGGACATCTACAAGACCGACGCCAAGGTGAAGGAGCTCTTGCCCGACAACAAGCACCTTCACAACTGGCTGGACATGGCGAAGGAGCGCATTTCCTTCCAGGGCCTGCCGGCGCGCATCTGCTGGGTCGGCCTCGGCGACCGCCACCGCCTCGGCCTCGCCTTCAACGAAATGGTGAAGAACGGCGAGCTGAAGGCGCCGATCGTCATCGGCCGCGACCACCTCGATTCGGGCTCCGTCGCCTCGCCGAACCGCGAGACGGAAGCGATGAAGGACGGTTCGGACGCCGTGTCCGACTGGCCTCTGCTCAATGCCTTGCTGAACACCGCATCGGGCGCGACCTGGGTCTCGCTCCACCACGGCGGCGGCGTCGGCATGGGCTTCTCGCAGCATTCGGGCGTCGTCATCTGCTGCGACGGCACGGATGAAGCCGCCGAGCGCGTCGGCCGCGTCCTGTGGAACGACCCGGCGACCGGCGTCATGCGCCACGCCGACGCCGGCTACGACATCGCGCTCGACTGCGCCCGCGAAAAGGGCCTGCGCCTGCCGGGCATCCTCGGCAACTGATGACCCGCCTTTTGCGCAACGGCGACCATCGCCGCATGCCGTGGAAGAACGGCGGCGGCGAGACGGTCGAGGTGATCGTCCATCCGGAAGGCGCGAGCCTTTCGGATTTCGGCTGGCGCGTCAGCATGGCGCGCGTGGCGGGCGACGGGCCCTTCTCCGTCTTCCCCGGCATCGACCGCACGCTGGCCGTGCTTTCGGGCGACGGCATGGCGCTCTCGATCGGGGGACTTGGCGAGACGCTGCTGACGCCCGCCTCCACGCCCCTCGCCTTCCCGGCCGATGCGCCGACCACGGCGCGCCTCACGGGCGGGCCGATCACCGACCTCAACGTGATGACCCGACGCGGCGCCTTCCGACACCGGCTGACGCATCACGTCACGCGTGATGCACTGGCGCTGCCGGAAACGATGGGAGAACGTCTGCTGCTGGCGCTGGAACCGCTCGGCGTCTCCACGCCGGAAGGCCTCGTCGGGCTCCAGCCGCTCGATGCGCTCGTGCTCGACGGCGCATTGGCGGCGAAGGTCGTGCCGATCGGCGATGAGGCGACCTTCTATCTGGTGGAAATCATCCAGGACTGACCCTTTGCGGGGACGCGATTTCCTTGTCCGCGCCGGAGCGGAGTGCTACCTCCCGACACATTCATTCATTGGGCATTTGTCGGGAGAGATTTTCATGAGACATCGCAAATTCGGCCGCACGGGTTTCACCACCACGGATATCGGCTTCGGCGCCTGGCAGATCGGCGGCGCCTGGGGTGATGTCAGCGAGGCGGACGGCCGTGCCGCCCTCAACGCCGCGCTCGATGCCGGCATGTCCTTCATCGACACCGCCGACGTCTATGGCGACGGCCGATCGGAAAAGATCATCGCCGACGTCCTGAAGGACCGCGGCGGCCAGCGCCCTATGGTGGCCACCAAGGCCGGGCGTCGCCTCTCCCCGCATGTCGCCGACGGCTACACCCGGGAAAACCTCGAAGGCTTCATCGACCGCAGCCTGAAGAACCTCGGCGTCGAGCGGCTCGACCTCGTGCAGCTGCACTGCCCGCCGACGGAGGTCTACTACCGTCCGGAGGTCTTCCATGCGCTGGAAGAGATCAAGGCCGCCGGCAAGATCGCCAATTACGGCGTCAGCGTGGAGAAGGTCGAAGAGGCGCTGAAGGCGATCGAATATCCCGGCGTCGTCAGCGTGCAGATCATCTACAACATGTTCCGCCAGCGCCCGGCGCAGCTCTTCTTCAAGGAAGCCGCCCGCCGCCAGGTCGCCGTCATCGCCCGCGTGCCGCTGGCAAGCGGCCTGCTCTCGGGCAAGATCACGCGCGACACCGCCTTTGCCGCGGACGACCACCGCAACTTCAACCGCCAGGGCGATGCCTTCGATGTCGGCGAGACCTTTGCCGGCGTGCCCTTCGAGACCGGCCTTAAGGCCGTCGAGGAAATCCGTGCGCTGGTGCCGGCCGGCACCGCCATGGCCGCCTTCGCGCTGCGCTGGATCCTGATGGCCGATGCGGTCAGCGTCGTCATCCCGGGCGCGCGCAACGCCGCGCAGGCCGAGGCGAATGCCCGGGCCGCAAGCCTGCCGGCGCTCTCGGAAGACGTGATGGAGGCGACACGCGAGGTCTACTACCGGCTCGTCGCGCCGCATGTGCACGATCGCTGGTAGGGCCAGCCCCTGCGGCCTCGCGCATCAACTGAAATGATAGCCGACATCATGGCTATCTATTTCGTTTATGTGCGAGGCCGCGCTACCGTTCCCCATCGGTCACAATCACAACAGGGGAACGACCATGAAGACAATGCTGCTCGCGCTGGCTCTCGCAGGCTCCACGCTGCTTTCCGGCCCGGCTTTCGCTGAGACGCTGAAGATCGGCACGGAAGGCGCCTACCCGCCCTTCAACTTCCAGGATTCCGCGGGAAAACTCGGCGGCTTCGACGTTGAGATCGGCCTTGCGCTCTGCGAGAAGATGGAGGTCGAGTGCGAGGTGGTCGCGCAGGACTGGGACGGCATCATTCCCGGCCTCGTCGCCAAGAAGTACGACATGATCATCGCCTCGATGTTCATCACCGAGGAGCGCAAGAAGCAGGTCAACTTCACCGATCCCTACTATCTCGCCGCCATGACCCATGCCGCGCCGAAGGGCGCCGGCATCACCGACTTCACCAATGAAGGCATGAAGGGCAAGACGATCGGCGCCCAGTCCGGCACCACGCAGGCCGATTTTGCCGCCGCCGTCTATCCGGATGCGGACATCAAGCTCTACCCGACGCAGGACGAGGTGAACCTCGACATGGCGAACGGCCGCCTCGACCTGCAGGTCGGCGACATGATCCCGCTGCTCGACTGGGTCACCAAGAACGACGACGGCAAGGCCTGCTGTGAACTGATCGGCGAGCCGATCACCGATCCGAAATTCGTCGGCGACGGCGTCGGCATCGCCGTGCGCCAGGAAGACAACGACCTGCGCGAGAAGCTGAATGCCGCGCTGAAGGCGATCCGCGAGGATGGCACCTACCAGAAGATCAACGACAAATACTTCTCCATCGACATCTATACGATGAAGTAATCCCCCGACCCGATCATCCACAGCCGCGGGGGCCGCGTGGGTCCTCCGGTTGAATTCGCGGATGACGCGAGTGGTCGGGGTAATGTTGCGATCAAATCGAGGCGGCTTCGGCCGCCTTTCACCTGCCCGGGCTCAGGGATGGAAGCGGGTGCGGTTTTCACTGCGCACACCCTCGATGGGCCGCGTGAAGAAGGCCTCGCCTCTACCCTCGCTGTCAAGGCTGACCAGAAACGGGTGTGGGTCCAGCGCCCGCCGCGGGCGAAACTCCATGCGCGCCTCCACGCCGGCTGCCAGGAGCTCGTCGAGATAGGCTCCCGCGAGGCCGCTGGTGCTAAACCGTTCCCGCATAACGCATTTCCCCCTCTTTCGGCGACCGGAATGCGCCAGGCTCCTTTTTGGTTCCGCGAAAAACGGCGCGCGCGGATCACATTTCGGGCCACGCCATCCCGCCGCCTCTTGCCTTTCCCGACACCCTGGCCGTAGCTACGCGCATGCCGATCAACCGCCTCGAACGCTTCGCGCACAATCTCGACTGGAACCTCCTGCGTACCTTCGTGGTCGTGGTGGAGGAAGGCTCGATCACGCGGGCGGCGAACCGGCTGCTGCTGCAGCAGCCGGCCGTCAGCATGGCGCTGAAGCGGCTGGAGCAGTCGGTCGGCCACCGGCTGATCGACCGCAGCCCCGGCCGCTTCGAGCTGACGGAGGCCGGCGAGCGGCTGCATGCGCTCTGCCACGACATCTTCACCGCCATCGTGCGCCTGCCCGAGGCCATGCAGCCTTCCGGCGAGGATATTTCCGGCCACATCACCCTCCATTCCGTCAGCCATGCCATGAACCCGGCCTGGGACCGGGCGATCGCCGAGTTCTTCCGGCTGCATCCGCGCGTCACCATGGGTGTGACGATCGAGACGACGACGGACGTCATCCGCTCGGTGGAACGGGGCGTCGCGACGCTCGGCCTTTCCGACGGCATCATTCCGGAAGGGCTGGAGAAGACGCCCTTCTGCTACGAGCGCTACGCGCTCTATTGCGGCCGCGGGCACCGGTTGTTCGGCGTGCGGGATGCCCGGCTGGAGGACCTGCGGGGCGAGCCCTATGTCAGCTTCCTCGCCGACGTGCTCGGCGGGCCGCATATGGGGCCGGTGACGGCCGTGCGCGCCATCGGCTCCTTCGGCCAGCAGGTACGGGCGCTGGCCTTCAACGTGGAAGAGGTGTTGCGGCTGGTGGTGGCCAATGCCGGCATCGGCATGCTGCCGGTGCACCTCACCGGCGCGGCGCTGGCGGCCGGCGAGCTCTGGCAGTTGCCGCCCTATGACGACCTGCCGGTGACCGAGACCTTCCGCATCACCAATCCCGGTTCGGCGCTCAACCCGGCCGAACGCGCCTTCCTCGCCCATATGGCGGATGTGCCGCCCTGGCGCTGGGGCGAATGACATCAATCCTGATGATACCGACCTTCATCTCTATAAATTTGAAGAATGCCAACGGCTTGCTTAGGCAGGAGGAAGACGTTCATAGCGGAGGCAGGCCATGCGGACAATCGACATCGCGATCATCGGCGGCGGCATTGCCGGCCTTTCGCTCGCCTATTTCCTGAGCCCGCACCGCTCCGTCGTCGTGCTGGAGCAGGAGGGCGCGCTCGGCTATCACAGCACCGGCCGGTCGGCGGCGGAATTCACGCTGCGCGACAATGCACCACCGGTGAATGCGCTTGCCCGCGCCAGCCATGATTTCCTGATGCGGCCGCCGGAGGGGTTTGCCGCCGTGCCGCTGCTCATCGAACGGGGCAGCATCATCCTCGGCACGGCGGAGAAGGCGGCGCTGGTGCGCGAGCGCTTCGAAGCCGCCCAAGCCCTCGGCGTGGCGGTGGAATGGCTGGACGAGGCCGCGATGCTCGCCCGTGCGCCGATGCTGGACCCGGCCTATGCGGCCGCCGCCTATTTCGACCCCGACTACTGGGATATCGAGGTGGACGCCCTGCTGCAGGCCTATGCCCGCCATGCCCGCCGTCATGGCGCGCAGATCCTCGAAGGCCGGGCATTCTCCGGCGCCCGGCGGGACGCAGGCGCATGGCGGATCGAAGCCGGCGACGAGACGATCTCCGCCGGCATGCTGGTGAACGCGGCCGGTGGCTGGGCGGATACGGTCGCGACGCTTTCCGGCGTCAGACCCGTCGGCATCGTGCCACACCGCCGCACGGCCATCACCGTCGATCTGCCCGACGGCATCGATGCGAGCCGCCTGCCGGAGATCAACGAGGTCGAGGAGCTGTTCTACTTCAAGCCGGAAGGGGGCCGCCTGCTGGCCTCGCCCGCCGATGCGACGCCCTGCGAGCCGGCGGACGTGCAGCCGGAAGAGCTCGACGTCGCCTATGCCGCCCATTATGTCGAGGAGGCGACGACGCTCGCGGTGCGCCGCGTCTTCAGGAGCTGGGCCGGCATGCGCAGCTTTTCCGCGGACCGCCTGCCCGTCATCGGCCCGGCCAGGGACGAGCCGTCCTTCTTCTGGCTCGCCGGCCAGGGCGGTTACGGCATCCTGACGTCACCCGCCCTCGGCAGCCTTTCCGCCGCCCTCCTCACCGCAAGCCCGGTGCCCGAACCGCTCGCCCGCGAAGGCATAACGGCGGAAACCTTCAGTCCCCACCGCTTCTCCTGAGACGAAACGGGCGCCGCAAGGGCGCCCGTTCGTTTTCATGCTTCCGTTGCCGGTGTCGTCGCCGCGCCGCCCGCCCGCGCTGTGTCGCGATCCTTCCACCAGCGGCTGAGGAAGAGCAGGATCGGACCGCCGATATAAATCGACGAGGTCGTGGCGACGACCACGCCGAACAGCATCGGCCAGGCGAAGGGTTTCACCGTGTCGCCGCCCCAGATCGCCATCGGCAGCAGCGAGGCCGCGACGGCGACGGAGGTGAAGATGCATCGCATGACAACCTGGTTGATCGACAGGTCGATGAGGTCCGAGAAGGGCATCGACTTGTACTTGCGCAGGTTCTCGCGCATGCGGTCGTACACCACCACCTTGTCGTTGACGGAATAGCCGATCAGCGTCAGCACGGCGGCGATGGCCGTCAGGTTGAAGTCGATCTGCATCAGCGCGAAGAAACCGACCATCTTGGTGATGTCGAGGATCAGCGTCGCGATGGCGCCCACGGCGAAGTGCCATTCGAAGCGCCACCAGATGTAGATCAGGATCGCCAGCATGCCGAGGCCGACGGCCAGGAAGCCGGACCGGGCAAGCTCGGTGCTGACGGTCGGGCCGACCACTTCGGTGCGCTCGAAATTGGCGTCCGGGATCACTTCGGCAACGCCGTCGCGGACCTGCTGGAGGGCTGCGGTCTGCGCCTCTTCGCCGCCCGGCTGGCGCTGGACGCGCACGAGGACGGACGTGCCCTGGCCGAACTCCTGCAGGGCCACTTCACCGAGGTTGAGGCCTTCCATCTTCTCGCGCAGCGGGGCGAGGTCGATCGGCGTCTTGGACGTCGCCTCGACCTGGATGCCGCCGACGAAGTCGATGCCGTAGTTGAGGCCCGGCGTGAAGAACAGGATGACCGAGCTGATCGAGATGAAGGCCGACATGGCGATGGCGATGTAGCGGCCACGCATGAAGGAGAAGCTCGGAATGCTCCAGACCTTGCCGAAGATCGAGTGGATGTCGATCCGCTTCATCTTGCGGCGGATCACCACCTCGCGCATCAAGAGGCGCACGAAGGTGATCGAGGTGAACATCGAGATCGCCAGGCCGATGATCATGGTGATGGCGAAGCCGCGCACCGGGCCGGAGCCGAACATGAAGAGCAGGATCATGCCGACCATGGTCGTCATGTTGCCGTCGACGATGGTCGCATAGGCCTTGTTGAAGCCGACGTCGAGCGCCTTCATGGCCCCCGCCCCGGCCGCCGTCTCCTCTCGGATACGGGCGTTGATCAGGATGTTGGCGTCAACGGCCATGCCGATGCCGAGGATGATGCCGGCGATGCCGGGCAAGGTGAGCGTCGAGCCGAGCAGGCCGAGCGTGCCGATGGTCAGTACCGTGTGCAGCACGAGGCCGAGATTGGCGATGAGGCCCCAGGAACCGTAGAGCACCTGCATCAGCACGACGACGGCGGCAAGACCGGCAAGGCCGGTATAGAGGCCCATGCGGATCGAGTCGGAGCCGAGGTTCGGGCCGACGGTGCGCTCCTCGATGATGGTGAGCGGAGCGGGCAGCGCGCCGGAGCGCAGCAGCGCCGAGAGAACGGTGGCTTCCTGCGGGTTGAAATTGCCGGAGATCTGGCCCTGGCCGCCGATGATCGGCTCGCGGATGACCGGCGCCGTCAGCACCTTGCCGTCGAGCACGATGGCGAAGGGTTTACCGACATTCGCCTGGGTGATTTCTGCGAACTGGCGCGCGCCCGTCGAATCGAAGCTGAACGAGACGATCGGCTCGTTCGTGCGCTGGTCGAAGCCGGCCTTGGCATCGGCAAGGCGATCGCCCGAGATGGCGACGCGCTCTTCCACGGCATATTTGCCGGGGTCATTGGCGCCGGGCAAGATCATCACGCCGCGCGGGGCGACGCCGTTCGGGTCCACGGTCTGGTCGACCATGTGGAAGCTCATCTGCGCGGTCGAGCCGAGCAACTGGCGCAGGCGCGTCGGGTCCTGCAGGCCGGGAAGCTGCACGAGGATGCGGTCGCCGCCGACGCGCTGGATCAGCGGTTCGGCAACGCCCACCTGGTCGACGCGGCGGCGGATGATCTCAAGGCTCTGCTCGACGGCGGCGGACATGCGCTCGTTGATGCCGGCTTCCGTCAGCGTGACGTTGATCAGATTGCCGCTGGTCGCCACATCGATATCGGCGCTGCCGGCGGAAAAGCCGAGCGTCGTCGTCGGCGTCGCCAGCTTGCGCACTTCCGGCAGCACCTTGTCGAGCGTGGCCTGGTCGGGCAGCGTGATCGTCAGCGTCGTGCCGGCGAGGCGGGCGGCGGAGGCGCGCTCGCCGGCCGTGCGCAGGATGGCGCGGGAATCGTTCAGCAGCACGTCCATGCGCGCCTTGCGTAGCGCTGCGGAATCGACCTCCAGCACGAGATGCGAGCCGCCCTTCAGGTCGAGGCCGAGGGTGACGGGATTGGCGGGCAGGTAGCGCCCGAATTTCGCCTGCTGCTCAGGCGTCAGCACGTTGGGCACGGCCGCGAGCACCCCGAAGAGGATGATCGCGATATAGACCAACAATGCCCATTTGGAGGTTTTCATGGGTCTTTTCCATCTAGACTGCCGGACGGGCGCGACGTGAAGCCGGCGCCGTCCGCGGGAATCGGAATTTCGAATGAATGGCGCGGCGTGCAAGGACGCCACAGGGCCTCAGGCGGAAAGCGCCGGGGGCGCACGACTGCGGAAGGATGCCGGGCCCAGGCGGGCGGGCGCCGCATCGTCGACAGCGGCAAAGACCACCGCGGCGGCGGTCTCGAAGGGATAGAGCACGACACCGGCGCCCGAGGCGAGCGCCTTGCCGGCGGCATCGCCCTCCGGCAGGCCGCTCTTGGCCTTGGCGACCCGCCGCTCGGCATGGCCGCTTGCCGGGAGCCACATCTCGTCGCCGGAGGCCGAGAGCGGCGACGGCGCAACGCCGCCTTCGGCGGCGGCCCGCGGCGGATGGCCGGCGCCGTTCGCACTATCGGGCAGGGAAAACTGCGACAGGAACAGGGTGACGAGCAGCACGAGGAAGCCGACGGGCGCAAAACCCCGCTCCCAGATCGTCGCTTCTCTGCCGGTCCTCAACGTCATACCCGTCCGTTTCTTCAGGGCGGAGCGCCGCGCGAAGCAGGCTTCGCAGCAATGCCGATGGGGCGCCAAGAACCACTTACCATCGGCCAAGTCAAGTTTTGACGCCAACGCTTCCTTTACGCTTTAACGTTTCAGGCCTCACAATTCATGGATCGTGACGTCGGGGCAGGCCTTTTTCGCGAGATCGCAGAGATGCTCGTGATGGGTGAGGTAGATCACCTGCCCGCCCGTCGCCATCGCCCCCATCACCGTCAGGGCATTGAGCGCACGCCGGTCGTCGAAGGTCTCCATGATGTCGTCGGCGATGAAGGGCACGATCTCGCGGCTGGCGGCGATCTCGTGGTAGCCCGCCACGCGTAGCGCCAGATAGAGCTGGAAGCGCGTGCCCTTGGACAGATCCTTCGCCAGCTTCGAGCCGCCGGACGCGGCATTGACGACGAGATATTCGCTGTCCTTTTCGAGGATCGTCGAAAGGCCGGTATATTCGCCCGCCGTGATGTCGCGGAAGGTCCGGGACGCGCGCTCCATCATCGCGCTGCGGTGACGCTCGCGGTAGAGCCGCAGCGCCTGTTCGGCCGCCAGGATGCCGGCGCGCGTCGCCAGATAGCGCCGCGACTTCTCGGCAAGGTCGATCAGCACCGTGCGGCGCCGCTCCTCCAGCACCGCCGCCGCGTCGCTGCCGGCGACCTTCGCCAGCGCCTCCTCCGCCCGCGCCCGCAGCAGGTGCTGTTCCTGCACCGCGCGGTCGAGCTCTTCCAGCCGTGCGGAGAGGTCGTCCTTCTCCGCGGCAAGCTGGTCGTCGTCGACCGCCGAGAGCAGCGCCTCGGCCTCCTCGACCGTTTCCGTGCGCAGTTGCTGGGCAAGGTCGCGCCCGACATCGTGGACGCGCGCCAGGATCTCGTCGCGCTTGCGGTAGGCGTCGAGCATGAGGTCCGCCTCCGCGAGCGTGTCGCAGCCGAGGACGGCATAGACCTCCGAAAGCCGTGCGACGAGCACCGCGCGGCGCTCGTCCAGCGCCCTCTCCTCCTCGTCAAGGCGCAGCACTGCCTTGTCGATCGCCTCACGCCGCTGGCGCACCGCCGTTGCCGCAGCGCGCCGCCGGCCGAAAGCCGCGACGGTGGAAAGCGGGTCCTCGGCGTCGAACGGCTCGGCAAGACGCTCGGCAAGACGGCGGGCATGGCCGGCGTAATCCTGCTGGTCGCGGCGCATGCCGGCGATCCGGTGATCGAACTCCCCGCGTCGTTCGACATTCTGGGCGAGCGCTTGCAACGCCGGAAGGAAGGCGGCGATGCGGTCCAGGGCGACGGGTGCCTCCTGCCTTGCGAGCCAGGTGCCGGCGATGTCCCGGTCCCATGCCGCCTGCCATGCCGCAAGCGCCGCCGTGGCGTCTTCCGCGGCCTTGCCGCGCATATCCGCATCGGCCTTCAGCCGGGCAAGCTGCGCGGCCGCGGCAAGCCGCCGGGCTTCCGTCGCCTTCCATGTTTCCAGCCGGTCCTCGGCAAGGAACAACGCCTCCTCGAACGGGCCATCCTCGGCCGGCGCTTCGCCAAGCAGCGCCGCCAGCCGCGCCAGCACGTCGCGCCTCTCCCTGTCGACGAGATCGGCTTCGACCGTGCGCTGCGCGAGCCTGCCAAGCGCGTCCAGCACCGCCGTCCGTCGCTCCAGCCAGCCGGCAACGTCTGCCAGCGCCGTTCCTTCGGGCAGGCCGAGGCTCCCGGCAAGCGAGGATACCTGCGCTTCGATGGCCGCCCGCGCCTCTGCCAGACGCGTCACCTCACCGCGCAGGGTTTCCAGCCGCGCCATGCCTTCCGCGACCGTCCGTTCCAGAAGGCGCAGGTCCGAAAGGCGGTCGGCATTGCGCAGGCGCGCATCCGAAGCCCGGTCGTCGTCGCGCATGGCCTGCTCGAAGGCGGCGGCGGAAGCCCTGTCGAGAATCCCGAGATGCGTCTGCCAGGCCGTTTCGCGCACCGCCCGCAGATGGCTCGCCTGCTCTTCGCCGGCGGCGCCGGTCGCCTTTTGCAGCGCCGCGAGCGTCGCGCGGGCGGAGGCGACGTCCAGTTCCAGCGCGGCAACCTGCTCCCGTTGACGATGCAGGGCCTCGTCGGCCGCGTCGTATCGTTTGCGCAGGCCTTCGATTTCGGCCGGCGGCGGAACCGCCATGCCCTCGAGTGCCGCTGCGGTGCCGGACCAGGGGACGAGGCGGGCCATGGCGCCATCGGCATCCTGCCGTGCCAGCGCGACGAGGCGCCGGGCCTCGCGAAGGCGCGCAGAAAGATCGCCGGACCGGGCGGTGCGCAGGGCGGCAGCGAGCCTTGATTGCAGTGCCGCATCCGCCTGCGCATCCTCCTCGGAAACGCTACCGGACCCCTCGCCGGCGGCAGCGAGCGCCCGCTCGGCCTCGGCACGTTCGCGAAGCGCCGTCTCGGCGCGTTCGGCAAGGGTCGCGCGCCGCGACAGAAGGGATGAAAGCTTTTCGCCAAGCCCGGGAGGAAGCAGGATGCCGGCCAGGTCGGCATCCGCGGGCAGCCCGAGCGCGGCGAGGTTCGCCCCGATGGAAACGGCGACCCGCTCCCGCTCCGCCTCGCGGGAGGCAAGATCCATCGCCGCCGTGCGGAACCGGGCTTCGAGCGCGGAACCGGCCAGGGCCGTGATATCGGCCTCCGCGGCCAGCACAGCCTCGTCCTCGGGCAGCGCCGCCAGCTCCTCGGCAAGATGCAGGCGCTCCGCCTCCATGCGCGCGGCGCGGGCGGCGATTTCCGCCTCCTCGCGCGCCAGTTCGCCGGAAAGCGACCGCCAGCCGGCCGGCGGCGATTCGCCGAGGTCGAAGGCGCCGAGTTCGGCGCGCAGCGCCCGCAGGCGCCTGAGGTAGGGCAGCGCGGAGAGGCTGCGCTCGACCTGCGCCAGCGCGGCGCGCACCTCGGTCCGGGCGGCGGTCATCTCGCCGTGCCGCCCGGCGGCGGCATCGCGCTCGCGCACCAGCAGGCCGTAGTCGCGGGCGGCGACGTCGAGCGCCTTGCGCTCGGCCGCCAGTGCCTCGATATCCGCCTTGAGGGCCGAAAGCCCGTGCTTGCGGCCGGAGGGGCGGTAGAATTCGTCGGCCTCTGCCTTCAGCGCCGCAAGGCCCGTGGCCATGTCGGAAAGGCCGGAGCTGGCGGAAAAGAGCATCGCCCCGAGCTCGCCCTCGCTCTTCAGGATGTCCTCGCCGCCCTTCTCGATGCTCTCGTCGTCGAGCGAGAACATGGTGCGGTAGGCATTGCGGTCCATGCCGCCGAGCACGGCGGCAAAGAGCGTCTCCGGCAGGGGCCGGTCGTCGGCGGAAACGAGCGAGGCCTGGTTGCGCTTCAGGCGATAGGCCTCGTGACGCTCGGCCCCGACGGAGAACTGCCCGCCGACGCGCATCAGGGCATAGGGATGCAGGAAGCCGTAGGCGCTGGATTTCTCGATGCCGAAGAGCAGATCGAGATAGGCGGAGAAGAGCGTCGACTTGCCCGCCTCGTTGGGGCCGTAGACGAGATGGAAATCCGGCTTGCCCGGCATGGCCGTGCCGAAATCGAGGCTGCGGTCGGTGAATTTCCCGTAACGGACGAGGTCCAGGCGATCGAGACGCATCGGCTATGCCCCCGCGTTTTCGCCGCCGAGGCGGGCAAGGACGGCATCGGCGCCCTGGAGGGCGAGGTCGTGGAGCAGGGCTTCTTCCGCCGCCTCGTCCGCCGCCAGCAGGCCGCGCGCCTCCTTGGGGAGCTGGCGCAGGAGATCGGCCAGCGTCTCGCGCAGTTCCTCCCGGTAGGCGTGGTTGCCGACGACATCCTCGCGCACCAGGCGCGACAGCTCGGCGAGCGGGCCGGCATCGGCGCCCGCCGCCGCCAGCGGCGCGGAGACGGCAAGCTCCACCGCCTCGATCCAGCATTCGCCGAGCGAAGCGGCAAGGTTCTGCAATTCGGCGGTCAAGAGGTCCTCGTCGCGGCGCAGGCGCCAGGCGAGCGGCGTGGCGCCGGCAAGGGCGAGGCGCGCGACGAGATGGGCGCCGCCCGCCTCCGCCCGCGCCTCTGCCAGCACGGCTTCGGCGCGGTCGAGCATGCCATGCCAGTCGTCGATGCCGGAGAGATCAATGGAAAGCCGCTCGAACAGCGCGACGGCAACCGGATGCGCAGCGCAGGTGATCGTGCCGTCGTCCTCCACGGTGGCGAGCGTCACGCCCTTCGGCCCGCCCTCGTTGATGTCGCGGCCCTGCGGATTGCCGGGCATGACGATCCACGGCTTTTCGAGATGCACCCGGCGCTGGTGGATATGGCCGAGCGCCCAGTAGTCGAAGCCGTGCGCGGCAAGATCGGCTATGCCGACGGGCGCATAGGGATCGTGGCGGCTCGCGCCGGCAAGGCTGGTGTGCATGAGGCCAATATTGACGGCGTCCGGCACCGGTGCGCGGAAGCCCGGCAGCAGCGAGGCCGGGGCATGGGGATGGGCAAAGCTGATGCCGTGCACGTGGATTTCACGGCCGCTCGCCAATATGCCCGCCCTCACCGGCTTCCCGCGGCCGTCGAAGACGTGCACGTTCGGCGGAAAGGTCAGTTCGCGGGTGATCTGCGACTGGGCGTCGTGATTGCCGCGAATGAGGAAGACGCGGATGCCGGCCGCCTCCAGCCGGCGCATCTGCTCCATCAGGAAGAGCGCCGTCGCCATGGAGGTCTGCGAGCCGTCGTAGAGATCGCCGGCGATGATGAGCGCGTCGACGGCCTCCGTGATCGCAAGATCGACGATGCGCTCCAGCGCCTTGCGCGTCGCCCCGCGCACCAGTTCGCCAAGCTCGGCATTGCGCAAAGCGAGCGATGTCAGGGGCGAATCGAGATGGAGATCGGCGGTGTGGATGAAGCGGAACGACATGGTCGGACAATCGCTTTCCCCTTCCGCCGGGTCAATGCTTGGCGCTTCCTCGACAGGGTTATGCAGGAGAGAAATCGTCCCGCCCGGAAAAATCCGGAAAAGGGCGGAAATAACGTCGCTTGCCTGACCGTTCGCATTTACAGAGATCGTTCAATATATATGATCAAATTATCCGAAAAACTTCGTGATCATTTGACATGGTCCCTCATAATACCTATATTTCCCCTCATGAGTAGCACGATAGAAATCTCCCAGGGCATGTTCAAACTCTACCATCAGGTGAGTCGCCTGGTGAACGAGTGCATGATGGACGAAGGCGTGTCGCTTGCCCGCAGCAAGTTCCTGCTTCTTCTGGAATGTCAGGGCCCGCAGCGCTCGACGGACATCGCCTGCGCGCTCGGTTTCGCGCCCCGCACGGTGACGGAAGCGATCGACGGGCTGGAGCGCGACAAGCTCGTCAAGCGCGAGCCGGACCCGAAGGACCGCCGTGCCAAGATCGTCTCGATCACGGATATGGGCCGCACGGTGATCTCCGCCGCCCAGCAGCCGCAGCACAAGACGATCGAGGCGATCTTCGCGGTGCTGACCGAAGACCAGAAGCAGCACCTCAAGGAAATCGTCCGCTGCCTCAGCGAGAAGACCGAAGAATTGCAGCGGGAACGGGACAAGGCCGAGAGCGGCAGCGATACGGCGCCCGTGCGACCCTTGCGCGCCATCGGCTGAGCCGGGCGGCAATGACGAACAAAAAGGCCGGGATCCTGCGATCCCGGCCTTTTTCGTTTGAAGCGTTCGGCAGCCGGCTCCTCGTCCCGCTGCCTTCTCCCCGCAGGCGGGGGAGAAGGTTGGAGCAACGAGCCGTGACGCGGCCAGCTTACATGGCGTTCATCGGGCCGATGCCGAAGAACAGCGTCTCGCCGGAGGAATCGTCGACGCCGTCATTGTCGGTCACGACGAAGCCGTTGCCGGCGGCGTCGATGGCAAAACCTTCGACCTTGTCGACGACGAAACCGTTGGTGGCGGCCTTGAGGTCCGGGATGAGGTCGCGAACCTCTTCCTTCCTGACGACGGGCAGTTCGCCGCCGAGCGCGGCCGGCTTCAGGTCCGCGAGCGCCACGCGGTAGAGCTTCTTCAGCCTGGCGGCCTGGCCGATCAGGTTGTCACGCTCGATGATGTAGGCATGGTCGCCGTGGACGGTGATTTCGGAAAGGCCGACCCAGCCGCTTTCCGTCTTTTCGAGCGGGTAGCGCACGGCGCCCCATTCCTTCGAGGAGGGCTTGTAGGAGACGAGCTTCACGAAACCCTTCTCGTCGTCGCCCCATTCGCGCTGCATGGCCATCCACAGCACCTTGTCATCGCCTTCGCCGACACTGGTGATGCCTTCAAAGCCGAACCGCGTCTCGCCGGCGCGCAGCGCGGCGGGAATGGCGATTTCCTTCTGGATCTCGCCCTTTTCGTCCACATGGAGGATGGCGTGGCTGACGAGCTTGTCGGCATCGCCTTCATTGGCGAGCCAGAAGCCGCCTTCACCATCCGGCGTCAGGCCTTCGCTATCGAGCTTCTGGGCGGCAGCGCCGCCCCGGGTGATGCGCAGCGCATCGACGATCCTCGCCGGCTTCGCGGTGGCGTCGATCGTGAAGATCGTCGGCTGCAAGGCGTAGAAGGAATCGTTGACGGCATAGAGCATGCCCGGCTTGTCCTTGACCGGGGCGAGACCCGAGAGGGCGCCGAAGCCGATCAGTTCGCCGTCCTTGTCGTTGGAGACGATCTGCGGATAGGCAGCCTCCCCTTCCGCACGCTCGTAGATCATGACGTGCGAACGGGCGCCGCCGCCCTCGACGAGGTCGGTTTCGTTGGCGGTCACGAAGAGGTTGCGGCTAGGGATCGCGACGGCGCCTTCCGGGCCGACGCCCGAGGGCAGCAACTGGAGAAGCTCGGGCTCGCCGCCGGTATCCTTGTAGACGCCGACGATCGAAGCACGCTCGGCCAGAACGAAGAACAGGTTGTCGTCGCCGAATTTCGCGGCTTCCATGCCTTCCGGCTCGATGCCCTTCTTGTTGCGCTTGTCCGGGTAGTGGCCGATCCTGGCGATCTCGCGCTCGAAGCCGGCGCCGTTCTCGTAGAGAACCTTGCCCTGCTTGTCGAAGATGGTGAAGCCGCGCGCGCCGCCCTTCCAGTCGCCTTCATTGGCGACGACCAGTCGGTTGTCGTCCAGCCACTTCACGGCGTCGGGCTCGCGGGCGACATCCTTCATCTCGCCGGTGAACTTGAGCGCGCCGTCCTTCTTCGTGTCGATGCCTTCGAGGCTGACCGTGCCGGCGGAGAAATGGTTCTTCACCGTGCCCGTCTTGCCGTCGATGATGACGATGTGGTTGTTTTCCTGCAGCGTCAGGGCCACTTCGTCGAGGCTGTTGAAGTCGACGAACTCCGGTTCCGGGTCGTCGCCGGCGACATCGGCAAGGCCGGTCAGCGTGACGTGCTTGATCGAGCCGCAATCGACGATGCCGTCCTTGAGGGAGAGCAGCACGAGATCGCCGGCCGGCATCTGCGGGATGGCGCCGTCATTGACCTCCTCGTCGCGCTCGTTCTCGATGGCGATGGCGGCGATCGTCCTGTCCTTGTTGAGGGCGATCGAATCCGGCTGGCCGCCGAGATCGCAGGTCGCATCGATGGCCTTGGAGGCAAGATCGACCTGGGCGAGGACGCCCGACGGCTTCACGAAGCTCTCGCGCGTGTTGATCGCGACGAGCGCCTTGCCGGCCGCGATGGTGACCGAGGTCGGCTCGCCCTCGAAGGAAAGGGAGCCGCCGGCCTTCGGGGCCTTGGCGTCCGATATGTCGATGAAGCCGATCGCCTTGTTCGGGCTGTCGGAATAGACGAGCGTGTTGCCGTCTTCGGAAGCGGTGATGATTTCGGACGAGGTCGGCGTCGCCTTGTCCACGCCCTCGGGCAGGTTGTCGGCGACGGCGAAGGACGCAATACGATTGAATACAGGCTCGGCGCTGGCGGCGGAAGCCACCGATGCGGCGAGAACCGCGGCGAGCGCGGCGGTGATCGAACGGGTTTTCATGAAATCCTCCGGGATCCGGTCAAAAGGAACCCGGCGGTTCTGAGGCTTTCCTGTTACAGGCAGATGACAATTCGGCAACAGGCGGAGCCCTTCCCCCATGCAAATAAAAGGGGGCCCGGAAGAACCGGACCCCGACCCTGAACTTCAGGTTTGGCGGCGGAGTGGATAACCGCTCTGCCCGAACCAAGGATCAGCCGTTGACGGCGTCCTTCAGGCCCTTGCCGGCCGAGAACTTCGGCACGTTGCGTGCCGGAATCTCGATCTCGGCGCCGGTCGAGAGGTTGCGGCCCTTCGAAGCTTCACGGCGCGATACGGAGAAATTGCCGAAACCGACGAGACGAACGTCGCCGCCGTTCTTGAGTTCGCCCTGGATCGTCTCGAAAACGGCGTCGACAGCAGATGCTGCGTCCGTCTTGGAGAGGCCAGACTTCTCAGCCACTGCGGATACGAGTTCATTCTTGTTCATGTTTCCACCCCTTTCATACGGTTTGAAACGACTCATACAAGTCGGGGGCAGAATACGCATCGCCCCTCGCCTCGCAAGAAAATTTCGCCGCAAAACCCTGAGAATCCGGGCTTTACACACGTTTTTCAACGAAAAAGACCGGCCGAAAGGCCGGTCTTTTCCCGTTTCGCTCCAAAATGCCGGGTGTGCCACCCGGCGCTAAGGCTCAATGCGCGATCGCGCCCGTGCCCTCGTCGGTCGATTCGACCGCCGGAACCTTGGCATCCTCGACCGTGCCGTCCCACTCGATCGGCTCCGGCCGGCGGACCAGCGCATGCTTGATCACCTCGCCCATGCGCGAGACCGGGACGATCTCCATGTTGTTCTTCACGTTGTCCGGAATGTCCGCCAGGTCCTTGGCGTTCTCTTCCGGGATCAGCACCTTCTTGATGCCGCCGCGAAGCGCCGCGAGCAGCTTTTCCTTCAGGCCGCCGATCGGCAGCACCCGGCCGCGCAGCGTCACCTCGCCCGTCATCGCGATGTCCTTCGAGACCGGGATGCCGGTCATGATGGAGACGATGGCGGTCGCCATGGCGATGCCGGCCGACGGGCCGTCCTTCGGCGTCGCGCCTTCCGGCACGTGCACGTGGATGTCCGTCTTGTCGAAGCGCGGCGGCTCGATGCCGAAATCGACGGCACGCGAGCGGACATAGGAGGCCGCCGCCGAGATCGATTCCTTCATCACGTCCTTCAGGTTGCCGGTCACCGTCATGCGGCCCTTGCCACCCGGCAGGCTGACGCCTTCGATGGTGAGCAGCTCGCCGCCGACTTCCGTCCAGGCAAGGCCCGTGACGACGCCGACCTGATCCTCGCGCTCGGCTTCGCCGTGGCGGAAGCGCGGAACGCCGAGGAAGTCATGGATGTTGTCCGCCGTGACCTCGACCGTCTTCGACTTGCCCTTGATGATCTCGGTGACCGCCTTGCGGGCGAGCTTCATCAGTTCACGCTCGAAGTTACGGACGCCCGCCTCGCGGGTATACTGCTGGATGACCGCCATCAGCGCGCCGTCGGTGACCGAGAATTCCTTCGGCTGCAGCGCGTGGTCGCGGATCGCCTTGGGCAGCAGGTGCCGTTTGGCGATCTCCAGCTTTTCCTCTTCCGTGTAGCCGGCGATGCGGATCACTTCCATGCGGTCCATCAGGGGCGCGGGAATGTTCAGCGTGTTCGCCGTCGTCACGAACATGACGTTGGACAGGTCGTATTCGACTTCCAGGTAGTGGTCCATGAAGGTCGAGTTCTGTTCCGGATCGAGCACCTCCAGCAGGGCCGAGGACGGGTCGCCGCGGAAATCCATGCCCATCTTGTCGATCTCGTCGAGCAGGAAGAGCGGGTTGGACTTCTTCGCCTTCTTCATCGACTGGATGACCTTGCCGGGCATCGAGCCGATATAGGTGCGGCGGTGGCCGCGGATCTCGGCCTCGTCGCGCACGCCGCCGAGCGCCATGCGGATGTACTCACGGCCGGTCGCCTTGGCGATCGATTTCGCAAGCGAGGTCTTGCCGACGCCCGGAGGGCCGACGAGGCACAGGATCGGGCCCTTGATCTTGGTCGAGCGGGCCTGCACGGCGAGATATTCGACGATGCGCTCCTTGACCTTGTCGAGGCCGAAATGATCCTCGTCGAGGATCTTCTCCGCGGCGTTGAGGTCGGTCTTGATCTTCGACTTCTTGCCCCACGGAATGCCCGTCAGCCAGTCGAGATAGTTGCGCACGACGGTGGCTTCCGCCGACATCGGGCTCATCTGGCGCAGCTTCTTCAATTCGGCATCCGCCTTCTCGCGGGCCTCCTTGGAGAGCTTGGCCTTGGCGATCTTCTCTTCCAGTTCAGCCATCTCGTCGCGGCCATCCTCGCCGTCGCCGAGCTCCTTCTGGATCGCCTTCATCTGTTCGTTGAGGTAGTACTCGCGCTGGGTCTTCTCCATCTGGCGCTTGACACGCGAGCGGATGCGCTTTTCGACCTGCAGGACGGAAATCTCGCCTTCCATGAAGCCGAGCGCCTTTTCAAGGCGCAGCTTGACGCTGGTCGTCTCGAGCATCTCCTGCTTTTCGACGATCTTGATGGAAAGGTGCGAAGCGACGGTGTCGGCGAGCTTCGAGTAATCCTCGATCTGGCTCGCGGCGCCGACGACTTCCGGCGAAATCTTCTTGTTGAGCTTCACATAGTTCTCGAACTCGGAGACGACCGAGCGCGACAGCGCCTCGATCTCCACCGGGTCCTCTTCGGGCTCGGCCAGGACATGGGCCATCGCCTCGTAGAATTCCTCGCGGTCCGTGTAGCCGTCGATCTCGGCACGCGCGCGGCCTTCGACCAGCACCTTGACGGTGCCGTCGGGCAGCTTGAGGAGCTGGAGCACGTTGGCGACGGTGCCGATGCGGTAGATGGCGTCGACTTCCGGATCGTCGTCGGAGGCATTGATCTGGGTGGCAAGCATGATCTGCTTGTCGGTGCCCATCACCTCTTCCAGGGCGCGGATCGACTTCTCGCGGCCGACGAACAGCGGGACGATCATGTGCGGGAACACCACGATGTCGCGCAGGGGCAGGACCGGGAAGGCCGTGGAGTCGTGCGACGCAGACGTCTTTTTCGTCATGTCATTTCCTTTCAAACGTCCCGTTTCCGGGAACCGGACCATTCGGCGCTTGGGGTGCCGGGCCGGCGATCTTTTCCATCCACAAGTGGCGTGCGGTTAACACATTTTCAAGCCCGGTTGCAGAGTGCCCCACTCCACGACGGACAAGCGAACCAGCGACAGGAAGTGTAGTCTTCCGCGCTGTCGCGGAACTTGCGGCCTCCCCCCGACGGGACCGCCGGAGCATACACAGCACAGAATCGACGCCTTCCATTCTGGCCCGGCGCAGACCGTTTCGCAACGGCTCGACGAAGCAGCGGAAGCTTGCCCATCATGCCCCTTCCCGCGGCACGCGACCAGTCACGAAATGTCACCAGGTGCCTCAAACGAAAAGACCCGCCGGCGGCGGGTCCTTCCTGAACAGGTCCGGCACGATCAGGCCGAAACGTTGGCCTTCTCGTCGGAACGCTCCGAATAGATGTAGAGTGGACGGGCCGAGCCCTTGACCACCTCGTCGGAGATGACGACCTCGCGCACGCCTTCCAGCGTCGGCAGTTCGAACATCGTGTCGAGCAGGATCTTCTCCATGATCGAGCGCAGGCCGCGCGCGCCGGTCTTGCGGACGATCGCCTTGCGGGCGATCTCGCGCAGCGCGTCCTCGTGGAAGGTCAGTTCCACGTCTTCCATCTCGAACAGGCGCTGGTACTGCTTGACGAGCGCGTTCTTCGGCTCCGACAGGATCTGGATCAGCGCGTCCTCGTCGAGGTCCTCCAGCGTCGCCAGGACCGGCAGGCGACCGATGAATTCCGGGATGAGGCCGAACTTCACCAGGTCTTCCGGCTCCAGCTCGCGCAGCACCTCGCCGACGCGGCGGTCTTCCGGTGCACGCACCGTCGCGCCGAAGCCGATCGAGGTCTTCTCGCCGCGGGCGGAGATGATCTTGTCGAGGCCGGCAAAGGCGCCGCCGCAGATGAACAGGATGTTCGTCGTGTCGACCTGCAGGAATTCCTGCTGCGGATGCTTGCGGCCGCCCTGCGGCGGAACCGAGGCGACCGTGCCTTCCATGATCTTCAGAAGCGCCTGCTGCACGCCCTCGCCCGACACGTCCCGGGTGATGGACGGGTTGTCGGACTTGCGCGAGATCTTGTCGACCTCGTCGATATAGACGATGCCGCGCTGGGCGCGCTCGACATTGTAGTCGGCCGCCTGAAGCAGCTTCAGGATGATGTTCTCCACGTCCTCGCCAACGTAACCGGCTTCGGTCAGCGTCGTGGCGTCGGCCATGGTGAAGGGCACGTCGATGATGCGGGCGAGCGTCTGGGCGAGATAGGTCTTGCCGCAGCCCGTCGGGCCGACCAGCATGATGTTCGACTTCGCCAGTTCCACGTCCGAGCCCTTGGCGGCATGCGCCAGGCGCTTGTAGTGGTTGTGCACCGCCACCGACAGGATGCGTTTCGCCTGCTGCTGGCCGATGACGTATTCGTCGAGGACCTTGATGATATCCTGGGGCGTGGGAACGCCGTCGCGGGATTTCACCATCGAGGTCTTGTTCTCCTCGCGGATGATGTCCATGCACAATTCGACGCATTCATCGCAGATGAACACCGTCGGTCCGGCAATCAGTTTGCGGACCTCGTGCTGGCTCTTGCCGCAGAAGGAGCAGTAGAGGGTATTCTTGGAGTCGCCGCCGTTGCTGCCGCTGACCTTGCTCATATCACTTTCCTTCCAGCACGCCGTTCATCTCCCGGAAGATGGCCGGACAACTCAAACCGCCTTTGCCGGAGCCGCTCGCGCTTTCCTTCAAAGGCTCCAGGGGTACTGACCGGACAGGGCATCGCCCAAAACCGGTGGCAACGAATCCCCCACCGAAATACCAAATGCTAGGCCGTCACACATCAACATAGCATTAACGACCAATATTACCGGCTTTGCGGTGCGGATAAAGCCCCGTGACCCTTACAAATGTGTCACAATAGCTTCATCCGCGGCAAAACCATGACATTACACGCTTTCTGCGCCCTCGATCGCCTCGCGGCTCGTGATGACGCGATCGACAAGACCCCATTCCTTCGCCTCGTCGGCACTCATGAAATGGTCACGGTCGAGCGTCTGTTCCACTTCCTCGTAGGTGCGGCCGCAGTGCTTGACATAGACCTCGTTCAGCTTGCGCTTCATCTTGAGGATGTCCTTGGCGTGGCGCTCGATGTCCGACGCCTGGCCCTGGAAGCCGCCCGAGGGCTGGTGCACCATGATGCGGGCGTTCGGCGTCGCAAAGCGCATGTCCTTGTGGCCGGCGGCCAGCAGCAGCGAGCCCATCGACGCGGCCTGGCCGATGCAGAGCGTCGAGACGGCCGGCTTGATGAACTGCATCGTATCGTAGATCGCCATGCCCGAGGTGACGACGCCGCCCGGCGAATTGATGTAGAGCGCGATTTCCTTCTTCGGGTTTTCCGCTTCGAGGAAGAGGAGCTGCGCGCAGACGAGCGTGGCGATGTGATCCTCGACGGGACCCGTCAGGAAGATGATGCGCTCCTTCAGGAGGCGCGAATAGATGTCGTAGGAACGCTCGCCGCGGTTGGTCTGCTCGACGACCATCGGCACCAGAGCCATGGCGGTATCTACGGGATTTCTCATGTCAATCCTTCATCGGTGTGGCCCTGAAACCCCGCGCCAAGCGTTGGGAATCAGCAAGTTTCATCTTCCCTACATAGAGTGTCAGGGTGGCGGACTTCAAGACAGATGCGCGTTTTGCGGCGCTCTATGCGAGAATGCAGTTAACTCACGCAACGGGTGGCGGCGATTTCCACAACCGAACCGCCGGCAGGGTGAAGGAAGGATGAATCCCGATCCGCGCCTTGCCTCCCCCCGGCGATTGTCTGCACTATATCCTTCTCCAGCGGAGGCAGCCATGATGAAACGATCCCTCGTCGCCCTCGGGCTTCTTTTCCTGACATCGGCCGGGGCGTCCGCCCAGCAGGCCTCCGACAGCGTCGCGCCCGAGCGCTCGACAGGCCTTGCGGCGGCGAAGGTCATCACCGCGAAGACCCATATGGTGGCGGCCGCCCATCCGCTTGCGGCCGAGGCCGGCGAAAGGATCCTCGCCGGCGGCGGCAGCGCGATCGACGCCATGATCGCCGTGCAGACCGTGCTCGGCCTCGTCGAGCCGCAATCCTCCGGTCTCGGCGGCGGCGCCTTCCTCGTCTATTACGATGCCGGGACGGGCCGCCTCACCACGCTCGACGGCCGCGAGACGGCGCCGATGGAGGCGACGCCCAAACTCTTCCTCGACGACAAGGGCGCGCCGATGCAGTTCTTCGACGCCGTCGTCGGCGGGCGCTCGGTCGGCACGCCGGGCACCGTCATGCTGATGCAGGAGGCGCACAACCGCTGGGGCCAGACACCCTGGCAGGACCTTTTTGCGCCGGCGGAAAAACTCGCCCGCGACGGCTTTGCCGTCTCGCCGCGCCTTGCCGGGCTCGTCGCCGCGGAGGGCGACCGGCTGAAGACCTTCGAGGCGACCACCGCCTACTTCTTCGGCGCCGACGGCGCGCCGCTGAAGGCCGGCAGCATCCTCAGGAATCCGGCCTATGCCGAGACGCTTTCCGCCATCGCCAGAGGCGGCGCGGCGGCCTTCTATGGCGGCCCGATCGCCGAGGCGATCGTCGATACGGTGCGCACATCGGGAAGGAACGCCGGCGTGCTCTCGCTCGCCGATCTCGCCAACTACCAGGTGAAGGAGCGCCGGCCGGTCTGCGTCGCCTATCGCGCGCTCGACGTCTGCGGCATGGGGCCGCCCTCCTCCGGCGCGGTCGCCATCGGCCAGATGCTCGGCATGCTGGAGAATTTCGACCTCAAGGCGCTCGGCAGGGACAATCCGGAAAGCTGGCGGCTGATCGGCGACGCCCAGCGCCTCGCCTTCGCCGACCGCGAGCGTTACCTCGCCGACACGGATTTCGTGCCCGCCCCGATAAAGGGGCTTCTGGAGAAAACCTATCTCGGCGAGCGTGCAAGGCTGCTCGACGGCGACAGGGCGCTTGCCGACGACGCCGTGACAGCAGGCAAGCCGGAATGGGACCACGCCTTCAACTTCGGCCGCGACGCCGCGCTCGAACGGCCTTCCACCAGCCATTTCGTCATCGTCGACAAAGCGGGTAATGTCGTCTCGATGACGACCACCATCGAGAACGGCTTCGGCTCCCGGCTGATGACCGGCGGCTTCCTGCTCAACAACGAACTCACCGACTTCTCCTTCAAGACCCATGACGAGGGCCTGCCCGTCGCCAACCGCGTGGAGCCCGGAAAGCGCCCCCGTTCCTCCATGTCGCCGACCATCGTGCTGAAGGACGGCAAGCCCGTGCTGGCCATCGGCTCGCCCGGCGGCAGCCAGATCATCGGCTATGTCGCCCAGGCGCTGATCGCCCATATCGACTGGGGCATGGATGTCGGCGCGGTCGTCGCCATGCCGCACCTCGTCAACCGCTTCGGCCCCTACGACCTCGAAGCCGGAACGGACGCGGAAAAGCTCGCCGAACCGCTGAAGGCCCTCGGCTACGAGGTGAAGCTGAGCGAACTGAACTCCGGCCTGCACGCCATCACCCTCTCCGCCGACGGCCTCACTGGCGCTGCCGATCCGCGGCGAGAGGGCATTGCCATTGGAGAATAAGATCAGACGAGCCGGATCGGCCCCGGATAGGATGCCAGCCGTCGATCGGCAGTAAGCAGCAGAAGTCCCTCCGTTCGCGCCTGGGCGATAAGCATGCGGTCGAAGGGATCATTGTGAATGCCCGGAAGGTCCGCCACCGCGATTGCGTGAGCGGCGGCGATCGGCAGTTCCTCGTAGCCGCTTTCGATGAGACCGCGTCGCAGAAGCGATGCATCGACAGAGAAATCCTGCCGGTTCAAAGCCTGCTTGATCGCGACCTCCCAAATGCTCGCAGCGCTGAAGACCAGCACATTGTCCTGGTCGCCCATCAGCTTGACTGCTTCCGCGCTCAGGCGCTCGATCCCTTCGGCGGCCCAGATCAGGAGATGCGTGTCAATCAGCAGTCTCATTCTTCACCGCGGAACATCGTTTCGATCTCGTCCTGCCCCATCATGTCGAAATCGTCGGGGATCCGCAGATGTCCCGAAAGGAATCCGAAGCGACTCGGAGCCGGCTTCCTGACCGGCTCCTCCAGCGGCACGACCCGGACCATCGGCTTGCCCGCCTTGGCGATGACGAACGATTCTCCGTCCGCAGCCTGTTCGACAAGGCGCGAAAGATGGGTCTTCGCTTCGTGAATGTTGACGACACGCATGTTCGCCTCCTGTGGACTTAGTTCAATGAACTTAGTTTATTATCGCCGTTCAAGCAAATTCTGGTTTTCCTTTACGCCGGAATTCGTTACCGATGGGCCATGACGACGACACATCTCCCCTTCCTCTCCATCGATCCCGCCAGCCGCCGCGTCTCGCTCGACGGCCGCAATCCCGATTTCTACCGCGATCCGAACCCGGTTTACGCGGCGCTGCATGCGCACTGTCCCACCTTCTGGTGGGAAGAGCAGAAGATGTGGTACTTCACCGGCTACGACCATGTGAACGGCCTCCTGCGCGACCGCCGCTTCGGCCGGCAGATCCTGCATGTGGCGACGCGGGAGGAGCTGGGCCTGCCGGAGCCGCAGGCGCATCTCGCCCATTTCGACGCCGCCGAAGCCTGGTCGCTGCTGGAGCTGGAGCCGCCAGAACACACACGGCTGCGCACCCTCGTCAACCGCGCCTTCGTCTCGCGCATGATCGAGAAGCTGACGCCGGAGATTTCCGCGCTCTGCCATGAGGCGATCGATCGGTTCGAGAAGGACGGGAAAGTCGAACTGCTCTCCGCCTTCGCCGACATCCTGCCGGTGACGATGATCGCCCGCATGATCGGCATTCCCGACGAGATGGGACCGCAGCTCCTGAAATGGTCGCATGCCTATGTGCGCATGTACATGTTCGGCCGCACGCACGCGGACGAGATCGCGGCCGACAGGGCGGCCGAAGAATTCTCCGCCTATGTCCGCGGCGTCATCGCCGAGCGCCGGGCGGACCCGCGCGACGACCTGCTCTCGCACATGGTGCATACGGAGCACCGCGGCCAGCTCCTGACCGAGGACGAGCTGATCTCAACGACCATCGTGCTGCTCAATGCCGGCCACGAGGCCACGGTGCACCAGATCGGCAATGCGGTGCGCACCATCCTGGAAAACGGCGCCGATCCTTCGGTGCTCTTCGCCGGCGGGAAGGCGACGGAGCGCACGGTCGAGGAATGCCTGCGCATCTCCGCGCCGGTGCACATCTTCGACCGTTTCGCGCTGGAGGATGTCGAACTCGACGGCATCCACTTCCGCCGCGGCGACAAGGTGGCGATGATCCTCGCGGCCGCCAATCTCGACCCGAGGAAATTCACCGATCCCCTCGTCTTCATGCCGGACCGCAACGAGGGCGCCAACCTCTCCTTCGGCGCCGGCATCCACTTCTGCATCGGCGCGCCGCTCGCCCGGCTGGAGCTCAACATCGCCCTGCCGATCCTCTTCCAGCGCCTGCCGAACCTGCGGATCGCGAAGAAGCCCGTGGTGAAGGATGTCTACCACTTCCACGGGCTGGAGGCGCTGGAGCTGGAGTGGTGACGTCCTGGTAAAGTCCAGGGGCACACTTTTTCTGGCATTGCTAGACGCGGATGACGTAGTCCTTGCGAGTCGTTTCAACGACTTCCCAGGTTCCCTTGAAGCCGGGTCTCAGGATCAGGCGGTCGCCGGCCTTCAGGTGGGTGGTCTCGCCATTTTCCGAAACCACGATCGAGTGCCCCTCCAGGATGTGAAAATACTCCCACTCGTCGTACTGGATGCGCCATTTTCCCGGCGTCGACTGCCAGATGCCGGCATAGATTCTGCCGTCGGCCTCCTCGATGTTCCAGGTGGTGAAGACCGGGTCGCCCGCGATCAGCCGGTCGGCGGCCGGGCGGCCTTCCTCGGGCGTGATGCCGGAGGCGTCGAAGGGTTGCGCCTTGCTCATGCTGCTGTCCCTTTCCCGAAAGGAAACGGGCGGCTCGAAAGCCGCCCGGAGAGGTTCACGCCTTGGCCAGCGCCTGCTCGATATCCGCGATGATGTCGGCGACGTCCTCGATGCCGATCGACAGGCGCACGACGTCGGGGCCGGCGCCGGCGGCGACCTGCTGCTCCTCGCTGAGCTGGCGATGGGTGGTCGAGGCCGGGTGGATGACGAGGGAGCGCGTGTCGCCGATATTGGCGAGGTGCGAGAGCATTTCCAGGCCCTCGACGAAGCGCTTGCCCGATTCGTAGCCGCCCTTGAGGCCGAAGGTGAAGACGGCACCGGCACCCTTGGGCGAATAGCGCTGCTGGGTGGCATGGTTCGGATCGTCCTCCAGGCCCGCATAGGTGACCCAGGAGATCTTGTCGTGGCCCTTCAGCCATTTGGCGACGGCGAGCGCATTGTCGCAATGGCGCTGCATCCTCAGCGGCAGGGTTTCGATGCCGGTCAGGATCTGGAAGGCGTTGAAGGGCGAGATGGCGGGGCCGAAATCGCGCAGGCCCAGCACGCGGCAGGCGATGGCGAAGGCGAAGTTGCCGAAGGTGGCATGCAGCACGATGCCAGCATATTCCGGCCGCGGCTCGGACAGCATCGGATATTTGCCGGAGGCCGTCCAGTCGAAGGTGCCGCCGTCGACGATGACGCCGCCCATGGAATTGCCATGGCCGCCCATGAACTTGGTCAGCGAATGCACGACGATGTCGGCGCCGTGCTCCAGCGGGCGCACGAGATAGGGCGTCGCCATGGTGTTGTCGACGATGAGCGGCAGGCCGTGGCGATGGGCGATCTCGGCGATGCCGGCAATGTCGACGAAGGTGCCGCCGGGGTTTGCCAGGCTCTCGATGAAGATCGCCTTGGTCTTGTCGTCGATCTGGCTTTCGAAGGAGGAGAGGTCGGCCGTATCGGCCCAGCGCACATGCCAGTCGAAGCTCTTGAAGGCATGGCCGAACTGGTTGATCGAGCCGCCATAGAGCCGGCGCGCGGCGATGAAGTTGTCGCCCGGGCGCATGATCGTGTGGAAGACGAGGAGCTGGGCGGCATGGCCCGAGGCGACGGCGAGCGCCGCCGTGCCGCCTTCGAGCGCCGCCACACGCTCTTCCAGCACCGCCTGGGTCGGGTTCATGATGCGGGTGTAGATGTTGCCGAAGGCCTGCAGGCCGAAGAGCGATGCGGCATGGTCCGTGTCGTTGAACACGAAGCTCGTGGTCTGGTAGATCGGCGTCGCGCGCGCGCCCGTCGTCGGATCCGGCTGGGCGCCGGCGTGGATGGCGAGCGTTGAAAATCCGGGCTTGTTCTTCGTCATGAAATGGCCTCCCTGGCTAAAGTCGGGCGCACTATTTCAGAGAGCTAAGAGCCGGTCAAAGAAAGATTTTCCGGAAAAGCGCGGGCGCGACAATCCGCGATGCGCCGATGGCGGACCTTACGCGACGAGGCGGGGATATTCGATCGCCGGGCAGCGATCCATGACCACCTTGATGCCGGCCGCCTCCGCCCTTGCCGCCGCCGCGTCATGGCGCACCGAGAGCTGGCCCCAGATGACCCTCGGCAGCGGATTCAGCGCTAGCACCTCCTCCACGACCGAGGGGAGCGCATCCGCCGCGCGGAAAACGTCGACCATGTCGATGGGTTCGACGATATCGGCAAGACGGGCGACGACCGGCTGGCCGAGGATTTCCTTGCCGGCCTGGCCGGGATTGACCGGGATGACGCGATAGCCCTTGCGCAGCAGGAACGCCATCACCCGATGGCTGGGGCGCTCCGGATTGGGCGAGGCGCCGACGAGCGCGATCAGCCTGGTCGAACGCAGGATGTCGGCGATGTAATAGTCCGGATAGGAATCGTGGTTCATGCGGCTACCCCGTTTTGCTGCCGGAGAATTGGGGTAACGCTGCGTGAAGTCAATATGCGCGGCGCTCAGGAGGCCTTGAGCATCAGCACCGGATATTCCGTCACCGGGCAGCGATCCATGACCACCTGGATGCCGGCGGCCTCCGCCCGCGCGGCGGCGGCATCGTCGCGCACCGTGAACTGGCCCCAGAGCACGGAGGGAAGCGGATCGAGCGCCAGCACCTCGTCGACGACGGCTGAGAACTGGCTTGCCGCGCGAAAGACGTCGACCATGTCGATCGGCTCCGCGATATCGGCAAGATGCGCATAGACCTTCTGGCCGAGGATGGTCTTTCCGGCATGGCCGGGATTGACGGGGATGACATGATAGCCCTTGCCGAGCAGGAAGCCCATGACGCCATGGCTCGGCCGCGCGTCGTTCGGCGAGGCGCCGAGCACGGCGATCGTGTGCACGGATTTGAGGATGTGGCGAATATAGCTGTCGGGATAGTGATCGTGGTTCATCGCTGCCTCCTCCGGCGTTCGCGACCGTCTCTCACATGTCTTCCTGCCCTCCAGGCTAACGCAGAACCTTAAAGAAGACGACCACACCGGGACCGGCATTCGCGCGCCGATTGTGCCATTGTGGATCAGCTTCGGCCATTTTGCCGCAAAACCCGCCAGAATCCCGATTGCAAATCGGTGAAATTGCGCAGATGAAGGGCCGAGCCCCTCCCCCAATGGCTTGCCCCTCGAGGTCCCAGATTGCCGTTAGACGTTCTCTTTCTCGTGCTGTTCGGCGCGGCTCTTCATGCCGTCTGGAATGCCCTCGTCAAATCCGGCACGGACAAGTCGCTCGATGCGGCCATGGTGTCGCTCGGCGGCGGCATGGTCGGCCTTGCCTTCCTGCCGTTCGTCCCCATGCCCGATCCGGCGGCCTGGCCCTTCGTGCTCACCTCCGCCGTCCTGCAATTCGCCTATTTCCAGCTCGTGGCCGCCGCCTACCGGGCCGGCGATATCGGCCTCGTCTATCCGCTGATGCGCGGCGCCGCCCCCCTTCTTGTCGCCACGACGAGCGGCGTCGTCCTCGGCGAACACCTGACGCCGGGGGCGATGGCGGGCGTTCTCGTCATCTCCGTCGGCGTGCTGACGCTCGCCTTCGAATCGCGCCATGGCAGCCGCCGGGCCATCGCCTATGCGCTGGCGAACGCCGCCGTCATCGCCACCTATACCTTCGTCGACGGCGCCGGGGCGCGCGTTTCCGGCAATGCCGTCTCCTACACGCTGTGGATGTCGCTGCTGCCGCCGGTCCTGCTCTTCGGCTGGGCGGTCGTGCGGCGCGGCAGCAGGCCGGTCTGGACGCATGTGCGCCGCAACTGGGTGCGTGGCCTCCTCGGCGGCGCCGGCTCCATCGCCTCCTACGGCCTCGCCCTCTGGGCCATGACCAAGGCGCCGGTCGCCACCGTCGCGGCGCTGCGCGAAACCGCCATCCTCTTCGCCCTCCTCATCTCGGTCTTCATCCTCAAGGAGAAGGCCAGCATCTGGCGCTACATCGCCGGTGCAGTGATCGCGGCGGGCGTGCTGGTGCTGAAGCTGGCTTGAGGATTGAAATCTCCGATCACAGTGTTTATGTACATATTATCGTACAGAGGACATCGACATGAAGGTCGTCAGCCTTTCCGAACTGCGCGCGAACATTGCCAAGCACTTCGACAGCGTCGAGGCCGATCGGGACGAACTGATCGTCACGCGGCAGAATCGCGAGCCGATGGTCGTCATGTCGCTCGCCGATTTCGAGAGCTGGAAAGAGACGATGTACCTTACCGCCGGCCCGGCCAACCGCGCGCATCTGCTGCGCTCCATGCAGTCGCTGGATGCGGGCAAGGGCGAAACAAGAACGCTCGATGAGCTGACCGTCACCGGCGAATGAAAATCTGCTTCTCTCCCGAAGCCTGGGCCGATTTCACCTATTGGATCGAAACGGACCGCAAGACCGCGGAGAAGATCGTCGGCCTGATCAAGGAATGCCGGCGGGAACCGTTTTCCGGCCTCGGCAAGCCCGAGGCGTTGCGCGGGGAGCTGAAGGGCTTCTGGTCACGCAGGATCACGCGCGAGCACCGACTGGTCTACCGCGTGACCGGCAGCGGCACGGCCCAGATTCTGGAAATCGCTGCCTGCCGCTACCACTACGGCTGAGACGCTATTTCCACTCCGGCATGCGCTTGCCGAGGAACGACCCGATCCCCTCCTTCGCATCGTCGACGAGCATGTTGTCGACCATCGTCGCGACGGCGATGTCATAGGCTTCGGCAAGCGGCAGGCCGGCCTGGGCGCGGAAGGCGGCCTTGCCGATGCGCAGGGCCTGCGGCGACTTGGAGGCGATGACGGCGGCATATTTGTCGACGACCTGGCGCAGATACTGCTGCGGCACGATGCGGTTGACGAGGCCGAAATCCTTGGCGGTGGAGGCGTCGATCGTCTCGCCCGTCAGCAGCATCTCCATCGCCTGCTTGGGATGGGCGGCGCGGGTGACGGCGACCATCGGCGTCGAGCAGAACAGGCCGATATTGACGCCCGGCGTGCAGAAGGCGGAGGTGTCGGTGCAGATGGCAAGGTCGCAGCTCGCGACGAGCTGGCAGCCGGCGGCCGTGGCGAGCCCGTCGATCTCGGCCACGACCGGCTGCGGCAGCGCGGCGATCTTCAGCATGATATCCGCCGCCATGCGCATGGTCTTCTCGAAGAAGGCGCGCCCGCCGTCCGCGTCGTCGCGACGGGCGGTCATCTCCTTGAGGTCATGGCCGGCGGAAAACACCTTTCCGGTCGAGGCGAGCACGACGACGCGGATGGCCTCGTCGCCTGCGGCCGCATCCAGCGCCTCGCCGAGCGCCTCCATGACGGCGATGGAGAGAACATTGGCCGGCGGGTTGTTGAGCGTGATTCTGAGGATCGGCGCATGCCGTTCGACGCGCACCAGCCCGGCCGGTTCCTCTTTCCTGAACGACACCACATCCGCCATGATCGCCTCCCTTGTGAGCTTTCCCAGCGTCCTACGCTTCACCGCACCCCGTTTCAAGTTGGGTGACATAGACTTTGAGAGGGCTTGCCGACAGGCGCAAATCGGTCTGTAAACGCCAGGCAGGCGGAGGAGGAAACCATGACCCTGACCCCCATCATGGACCGGGACGCCCTGAACCGGTTCCTCGAAACCGATTTTCCGCAGATCCATACGGATGGAAAGGTTTTCGACGTGACCGATGTGGGGCCTGGCACGGTCGTCATGCGGCTCGCCCCGAACGAGCGGCATCTGCGCCCCGGCGGCACGGTCTCCGGCCCCACCCTGTTCGCGCTGGCCGATGTCGCGGCCTATTGCGTGGTGCTGGCGCATATCGGCCCCGTAGCGCTCGCCGTCACCACCAATCTCAACATCAACTTCCTGCGGAGGCCCGAACCCGGCCCCCTCACCTGCACCTGCCGGCTGCTCAAGCTCGGCAAGCGGCTGGCGGTGATCGAGGCGTCGATTTTCGGCGCGGATGGCGAGGATCTGGTGGCGCATGCGACCGCGACCTATTCAATTCCGCCGCGATAATTTGTGGTATTAAAATACCTCTTCAATAACACATTGTTTTTGCTATATTATCTTTAACACCCTTCGGATCGCGTCGCTTGACGTCCCATCGGCTCTCGCTTATAAGCCGCTCCAGATCGCGGTCCCCACGGGCCGCGTTCGATTTTTGGCATCCGCAAGGGGCCAAACCAAGCAACAAGAAACGCCCGTCGCCCCAAAGCTTCGGGATCGCAAAAGAAAGACATCTCCCATGGCAACCTTCGTACAGAAGCCCGCCGAGGTAGAAAAGAAGTGGATCCTCATCGACGCCGAAGGCCTCGTTGTCGGTCGCCTCGCTACCCTCATCGCCAACCGCCTGCGCGGCAAGCACAAGGCAACCTTCACGCCCCACGTCGATGACGGCGACAACGTCATCGTCATCAACGCCGAGAAGGTCGTCTTCACCGGCAAGAAGTACTCCGACAAGAAGTACTACTGGCACACCGGTTACCCGGGCGGCATCAAGGAGCGCACGGCTCGCCAGATCATCGAAGGCCGCTTCCCGGAGCGCGTCCTCGAGAAGGCCGTCGAACGCATGGTTCCGCGTGGCCCGCTCGGCCGTCGCCAGATGAAGAACCTGCGCGTCTACGCCGGCGCCAACCACCCGCATGAAGCCCAGCAGCCCGTCGCCCTCGACGTCGCCAAGCTGAACAGCAAGAACACAAGGAGCGCCTGATAATGGCCGACCTCTCCTCGCTCAAGGACCTCGGCGTCGCTGCTGCAGCTCCGGCCGCTTCCGCCCCGGTTCACGTCAAGAAGGTTGACGCCCAGGGCCGTTCCTACGCCACCGGCAAGCGCAAGGACGCTGTCGCCCGCGTGTGGGTCAAGCCGGGCTCCGGCAAGATCACCGTCAACGGCAAGTCGTTCGAAGCCTATTTCGCACGCCCGGTCCTGCAGATGATCCTGCAGCAGCCGATCGTCGCGGCGGCCCGTGACGGCCAGTTCGACATCGACGCCACCGTCGCCGGCGGCGGCCTTTCCGGCCAGGCCGGTGCCGTTCGTCACGGCATCTCCAAGGCGCTGACCTACTTCGAGCCGGGCCTGCGCTCGATCCTCAAGAAGGGCGGCTTCCTGACCCGCGACTCGCGCGTCGTCGAACGCAAGAAGTACGGCAAGGCCAAGGCCCGCCGTTCGTTCCAGTTCTCCAAGCGTTGATCGCTCGGACGACATGCTCTTCAGGAAAGGCCGGGGTTCGCCCCGGCCTTTTCGTTTTCTGGGCCTCAAAAATCCCTTGCCTTGCGGCTCATGATTGGCGAACGTCCCGCCACATTCGGAGGGATCTTTCATGGCCAACAAGACGATCGACCACGCCATCACGGCGAAGACGCTGAAGAGCGCCGCCTCGGACCCGACCCATGCAGGCATCCTCTCCTTCATGCGCCGGCGCTACACGAAAATCCTGAAGGATGTCGACGCCGTCGTCTGGGGCATTCCCTTCGATGCCGCGACCTCCAACCGGCCCGGCACGCGCTTCGGGCCGCAGGCCATCCGACGCGCCTCGGCGATCATGGACAACGACCCGCAATATCCCTTCGAGCGCGACCTCTTCGCGGACATGGCCGTCATCGACTACGGCGACTGCCTGCTCGACTACGGCAACCACCAGAAGACGCCCGGCACCATCGAGCGCGAGGCGAAGAAGATCCTGAAATCCGGCGCCTACATGCTGACGCTCGGCGGCGACCATTTCATCACGCTGCCGCTCCTGCGCGCCCATGCGGAAAAATACGGCCCCCTCTCCCTCGTGCAGTTCGATGCCCACCAGGATACCTGGGCAGACGAGAAGGGCCGCATCGACCACGGCTCCTTCGTCGGCACGGCGGTGCGCGAGGGGCTGATCGATCCCGAGACCTCGATCCAGATCGGCATCCGCACCCATGCGCCGGAGGATTGCGGCATCCGCATCCTCTACGGCTATGACGTCGAGGAGATGAGCGCCGGCGAGATCGCCGATGCGATCGTCCACCATGTCGGGGACGGGGCGACATACCTCACCTTCGATATCGACTGCCTCGACCCGGCCTTCGCGCCCGGCACCGGCACGCCCGTCTCCGGCGGCCCGTCGAGCGCGAAAATCCTGTCGGTCCTGCGCAAGCTCGGTGCGCTCAACATCGTCGGGTCCGACGTGGTCGAGGTCGCGCCGGCCTATGACCATGCGGACATCACGGCCATCGCCGGTTCCAACATCGCCATGTACATGCTGGGGCTTCACGCCGCAAAACTGGCCGAACGACGCTGACGACGCCACATTGAATGCGACGGGCCGAGGGGTTATATCGGGCCGGAAATTCTCTTATCCGCACGTTCGGACGCAAACCCGCAAACGGGGTTTGCTGGAATTGCGGCAGGCTTCTCACAGGATTGGATTGCAGATGAAACCGAAGATCTTCATCGATGGCGAACACGGCACGACGGGCCTGCAGATCCGCACACGCATGGCCGGCCGCGATGATGTCGAGCTCCTCTCGATCCCCGAGGCCGAGCGCCGCAATGCCAGGCTGCGCGAGGACCTCCTGAACAGCGCCGACGTCGCCATCCTCTGCCTGCCCGACGATGCGGCGAAGGAAGCCGTCGCCATGGTCGCCGGCAACAATTCCGTCCGCATCATCGACACCTCGACGGCGCACCGCGTCAACCCGGACTGGGCCTATGGCTTTGCCGAGATGGATCGGGAACAGCCGAAGAAGATCGCTGGTGCCCGTTACGTCGCCAATCCCGGCTGCTATCCGACGGGCGCGATCGGGCTACTGCGCCCGCTCCGCCTTGCCGGCCTGCTGCCGGAGGACTATCCGGTCACGGTCAACGCCGTTTCGGGCTACACCGGCGGCGGCAAGCAGATGATCGCGCAGATGGAGGATGCAGGCCATCCGGAACACATCGATGCGCCGCACTTCCTCTACGGCCTCACGCTCAAGCACAAGCATGTGCCGGAGATGCAGGTGCACGGCCTGCTTTCCCGCGCGCCCCTCTTCTCGCCCTCCGTCGGAAAGTTCCCGCAGGGCATGATCGTGCAGGTGCCGCTCTACCTTGCCGACCTCAACGACCACGCCTCGCTCGGCTCGATCCACGAGGCGCTGGCCGCGCATTATGCCGGCCAGGACATCGTCGAGGTGGTGGACCTCAAGGAAAGCGCCAACCTCGCCCGGGTCAACGCCGTTGAGCTGGCCGATACGGACCGCATGAAGCTCTACGTCTTCGGCACCGCCGGCGCACCGCATGTCAACCTCGTCGCCCTGCTCGACAATCTCGGCAAGGGCGCATCGGGCGCTGCCGTGCAGAACATGGACCTGATGCTGAAGGGGTGAGTTCGCCTCAGGCAAGCGCGGAGCGTATATCCGTCAGGGCGAAATCGTTGCCCTTGAACAGCAAGGGCTCGTCGATAGCCTTTGCGAGCGCGTAGGAAAAGCAGTCGCCGATATTCAGACCTGCCGGATGCCTTCCCTTGCCATAGGCACGAAAGCCGGAAATAGCGAGATTGACCTGAGCGCCATCGACCGAGACGGTCTCGGCGCTCACCGCATCCAGCAGCGCCTCCAGCGCGGCGCGCCCTTCTTCGCCCTTTCTTCCTTCGATCACACAGGTGACTTCGACGCGTGTGACGGCGGAAATCAGGCATCGCCCGCCAGTTGCCAGCATCTCCTCGAAGATTGCCGCGTCATCTTCCTGAAACAGCACGGCCGCGAGCGCCGAGGTGTCGATGATCATCACCAGAGCCCGTCGCCATCATAGCCGACGATGTCGTCCGCGGAGCGGCCGTCCCTGTCGGGCAGCGCCGCGCAGGCGGCACCGATCGCGTGCAGGCGGCGTTTCAGATCGGACGGCTGGCCGCGGCGGCGGCGTTCCCGTTCGAGACGCTCGGCAAGCGCCTTGCGGATCGCCGTCGTCAGGCTCTCACCGGTCAAGGCGGCCACTTCGCGGGCGAGCCGATCCGTTTCGGCATCCTTCAGGCTGAGTGCCATGGCACACCTCTTCTATAAAATCCTCGGGATTATATAAGAGAGGACGCTTCAAGTCACGACCGTTCCATTTCCCCGTAGAACCCGCGCCAATGGGCGACCGCGAAGCCGAGCACGACCAGCGCCCCGCCCTGGTGCGCCAGTGCCCAGCCGAGCGGGACCTGCCAGAGGAGCGTGAGGATGCCGATCGTCGCCTGGAGACAGACGAGGCCGAACAGCACGAGGGCGCGGCGGGCATGCGTCGTTTCGGGGGCGGCGCGCAGCGAGGCGATCATGTGGACGGCGACGAGCGCGAAGAGCACGTAGGCGCCGATGCGGTGGACGAACTGCACCGTCTTCGGGTTCTCGAAGAGGTTGATCCACCAGGGCTGCTGCACGAAGAGGCCGCCGGGGACGACGGCGCCGTCCATCAGCGGCCAGGTGTTGTAGGTGAGGCCCGCGTCGAGGCCGGCGACGAGGGCGCCGAGATAGATCTGGAAGATCGCCATGCAGGCGATGATGCCGGCCATCCGGCGGGAACCGTCCGTCGGCGCGGCATCGTCGCTGTGCGGCGAAAGCGCCCGCATCAGCCATGTCGTCCAGGCGAAGATCAGACAGGCGATGGTGAGGTGCGTGGCGAGCCGGTACTGGCTGACGGAAACCCGCTCGGCAAGGCCGGATGTGACCATCCACCAGCCGATGAACCCCTGGAAACCGCCGAGCGCCAGAAGGCCGACGAGCGGCCAGCGCAGCTTCTTCTCGATCCGGCCGGTCAGCCAGAAGAAGGCGAGCGGCACGGCGAAGACGAAGCCGATGGAGCGGGCGATCAGCCGGTGGGCCCATTCCCACCAGAAAATCGTCTTGAACTCCTCGACGGTCATGTCCTTGTTGATCTGCTGATATTGCGGAATGCGCTTGTAAAGGTCGAACTCCTCCTGCCACTCCTTGTCGCCGATCGGCGGGATGACGCCGTGGATCGGCTTCCATTCGGTGATGGAAAGGCCGGAATCGGTGAGCCGCGTCGCGCCGCCCACCAGCACCAGCACGAACAGCGTGAACAGCACGAAGCCGAGCCACCGGCGCACCTGGCGGCGGTTGCGGTCGGTCCTGTCCGTGTCACTGTGGCTGCGGTATGCGGTCGCGGTCGTGGCGCTCATCGTCTCGGCTCCTTTTCCGGAGCGGCGGGCAGCCCGCCATTCCGGTTGCTTTCTCGCGTCCTTCCGGCAAAACCGCGCGCGCGGCTTCAGCCGCAAGGACTGTGGCGTTGATTTGCCTGACCGGCCCGTGCAAAACAAGGCCCGAACCTTTGCGGCACGCCGTCGCGCCATTTTGCCGCTACCGAAGTGAAAGACTGCCCATGCCCCCTCGCCTCAGAAAACTGATCGGCACGGTCCTGATCATCATCCTCGTGCTCGTCTATGCGCTGGTCGCGACCACCATCGCCGCCGCCACGCTCGGGCAATCGCCCTGGTACATCCATCTTCTCTACTTCACCGTGACCGGCCTTTTGTGGATCCTGCCGGCCATGCTGATCATCAAGTGGATGGAAAAGCCGGGCAAGCCGCGCGACGAATAGGCTATGTCTGAAGATGGGCGGCAAGGCCGGCGGGGTAGAGCTCCACGCCGGCCGGCAGCGCAAGCGGGTAGAACCAGCGCGCCGTCCAGACCGAGCGGTCATGCTCGGCGAGCGTGATCTCGGGCCGGCGGTAGAGGCTTTCGTCGAGCAGGTAGATGTTCACGGCGAAAATGAACTCGTGGCCCTGCGCGCCCTCATGCCAGAAGAGGTTCTCGAAGGTCGTCCACGGGCCGTCGATCGCGATCTCGCAGCCGAGTTCCTCGCGGAACTCGCGGGCGAGCGCCTCTTCCCGCGTTTCGCCGAACTCGATGGAGCCGCCGGGCGGGCGCACGCCCTTGACCGTGCCGTCGTCGCGCGTCACTTCCGCCGCCAGCAGCCGGCCGCCGTGCCAGGCAAGGCCCAGTACCTTCACGTGGATCTTCTGCGGCGGCCGCCAGGTCTGCATGGGTCCCTCCCGCCGGCAGGCCGCCCGCCCGCCGCGCTCGTTATCGACTTGCTAACCGCGCTGGCCGATTTCCCGGGGCATACGCGCCGGCGCCAGCGGATTTAAACCAATTGCGCAAGCCTAACGCCTATGGTGACGCTGCGGCAACCGAATGCACGAAGGCCAGACCATGGGAGCGATGCAACTCCATTTCCAGATCATGCCGTCCGAACGCGACCTTGCACGCGGCGATCCGGCACCTGCGGCCGAAAGGGACCATAAGCGCCCGCCGATGCCGCTGTCGATCCGCCTGCACGAGCGGATGGAACCGGTCGAGGCCTGCTGGCGGGCACTGGAAACGGACAATACGCTTTCGCTCCACCAGAGCTACGACTGGTGCCGCGCCTGGGTGGAAAGCCGTGCCTGCAGGCTGCTGATCATCGAGGGTTGCTCCGGCGGGCGCACGCATCTCCTGCTGCCGTTCGAAATCGTGCGCCGCGGGCCGATCCGCATCGCCCGCTTCCTCGCCGCCCCGTTCAGCAACATCAATACGGGCCTCTATTCGCGGGATTTCCGCGCCCTCGCCGCCCCGCCGCGTCTCAGGCAGGCGCTTGAAACGGTGCGCAGCCAGCTTGCCCGCCACTGCGATATCTTCCTTCTGGAAAACATGCCGCTCGACTGGCGCGGCGAGACCAGCCCCTTTTCCGATCTTTCCGCGGTGCTGAACCAGAATGCCGCCTTCCAGATCGAACTCTTCGCCGATTTCGAACGCACGCTGCAACAGGTCAACGCCCGCCGCCGCCGCAAGAAGTTCCGCGCCTCCGAACGCCGCCTGATGGCGCTTGGCGGCTACGAGCACATCATCGCCGAGGCCGGCGCGGAAAGCCGGGCATTGCTGGAAACCTTCTTCCAGCAGAAGGCCGCGCGTTTCGACGCCATGGGCCTGCCGGACGTTTTCCGCAACGAGGACACCCGGGATTTCTTCCGCCGGCTGGTGTCGGTGCCCGAGGCGGACGGCAGCTATCCGCTGCAACTCCATGCGGTGCGCCTCAAGGGTGAAAATGAGGGCCGCATCGCTGCCATTGCCGGCCTGTCACGCAAGGGCGACCATGTGATCTGCCAGTTCGGCTCGATCGAGGACACGATCGCCGCGGATGCCAGCCCCGGTGAATTCCTGTTCTACCTTGCGATCCGGAAACTGTGCGGCGAGGGCGTGCGCCTCTTCGATTTCGGCATCGGCGACCAGCCCTACAAGCGTTCCTGGTGCACGATGGAAACGCGGCAGCACGACCTGCTCTGGCCGACGACGATGGCCGGCGCGACGGTGGCCGCGCTGCACCGGGCCAAGACCGGCGCGAAACGCCTGATCAAGCAGAACCCGCAGATCTACGCCTTCCTGCAACGCCTGCGCTCCGGCAGGGCGGCGCCCGCGCCCACGGACTGACCTTACGCCGCGCGGCGGCCCGGATATTGCGGCGGTTCGCCCCCCTCGCCCGTCATCAGCATGACCTCGCTGTAGCCGGCCTCGCCGAAGGCGTCGATCATCTCGACGATCTCGTCCTCGTCGGCGCCCGGAAGGGAGAGGATGATATCCGTCTCCTGGTCGCGCGTCAGGCGCCGCACGGCCTCCACTTCGGCCGGGCCGCATTCGACGATCACCGCGTCATAGGCATCGGCAAGCGAGGAGATGACCATCGCCAGCCGATCGATGCCGCGCATGGCGCGCTTGATGTTGGCATTGCCGCGCGGAATGATATGCGCGCCGGACAGCCGGTCGCCGTGGATGATGTCGCCGAAGGCGGCATCGCCGACGAGAAGGTCGGTGATGCCGGGCATATGGGCAGACTGGGCCATCAGGCGCGTCGGGCAGGCCGAACCGGTGAGGTCGATGATGAGCGTCTTGCGATGCTCTTCCGCGATGCGGCGGGCCAGCATGACGGTGGCCGTGGACCCGCGATCGCCGGAGGGCGAGACGGAGACCGCGACCGAAATATTGTTCTCGATCATATAGCGGGCAACAGCGGCGATGGAGAATTCGTCCTCCTCCTCCTCAAGGTCGAATGTATCGAGCAGCGACGCACTCTCGCCCTGCCCGGCCACCTTTTCCTTTTCTTCCTCTTCCTCGTCCTCATCGGGCGTGATGTCGGCCAGCAGCGACTTCACCGGCGCGCGGACATCGCGGATCGGGGCCGGGTCGAAGCGTGCGACCGGGTCACGGCGAACGACGGGGGTCTTGTGGACGACCGGCGCCTCAGCCGTGACATCCGCCGCGACCTCGTCCTCGAAAACCTCTTCCTCGCGCCGCGCCGGCACCGATGCGACGGCGCCGACCGGCTTCAGCGCCCGACCGCTGAACAATTCGGCCAGCAGGATCGCGATCGCGCTCAGCATGAAGCCGGCGACGCCGCCGACGATGGTGATCGGCACGACCTTCGGGAAGGCCACCTCCGTCGGCTCGACGGCGGCCGAGATGATGCGGGCATCGGCGGGCGTCGAGCCGCTGCCGGTGCGCGAGGTCGCCTCGCGGTAGCGGGCAAGATAGGTTTCGAGCAGCTGGCGCTGGGCGGTCGCCTCGCGCTCCAGCGCCTTGAGGCCGACCTCGTCCTCGCCGGCGCGCGCGCTGTTCGCCTTCACCGTGTTGAGCTGCTGCAGGAGCTGGGTTTCACGCATCTGGGCGGTCTTGGCCTCGTTTTCGAGGCTCGACAGGATCTTCTGTGTCTCCGCCGTGATCTGCCCGCGGATGCCGGTGAGCTGCGAGCGCAGGCCCTTCAGGCGCGGATGGCCTTCGAGCAGCGAGGTGGAGAGATCGGAGATCTGGCCCTGGATCTGCGCCTCGCTTTCCTTCAGCCGCTGGATCATCTGCGAACCGACGACATCGGTCAGCGTGTCCGGCGCGCCGCCGGTCTTGAGCACGGTGCGCACGCTCTCGGCCCGCGCTTCCGCATTGGCGCGCTCGCCGCGCACGCGGGCGAGTTCCGTCGAGATGTCGGTGAGCTGGCGTGCGGCGAAGTTGGAGTTCTCGCCGGTCGGCAGCAGATCGGACTGCGAGCGATACTCGGCGACCTTCTGCTCGGCCTCGCGCACCTTCTCGCGCAGATTGGCGATTTCCGGCTCCAGCCAGCGCGTCGCCTCTGAATTGGTGTCGAGTTTCGCCCCGCTCTGCAGCGAGAGATAGACCTTCGCCATCTCGTTGGGGATCTCGGCGGCAAGGCGCGGGTCCTTCGAGGAGAACTCGATGCCGATGACGCGCGAGCGCTCCACCTGGTAGACGACGAGCTTGTCGACGAATTCCTTCAGCACGCGCTCTTCCGGTTCGAGGTCGAGCGGGCTCTTCTTCAGGCCGAAAAGGACGAGCATGTCGGAAATGGCCGAGGGTTTTGCCGCCGGATCGAACTCCTCCAGTTCATAGAGCTTCATGTTGCGCGCGACCTGCTTGATGAGGTCGGCGGACCTCAGGAGCTGGACCTGGCTGGCGATGCCGAGTTCGTCGAGGGCCGGCTGCTGCTCGCGACCCTGCGTGCGGTCGGTGCCCGTCGTGAAGGCCGGCTCGCGCGTTTCGATGAGCAGGCGGGCCTCGCCCTTGTAGCGCGGCGTGACGAGGCTGGCGCCGGCAAAGGCAACGCCCGCACAGGCGACGGTGGCAAGCAGCACGCGCATGCGGTTGCGCCAGATCGCGCCGAAAAGGCCGCCAAGATCGATATCGACATCCTGCTGGCTGTGTGCGCCCGACATATCTCAACTCCAAACACGACGATTTCCGCGCACGGTAAACAAACATGGTAACGCAAGGGTTAATCATCGGCGGTTGTCTTACCCCTTCCCGCGCACCACCCTTGCGAAAAAATCCGCATCATCCCGCCCATCCCCGCCGCGCCTTTACCAGCCATTAACCCTAACGGATCGATAACGGGCTCCACACTTCTGATTCCGGGATTGGGTAAAGCGAATGGCATTCGCAACGATCAACAAGGGCGCGCTGCTTGCGCTGGCACTTATCGTGCCGGCCGTTGCCGGCTGCAGCGGCTACCGCCCCGCCCCAAAGGCGTTCCACGAGGCAACCATCCAGCCTTATCGCCTGGATAGCGGCGACCGGTTGCGCATCACCGTCTTCGAACAGGCCGGCCTCAGCAACACCTATTCGATCGACCAGGCCGGCTACGTGGCCTTCCCGCTCATCGGCGCCGTGCCGGCGCGCGGCCAGACGATCCAGGAACTGGAACGCATCATCGCGACGAAGCTCAGGCAGGGATATCTGCGCGATCCGGACGTCTCCATCGAGGTCGACCGCTACCGCGCGATCTACGTGATGGGCGAAGTGGGCCAGGCCGGGCAATACAGCTATGTCGCCGGCATGACGATCCAGAACGCCATCGCGTTGGCCGGCGGTTTCTCGCCGCGCGCCAACCAGGGCGATGTCGACGTCACCCGCAAGATCAACGGCAAGATCCTCACGGGCCGTGTGTCCATCTCCGATCCGGTGCTGGCCGGCGACACGATCTATGTCCGCGAACGGCTGTTCTAAGCAAGATGGCGGACGATGGGCCTCTGCGCATCATTCACTGCTTCCGCTCCCCCATCGGCGGGATCTTCCGCCATGTGCGCGATCTTGCCGAGTTCCATGCGAAGGCGGGCCACGAGGTCGGCATCGTCTGCGACAGTCTCACCGGCAGCTCCTATGAGGACGGCCTCTTCGACGAAATCCGCCCCTATCTCTCGCTCGGCCTCGTGCGCCTGCCGATCAGCCGGTCGATCAGCCCGCGCGACGTCGGCGCATTCTGGAACAGCTATCACGAAATAAAAGGTTTGCAGCCGGATGTCCTGCACGGGCACGGCGCCAAGGGTGGCGCCATTGCCCGGCTCATCGGCTCAGCCCTGCGGGTCAACAGGTATCGCGTAGCCCGCCTCTATTCGCCGCATGGCGGCAGCCTGCACTACAATCGCCGCACCGCGACGGGCATGGCGATCCTCACCGCCGAGCGCCTGCTGGAAAGGCTCGGCGATGCGCTCGTCTTCGTCTGCGACTACGAGCGCGAGACCTATGCCGCCCGCGTCGGCCGGCCGCGCGTCAGGGCCGAGCGCATCTACAACGGCATCCACGACCGCGACTTCGCGCCCGTCTATTCCCGCGAGGATGCCGTCGATTTCCTTTATATCGGCATGCTGCGCGACCTGAAGGGGCCGGACGTCTTCGTCGAGGCCTTCGCCCGCACGGAACGCCGGATCGGCCGCCCGCTTTCCGCCCTGATGATCGGCGACGGGCCGGACAAGGCGAAATACGAGGACATGATGCTGCGCATGGGCCTCGGCCGGCGCATCGGCATGCTGCCGGCCATGAAGGCGCACGATGCCTTCGCGCTGACGCGCAACGTCATCGTGCCCTCGCGCGCCGAGGCCATGCCCTATATCGTGCTGGAGGCGCTCGCGGCGCGAAAACCGGTCATCGCCACCCGCGTCGGCGGCATTCCGGAAGTGCTCGGCCGAACGAGCATCGCGCTTACCGAACCGGGCGACCCGGACGGGCTCGCCGCCCTGATGGCCCAGGCGATCACCGATGCCGACTGGCCGCGCAAGGTGATGCCGGAACCGGTCGGCTTCAAGGCGTCCTTCTCCGCCTCCGTCATGTCCAGCGCCCTGCTCGACCTCTATCGCGACATTCTCGCCCGGCAGGCTGGCGGAAATCGGCACAGCGCCTGACGTTACGGCAGGCGCAACGTAAACGTTTCTTAGGGGCTTCGTGCTATTTCCGGGACGAAGCCCCTACAGGTGCGTGCCATGAACCATGTCGACAAACCCGTCTCCTTCGATCCGGAAGCGCTGCGGCGCAAGGTGTCCGAAATATCGGTCGCCGCGCCCGGCGAAAGCCAGGACGCCGGCCAGACCGTCGAGCTCAATCCGCTCGCCCGGAAGATCGCGGCGCAGTTCCGCGCCGACACCTATTCGCCGAGCATGATCATCGGCCTGCTGCGCCTGCTCGAATTCGGCGCGCTGCTGGCGCTCGGCTACGGCATTCATGCGCTCTATGTCAGCAGCATGGGCCTGTCCGTCTTCTACCTCTGCGTGCTCGTCGGCGGCGCGGCGATCGGCGTCCTGATGCTCCAGTTCGCCGATGCCTACCAGGTTCCGGCCTTGCGCTCGCCCTGGCGCATGACGCCGCGCATCCTCGCCGCCTGGGCGCTCGCCTTCGGCGCGATGGCGCTCATCGTCTTCTTCTTCAAGTCCGGCGAGCAGTATTCCCGCGTCTGGTTCGCCTCCTGGTTCGTGGCCGGCGCCCTCTATCTCGTCATCGAGCGGCAGGTGATCGCCTATTCGATCCGCCGCTGGGCGCGCAACGGCACCATGGAGCGCCGCGCCGTCATCGTCGGCGGCGGCGAGCCGGCCAAGGAGCTCATCCGCACGCTCGAACACCAGCCGGAGAACGACATCCGCATCTGCGGCATCTTCGACGACCGCGACGAGCGCCGCTCGCCCGCGATCATCGCCGGCTACCCGAAGCTCGGCAATGTCGCCGAACTGGTCGAATTCGCCCGCCTCGCCCGCATCGACATGCTGATCATCTCGCTGCCGCTCTCGGCCGAGGCGCGTATCCTCGCCCTCCTCAAGAAGCTCTGGGTGCTGCCGGTCGACATCCGCCTTGCCGCCCATTCCAAGGGCCTGCGCTTCCGCCCGCGCAGCTATTCGCAGGTCGGCAGCCTGCCGATGCTCGACATCTTCGACAAGCCGATCGCCGACTGGGACAATGTCGCCAAGCGCCTCTTCGACGTCTTCTTCAGCGTCGTCGCGCTGCTGCTGCTCTGGCCGGTGATGCTCGGCGCGGCCATCGCGGTCAAGCTCTCCTCGCCCGGGCCGATCATCTTCAAGCAGAAGCGGCACGGCTTCAACAACGAGATCATCGAGGTCTACAAGTTCCGCTCGATGTACACGCACCTTGCCGACCCGACGGCGAAGGCCGCCGTGACGAAGGGCGATCCGCGCGTCACCCGCGTTGGCCGGTTCCTGCGCAAATCCTCGATCGACGAGCTGCCGCAGTTCTTCAATGTCCTGAAAGGCGACCTTTCCCTCGTCGGTCCGCGCCCGCATGCCATCCAGGCACAGTCGAACGACCGCAAATATGTCGATGTCGTCGAGAGCTACTTCGCCCGCCACCGGGTAAAGCCCGGCGTCACCGGCTGGGCGCAGATCAACGGCTGGCGCGGCGAGATCGACCATGACGACAAGATCCGCTTCCGCACCGAATTCGACCTCTACTACATCGAGAACTGGTCGCTCTGGCTGGACCTGAAGATCCTCTTCCTGACGCCCTTGCGCCTGCTCAACACGGAAAATGCGTATTGAGCGACGCGGCCCTCCCCTACGCCCCGCCGTTCCGGCCGCAACTGGCGGCCCTCGGCGTCATCGGCTCGCTGCTGGTGGCCGTCGGGGTCTTCCTCTCCGGCTTCGTCATCAGCGAGCCGGCGCCCTATGAGCTCTTCATGGCCGGGCTCATCGGCCTGTGGGCCATCGTTGGCCTGCGCATCTCGCGGGGCATCGCGCCGCTGCTCGCGCTGCTCATCCTGTTCAACATCGGCGGCATGCTCTCGCTGACGGTACTCGACGACCTGTCGGTCGGGCCGATGTATATCGCCGTCTCACTGTTCCTGGCACTCTCCAGCGTGTTCTTCGCCGCCATCATCGAGGCGAAGCCGGCGCGGCTGGAGCTGATCTTCCGCGCCTGGGTCGCCGGCGCGCTCATCACCGCCTCGCTCGGCATCCTCGGCTATTTCCACGCCTTTCCCGGCGCGGAGGCCTTCACGCTCTACGACCGCGCCAAAGGCGCCTTCCAGGATCCGAACGTCTTCGGTCCCTTCCTCGTCGGCCCTTCGCTCTACCTGATGTACGGCCTGCTCGCCGGCCGCATCCTCGGCGCGCCGCTGAAGGTCATCGGCGTGCTGATCCTGGCGCTCGGCATCTTCCTCTCCTTCTCGCGCGCCGCCTGGGGGCTCTATCTCGTCTGCGTGGCGGCGCTCGTCTTCGTCATGCTGCTGAAGGAGCGCACGGGGGCGTTCCGGCTGAAGATCCTCATCCTCAGCCTCTCGGCCGTCGGCCTGATGGTCGTGGCGCTCGTCGTCGCGCTGCAATTCGACAAGGTGGCGAACCTCTTTTCCAGCCGCACCCAGCTCGTGCAGGAGTATGACGGCGGCCATCTCGGCCGTTTCGAGCGCCACCGCATCGGCTTCCTCATGGCCATGGAAAAGCCGCTCGGCATCGGCCCGATGGAATTCAGCAAGATGTTCCCCGAGGACGAGCACAATATCTGGCTGAAATCGCTGACCACCTACGGCTGGCTCGGCTTCGTCTCCTACCTCGCCCTGATCCTCTGGACGTTCTCCGCCGGCTTCAAGGCGCTCTTGCGCAACCGGCCCTGGCAACCCTTCCTGATGATCTCCTACATCACCATCGCCGGCCACACCGCGATCGGCTTCGTCATCGACACGGATCACTGGCGGCATTTCTACCTGCTGCTCGGGATCGTGTGGGGATGCCTTGCCCTCGAGAAGCGGCACAACAGGCAGATCGCCCCGGACTGACCGCACCATGAGCAGAAAACAGGACAGGGCCTTGCGCCAGATGCGCCTCCTGGAGGTGCTGGAGACCGGCGGCGGCGGCTCCGGCCGGCATTTCATCGACCTGTGCCGCGGCCTCACGGCCCGCGGGCATGCCGTGCACGCCATCTATTCGCCGCTGCGGGCGGAAGCGCGCTTCGTCGAGGAGCTGCAGGCGCTCGGCCTTGCCGGCCTGCACGCCGTCGCCATGACGCGCGCGCCCGGCCCGTCCGACATCGGCGCCTGGCGCGCGATCCGCGCCGTCATGCACAGCGCCGGCCCCTTCGACGTCGTCCATGCCCACAGCTCGAAGGCCGGCGCGCTGACGCGCCTGCGCCTGCCCGGCCGCCACATCCCGCGGGTCTACACGCCGCACGCCTTCTACACCATGGATCCCGGCCTCGGCACGCTCGGCCGCAGGGTCTACGGCTCGATCGAAAAGCTGCTCGCCCGCACCCTTACCGATCGCATCATCTGCGTCTCCGCCGATGAATATGCCCATGCCCGCGCACTCGGCATGCCGCGCAAAAAGCTTTCGATCGTCGTCAACGGCGTCGAAACGCCGCCCGCCAATTCCCGCACCGCCGTGCGGCAGGCCCTCGGCATTCCCATGGAGGCCCTGCTCTTCGGCTTCGTCGGCCGGCTCTGCCACCAGAAGGCGCCCGAGCGCCTGGTGGCGGCCTTCGCGCAGGTCGCCGAACGCGTGCCGCACGCCCATCTCCTGATGATCGGCAGCGGCGACATGGAAGCGGACGTGCGGCGGCAGGTCGAGGCGAGCGGCCAGAAGGCGCGCATCCACCTCACCACGGGCTTTACCGGCGTCGAGGCGATGGCGGCCATCGACGTGCTCACGATGCCGAGCCGCTACGAGGCCATGTCCTATGTCATGCTGGAAGGCGCCGCGGCCGGCAGGCCCCTGATCCTCACCGATGTCGGCGGCGTCTCCACGGTGCTGAAGGACGGCGAGAACGGCATTCTCCTGAAGAACGCCGACGACCCGAGGCCCCTGGCCGACGCCATGCTGCGCCTCAGCGATCCCGGCCACCTCGCCCGCCACACCGCCGCCGCCCTCACCCGCGCCCGCAGCCCCGAATACCGCCTCGACCGCATGGTCAGCGAAACGGAAGCGATCTATCGCGGGCTGATCGCCTGAAACGAAAGAACCGCCGTTCTTTCGGAACGACGGTCCTCGATCGATGAAACGATTTGTCTTCAGCGCGGCGTGTTAGCGCCTGATCGCCCGCGCCAGCGCGATGAGAACGCAGGCGCCGATGAAGCCCGCGATCAGATAGCCGATCCAGCCGCCGAGCGAGACGCCGATCAGGCCGAGCAGAAGGTTCGCCACCGCCGCGCCGACAATGCCGAGCACGATGTTCATCAGCACGCCCATATTGCTCTTCATGAACATCTCGGCGAGCCAGCCCGCAACACCGCCGATAATGATGGCCGCAATCCAGCCCACGCCTGCATCTTCCATTTCCGTCTCCTCAACTGCCGATATCACCGGCGAACGAGGCCGGCCGTCGAGAACGCAGGAAAACGCACAAGGTTCCCGGAGGAACCACGCAGAGTGTGGAAAATAAAAGGAAAATGGTCGGAATGGCGGGATTCGAACCCACGACCCCTTGACCCCCAGTCAAGTGCGCTACCGGGCTGCGCTACATTCCGGACCGCGCAAACCCCTATAGTCTCGGGCATTTGGATGCAAGCCCAAAAATAGGTGGCAGGGACGAAAGTGGAGAATTGTCCGCCACGCAAACGCCACGGCGGGACATTTCACGGAAAACCTTGCGGATTTCCGGCCTGCCCCGGGCGGAGCTTGTATGGACACGAACCCTCCGCGCGACCGCGCCCTCTCCTCATGAATGGATGCGCCGCCGGTCTGGGCACCGAAAAGTGCAATTTTTTTCACAACCGTACCGGAAACGCCGAATCAGACCTTCCCGGGCATTAGACGAAAGTCGTAGGATGTCCCTGCTCGCTTGTCATTTGCGAGCACTCCCCCGCGTCACTGAGAGCCAAGCGTGACGCTTGTTTGCCCCGCCACCGTGCGGGGCCTTTTCCTTCTGTCGGTCCGTTTCGAGCGCTTGACTCTGCAGCGCAACGGAACATAATAAGAACAAAGGCGAAGGCCTGCTTATCTCGATCCCGGAAATCCCCGATTTTCTGTGTCACCACAGGAGAATGCCGACGTGCGACCGCTTCCCGAGTACGAAGCACAGACTGAACCGAAGGAGGACGACGCCGTATGCGCCGCCCTTGCCTGGCATGACGGCGATGCGCGCGCAACGATCGCGACGCTGCTGGCCGATTGCGCGCATCTGCGGCGCCAGCTCGAACTGACCCGCTCGGCGATGGGGCGCGGCTTCGTGCGCGGCTGGGAGCCGATGCAGCAGCGGGATTGACGCGGCCCCCTTCGCTGCACGGATGCAGATGGAGCGGACCGAACCTGCGGCATGACGGCGCCGGCGGATGGGTGGATCGCTTGGGCCGGGTGAACCGGCCTGGCGGCCGACGACCAGGACGTACCCGGGGGCGACCGGGAAAAGCTCAGCGCACCTGGTCGAGCAGGCGCTTGCATTCCAGGAGGTCGTAGAGCGCCTCCTGCAGGAGCGCGCGGTCTTCCTTGCCGACGCTGGTCTTGCCGATCGAGATTTCCGGCGTTTCGTCACCGCCGCCGACGAAGGAGAAGAAGCGGCGGCTGGCCGGCGCCTTGGCGCGGCCGACGATCTGGTCCTCGTCGCTGCCGGCCTTGGGCGGGGGCGGCTCCTCGTGGCTCGCCGCAGCCAGCGCCTCGACGGTGGCGAGGTCCCCGCTGGCAATGGCGGCGACGAAGCGGTTGCCGTTGACCTTCAGGAGCTTCTGCACGCCCTTGATCGTATAGCCGTGGTCGTAGAGGAGATGACGGATGCCCTTCAGGAGGTCCACGTCCTCGGGCCGATAGTAGCGGCGCCCGCCGCCGCGCTTCATCGGCTTGATCTGCGTGAAACGCGTCTCCCAGAAGCGCAGCACATGCTGCGGCAGGTCGAGATCGTCGGCAACCTCGCTGATGGTGCGGAACGCGTCCGGACTCTTGTCCATTCTACCCTCGATGAAAGCGCGTGGCACGGCAAACGGAGACGTTGCCGAATCGTATTCATTTCAGCGGGTTGCCGGACGATATTCAAGTTTCAAATTGCCGATCCGCCGGCAATCGGCAGAAAAACGCTCAGGAAGCGGGTGACGCCGGCTTCTGTTTCGCCTTACGCGCGAGATGCGCCTTCAGCACCCGCTGCTTGAGCACGTTGGACGCCTTGAAGGTCATCACCCGGCGCGGCGAGATCGGTACTTCCTCGCCGGTTTTCGGGTTGCGACCGATGCGCTCGTTCTTGTCGCGCACCTGGAAGGTGGCGAAGGAGGAGAGTTTCACGCTCTCACCCCGCACGATGGCATTGCAGATCTCGTCGATCACGGTTTCGACAAGCTCTGCGGATTCGGTCCTCGAAAGGCCGACCTTCCGGAAAACCGATTCGGCCAAATCTGCGCGTGTCACCGTCTTGCCGCTCATCGTTCCTCACCGATATCCCATTGAAAGCCTATGGTTAAGTGGCGGAAGAGTATTGTCCTTGCCCCCGCGGGTCAAGCGGCGCTGCGCCCTGATGCGGGAGAGGCCGTTTCACCCGCCGCCGGCAGGTGTTCCGGCATGGAAAAGGCAGGGCCGGAGCCCGCCCGTTGCCCGTGTTCCTTTTGTCGGGAAACCGCCTTGCGCGCGGCAAGGCGGCTGGAAGCGCCTACCAGCGCAGCAGCACCGCACCCCAGGTGAAACCGCCGCCCATGGCCTCCAGCAGCACGAGGTCGCCGTCCTTGATTCGCCCGTCGCTCGCAGCGGCGGCCAGCGCCAGCGGGATCGAGGCGGCGGAGGTGTTGCCGTGCAGGTCGACGGTGACGACGACCTTTTCCAAGGGGATGCCGAGCTTCTTGGCCGAGCCGTCGATGATGCGCTTGTTCGCCTGGTGCGGCACCAGCCAGTCGACGTCCTCGGCGGTGAAGCCGGTGGCATCGAAGGCCGAGACGATCACGTCGGTGATCATGCCGACCGCGTGCTTGAAGACCTCGCGGCCCTCCATGCGCAGATGGCCGACCGTGCCCGTGGTGGACGGGCCGCCATCGACATAAAGCTTTTCGCGGTGCGCGCCGTCGGAGCGCAGTTGCGCCGTCAGGACGCCGCGATCCTGGTTGGTGCCCGCCCCTTCGGCGGCCTCCAGCACGATGGCGCCGGCGCCGTCGCCGAAGAGCACGCAGGTCGTGCGGTCGGTCCAGTCGAGGATGCGCGAGAAGGTTTCCGCGCCGATGACGAGCACGCGTTTCGCAAGGCCGCCGCGGATATAGGCGTCGGCGGTCGTCACCGCATAGACGAAGCCGGAACAGACGGCCTGCACGTCGAAGGCGAAGCCGTGATGCATGCCGAGGCGGTTCTGGATGTTGACGGCGGTCGCCGGAAACGTGTTGTCCGGCGTCGAGGTGGCGACGATGATGACGTCGATATCGGCGGCCGTCAGGCCCGCCTTGTCGAGAGCGGCGCGCGCGGCGCCCTCGCCGAGCGATGCGGTCGTCTCGCCCTCGCCGGCGATGTAGCGCTGGCGGATGCCGGTGCGCTGCACGATCCAGTCGTCGGACGTGTCGACCATGCTTTCCAGCTCGGCATTGGTGAGCACCCGTTTCGGAAGCGCCGTCCCGAAACCGCGGACCACTGAACGAATCATTCTATACCTCGTCGCTCATGCCCTGGGCGGCCCCTTCGACGGGGCGGCCGGCATGGTACTTCTGCAAATCTCTTTCGATCTTGTCCTTGAGGCCGTTGCGGGCCATGTCGTAGCCGACATCGACAGCCGCGGCGAAGCCCTCGGCGTCCGTGCCGCCATGGCTCTTGATGACGATGCCGTTGAGGCCGAGGAACACGCCGCCGTTCACCTTGCGCGGATCCATCTTCTCGCGCACCCGGTCGAAGGCGCTCTTGGCGAGGATATAGCCGAGCTTGGCCATCCAGGTGCGCGACATCGCCGCGCGCAAGTATTCGGCGATCTGCCGCGCCGTGCCTTCCGCCGCCTTCAGCGCAATGTTGCCGGCAAAACCTTCCGTGACCACCACATCCACCGTACCGCGACCGATATCGTCGCCTTCGACGAAGCCGTAATAGTCAATCGTGTCGAAATTGGCCTCGCGGATGAGCTGGCCGGCGGCCTTCACCTCCTCCTGGCCCTTGATCTCCTCCACGCCGACATTGAGCAGGCCCAGCGTCGGCTTGTCGATCCCGAACAGCGCGCGGGCCATGGCGCCGCCCATCAGCGCGAAGTCGAAGAGCTGGTTCGCATCCGCGCCGATCGTCGCGCCGATATCGAGCACGATGCTCTCGCCCTTGAGGGTCGGCCAGATGCCGGCGATCGCCGGGCGTTCGATATTGGCCATCATGCGCAGGCAGAACTTCGACATGGCCATCAGCGCGCCGGTATTGCCGGCGGAGACGGCGACGTCGGCCTCGTTCTTGGCGACGGCGTCGATCGCCTGCCACATGGAGGACTTGCCGCGGCCGCGGCGCAAGGCCTGGCTCGGCTTCTCGTCCATGGCGACGGCGACGTCGCAATGGTGGAAGGTGCTGGCGGCCTTCAGTTTCGGATGCTGCGCCAGGAGCGGCTCGCATTCGGCGGCATTGCCAAAAAGCACGAAACGGATGTCGGGATGGCGCTCGAGAGCCTTGGCTGCGCCCGGGATAGCGACCTTGGGGCCGAAATCGCCACCCATGACGTCGACGGAAATTCTGACCACGCGTGTCTTGCCTTAATTCTTGTTTTCCAGGGGCAGAGGGCTGCCGCGGCGGAATTCGGTCAAAATACCGCTTTTCGCCGGGGGCACAACTGAATTATCGGGCGTTTCAGGAGCCGTTCAGTCTTTTTTCCAGTCCTTCAGAACGGCAAAAGGCGACGGTTTTTTGTCATCCTTGCCGGTGCTCTCGATATGGCCGGAAAAGTCCACGCCGGACTTGCGCGGATACGGATCGATGGCGAGCGCGACATGTTCGGCCGCGACCACGCCGGCATCGACCGTATCGCCCGTGAAGATCTCCGGCGCATCCGGCCCGTCGGGATCGAGCAGCATCTCGCCGGTCTCGCTGGCAGCCGGAAGCCGCGCCAGCTTGGACCCTTCCGGCACGAAGACCACCTCGACCGGCTCGTCGATATGCGCCGCGACGGGATCGAGCGTGACGACGCAGGCCTGCACGATATCCGCCGTGACGCGGCCCTTGAGGCGCACGCCGTCGCGCTTCCAGCGCTGGAGCTGGAAGGTGGCGGAAAGCGCCCTCACCTCCAGCACGGACCAGAGTTTCGCAAGGCCCGCGCGCTCCTCGGCATCGGCGCTGATCGTCACCTCGACCGGATTGGCGGAAATGTGCCCCACCTTGACCGGGTAGGAGAACGGCGTTTCGTCGTCTGTCTTCATTCTTTTCCCTTTGGGCCGCCCTCAGGCAGCGTGTCCTTGCCGGTCCGGCTCCACCACGCCCAGCGCACCGATCCTGATCTCGTCTTCGCTGACGGCCATCATCGCCTTTTCAGCCGCGAAGAGATAGAGGGCCAGCCCCGTCATGGACGGCGCGCCCTCGCCCGCATCCGGATGGATGTTGCGCCGGAGCGCGGCGGCAAGCGCTTCATGGTCGCCGGAATCGAGCGCCGCGGCGTAGGATTCCAGCCGGCCGTAGAACATGCCGGCGAACTTCTTCATGCGCTTGGGCACGCCGACATCGCCGACGCCGAGCTCGCGAATCGAATGATCGACATCCTCGAAGAAGGCGTCGACGATCTCCTGGGCGATCTCCTGGCCGGACGTGCCGCTTGCGCGGGTGCGGCGGAAGTAAAGGATCAGCATTGCCGAGAGCATCTCGAAACGGCCCATTACCGTGTCGGGAACATCAAGCACTTCATAGAGATAGGGATGCCGTGCCGCCTTCGTCAGCGTCGCGTACTGCTTTTCGACGATGCGTCGGTTGCCGTTTTTTTTGCCGAACAGGCCGAAAATCATCATAAAGCCTAGTTTTGCCCGATTCAAACCATGGAGCCGTCGCAAGTCATGTTGCATGACGGTCGAAGCTGGTTTACCGAAGCAGGCATGAATTGCAATGGCTGCGCGGCCATCACAGTCCCGGGGATGCTGTTGAAGAGAGATGCTCTGAACATGAAGCTGTTGCGTAACGCCGCCATTGCCATCGCGCTTTCCTCGTCCGTTCTCGCAGGCTGCCAGGGTCCCGGCGAAGTGCTGCACCAGGGCTATGTCGTCGATCAGGAAACGCTGGCGCTGGCGCCGGTCGGCTCCTCGCGCGAACAGGTCCTGCTCTCGCTCGGCTCGCCGTCGGCGACCGCGACCTTCGACAACGAGGTCTTCTACTACGTCTCGCAGAAGCGCAGCCGCCCCGTCGCCTTCATGAAGCCGAAGGTCGTCGATCAGAGCGTGCTTGCCATCTATTTCGACAAGGACGGCGTGGTCGAGCGCCTCGCGCACTACACGCTGAAGGATGGCCGGGTCTTCGACATGATCTCCCGCGTCACGCCGACCGGCGGCATCGAGCTCACCTTCCTCGGCCAGCTTCTGCGCGGCACCGGCGGTGCGCCGGGCGCGGCGATCCAGAACATCTTCGGTGGCGGCGGCCCGAAATAAGGCGCCTCGGCCAGTCCCGGAATCAGGAAACCGCGGGGATCGCTCCCCGCGGTTTCTTTTTGGTCCCCGAACGGGCGGTGCCGGTCAGGCGAGAATGGCCAGCAGCAGGAGCGCCACGATATTGGTGATCTTGATCGCCGGGTTGACCGCCGGGCCTGCCGTGTCCTTGTAGGGATCGCCCACGGTGTCGCCGGTGACGGAGGCCTTGTGGGCTTCCGATCCCTTCAGGTGGCGGGTGCCGTCCTTGTCGACGAAGCCGTCCTCGAAGCTCTTCTTGGCATTGTCCCAGGCCCCGCCACCGGAGGTCATGGAAATCGCCACGAAGAGGCCGTTGACGATGACGCCGAGCAGCGAGGCGCCGAGCGCCGCGAAGGCCGAGGCCTTGGAGCCGGAGATGAGCAGCACGCCGAAATAGACGACGAGCGGCGCCAGCACCGGCAGCAGCGAGGGCACGACCATCTCGCGGATCGCCGCCTTGGTGAGAATGTCCACCGCGCGCCCGTAATCCGGCCGCTCGGTGCCCGCCATGATGCCCGGCTTCTCGCGGAACTGCCGGCGCACCTCCTCGACGATCGAGCCCGCCGCACGGCCGACGGCCGTCATGGCGATGCCGCCGAAGAGATAGGGGATGAGGCCGCCGAAGATCAGGCCGGCCACGACATAGGGGTTGGAGAGGTCGAAGGAGATCGTGCCGATGTCGGCGAAATAGGGATACCTGTCCCCGTTCGCCGCGAAATAGGCAAGGTCGTTCGAATAGGCGGCGAAGAGCACCAGCGCGCCGAGACCGGCAGAACCGATCGCATAGCCCTTGGTGACGGCCTTCGTCGTGTTGCCGACCGCATCGAGCGCGTCGGTCGACTTGCGCACTTCCGGCGGCAGGTGCGACATCTCGGCGATGCCGCCGGCATTGTCGGTGACCGGGCCGAAGGCATCGAGCGCCACGATCATGCCGGCAATGCCGAGCATGGCGGTGACGGCGATGCCGGTGCCGAACAGGCCGGCGAGCTGGTAGGTCGCGATGATGCCGCCGACGATGACGATGGCCGGCAGTGCGGTCGATTCCAGCGAGACCGCGAGGCCCTGGATGACGTTCGTGCCGTGGCCGGTGACGGAGGCCTGCGCGATGGAGTTCACCGGGCGCTTGTTGGTGCCCGTGTAGTACTCCGTGATCACCACGATGAGCGCCGTCACCACGAGGCCGAGAAGGCCGCAGATGAACAGGTTCGTGCCGGTGATCTCCATGCCCGCGACCGTGCCGATGGCGCCCCAGCCGATGGTGAGCGACGTGGCGGCGGCAAGGCCGACGATCGACAGCAGGCCCGTCACGATGAGGCCCCTGTAGAGCGCGCCCATGATGGAACCGTTCGTGCCGAGCTTGACGAAGAAGGCGCCGACGATCGAGGTGATGATGCAGGCGCCGCAGATCGCCAGCGGATAGACCATCACGCTGGACAGAACCGGCGTGCCGGCAAAGAAGATCGCCGCGAGGACCATGGTGGCGACGACGGTCACCGCATAGGTCTCGAAGAGGTCGGCGGCCATGCCGGCGCAGTCGCCGACATTGTCGCCCACATTGTCGGCGATGGTGGCCGGGTTGCGCGGGTCGTCTTCGGGAATGCCGGCTTCCACCTTGCCGACGAGGTCGCCGCCGACATCCGCACCCTTGGTGAAGATGCCGCCGCCGAGACGGGCGAAGATGGAGATCAGCGAGGCGCCGAAGCCGAGCGCGACGAGCGCGTCGATGACCTCACGCGAGGCCGGCTCCTGACCGAGCAGGCCGGTGAGGACCAAGTAATAGATCGACACGCCGAGCAGCGCGAGGCCGGCGACAAGCATGCCGGTGATCGCGCCCGACTTGAAGGCGATGTCGAGGCCGGAGGACAGGCTGATGGATGCGGCCTGCGCCGTGCGCACATTGGCGCGGACGGACACGTGCATGCCGATGAAACCGGCGGCACCCGAGAGCACGGCGCCGATCAGGAACCCGATGGCAGCCGTGGCGGAAATCAGCAGCCAGGTGCCGACGAAGACGACGACCCCGACGATGGCAATGGTCTTGTACTGCCGGGTGAGATAGGCCTGCGCCCCTTCCCGGATATAACCTGCAATTTCCTGCATGCGGGCATTCCCCTGGTCGGCGGCAAGCACCGACCGTGTCGCCCAGATGGCATAGACCACCGAGAGCAACCCGCATGCGATAACGCCCAACAATATGGTCATTTCGCTCTGTCCTCCTTGGAGGCGGCAGGGTCCTCTCCCTGCAGCCGATATGCGCCCGCTCCCGCTTGCCTCCTCACAAGACGGGAGCCGGCGCGCGGCCAGAGTGCGTTTGCGAATCGGTTGCGTCAAGCCGCCGCACTGCGGCAAGCGGTGCGCTGCGCTGGATTTTTCGACGTCGGTCGTCCGGCGGGCTCAGGCCGCCGCGCGGCGGCTGCGCAAAAGCAGGAGAAGAACGAGCACGAGGCTCACCCCTGTTATCGGCCAGAACAGCAGGTTGATCGTCTGCCAGCCATAGGCGTTGAACACCTTGCCGGAGGAGAAGGAGGCGAGCGCCACCGTGCCGAAGAGGATGATGTCGTGGAACCCCTGCACCTTGTCGGCCTCGTGCGGCTTGTAGCTGGAGGCGACGATGGCGGTGGCGCCGATGAAGCCGAAGTTCCAGCCGACGCCGAGCAGGATCAGCGCGCCCCAGAAATTCCACAGCGCGATGCCGGCATGGGCGACCGCCGCGCAGGCCATGAGGATGAGGAGGCCGGCGGCGACCACCCTTTCCGTGCCGAAGCGCTGGATCAGCATGCCCGTGAAGAAGCTCGGCGCGAACATGGCGAGCACATGCCACTGGATGCCGAGCGTCGCCAGCTCCGGCGAGAAGCCGCAGCCGATGACCATGGCGAGCGGCGCGCCGGTCATCATGAAGGTCATCAGGGCGTAGGAGGAGATGCCGCAGATCATGCCCGTCATGAACCGCTGGGTCAGCACGATCTCGGCGAGCGGCCGCGTCGCCTCGCCCTTCGCCACGGCCGCCGCCTTGTGGTCCGGCAGGCGCAGGAACAGGAAGAGGCCGATCGCGGCAAGGCAGAGCGGCGCGAGCGCCACGAAGGCGCCGGCAAACAGCACCGGCTCGAACAGGTCCTTGGTGAGGATGACCACCTGGGGGCCGAGCACGGCGGAGATGACGCCGCCGGCGAGAATCCAGGAAATGGCGCGCGGCTTGTAGAAGGACGGCGAGGCATCGGCCGCCGCAAAGCGGATCTTCTGGGCAAAGCCGCTGGAAATGCCGACAAGCACGAAGCCGAGGGCGAAGAGCCAGAAATCGCCGCGGAACAGCGCGATGGCGGCGATGAGCCCGCCGCCTGCGCCGACGAGCGACCCGACGATGAAGCCGTAGGTGCGGCCGAGCATGCGGGCCGCGATGGCGACGAGCACGGCGCCGAGCGCCACGCCGACATTGAAGCCGGTCAGCGGCGCGGTGGCGAGCGACTTGTCCGCGCCGAGCAGGTTGTAGCCGGCAAGCCCGCCGACGGAGAAGACGATCGGCCCGGCCGAGGCAAGCAAGGCCTGCGCGATCGTCAGGAGAAAGACATTGCGGCGCGCGGCCGAAAGTTCCCGTTCAAGACCTTCGACCGTACCCGTGCTCATGTCACCCTGCCAACCTACTTGCGTGTGTCCGGGCGAAGCTGCTTGGCGATGCGGTCGAGCACCGCATTCACCAGCTTCGGCTCCTCGTCCTCGAAGAACGCCTTGGCGATCTCAACATATTCCGTGACGATCACGGCGACCGGCACGTCCCTGCGCTCCTTCAATTCGAAGGTACCGGCGCGCAGGATGGCGCGCACGGTGGAATCGAGCCGGGACAGCGCCCAGTCGTCCTGCAGCGCCGCGCCGATCATCGGATCGAGCAGGCGCTGGTCGCGCACGACGCCCGAGACGATGGAGCGGAACCAGGAGGCGTCCGCCTTCAGGTAGGTGTCGCCGTCCAGCTCCTGGCCGAGACGATGCGCCTCGTATTCGGCGACGATCTCCAGGACGCCGGTGCCGCCGATATCCATCTGGTAGAGCGCCTGCACGGCGGCAAGGCGCGCCGCGCCGCGCTGGTTGGCCGGCTTCACCGGCTGCTTGTCCCTGTCCGTCGTCACTGTTCGCCGCCCAGTTTCTTCTTCAGATCGATCATGGTGAGTGCCGCGCGGGCCGCAAAGCCACCCTTGTCGCCTTCCGAACGGCGGGCACGCGCCCAGCCCTGCGCGTCGTTCTCGACCGTCAGGATGCCGTTGCCGATCGCCAGGCCCTCGCTGACGGACAGATCCATCAGGGCACGGCTCGATTCGTTGGCGACGATGTCGAAATGGTAGGTCTCGCCGCGGATGACCATGCCGAGCGCGACGAAGCCGTCATACCAGGTGCCGCCGTTTTCCATGCCGTCGAGGGCCATGGAGATGGCGGCGGGGATTTCGAGCGCGCCCATGACGGTCACGATGTCGTAGGTGGCGCCGGCCGCATCGAGCGCATGCTTGGCGCCGTCGAGCATCGCATCGGCCATGTCGTCGTAGAAGCGAGCCTCGACGATGAGGAGATGGGGATTATCGGTGTCGGCCATGATTCACCTGAAAATTGGAGGCAGGCCACGCATCAGCGGGCAGAGGCGGCGGTCAAACCACGACGGGCGCAGCTTGGCAAGCATTTTCCACCCCCTGCGGCGATTTCGGCGCCCCGCCAGGAACCGCATCGCGCGAACGGGATTGACACAAATAGAACAAAATGTGAACATTATACCAACAGCCGGAGGAGACACGAATGGATGCGCAGAAACCGCCGATCGTCAACCTTGCCGGGCTGGCACTGGAGCACTGGACGCAGGGCACGCTCTACGAATCCCGCGACGCGTCGTTCGGCGCCCGCCTCGGCCTGAAGGATCTCGGCATCGGCTATGGCGAAGTTCCCCCCGGCAAGTCGGGCTGTCCCTTCCACAGCCACCATGTCGAGGACGAGCTCTTCGTCATCCTGGAGGGGCACGGCACCTACCGCTATGGCAGCGAGCGGCATCTCGTCGGCCCCGGCGACGTGCTGGGCGCGCCGGCCGGCGGGCCGGAGACGGCGCACCAGATCCTCAACACCGGCACCGTGCCGCTGAAATATCTTTCCATTTCGTCCATGGCCGCGACGGAGATCTGCGAATACCCGGATTCGGGAAAATTCCTCGCCAAGACGCGCCTCGCCACCGGCGGGCGGAGCGAGTTCCGCACCATCGGCCGCGCGGGCGGGACCGTCGACTACTGGGAAGGCGAGCCCGGCGCCTGAAGCCGCTCAGGCGGCGAGCGACACGCGGTTGCGGCCGTTGCGCTTGGACATGTAGAGCGCCTTGTCGGCATTGCTGAGGAGGCAATCGAAGCTGGTGCCGTTTTCGCCGGCAAAGGCGATGCCGGCGCTGACGGTGCAGGAGATCGACCGGCTGCTTATCGGGATGAGCTTGGCGGCGAAATCCTCGCGGACGCGCTCGGCGATGCGCTGGGCGCGGTCCGGCGGGGTCCGCTCCAGGACAACGATGAACTCTTCGCCGCCGAGACGGGCGAGGCAGGCGGCCGTGCCGCAGGAATCCCGCAGGACATCGGCGAAGACCATGAGCACGGCGTCGCCCGCCGCATGGCCGTACCGGTCGTTGACCGCCTTGAAATTGTCGAGGTCGAAGGCGATCGCCGCCTGGTGTTCTCCGACGGGAAACGCCCCGTAGCGGTCGAAAAGCGCCCGGCGGTTGAGCAGGCCGGTCAGCGCATCGGTCATGGCCGCGTGCCGGTGATTGCCGGCGACGCGCCACTGGTTGAGCGCGAGCGACATGGCACCGATGCCGGTAATGCCCATGATCGCCGCGATCAGGTTGAGGTTTTCCGCCCAGTTGTCCGGCGCATGTCCCATCACCCACCGGCCGTCATGAAGGAGCACGCCGGCGCAGAGCAGGAAGGAGGCGGCGGTCAGCAGGTAGAGGACGACGATGCCGGTCAGCGGCAGCGGCGCCTCCGCACGGCCCCGCCAGTATTCCCAGGCCGTCGCGGCAAGGCAGCCGGCGATGAGCAGGTTCAGCGCGATGAAGGCGATGCCGTCATAACCGGCCGCCAGCGGCGGGAGCGCGATGGCAAGGCAGGCCACGAACACGACGGCGATGCGCCGGCGCGCGCGCTTGCCGGAACGGAAGCGGTAGGCCGCGCCGTAGATGAAGGCGAAGCCGAGGAACTGCAGCATGAAGGCAAGGCACCCGATCGCGACGCCCGCCTGATCGATATAGAGACTGTAGACCGCGACCGCCGGCACGATGCAGCCGATGCCGATGGACCAGGAGAGCAGGAAGCGCTCGACGCGGGCGGACATCCACGAGGCGAACAGCGTGGCCGACAGGCAGAAGCCCGCGAGCCCGATCGCCAGCAGAAGGGTTTGGTAGTCAGGCGCCATGCGGCAGCGGTCTCCAGCGGTCCGATGCGCGCACACTAGGGAGCAAGAGGTATCGATATCGTTACTTCAAAGAGGCCCCACGCATGTCGGATCGTGCCAATCCGCGACGCTCGCCGCGCGTGTCACGCCGCCGTCACGCCTTCGGGGCCGGGAACTCCGCAAGCCGCGCCGCATAGCGCGCCATGGTGTCGACCTCGAAATTGACGAAATCGCCCGCCTTGCGCTCGCCCCAGGTGGTGACTTCGAGCGTGTGGCGAATGAGGAGGACGTCGAAGACGGCGCCATCGACGGCGTTGACGGTCAGCGACGTGCCGTCGAGCGCGACCGAGCCCTTCGGCGCAACGAAACGTTCCAGGCCCTCGGGCGCGCGGATGCGGAAGCGCGTCGCGTCGCCCTCGGCCTCGACGGAGAGGATTTCCGCCTTGCCGTCGACATGGCCGGAGACGATATGGCCGCCGAGTTCGTCACCGATCTTCAGCGAGCGTTCGAGATTGATGCGGGTTCCGGCCGTCCAGCCGGCGATGGTCGTCAGCCGCAGGGCCTCTTCCCAGGCCTCGACCTCGAACCAGCGGTCATTCGAGCCCGCCTCGGGCAGCGCCGTGACGGTGAGGCAGGTGCCGGAATGGGCGATGGAGGCGCCCATGTCGATGGTGGCGGGGTCATAGGCCGTGCGCACGCGCAGGCGAACCCCCGCGTTCATGGGCTCGACCTTCTCGACCGTTCCGATATCCGTGACAATGCCGGTAAACATCAATCGTCTCTTTCGTAGTCTTGCAAAACATCCGTGCCGTGGCGCGCCATGCGGCGGAGCGAAAAGCCATCCGGCATGCGCCCGGACACACACGGGGATGCGACCCCGTCCTTGCCAATGGTGCCGGCACCCTCGAACAGCAGGATGCGATCGACGAGACCGGCATCGAGGAAGGATCGTGCCGCCCGCGCGCCGCCTTCGACGAGCAGCGAGGAAATGCCGCGGGTGGCGAGCGCCATCAGGAGATCGTCGAGCCGACGCGGATCGCAGGTCACGATCTCGACGCCGGCGGCTTCGAGGGCCTGGGCGCGGGCGCTTCGGGTATCGGAGGCCGAGCCGCCCATACCCCCCTCCGGCCTGCCGGCCATCTCCCCCTCAAGGGGGGAGATCGGATGGCAGCCTGATCCCCGCACTCCGGCATCCGCATCGCCTGCCGCGCCGGCATCCGATGTGGAAAGCGGCGTTTCCTCCTCGATCTCCCCCCTTGAGGGGGAGATGGCCGGCAGGCCAGAGGGGGGTAGCTCCGCCCCTTTCGTCGTCACCACGATGACCGGCACATCTTTTGCGGTCCGCGCCAGCTTCGAGGCCGGCGACAGTTCGAGCCGCGGGTCGAGCACGATGCGCACCGGCGAGCGGGTTTCCAGCCCCGGCAGGCGGCAGGTCAGTTCCGGATCGTCGGCGAGCGCCGTGCCAATGCCGATAAGGATCGCGTCCGTCTCGGCGCGCAGCACATGCACCTGCCCGCGCGAGACCGGCCCGGTGATCGCCACCTGGCCCGCGCCCGGCCGGCCGAGCATGCCATCGGCGGAAACGGCAAGCTTGAGAGTCACATAGGGCCGCTTCTTCGTCTGGCGGGTAAGATAGGCGGCAAGTGCTTCGCGGCCCTCCGCCTCCAGCACGCCCGTCTCGACGACGATGTCGGCATCGCGGAGCATCCCGAGCCCCCTGCCCGCCACGCGCTCGTCCGGATCCGTCACCGACACGACGACGCGCGCAACGCCGGCGGCGATCAGCGCATCGGCGCAGGGCGGCGTCTTGCCGTGATGCGAGCAGGGTTCGAGCGTCACATAGGCCGTCGCGCCGCGCGCGGCTTCGCCCGCTTCGGCCAGCGCCTGCGTCTCCGCATGCGGCCGCCCGCCGGGGGCGGTCACGGCGGCGCCGAGGACCAAACCGTCCTTGACGACCAGGCAGGCGACGGAGGGGTTGGTGGCGGTGAGGCCGAGATGGCGGCGGCAGAGGCGGATCGCCGCCGCCATGAAGCGTGCGTCGTCTGTCGCCGCGCCGGACATCTAGCTTTCGGCGCCCGGATCCCGGGCGATCTTGGCAGCGACTTCGGAAAGGATCTTCTCGAAATCGTCGACATGGGAGAAGTCGCGGTAGACCGAGGCGTAGCGCACGAAGCCGACGTCATCGAGCGCCTTCAGCGCTTCCAGCACCTGGAGGCCGATCTCTTCGGACGAGATTTCCGTCTCGCCGGAGCTTTCGAGGCGGCGGACGATCCCTGAGACCGCGCGTTCGATGCGGTCCCGGTCGACGGGCCGCTTGCGAAGCGCGATCTCGAAGGATTTCAAGAGCTTGTCGCGATCGAAGGGGGCCTTGCGGCCCGTCTTCTTGACGACCATCAGCTCGCGAAGCTGCACCCGCTCGAAGGTCGTGAAGCGACCGCCGCAATCCGGGCAGATGCGCCGGCGGCGAATGGCGGCCCCGTCCTCTGCCGGACGGGAATCCTTCACCTGCGTATCTTCCGAACCGCAATAGGGGCAGCGCATGCCGGCTCCTTACATGTAGGGGTACATCGGGAAGCGGTTCGTCAGCGCGACGACCTTCTCCCGCACGGCGGCTTCAACGGCGGCATTGCCCTCGTCGGAATTGGCGACCTTCAGGCCGTCGAGAACCTCGACGATCAGGCTGCCGATTTCCTTGAACTCTTCCTCCTTGAAGCCGCGGGTCGTGCCGGCCGGGGTGCCGAGGCGCACGCCCGAGGTGACGAAGGGCTTTTCGGGGTCGAACGGGATGCCGTTCTTGTTGCAGGTGACGTAGGCGCGGCCGAGCGCGGCTTCGGCGCGCTTGCCGGTGGCGTTCTTCTTGCGCAGGTCGACGAGCATCAGGTGGTTGTCGGTGCCGCCCGAGACGATGTCGAGGCCGCCGGCCTTCAGCGTCTCGGCGAGCGCCTTGGCGTTCTTGACGATCTGCGCGGCGTAGTCCTTGAACTCCGGCTGCAGCGCCTCGCCGAAGGCGACGGCCTTGGCGGCGATGATGTGCATCAGCGGGCCGCCCTGCAGGCCCGGGAAGACGGCCGAGTTGATCTTCTTGGCGATGTCCTCGTCGTTCGTCAGCACGATGCCGCCGCGCGGGCCGCGCAGCGACTTGTGCGTGGTGGTCGTCGCGACATGGCAATGCGGGAACGGCGACGGGTGCTGGCCACCGGCGACGAGGCCGGCAATGTGCGCCATGTCGACCATGAGGTAGGCACCGACTTCATCGGCGATCTCGCGGAAACGCTTCCAGTCCCAGATGCGGGAATAGGCGGTGCCGCCGGCGATGATGAGCTTCGGCTTGTTCTTGCGCGCCTTCTCGGCGACGTCGTCCATGTCGAGCAGGTGGTCTTCTTCCCGCACGCCGTAGGAGACGACGTTGAACCACTTGCCGGACATGTTGACCGGCGAACCGTGCGTCAGGTGGCCGCCCGAATTGAGGTCGAGGCCCATGAAGGTGTCGCCCGGCTGGAGCAGCGCCAGGAAGACGGCCTGGTTCATCTGCGAGCCGGAATTCGGCTGGACGTTGGCGAAATTGACGCCGAACAGCTTTTTCGCGCGCTCGATGGCGAGTTCCTCGGCGATATCGACGAACTGGCAACCGCCGTAATAGCGCTTGCCCGGATAGCCCTCAGCATACTTGTTCGTCATGATCGAGCCCTGGGCTTCGAGCACGGCGCGCGAAACGATGTTTTCCGAAGCGATCAGTTCGATCTCATGGCGCTGGCGACCGAGTTCCTTCTGGATCGAGCCGAAAATCTCCGGATCGGTATCGGCAAGGGAACGCGTGAAGAAAACGTCGGTAGCGGAAGAATTGCTCATCCTCGGGGCTCCTTAAGGGTGGTGGCACGGTGTTTAACGTCCTCGCATGGCAAGGGCAATATCCGCTCCACGGTTTGCGCCATTTCCCCGCGCCTTATACGATAAAAACGACACCGGCCCTTTTCGTGCGCCCGCGCTTTCAGGCGGCCTCGTCGCCTTTGCGCGACACCGGCGCAAGACCGATGCCGAGGGCATGCATGATCTTCATGACGGTCGCGAATTCCGGATTGCCCTCGCCGCTGAGCGCCTTGTAGAGCGCCGGCCGGCTCATGCCGACATCGCGGGCGAGTTGCGCCATGTTCCGCGCCCTGGCGACGATACCGAGACAATGAGCAATGTGCGCCGCGTCGCCCTCCTCGAAGGCCGCCGCGAGGAATTCGACGATCTCCTCCTCGCTATCGAGGTTCTGCGCCAGGTCGAACGGCTTGAATGTGATCTTCTCTTCCATCTTCATTCCTTCCATTCCCGCGCGATCCGCTTGGCGTCCTCTATGTCCCTGCCCTGACTTCCCTTGTGCCCGCCGCACAGAAGCACGATGATGATCGATCCGCTGCGCATGAAATAGACGCGATAGCCTGGGCCGTAATCGATGCGCAGCTCGCTGACACCGTCGCCGACGGATTTTGCGTCTCCGACATGTCCCTGCTCCAACCGGGCGAGTCGCTGGCGAATCCGGGCGCTGGCGCGACGATCCCTCAGATTGCCGAACCATTTCTCGAACCGGCTGCTCGCGATCAGCGTGAACATCGCGAATATGTACTCCACAGGAGACACACTCACAAGCGGCCAGCCGAGAAATGCAAAGGCCGCGCCTCCCTGCGGAAGGCGCGGCCCTGCCGATCCAAAAATGCTTCAGGCTTATTGCGGCAGCAGGTCGCTGTCGACGGCCTGGCCACCTTCCTGGTTGTAGTTGGTCTGGAGGGCGAGTTCGGTGGCGCCGTCCTTCTGGTAGATGTCGTCGCGGAACTGCACGACGCGGTCCTTGGCGGACCAGGCGGTGATGTAGGTGAAGAAGACAGGCACTTCCTCGGCCAGCTTGATCGGCGTGTTGACGCCGCTCTTGATCGTCGCTTCCATCTGCGAGCGCGACCAGCCGGGCGTATCCTTCAGCAGCCAGACCGAAAGGTCGCGCACGTTCTGAACGCGCACGCAGCCCGACGATTCGAAGCGCATCAGCTTGTTGAACAGGCCCTGCTGCGGCGTATCGTGCATGTAGACCTGGTGCTCGTTGTGGAAGTTGATCTTCGTCGAGGACATGGCGTTGATCTTGCCCGGGTCCTGACGGAACATCAGGTTCGGCGCCTTTTCGGCGTTCCAGTCGACGGTTTCCGGCGAGACTTCGCCGCCATTGCCGTCGAAGAGGCGGATCGAGTTGCGCGCCAGATAGGTCGGATCCTTGCGCATCAGCGGCATGATGTCCTTCTGGATGATCGAGCGCGGCGCGGTCCAGTAGGGGTTGAGGATCACCTCGTAGATCTTGGAATTCAGCACCGGCGACTGGCGGTCGATCTTGCCGACGATGGCGGTGTGGCGCGAGGCGACGCGGCCGTTCTCGACGGCCTCGATATAGGCGGCCGGGATATTGACCATGACATAGCGGCGGCCGAGATCGCCGGACATCGCCTGGAGGCGCACGAGGTTGGTCTGGAGCTGGCCGAGGCGGGTGACGGCCGGAACGTTCAGCGCCTTCAGCGTGTATTCGCCGACGGCACCGTCGGACGGCAGGCCGTGGCGGGCCTGGAAGCGCTTCACCGCGCCGTCCACATAGGAATCGAAGGCGCCGTTCGTGCCGGCGGAGCGCGGCAGGTCGCCGGAAATGATCAGGCGCTGGCGCAACTGCTGCACGGCCGGGTCGGCGACGCCCATTTCCAGCTTCTGCTGGGTATTGACCGTCGGCCAGCCGCCGCTCGAAACGATGTTCTGGTAGTCGCTGATCGCCTGCTGGAGGGAACCGGTCGTGCCCGAGCCGAAGATCGGATTGTTGGAGACGACGGCGGTGGCGGTGCGCGATGCCTCGGCGTCGAACTGGTCGTCCCAGTTGCCGCGGCGCGGAGCATTGAGGATGTCGTCGAGCGCCGTCTGGGCCAGCGTCGGGCCGGCCACGGCGGCGGCGCCGAAGGTTGCGGCAGAGCGCAGGAATGCGCGGCGCGAGAACACATCAAATCCGGTTTTGCGAGACATCTATCCTACCATCTCCTGAGCGCCGCTGACGGCGGCACGGTGCACGCGGCATGGCGACCCATGGGTCCATACCCGATGCAGCTATCACGAACAGGGTTAACAAACGCAAACCGGCCCTGCCGCCCGCGCATACCTTAGCCCAGCGTCCGGGTCTCACAGCAATATGGCCAATTCGTGTCTCGGGGGGCGTGGCCGGCCACAAGCGCCGGCACGCAAACGGAAAAGCCGGACGCGCAGGGGACGCGGCCGGCTTTTATGGAGGAGGTCGGAAAAGGCGCGCCGGCCTTACAGGCGGTAGAGGATCGAGTCGTTCCAGAAGCGATCGAGGCGCTGGAGCAGCTTGTTCATCTGGTTGAACTCGCCTTCGCCGATGCCGCCGACCTTCTGGATCGAGCCGATATGGCGCTCGTAGAGCTTTGCGACGGTTTCGGCGATCTCCTGGCCGCTTTCCGTCAGGCTGATGCGGACGGACCGGCGGTCGATGCGCGAACGCTGGTGGTTGATGAAGCCGAGGTCGACCAGCTTCTTGACGTTGTAGGAGACGTTCGAGCCGAGATAGTAGCCACGCGAGCGCAGTTCGCCGGCGGTCAGTTCGGAATTGCCGATGTTGAAGAGGAGCAGCGCCTGGACGGCGTTGACATCCGAGCGACCGGCGCGGTCGAACTCGTCCTTGATCACATCGAGCAGGCGACGGTGCAGGCGCTCGACGAGGTGGAGGGATTCCAGGTAGAGGTTGCGGATCGCGTCTTCCTGCGGATCGACGACGGGGGCCTGCTGCGGCTTCATCTTGGTGTTCATGGTTACTGCCTCACTGTTTTGTTTGGCGGTGTGGTTTGTTTTCCCGCCTTGAGTGAGAACCTAACGAATGCATCTAAAATTCTACTTAAACCGCAGCCTTAACAGCGCCTTACCGGAAGGCGACCCTGTCTCAGGGTGAATCAGTCCTTACCGTGCGGGCCTGCCGGCGGCGCTGGACGAAGAGCGCGATGCGGAAAAGAACGAAGACAAGCGCAATGGCGCCGTGGGCGAAGACCAGCAGCCGGTTGACGCCGAAGGTCGAAGGATAGACCTCGTGCATGGCGATCTCGGTGGCGGCCGCGATGAGCCAGATCACCGGCCCCCAGGAGACGAGAAGCCAGAGGCCGACGGCCGCGACGGGGAACAATACGGCAAGCGCCGTATAGGCCGCCTTCCAGGCCGGCGGCAGCAGGTCGAACCGCCCCTGCCCGCCGAAGGAGAAGCCCGTCAGCATCGCCCAGTACTGCAGCGCGAACCACAGCGAGCCTACCGCCACCAGCCGCAAGAACAGCACGAACAGCGTTTCGGTCAGGCTGGGCCTCGGGCCCTTGGCAGAATCAGCAACCATGGCGCGGACAGTAAGGGCAAGGCCGGCCGGCATAAAGCCCGTAACCGCGATCATGCACGGCCATATGCCGCATGCCCCCGTATCGCTGGCGATTTGATTGGCGCATGCAGCATGATAAGGAGGCGAAAAACGGATCCACGCAAGAAAATGGCATCATGACCGGCAGCAGGAACATCGTCGACGAGATCACCGGCCACCGCCGCATGCGGCGCAACCGGAAGGCCGACTGGACGCGCCGGCTCGTGCAGGAAAACCGCCTGACGGTCGACGATCTCATCTGGCCGGTCTTCGTGGTGCCGGGCGAGAACGTCGTCGATCCCGTCGCCGCCATGCCCGGCGTCAACCGCATGAGCGTCGACAGATTGGTGGAAGCGGCGAAGGAAGCCGCCGACCTCGGCATTCCCGCCATCGCCACCTTCCCGAATATCGAGATGCACCTGCGCGACGAGACCGGCTCGCACAGCCTTGCGGCCGACAATCTCATCAACGAGGCGACGCGCGCCATCAAGAAGGCCGTGCCTGGCATCGGCGTCATCACCGATGTCGCGCTCGATCCCTTCACCAGCCACGGCCATGACGGCGTGCTGCGCGGCGACGTCATCGTCAATGACGAGACGGTCGAGCTGGTGGCGCGGGCCGCCGTCGTCCAGGCCGATGCCGGCTCCGACATCATCGCGCCCTCCGAAATGATGGACGGCCGCATCGGCGTCATCCGCCAGGCGCTCGACGCCGCAGGCCACCAGAATGTCGGCATCATGTCCTATGCGACGAAGTTCGCCTCCGCCTTCTACGGCCCCTATCGCGACGCGATCGGCACCGGCGGGCTGCTGAAGGGCGACAAGAAGACCTATTACATCGATCCGGCCAACGGCACGGAGGCGATCCGCGATGCGGCGCTCGACGTGGAGGAAGGCGCCGACATGCTAATGGTCAAGCCGGGCCTGCCCTATCTCGATATCTGTTGGCGCATGAAGGAAGCCTTCGGGCTGCCGGTCTTCGCCTACCAGGTTTCCGGCGAATACAGCCAGATCAAGGCCGCCGCGATGAACGGCTGGATCGACGGCGAGCGCGTGATGCTGGAGACCCTGCTGGCGTTCAAGCGCGCCGGGTGCGATGGCATCCTGACCTATTTCGCCATGGACGTGGCGCGGCATCTTGACCGCAAGGGCTGAACCCGGCAGCAAAGCCGTATCTGCCCCTCACCCTAACCCTCTCCCCGCAAGCGGGGAGAGGGGACGTGCCCCACGAACGGGCATTGGTTGAGGAAACCGGCACGGCATATCCCCTTCGCCCCGCTTGCGGGGCGAAGGTGGCCGGCAGGCCGGATGAGGGGCATATGCCCTTTACCGTTGTTTTCCCCCAAAGCGTCCCCATATGACAGGCATGTTCCATTCGGGAGACAGGCAGATGAGCGCTGATTTCAACGAAACGCGGGTTCCGACGACGGATTGGCAGGCCTATCGCGGCGTGCTGTCACGCCGGATCTTTGCGTTTCTTATCGACTATGCGATCGTCGCCCTGCTCTGGATCCCGGCCGCCGTCGTGGTGTTCTTCCTCGGCATCCTGACGCTCGGCCTCGGCTTCTTCCTCTATCCGGCGCTCTTCGCCATCGTCGCCATGCTCTATTTCGGCCTGACGATGGGCGGCCCGAGCCAGGCGAGCGCCGGCATGAACGTGATGGGCCTCGCGCTTGCCCGCGTGGATGGCAGGCCGGTCGATTTCCTGACGGCGATCGTGCATCTCGTGCTGTTCTGGATCGGCAATGCGCTGCTGACGCCATTCATCGTGCTCGTCGGCCTCTTCACCGATCGCGGCCGCCTGCTGCACGACCTGCTGCTCGGCACGGTGATGGTGCGCCGCGATCGCTATTGAGAAAGACGAGGGACGCCCTGCCTTGCATGATCCGTTGCGCCGGCCGATTCCGGCCTGAAGGGTCATGCGCCAGTTGACCTTTTTTTGAACTAGGCCATGGTATTGGCATAGAAGTGTCACACAGCGACGGAGTCGCCCCACGGCCGATGAATACGCAGGCAGCATCCTCTCCGCAATTCTATCTCACCGCGCCGGCGGCCTGTCCCTATCTACCGCAGGAGATGGAGAGGAAGGTGTTTACCCATCTGGTGGGCGAGCGCGCGCCGGAGCTGAACGACCTCCTGACGCAGGGCGGCTTCCGCCGCTCGCAGAACATCGCCTATAGACCCGCCTGCGAGACCTGCCGCGCCTGCATTTCCGTCCGCATCCTCGTCAACGAGTTCGAACCGCGCCGTTCCATGCGCAAGGTGCTGGCCGCCAATGCCGATCTCATCTCGCACGAATACCCGGCCGAGCCCTCCAGCGAACAATATTCCCTCTTCCGCCACTATCTCGACGCCCGCCACCAGAAAGGCGGCATGTCCGACATGTCGGTGCTCGACTATGCGATGATGGTGGAGGACACCCATGTGCACACCAAGATCATCGAATACCGCCTGCGCGAGGAAGGCTCGGGCCTCAAGGAGCGTCCGCAGGGCGAACTGCTGGCGGTGGCGCTGACCGACCGCATGGGCGATGGCCTCTCCATGGTCTATTCCTTCTACAATCCCGACGTGACGGATCGCTCCCTCGGCACCTTCATGATCCTCGACCACATCCGCCGCGCGAAAATGCTCGGCCTGCCGCATGTCTATCTCGGCTACTGGGTCAAGGGATCGCGCAAAATGGACTACAAGACAAAGTTCTTGCCGCAGGAGCACCTGATGCCGCGCGGCTGGGAACGCTATAACGACGAGGCCAACGCCACCTGAAACGGTTTTGGCAAAGTCCGATTCGCCCGAACCGCCCCAGCATATTGCATTCATTTCCAGCTTCTGATCCGGTCCCGCCGTGCCTTCCACAAGCGATCCCGCCCTTCACCGCAAGGGCCTTCTCATCACCGCCATCGGCGGCCTTGCCCTCTCCTTCGACATTCCGCTGATCCGCTCTGCCGGCGGCGACGTCTGGTCGATGGTCGCCGTGCGGAACATATCGGTGTTCGTGATGGCGGTCGTCCTCTGGGCCTGCCTGAATTTCGTCCTGCACCGCAGGACGGTGCTCGTTCCCGGCCGCATCGGCCTGCTGATCGGCCTGTGCTACGGCATCAACGGGCTGACATTCATGCTGGCGGTGTTCAACACGACGACGGCCAATGTCGTCTTCATCCTCGCCTTCACCTCGATGTTCGCCGCGATCCTCTCCTGGATCTTCCTCGGCGAGCGCCCTGGCAACGCCACGCTCCTCACCATGGCCGCCATGGTCGCGGGCGTGCTCCTGATCGTGCATGACGGGCTGTCGAGCGGAAACCTCTTCGGCGACGCCATGGCCGCCTGTTCGGCACTGCTCCTGGCGACCTCCCTGACACTGAGCCGCAGGAGCGGCGCCGACATGGGTTTCGTACCGCTCGTCGCCGCCGTGCTGTCGGGCGTCATGGCGCTGTTCTTCCTGCCGCCCGGCGGCCTTTCGATCGCCGAACCCGTCTACATCCTCCTCAACGGCCTCGTGCTCCTGCCCCTCGCCTTCTGGTGCCTTGCCACCGGGCCCCGATATCTTTCCGCTCCGGAAGTCGGCATGTTCTACCTCGTGGAAACGGTGCTCGCCCCCATCTGGGTCTGGATCGTCTTTGCCGAAACGCCCACCACCCAGACCCTGATCGGCGGCTCGATCCTCATCCTCGCGCTGCTTGCGCACTCGCTGTGGCAGATGCGCTCGAAAGCCCGAGTCGTCAGGAAAAGCGAGGCGGCAGAGTTTCCGTGTGCGGGATGACCAGTGTCTTGCCGTGGTGCGTTCCAAATGTTATAACTTCGTTATAACAAAGGATCATGCTCATGAATGTCACCATCCGCAAGATCGGCAATTCGGAAGGAATCATCATCCCGAAGGAAATCCTCGACCGTATGGGCGTCAAGGCGGGAGACGAGATCATCATGACAAGCGAGGGCAGCAAGCTCATTCTCAGCGCGGCCGACGGCGATTTTGAACGGCAACTCGGTCATGCCGAGAAATTCATGGATCGCTACAAGATAGCCCTCAAGAAGCTTGCGGAATGACGATCGTCTTTCTCGACCGTCCGCTCGTCGAGCGGCTGCATGCGGTTCAGATCCAGCGGTTCGGCGGCGCAGCGGGACTGCGAGATGACAACGCCTTTGAATCGGCGTTGGCTCGTCCTCTCAACAAGGCATATTACGGCTGCGAGGATATATTCGAGCTCGCCGCCGCCTATCTCTATGGGCTGGCGAAAAACCACGCATTTGTCGATGGCAACAAGCGCATCGCCATTGTCGCCACCGCGGTCTTCCTGATGGAAAACGGCTTCGAAATCGTGACGGACGACGCGACGCTCTACACCTTCGTCCTCGCCGTCGCCGCCGGCGAGATCGACGAGGAGGGCGCGACGCGCTTCCTTCGCGACGTCAGCGTCCCCTACTCCGGCTGATCAGCCGCTGAACTTGCCGCTGCGCGGAAAACCCTTCGGCACGGTGCGGCCGGCGCTGGCGCGGTCGCCCATCCATTCGGTGAGTTCGTCCTTGCTGCGCACGAAGTTGCGGCCGGCGCTGTCGTCCCAGGTGAGGCCGTCGGCGATGGCGAAGCAGCGCAGGTCCGAGACGCCGCCATCCTTGTAGCGCTGCAGGCGCACGCCCTTGCCGCGCGACATTTCCGGCAATTGCGCCAGCGGGAAGACCAGCATCTTGCGGTTCTCGCCGACGACGGCGACGTGGTCGCCGCGCACCGGCACCACCAGCTTGGCCTCGTCCGGCATGCCGACATTCATCACCTGCTTGCCCTTGCGGGTGTTGGCGACCATCTCGGTTTCCGCGACCACGAATCCGTTGCCGGCCTGCGAGGCGACGATGACCTTGCGCGCGGCATCGTGCACGAAGGCGGTCAGCACGTCCTGGTCGTTCTCCATGTCGACCATGATGCGCAGCGGCTCGCCATGGCCGCGGCCGCCCGGCAGCTTGTCGGCGCCGAGCGTGAAGACCTTGCCGCCCGTCGTCATGATCAGCACCTTGTCGGTCGTCTGCGCCGGGAAGGCCACCTTCAGCGCGTCGCCCTCCTTGAACTGGAGGCCGGACGTATCGGCGATATGGCCCTTCAGCGCGCGGATCCAGCCCTTTTCCGAGATGACGACCGTGACCGGCTCCTTCTCGATCATCGCCTGCTGGATGGCCTCGACATCGGCCTCGGGCGCGCTGGCGAACTGGGTGCGGCGGCGGCCGATCTCGGTGGCCTTCGCGAATTTCTTGCGGACCTCGCCGATTTCCCAGGCGACGGTCTGCCACTGCTTTTCATCGGACGCCAGCAGCGCCTCGATCTCCGCCTTTTCCTTCGACAGGTTGTCGAATTCGGTGCGGATCTCGAATTCCTCCAGCTTGCGCAGCGAGCGCAGGCGCATGTTGAGGATCGCCTCGGCCTGCACGTCGGTGAGCGAGAAGGCCTCCATCAGGGAAGTCTTCGGCTCGTCCTCCTCGCGGATGATGCGGATCACCTCGTCGAGGTTGAGATAGGCGATGAGGTAGCCGCCCAGGATTTCCAGGCGACGGTCGATGGCCGCGAGCCGGTGCCGCGAGCGGCGCTGCAGCACTTCGCGCCGGTGCGCGAGCCACTCGACCAGCACGTCCTTGAGGCCCATGACGCGCGGCACGCGGCCCATCGAGAGCACGTTCATGTTGAGCGGAATGCGGCTTTCCAGCTCGGAGAGCTTGAAGAGCGACTCCATCAGGATCGTCGGATCGACGGTGCGGCTCTTCGGCACCAGCACGATGCGCACGTCTTCCGCCGATTCGTCGCGGATGTCTTCGAGCAGCGGCAGCTTGCGGGCGATGAGCAGTTCGGCGATCTTCTCGATCAGCCGCGACTTCTGCACCTGATAGGGGATTTCGGTGACGACGATCTGGTAGCCGCCGCGGCCGAGGTCTTCCGTCTGCCACTTGGAACGCACGCGAAAACCGCCGCGGCCCGTCTTGTAGGCCTCGATGATGCTCTCGCGGCTGTCGATGATGATGCCGCCGGTCGGAAGATCGGGCCCCAGCACGAATTCGGTGAGCTTTTCGACATCGGCGTCCGGATGGCGGATGAGGTGCAGCGCGGCGTCGCACAGTTCATGCACGTTGTGCGAGGGAATGGACGTCGCCATGCCGACGGCGATGCCGGAGGACCCGTTCGCAAGCAGGTTCGGGAAGGCGCCGGGCAGGACGACCGGCTCCTCGTCCTCCTCGTTGTAGGTCGGGCGGAAGTCGACGGCGTCCTGGTCGATGCCTTCGAGCAGGAGCGTCGCGACCTCGGTCATGCGCGCTTCGGTGTATCGGTAGGCGGCGGCGTTGTCGCCGTCGATATTGCCGAAGTTCCCCTGCCCGTCGACGATCGGATAGCGCTGCGAGAAATCCTGCGCGAGGCGCACCAGCGCGTCGTAGACCGATTGGTCGCCGTGCGGATGGAACTTACCGATGACGTCGCCGACGATGCGCGCGCATTTCTTGAAGGAGGAGTTGGACCGGAGGCCCATTTCGCTCATCGCATGGATGATGCGGCGGTGCACCGGCTTCAGGCCGTCGCGTACATCCGGCAGCGCGCGCTGCGTGATGGTCGACAGCGCATAGGCAAGGTAGCGCTCTTCCAGCGCCGCCTTCAGGTCGACCGGCTGAATGTTGTCGTCTCCGCCATCCGGCGGCAAAGTGTTCTGTCCCATGGGACTTGACTAGCCCTCCTGCCGATTCGCGGCAAGGAAACCGGGCGATCGGCCTGTGGATAGCGCTTTGTAAAGGCTGTTTCCGAAATCCGGCCGGCGCCTGAGATTTCCATGGAAAGTTCCGGCGGCCCGAATATAGTCGCCGCGCCGCACGTATATGAGCGGTAACGGCAAGGCAGCCGTCCAAAAATCCAGAAAGAGAGCCTACAATGATGCGCACCTCCCATTTCCGCACCCTTCTCGCCGGCGCCGCGCTCGCCTCCCTGGCAAGCCCCGCTTTCGCGCTCGACGGCGCGGATCTGCTCGCCAAGCTGAACGCCACCTATGCCACGAGCGGCGTGACGATCAGCTCGTCGAACGTCGCCACCGACGGCTCCACCGTTACGCTGGAAAATGCCGAACTGAAGGCCACCGGCGCCGAGGCCCCGGTCAAGCTCGGCACCATCACCATGGACGGCGTCGAGGAAGACGGCGACGGCGGCTACACCGTCGAGACGGTCTCGTTCCAGGACATCAACGTCACCGAAGCGGATGCCACGGTCTCGGCCAAGGACATCGCGATCAACGGCGTCATCATTCCCGGCACGGTCGTTCCCGGCACGCTGGAATCGCTGCTGATGTACGAATCGGCCACCGCCGGCCCGGTCTCCGTCACCTCCAAGGGCAAGGAAGTCTTCTCCATGTCCGGCATGGAGGCGAACATCACGCGCATGGACGGCGATGCCGGCCTCGAATTCGACGCCACGCTCTCCGACCTCAAGGCCGACCTCACCTCGGTCGAAGACCCGAAGGCCAAGGACACGCTCGCCAAGCTCAACCTGCAGACGCTGGAAGGCAAGGTTTCCATGTCCGGTAGCTGGGAGCTCGCCAGCGGCAAGCTCGCCGTCGACGAATACGCCTTCGACTTCAAGGATGTCGGCCGCCTCAACCTGGCGCTGGAATTCTCCGGCTACACGCTCGACTTCCTGAAGGGCATGCAGGAGGCCATCAAGGCTGCCGAGGCCAACCCGAACAAGGAAGAGGCCAACGCCGCCATGGGCATGTCCATGATGGGCCTCGTGCAGCAGTTGACCTTCAACAGCGCCTCCATCTCCTTCGAAGACGCCTCGATCACCAGGAAGCTGCTCGACTATGCCGGCAGCGAACAGGGCGTTTCCGGCGACCAGATGGCCCAGTCGCTGAAGGGCCTGGTGCCGATCATGATCGCCCAGCTCAACATGCCCGATCTGCAGAACCAGATCGCCGAAGCCGTCAACACCTATCTCGACGACCCCAAGAGCATCACGATCAGCGCCGAGCCGAAGGACCCGGTGCCCTTCCCGATGATCATGGGCGCCGCCATGGGCGCACCGCAGACCATCCCGCAGGTGCTCGGCGTCACCATCACGGCCAACGACGAGATGTAAGACCTTCGGCTTTTGCCGGATTTAGGGGAGCCCGGAGCATCGCTCCGGGCTTTTTTGCTTGTAAGCTTTTTTGCTGACAAACCTCTCGCCACCCACTGTCGTCATCCTCGCCCCCCGAGCCGAGGATCCAAGCCGCACCTCTCATCCGTCATGGTCGGGCTTGACCCGACCATGACGGATGAGAGGTGAGGTAGGTCTTGTCGGAGGTTGAGCCCGAGGCACTTGCCCCGGGGCTCTTCATTTCATCGCGCCGGGATCGCCTGCGGCAAGGACCATTCGACGCGGCGGGTCGCATACATGGTCGCGGCGATGGTGACGAAGGAGATCAGCGCGCCGGCGAGCAGCGCATATTCGTCCTCGCGCAGCACCAGGTACATGATGCCATAGGCCGAGAGCAGCACCGCGCCGAGCGACAGGCCGTTCCTGCGGCTGCCCGTCGCGCTGCCGAGATAGGCGGCGATCAACAGGGTCGTGGCGAGCGAGGCAACGGCATAGGCGATGGTGAAGCCGGTATGTTCGGCGAGCGCCAGGAGCAGCACGTAGAAGACGATGAGCGCGAGGCCCGTCAGCACGTACTGGATCCAGTGCACCATGCGCCCGCCCTTCAGCTCCACGACGAAGACAGCGAGGAAGACGAGCGAGATGAAGCCGATCGAATATTTCAGCGTGCGCGAGACCACCTGGTAGAACTGCACGGGCTCCACGAGGTTGATGCTCATCATGCTGCCCGACAGCGGCAGGGTCGGGCCGGTGGCGACGCGGTCGATGCCGCGGGCGAGATAGGGGATGGTCCACCTCGCGGAGAAATCCGACGCGGTCACGGTCTTCTCCTCCGGCAGGAAGAGGCCTTCGAAACCCGGATGCGGCCAGTTCGCCCTGGCGGAAAAGCTCGTCGTCTGGCCGGCGGGCGCGACGGCGAAGCTGCGCGAGCCGTTCAGCGACAGGGCGATCTCGAAGGAGAAGCCGTTTTCGATGAGCGGGCGCTCGATGACCCGGTGCACGCCGGCGCTCGTTTGCGGCGAGGCGTAGCCGTCCGTGCCGGTGCTCGCCATCGCGGAAATCTGCCGCATGCCGGGATCGAAGGGCCGAACGACGCCGTTGTCGATCTTCACGCCGGCATCGGAGCGGATGCCGGTGATGTCGTTGATGTTGAGCACCAGAAACGCCCGGTCGAGCTGCGGCGTGCCGTCGAGCAGCGCGAGGTCCTGCAGGATGTTGCCGGCAAAGCGGCCCTTCAGCGTCAGCGCGCCGTTATAGACCGGCAGCGTATAGATGGAGAGCTTGCGCTCCTCCGCCGTCAGGTCGGCCGTCACGTCGAGCGTCTCCGGCATGACCAGCACCCATTCCGTCACCCGCTCGACGATCGTGCGCGCATCCATCACGCGGCTGCGCTCGACCTCGAAGGGCACCGCGAGATAGGGGCCGTTGATCGCCTGGTCGCCGCCCCAGCCATGGGCGATGCGCCGGGAGACGTCGGCCGCGCGCTGTGCGCGCTCCTCCGTCAGTCCCCAGACGAGCAGCAGCGGCACCAGGAGCGCCACGGAAATGATGCCGATCATGATGAACTTGACGCCGGGCGAGCGCAGGAACGTGGCGAGATTGCCGCGCGGCTCGATGGGCGGCACCTGCCTGGATGATGTCGGGACGGGATCGTCCGCTTCCGTCGCTGTCATGAAAGTCCCTCCAGTCGTGAATCGCCTCTTTCGGGCGCGGCTTCACGCTAGGGGTGCATTTCGACTGATTGCGCGCGGAATTGGGATCGACTGGCGGCGAATTCGCGGCATTGTGGCGTCCGCTGCGACGGGACACGCAAAACCCGGCGCGAAGCGCCGGGTTCTGTTTCGAACGGCTTATTCGAGAACCTGTATGACGGTGCGCGTCTGGGGGTTCACGATGACGCGGCGCTCGTTGACGACCGTATAGGCATAGTCGGCATTGCCGTCGATCGTGTGGATCTCCACCGCATCCGGGATCACCCGGCCCACGACGACGTCGCCCTCATAGGCGACCGAGGGGACGTCCTGTTCCAGGACGTAGGTGCGAACTTCGCCCGGCACGACGACGGTCGATTCGGTGGTGACCGGATCGGTCTCCTCGATGATCACCGTGCTCTGGGCATAAGCCGAGGCGGAGAGCGTCAGGAGCGTCGCCGCCGTGGCAAGGAGTAGCTTGTTGCGCATGTTCGTTCTCCTGTGCTTGACGCAGAAAGAACGGCGATCACGCGCAACTGTTCCGCACGGCGGAAAGGACCGGCGCCCTTCCCGCCTCGCCTGGATCAATCCTTCTTCGACGGAACGACGCGCAGTGCGAGTTCGCGAAGCTGCGCCGGGGTTGCCGGCGACGGGGCGTTCATCAAGAGATCCTGCGCCTGCTGGTTCATCGGGAACAGCGAGATCTCGCGGAGGTTCTTCGCGCCGACGAGCAGCATGACCACGCGGTCGATGCCGAAGGCGCAGCCGCCGTGCGGCGGGGCGCCGTACTGGAAGGCGCGGTAGAGGCCGCCGAAGCGCTCTTCCACGTCCGCCTGGCTGAGGCCGACCTTCTCGAAGGCCTTGACCATCAGCTCCGGCGACTGGTTACGGATGGAGCCCGAGGCGATCTCGAAGCCGTTGCAGACCGCGTCGTACTGGTAGGCCTTCAGCTCCAGCGGGTCCTTGCTGTCGAAGGCTTCGAGGCCGCCCTGCGGCATGGAGAAGGGGTTGTGCGCGAAGTCGACCTTCTTCTCGTCCTCGTTCCACTCGTAGAAGGGGAAGTCGACGATCCAGCACATTTCGAAGCGGTCGCGATCGACAAGGTTCAGCTCCTCGCCGGCGCGGGTGCGGGCTTCGCCGGCGAACTTGTGGAACTTTGCCGGATCGCCGGCGACGAAGAAGCAGGCGTCGCCGTCGTCGAGGCCGAGCTGCGTGCGGATGGCGTCCGTGCGCTCCTCGCCGATGTTCTTGGCGAGCGGGCCGGCGCCTTCGAGCTTCTCGCCCTCCTTGCGCCAGAAGATATAGCCGAGGCCTGGCTGGCCCTGCGACTGCGCCCAGGCGTTCATGCGGTCGCAGAAGGCGCGGCTGCCGCCGGTCTTCGCCGGGATCGCCCAGACCTCCACCTTCGGGTTCGACGCGATCATGTTCGCGAAGACCTTGAAGCCGGAGCCGGCGAAATGCTCGGTGACGGCCTGCATGACGATCGGGTTGCGCAGGTCCGGCTTGTCCGAGCCGTACTTGCGGATGGCCTCGTCATAGGGGATGCGCGGCCAGTTCTTCGTTACCGGCTTGCCTTCGGCGAATTCCTCGAAGACCGCCGTCATCATCGGCTCCATGGTCTCCCAGACATCTTCCTGGGTGACGAAGCTCATCTCGACGTCGAGCTGGTAGAATTCGCCCGGCAGGCGGTCGGCGCGCGGGTCTTCGTCGCGGAAGCACGGCGCGATCTGGAAATAGCGGTCGAAGCCGGCGACCATCAGGAGCTGCTTGTACTGCTGCGGGGCTTGCGGCAGGGCGAAGAATTTTCCTTCATGGATGCGCGACGGCACGAGGAAGTCGCGCGCGCCTTCCGGCGAGGAGGCGGTGAGGATCGGCGTCGTGTATTCGGCAAAACCCGCCTCGCCCATGCCCTTGCGCATGGCGGAGATGATCTGCGTGCGCTTGATGATGTTCTTGTGCAGCGTCTCGCGGCGCAGGTCGATGAAGCGGTACTTCAGGCGCACGTCTTCCGGATAGTCCGGCTCGCCGAAGACCGGCAGCGGCAGTTCCTTGGCGGCGGAAAGAACCTCGATCTCCTGCGCGTAAAGCTCGATCTCGCCGGTCGGCATGCCCTTGTTGACCGTGTCCTCGGTGCGCGCCTTGACGAGGCCGTCGATGCGGATCACCCATTCGCCGCGCACGGTCTCGGCCTTCTTGAAGGCTGGCGAATCGGGGTCGGCAACGACCTGGGTGATGCCGTAATGGTCGCGCAGGTCGATGAAGAGCACGCCGCCATGATCTCGGACGCGGTGGACCCAGCCGGAAAGACGGACGGTCTGGCCGACATCGGACTTGCGGAGGGCGGCGCAGGTGTGGCTGCGGTAACGGTGCATCGTGGTATCCTGAAATGCTGATAGGCCGCGCGGGAAGAACCCGGCGCAGCGACCAAGAAAAATCGCGCGGAAAAGCGCATGGCCGGGGCTGTTTGTCAAGGCTTGCGGGTCTTTTGCCGGGGCCGTGCTGCTTGACCATGAAAGATGCAAAGGCGATTGCCAGGAATATACGGCCCCTCATCCGGCCTGCCGGCCACCTTCTCCCCGCAAGCGGGGCGAAGGAGATATGCCGCACTGTCTTCCTCAACCAATCCCCGTCCGTGGGGCAAGTCCCCTCTCCCCGCTTGCGGGGAGAGGGTTAGGGTGAGGGGCCGCATACGTTCGGCATTCCCGCCCTGAAGCGAGCCCCCCGGGATCGAGAATCACTCCCGCCCGATCAGCCGAACTCCGCCCGATGCAGCATCAGCCATTGCAGCATGACGATCGTCTTGGCATCCTGAATGCCGCCGGTGGCGATGAGGCCGTAGGCTTCGTCGATCGGCAGTTCGACGATCTCGATATCCTCGCCCTCCCCGTCGACGCCGCCGCCCTTGCCGTCGCGGGCCGTGGCGTCGATGTGGGCGACGAAGCAGCCGACGCGCTCGGTCAGCGTGCCGGGGCTGGAATAGATGTCGAAGAGATGGCGCACGCCCTGCACCGCATAGCCTGTCTCCTCCATCGCCTCCCGGGCGACGGCCGCCTCGGGCGCGTCATCGTCGAGCAGGCCCGCCGGCACTTCCGAGAGGAAACCATCCGGATGGCCGCCGAAGAAGGCGCCGGGGCGGAACTGGCGCACCAGGATGACCGACTGGCGGGCGGGATCGACGAGCAGCACGCAGGCCGCCGGGCCATGGTCGTGCACCTCGCGGTCGAGCCGCTCGACCCGGCCGTCCGCCCGCGTCTGCTCGACCACGACGGTGCGAAGGTGGATGAACCGCTTCCAGACCGTCTGCTGATCGACGATGCGGACGGCGGAGGACGTGTCGAGCGTCATGAAAAATCCTTGCGTGACGATTCAGGCCTTGCGCAGCCAGACGCGATTGTCGTGAAAGGCGGCACCGCCATAGGGCGCGACCGGATCAGCGCCGGTCAGGACATTGATGCCCTCCCCGTCGAGATGGGCGGAATTCGGCCAGATGCCCTCGGCGATCAGGACGCCGGGCTTCACGCCGTCGGTGACCTTGGCATGCAGGCGGATCTCGCCGCGGGGATTGCCGAGCTGCACGATATCGCCGTCCGCGACGCCGTTCGCCGCCGCGTCCTCGGGATGGATCATCACCTCCGGCCGGCCCTCGCGCTCACGGGACCCCTTCGTCTCCGTGAAGGTGGAGTTGAGGAAGGTGCGGGCGGGCGACGTGGCGAGGCGGAAGGGATGATCCGCATCCGGCGTCTCGATGATCGCCACATGATCCGGAAAGGCCGGCAGAGCCTCGTGCGGGCCGAAGGCGCCGAGCACCTTGGGCGGCCGGTTGGGCGCCGGCGTGTTCGTCCAGTTCGGCCGGAAGCGGAATTTGCCATCCGGAAAGCCGAACCCCTTCACGAAATGCGCGGTGTCGAAATCCGGCTGGCAGTCGATCCACTTCTCCTCGCTCAGCCTGTCGAAATCCATCTCGTAATAGGGCAGCATGCGGGTGATGTGCTCGCGCTCGGACAGCCCGAAGCCCGGCATGTCGCCGACGCCGAGGCGCTTGGCCAGTTCCTCGATGACGAAGAGATTGGTGCGCACGGTGGCCGGCGGCTCCACGAGCTTGGGGCCGAGCAGGATGTGCTGGTGGCCGCCGCCGCGGTAGATGTCATCATGCTCGACGAACATGGTGGCGGGCAGCACGATATCGGCGAGCCTTGCCGTATCGGTCATGAAATGCTCGTGCACCGCGACGAAGAGGTCGTCGCGCAGGAAGCCCTGCTTCACCAGGCGCTGCTCCGGCGCCACGTTCGCCGGGTTGGTGTTCTGGATGAGCATGGCGGTGACGGGGCCGCGCCCGCGCAGCGCGACGGCATCGCCCGTGAGGATGCGGCCGATCTGCGACTGGTCGAGCATGCGGATGTCGCTGTCCGCCATCCTTGCGCCCGTCAGCTCTGCCTTGCGCAGGTGGAAGATGTCGGAATTGCTGTGGAAGGCGCCGCCGCCCTCGTACTGCCAGGAGCCGAGCACGGTGGCTACCGAAAGCGCCGCATGCATGGAGACCGCGCCGTTGCGGCTGCGGGTGAAGCCGTAGCCGAGGCGGAAGAAGCTCTTCTTCGTGCGTCCGACCAGGGCGGCGAAGGCCTCGATCTCCGCGACGCCGAGGCCGGTGATGCCGGCCGCCCATTCCGGGTTGCGCGTTGCAAGATGCGCTTCGAGGCCCGCCGGATCGTCGGCAAATCTTTCCATGTAGGCGCGGTCGGCATAGCCGTCGCGGAACGCGACGTGCATGACGGCGCAGGCGAGCGCGGCATCCGTGCCGGGGCGCAGCTTCAGCGCGATGTCCGCCTGCTTCATCGTCGGGTTGTCGTAGATGTCGATGACGACGATCTTCGCGCCGCGCTCCTTGCGTGCCTTCACCGCATGGGTCATGACGTTGACCTGGGTGGAGACCGGATTGGTGCCCCAGATCACCACGCAATCGGATTTCGCCATCTCGCGCGGATCGGGGCCGCGCAGCGTGCCCGCGCCCATGGTGTAGCCGGTCCAGGCCGGATTGGTGCAGATCGAGCCGAAGAAGCCGGAATAGCGCTTGGCATGGCGCAGGCGATCGATGGAATCGCGCTGCACGAGGCCCATCGTGCCGGCGTAATAATAGGGCCAGACCGCCTCGCTGCCATGGGCCTGCTCGGCCTTGACGAAGCTTTCGGCAATGGCGTCGAGCGCGGCTTCCCAGGAGATGTCGGCCCATTCGCCGCCGCCCTTCCCGCCCCTGCGCACCAGCGGCTTCATCAGCCGATCGGGATGGTAGAGGCGGTCGGCATAGCGGGCGACCTTGGCGCAGATGACGCCGGCCGTGTAGCTGTTGTCGGCGCTGCCCTTGACGCGGCCGATGCGTCCGTCCGCGCTTATCTCGACATCGAGGGCGCAGGTGGAGGGACAGTCATGCGGACAGGCCGAATGGCCGATGCGCGGTTTTCCGAGATGGGGGGTCGCAACGTTCATGGCTTTTCTATATTGCAGAGCACGAAGTGCCAAAAGGCAAATCATTCTACCATTGCAACAATTCATCGTCGCATCAGCGCGGATGATCGTGGGCGTCGCACGGGGCCTGAAATGAACTACCGCCACATCTATCATGCCGGCAATTTCGCAGACGTGCTGAAACATGCCGTGCTCGCCCGCCTCGTCCTCTACATGCAGGGCAAGGACAAGGCCTTTCGCGTGCTCGACACCCATGCCGGCATCGGGCTCTACGACCTTTCGAGCGAGGAAGCGCAGAAGACGGGCGAATGGCGCGACGGCATCGGCCGGCTCCTCGACGGCGACCTGCCGGCCCCGGTGGCCGATATCCTCGCCCCCTACCTGAAGGCGGTTCAGGACCTCAATCCGCAAGGCGGGCTGACCTGGTATCCCGGCTCGCCGAAACTGGCGCGCCTGCTCTTCCGTCCGCAGGACCGGCTCTCCGCCATGGAACTGCACCCGGACGACTACGAGACGCTGCACCGGCTGTTCGACGGCGACTTCCAGAGCCGCATCACCAGGCTCGACGGCTGGCTGTCGCTCGGCGCGCACCTGCCGCCGAAGGAAAAACGCGGCATCGTGCTGGTCGATCCGCCCTTCGAGATCGAGGGCGAATACGAGCGGCTGGTGGAGGGGCTGGAAAAGGCCGTGCGGCGCTTTTCCGGCGGGGTCTATTGCCTGTGGTATCCGCTGAAGAAGAACGCCCCCGTCGCCGCCTTCCACAAGGCGCTGAAGGAGACGGGCATTCCCAAGATGCTCTGCGCGGAGCTTTCGGTGAAGAGCGACCGCGAGACGACGGGGCTGACGGGCTCCGGCCTCATCGTCGTCAATCCGCCCTATACGCTGAAGCAGGAGCTCGACGTGCTGCTGCCCTTCCTCAAGGAGCGGCTGGCGCAGGACCGCTTCGCCTCGGCCCGCGCCTTCTGGCTCGCGGGGGAAGCGAAGGCCTCTTGACCTTTGCCGTCCGGCGGCAACAATCGCCCGCCGAACCGGGAGACCTTCATGACGCCATTCCTCGCAGCCGCCGAACGATGAGCCGGCTGCCTTCCTTCACCTTCGCCCGCCCCCTCTGTCTGCTGCTCGCCGGGCTCGCGCTGCCTGCCGGCTGCAGCGAGGACAAGCCGGCCGAAAAGCCGAAGACGGAGGCGAGCCGCACGGCGCCGGAGACGCGCGGGGCGGTGCCGCTCGGCAAGGGGTTCGATTTCTACGTGTTGTCGCTCTCCTGGTCGCCGACCTGGTGCGCGGACAACGACGCCGGCGGGCGGACGCAGCAGTGCCGGCGCGGCGAAAACAACGGCTTCATCGTGCACGGGCTCTGGCCGCAGAACGAGCGCGGCTATCCGGAATTCTGCCCGACGCGCCAGCCGGACCGCGTGCCGGAGAATCTCGGCCGCACCGTGCTCGACATCATTCCCTCCATGGGGCTGGTCGGCCATCAATGGCGCAAGCACGGCTCCTGCTCGGGCCTCAGCCAGAAGGACTATTTTGCCGTGACGCGCGCGGCCTTCGAACGCATCGACATTCCCGCCGACCTCACGCCGCAGCGCGGCGGTGCCCGGCTTTCCCCCGATGCGGTGGAAGCGGCCTTCATCGCCGCCAATCCCGGCCTCGACCGCGGGGGCATCGCGGTCACCTGCGAGGGCGGCCGGCTGGAGGAGGTCCGCATCTGCATGACGACGGCGCTTTCCTTCCGCACCTGCCCTGCCGTCGACCGCGCCGGCTGCCGTGCCGGATCCATCGAACAACCGCCCATTCGCTAGGGCGTTTCCGCTTTCTTCGAATCGCGAAAGCGCTCTAACTCTCATTCAACGCAATTGCGGACGCTAAACCGCTTCGCCCTTTTGCCGGAATTGCCCCAGAACAGGATGCCGCTGATGAAGATCTTCTATTCAAGTGCCTCGCCCTATTCCACCAAGGTGCGCATGGCCGCGCATTTCGCCGGCCTCGACGCGCAGCCGGTGGCGACCGACACCAATGCCGACCCGGCGGAGCTGCTGGTCGCCAACCCGCTCGGCAAGATCCCGACGCTGGTGACCGACGAGGGCCTTGCCGTCTACGACAGCCGCGCGATCATGACCTATATCGACCGCCAGACGAAGGGCACGCTCTATCCGCGCAATGCGGCAAAGCGCACGGAGGTGGACGTGCTGGAGGCGACCGCCGACGGCATCTGCGACAGCCTGCTCGCCATCGTCTACGAACGCCGCTTCCGGCCGGAGGAGAAGATCCACCAGCCCTGGATCGACCGGCAGTGGCAGAAGGTCGAGCGCGCGCTCGACCATCTCGAAGCCAACATGCCCCGCCTCGGCAGGAAGCCGCATGCCGGCCACTTCGCCCTTGCCGCGATGCTGCGCTACATCGAACTGCGCTTTGCCGGCAAATGGCAGCGCGGCCGGCCCAGGCTGAAGCGCTTCCTCTCCCGCTTCGAGGCGGTTTTCCCGGATTACGCGCAGTTCAAGGATTGAGACGAGCAGGAAGGCCGGGCCTACCGCACCGCCTCGACTTTAAGGAGGTCCGCCTTTCCTCCCCACCGTCATGGTCGGGCCTGACCCGACCATCCACGCTCCGCGCACGCCGGTGGAGCCTCGGCTCAAGGCCGAGGATGACGTCGGGGGTGGTTGGGGTCTTTAAGACACAGAAAAGGCCGGGCTTTCCGCCCGGCCTTTCCCTCTTCTAAAAAGCCGTTCGGCTTAGAACTTCACGCCGAGACCGACGCGGACGCTGTGGTCTTCGAAGCCGGACTTCACCTTGTCGCCGCCGAGGTTGAAGCTCTTCTTCTGGTAGTCGCTGTAACGGTATTCGATACGCGCCGTGACGTTGTTGGTCACGAAGGCTTCGGCACCGGCACCGGCGGTCCAGCCGACCATGTTGCGGTCGTCCTTGCCGTTGGCGTTCTTCATCTCGACATTGGTGCCGGCAATACCGGCCGTGCCGTAGACGAGGACCGGGTTCAGGTCGATACCGACGCGGCCGCGGACCGAGCCGTTGACGCCCTGCTTGCCCTTGAGGCCGTTGCGCTCGGCGTCGACGCCCGAGTAGTTCAGGTCCGCTTCGCCGCCGTAGACGAGCTGGCCGTTCTGCATGTTGTAGCCGCCGTAGACGCCGCCGCCGAGGCCGTTCGCCTTGGCATCGCCCTGGCGGTTGAAGTCGCCGCGCTGCCAGCTTGCCGTACCACCGGCATAGGCACCGGCCCAGTTGCCGCTGGCAACCGGCTCGGAATATTCAGCGGCCGGAGCCTGCGGGATATCGTCGATGGCATCGGCAGCGTGAGCAGCCTGGAAAGCGACCATGGAGACGGTCGAAGCGATGAGGGTGGCGATGAGTGTACGCATGATATTCTCCTTTACTGAACGACGCCCTCTGTGGGAGGCGATCGGGCATCGTCATTTCCAATTCAGTCCCGCCCGGTTGAGCGGAAATTGAATAAAGATTGAGGAATTGAAAGAGCCAAAATGTGAAATGATTGTGGCAGCGACACGGCACAAATTTGATGTGACTTTTGCGCACCAGGCGATTTATTAACCATAAAATCAGTAAGTACAAAAATCGGTAAAATATACTTCAAATTACTTTGAAGTCGCTTTTGCAGTTAATTTTTCTGCAACCAATTGTCATGGGGGAGTTTAAGCCTGCGCCGGGATGTCTATATCTTGGGCCGGTTAATCAAATGAATAGGCAGGACGGAATTTCGTGAACAAGCCCCCCAGGACGGCCCTCGTGACGGGCGGCGCGAAACGCATCGGCAAGGCCATAGTCGAAGACCTCGTGGCGCACGGTTTCGCCGTCGCCATCCATGCCAACACATCCCTGGAAGACGCCGAGGCGATGGCCCGCGCCTTCAATGCCGGCGGCGGAAGGGCCGTCGCCGTGCAATGCGACCTTGCGGACGGGGCGGCCACAAGCCGGCTGATCGGCACGGCGGCGGACGCCCTCGGCCCCATCGGCCTCCTCGTCAACAACGCCTCGCTCTTCAAGCCCGACACGGTGGAGGCCTTCGACGATGCGCTGTGGGACCGGCATTTCGCCGTGCATGTGAAGGCGCCGTCGATCCTCGCGCGCGATTTCGTGCGCCAGCTTCCCGAGGGCGCACCGGGCTCGATCGTCAACATCATCGACCAGCGCGTCTGGAACCCGACACCGCGCTACTACTCCTACACGCTCTCCAAATCGGCGCTGTGGATGGCGACCCGCACCATGGCGCAGAGCTTTGCCCCGCGCGTGCGCGTCAATGCCATCGGCCCCGGCCCGTCGCTGCCGAACGAGCGGCAGGACGATGCCGCCTTCCAGGCGCAGGTGGAGGGCCTGATCCTGCGCCGCGGGCCTGGTCTCGACGAATTCGGCCGCACAGTTCGCTTTTTGTTCGACACGCCATCCATTACCGGGCAAATGATAGCGCTCGACGGCGGGCAGCATCTCGCCTGGGAAACACCCGATGTCGGGGGAATAGCCGAATGAATGGCCGGAAGGTGGAGGATGGCGGCATCCTCTATGACGAGAACGAGACGGACGACGAGGACGAGCTGCAGGAATCTCCCGCAGCGACCGCCGCCGTCGCGCCCGGCGTCGCCACTCCGGGAATCGACTGGAACGAGGGCGGCGACGTGCCGGAGGGCATCATCGGCGCCGAGCTGATCCAGCTCTTCGTCAAGCGCCTGCCGAACAGCCCCGGCGTCTACCGCATGTTCAACGCGGCGGGCGACGTGCTCTATGTCGGCAAGGCGCGCAGCCTGAAGAAGCGCGTGACGAACTATGCGCAGGGCCGCGGCCACTCCAACCGCATCACGCAGATGATCCGCCAGACGGCGAACATGGAGTTCGTCACCACGCGCACCGAGACCGAGGCGCTGCTGCTGGAGGCGAACCTCATCAAGCGCCTGCGCCCGCGCTTCAACGTGCTCCTGCGCGACGACAAGTCCTTCCCCTACATCCTCGTGACGGGCGACACGCGCGCGCCGGCGATCTTCAAGCATCGCGGCGCGCGCAGCCGCAAGGGCGACTATTTCGGCCCCTTCGCCTCGGCCGGCGCGGTGGGCCGCACAATCAATTCGCTGCAGCGCGCCTTCCTCCTGCGCACCTGCACCGACAGCGTCTTCGAGACGCGCACGCGGCCATGCCTGCTCTACCAGATCAAGCGCTGTTCCGGCCCCTGCACCCACGAGATCCGCGATGCGGACTATGCGGAGCTGGTGCAGGAGGCGAAGGATTTCCTCTCGGGAAAAAGCCAGAAGGTGAAGGCGCACATGGCCGCGGCCATGAACGACGCGGCGGAAAACCTCGATTTCGAGCGCGCCGCCGTCTATCGCGACCGGCTGGCGGCGCTCAGCCATGTCCAGAGCCACCAGGGCATCAACCCGGCGGGCGTGGAGGAGGCGGATGTCTTCGCCATCCACCACGAGGGCGGCATCTCCTGCATCCAGGTCTTCTTCTTCCGCACCGGGCAAAACTGGGGCAACCGCGCCTATTTCCCGAAGGCCGACCCGCAGCTTTCCGGCAGCGAGGTGCTGAATGCCTTCCTCGCCCAGTTCTACGACGACAAGCCCTGTCCCCGGCAGATCCTGCTTTCGGAGGCCGTGGAGGAAATGGACCTGCTCAGCCAGGCGCTTTCCGAGCGCTCGAACTACAAGGTCGCCATCTCCGTGCCGCAGCGCGGCGAGAAGAAGGACCTCGTCGACCATGTCGTCGCCAATGCCCGCGAGGCGCATGGCCGCAAGCTGGCGGAGACGGCCTCGCAATCGCGCCTGCTGGACGGTTTCGCCGCCACCTTCAAGCTGCCTTACGTGCCGCGCCGCATCGAGATCTACGACAACTCCCACATCATGGGCACCAATGCCGTCGGCGGCATGGTGGTGGCGGGGCCGGAAGGCTTCGTGAAGGGGCAGTACCGCAAGTTCAACATCAAATCGACCGACATCACGCCCGGCGACGACTTCGGCATGATGAAGGAAGTGATGACCCGGCGCTTCTCGCGCCTCATCAAGGAAGAGGGCCTGCCGGACCGCAGTGCTGCAGACCAGAGCGCGGACGCGGCGGACCTCCCCTTCCCCGCCTGGCCCGACGTCATCCTCATCGACGGCGGCCAGGGCCAGATGACGGCGGTGCGCGCCATCCTCGAAGAGCTCGGCATCACCGACCAGGTCATCGCCATCGGCGTCGCCAAGGGCGCCGACCGCGAGGCGGGACGCGAGCGCTTCTTCATGAAGGGCCTTGCGGATTTCTCCCTGCCGCCGCGCGATCCCGTGCTCTATTTCGTGCAGCGTCTGCGCGACGAGGCGCACCGCTTCGCCATCGGCTCGCACCGGGCGCGGCGCAAGAAGGAGATGGTGAAGAACCCGCTCGACGAGATCGCCGGTGTCGGCCCAACGCGCAAGCGCGCCCTGCTGCAGCATTTCGGCACCGCCAAGGCCGTCTCCCGCGCGGCGATGGCCGACCTGATGGCGGTCGCCGGCATTTCGGAAAGCGTCGCCCGCATCGTCTACAACCATTTCCACGACGACGCGGCGGGATAGCTGGCCCGGCCTGCCGGCGGGTGCTAGGGTGCCCATACGGCATTCCTTCACCTAGGAAAGAGGCGCCATGACCGTCTTCCGCAAGATCGTGCCCTTCGGCCTCTGCCTTGTCGCAACAGCCGCCGCTGCACAGACGCAGGTCGGCGATGCGCAGATGCTGGGCGTCAGCGGAACCTGCGCCGAGCTCGTTGTCGGCGACCTGCGGTTCAGCGAGGCCTGCTCGCAAAAGCTGCTCAACGTCACCTATCCGAACGGCCGCGTCGGCTTCTATTTCGTGCTCGACGACGGCCGGATCGTCACCTTCACCGGCATGGACGGCGACAATCCGACGCCGGATACGGACGTCATCAACCTCGACAAGGTGATCGTCAGCCGCAAGGACACGCCGGACCAGCCGGATGTCTTTCCGGCAACGGGCACCTGCGGTTTCGGCAATCCGGTGAAGGGGCCGGCCACGATTGCCTGCGAGGGCACTCTGTCGGACGGCAAGCGCTTTTCCGCCGCCTTCACGACGGACGGCAAGCCGCCGACATGAGCGCGCCGGCCCCGCAGAATCCGCGGCGTTTTCCGCGAATGGCTGCGACATTCGCCCACGCTCCGTAAATTCGCCAAGAATTGCCGGAAACAAAGGTTGACGGCGCTGTCACAAAGACCTCATCTAGCCGCAAACCTGTCGAGACTGAAGAATCCATGGCTTCCCGCGCATACAGCATCCCGAACCTCCTCACCTACGGCCGTATCGTGGCCGTTCCGCTGATCGTTCTCTGCTTCTTCGTCGAAGGGCGGCTGGAATCGTCGGACTTTGCGCGCTGGGCGGCCTTCTGGCTGTTCGTCGTCGCCTCGATCACCGACTATCTCGATGGTTACCTCGCCCGTATCTGGAACCAGACGTCGAATATCGGCCGCATGCTCGACCCGATCGCCGACAAGCTGCTGGTCGCCTCGGTGCTGCTCCTGATGGCCGCGGACGGCACCATCGCCGGCTGGACGATCTGGGCCGCGATCATCATCCTGTGCCGCGAGATCCTCGTCTCGGGCCTGCGCGAATATCTCGCCGACCTCAAGGTCAGCGTGCCCGTCACACGCATCGCCAAGTGGAAGACGGCGATCCAGATGCTCGCCATCGCCTTCCTGCTGGCCGGCCCCGCCGGCGACAAGATCCTGCCCTACACGACCGAGATCGGCATCACCCTGCTCTGGGCCGCCGCGCTCATCACCATGTATACCGGCTACGACTATTTCCGCGTCGGCCTGAAGCACATCGTGGACGAGTAAGATGACGAAGCTCGTCTATTTCGCCTGGGTGCGCGAACGGATCGGTAAGGGCGAGGAGGAAATCGACCTGCCCGCCTCCGTCAGGACCGGCGGCGACCTGCTCGCCTATCTGAAGACGCTCGGCGAGGACTATGCCCACGCGCTGGAGCATGAAAAGGTCATCCGCATCGCGATCAACCAGGAGCATGTCGAGCACGACGAGCCCATTCTCGGCGCCCGCGAGATCGCCCTCTTCCCGCCGATGACGGGAGGCTGAGCGATGACCGGCGCCCCGGTCATCGTGCGTGTCCAGACGGAGGATTTCGACGCCGCCGCGGAAGCCGCCCGCCTTGCCGCCGGGCGGCGCGATGCCGGTGCCGTCGTCACCTTCACCGGCCTGTGCCGTGACGAGGGCGGCAGGCTTTCCGCGCTGGAGCTCGAACATTATCCCGGCATGGCCGAGGCCGAGATCGGCCGCATCTGCCGCAAGGCCGTGGAGCGCTTCTCGCTTCTCGGCATTACCGCCATCCATCGTGTCGGCAAGATCGCGCCGGGCGAGAACATCGTGCTCGTCATCGCGCTCGCCCCGCACCGCCACGCCGCCTTCGACGGCGCCTCCTTCGTCATGGACTACCTGAAGACCTCCGCCCCCTTCTGGAAGAAGGAGCATTTCGCCGACGGCCGCGAGGGCGGCTGGGTGGATGCCAAGGAAAGCGACGACCGGGCGCGGGAGGCGTGGTCGTAGCGGAATTGCCGGCCATGGTCTGCCATGTCGCGTGGATCCTCGGGTCGAGCCCGAGGATGACGCCAGAAGGAAGGACATACAGACCAGCCACGTTGCCTTTTTCCGCACCGTTTGACGGTCGGGCAACCTCTTCTCCTCTCCGTCATCCTCGAGCTCGACCCGAGGATCCATGCGACACGGCACGCCATCTACGGCACCGGCCGCTCGCGCCGGAAAATCACCAGCAGCAGGACCAGCGCGGAAAAGATCACCAGGTCGCGCCATAAAAAATCGCCATAGGCGCTCCACAGCGTCTCCGCGAGACCCATGGCCGCGCCGCCGAGGGCGGAGAGCAGCGGCGTGCCGGCCCCGCCGATGGCGGCGATGAACAGCACCTTCACCCCGAAGACGAGGCCGCCGCCGAAATCCATGTTGCCGTAGTAGGAGACGGCGAGGATGCCGGTGAGGCTGGCGATCAGCGCCGCCAGCGCATAGGCCGAAAGGTAGACTCCCGCGGCGTCGACGCCGCAGAGCGCCGCCGCCTGCCGGTCCTCAGAGACCGCCCGCCAGCGCCGGCCCCAGGCGGAGCGGGCGAGGAAGAGATGGCCGGCAAGGACGATGGCGGCCATGGCGGCGGTGTTTGCCAGTTGCAGCACCGTCAGCGCGACGGGAAAGGCCGGATCGCCCCACAGCACGACCGGCGTGTTGAGGAAGGGCGGCAGCCAGAGGCTGCGCGTGTCCGCGGCGAGCCGCGCCGTCTCCATCAGCACCAGCACGACGCCGAGCGCGGCGACCACCACCGTATTGTCCGAGGAGAAGGCGAGCGGGCGCATGACATGGCGCCCGACGACGAGGCCGGCGCCGACGCCGTAGAGCAGCGCCACGACCGCGCCGAAGCCGAGCGCGGCGGGCAGCACCAGCCAGAGCCGGTCCCAGCCGTAACCGGAAAAAAGGATGAACATCTGCGCGGCGAAGGCGAAGAGCGCGCCATAGGCGACATCCGCCCGGCGCGTCACGGCAAAGGCGATCGAATAGCCGAAGGCGAGTGCCGCATAGAGCGCGGCGACGGGCGCGGCATTGGCGATCTGCTGGAGGAAATAGGCCATGGCGGTTCCGGGCTTTCCCGCATTGTCACACACGCCTCCCGGGAAGCCACTGCCTGCCCTCCTGGAACCGTGCCGAAATTATAACTGGCAAAAAGACTTTTACCAGTTAGAATATCGCATGACCTTTTCCTGGACCCCGCATCGTTTCTCCGGCGGCGCGCTCGCCCTCGATGTCGCCAATTCCGTGGTGCTGCGCGGCGATCCCGATCGGCGGATCGACCGTTTCGCCGATCCCGCCATCATGGATGCCTTCCCCGCCGGGGCGGACCGGCACGGGGCGGAGCATGCGCGTTTCGGCCCGCTCGAGGCGGTGAGCGAGGAGGGACGCGCGGGGCTGATCGCGCTGCGCGAGGCGATCGACCGGCATTTTCGCGCCGAGGTGCGGGGCCATGGCACGCCGGCGCTGCTTGCCGACCTCCTGGAGGCCATCGCCACCACGCTGCGCCGTTCGGGCAACCGGCCGCGGGCGCTCGATACCGCGACGGCGCGCTCCGCCCTCCTGCTGCTGGCACATCCGGAGCCGGAACGGCTGAAGATCTGCCCGAACTGCCACTGGCTCTTCCTCGACCGCAGCCGCAACCGCTCGCGCGCCTGGTGCGACATGGCCGTCTGCGGCAACCGGGCAAAGGCCAGCCGCCATTACCATCGCAACCGCGAGGAGAGAGGGCCATGAGAACATCCCGGCTGATCCTGCTGCCGCTCCTGCTGTCCCTTGCCGCCTGCCAGCGCGAGACGGGACCGGATCCGCTCAAGCTGACGGGCAAGATGTTCGTCTTCAACTACCGCCTCGCCTATGCCACCTATATGGTGACGCTCGACCGCACGGAGCCGGTGCCGGAAGGCTCCGTGGTGCGGGCCGAGTTCGAGAACCCGGCGGGCGGCGCGCCGCTAACGCTGGAGCGCAAGCTGTTCGCCAATCTCACCCGCGTCGCGCTGGAAAGCCCGGACATTTCCTGCGTGAGGAAGGGCGTGCCCTACAAGGTGGCCATCCGGGTCGTCGGGCCGGACGGCGCGGTGCTGCAGAGCCTGGAAACCCAGGTCACCTCCAATGTCGACCAGAGCATCCTGCCGGCAAAGGCCCTGGTCGTCGGCCCCGGCTACGACAAGAATCCGGAGGTGTTCAAGGACGGCAAGGCGCCCGAACGTTTCGAAACGGCGGCGTGCCCCGCCAGTTGACGAATATTCGCCATGGATCGCGCGTTCCATCCAAAGCTGCTCCCGGAGGATCGGACAGATGCGATTCCTGCCTGCCTTGGCTTTCGGCCTTTCCGTGCTCTCCCCTGCGGCCTACGCCGAGGAGGCAGCGACCTGTCCGGCAAAGCCCGTAATCCTTGCCTTCTCGGATACGGTGCTGGCGGACCGGGAGAAACTGCCGCGCTTGAAGGCGCGCGGTTTCGGGGCGGAAGCGGCCTATCTGAAGATGCGCTACGGCGGGCTTTCCATGGACGAGGCCGCAGCCCTCGCCCATGGACTGCGCGATGCCGGCGTGCGCGAGGCGATCGATCTTGCCGGCGCCATCGACGCGACGCGCGACGGGTTCGACACGCTGGGCGATGCCGATCCGGTTCAGTTGAACGGGCTGATTTCCACCGTGCGGGCAATCCTGCTGCATGGGGATGGCGAGAAATTGCTGGCCGCGATCGCCAGCCTGCCGCCGGAACGGCAAGTCTCGCTCAGCGGGCGGATCGTGCCCGCCATCGCGGACCGGCCCGATGAGGAGAAGGCCAAACTCGCCGCATCGGCGGGCCGCCACAAGCTGTTCTTCCTTCAGGCAGGGCTCGTTGCGAGCCAGCGCGACCCGAATGCCTGGCCGGTTTTCGTTGCCGGCTTTCCCGACACGACCAGGCTCGCGGACCTGACGCGGCTCTGGAGCTGGGCGCCGGCGCTCGTCGGCAACCCGGCCCTGCCGCGGCTTCCGGTGCCCGACGCCGCGGCCCAAGCGACGCAGAAAAGCCTGCACACCGTCTGGCTCGCGGCGGCGAAGGAGCCGGAACGCGATTTCCTGATGACCTATGTGAACCAGACCGGCGATATCGCCTCGACAGCAAAGGCGGCAGAGGCGGTTCTGGCCGAGATCACGGCCGGGCGGATCACGCCGGAGGGTCTTCTTGATCCGGCATGGCTGGTGGCCTACAGGGCTCTTCGTGCCGCAGGGCCCAATCCCGCCGTGGTCGACACGACGCTCGAAATCATGTCCATCAATACGCGCCGTGTCGTGCCCCCGACCAGCAATGTCTCGATACGGGACCTCATCGACCGGGCCGTGGCGATCGACGCGCTCGCTCCCTACCTCGCCGGCAAATCCGATGTCCTTCCGGACAGGCCGACGGACATCAGCCCGAAATTCCAGGCGGAATGGCCATTGTGGGTGGAGCTTTCCAGATCCCTGAAATCCGTGCCGCTGACGCCGCTCGCGAAGGACCCGCTCAAGGCGCCGGTCATTGCGGAACTGCTGTTTGCCGCGGGCGACCATGCGCGCCTTGCCGATTTCGTCCTTGCCGTCGAGCCGACCGAAACGAAGCTTGCCATCGCCACGGATTTCGCAATGCGCCTCGATCGCGGCTGCCAGAGCCATATGCATCACCCGGCCGAAGCGCTGCTGCTGGCCGGCCAGCCGATCTTCAAGTTCGATCCGGCCCAATGAAAAACCGGAGCCTTTCGGCCCCGGTTTCCAAATCCTGTCAAAGGCTTCCGGCCGGAGCCGGACAAACCGATTCAGCCGACGATTTCGGTGTCGGAGAACCAGTACTTGATTTCCTGGGCAGCGGTTTCCGGCGCGTCCGAGCCGTGAACCGAGTTTTCGCCGATCGACAGGGCATGCGTCTTGCGGATCGTGCCCTCGTCGGCGTTGGCCGGGTTGGTGGCGCCCATGACTTCGCGATTCTTCAGGATGGCGTTCTCGCCTTCCAGGACCTGGACGACCGTCGGGCCGGAGGTCATGCCTTCAACGAGCTCGCCGAAGAACGGACGCTCCTTGTGAACGGCGTAGAAGCCTTCGGCTTCGCGCTTGCTCATCCAGACGCGCTTGGAAGCAACGACGCGCAGGCCCGCGTCTTCGAGCATCTTGGTGATCGCGCCGGTCAGGTTGCGCTTCGTCGCGTCCGGCTTGATCATCGAAAAGGTGCGTTCAATCGCCATTTTCCCGTTTCCCTTGGTTTTCCGGTGAAAGTGGCCGGTTCCATAGCCGCCAACGCCCCGCAAAACAAGAGGGGCGCCGCGATTGGCGCCGTCAGCGGCAAAGTTTCACGCCGCCGTCACACGGTGGCCGACGCCGCCGTGCAGGTCGAGGCAGCGGGCGAACCAGCCGGCGACGGGATCGCCCTCCTCCAGCACCTTCGTGCCCGCCGTCGTGCGCAGCCACTGCAGCGCGCCGAAGACGATGTAGTCCGGGAAAAGCGGGCCTTCCCCGCCGATGAAGGGCTGGACCTTCAGCATGTTGCGCAGCGGCTGGAGCTTCTTGGCAAAGCCCTCGACCTCCGCCTTGCCGGCCGCCGCGATGTCCTCCAGCGAGGCGCCGAGGCGTTCCTCGCGGCTGCGGCGGAAATAGGCCTGGTCGGCGGGCTCCAGCAGATTGTGGATGTCGAGGATGGCGATGCGGGTGACGGCCATGTGCAGGGTCGATTGCGACCAGTTCTCGATGAAGCGGGCCATCGCCCTGCCACCCTCCCCGCCGAACAGCGACGGCCGGTCGGGATAGGCCTCGTCGAGATAGAGGGCGATGTCGAAACTGTCGCGCACCAGCCGGTCGCCGTCACGCAGGAGCGGCACCGTCGCCGTGCTGCCGCCCTCGATGGCCGGGATCTCGGTGAAGCCGACGGGGACCGTCTCGTAGGCGAGGCCCTTGTGGGCGAGCGACATCACCGTCTTCCAGACATGGGGCGAGAACTGGCGGGTCCGGTCGGCGCCGGAAAGCGCATAGAGCAATCGGGTCATCAAAGCCTCGTCGTTCGGTTTGCCGCCATTGGAGCGCAGGACGACGCCGTGCGCAAATCAGATAATTTCATGGGTGACATTCACGCGGCCGATGCGCGCTTCGGCTATAGTTCCGGCAGATCACGGAGACCACGATGCTCGACCATTACCGCATGTATGCCGCCTACAATGCCTGGGCCAACCGCGCGCTCTATGCCGAGGTCGGCAAGCTCGACGACGAGGCCTTTCGCCGCAATCTCGGCGCCTTCTTCGGCTCGCTGCACCGCACGCTGAACCATCTGCTGACGGCCGATCGCATCTGGATGAAGCGCTTCACCGGCACCGGCGATGCCCCGACGCGGCTCGATGCGATCCTCCACGAGGATTTTTCCGGCCTCTGGGCGGCACGGCAGGCGGAAGACGCGCGGCTCATCGCCTATATCGATTCGCTTACGGAAGAGGCGCTCGCCGCCGACTTTACCTACAGCCCGCTCACCAATCCGGCGGCCATCACCCACCCGCTCGGCCCCGCCCTCACCCACATGTTCAACCACCAGACCCACCACCGCGGCCAGTGCCACGGGATGCTGACGGCGGCTGGCGGGCCGAGCATCACGCTCGACCTCATCTCCTTCGTGCGCACGGAGGGAACGAAATTCCTATAAATTTTAGGGCGAGTGACCCTTCCAGTTCCTGCAATAGTGGTGATACAGTTGTGGTCTATGGGAGCGCTCGGCATCGATTAAGGGGGCTGCTCCGTCCTGTCACCCAAGTGACAGGCACGGGCGATCGGTAATGGGATAGTCGCTGCCATTGAGGCTGGTGCGGGACGGCACGGGCCTCTCCTGAAAGAGGGAAGAACAATGGCAAGAACGACCGAAGAGTGGGCAGCCCTGCTCGGCAGTACGCTTTGCAAGATGGCACGGGTCTACGGCACCGACGCCCCGAATGCCTATCTGCCGGAGGAGTGCTATCCGGTGATCGAGAAGACCCTTGACGTGGCGCTGCAGGAAGCGCGCGCGGAGGGATATGCGGCGGCGATGCGCGAACTCCAGCAAAATCGCGCGCCCCGCACCAAGGAGCCGGCCCGCTCGACCGTGATCGGGCAGGTGATGCGGGCGATCCCGCTCGCCCGCCGAACGGCATGAGGTTCTGAACCATACCCTCGTGCGGCGGCATCCGCGTGATGCCGCCGCACCGCGCCTGCCAGCCTTGCGCATCGTCAACTTTGACCTGAATCTTTCTTCAGAACACGCAAAATTAACCACGCAATCCGATAGTTACGCCGACCGATACCCTCCGGCGCTGGCACCCGCCAGAGCCCCATCCGACGGCGTTCCATGAATAGCAAAGACAGCACCACCCCGACCACGCAGCCCGCCGTTCCGCCGATCACGGCGCGCATCGCGCATGTGATGGCCAATCTCGGCATAACCGGCCTGCCGCGGAACTACGAACTGTTGTTCGAGGCGCTGAACGGCAATGCGGGCGTGGCGCGCGAGATCGCGGCGCTCGGCAAGGCGCCGGACCAGGCGGCGCTCGATTCGATCGCGCTGCGCCACGCCCTGCCAAGCCACAATGTGCTGGCGGCAGGCCAGGCGGCCGGCGAGGCCGTGCGGGTGCTCGCCGAAATCTCGGCGGCGGCGGAAACCAGCCGGCGCGACCGTGCCGTCGCCCTGCAGGAACTGGAGGAAATCGCCGCCCGCATGCGCAAGGACCCGGTGCTCGGCATTTCCGACTTTTCCAGCGACACGGTCCGGCTCCTGTCGATCCTGCGCGACATCCTCGGCGCCGATCGCTCGTCCGCCGCGCGCCTGGAGGACCTGCAGGCCCATCTCGACAGCCTGCGCTCGGGCCTTTCCGTCAGCCGCGAGGCGCTGACCCACGATCCGGTGACCGGCCTTGGCAACCACGCCGCCCTGCTCGGCCGGCTGAAGGCCTTCTTCCAGGCCGAGGCGGCGAGCGAGACCGCCGCCCTGCTGATGTTCCGCGTCGAACAGCTCAAGGAATTTGCCGAGACCCATCCCGCGGGCGCTGCGGAGAAGACGCTGAAGCGGCTTGCCGCCATCTTCCGCCGCTCGGTCAAGAAGGGCGATTTCGTCGCGCGCACCGGGCCTGATGTCTTCTGCCTGCTGCTGTCGGATGTCAGCCGCGAGATCGCCGTGACGATCGCCCGCCGCATTGCCGTGCGCGTTGCGGAAAAGCCCTTCCCCTTCATGGACCGCGAATTGCCGGCCGGTTTCCTGACGCTGACGGCCGGCGTCTCGATGAGCGACGCGGCCAAGGCGCCGGCGGCGTTCTACGACCAGGCGGAACAGGCGCTCACCTATGCAGGCGATGCCGGCATCGCGTTGCGCATCTATTCGGCGGAAGTCGCCGAACGGGCCGGCCGGGGCTATCGCGGCGGGGCGGCGGCCTGACGCCGCCTGCCCTCGGGCGGCGCTGCCTTATCTTTCTGTTTTGATGCCATTGCGGGCGCAAAACCGCTTCGCACTTTTGCGGAAATTGCTCTATAGACCCGGCATGATCACGATTTCCGGCCTCACTGCCCGCGTCGCCGGGCGTCTCCTCATCGATAACGCCTCCCTTTCGCTGCCGAGCGGGGTGAAGGTGGGTCTTGTCGGCCGCAACGGCACCGGCAAGTCCACGCTGTTCCGCGTCATCACCGGCCAGCTCGCCGCCGAAGCCGGCAGCATCTCGCTGCCCAAGAACGCGCGCATCGGCCAGGTGGCGCAGGAGGCCCCGGGCACGGACGACCCGCTGATCGAGATCGTGCTGGCCGCCGACAAGGAGCGCGCGAGCCTCCTGAAGGAAGCGGAGACGGCGACCGATCCGCACCGCATCGCCGAAATCCAAACCCGCCTCGGCGATATCGGCGCCCATTCGGCGGAAGCCCGCGCGGCGAGCATCCTTGCCGGCCTCGGCTTCGACCACGAGGCGCAGCAGCGCCCGGCAAAGAGCTTTTCCGGCGGCTGGCGCATGCGCGTGGCGCTGGCGGCCGTGCTGTTCTCCGAGCCGGACCTCCTGCTGCTTGACGAGCCGACCAACTATCTCGACCTCGAAGGCACGCTGTGGCTGGAGGATTACGTGCGGCGCTACCCGCACACGGTCATCATCATCAGCCACGACCGGGACCTGCTCAACACCGCCGTCAACGCCATCGTGCATCTCGACCAGCAGAAGCTGACCTTCTATCGCGGCTCCTACGACCAGTTCGAGCGCCAGAAGGCCGAGGCCGACGAATTGCAGATGAAGGCGAAAGCCAAGAACGAGGCCGCGCGAAAACACCTGCAGAGCTTCATCGACCGCTTCAAGGCCAAGGCCACCAAGGCCAAGCAGGCGCAGAGCCGCGTCAAGGCGCTGGAGCGCATGGGCACGGTCGCCGCCGTCGTCGAGACGCATGTCCAGCCGATCACCTTCCCGGAGCCGGAGAAACAGCCGGCCTCGCCGATCGTCGCGATCGAGGGCGGCGCGGTCGGTTACGAGCCGGGCAAGCCGATCCTCAGGCAGATCAACCTTCGCATCGACAATGACGACCGCATCGCCCTGCTCGGCTCGAACGGCAACGGCAAGTCGACCTTCGCCAAGTTCATCTCCGGCCGGCTGGAGGCCGAATCGGGCGTGGTGAAACGCGCGCCGGGCCTGAAGATCGGCTTCTTCGCCCAGCACCAGCTCGACGACCTCATTCCCGAGCAATCGCCGGTCGAGCATGTGCGCCGGCTGATGCCGGAGGCGCCGGAAGCGAAGGTCCGCGCCCGCGTGGCGCAGATGGGGCTTGCGACGGAGAAGATGTCGACAGCCGCCAAGGATCTCTCTGGCGGCGAGAAGGCGCGCCTCCTGATGGGCCTTGCGGCCTTCGACGCGCCGAACCTGCTCATCCTCGACGAGCCGACCAACCATCTCGACATCGACAGCCGCCGCGCGCTGATCGAAGCGCTGAACGACTACGAGGGCGCGGTCATCCTCATCTCGCACGACCGGCACCTCATCGAGGCGACCGTCGACCGGCTCTGGCTGGTCAACAACGGCACGGTGAAGACCTTCGACGGCGACATGGAGGAATATCGCAGCCTCATCGTCCAGTCCGGCAAGAAGGACGACAAGGAGAAATCCGCCTACAACGGCGGCGAGGCCAGCAAGGCGGACCTGCGCAAGGCGAATGCCGACCGGCGCGCCCAGCTCGCCCCGCTGAAGAAAAAGATCAATGAAATCGAATCCCTGACGGCGAAGCTGCAGAAGCAGATTCAGCTTCTTGACACGGAGCTTGCAGATCCCGCGCTCTACGAGAAGAGCCCGGCCAAGGCGGCGGAGAAGGCCAAGCTGCGCGCCCTGGCGGTCGACAAATTGAGCGATGCCGAGGAACAGTGGCTGGAGCTTTCGGCGGAGTACGAGGAGGCGATGGCCGGGTAACGTGCCGTTCTTCCGGCCGTCGCAACGCTTCATTAACCATGATTTGACAAAAGTTCTCGCAAGATCATTGCCTTGCGAGTGCGCCCGATGCGTTGCCGTCTGCTTCTTGCCGCGTTGGCGGCCCTCCCCCTTCTTGCCGGCTGCAACACGACCAAGCCGCGCCCCTCCGCGCAGACCGCCTTTGCCGCGGCGGAAACGACGAAGAAGCTCGACGCGGACGACCCCGTGCCGATGTCGCCCGCGCGCTGGGCCGGGCATGCGGGGCTTGCCGGACGGACCCTTGCTGTCGCCTCGCTCGCCGACCTGAAGCTGAAGCACAAGGAGGTCGTCCTGACCTTCGACGACGGCCCCGTGCCCGGCCGCACCGAGGCGATCCTCGACACGCTCGACAGCTACGGCGTGAAGGCGACCTTCCTGATGGTCGGCCAGATGGCGGACGCCTATCCGGCGATCGCCCGCAAGGTCGTCGCGCGCGGCCACACCGTCGGCAGCCATACCTATCGCCATGCCAACCTGCGCTACCTCGCCTTCAAGGCGGCGATGGCGGAAATCCGCAAGGGCGAGAAGGCCGTAGCGCGCGCCACCGCCCGCCAGCCGGATTTCTTCCGCTTCCCCTATCTGGCGGACACGTCGGCGCTGCGCAGCGCCGTCGCCCGGCGCGGCACCATCATCATGGACATGGACGTCGATTCGAAGGACTACTTCAAGGTAACGCCCGCCTCCGTCGCGAGCCGCACCATGCAGGGCCTGCGCAAACGCGGCCGCGGCATCATCCTGATGCACGACATCCACAAGCGCACCGCCACCGTGCTGCCCTCGCTGCTCGCGCAGTTGAAGGCGGAAGGCTATTCGGTGGTGACGCTGCGCCACACGGGCGACGCCGAGCCGCAACTGCTCGCCATGGCGGGCCAATAAGGCGGCTCAGCCAAGCTCGAAGGTCGTGATGCCGTAGATGTGGCCGAGCGGCAGGTCCGGCGCCGTGCCGCGGTACATGCGCGCCGTCTCGAAGACCGGCGAGAGACCGTGGCGCACGCACAGCGCCTTGGCCTCGGCGTTCGGCGCGGGAATGTCGAGAAAGATCTCCCCGCCGCCGACGGTGGCGACCAGCGCCCGGAAGATCAGCTCGGCGCCGACATCGGTGTCGGAGAACAGCGGTCCGATCTTGAAGCCCTCCCGGCAGGCGCGGATCGTGCCGTAGCCGGAAATGCCGGTGCCATGCAGAAGCGCCACGCTCTGGCGCGTCTCCTGCTCCTTCAGCCATTCGCGCAGGAATGCCTCGCGGCGTGCCGGATTGAAACGCGCATCATAGTCGACGATCAGCGGCATGTGGACCGGCGAGACCGCCGTGAGCCGCGAATCGGCCGGCATCGGGCACTGCTGCACCCGGCCGCCGTGACGGATATTGGCGTGGGCATAGGCAAAGCCGGAGCGGCGATAGTTCTCCTGCTGGGTGACGACGCCGTCGAGCCCGACGAGACGTCCTGCGGCCAGATCCATCGCCGCATTCCAGAGGCGCAGGCCGACGCCCTGCCCGCGCACCTGCGGATCCACGATGTAGAAGCCGAGGAAAGCGTAGTCCGCGCCGTAGCGCACGAGCGAGACCGCGCCCACAAGGCGCCTGTCCGCCTCCGCCACGAGATAGCCCTCGGGATCGGCCGCCCAGAACGGCGCGGCGTCGCCGAGGCCTGGATTCCACCCTTCCGCCGCCGCCCAGTCCAGGATGTCGACCAGCTCGTCGCAATAGGCCCTGCGAATCTCGATATCCATGCCTTGCCTTTCGCCCCCCGCCGTTTCGCCCCAATCTTTCAACCGCGCAAGGGGCTGTCAACCTTCCTGCAAACGCCGGAAAAGCTCAAAAAACAGGCAGATAGCAGAAAGCGTCCGACTAAGACGAAAGTTGTAGAAGGTGCTTTCACCTTCTTCCCCGCCTTGGCTTGAAAGCCCCTTGCCGACATGGTTAGGTTTCCGCCGATGACAAAGGGCGGAAAACCACCGCCCGCCATTGGGAGGAAAACTATGGATCGTCGTTCATTCATGAAGAAGGCCGGTGTTGCCGGCGTGGGCGGTGCGGCCGCCACCGTGCTCGCGGCCCCGGCCCTCGCGCAGAGCAATCCGAAGATCAACTGGCGCCTCGCCTCCTCGTTCCCCAAGTCGCTCGACACGATCTATGGCGGCGCCGAAGTGCTGTCGAAATACGTGTCCGAAGCGACGGACGGCAATTTCCAGATCCAGGTTTTCGCCGCAGGCGAACTCGTCCCGGGCCTTCAGGCCGCCGATGCCGCATCCGCCGGCACGGTCGAGGCCGCGCATACCGTTTCCTACTACTACTGGGGCAAGGACCCGGTCTGGGCCCTCGGCGCGGCCGTGCCCTTCGCGCTCAATGCCCGCGGCATGAACGCCTGGCAGTACCATGGCGGCGGCATCGACCTCTTCAACGAATTCCTCGCCACCCAGGGCCTCGTCGGCTTCCCGGGCGGCAATACCGGCGTGCAGATGGGCGGCTGGTTCCGCAAGGAGATCAAGACCGTCGCCGACATGCAGGGCCTGAAGATGCGCATCGGGGGCTTTGCCGGCAAGGTCGTCGAGAAGCTCGGCGTCGTGCCGCAGCAGATCGCCGGCGGCGATATCTATCCCTCGCTCGAAAAGGGCACGATCGACGCAGCCGAATGGGTCGGCCCCTATGACGACGAGAAGCTCGGCTTCTACAAGGTCGCGCCCTACTACTACTATCCCGGCTGGTGGGAAGGCGGCCCGACGGTGCACGCCATGTTCAACAAGGCAGCCTTCGACGGCCTGCCGAAGGCCTACCAGTCGCTGCTGCGCACGGCCTGCCAGGCGTCCGACGCCGACATGCTGCAGAAATACGACTACCTGAACCCATCGGCCATCAAGCGCCTCGTCGCCGCCGGCGCGAAGCTCAGCCCGTTCAGCCAGGAAATCCTCGCGGCCTGCTTCGACGCCTCCAACGAGGTCTATGCCGAGATGGAAGCCTCGAACCCGACCTTCAAGAAGATCTGGGACTCGATCAAGGCCTTCCGCGGCGAGTACTACCTCAACGCCCAGATCGCCGAATACAACTACGACACCTTCATGATGATCCAGCAGCGCAGCAACAAGCTGTAAGCCCTGCGGGAACGGTAAATGCGAGAAACCCCGGAGCAGCGATGCTCCGGGGTTTTTCTTTGGCTCGGGCTGTTCGATGCAAAGGGGCCGGCTTGCGCCGGCCCCATGGCAGGTCTTCAGTTGAAGGACGGCGGACTGGAAAGGTCCGTGGCGGGCTTCTGTTCGCCGCCCTGCTCGGCCGGCTTCTCGCCGCCGCCTTCCAGCGGGTTGCCGGCGGGAAGCTGCAGGCCGCCCGGAAGGCCGAGGCCGCCGCCATTGTCGGGCAGCGTCAGGCCGCTGCCGAAGCCCGGCACCTCGATCTTGATCGTCGCGGGATCGATGCCGGTGCCCTCGCCCTTGTAGTGCATGACCATGCTCGGGAAGAGGATGGTCAGGCCGACCATGAGGATCTGGATGCCGACGAAGGGCACGGCGCCCCAGTAGATCTGCCCCGTCGTCACCGGCTGCGTCACCTTGCCCGTCACCTTGTCGAGATAGGGCACCTTGGCGGCGACCGAGCGCAGATAGAACAATGCAAAGCCGAAGGGCGGGTGCATGAAGCTCGTCTGCATGTTGATGCCGAGCAGCACGCCGAACCAAATGAGGTCGATGCCGAGCTTGTCGGCGGCCGGCGCGAGCAGCGGCACGATGATGAAGGCGAGCTCGAAGAAATCGAGGAAGAACGCCAGGAAGAAGACCAGCACGTTCACCGCGATCAGGAAGCCCGTCTCGCCGCCCGGCAGCGAGACCAGCAGATGCTCCACCCACAGATGCCCGTTCACGCCGTAGAAGGTGAGCGAGAAGACGCGGGCGCCGATGAGGATGAACATCACGAAGGCCGAGAGGCGAGTGGTGGAGGTGAGCGCCGAACGGACCACCTCCATGCTGAGCCGGCCCTTGGCCGCCGCCATGACGAGCGCGCCGACCGCGCCCATGGCGCCGCCTTCCGTCGGCGTGGCGATGCCGAGGAAGATCGTGCCGAGCACGAGGAAGATCAGCGCCAGCGGCGGGATCAGCACGATGATGACCTGCTGGGCAAGCCGCGACATCATGTTGATGCCGAACGCCTTGTCCGCCACCGCAACGGCATAGATGAAGGCGACGCCGACGGTCGCGCCGAGGATGTCGGCATTCTCGCCATGGGTCGGATAGAGGTAGACATGCGCCGCATAGGCAATGCCGGCCGCGACGACGAGCGCAATGAAGAGCGAGGTGATGCCGGCTCCGAGCGAACGCGCCTCCAGCGGCAGCGCCGGCATGGAGTCGCGCTTCAGGAAGGTCATCAGCAGGATGTAGAGCATGTAGAGCCCGGTCAGCACCAGGCCGGGGATCAGCGCGCCGGCATACATGTCGCCGACCGAGCGGCCGAGCTGGTCGGCAAGCACGATGAGGACGAGCGAGGGCGGGATGATCTGCGCGAGCGTGCCGGAGGCCGCGATGACGCCCGAGGCGATCGACCGGTCATAGCCGTAGCGCAGCATGATCGGCAGCGAGATGAGGCCCATGGCGATGACCGACGCGGCGACGACGCCGGTGGTGGCGGCAAGCAGCGCGCCGACGAAGATCACCGCATAGGCAAGGCCGCCGCGGATCGGCCCGAAGAGCTGGCCGATCGTGTCGAGAAGGTCCTCGGCCATGCCGGATCGTTCGAGCACGATCCCCATGAAGGTGAAGAAGGGGATGGCGAGCAATGTGTCGTTCGACATCACCCCCCACAGCCGTTCCGGCATCGCGTTCAGCAGCGGCCAGGACAGGTTGATCGAATCGGAGAGCGGGGCGAGCTCCACGCCGACGATGAAGAAGAGCAGGCCGTTCGCCGCGAGCGCGAATGCCACCGGATAGCCCAGCAGCAGGAACACGATCAGCGACACGAACATGATCGGCGCAAGGTTTTCCGCGATGAATTCGATCATGCGCCCTTCTCCTCTGCGATGGCCGTATCGAGGGGAGCGTGCGTCGGCACGTAGGGCGTCGGATCCTCCATGTCGCCGCGCATGATGGCGATCTTCTTGATGATCTCGGAAACGCCCTGGAAGGCCAGAAGCACGAAGCCGGCCAGAAGGATGGCCTTGGCCGGCCAGACGATCAGGCCGCCGGCGCTGGAAGAGCCCTCGCCAGAGCGGAACGACATCGCGACATAGGGCACGAGGAAATAGACCATCAGCAGCACGAAGGGCATCAGGAACAGGATATGACCGAGCAGGTCGATCCAGTGCTGCACCCGGCGCGAGAACTTGCCATAGACCACGTCGATGCGGATATGCTCGTTCTGCGCCAGCGTATAGGCGGCGGCGAGCATGAAGGCTCCGCCGAACAGATACCATTGCGCCTCGAGCCAGGCGTTGGACGATGTGTTGAAGACCTTTCGGACGACGGCATTTCCGGCACTGACGAGCACGGCGATCAGGATCAGCCAGCCGACGGCCTTCCCGATATTTTCCGTGATCACGTCGATGAGCCGGCTGAAGGCCAGCAGCGCTTTCATGAGAACTCCTCCCCGCCTGGTGTGTTATTGCTTTGGTGCCAAGCACAGGCAGAGTGCCGATTTCAAGGCCCGTTTCAAGTCCGCGGCCCGGTTTTCCCGGCCTGAGAGCCGGCATTAGACGAAAGACGAATATGGCTTCGGCCGCATTGCACAAACGGTAGGCAGATATGCGTGCATGGGCGCCCTTGCCCCCGACGGCCGTTCTGCTACAACAGCGCCCAATCATCATACAAATGAGGGTGGAGCCATGTCCCCGATCAATCTCGCAATCGTCGGCGTCGGCAAGATCGCGCGTGACCAGCATCTTCCGGCCGTGGCGAAGAACGGCGACTACCAGCTTATCGCCGCTGCGAGCCGCCAGGGCATGGTCGACGGGATCGACAATTTCACCTCGATCGACGCGATGCTGGCCGCTGTCCCCGCCATCGAGGCCGTCTCGCTCTGCATGCCGCCGCAATACCGCTACGAGGCGGCGGAAAAGGCGCTTTCGGCGGGCAAGCATGTCTTCCTGGAAAAGCCGCCGGGCGCGACGCTGTCCGAGGTCGCCGACCTCGAATCGCTCGCCGCCGCCAGGGGCCTCACGCTCTTCGCCAGTTGGCATTCGCGCTATGCCCCGGCCGTCGAAGCGGCGAAGGCCTTCCTTGCCGGCACGACGATCCGCTCCATGCGGGTGATCTGGAAGGAGGACGTGCGCCACTGGCATCCGAACCAGGAGTGGATCTGGCAGGCGGGCGGCCTCGGCGTCTTCGATCCGGGCATCAACGCGCTCTCCATCGTCACCCACATCCTGCCGCGCCCGGTCTTCCTCACCGCGGCCACGCTGGAATTCCCCGAGAACCGCGACGCGCCGATTGCCGCCGCGTTGACCTTCACCGAAGCCAGGGGCCTCGACCTTGCCGCCGAATTCGACTGGCGGCAGACCGGCAAGCAGAGCTGGGATATCGTTGCGCAGACGGACGCCGGGGAGATGGTGCTGTCGGAGGGCGGCGCGAAGCTCTCCATCGACGGCAAGCTGGTGCACGCGGAGCCGGAGCAGGAATATCCGATGCTCTACAGGCGCTTCGCCGAACTGGTGAAGGCCGGGAAATCGGATGTCGACCTCGCGCCGCTGCGCCACGTCGCCGATGCCTTCATGCTGGGGCGGCGCAAGTTCGTCGAGGCGTTTTTCGATTGAGGCGCCGGGGGAAGCCCCTCATCCGGCCTGCCGGCCACCTTCTCCCCGCAAGCGGGGAGAAGGAAATGTGCCACACCGGTTTCCCCAACCAATGACGTTCGGCAGGGGCACGTCCCCGCTTGCGGGGAGAGGGTTAGGGTGAGGGGCAACTGGCGGAGGCCGAAACGTGGCCCTCACGCCTTCTTCATCCAGCGCCCGTCGCTGTTCTGCTGCCAGTAGGTGAGCTGGTGCCCCTCGCCTTTCAGGCGCTTCCAGTGTTCGCGCGCCGTCTCCACCTCCGCCTGGTCGTAGCCGTCGAACATGAAGATGACGCGCTCATAGGCGTCGAGCGGCGGCGGCGCGGCGCCGGCGACGAGGAAGCGCACCGTCGCGCCGTTCGCATTGTCGGCGGCGGTCGTCAGCAGCACCGGCTGTTCGGCCGGAAAGGCCTGCTCGTCGGTGCCGTGCGGCAGAAAGCTGTCCTCGCGGAAGGTCCACAGATGCGTGTCGAGCGCATCGCGCCGCTCCGCGTCGCCGGTCTGCACAACGACGCGCCAGCCGCGTTCGAGGCTCTTGTCGAGGAGCGGCGGCAGCGCGTCCTCGAGCTTCGATTCGGTCAGGTGGTAGAAGAGGACCTCGCTCACCCTCTCCTCACCCTTCGTAGTTCGCGCGCACCAGCTCATCCAGCAGGCGCACGCCGAAGCCGGAGCCCCAGGACTGGTTGATCTCGTCCGACGGCGAGCCCATGGCCGTGCCGGCGATGTCGAGATGCGCCCAGGGCGTGTCCTTGACGAAACGCTGCAGGAACTGCGCGGCGGTGATCGAGCCGGCATGGCGCCCGCCGGTGTTCTTCATGTCGGCGAACTTGCTGTCGATCATCTTGTCGTATTCGCGGCCGAGCGGCATGCGCCACAGGCGCTCGTTCGTCGAGAGGCCGGCGGCGGTGAGGCGCGCGGCGAGCGTGTCGTCGTTGGAGAAGAGGCCGGCATGATGGCTGCCGAGCGCGACCAGGATCGCGCCGGTCAGCGTCGCGAGGTTGACCATGAACTGCGGCTTGAACGTCTCGTTGCAGTACCAGAGCGCATCGCACAGCACGAGGCGGCCTTCGGCATCGGTGTTGATGACCTCGATCGTCTGGCCGGACATCGACTTGACGATGTCGCCGGGTCGCTGGGCGTTGCCGTCCGGCATGTTTTCCACAAGGCCGAGGATGCCGACGACATTGGCCTTCGCCTTGCGGGCGGCGAGCGTGTGCATGAGGCCGATGACGGCGGCGGCGCCCCCCATGTCGCCCTTCATGTCCTCCATGCCGGCGGCCGGCTTGATGGAGATGCCGCCCGTGTCGAAGACGACGCCCTTGCCGATGAAGGCGATCGGCCGGTCCTTCTCCTTGCCGCCCTTCCACTGCATGATCGCAAGGCGCGGCGGGCGCACGGAGCCCTGCGCGACGCCGAGCAGCGCGGCCATGCCGAGCTTCTTCATCTCGCGCTCGGTGAGGATGTCCACCTCGACGCCGAGCTTTTCCAGCGCCCTGGCCTTGTCGGCGAATTCCACAGGGCCGAGCACGTTGGCCGGCTCGTTGACGAGATTGCGGGCGAGAATCACGCCCTCGGCGACGGCATCGGACACCTCGTTCGCCTTTTTGGCGGCGCTGGCGACGGCGGTGACGATCGTCACCTTCACGGGCTTGCCGTTCTTCGCCTCGTCGTCCTCGCCCTTCTTCGTCTTGTAGGTGTCGAAGCTGTAGGCGCCGAGCTGCAGGCCGAGGGCGAAATCGGCGGCGTTCTTCGCCGTCACGGTGACGCCCGGTGCATCGAGATAGATCGTCGCCTTCTCCGCGCGGCCGATCTTGGCGACGGCGGCGCCGCCGGCCTTCAGCCAGTCATGGGCCACGAGTTTTTCCGCTTCGCCGAGGCCGAGCACGAGGATGCGGTCCACGGGCGCGCCATGCGGCGCCAGGACGTCGAGTGTCTTCAGGGCCTTGCCCGAAAATTTCGCGACGCCCGCCGCACGGGCGACGACACCTTCCGGATCGACCTCGCCGAGACCGGCGGCGGTCTCGCTCGCAATCTGCAGGAGGATCGCAAGGCCGCCCGAAGCGCGTGCCGTCTTTGCGAAACCGATGTCGAATCTGGAAGCCATGACTTACTCCGAATATAATGCCGGCAGGCCTGTCGTCCCGCCCGGGAGGCCGCCAATCTCATCAATTCCTTGTCGCTTTTGCGGCGCTTGGCAAGATGCGGCACCTTGTTTACAGATTGTCAGGCATGCTTGTTCGCCATAAATTTTCCTCGGCCGGAGAGACTCCCGCCTATGGCATCAGCCTGAAGAAAGCTTATATGCCCATGGCTGTTCCGATGGGTGCCCCTGCACGAGGCCGGAGCCGCTTGTCGGAAACGCGGACGAAACGATGAAACTGATCGAGCGCTATATCCTGCGGCGGGCGTCGCTCATGTTCGTCGCCACGCTCGTGCCCCTGCTCGGCATCGTCTGGGTCACGCAGGCGCTCGGCAGCATCAACCTCGTCACCGACAGCGGCCAGTCGATCTTCGCCTTCCTGAAGCTGGCATCGCTGGTCCTGCCCTCGGTCATCCCGATCATCCTGCCCTTCGCGCTGGTCATCGGCGTGTCGCAGACGCTGACCGTCATGAACTCTGATTCGGAGCTGACGGTGCTGAACTCGGCGGGCGCGTCGCGGGCGACGATCATCCGTCCGGTGATGATTCTTGCGGTGGCGATGAGCTTCGTCTCCTTCGCCGTCGACAATTTCGTCGAGCCCTATTCGCGCACCGCCGTGCGCAAGATGATCGCGACGGCCCATGCCGACATGCTGTCCGCCGTCGTGCAGGAGAACACCTTCCGCAAGATCACCGACGGCCTCTACGTGCAGGTGGCGGAACGGCGCAATGGCGGCGTGCTCGGCGGCCTCTTCGTCGCCGATACGCGCGACCCGCGCTTCGAGCTCGTCTACTATGCCCGCGAGGGCGCGGTGGACGAGAACAGCTCGGCGCTCGTCATGAAGGACGGCGAGGTGCACCGCAAGCTGCCCGACGGCAACGTCTCGATCATCAAGTTCGATTCCTATGCCTTCGACCTTGCCGACCTCACCCAGAGCGTCGGCAAATCCAACATCAGGGCCAAGGATCGCGACCTCATCTATCTCTTCGATCCGGATCCCACCGATCCGCAATACCAGAAGAATCCCGGCGCCTTCACCGCCGAGATCCATCGCCGTTTCACCGAATGGCTCTTCCCGGCGGTCTTCGGCCTCATCGCGCTCGTCGTCAGCGGCGATGCGCGCTCGCACCGCGAGGCGCGCGTGCATCCGATGATCACGGCGCTGCTGACCGCCCTCTTCGTGCGCTGGGCGAGCTTCTACGCATCGAACAATGCGGACGAATCCCCCTATTATATCCCGATCATGTATCTCATCCCCGTCATCACCGCGGCGCTGGCGATCCGTTATCTCGGACGCAACAAGAGCCTCGACATTCCCGTGACGCTGGGCGAGCGGCTGGCGGACCTGCGCGACCGGCTGCTGGCGCGTTTCACGCGGGCAGGCTCTCCCTCCACCGGCGGGGGCGGCACGCCATGATACCGACGCTCGGCTTCTATTTCTTCCGCCGCTACATCATCACCACCATCTGGTTCCTGCTCGGCATCTTCTCGCTGATCTTCATCATCGATTTCAGCGAGATGTCGAACCGTGTCGGCGTGCTGCCGGGCTATACGCTGACGAGCGGCCTGCTGGTGACGGCGCTGCGCATCCCGATGATTCTGATGCAGACCGTGCCCTTCGTGGCGCTCTTTGCCGGCATGGCGGCGCTGATCTCGCTCAACCGCCGCTACGAGCTCGTCGTCACGCGCGCCGCCGGCATTTCGGCCTGGCAGTTCCTGCGCCCCTTCATCATCGGCGCCTTCCTGTTCGGCATCGCGGCCGTGCTCGCCATCAACCCGATCGCCGCCTGGGGCGCCAAGAAGGCGGCGGAGCTGGAAGCGGGCTGGGGCGCCAGCAACGCCGCGCGCACCGAGACCGCCGTGCCATGGCTGCGCCAGATCCATGGCGACGACCAGGCGATCATCGGCGCCAAGGCGGTTCTCGACGGCGGCACGCGCCTTGTGAACGTTACCGTCATCCACTTCGATCCCGACGGCCGCATCGTTCTGCGGCAGGATGCCGATTCGGCGACCTTGGAAGATGGTTACTGGTTGCTTAAGAACGTGCACGAGACGCGCAACGGCGAATTGCCGGTCCGTCTCGACGAGGTACAGCTTCGTACCAACCTGAAACGGGAATTCGTTCAGGAGAGCCTCGAAAAGCCTGAATCCATTCCGTTTTTGAGCCTTGGACGCAAGATCGAGGCGGCAAAGTCCTTCGGATTCCCCACGGATGCGATGGAAACGCAGTTCCATTCCTTGCTGTCGCTGCCGCTGCTTCTGGTTGCCATGACGCTGATCGCAGCCTGTGTATCATTAAAATTTAGCCGGTTTAATCAATCGCGTGCGGTGATTCTGGGTGGAATCCTGTCGGGCTTCATGCTTTATGTCGTCACCGTGCTTGTGAAAGCATTCGGAAGCAGCGGTGTTGTACCTCCGTTCGTTGCGGCCTGGCTCCCCGTGGTCGTCGCAATGTCCTTGGGCGCGACGATTCTTCTCCATCAGGAGGATGGCTAGTGGCGGTAGGCGACCGCAAAACGAATCGGTGGTTGAGAGCCGCCCTGCTTGCAGGTGCGGCCGCGTGCGCCATCGTGTCCGCCTGCACGCTTCCCGCCCGGGCGCAGGCGCCCGACATCCAGTCGATGGAGCCGAAGATCCCCGACGATGCCAAGCTGCTGCTGGCGGCCAACGAGCTCGTCTATAACAACGACACGGAGAAGGTGATCGCCCGCGGCGCGGTGCAGATCAACTATGGCGGCTACAAGCTCGTCGCCCGCCAGGTCGAATACAACCAGAACACCGGCCGGCTGACGGCCTACGGCAATATCGAACTCATCGAGCCGACCGGCAACCGCGTCTATGCCGACGAGATGGACCTGTCGGACGATTTCGCCAACGGTTTCGTCAATGCGTTGCGCATCGAGACCACGGACCTCACCAAGCTGGCGGCGACCAGCGGCGAGCGCGTCAACGGCGAGGAGATGATCCTCAACCACGCCGTCTATACCGCCTGCACGCCCTGCGCCACCAACCCGACGCACCGCTCACTCTGGCAGATCAAGGCCGAGCGCGTCGTGCAGAACGGCCGCACCAAGACGATCCGCCTCGAACGCGCCCGCTTCGAGATGTTCGGCAAGCCGATCGCCTATATTCCCGTGCTGGAAGTGCCTGACCATACGGTCAAGCGGAAGAGCGGTTTCCTCTTCCCGCAGTTCAGCTACGAGCAGAAGCTCGGCCTCGGCATCACGACGCCCTACTACTTCGCCATCGCCCCGGACATGGACGCGACGCTCTCGCCGACCGTGCTGACCCGTCAGGGCTTCCTCGTCGAGGGTGAATTCCGCAAGCGCTTCCACAACGGCCAGATCACATTGCGTGCCGCCGGCATCGACCAGTGGAACCCGGGCGTCTTCACGCGCGGCACGAGCGACCGGCGCGACGACTTCCGCGGCATGGTCGCTTCCGAAGGCCGCTTCAGGATCAATCCCCGCTGGTCCTTCGGCTGGGATGTCATGGCGCAGACCGACAACAACTTCTCGCGCACCTACGACCTCGACGGCCTGGAAGACCGCATCCACGTCAACCAGATCTACCTGACCGGCCTTGGCGACCGGAACGTCTTCGACCTGCGTTCCTTCTATTTCGACGTGCAGGACGCCGACCCGCAGGACCGGCTGGAGCGCAAGCAGGCGATCGCCCAGACGCTCGACCACGAATATATCGTGCCGCAGCCGGTGCTTGGCGGCGAGCTGTCGATCACCACGAACATCACCAATGTCGAGCGGGACCTGCGCGACGCCTACAGCGTGCGCGGCAACGACCGGTTCCGCGGCCTTGCCGGCGGCACGACGCGGCTGACCAGCGAAGTCGAATGGCGGCGCCAGTTCGTCGTGCCGGGCGGCCTCGTGCTGACCCCGCTGCTGGCGGCGCGCGGCGACATCCACCGCCTCGACATGAGCGATCCCGGCCTCGGCTATGCCGGCAATTACGTCGACGACAACAGTGCGACCCGCACGATGCTGACCGCCGGCCTCGAGGCGCGCTATCCGATCCTCGCGACGACCGACTACAGCACGCATCTCTTCGAGCCGATCGCGCAGATCTACCTGCGTCCGGACGAGGACCATGCCGGCGGCCTGCCGAACGAGGACGCCCAGAGCTTCGTCTTCGACGCCACCAACCTTTTCGAACGCGACAAGTTCTCCGGCTTCGACCGGATCGAGGGCGGTTCGCGCGCCAATCTGGGCCTGCGCTATACCGGCACCTTCGACAACGGCCTTCGCCTGCGCTCGATCATCGGCCAGTCCTTCCATCTCGGCGGCGTGAACTCCTTCGCCACGCCCGACCTCGTCAATGCCGGCGCCAATTCGGGCCTTGAGACGGATTCCTCCGATTATGTCGGCATGGCCGGCATCGACCTGCCGAACGGCCTGTCGTTCGCCCACAGCGCCCGCCTCGACAAGGACGACTTCTCGATGCGCCGCGCCGACACCTCGGTGCGCTTCGATGGCGCCCGCTTCGAGACGGAAATCACCTATACGCGCATCGCGGCACAGCCGGCCTATGGCCTGGCGGAGGATTCCAGCGAAATCCAGAGCGCCGCGGCCTTCAAGTTCGAGGACTACTGGTCGGTGTTCGGGTCGCTGACCTACGACATCAAGCGCCAGAGCCTGTCGCGCAACGGCATCGGTTTCTCCTATGACGATCGCGACACGGTCTTCTCGATCGTCTACGAGCAGACGCGCGACAAATCCGGCACGACGGCGAACGACTGGTCTATCGGCGCGCGGCTGATGTTCCGCACGCTCGGCGACATCAATGTCGGCGACACGACGCTGACGGGCTTCGAGTAAGCGCTGCCGCGCTCTTGTCATCGTTTGGCCGCATGTATTATGCACATCCGGGAGAAACGCCCGCCGGTGAAGGCCGCCTGCATGGACGGCATTCCCGCACGAACGATACCGGTGCGCGCGAAACGGGTTTGGGAAAGGGACTGGCATGACGGGCAGACACTCTCTGGTTCGCTCCATGATGATGGGCGTGGCGCTTGTCGCCGCGGCGACGATCGCGGTTCCGGCCGGCACGGTCCAGGCGGCGAGCGGGATCGTCGCCGTCGTCAACAACACACCGGTCACGTCAGGCGAGATCGAGCGCCGCGCCGCCTTCCTTCGCCTGCAGCGCGCTGGCGGCAATCTGCGCGCCAAGGCCCGCGAGCAGATGATCGACGAAGTGCTGAAGCGCGGCGAGATCCTGCGCCTCAAGATGTCCGTCAGCAGCGCCGAGGTGGACGCCGCCTATGCCCGCTTTGCCGCCTCCAACAAGATGTCGGTCCAGCAGCTCGGCGAGATCCTCAGCCGCGCCGGCGTCGGCTCGGATCACTTCAAGCAGTATATCGCCATCCAGATGAGCTGGCCGCGCGTCGTCAACGCCCGCTACGGCGCCGCCAAGGACAGCAAGACGCTCGTCCAGCGCATGCAGGAGAACGGCGGCAAGAAGCCGGTCACCACCGAATATTTCCTCAAGCAGGTCATCTTCGTCGTGCCGGAGAAGCGCCGCAACGCCATTCTCGGCAAGCGCAAGCAGGAGGCGGAAGCCTCGCGCTCGAAGTTCCCCGGCTGCGAGCAGGCCAAGGTCTTCGCCGCCACCATGCGCGACGTCTCGATCCGCGACCTCGGCCGCGTGCTGGCGCCGGAAATGCCGGAGGACTGGAAGCCGCTCGTCGAGAAGGCGAACGGCATGACGACGGGCACGCGCGTCACCGAGCGCGGCGTCGAATATCTCGCCATCTGCAAGAAGCGCGAAGTCAACGACGACGTGGCGGCCGAGATGGTCTTCCGCGCCGAGGACCTCAGCAAGGCCAAGGGCAACGAGGGCGACGAGAACAGCCAGAAGTACATCGCCGAACTGCGCAAGAAGGCGACGATCACCGAACGCTGATGCCGGAGCCGCGGCCCGCGCCCGCCACGGGCGCCGCGGCCGGGACGTTCCTCCTCCAACCCGCTGACGGCAGGGCCCCATGACGACGACAAGTTTTCCTCCGCTGGCGCTCACCATGGGCGATCCGGCGGGGATCGGGCCGGATATCACGCTCGCCCTGTGGTCGGCCTGCAAGACGCTGTCCCTGCCGCCTTTCCTCTTCATCGGCGATGCCGCGGTGTTGCGCGCGCGCGCCGTCGCCCTCGGGCTCGATGTTCCCGTCGCGGCGGCGGAGCCTGAGACGGCGGCAGCCCTCTTCCCGGACGCCCTGCCGGTGCTTGCCTGCGATTGCGCCGTGCCGGCCGTGGCCGGTTCACCCGATTCCCGCAATGCCGCCGCCATCACCGGTGCGATCGAGGCCGCGGTCGCCCTGACGCTTGCCGGCCGCACCGCCGCCGTGGTGACGAACCCGATCGCCAAGGCCGTGCTCTACGATGCCGGCTTCGGCTTTCCCGGCCACACGGAATTCCTCGCCGACCTCGCCGCCAAGGCGACCGGCCGGCAGGCCCTGCCCGTCATGTTGCTGGCCGGGCCGAAGCTGCGCAGCGTTCCCGTCACCATCCACATTCCCCTGAAGGACGTGCCTGACGCGCTGACGGAAGAACTGATCGTGGAAACGGCCACCATCACCGAACGGGACCTGCGCCGGCGTTTCGGCATCGCCCGCCCGCGCCTTGCCCTTGCCGGGCTCAACCCGCATGCCGGCGAAGGCGGTGCGCTGGGCCTTGAGGACGACGCCATCGTGCGCCCGGCCGTGGAGCGGCTCAAGGCGGCCGACATCGACGCCGTCGGCCCGCTGCCGGCCGACACGATGTTCCACGACGCCGCCCGCGCCACCTATGACGTGGCGCTCTGCATGTATCACGACCAGGCGCTGATCCCGGCCAAGGCGCTCGGTTTCGACGATTCCGTCAATGCCACGCTGGGCCTGCCTTTCATCCGCACCTCGCCGGACCACGGCACGGCCTTTTCGCTTGCCGGCAAGGGCATCGCCAGGCCCGACAGCCTGCTTGCCGCCCTCCGCCTTGCCCACGACCTCGCCCGGCATGAACGGGCCGCGAAGGAGACCGCCTGATGGCCGCACTCGACGGGCTGCCGCCGCTCCGCGACGTCATCCAGCGCCACGGGCTGGACGCGAAGAAGGCGCTCGGCCAGAACTTCCTGCTCGACCTCAACCTCACCCAGAAGATCGCCCGCACCGCCGGCCCGATCGAGGACCATACGGTGATCGAGGTCGGCCCCGGCCCGGGCGGCCTGACGCGCGCGATCCTGGCGCTCGGCGCCAAGCGGGTGATCGCCATCGAGCGCGACGCGCGCTGCCTGCCGGCGCTGGCGGAGATTTCGGAGCATTATCCGGGCCGCCTGACGGTCATCGAAGGGGACGCGCTGAAGACGGATTTCGAGGCGCTGGCGCCGGGCGAGCCGGTGCGCATCATTGCCAACCTGCCCTACAATGTCGGCACGCAACTTCTCGTCAACTGGCTGCTGCCGAAGGCCTGGCCGCCCTTCTGGGACTCGCTGACGCTGATGTTCCAGCGCGAGGTGGGCCTGCGCATCGTGGCGGAAGAGAATGACGACCATTACGGCCGGCTCGGCGTGCTCTCAGGCTGGCGCACCCATGCCCGCATGGCCTTCGACGTGCCGCCCCAGGCCTTCACGCCGCCGCCGAAGGTCACCTCCTCCGTCGTGCATCTGGAGCCGGTGGCAAACCCCTTGCCCTGCGACGTCGCCGCGCTGGAGCGCGTCACCCACGCCGCCTTCGGCCAGCGCCGCAAGATGCTGCGCCAGAGCGTCAAGTCGCTCGGCGGCGAGGCCCTGCTGGCCCGCGCCGATATCGACCCGCAGCGGCGGGCGGAGACGTTGAGCGTGGAAGAATTCGTGCGGCTGGCGAACGCGCTGTAAGGTTTAGGGACCAGCCCCTCCTCCGGCCTGCCGGCCACCTTCTCCCCGCAAGCGGGGCGAAGGGATATGCCGCGCCGGTTTCCCCAACCAATACCGTTCGTTTGGCAAGTCCCCTCTCCCCGCTTGCGGGGAGAGGGTTAGGGTGAGGGGCAATCCCGCGTAAAGAGGATGCGGACGAACGCCTACAAAACCGGCTTCTCCGTCACCAGCTTGGTCACGAACTCGAACAGCCCGTGCCGCCGGTCGCGGCGCAGGCGTTCGGCCTTGACGATGCTCTGCACGGCATCGAAGGCGACGGAGAGGTCGTCGTTGAGGATGACATAGTCGTATTCCCGCCAGTGCTCGATTTCGGCGCGGGAATTGGCAAGGCGCGTCTGGATGACCTCCTCCGTATCCTCGGCCCGGCGGTGCAGGCGCGACTGCAGCTCGGTCATCGAGGGCGGCAGGATGAAGATCGAGACGACGTCGGCCGGCATCTTCTCCTGCAATTGCTGGGCGCCCTGCCAGTCGATGTCGAACAGCATGTCGCGGCCGGCGGACATCGCCTCCTCCACCGGCTCGCGCGGCGTGCCGTAGAAATTGCCGTGCACCTCGGCCCATTCGAGCAGCGCGTCGCTGTCGCGCAGCCGCTCGAATTCCTTGTGGTTGATGAAGTGGTAGTGGCGGCCGGCGATCTCGCTCGCCCGGCGCTGGCGCGTGGTGACGCTGACCGACAGGCTGAGGCCCGGATCGGCTTCCAGCAGGTTGCGCGCGATGGTCGACTTGCCGGCGCCCGACGGCGAGGAGATGACGAGCATGAGCCCGCGGCGTTCGATGTGGATATGCTTCGACGGCTCGGCCATGGCCTACTCCAGATTCTGGACCTGTTCCCTGAACTGGTCGATGACGACCTTCAGTTCGATACCCGCAGCCGTTACAGCAGCGGCGTTCGACTTGGAACAGATCGTATTCGATTCCCGGTTAAATTCCTGTGCGAGAAAATCGAGCTTGCGGCCGATCGGTCCGCCCTCGGCGATCAGCTCGCGCGCCGCCGCGACATGCGCCTTCAGCCGGTCGATCTCCTCGCGCAGGTCCGCCTTGGTGGCAATGAGCGCCACTTCCTGGTGCAGGCGGTCGCGGTCGAGCGCCGTCGTTCCCTGCAGGAGCGTGGCGACCTGCGCGGAAAGCCGCTCGGCGATGGCCGGGACGCTGCGCGAGGGATCGGCCTCGACGGTCGCCGTCAGCGTCTCGATGCGGGCGACCTGGCCGAGCAGCACCCCGGCGAGCGCCGCGCCCTCCTTGCGGCGCATCTCGGCAAGACATCGGATCGCCTCGGACAGCCCCGCGCGGATATCGGCATCGCGCGCCGCGCGCTCGGCCTCGCTCTCGTCCGTCTCGCGGAAGTCGACGACGCCGCGCACGGTGAGCAGCGTATCGAGCCTGAGCGGCGCCGGATCGATCATGCCGGCCAGCTGCTCGCGCAGCGCCAGCACCGCGGCAAGCGCGCCCTGGTTCACCACCGCCTCGACCTGCGCCTCGCTGACACTCACGGAAAGCCCGATCTGCAGGTTGCCACGCGCAAGGCTTTCGCCGGCAAGGCGCCGCACGTCGCCCTCCAGCGCCTCGAAGCCGGGCGGTAGGCGCAGCCTGATGTCGAGGCCCTTGCCGTTGACCGAGCGCAGCTCCCATGCCCAGCGCGTGCGCCCGCTGGTTCCCTCGACCCGTGCAAAGCCGGTCATCGATTGCAATGTCATGTCGTCCTCCAGTGGCGCCCGGCGACGGCAGGTCGAACCGGAAGGCGGGGCAGCCGAAACGCGCGGCAGGCGCGCAAAACCATCTCCCAAAGTGGAGCAGTTTCACGGGGTTGGAAACCGGGCAGCGTATGGAACGTCGCGCGATCCACATCAAAGGTGAGGATGAGCCGGAAGGCATGCCCCTGAAAACAAGATGGCCCCGGGGATACCGGGGCCGTCCTGCAAGAATGGAGGGTATTTATTGCGACCCCGCGGCTTCCGCCTCTTTCGCGGCCTCGGCCGCCTTTTCCGCTTCCAGCTTGCGCCAGCGGCGGACATTCTGGTTGTGCTCTTCCAGCGTCTCGGCGAAGACATGGCCGCCGGTGCCGTCGGCGACGAAATAGAGGTCCGGCGTGCGCGAAGGGTTGGCGACCGCTTCCAGGGCGGCCCGGCCCGGATTGGCGATCGGCGTCGGCGGCAGGCCCTTGATGATATAGGTGTTGAACGGCGTCTGCTTTTCGAGATCCGACTGGAAGATCGGGCGGTTGGCCGGTTTGCCGTCGCCGCCGAAGATGCCGTAGATGATCGTCGGGTCGGATTGCAGACGCATGCCCTTGTCCAGGCGGTTGAGGAAGACCGAGGCGACGCGCGGCCGCTCGTCGGCCCGGCCCGTCTCCTTCTCGACGATCGAGGCGAGCGTGACGAATTCCTCGCGCGTGGCGATCGGCAGGTTGTCGTCGCGGCGCTCCCAGATCTGGTCGATCAGCGCCTTCTGCGCGTCCTGCATCTGGTGAAGGATATCGGCGCGCTTGGTGCCGCGCGAGAACTTGTAGGTGTCGGGCATCAGCGAGCCTTCGACCGGCAGGTCCGCCGGCAGGTCGCCTTCGAGCACGGGATCGTCCTGCAGGCGCTTGAAGACCTGCTTGACCGTCAGCCCCTCCGGCACGGAGACGCTGTAGAGGATCGACTTGCCGGATTTCAGGAGTTCGACGATCTCGCGCATCGTCGCGCCGGCCTTGATCTCGTATTCGCCGGCCTTCAGCGTCTCGCCGTCGAGATAGATGCGCGAGAGCACGCGGAAGACGCGGCTGTCGGTGATGACGTTGTTGCGCTCGAGATTGGCCGCGATCTCGTTCGTGCCGGCGCCGGCGCGCACGATGAAGTTCGTGTTGGCCGTCAGCGGGCCCGGCTCCTCATAGCTCTTCACGCCGTAATAGAAGATGCCGATGCCGATGATCGTGGCGAAGACGACCACGGTCATGACGAAATTCAGGAAGATGACGATCTGGCTGCGCGCCTTGCGCGAGCGGCGACGGCTCGGCGGCTGCGGCACCTGCTCCGGCCGAAGGGCCTCGTTGGCGGATTTGGGGATGATGCGCGACTGGCCGGAGGCCTCGCCGCGGCCAAACTGCGTCTCGCCGGGTTCGTTCGTGTCGCTCACGGACTGTCCTCATGTTCGGGCATTGCTCGATGCTATCGATCAGAGCAATACGGCAAAAGCGGGATGAACCCGCTGCATATATCGATGCTCCGAGCCGCCCCCCTCATCCAGCCCTTCGGGCCACCTTCTCCCGGCGGGGGAGAAGGAAGGGAGGATGCGGCGTCTCGGTTCTCCCCTTCTCCCCCGCGGGGAGAAGGTGCCGGCAGGCGGGTGACGGGGCTTGCCGGCGGCGTTCAGGCGTAGCGCTTGAGAACCAGCGATGCGTTCGTCCCGCCGAAGCCGAACGAATTGGACAGCGCCACGTTGATCTCGCGCTTGCGGGCCTTGTGCGGCACCAGGTCGATCGCCGTCTCGACGTCGGGATTGTCGAGGTTCAGCGTCGGCGGAGCGATATTGTCACGGATCGCCAGCGCGGTGAAGATCGCCTCGACCGCACCGGCGGCCCCCAGGAGATGGCCGATCGCCGACTTGGTGGACGACATGGAGACGCGCGAGGCGGCATCGCCGACAAGGCGCTCCACCGCGCCGAGCTCGATCGTGTCGGCCATGGTGGAGGTGCCGTGCGCGTTGATGTAGTCGAGCTCGCTCGCCGGGATGCCGGCGCGCTTCAGCGCCATCTGCATGCAGCGATAGGCGCCGTCGCCGTCCTCGGACGGGGCGGTGATGTGATAGGCGTCGCCGGAAAGGCCGTAACCGACGACTTCCGCATAGATCTTCGCGCCGCGCGCCTTCGCGTGTTCCAGCTCTTCCAGGACGACGACGCCGGCGCCCTCGCCCATGACGAAGCCGTCGCGGTCCTTGTCATAGGGGCGCGAGGCGGCGGTCGGGTCGTCGTTGCGCTCCGTCGAGAGCGCCTTGCAGGCGGCAAAGCCGGCGAGCGCGATGCGGCAGATCGGCGATTCGGCGCCGCCCGCCACCATCACGTCGGCGTCGCCGAGCGCGATCAGCCGGCTGGCGTCGCCGATGGCGTGCGCGCCCGTCGAGCAGGCGGTGACGACGGAATGGTTCGGGCCGCGCAGCTTGTGCTTGATCGAGACCTGGCCGGAGGCGAGGTTGATCAGGCGGCCGGGAATGAAGAAGGGCGAGACGCGGCGCGGGCCCTTGTCGCGCAGCGTATAGCCGGCCTCGACGATGCCATCGAGGCCGCCGATGCCGGAGCCGATGAGCACGCCGGTCGCGATCTGGTCCTCGTCGGTCTTCGGGTGCCAGCCGGCATCGGCCAGCGCCATGTCGGCGGCCGCGACGGCGTAGACGATGAAGGGATCGACCTTGCGCTGCTCCTTCGGCTCCATCCACTGGTCGGCATTGTAGGTGCCGTCGGTGCCGTCGCCGAGCGGGATCGAGCAGGCAATCTTCGCGGGGAGGTCGTCGACCTCGAAGGTGGTCACCCTGGCGGCACCGCTACGGCCTTCGAGAAGCCGGCTCCAGGTAACTTCGGTGCCACAGCCAAGCGGGGATACCATGCCGGTACCCGTGATAACGACACGCCTCATCGTCCGTGATCCACCCTTATGTATTCTATATCTATTGCCCCAAGAGGAGGTGCGGTCCCGGGCGGGACCGGGACGGACCGCCCGAAAGGCGGCCCGCCGGAAGTCAGATCAGGCCTGGGCCTTCTCGATGAACTTGACGGCGTCGCCGACCGTCAGGATCGAGTCGGCGGCATCGTCCGGGATCTCGACGCCGAATTCTTCTTCGAACGCCATGACCAGTTCGACGGTGTCGAGCGAGTCCGCGCCAAGATCATCGATGAAGCTTGCGCCTTCGCTGACCTTTTCGGCGTCAACGCCCAGATGATCAATGACAATTTTCTTTACGCGTTCTGCGATATCGCTCATGTCGGATTCCTCGACCTTTGTTTTTGATCGGCGCCTGTCACGGCACCGGACACTCAACACGCCCGATGTGCCTCAAGAACACATCCGGCAATCCCTTCAACCGGGCCATTCAACTGGCAATGCGGCATCGGCGATACTGTTCCGTACCACCGGATCGCTCGGGCATTTACCGGTCGACTGCTGACAGTCATGGCCCGATTAACACGGTTTAAGTCTGCCGCAAAGTCCGAAAATGCCCGGCGCGCCAGCGGTCAACATGCTATTCATGCTGCAACGCCGGGCACTTGGCCCTGCATCAGATCATCGCCATGCCGCCGTTCACGTGCAGCGTCTGGCCCGTCATGTAGGACGCTTCCGACGAGGCGAGATAGGCGACGGCGGAGGCGACTTCCGCGCCGGTGCCCATGCGCTTCATCGGGATGGCGCCCATGATCGCTTCCTTCTGCTTGTCGTTCAGCTTGCCGGTCATGGCGCTTTCGATGAAACCGGGGGCGACGCAGTTGACCGTGACGTTGCGCGTCGCGATCTCCTGCGCCAGCGACTTGGTGAAGCCGATCATGCCGGCCTTGGAGGCGCAGTAGTTCGCCTGGCCGGGATTGCCGGTGACGCCGACGACGGAGGTGATGTTGATGATGCGGCCGTAACGGCGGCGCATCATCGGGTGGGTGAGCTCGCGCGTCAGGCGGAAGACGGCCGTGAGGTTCACTTCCAGAACCGCATCCCAGTCGTCGTCGCTCATGCGCACGAACAGGCCGTCCTTCGTGATGCCGGCATTGTTGACGAGGATGTCGACGCCGCCGAGCTCGGCCTCGGCCTTCTCGCCGAGCGCCTTGACTTCGGCGCGGTCGGAAAGGTTGGCTGGGAAGATGTGGACGCGTTCGCCGAGTTCATTGGCAAGCGTTTCCAGCTTCTCGACGCGCGTGCCATGCAGGCCGACGATGGCGCCCTGGGCATGGAGGATGCGGGCGATCTCTTCGCCGATGCCGCCGGAAGCGCCGGTAACGAGAGCCTTGCGGCCGGAAAGGTCAAACATGGATAGGCTCCTGTGTGTTGAGCGAATGGAAACAGGAATTAGGCAGTAGGAATTAGGCAATAGGGATGCTCATTCGAAGCCGATTCCAGACCCTATTGCCTATTGCCTATTGCCTAATTCCTCAGATCAGTGCCGACAACGCATTGTCGATATCCGCCGGGCCGTTGATGGCGATGCCGGTGACGGACTTGTCGATGCGGCGCGCGAGGCCGGTCAGCACCTTGCCGGAGCCGACTTCATAAAGCGTGTTGACGTTGTTCGCCGCGAACCATTCGACCGTCTCGCGCCAGCGCACCTGGCCGGTGACCTGCTCGACGAGCAGGCGCACGATCTCGTCGGGGTCGCTCACCGGCGCGGCGCGCACATTGGCGACGACCGGCACGACCGGCGCCTTCGCCGAAACGCCCGCCAGCGCCTCGCGCATGGCTTCGGCGGCCGGGCCCATCAGGGCGGAATGGAAGGGCGCGGAGACGGTGAGCATCAGCGCGCGCTTTGCGCCCTTTTCCGTCGCGAGCCGCGCGGCGACCTCGACGGCCGGCTTGGAGCCGGAGATGACGAGCTGGCCGCCGCCATTGTCATTGGCGATCTGGCAGCTGCCGCCGGTGGAGGCTTCCCTGCAGACGGCTTCGACATCCGCCTGTTCCAGGCCGATGATGGCGGCCATGGCGCCCTCGCCCACCGGCACGGCCGACTGCATGGCATTGCCGCGGATGCGCAGCAGCCGCGCGGTATCGGCCAGCGTGAAGGTGCCGGCGGCACAGAGCGCCGAATATTCGCCGAGCGAATGGCCGGCGACATAGGAGACCTGGTCCTTCAGCGACAGGCCGCGCGCCTCGAGCACGCGCATGACGGCGATCGACACGGCCATCAGCGCCGGCTGGGCGTTCGCCGTCAGCGTCAGCGTTTCTTCCGGCCCCTCGAACATGATGGCGGAAAGCTTCTGGCCGAGGGCCTCGTCGACCTCCGCGAAAACGGCGCGCGCCTCGGGGAAGGTTTCGGCGAGATCCTTGCCCATGCCGACGGCCTGGCTGCCCTGGCCGGGGAAGGTGAATGCTACGCTCATAGGGGTGTCTCCCGTCTCATGTTTTCTTTTCCATTCACATTCCGGCCCGGCGAGTCAAGGCGTGCGGCGGGCTTCAGGCACCCCGAAGCCGGCATTTCCAAGGCCTTCGCACAGGGAAAAGGCGCTTTGCATCTTGCGCTTCGCAAAGAGAGCCGCCTACAGTCGCGCCGTTCCCACAACAGGATTTCTCCTCCCATGAAATACAATCCGCTTGGCCGGACCGGCATCAGTGTGTCGGAAATCTGCCTCGGCACGATGACCTGGGGCTCGCAGAACAGCGAGAAGGACGCGCACGACCAGCTCGACTATGCGTTCGCCCAGGGCGTGAACTTTATCGATACGGCCGAACTCTACCCGACGACCCCGCTTTCCGCCGAAACCTACGGCGATACCGAACGCTTCATCGGGGCCTGGATGCAGGCGCGCGGCAACCGCGACAAGGTCGTCCTCGCCACCAAGGTCGCCGGGCCCGGCCGCCCCTATATCCGCGACGGCGCGCCGATGAGCCGCGCGGGCATCCTCGCAGCAATCGACGGCAGCCTCCAGCGCCTGAAGACCGACCATGTCGACCTCTATCAGCTACACTGGCCGAACCGCGGGCATTACCATTTCCGCAACGCCTGGAGCTACGACCCGTCGAAGCAGGACCGCGAAAGGGTCGCCGCCGAGCTTCTGGAGATACTCGAAACCATCGGCGACCTCGTGAAGGCCGGCAAGGTGCGGGCGCTCGGCCTGTCGAACGACACGGCCTGGGGCACGATGCGGATGCTGACGCTCGCCGAGGACAAGGGCCTGCCCCGCGTCGCCTCGATCCAGAACGAATACAACCTGCTCTACCGGGCCTACGACCTCGACCTTGCCGAAGTCTCGCACCACGAGGATATCGGCCTGCTCGCCTATTCGCCGCTCGCCGCAGGGCTCCTGACCGGCAAATATCTCGACGGCGCCCGGCCGGAGGGCTCGCGCCTGACGAAGAACGGCGACCTTGGCGGCCGCTACCAGCCGCTGCAGGAGCCGGCCGTGCGCGCCTATGTGGAGCTGGCGAAGGAGCACGGGCTCGACCCCGCCCAGATGGCCCTCGCCTTCTGCCTGACACGGCCCTTCATGGCCTCCGTCATCATCGGCGCGACGTCGATGGAGCAATTGAAGACGGATATCGGCGCGGCGGACGTCACGCTCCCGCCCGACGTGCTGAACGGCATCCGCCGCATCCACCGGCTCTATCCCGCGCCGATGTGAAGCGAATGCTTATGGCGTAAAGTATTGGGATGCCGCGTGGATCCTCGCCTCAAGGACGAGGATGACGAAAGAAGCGAGGCAAGAGGATCGCAGGAAAGGGTGCCGCATGCCGCACCGTTCAATGCATCGGAAGCCTCTGCCTTCCCTCCGTCATCCTCGGCCTTGAGCCGAGGATCCACGCGGCAGGCTCAACCGAGAATCGAGAAACCCGCCGTTTCCGGCGGGTTTTTCTTTTGCCTCATGCGGGTGACGTTACGGGTTTGTGGTGGTTGCACCACCCTCGACACCGCCGTCCGGCTGGCTTTCCAGCGGCTGCGTGCCGGTGGCACCGCCCGCCTGGCCATCCGTGGCCGTGCCGTCGGCCGGCGCCGTGTCGGTGGTGCCGATGGCCGACGTGTTGGCGTTCGGGTCGACGCCGTCACCCGGCGTGCCGCTGCCGACGAAATAGAAGATGCCCACGGCGACGAGCACGGCAAGGATGACGGCCACGGCCCAGCCGCCCGTGCCCCTCCCGCTGCTCTGGTTCACGACGGTCGGTCCGCGATCATCCACCGGGCGCGTGATGCGATCTTCCGGGGGACGATTGACAAGGTTCGGGTCTTGCATGTCGGTCACTCCATCTGGTTGGGTATCTGGTTGGATCGCAATGAACAACGCGGCGTCTTCCTTTTGGTTCCAGCCTGTTGCAAAACGAGGCAGCGCGTTCCGGTCTCGGGTCTTGTATTTTGCTCCGGGTCTTGCTTTCGGCCGGAAAACCCGTATAAGGCGCGCTGTTCAACACACCCGGTCAATCGGCTGGTGGCTGAACGGAGGGCCGGCGGTCCTAAGAAACCGCCGTTGGAGCCAAGGGCTCCGGCCTCCCGTGTCTCCGCTCTCGACCGTCTGGATTAAACGCTTTTCTTGCTTCGGGCTTCTTGAAGCCCCTGAGAACTGTCGTTGAGGCTTGGCGCCGGTTTCGGGTGTAAACGCAAGAAAGGCAAAGCCACATGGCTCTTTACGAACATGTCTTCCTGGCCCGCCAGGACGTGTCCGCCCAGCAGGTCGACGCTCTCGTCGAACAGTACAAGGGTGTGATCGAATCGCTCGGCGGCAAGGTCGGCCGGGTTGAGAACTGGGGCCTCAAGTCCCTCACCTACCGCATCAAGAAGAACCGCAAGGCGCATTACGCGCTGATGGACATCGACGCTCCGGCCGCCGCCATCCACGAGATGGAACGCCAGATGCGCATCAACGAAGACGTTCTTCGTTACATGACCATCGCCGTGGAAGCCCACGAGGAAGGCCCGTCGGCCATGATGCAGAAGCGCGACCGCGACGACCGTCCGCGTCGTGACGGCGACGACCGCGGCCCGCGCCGCGATTTCGGCGACCGTCCGCGCCGCGACTTCGGCGACCGCCCGCCGCGTGGCGACCGTCCGGCCCGCGAAGACCGCGCGTAATCGAAGCAGAAGGAGTTTATTACAATGGCTGATGTTTCTTCCGCTCCGGCACGCCGTCCGTTCCACCGCCGCCGCAAGACCTGCCCCTTCTCGGGCGCAAACGCTCCGAAGATCGACTACAAGGACGTCCGTCTCCTGTCGCGCTACATTTCCGAGCGCGGCAAGATCGTTCCGTCCCGCATCACGGCCGTTTCCCAGAAGAAGCAGCGCGAGCTCGCCAAGGCGATCAAGCGCGCCCGCTTCCTCGGCCTGCTGCCCTACGTCGTAGCGTAAGGACGTGACTCTGCGGCCTGACTCGACGTCGGGCCGGGACACCTGACTCCGGGGAAGACGGCCCTGCCGCCTTCCCCCTTTCCCTTCCGCGTTGGGCGCGGATCGGAGCCGCCGACCTTGAGAAAGGTCAAAATCCCATGTTGGGGAGACGGTCCTGAACAGGTTTGTCAGGAAACTCCTCTAACTGTCTGACCAGACAGGACAGCGAAGCCGTGAAGACCCTGACGCCGACATCGATTGCGACCGGCCTGATTGCCGGTGTGACCGCCGCTCTGCTTTCGCTGAGCGCGAATGCGCAGTCGACGCTGGCGATCGTGCTTTACGCCGCGTCCGCCCTTCCCATTCTCATTGCCGGCCTCGGCTGGGGCAATGCCAGCGCGCTGATCGCCGTCGTCGCCGGCGGCGCGACCGCCTCCATGCTGGTCTCCTCGCATTTCGCGCTTCTGATCGTCATCATCACGCTGATCCCGGCCGGCTGGCTTTCCAACCTTGCGAATCTGGCGCGCCCCGCTTCCGAACTCGGCGGCCCGGAAGACGCGCTCGCCTGGTATCCGCTGTCCAACATCCTTGCGCACCTTGCCGTCATGGTGACGCTCGGCATGATCGCCGTCGGCGCGATCGTCGGTTACGACAGCGCCATGGCGAGCCAGCTCGTCGACATCGTCATCCAGACGCTGAAGGCGCAGGAGCCGCTCTACAATCCCGACGCCGCCGCCGTCGCGCAGTTGAAAGCCATCTTCGCCCTCGCGCTGCCGCTGGTGCAGGGCGCGCTGTGGGTGTTCCTGCTGTTTGCGGCCTACTACGTCGCGACCTTCATCGTGCGCCTGTCCGGCCGCGGCCTTCGCCCCCGCGAGGACATGCCCTCGACGCTGCGCATGCACCGCAACGCGATCTTCTTCTTCCTCGCCGGCCTCGTCCTCGCCTTCATGGGCGGCGTGCCGGCGATCATCGGCGCGCTCGTCTGCGGCACCTTCGGGGCCGGTTTCGTGCTTGCCGGCTTCGCGAGCCTGCATTTCAGGACGCGCGGCAAGCCGTGGCGGCTTTTTGCCCTGTGGTTCGCATATCTCTCGGTATTGCTCTTCACGATACCGGTCTTCGCCATCCTCGTCCTGGGCCTGATGGACACGCGGCGCACCATCGCGCTGACGCCCGCCGGCCCGGCGAAAAACAAGAACCAGAATCCCTGAACGTCACGAAAGGAACTCTCACATGGACGTCATTCTCCTCGAACGCATCGCCAAGCTCGGCCAGATGGGCGAAACCGTAAAGGTTCGCGACGGCTTCGCCCGTAACTACCTGCTGCCGCTCGGCAAGGCGCTGCGCGCCAACGAAGCCAACAAGAAGCGCTTCGAATCCGAGCGTGCGACGCTCGAAGCCCGCAACCTCGAGCGCAAGTCGGAAGCCCAGACGGTCGCCGAGAAGCTCGACGGCAAGTCCTTCGTCATCGTCCGCTCCGCCGGCGAAACCGGCCAGCTCTACGGCTCGGTCGCTGCCCGCGACGTCATCGAGACGCTGGCTGCCGAAGGCTTCAACGTCGGCCGCAACCAGGTCGAGCTCAACACCCCGATCAAGGCGATCGGCCTGCACAAGGTCGTCCTGCACCTGCACGCCGAAGTCGAGATCGCCATCGAAGTCAACGTTGCCCGCTCCGCCGACGAAGCCGAGCGCCAGGCCAAGGGCGAAAGCCTGACCTCGGCCGACGCCATCTACGGCGTTGACGAAGACGCCCTGACCGCGGCCGACTTCTTCGACCCGGAAGCCGACGGCGAAGGCGACGAAGCCTGATAACGACAATGAGCCGGCTTTGCCGGCTCATTTGTTTTGGGGCTGCGGGTGAGGCGTGGATCCGCAAGCAAGCCCGCGGTGAAAGCGGGGAGGAGATGCTGCCCCTCTTTCCTCATCCTCGGGCTTGACCCCGAGGATCCACGCGGCGCCTTCGCGCCCTGGCCAGGCGATGGCCAAAAAGCACGGCTTGAAATCCGATTTTTCGCATCAATATTTATACGTCGTTAGACTGGATTGGCGGTCGGGCCGCTTCCCAGGCCGGTTTCCGACCAGACCCGTTCCGCCAGATTTTTTAAGCGCGACGGAGTTTAGCGAATGAAATTCATTGTACAGGCTCTCGTTTCCCGCCTCGTCGAGACCGGAAATCTGACGATCACCTATCCGGACGGCACCAGCCAGAGCTTCGGCGACGGCACCGGAAATCCCGTCCACATGCGTCTCAACACGAAAAAAGCACTCTGGGGCCTCGCCCTCGACCCCGCCTACTATCTCGGGCACCACTATGGCACGGGCGATATCGACATCGTGGAAGGCGATATCTACGGCCTGCTGAAGACCGTCTTCACCGGCAATCCCGATTTCAAATATTACGACAGCCGCTGGAACCATTTCCTGGAGCGGGTGCGCTACCTCTTCCGCTGGGTGCGGGAGAAGAACAGCATCGTGCGCTCGCGCAGGAACGTCCAGCACCACTACGACCTCACGGGCGCGCTCTACGATCTCTTCCTCGATGAGGACCGGCAATATTCCTGCGCCTATTTCGAGCGGCCGGACCAGACGCTGGACGAGGCGCAGCTTGCCAAAAAGCGCCACATCGCGGCCAAGCTCAACATCAACCGCCCGGGCCAGAGCGTGCTCGACATTGGCAGCGGCTGGGGCGGCATGGCGCTCTATCTCGCCCGCCAGCTCGGCGCCAAGGTGACGGGCGTGACGCTCTCCGACGAGCAGCACGCCCTTTCGCAAAAACGGGCGCGCGAGGCCGGATTGACGGGCGAGGTGAACTTCCTGCTGCAGGATTACCGCAACACGGAAGGTCCGTTCGACCGTATCGTCTCCGTCGGCATGTTCGAACATGTCGGCCGGCCGAACTATCTGACCTATTTCCGCAAGAGCGCGTCGCTGCTCAAGCGCGACGGCGTGATGCTGCTGCACACGATCGGCCGCACGGACCGCCCCTCGGCCAACAATCCGTTCATCGAGAAGTACATCTTCCCCGGCGGCTACATCCCTGCCCTCTCGGAGGTCATGCAGGCGGTGGAGAAGAGCGGCCTTGCCGTGACGGACGTGGAGATCCTGCGCCTGCACTATGCCGAGACGCTGCGCCACTGGCGGGAGCGCTTCATGGCCCGGCGCGAGGAGGCGAAGGCCCTTTACGACGAAAAGTTCTGCCGGATCTGGGAGTTCTACCTCGCCGCCTCCGAGAGCGCCTTCCGCTGGCAGAACCTCGTCGTCTTCCAGCTCCAGCTCGTCCACGATCAGGAGGCCGTGCCGCTGACGCGCGAATATATCGGGCGCGGCGAGGATTGCCTCAAGGCGCACGAGGGCAATCCGAAGGGCGAGCGCCGCGGCGCGCGGCAATTCCCGCAGGAAGCCTCGCTCTGAGATTCGGGAGCGAAGTCAACCGAAAGACAGCAGGCCCGGCGCAATCCGGGCTTGCTGTGTTCCTGCCGCCTGTGGAAAAGTCTAAGACCGGGCTTAATGGACGGGGCGAGTCGGAACCGCTTGACCCCCGGCGGCAAAGCAACCAAACCAGCGGCCTTCGCAAACAGGGATGGGGAGATTCGGGACGATGAACGACGCCGTGCGCAAGCTCAACCAGGCCGGCCGCGACAATGCGGAGCTGCATCATCGCGAGGCACCGAACAACATCGAGGCCGAACAGGCGCTGCTCGGCGCGATCCTCGTCAACAACGATGCCTACTACCGCGTCTCGGACTTCCTGAAGCCCATGCACTTCAACGAGCCGCTGCACCGCAAGATCTACGAGCTTGCCGGCGACACGATCCGCATGGGCAAGATCGCGACGACGATCACGCTGAAGACGCACCTGCCGGCCGACGGCAAGGTGGGGGACCTCACGATCCCGCAATATCTCGCGCGCCTTGCCGCCGAAGCGGTAACGATCATCAACGCGGAGGACTACGGCCGGGCGATCTACGACCTGGCGCTCCGCCGCTCGCTGATCAATATCGGCGAGGACATGGTCAACATCGCCTATGACGCGCCGCTCGACATGCCGCCGCAGACCCAGATCGAGGATGCCGAACGGCGCCTGTTCGAGCTGGCCGAGACGGGCCGCTACGACGGCGGCTTCCAGTCTTTCAACGATGCCGTCGCACTGGCGATCGACATGGCGGGCGCCGCCTTCGAGCGCGACGGCTCGCTGTCGGGCATCTCCACCGGCATCCATTCGCTCGACGCCCGCATGGGCGGCCTGCAGCGCTCCGACCTGATCGTGCTCGCCGGCCGTCCCGGCATGGGCAAGACCTCGCTCGCGACCAACATCGCCTACAACATCGCCGCCGCCTATGAGCCGGAAGTCCAGGCGGACGGCTCGTTCAAGGCGAAGAACGGCGGCGTCGTCGGCTTCTACTCGCTCGAAATGTCCTCCGAACAGCTCGCCACCCGTATCATCTCCGAGCAGACGGAAGTCTCCTCGTCGAAGATCCGCCGCGGCGACATTTCCGAGGCCGATTTCGAAAAGCTCGTCGCCTGCAGCCAAATGATGCAGAAGGTCCCGCTCTATATCGACCAGACCGGCGGCATCTCCATCGCCCAGCTCTCCGCCCGCGCGCGGCGCTTGAAGCGCCAACGCGGCCTCGATTGCCTCGTGGTGGACTATATCCAGCTCATGACCGGCTCGGGCAAGTCGAGCGACAACCGCGTGCAGGAGATCACCCAGATCACGACGGGCCTCAAGGCGCTCGGCAAGGAACTGAACGTGCCGATCATCGCGCTCTCCCAGCTTTCCCGTCAGGTGGAAAGCCGCGAGGACAAGCGCCCGCAACTGTCAGACCTTCGCGAATCGGGCTCGATCGAGCAGGACGCCGACGTCGTGCTCTTCGTGTTCCGCGAGGAATATTACGTGAAGAACCTCGAACCGCGCGACGAATTCGACCCGAAATACGAAGAATGGAAGATGCAGTTCGAGAAGGTGAAGGGCACGGCGGACGTGATCATCGCCAAGCAGCGTCACGGGCCCACGGGCACGGTGAAGCTCGCCTTCCAGTCGGAATATACCCGCTTCACCGACCTCGCCGACCCGTCCTTCAGCCAGTACGACCACTGAGGCCGCCCTTGCGGCCTCACTTCTTGCCGAAGGCCGGCGCCTTGCAGATGTCGGCCACGATGGCGAGGACGCGGCGGCCGCGCGCCCTCTGCTCCTCGTCCATCATCGGCAGGTCCAGCCTGTCCGAACAGGTATCCTCCGAGGCGCTGCTTTGACCCGAGAGCGACATGTGGCTCGAACAATAGAGCCCCTCGCCCGTCAGCACGATCTGCTCCACGTCAGGTGAGGCGAGCGAAACGGGCCTTGTCTCCGCGATCATGTCGTCGATGGAGGCATAGGCGGTGACCGTCGTCACGCGGCCGAGATCGACGAGGCCGAGCGTCAGCGTCGCCCATTTTCCCGGGAACTGCAGGGCCGAGGTGGTGCGGGCGCGGCAGGGCGCGCCGGAGACTTCCAGCCGTGTCACCAGCCGCGGCGCATCGGGATTGTCGACGATGGAATAGTAGATGTCCGCGCCCGCCTCGCGCACCGGCGCCGCGCCGTCCTGGGCAAGGCCGAGCAGCACCGCATGCGCCTCGCGCATGGCCGCGTCCGTCGGCACGCTTTCCGCGGCCGGGGCCTTGCCCGCAAGGACGAGGGCCATCGCCCCCACGGCCGTTCTCATCCCTGCCCGCATCGTCTCTCCCTTTCGCGGCGGCACCATAGAGGCCGCTCCTCCCGGCGGCAATGCAGCGGACGGCCGTATTGCCGCCATGGTCCACAGGCTGTATCTCAGGAGCCATGAGCACGCACCACACGCACGCCCGTTCCACCCTGCCCGTCGCCGGCGAGGACCATGCCCGCCTGACGATCGACCTTTCGGCCCTTGCCGACAACTGGCGCGCCATGGCGCGGCGCTCGGGCGCCGCCCGCACCGCCGCGGTGCTCAAGGCGGACGCCTACGGCATCGGGCTGGAGCCGGCGGCAAGGACCTTTCACCTGGCGGGCGCGCGCGATTTCTTCGTCGCGACGCCCGCGGAAGGCGCGGCGTTGCGCGCAACGCTGCCGGATGTCCGGATCTACGTGCTGTCGGGCATGTGGGCCGGCTCCGAGCGGCTGTTCTTCGAATTCGACCTCGTGCCCGTCATCGCCTCGGAGGAGCAGCTCGCCGTCTTCATGGCCGCCGTTTCCGACGGGCGCGACCACCCCTGCGTGCTGCATGTCGACACCGGCATGAGCCGGCTCGGCCTGCGCGTCGAGGATGCACTGGCGCTTGCCGGCGACGTGGCGCGGCCGGCGAGCTTTTCGCCGATCATGCTGCTCAGCCACCTCGCCTGCGCGGATGACCCGAGCCACCCGCTGAACCGCCAGCAACTCCAGCGTTTCCGCACCGCCGTCGACGCCTTCGACGGCATCGATGCGACGCTCGCCAATTCGGCCGGCATCTTCCTCGGCGAGGACTATCACTTCACCCTCACCCGCCCCGGCATTTCGCTCTATGGCGGGGCGGCCGTCAATGACGTGCCGAACCCGATGAAACCCGTCGTCACCGCCGAGGCGCGCATCCTGCAGGTGCGCGAGGCGAAGGCCGGCGAAAGCGTCAGCTACGGCGCCACCACCGTCTTCTCCCGCGGCACGCGCATCGCCGTCGCCGCGGTCGGCTATGCGGACGGCTACATGCGCGCCCTCTCCGGCTCCGGCGTGCCGCTGCGCAAGACGAACATCCCGGGCGCCAGCGGCGTGCTGCACGGCCGCACCGTGCCGCTGATCGGCCGCGTCACCATGGACCTCACGCATTTCGACGTGACGGACCTGCCGGAGGGCAGCGTCCGGGCCGGCGACTTCATCGAGCTCTTCGGCCGCAGCATGCCCATCGAGGACGTGGCCCGCGCCGGCGGCACGATCGACTACGAACTCCTGACCAGCCTCGGCAGCCGCTACGAACGGCGCTACGAGGCGGTGAAAAAATAGGACACGTTCCTGTTTTGTGCTAAGGGCTTGCGGAGCGATTCCCGGAAAGCGAGACCCGATGGCGAAAGCCCGCACCCAATTCGTCTGCCAGAACTGCGGCACCGCGCATTCCCGCTGGGTCGGGAAATGCGAGGGCTGCGGCGAATGGAACACCGTCGTCGAGGAAGACCCGATGGGCGGCATCGGCTCCGGGCCCGGCAAGGTGCCGAAGAAGGGCCGGCCGGTCGCGCTGACCGCCCTGTCGGGCGAGATCGAGGAAGCCCCGCGCATCCACACCGGCATCGGCGAACTCGACCGTGCGACCGGCGGCGGCTTCGTGCGCGGCTCGGCGGTGCTGATCGGCGGCGATCCCGGCATCGGCAAGTCCACCCTCCTGATGCAGGCCGCCGCCGCCCTCTCCCGCCGCGGCCACCGCATCATCTATGTCTCGGGCGAAGAGGCGGTGGCGCAGGTGCGCCTGCGCGCCCAGCGCCTGCAGGCGGCCGAGACCGACGTGCTGCTCGCCGCCGAGACCAATGTCGAGGATATCTTGGCCACCGTCGGGGAAGGCAAGCGGCCGGACCTCGTCATCATCGATTCGATCCAGACGCTCTGGAGCGACACCGCCGAGGCCGCGCCCGGCACCGTGACGCAGGTGCGCACCGGCGTGCAGGCGATGATCCGCTTCGCCAAGCAGACGGGCGCCGCCATGGTGCTCGTTGGCCATGTCACCAAGGAAGGCCAGATCGCCGGCCCGCGCGTCGTCGAGCACATGGTCGATGCCGTGCTCTATTTCGAGGGCGACCGCGGCCACCACTACCGCATCCTGCGCACGGTCAAGAACCGCTTTGGCCCCACGGACGAGATCGGCGTCTTCGAAATGTCCGACAAGGGTTTGCGCGAGGTCTCCAACCCCTCCGAACTCTTCCTCGGCGAGCGCAATGCGAAATCGCCGGGCGCGGCGGTCTTCGCCGGCATGGAGGGCACGCGGCCGGTGCTGGTCGAGGTGCAGGCGCTCGTCGCCCCCACCTCGCTCGGAACGCCGCGCCGGGCGGTCGTCGGCTGGGATTCGGCGCGGCTCTCGATGATCCTCGCGGTGCTGGAGGCCCATTGCGGCGTCCGCCTCGGGCAACACGACGTTTACCTCAACGTGGCGGGCGGTTATCGCATCACGGAACCGGCGGCGGACCTTGCGGTCGCCTCCGCGCTGGTTTCCTCGCTTGCCGGTCTTGCCCTTCCGGCCGATTGCGTCTATTTCGGCGAAGTCAGCCTGTCGGGCGCCATTCGCCCGGTGGCGCACACCGCCCAGCGCCTCAAGGAGGCGGAAAAGCTGGGTTTTTCGCAGGCCGTCCTGCCCGCCGGTTCCGCCGATCTGCCCAAGGGCAATGGCGGCCGCTGGAGCGAGATCGACAGCCTGCCGGATCTGGTGGCGCGCATTGCCGGTTCGAAGAGCGCCCTGAAGCGGGAAGACGAGGACGTTTGACGCCCTCCGGCAGACGGCAATGGCCTGTGGGAAACATCGGCTGCCGGCGTGCCGAACTGAGACGGCGAAGACGCCTTCCGCTAAGGTGCCCCGCTTGAACGGTGCGGGGCCCGGCGACATTTCGGGTTTGGAGTAGGACGAACATGCCCATCACAATTCTCGACGGTATCGTCATCGGCGTCGCGCTGTTCTCCGCCGTATTGGCGATGGTGCGCGGTTTTTCGCGCGAAGTGCTCTCCGTCGCAAGCTGGGTGGGTGCCGCGGCAGCCGCCTATTTCCTCTATCCGGTCCTCCTGCCCTATGCGAAGGACTATACGACGAGCGACACGGTCGCCATGGTCGGCTCCGCCGCCGCCGTCTTCCTCGTCGCGCTCATCGTGATCTCCTTCATCACCATGCGCATTGCCGATTTCATCATCGACAGCCGCATCGGCGCGCTCGACCGCACGCTCGGCTTCCTGTTCGGCGCGGCCCGCGGCATCCTGCTCGTCGTCGTCGCCATGCTGTTCTTCAACTGGCTGGTCGCCCCGCAGCAGCAGCCGTCCTGGGTCACCACGGCAAAGACCAAGCCGCTGCTCGACAATCTCGGCTCGCGCCTCGTGGCGCTCCTGCCGGAGGATGCCGACGCGACGATCCTCGACCGCCTACGCGGCAAGCCGGCCGAAGGCGAAGGCGGCACGGAGGACCCGGACGGCGCCGCCGGCGGCACGAACCAGGCGCCCGCCGAAGATACGCCCGCCACGAACGGATAATCGACAGGGGGAGCCGACACTCGCGAGAAATGGCGAAGGCAGGCTCCCCGATTTTTTGGTAGGATAGAACATCAGCCACTGACGCTTCCGGGCCTCGGTGGCAAATGCTTTCGGCAATACCCATATGGGCCTTGCCGAACGACCCAGAACCCCGTGCAACCTCTTACGGTCCCGAGCAAAGGCTTGCAGCAATGAGCGACTTCCAGTTCCCCGGCCGCCACGACGACGATCTCGACGGCGATACGCTTCACGAAGAATGCGGCGTCTTCGGCATTCTCGGCCATCCGGAAGCCGCAACACTGACGGCGCTCGGCCTGCACGCGCTGCAGCATCGCGGCCAGGAAGCCGCCGGCATCGTCTCCTTCGACGGCAAGCAGTTCCATACGGAAAAGCATATGGGCCTCGTCGGCGACCACTATACGAACCCGGTGACGCTCGCAAAGCTGCCCGGCAACATGGCGATCGGCCACACCCGCTATTCCACCACCGGGGAAGTGGCGCTGCGCAACGTGCAGCCGCTCTTTGCGGAACTGGAGGTCGGCGGCATCGCCGTCGCCCATAACGGCAACTTCACCAACGGCCTGACGCTGCGCCGGCAGATCATCGCCGGCGGCGCGATCTGTCAGTCGACCTCGGACACGGAGGTCGTGCTCCACCTCATCGCCCGCTCGCGCTACACCTCCACGACGGACCGCTTCATCGACGCGATCCGCCAGATGGAAGGCGGCTATTCGATGCTCGGCATCACCCGCACCAAGCTGATCGCCGCGCGCGACCCCACCGGCATCCGCCCGCTCGTCATGGGCGAGCTCGACGGCAAGCCGATCTTCGCCTCGGAAACCTGCGCGCTCGACATCATCGGCGCGAAATATATCCGCGACGTCGAGAACGGCGAGATCATCGTCTGCGAGATCCAGCCGGACGGCTCCATCACCATCGAGGCCAGGAAATCGGGCAATCCGCAGCCGGAGCGCCTCTGCCTCTTCGAATATGTCTATTTCGCCCGCCCCGATTCCGTCGTCGGCGGCCGCTCGGTCTATGTCGCGCGCAAGAACATGGGCATGAACCTTGCCAAGGAGCACCCGGTCGAGGGCGACGTCGTCGTGCCGGTGCCGGACGGCGGCACGCCCGCCGCGCTCGGCTATGCCCAGCAGAGCGGCATACCGTTCGAATACGGCATCATCCGCAACCACTATGTCGGCCGCACCTTCATCGAGCCGACGCAGCAGATCCGCGCCTTCGGCGTCAAGCTGAAGCACTCCGCCAACCGCGCGATGATCGACGGAAAGCGCGTCATCCTCGTCGACGATTCGATCGTGCGCGGCACGACGTCGCTGAAGATCGTTCAGATGATCCGCGATGCGGGCGCGAAGGAAGTGCATGTCCGCGTCGCCAGCCCGATGATCTTCTATCCCGACTTCTATGGCATCGACACGCCCGACCGGGACAAGCTGCTCGCCAACCAGTACAACGACGTCAAGGCGATGGCGCAGTATATCGGGGCGGATTCGCTGGAATTCCTCTCCATCGACGGGCTCTACCGCGCCGTCGGCGGCGAGGACCGTAACCCGGCCCGTCCGCAGTTCACCGACCACTACTTCACCGGCGACTATCCGACGCGCCTCCTTGACAAGGAAGGCGAGACGATGGGACGGAAGGTCTCGGTTCTGGCAAGCAACGGATAATTGAAGACATCATGAGCATCGACCTGAAAGGCCGCCTCGCGCTGGTCACCGGCGCGTCGCGCGGCATCGGCTATTTCACCGCCCTCGAACTCGCGAAGGCCGGTGCGCATGTCATCGCCTGCGCCCGCACGGTCGGCGGCCTGGAAGAACTGGACGATGCGATCAAGGCCGCCGGCGGCTCGGCGACGCTGGTACCCTTCGACCTCACCGACATGCCGGCGATCGACAAGCTCGGCGGCTCGATCTTCGAGCGCTGGGGCAAGCTCGACATCCTCGTCGCCAATGCCGGCGTGCTCGGCACGATCTCGCCGATCGGCCATGTCGAGGCGAAGGTGTTCGAGAAGGTGATGGCGATCAACGTCACGTCCACCTGGCGGCTCATCCGCTCGGTCGAGCCGCTGCTCTTGAAGTCGGATGCCGGCCGCGCCGTCATCCTCTCGTCCAGCGCCGCGCACAAGTGCAAGCCCTTCTGGGGCCCCTACTCGGCCTCCAAGGCGGCCGTCGAGGCGCTCGCGCGCACCTGGGCCGGCGAGACGCAGCGCACGGCGCTCCGCATCACCGCGCTCGATCCCGGCGCCACCCGCACCGCCATGCGCGCCCAGGCGATTCCCGGCGAGGACCCCTCGACCCTGCAGCATCCCTCGGAGGTGGCGAAGGTCATCCTGTCGCTGGTCGCGCCGGATTATGCCGAGACGGGGAAGTTGTTCGACATGCGGCAGGGGCGTCTGCTGGACTATCGTTTGCCGGCGTGATCCCAGGGAGTTGCCCCTCATCCGGCCTGTCGGCCACCTTCTCCCCGCAAGCGGGGAGAAGGGATATGCCGCACCGTTTCCTCAGACAATGACTGTTTGCGGGGCACGTCCCCTCTCCCCGTTTACGGGGAGAGGGTTAGGGTGAGGGGCGGTCGCCGCAGAGCCCGGCGGTACGCGCTGAAATTTCCTACTCCCCCACCACCGTCTTCACCACCACCGAAAGCCCCGGCGCAAGGTGCTTCGCGAGTTCCTGCCCCTCGTCGATGGCGATGCGCACGGGCACGCGCTGGGCGACCTTCGTGAAATTGCCGGTGGCGTTGTCCGGCTTGATCACGCTGAACTCCGAGCCCGTGGCGGGCGAGAAGCGCTCGACACGGCCGGTCAGCGTGGCGTGCTTCAGCGCATCGACGCTGACCTCGACCTTCTGGCCGGGCTTGATATAGGCGAGCTGCGTTTCCTTGAAATTGGCGATGACCCAGGTGTCGTGCGGCACGACGGCCATGAGCTGGGTGCCGGCGGCGACATACTGGCCGAGCTTGACGCCCACCTCGCCCACCGCGCCGTCGCGCGGGGCGGTGATGACAGTGTTGGAAAGGTCGATCCTGGCAAGCTCCACCGAGGCCTCCGCCCCCGCCACCGCGGCACGCAGGGAATCGCGGCCGACGATGATCGTCTGCAGATCCTGCCGGGAGACTTCGAGATTCGCCTTCGCCTGTGCGATGGCGGCCTCGGCCTGGTCGAGCGTGGTGCGGCTCTGCTCGCGGTCGCTCTGGGTGGCGATGCCCTTGTTCGACAGTTCATCGATGCGGTTCCAGTTCTCCTCCGCCCGGCGCTTGGCATAGGTCGCGCTGTCGAGCGCCGCCTCGCTGGCACCGATGCGGGCCCTGGCAGCGTTCTCCTGCTGCTCGGAATTGGCGAGCGCCGCCTTCTGGCTGGCGAGCGTGGCATTGGCCTGCTCGACCTTCTGGCGGAAGATGCGGTCGTCGAGACGGGCGAGCACGGCGCCGGCCTTGACCGTCTCATAGTCCTTCACGGACACCTCGGTGACATAGCCGGCGAGCTGCGGGCTGATCAGCGTCACGTAGCCGCGCACATAGGCGTTGTCCGTCGTCTGGACCTCGCTGGCAAAGGGCGGGAGCTGCCAGGCGTAGAGCACCGCGCCGATGCCGGCCACGCCGAGGACGAGGGCGAGCGCCGTGGCGGTATTGCGGATGTAAGTCTTCATTTCGGTCAACCTTCAACGGCCGCCGGCCCGCCGCTGCGGGCGCCGGCCTCTCTGATACGGATGTAAAGCATGTGGATGGCGAGCGCCGTCGCGGCGCCGACGGCGAGCAGCGCGATGACGAGGAAGGCATCGTTGTGGGCGAGCACATTGGCCTCCCGTGTCACCTGCTGGCCGAGCAGCGCGACGCCCTCCGCCTTCAGCACGGCCGGATCGGTGATCGTGTGGCCATAGGCGGCGGAAAGCTGCGCCACGCGGCCTGAGACCAGCGGATCGGCCAGCGTCATCGCCTCGGCGAGGATGTTCGAGTGGAATTTCTCGCGCAGCGTGATGAAGGAGCCGAACAGCGCCGAGCCGGCAAGGCCGCCGAGGCTCTGCGTCACCAGGAAGACGACGATGAAGCTGAGGATGTATTGCGGCCCCTTGCGCAGCGCCAGCGTGAAGCCGGAGGCGATGGCGGGCGGCAGGAACAGGCTGCCGCCGGCGGCGATCATCGCCTGGCTCAGATACATCTGCTCCGGCCGCGTCAAATTCGTCGCCCGGCTGTCGAGAAAGGCACCGACACCGATCAGCAGCAGCGCCGCCATGTGGATGCCGGGCTCCCGGCCGGGCTTCAGGATGGCCGCACAGAGGAGGCCGCCCGCAGCGGTGGCGAGCGCCACCATGCCGTAGAGCCCGGTGAGCTGGTCGTTCTGCAGGCCGGTGATCTGGAAGAAATTGCCGGCGACGGCGGTCTGCTCGGCCAGCATCAGCCGGAACAGCACCAGCACGGCGGCGAAGTGCAGCACCTCGCGACTGAACAGCCAGCGCAGGTCGATCAGCGGCCTCTCCCGGTTGAGCTCGATGACGGCGGCGATGGTGAGCGCGCCGATCATGACGACGAGCAGTTCGCCGATCCAGCGGGCCTCCAGCCACCAATATTGCCGGCCGAGCACGAGCACGACGGCGCCCGCGCCGAAACCGACGGCGATGAACAGGTAGCTGACAATGTCCAGCTTCTCGATGACCTTCACCCGCGGCGGCGGCGTGAGCGGCAGGAGATAGATCGCCGCGAAGGACAGCATGGCGAGCGCCAGCTCGAAATGCAGCAGCGCCCGCACGCCGCCGAGATCGATGAGCGACGGGGAAATGAGCCGGGTGAGCGGGGCGGCGAGACCGATATTGGTCAGCGCGAGCGAGATGCCGATCGTCAGCTTGCGCGCCGGGCTGAAGGCCTCCAGCATGTAGAGGAAGCCGAGCGAGGAGAGCGGCGCGGCCGCGATGCCGGCGAAGAAGCGCAGCACGAGGGCGGAGTGCAGGTCCGTGATGAAGATATGCGCCACCGACACGAGGAGGAAGACGGCAATGCCGAGCTCGGCGAAGGGGCGCAGGCCATACTGGTTGCGGATCTTGATGAGCGCCAGCGAGAGCGAGGCGTTCGGGGCCATGTAGGCGGCCATCAGCCAGGTCGCCTCGGCGGTGGTGGCACCGAACGGGCCCTGGAGCTGCGGGATGTTGGCGGCGACGAGGTTCATGCCGAAGCCCTGCGTCATGGCAAGCAGGGTGGAGGCGGCCATATAGGCGGCGGCGCGCGGCGGCGCCATGGGCGGTGGCGGAGCGGCGGCAGGCGTCTCGCCGACCGGTTTCTCGCCGGCCGGTTCCTCCGCCGCGGACTGCGGCAGTTCGCCCTCTCCTTCGCGCCCGCCCGGGGCGGGACCGGTGCTCATGCCTCGACGCTCTCCCGACAGCTCTTCGCGATATTGTCGGACATCGCGGCGAAGACCTTGACCGTGGTCGACATGTCATGGGCCGAGATGCTCTTCAGCACATCGGCGCGCAGCGAGCGGGCAAGGTCCAGCACCTCTTCGGCGACCTTGGCGCCGCGCGGGGTCATGACGATCTGCTTGGCCCGGCGATCGCCTTCCACCGACTGGCGCTCGATGAAGCCCTGCTTCTCCATGCCGTCGAGCAGGCGCACGAGCGTCGGCGTCTCGATGTCGAGCTCGTCGGCCAGCTCGCGCTGGTTGAGATTGACGCCGCGGCCGAGGATCAGAAGCGCGCGGGCGCGCGGCAGCGTCAGCCCCCGCTCCTTCACGCGGGCATCGAACAGGGCGCGCATCTTGCGCTGCACGCGGGAAAGGTCGTCGAGGATACGCTCGTGCGGATCGGATGTGCTCATCTCGGTAGCCCAAATACAATTAGCTTGCTATCTATTTGATAGCTACCTAATCGACTTGCGACAAAAAATCAAGCCCCGCCCACGGTGTGCGGGCAGGGCTTCTCCAGGGTTCACGCGGATGTGATGGGCGAGGATTATTGCCCGTCGGGCTCGTCGGGGAACTCGCTGGCGCCGTGCGTCACCGGCGCGGTCCAGCCGCCATATTTGCGCTGCCAGGAACGGGCGCCGAACGGCAGGGTCGCCAGATAGGCGACGACCGTCACCACCATGGTCTCCCAGGTGAAGCTCATCAGGGTCGCGACATAGAGCACGACGAGCAGGATGCCCGGCAGCACGAGATCACGGCGGATGCGGCTGCCTTCCGACTTGCCGGACCAGACCGGCAGGCGGCTGACCAGCAGGAAGCCGATCAGCACCGTGTAGCCGGAGGCGAGGTAGGCGAAGAGCGGGCTCGGCGCAAGGCCGAGGAAGCCGAGATAGACCGGCAGCAGCACCAGCATGCCGCCCGCGGGGGCCGGCACGCCGACGAAATATTCCGTCTGCCACTTGGCCTTGGTCTCGCGCTCGGCCATGACGTTGAAGCGCGCGAGGCGCAGGCCTGCGGCGATGGTGTAGATCAACGCCGCGATCCAGCCGAAGGAGCGCGCCTGGTCGAGGATGAAGACATAGAGCACGAGCGCCGGGGCAACGCCGAAATTGATGATGTCGGCGAGCGAATCCATCTGGCCGCCGAATTTCGAGGTGGCCTTCAAGAGGCGCGCGACGCGCCCGTCGATGCCATCGAGGAAGGCCGCGAGCAGCACCATGCCGACGGCAAGCTCATAGCGGTTCTCGAAGGCGAGCCTGATGCCCGTGAGGCCCGCGCAGATGGCAAGCACCGTGATGACGTTCGGAATGATGACGCGCAGCGGGATCTCCCGCAGGCGCGGGCCCCGCGCCTCGTCGTTCGGTCCATTCGGCTCATAGGGCGGAAAGGGTGTGTCCATCGCTTTTCGCTTCGCTGTTTTCAGGCAGTAGGCAGTAGGCAGTAGGCAGTAGAAGATAGTTTTTCGAACCCTATTGGCTACTGCCTACTGCCTATCTCCTCGTTTCCTCATCCCCTGCGGCTGACGACCGGCCCCTTGGCCGAGCCGAATTCCGCCAGCACCGTCTCGCCGGCGATCGCCGTCTGGCCGACGCTGACGCGCGGCTGCACGCCCGCGGGCAGGAAGACGTCGAGGCGCGAGCCGAAGCGGATGAGGCCGAAACGCTCGCCGGCCTCCAGGCTGTCGTTCATGCTGGTCCAGCACAGGATGCGGCGGGCGACGAGGCCGGCGATCTGCACGACGCCGATCGGCCCGTGCGCGCTCTCGATGACGAGGCCGTTGCGCTCGTTCTCCTGGCTCGCCTTGTCGAGGTCGGCATTCAGGAACTTGCCGGCGCGATAGGCGACACGCGCGACGCGGCCGCGCATCGGCGCGCGGTTCACATGGCAGTTGAAGACGTTCATGAAGACCGAGATGCGCAGCATCGGCTGGTCGCCGAGCTCCAGTTCGGCCGGCGGCGTCACCATGGCGACGGCCGAGACGCGGCCATCGGCCGGGCTGATCACAAGATCGTCATCCTGCGGCGTCATGCGCTCGGGATCGCGGAAGAAATAGGCGCACCAGGCAGTGAGCACGAAGCCGATCCACATCAGCGGTTCCCAGGCTGCGCCGAGCAGCAGCGAGGCGACGAAGAAGCCGGCCACGAACTTCCAGCCCTCCCGATGGATCGGCACCAGGGTGCTGCGTATCGTATCGACCAAACTCATCTTCCGACATCTCCTGATGATTTCACGCCATCGACCTAGCGTGAAATGGCGATGGGGGCAATGCGGCGTGGCGATTAGCCCCCAGCGGGGCTCTTCGGGGCTCAACCCGGCGGGCGCGGAAAAGGTTCCGCGGCAGCCCCGATGCCTGGTCCCCTGCCCTACGGTTGACAAGCGCCGGCCGGTGCGGGCACACTTTCCCCGTTGCTGTAGGGCGCATCGGCGGGAGCTGAAGGGGCAATGCCCACCTACGACCGAAACCGTAGCCGCGCCCATGCCGAACCTCGAAAACCTCCGCAAGCAGGCCAAGCAATATCTGCGCTGGCATCGCGAGCGACACCATCCGGTGGCGGCGATCATCCGCGCTGCCCTGCCCCGCTTCCGGCATCTAAACGACGGGGAGGTGCTGGATGCCCCGTTCTCGCTTGCCGATGCGCAGGCGCTCGTCGCCCGCCAGAACGGGTTTCCGGATTGGCCGGCGCTCAGGACAGGAGCCCCCACCATGCACAGCACGACTGAAAACATGCCGCAAGGCCCGATCCTCAGCGGAGCGGAGCCGGTGCTCTACGTGACCGATTTCGCCGCCTCCCTCGCCTTCTTCACGGAAAAACTCGGCTTTTCCGTCGATTTCGCCTATGGCGATCCGCCGTTCTACGGGGTCGTGGCGCGCGACCGGGCGCGGCTCTGCCTGCGGCTGGTGCGCGAGCCCGTCTTCCTCGGCGATATCCGCCGACGGGAGGACCTGCTGTCGGCCTCGATCACGCTCGACAGCGCGGCGGCGATCAAGACACTTTTCCTTACCTATCAGGCCGCCGGCGTCACGTTCCACAGCACGCTGATGACGCAGCCCTGGGGCGCGCGCACCTTCATCCTGCTCGATCCCGACGGCAACCTGATCCTCTTTGCCGCGCCCGGGGAGTGATCACTCGGCCGCCGGCGCGCCGCGCAGGATGACGCCGAGCTCATCGCTCTCGCGCACCTGCTTCAGGCGCTCCTCGGCCTGCACGGCCTCGCGCTGGCGGTTCCACATGGAGGCGTAGAGGCCGCCGTCGCGCTGCATCAGCTCGCCGTGCGTGCCGCGCTCGGCGATGCCGCCGTCCTTCAGCACGATGATCTCGTCCGCCGAAATGACGGTGGAGAGGCGGTGCGCGATGACGAGCGTGGTGCGGTTCTTCGACACGACGTCGAGCGCGGCCTGGATCTCCTGCTCCGTGCGGGTGTCGAGCGCCGAGGTCGCCTCGTCGAGGATGAGGATCGGCGGGCTCTTCAGGATGGTGCGGGCGATGGCGACCCGCTGCTTCTCGCCACCGGAAAGTTTCAGCCCGCGCTCGCCGACCATCGCCTTGAAGCCTTCCGGCAGGTGGCGAATGAAGGGGCCGATCTGCGCCGCCTCGGCAGCGGCGGCCACGTCCGCATCGCTCGCATCCGGCCGGCCGTAGCGGATGTTGTAGGCGATCGTGTCGTTGAACAGCACGGTATCCTGCGGCACCATGCCGATCACCGCGCGCAGGCTCTTCTGCGTGACGTCGCGCACATCCTGCCCGTCGATGGTGATCGCGCCCTGCTGCACGTCGTAGAAGCGGTAGAGCAGCCGCGAGAGCGTCGATTTTCCTGCGCCGGACGGGCCGACGACGGCGACGGTCTTGCCGGCGGGCACGTCGAAGGAGACGCCCTTGAGGATCGGCCGGGCCGGATCATAGGCGAAGTGCACGTCCTTGAAGGAGATCGCGCCGTCGGCGACGACGAGGTCGGCGGCGCCGGGCTTGTCCTGCACCTCCTGCTCCACCTCGAGCAGGTCGAACATCTGCTCGATATCCGTCAGGCCCTGGCGGATTTCGCGGTAGACGAAGCCGATGAAGTTGAGCGGGATGGCGAGCTGGATCAGCATGGCGTTGATGAAGACGAAATCGCCGACCGTCTGTTCGCCGCGCTGCACGGCGAGCGCCGACATCGCCATCATGACGGCCATGCCGACGCCGAAGATCAGCGCCTGGCCGAAGTTGAGCCAGCCGAGCGAGGTCCAGACCTGCGTCGCCGCCTTCTCGTAGCGCGCCATGGACTGGTCGAAGCGGCGGGCCTCCATCTCCTCGTTGCCGAAATACTTGACCGTCTCGAAGTTCAGCAGCGAATCGATCGCCTTGGTGTTGGCCTCGGTGTCGCTGTCGTTCATCGAGCGGCGGATGGAGATGCGCCAGTCGCTCGCCCGGACGGTGAACCAGATATAGAGCCAGACGGTGGCGGCGGTGACGAGGAGATATTGCAGCCCGTAGCCCCACCAGAAGACGGCGGCGGTGAGCAGGAACTCGATGAAGGTCGGCACGCTGTTGAGGATCGTGAAGCGCACGATCGTCTCGATGCCCTTGGTGCCGCGCTCGATGACGCGCGAAAGCCCTCCGGTGCGCCGCTCCAAATGGAAGCGCAGCGACAGGCGGTGCAGGTGCACGAAGGTGCGGTAGGCGAGCTGGCGCACGGCATATTGCCCGACGCTGGCAAAGAGCGCGTCGCGCAACTGGTTGAGGCCGGCCTGCAGGATGCGCGCGCCGTTATAGGCAAGCACCAGCATGACCGCGCCGAGCAGGACGGTCGGCAGCAGCGAGACGGCGTCCGCCTTGCCGTTCAGCGCATCCGTCGCCCATTTGAAGAAATAGGGCACCAGCAGCAGCACGATCTTGGAAAGAAGCAGGAAGACCGAGGCCCAGACGACGCGCATCTTCAGGTCCGGCCGGTCGGAGGGCCACATATAGGGCCAGAGGTTCACCAGCGTGTGGAAGGGATTGCTGCTGTCGGCCGAAACCGTCTTCTTCGTCGTCGCTGCCACGCTGGCCTCCGCCGGATCGCCGTCACGCCCCGGTCTTCGTCTCTTGCCGGACTTGCCGAATGAAAATGCGGCGCCCGGTGGGGCGCCGCATCAGGGAGATAGGTCCTTGCCGGCCGCTTCGCAACAGCCGGCCGGAAATTGTCCTTGCGCAAGTCCGGCCAAACGCTTCGCTGCCGGACTTGCCGAGGATCAATTGCCGCGAACGCGCTTGCGGTGCAGCTCCTCCGCCTCCGCGTCGCTTTCCATGGTCCTGTCCGGCACGCCGAAGACCTGGCCGGGGATGATGCGGTCCGGATCGGTGATCTGGTCCTCGTTGGCGAGGTAGATCGTCGTGTAGCGCACGCCCTTGCCGTAGATGCGGCGGGAGATCTGCCAGAGCGTATCGCCGCGGCGGATGATGACCGAGGTCTTGCTCTGCTGCAGCGGCGCCTGCTCGACCGTTTCCGGCTCTTCGGCCACCGCCTGGCCGCTGCCCGCCGCAGCGGCTTCGCCCGAGGCGGCGGTGCCGCTCTCGCTGCCGGTCGCAGCCGGCGTGCCTTCGGCGCCCGTCGTACCGCTGTCGGCGGTCGCGGCTTCGGTCGTCGAGGCGGCCCCGGTTGCCGAGGCGGCGCCTTCGCTCGCAGCGGCGACGGCATTGGCCGCGGCGGTCAGCGAGGGCATGCCTTCGAGCGCCACCAGCGCCTGCTGGTAGGCCTCCTTGCCCGCGCCGGCCGGAACCGCGGCAAGGCGGTCGAGCGCGGTCGAGGCCCAGCCCTTCAGCTTCTCGATCGCCGCCGCCACCTCCGCGGCCGCCCCGGCCGGCGGCGTGAAGCCGGTGATGGCCTTGAGGGCGCCTTCGAGCGCGGTGCGGGCGGTCTGGATCTCCGCCGTCGTCGCGTTGCGTCCATCGGAGAACAGCGCCACGAACTGCTGCTGGAGCGCGCTCGCCTGGCCGGCCAGGGCCTCGATGGAACTGTCCGCCGCAGCCGATGCCGCGCCGGCCACGGCTTCCGCCTTCTCGATGGCCGGGGCCAGCGCGTCGGCGACGGCCGTCTCGATCGAGCCGAGGGCACCACCGACAGCGGCCACGTCCTGCGGCAGGGCCTGAAGGCGGGCCAGCGCCGCAGCGGCGGCGGCCGAAGCCTTGGCGGCCATGTCGCGGGCCGCGTCCCCCTCTTCCGGGCCGGGCTTGAATTCCGACAGCGACTTCAACGCGATCTCGGTCGCGGACCGCGCCGCGGCCAGTTCCTCGGCGGTCGGCGTGCGGCCGTTGGCATAAAGTCCCTTGAGCAGCGCCAACGCCTTGTCGGCCTCGGTGCGCAGCTTGTCGAAGGTGCCGCCGCCGATGAGGCCGAGCGCCGGGCCGGTGTCACCCGCGGCATTCTCCTGCGCCACCACGGCGACCTGCTCGCCTTCCGGCCGGTCGAAGGGAACGGAGGCGCGGAATTCGACCTTGCTGCCATCGGGGCTCATCACGTCGGCGCGGACGGTGTGACGACCGACCGAAAGATCGATCGTGCCGTCGGCCACATAGCGGCCCTCGCCGTCCGCCTTCGCCTCGCCGACCAGCTTGTCGTCGGCATAGATCCGCACCAGCGCGCCCGGCTTGGCGGTGCCGGCGATGAACATGCGCTCGCCTTCCAGCTCGACGGCCGAAACGCGGGCCTGGGGCTTGGCCGCCGTTTCCGTCGCCGCGCTGCCGGCCGCATCGTTCGCGCTCTCCGTCGCGGTGGCAAGCGCCGTTTCGGTCTCGCCGGCGGCTGCGGCGGTCTCTCCGGCCGCCTCCGCCGTTTCGGTCACGGCCGGCGTCTCGTCCACCGCCGCGCTCGCAGCGCCCGTGTCCGTCGCTTCCGCGGTTTCGCCGGCCGGCTGGTCGAGCGCCTTTTCCGCCGTGGCGGCAGCCTCATCGACCGCCTTTTCCGCAGCTTCCGGCACCGTGATCAGGCGGCTCGCCTCGCCGGGCCTGGAGACCATGGCCAGCAGTTCGCCGCCGGCATCCTCCGGCACGGAGACGGTCGCCACCTCTTCCGAGGTCTTCGAGGCGCCCTTGTCGTCCTTCGTGCTCAAGGTGAGCTGGTAGTCGCCGGCAGCAAGCGGCTGGTCGAAGACGGCCGCAAAATCGCCGGACGGGCCGATATCGGCCGTCGCGACGACGGTCTCGCCGTTCTTGATCTCCAGCTTCGTGTTCGGTTGGCCACGGCCGGCGATCACCGTGGACCCGTCGGGCTCGACGCGCAGGAGATCGAAGGCGGGCGTGACCCAGCCGGCGGCCGGATCGGCCGGTGTCGTTTCCACCTTGGCGACCTCCTGGGTCGCCGTTGCGGCCTCGCCCGCCGTTCCGTCGGCCGGCTCGTCGCTTCCGGCGGCAGCCTGCGTGCCGGTGGCCGCCGCGTCCGTCGCCGCCTCGCCGGTTTCCGCCGTCGGGCGGGCCTGCTTGCCGTCGGCCGTCGTGGTCTCGCCACCGCCTTGCGTCGTCGTATCGGTAAGGGTCGCGACCGGGGTTTCCGCCGGTTTGTCCTTGTTCATGTTGGGCAGCACGAAGAAGACCATGAGCAGCGTTGCCGCCGCCAGCACGATCAAGGCCACCAGACCGGTCTTGTTCTTCATCATCAACTCTCTCTCTGTCCCGGTTTCCCGGGGGTCCCCTCCTGAAATTGCTATCGATTCCCAATGTTTTGCACAAGGTTCCCGAGACGTTCCGGGGCCGCAGCCCCGTGCTTTTTCGTCATTATCCTTGACGGGCTGCCGGCCGGGTGGCTGAATCCCGTCATGAGCGAACAAACCCTGCCGATTCGATCCGTCTGCGTCTACTGCGGCTCCCAGCCCGGCCGCGAAACCACCTATGTCGCCGCCGGACGGCGCCTCGGCCAGGCGATGGCCGAAAACCATCTCCGCCTCGTCTATGGCGGCGGCACGAAGGGCATCATGGGGGCGGTGGCCAGCGGCGTGCTCTCGCATGGCGGCCGCGTCACCGGCATCATACCGCAATTCCTCGTGGATATGGAGGCCACCCGCCATTCGCTCGGCCAGCTCAGCGAGCTGATCATCACGCCCGACATGCACGAGCGCAAACACAAGATGTTCGAACGCGCCGACGCCTTCGTGGCGCTGCCGGGCGGCATCGGCACGCTGGAAGAGATCGTCGAGGTGATGACCTGGGCGCAGCTCGGCCGTCACCGCAAGCCGATGATCTTCGCCAATATCGGCGGATTCTGGGACCCGATGCTCAAACTCATCCGCCACATGGCGGACGAAGGCTTCATCCACACGGCCCATCTCGTCCAGCCGATGGTGATCGACGAACCGGAAGAGATCGTCGCCGCGCTCGTCGACCACTGGGCGGGCCAGGTGGACCGCGAGGGCGAAGCCGACATCATCGCCCGGCTCTGATCTTATCGAACGCTGCCGAAGCCCGTCTTGCGGACGGTCATTCGCCGCGCCGCCGCGGACGTTCGACCTCGTACCACACTTCGCCGTGCTCGCTGCCCGGGATCGGATCGGGAAAGTCGCCGGAGACCGTTCGCACGTGTCGCATGCCGATCTTTTCCATGACGCGGCGCGAGGCGTGGTTCACCGCCATCGTCGTCGCCACGATCTTTTCATAGCCGGCATTTTCGAAGCCCCAGCCGAGGAGGGCCGCAGCGCCTTCCGCAGCCAGCCCCTGGCCCCATTCCGCCCGGCGCAGGCGATAGCCGAGTTCGGCCAGCGTCTCGCTTTCGGGCCATAGGCAGAACCACCCGACAAAGGCACCGCCCGCCGTCCGGCGCGCCGTCCAGACATGGGGCTCCGTGCCTGTGGGCATGAGGAACGCCGCATTCGGGCCGGTCGTCTCCCGATCGACGGCGTATCCCCCGTTCAGAAAGCGCATGACCTGCGGATCACGCTCCAGGCCGATGAAATCCGCGCGGTCGCCCGGGCGGCAAGGACGGAGCGTCAGACGCATCGTCTGCAAGGTGGCCAACGTCTATTCCGCCGGCTTGAGCTCCCCCGCCGAGAGGCGCCTTGCCCGCGCCGTGCGCAGCATGGAACCGGAATAGAGGATGAGCGCGGCCCAGATGAAGGCGAAGGCGATGAGCTTCGTCGTGCCGAAGGGCTCATTGAAGGCGAAGACGGCGATGAAGAAGATCATCGTCGGCGCGACGTATTGCATGATGCCGATGGTGGAAAGCCGCAGCAGTTTCGCGCCGTTGGCATAGATCATCAGCGGGATGGCGGTGACGACGCCGCAGGCGAGCAGCCAGAGCACATCCGCAAGGCCGGTATCGCCGAAATGGCCCTGCCCCGAGGATTCGAGCCAGAGGATGTAGCCGAGCGCCGGTACGCTCAGCAGCAGCACCTCCAGGAAGAAGCCCTGGTTCGGGCCGACCGGCAGCGTCTTGCGGAAGAAGGCGTAGAATCCCCAGGAGATGCAGAGGCCGATGGACACCCACGGCAGGCCGCCGGCGTCGAAGGCGAGGATCGTCACCGCCAGGGCGGCAAGCCCGATCGCCAGCATCTGCGCCCGATCGAGCCTCTCCTTCAGGAGGACCGCGCCGAGGAAGATCGAGAAGAGCGGGTTGATGTAATAGCCGAGCGCCGTCTCGATCGCCCGGCCGGCGCCGATGGCCCAGACATAGATGCCCCAGTTGATGGTGATGAGCGTCGCCGTCAGCGTCGCCATGGCAAGCATGCGCGGCGAGCGCAGCGCCACCTTGATATCGCCCGTGCGGCCGAGCCAGATCAGCACCAGGCCGGCAAGCGGCACCGACCAGACGATGCGGTGCGCCACCACCTCGGCGGCGGGGATATGGGCGACGGCCTTCATGAAGAAGGGCAGGAAACCCCAGAGCACATAGGCCGTCAAGGCGAAGGCGAAACCGCGCGGCGAATCGCCGGTCTGGGGGCCGCTGGAGGAATTTGCGTCGGCCATGGTGAGGTATCCCGTCAATTTATGGATTTTTTGACGGGATACTCCAACGGCCGTGAATGCACCAATTCATTCCGGTGATAGCGAGGATGAGCGGCGCTGAACCTACTCGGCCGCCACACGCCCCGCCTCGCCGCGGTTCTTCATGAGCTTGTAGATGATGGAATCCATCAGCGCCTGGAAGGAGGCGTCGATGATGTTGTCGGAAACGCCGACCGTCCACCAACGTGCACCCGTCGCATCGGTCGATTCGATCAGGACGCGGGTGATGGCCTCGGTGCCGCCGTTGAGGATGCGCACCTTGTAGTCCGCCAGTTCCAGGTCGGCGATCTCGGCCTGGAACTTGCCGAGGTCCTTGCGCAGCGCAAGGTCGAGCGCGTTGACCGGGCCGTGTCCTTCCGCGACCGACATCATCGTCTCGCCGTCGACGACGACGCGCACGACGGCTTCCGACACGGTCTTGAGCTGGCCGTTGGCATCGTAGCGGCGCTCGACCATTACGCGGAAGCTTTCGACGTGGAAGAAATCCGGCACCGTGCCGAGCGTGCGGTAGGCGAGCAGCGCGAAGCTCGCATCCGCGCCCTCATAGGCATAGCCCGTCGCCTCACGCTCCTTGACGATCTGGATGAGGCGGTCGAGCTTCGGATCGTCCTTGCCGACGGTGATGCCGCGCAGCTTCAGCGCGTTGATGAAATTCGCCTTGCCGCCCTGGTCGGACACCATGACCTTGCGCAGGTTGCCGACGCTTTCCGGCGTCACATGCTCGTAGGTGCGCGGATCCTTCAGGAGCGCCGAGGCGTGGATGCCGGCCTTGGTGGCGAAGGCGGACGCCCCGACATAGGGCGCCTGATGGTCCGGCGAACGGTTCAGCAGCTCGTCGAAAGTATGCGCCAGCTTGGTGAGGCCGGTGAGGTCCTCCGTGTCGATGCCGATCGAAAAGCGCTCCGCATAGGCTTCCTTCAGCGCCAGCGTCGGGATGAGCGTCACCAGGTTGGCATTGCCGCAGCGCTCGCCGATGCCGTTCAGCGTGCCCTGGATCTGGCGCACACCGGCCTCGACGGCGGCCAGCGAATTGGCGACGGCCTGCCCCGTGTCGTTATGGGCGTGGATGCCGAGGTTGTCGCCCGGCACGCCGGCGGCGATCACCGCCCCGACGATCGCCTGCACCTCGGAGGGCTGCGTGCCGCCATTGGTGTCGCACAGCACCACCCAGCGCGCGCCGGAGGCATGGGCCGTGGTGGCACAGGCCAGCGCATAGTCCGGATTGGCCTTGTAGCCGTCGAAGAAATGCTCGCAGTCGACCATGGCTTCGCGGCCGGAGGCGACGACGGCCTTCACCGATTCGGCGATGCTCTCCAGGTTCTCCTCGTTGGAACAGCCGAGCGCGACGCGCACATGATAGTCCCAGCTCTTGGCGACAAGACAGATCGCGTCGCTCTTCGAATCGAGGAGCGCGGCAAGGCCCGGATCGTTGGAGGCGGAAATGCCGGCGCGCTTCGTCATGCCGAAGGCGACGAATTTCGCGCGGCCGGTGCGCTTCTTCGCGAAGAAAGCCGTATCCGTCGGATTGGCGCCGGGATAACCGCCCTCGACATAGTCCAGGCCGAACGCATCCAGCATGCCGGCAATGGCGATCTTGTCCTCGACGGAAAAGTCGATGCCGGGCGTCTGCTGGCCGTCCCGAAGCGTGGTGTCGAAAAGGTAGATACGGTCTTTTTTCATCTGTTCCCTCCCTGGGAACCCATTGAGCATTTCAGATCCGCCCCCCATCCGGTTGCCGCCACCCTCTCCCCGCAAGCGGGGAGAGGATCAGGGTGAGGGGCAGCCTCTCAGATCTTCCCCGCGAACTTGTCCGTCGCGTAGATCAGCCGGTCGAGGATGCCGGGCTCCGAATAGGCGTGGCCCGCTCCCTCGATGAGGTAGAATTCCGCCTCCGGCCAGGCCTTGTGCAGCGCCCAGGCCTGCTTTGCCGGGCACGGCATGTCGTAGCGCCCGTGCACGATGAGGCCGGGAATGCCCTGCAGCCTGTGCGCATCACGCAGGAGCTGCCCCTCCTCCAGCCAGCCGGCATTGACGAAGAAGTGGTTCTCGATGCGGGCGAAGGCATGGGCGAACTCGTCCTCGCCGAAGCGGTCGCTGGTCGCGGGCTCCGGCAGCAGCGTGATGGTCTCGCCTTCCCACAGGCTCCAGGCCCTGGCGGCGGCGATGCGCGTCGCCTTGTCGTCGCTCGTCAGGCGGCGATGATAGGCATGCATCATCTCGTGCCGCTCTTCCGGCGGGATGGGCGCGTTGAAACGCTCCCACTTGTCCGGGAACATTTCCGAGACGCCGAACTGGTAGTACCAGTCGAGCTCGGCCTTGGTGAGGGTATAGATGCCGCGCACCACGAGTTCGGACACCCGCTCCGGGTACTTTTCCGCATAGGCGAGCGCCAGCGTCGAGCCCCAGGAGCCGCCGAAGACCAGCCACTTTTCCGCCCCGGCCATGACGCGCAGCCGCTCGATATCGGAAACGAGATGCCAGGTCGTGTTGGCCTCCAGCGCCGCATGCGGCGTGGACTGGCCGCAGCCGCGCTGGTCGAACAGCGTCACGTCGTAGAGCTTGGGATCGAACAGGCGGCGGTGGCTCGGCGAGATCGTGCCGCCCGGGCCGCCATGCAGGAAGACGGCCGGCTTGGCGCCGGGCGTGCCGACGCGCTCCCAATAGATGCTGTGCCCGTCGCCGACATCGAGATGGCCGGAGGCATAGGGTTCGATTTCGGGATAGAGGCTACGCAGGGTCTCGCTCATAATTTCATTCCGTGGGCAGGCCAGTTTTCGGTTTCATGATCAGGGTGCTGGAAGGAGATGATCTTCTCCTGCTGGCTGTAATAGTCCGGGTCCTGGTGAACGGGCGCGGAAAAGATCGTCTCGACCCAGGCAAGCCGCGCGTCGAAATTCACCTGGATCTGCGGGACGAGGTCGTCACGCTTGTCGAAGGCGCCGATGGCGATCTCCAGCCCGCCGGGGTGCCTGTAGGTGAGCGGCGTGCCGCATTGCTTGCAGAAGCCGCGGGCGATGTTGATCGAGGACTGGAAATAGGCCGGCTCGTCGCGCGGCCATTCCACCTCGCCCTTGACGGTGACGAGCGGGCCGAAGAAGCCGCCGAACTGCTTCTGGCACATGCGGCAATGGCAGATCGACGGGCGGCCGAGCCCGCCCTTGATGCGGAAACGCACGGCGCCGCACTGGCAGCCCCCGGTTCTTGTCTCTTCCTGTTCGACGCTCATGACGGCTCCTTCAACGATAAGAGGAATAGACGACGACGGCGACCACCACGGCGGTGATGAGGACCAGCTTGCCGGCGATGAGATAGAGCCATTTGCGGGGAAAGCCGAGTTCCGGCCGGGGCGCGGTCATGGAATGTCCTCCGGCGGCCAATGGTCCGTGTCATAGTCCGGGTGCTGGCGGTTGGAGGCGCGAACCACGATATGGCGCGCCTCGCCGAACTCCCCTTCGTCGCTTTCGCTCTCGGGCAGCTTCGCCAGTTGCGCGAACCAGACGAGCCGCGATTCGACGCCCGCCTGGGCAATCGGGCGCACATCGTCCGGATCGTCGAGCGAACCGAGCGTCACGTTTATATGGTCGGCGGCGAGCGCATCGTAGAACAGCGGCGTGCCGCAATCGCGACAGAAGCCGCGGCGCACGATTTCCGAGGACTGGAACCAGCCGGCTTCGCCGCGCGTCATGGAGAAGCGGTCGCGCGGCGCATTGGCGAGCGGCAGGAAATAGTTGCCGGCCGCCTTCTGGCACATGCGGCAATGGCACAGATGCGGATCGCCGAGCGTGCCTTCCACCCGGTAGCGCACCGCGCCGCACTGGCAGCCGCCGGTATAGATGCGCGAAATGCTCATGGCTCGCGCTCCGGCGGCCATGCGTCCGTGTCATGGTCCGGGTGCTGGTAGGAGACGAGGTCGGCGAGGAAGGACGCCGCGTCCTGGTCCGCCATCGTCTCCTCGCCCGGCAGGTCGGAGATCGCGTCCACATAAGGCAGCTTCGCTTCGATGCCCCACTGGATGCGCGGGGCGATCCCGGCCGGATCGTCGAAGGCGGCGATGGTCAGCGCCACGCCGTCCGGCGCCTCATAGGTCAGCGGCGTGCCGCAATCGCCGCAGAAGCCGCGATAGCCGTGGTTCGACGAGCGGAACCGCTTCGGCTCCCCCCGCGTCCAGGTGAGCCTCGCCTGCCGCACGGAAACCAGCGGCAGATAGAAATTGCCGCTTGCCTTCTGGCACATGCGGCAATGGCAGACCGACGCATCGCCAAGCGCCCCCTCGACATGAAAGCGCACGGCCCCGCACTGGCAGCCGCCGGTGTAGAAGGGTGTGGTCATGGACCTGCCTCCAGCCAGTTCTCGACCTTTAGGCCCTCGACACGCGAGAATTCACGGACATTGGCGGTGACGAGCGTGAGTTCCAGCGAGAGAGCATGGGCGGCGATGAAAAGGTCGGTATAGCCGATCGGCTGGCCCCTTCTCTCCAGTGCATCGCGCGTTTGCGCATAAGCGAAGGAAACGGGCGTATCATAGGGGAGGATCGCAATCTCCCCCAGGACGGCCTCGACACGACGGGCGAGCGAAACCGCTCCCCTTTTCCGCAGACCGTAACGCAGCTCCGAAACCACGATGGCGCTCGTGCACAATGCGTCCGTCGGCGCGGCCTTCACCCGATCAGCGAGCGTCCCATCAGGATTGCGGACCATCTCCGAGATGGCATTCGTATCCAGCATGTAGCGAAAGGCCGTCACAGCTCGACATCCTCCGGCGGCGGCTGCGTCTCGTCGAGTTCCGGAAAATCCCCTTCCCAGGTTTCGAAGGTCGCCAACAACGCGGCGAGCCCCATTTTCTTCGGCTTTGGCTCGATGATGAGACGGTCACCTTCCTTGTGCATGACCGCCTCGTTTCCCGGCAGTTCGAATTCCACGGGAATCCGGACGGCCTGGTTGCGGCCGTTACGGAAGAGCTTCACCTCCCGCCCCTGCACCACATCAGGCGCTTCCTTAGGTCTTGCATTCATCGTGACCTCCATCATTCAAAGGCATAGGCCTAAGCATATGCCTCTACCAAAGCAGACACAACCTCACCGCCTCACCTCCCACGTCGTCACGCGCTCGCCCGTCCCGGGGTCCTTGCCGTCCTTCAACTGGATGCCCTTTTCGGCGAGGTCGTCGCGGATCTTGTCGGCTTCGGCGAAGTTCTTTGCCTTAAGGAGTTCGAGCCGCATCTGGATTATCGCCTCGACTCCTTGTTTCAGATCATCGGCAAGTTCATCTCGGACAACTTTCAAACCGAGAAACTCAAGACACGCCAAAGCCGCTCCGACGCCAGAGCGCCGGTCGTTCGCGCTTTCAAAACCTGAGAAACCGTCACCAAAGCCAAATGAACCTTTTTGGTGTTCTTTGGGTGCTGAACTGTCCGCCCAGCGACCGAAGTTCATCAATTCATGGATGCGAGCAATTGCGTCAGGTGTTGAGAGGTCATCAGCCAACAAAGCAAGAAACTTGGCGTCGGGTTCGGTGGGCTCAGCCGACTCCTCTCGCGCAATCCGTTCCCAGCGGTTCAAAGCTGCAAGGGCCTCCTCCAGCCGCTTGACGCTGAAGTCGATCGGCTCGCGGTAGTGCGTCATCAGCATGGCGAGGCGCAGCACCTCGCCCGGCCACGTGCGGCCGCCGAACTTCTCCTCGTGCAAGAGTTCCGAGATCGTGAAGAAATTGCCCTCGGACTTCGACATCTTGCGGCCCTCGACCTGCAGGAAGCCGTTGTGCATCCAGACATTCGACATGACCGGCGTGCCGTGCGCGCAGCGCGACTGGGCGATCTCGTTCTCGTGGTGCGGGAAGATGAGGTCGAGGCCGCCGCCATGGATGTCGAAGGTCTCGCCGAGATAGGCGGCGGACATGGCGGAGCACTCGATATGCCAGCCCGGGCGACCGCGGCCCCAGGGGCTTTCCCAGCCGGGCTCTTCCGGCGAGGAGAGCTTCCAGAGCACGAAATCGCCGGGATTCTTCTTGTGCGCGTCGACGGCGACGCGGGCGCCCGCCTGCTGTTCGTCGAGGTTGCGCTTGGAGAGCTGGCCGTAATCGGCCATCGACTGCGTGTCGAACAGCACCTCGCCGCCCGCCTGGTAGGCGTGGCCGCGCTCGATGAGGCGCTCGATCAGCGTGATCATGTCCACCTTGCCGTCGCCGCGCGGCTGGACGAACTCGGTGGCGCGCGGCTCGTGCGTCGGCTGCATGGCGCCGAGCGCGGCGATATCCGCGTGGAACTGGTTCGCCGTCTTCTCCGTCACCCGGCGGATCGCCTCGTTGAGCGAGAGCGCGCCGCCCTCGATCTCCTTTCCGAAATCGCGCAGCGCCCGGGCGTTGATCTTGTCGTCGACGTCGGTGATATTGCGGGCATAGGTGACGTGGTCCTCGCCGTAGACATGGCGCAGGAGGCGGAACAGCACGTCGAAGACGATGACCGGCCGCGCATTGCCGATATGGGCGAAGTCGTAGACCGTCGGACCGCAGACATACATACGCACATTGTCGGGATCGATGGGAGCGAAGGGCTCCTTCGAGCGCGTGAGCGTGTTGTACAGCGTCAGGACCGGCTTTTCGGCCATGGAAATCTCCCCAAAAGGCGTAGACCCGGCTGGCCGGGTCGTTGTCATCCAGAGATTTTGAGGGACGAAAACGGCCGGGCCAGCGCGTGCGCTAGCGAATAATGCTCCGGCGAATGCAGAGTACCGTTTTCATGGCCTGCTTTATCGCGCCCTGCGCGCGTCCGGTCAAGCGGGCGCGGCGCCCTCCCGGACGAAAATCTCGCCGGGGCATCCTGTTCCCGCGGTGACACCCCCGCCCCTGCCGGCATGGGAAAAGAAGGACGAGGCCGGCGGAACCCGCCGGCAAACCGAAGGGACAGGACCATGAAGACCCGGAAGACAGACACGCGCCCCGAGACCGACCTTGCCACCCGCTACAATCCGATCGGCATCCGCGCCGTCGTCGCGGCAGCCCTGATGAGCAAGGTGCGGCGGGCTCCCAGGAAATGAATGTTTGCGACGGTCACAATAATTGATCGCGAAAGCCTGTATTTTCAGTCGCTTGCCGCAGAGCGATCAAAGTTTGAGCAGAATTTGGCCGAATGGGTCGCGTAAATGCATAGCGCATTGGGGGTGGCAACCGGGGGATTCATACGGGGCTGCCTGACACTTCAGGAGTAAAGACAATGTCGACCGTAAGAAAGCAGCCGCCGAACCATGCGGCAAACGAAACCCTGCAGGCGCGCTACAAGCCGCTCGGCCTGCCCGCCGTCGTGGCCGCCACGCGCTGCAAGCCCGAGGCGAAGACCGCGGACAAGCGCCCCAAGCGCGACATCCCGGCCGTGCTCCAGCCGCTCTACGACTGAGCCGCTTCAAGACCGTCTTGCAGGCAGAATATCAGAACAGCGAAAGCTGGTCGGGTGATGATGGGGGCGCGTCTGCGCCCTTTTTCGTTTCCGCCGGCGCTTCCTCGGCCCGCTCCTCCACCGGCTCCAGGATATCCGGCCCCATATTGGCGACCTTGCCCACCTTGTCGGAGATCGGGATCGCCTCGAAGAAGCCGTCGTCGATCGGCTTCATCAGGTCGGTCACGTCGCGCGGCTCCTGCGTCTTGCAGTCGAGCCAGCGTGAAAAATCCTCCGGGCGGATGACGACGGGCATGCGGTCGTGGATGCGGGCGATGTCGTTGTTCGCCGCCGTGGTCAGGATCGCGCCGGTATCGACCTCGGAACCATCGGCCGAGGACCACGTCTCCATCAGCCCGGCAAAGGCGAGGATCTCGCCCTTCTTCGGCCGGATCCAGTAGGCCTGTGCCTTGGCGCCCTTGCCCTCCGGCCGGCGCCATTCGAAGAAGCCGGACGCCGGCACGAGGATGCGGCGGTGGCGCATGGCGGCGCGGAAGGAGGCCTTGCCGATCGCCGTCTCGGCACGCGCATTGATGAGCAGCGGGAAGTCGCGCGGGTCCTTCACCCAACCGGGCATGAAGCCCCAGCGCACCAGCATGGCCTTGCGCTCCGGCAGGTTGCTTCCGGGCTGTTGCCGTTCGCCCGCGACGATGACCAGGATCGGTTGCGTCGGGGCGATGTTGTAGCGCTCGGGCAGGTCGTCCAGGTCGGCGAGGTCGAAATAGTCGCGCGCAAGATCCCGCTTGGCCAGCAATGCAAATCGTCCACACATGGCATCGTCATCGCACTTTGCCTATAAGGGGTCAATCGAGCGCAACCGAACCGGACCGCGATGAAGACATCCAAGACGCCCCAGCCCGCCTCCTCCGCCATCATCGAGCGTGACGGACGCTATCTCCTGGTCCTGCGCAGCAACCCGCCCTCTGCCGACATGTACGCCTTTCCGGGCGGACGCGGCGAAGAGGGCGAGACGCCGGCCGAGACGGCGCTGCGCGAACTCTTCGAGGAAACCGGCATCCGCGCCGAAAAACCCAAGCTTTTCGCGACCTACGACCTGCCCGGCCGCGAGGACGGCCCCGGCAGCCCGTCGTTCCGCCTCTCGGTCTTCAAGGTGAAGGCAGATGCCACGGCCACCGCCGTCGCCTCGGACGATGCCGCGGCGGTCGGCTGGTATACGGCCGAGGAGATCGAGACGCTGCCGGCGCCGGACAGCGTGCGCGAATGCATCCGGCGCCTCGAAGCGGAACGGACGGGACAGGACGCATGACGGTGATTCGGCTCGCTCTCCTCCTCGGCCTGGCGCTCGCCGCGCCCGCCTTCGCCCAGAAGAAGGGCGATGCCAAGGAAACGCCGCCCGCGGCCGCCGTCGAGGAAAAGCCGGCGCCCTATGACGAACGGCTGGAACGGCTCTCGGAAATCCTCGGCGCCGTGCACTACCTGCGCAATCTGTGCATGGACAAGCCCGAGGACGGCTGGCGGGCCTCCATGCAGCGCCTCATCGAGCTGGAAGCCGCCAACGAGCCGAAAAGGCAGGAAAAACTGACGGCCGCATTCAACCGTGGATATCGTTCCTTCGCGGCCATCTATACCGCTTGCACCGACTCGGCCGTTGTCGCAGAAGAGAGATACCGTAACGAAGGTGCAACACTTGCCACAGAAATTACCGCGCGCTTCGGAAATTAGCGGTTAATTAACCTCTTTTTACAGGACCCAGTGCCGTTTTGGGAAAAGGCTGCTAAGGTCGTTAACAGTCAAGTAAGAACTGAATGCCTCGCATGGACCGATCAATGGAACCTACTCTCAACGATATCGACGAGATGATCGTGCACGAGAAGATGCAGGCCGCTCTGGAATACCAGAACGAGGCCTGGGCCGACGGCATGGCTGATGGCATCGAACCGGAAATCATCGCCGATGCCGCCATCGCGCTTGCCATGCGCGAGACGATCCGCATCCATGGCGAACATGGCGCGGAGGCGATGCTCGAATCGCTGCGCGAGCGCATGCTGGCCGGAGAATTCTCCCCCGAGCGCATCCTGCAATAGGCTGGAAAGACAGGTCATGCAGACGTCGCCTGACGGCAAAACGCTGTTTCGCAGCAGCCTCATCGTATTGTCGGTGCTTTTCGCGACGACGGCGCTGGTGGCGCCCGTCCGCCCTGCCTTTGCCCTCAGCGAGCTGAAGGACGAACAGGGCCAGGTGCAGCAGCCCCCGGCCGAGGACGGCGAGACGCCGTCCGTCGAGGAGGAGCAGGAAGAGACCGGCCCTCTCGAACTGCCGATGCCCGACCCGCTGATTCGCCGCGATCAGGCCGTGACCGAGCCCTCCGACGGCGCGCCCGCCACGGGCGACAAGGCCGCCGACGAACCGGAGGTTCCGGTCGAGTTCTTCTCCGACATCGCCAAGGCACCGGAGCCCGTGCGCCGCATGCGCGAGCTCATCGTGGAGGCCGCCGCCTCCGGCGATATCGAGCGCCTGCGCCCCCTTCTCGGCAAGGGCATGACGGAAACGCAGGTCTCGATCGTCGAGACCGACGAAGGTCCCATCGAGACCCTCAAGGGCCAGTCGGGCGACGACGAAGGCATCGAGGTGCTGGCGATCCTGCTCGACGTGCTGGCGACCGGTTTCGTGCATGTCGGCAAGGGGACGGCGGAGGAGCTCTATGTCTGGCCCTATTTCGCCGAAAAGCCGCTCGCAACGCTGACGCCGCCGGAAAAGGTGGAGCTGCTGCGCATCGTGACGGCCGGCGACTTCGCCGACATGAAGGAATTCGGCAGCTACAATTTCTACCGCGTCGGCATCACGCCGGACGGCCAGTGGAAGTTCTTCGTCACCGGCGACTGAGCCCTACAAGGCCTCGCTCCAGGCGCTGGCCCATCCGGAAGCAGAGGGCAAGACGGCGCGACCTTGCGAAAGGCGCCCGGTCGTTCTACCTCTGTTTCAACGGGTGCGATCATGCACCGCCCGCTGCCGCATGGTGCCGGCGGGCGCAAAACCTGGATCGAATCATGCCTTCCGTCACGCTTTCCGGCCGCGCCTTCCTCCGCATTTCCGGTGCCGATGCCGAAACCTTCCTGCAATCGCTCATCACCACCAACCTGCCCGACCTCTCGGCCGGCGAGATCCGCCCCGGCGCCCTCTTGACGCCGCAGGGCAAGATCCTGTTCGACTTCCTGATAAGCCGCGACGGCGACGGCGCCTTCCTGATCGAGACGGCGGACGAGCAGCGCGATGCGCTGCTGAAGCGGCTGACCATGTACAAGCTGCGCGCCGCGGTCGACCTCGCCGCCGTCGAGGGGAACGAGGTGACGATAAGCTGGGACGCGCCCGAGGCGGACGCCCCGCAGGACGGCCGGTTCGCGAAGGCAGGCCTTGCCGTCTCCCGCCGCCCGGGCTCGGGCGGCAGCGACGACCCGGCGCTTTACAAAACCCTGCGCATCGGCGCAGGCCTCGTCGAGGCCGGCCGCGACTATGCGCTCGGCGATGCCTTCCCGCACGATGTGCTGCTCGACCTCACCGGCGGCCTTTCCTTCCGCCAGGGCTGCTATATCGGCCAGGAGGTCGTCTCCCGCATGCAGCACCGCGGCACAGCGCGCCGCCGTCCCGTCATCGTCAGCGGCGAGACCGCCCTTCCCGCCACGGGCACCGAGCTTCTGGCCGGCGGCAAGCCGATCGGCACGCTCGGCAGCGTGTCCAGCACGCGCGGCCTTGCCATCGTGCGCATCGACCGCGCGGCCTACGCCATCCATGGCGGCACGCCGATCACCGCAGACGGCATGCCCGTCACCGTCGCCCTGCCGCAATGGACGGGCCTCGCCTTCCCGCAGGAAACCGCCGAGGTGCCGGCGCAATGAGCGGAGCCGCCCGCGCCAAGACGGAGCCCCGGGCCTGGCAGCGCATGCTGTCCGGCCGCCGCCTCGACCTGCTCAATCCCTCGCCGCTCGACGTCGAGCTGTCCGACATCGCGCACGGGCTGGCCCGCGTCGCGCGCTGGAACGGCCAGACCAACGGCGACCATGCCTTTTCGGTCGCGCAGCATTCGCTGGTCGTCGAGGCGATCTTCCGCCAGCAGAACCGCTGCAATGCCGACGACTGCCTGATGGCGCTGCTGCATGACGCGCCGGAATACGTGATCGGCGACATGATCTCGCCCTTCAAGGCGGTGGTCGGCGGCGGCTACAAGACGGTGGAGAAGCGGCTGGAGGCGGCCGTGCACCTGCGCTTCGGCCTGCCGCCCGCCACCCCCGCGAGCCTGAAGGCGAAGATCAAGAAGGCCGACCAGGTCGCCGCCTTCTTCGAGGCGACGGAGCTTGCCGGCTTCTCCCATGCCGAGGCGGTCAAGTTCTTCGGCGCGCCGCGCGGCATCACGCTGGAGATGATCGAGATCGCGCCGCTGCCCGCCACCCTCGCGCAGCAGCGCTTCGCCGATCGCTTCGAAGCGCTGGAGCGGGAGCGCGGCCCGCTCGCCGCGGCGGTGTGACGCGATGGGTACGATCGTCGTCGCGCCGCTCGGAAAGATCGCGGAACTGGCCGTGCGCCACCGCTGCCGCGACATGCTGAGCCTTGTCGCGCCGAAGCAGAATTTCCACCGCCCGGCCATCATCGCCGCCGACCGCCACCTGATCGTCGGCGTCAACGACATCGCCTTTGCCGGCACCGGCGACCTGGTCGCGCCCGGCGAGGAGCATGTGGCCGCGATCGTCGGCTTTGCGCGCGGCTGGGACCAGCAGGCGCCGCTGCTCGTCCATTGCATGATGGGCGTTTCCCGCTCCCCCGCCGCCGCGCTGATCGCCGCGCTCGCCGTGGAACCGGACCAGGACGAGCACGACCTCGCAATGCGCCTTCGCCGCGCCTCCGTGCAGGCGACGCCGAATGCCCGGCTGGTCGAGATCGGCGACCATGTGCTGTCGCGCGGCGGGCGGCTCGTCGCCGCCGTCCGGGCCATCGGCCGCGGAGCCGATTATGTCGGCGACAGCCCCTTCGTCTTTTCCGCCGCGCCGCAGACGCTGCAGCCATGACGGAGAGCCGCGCCCGCCCGCCGGTCGAGATCGGCCTCAACGCGGCGGTCGTCGCGATTTCCGGCCGCAGCCCCTGCATCCTCGCCATCGGCGGGGGCGCGGGCGGCCGCGATGCCCTGCCCTTCGGCCCCTTCGACCCGCGCCAGCACCGCACCTTCGAGACGAGCCTGCGCGCCAGCGTCGAGGCGCAGACGGCGCTGAAGCTCGGCTATATCGAGCAGCTCTACACCTTCGGCGACCGCGGCCGCCAGAAGCTGCCGGACGAGGCCGGCACGCACATGGTCTCCGTCGGCTATATCGCCCTCACCCGCACCGATGCGGAGGCGAACGAGCGGCTGGCGGAAGCCGGCGCTGCCTGGCGCGACTGGTACACCTACCTTCCCTGGGAGGATTGGCGGCAGGGACGGCCGGCGCTGATCGACCAGCTCATCCTGCCCGCCCTGAAGGCCTTTGCGGCCGACAACACGCGCGAGGAACGGGCAAGCGCCCTGCCTTCGATGCGCACGCGCCTGCGCCTCGCCTTCGGCCTGGACGATTTCCCCTGGGACGAGGAGCGCGTGCTGGAACGCTACGAGCTTCTCTACGAGGCCGGCCTTGCCGAGGAGGCGGTGACGGACGGGCGCACCGGATCGTGCCACCCCGCGCCCGGCATCGCCATGCGCCACGACCACCGCCGGATCCTTGCGACCGCGATGGCGCGGCTGCGCGGCAAGATCAAGTACCGCCCGGTGATCTTCGAGCTGATGGCGCCGGAATTCACGCTCACGGAGCTGCAGGCGACGGTGGAGGCGATCTCCGGACGGCACCTGCACAAGCAGAACTTCCGCCGGCTGGTCGAGGGCGCCGAACTGGTCGAGGCGACGGGCGGCTCCACCGCCGCCACCGGCGGGCGCCCCGCCGCGCTCTTCCGCTTCCGCCGCCGCATTCTGGAGGAGCGACCGGCCCCGGGGCTCAAGGTCGGCATGCGCTAGCCGGAACTTATCCTGCATCCTGCCATTTCCCCTTCGATATCAACGGGGAAAGGTTCATGGAACAACAGGCAACCGACATCATCGTCGCAACGCGGGCGGCGCTGGCGCAGGCAAGCGCGCTTGCCGTGCAATATTCCTTCTCCATCCTCGGCGCGATGGTGCTGCTCGTGCTCGGCTGGTTTCTCTCCCGCATCCTGCACCGCTGGGCGCTCACCGGGCTTTCGCATGTGCGCGGCATCGATGCGACGCTCGCGCATTTCTTCGCGAACATCCTGCGCTATGCGGTGCTCGTGCTCGTCTTCGTGACGGTGCTCGGCCAGTTCGGCGTGCAGACGGCCTCGATCATCGCCGCTCTCGGTGCCGCAGGCCTCGCGATCGGCCTCGCCCTCCAGGGCACGCTGCAGAACATCGCCGCGGGCATCATGCTTCTGGTGCTGCGCCCCTTCCGGGTGGGCGAATATATCGAGACGAAGGACGTTTCCGGCACGATCACCGAAGTCGGGCTCTTCGCCACCGAACTCAGGACAAGCGACGGCCTCTATCGCCTGGCGCCGAATTCGACGCTCTGGAACACGCCCGTCACCAATTACAGCCGCGAACGCACCCGCAAGCACGATCTCCAGGTGAAAGTGCCGAACGACCGCGACATCGATGACGAGATCGACCGGCTGCTGTCGATCGCAAAGCAAGATCCCATGATCGAATCCGTGCCGCCGCCGCAGGTCTTCGTCGACAGCCTGGAGGAAAGCGCGGCCATCCTGACGCTGCGCTACTGGGTGTCGACGCCGCAATGGTTCAAGACGACGCGGGAAATGAACCGCCGCGTGCGCATCGCCTTCGGGCAGAAGCCCGGCGGGCCGGAGCCGGATGCGGCCCCGGCCGAGTAGGCCCTATTCGATCACGGCGCAGGCGAGACGGTCGCCCGCGCCGCCTGCCGGATCGGTGCGGTAGTCGTCCGAGCCGGCGTGCACGACGAGCGCGCGGCCGCGGATGCCGCGCTCGGCATCGTCGAGGCGCACCATCGTCGAATAGACCTGCGCCCGCAGCACGCCATCCTCGGCGACATACTGGTTCGGCAGGTCGCCGGCATGGGGACCGTCCGCCGAGACGAAGCCGTGGCTCTTTTCATCCGGATTGAAATGGCCGCCCGCCGATTCGTGGCCGCCCGCATGTTCGCAGGTTCCGTTCTCGTGGATGTGCAGCGCCACCCATTTGCGCGGCTCGAGGCCGGAAACCTCCACCTCGAACAGCACGCCGTCGCGGCCGGCGGTCACCTGCGCGCGGCCGGTCTCCTTGCCGTCACGATCGACGAAATTCGCCCGCGCCGTATCCGTCGCCTGCTGGGCGGCGGCGGGCAGGCTCATGAGCGGGGCGGCCAGTACCGCGCCTGCAACGATCTTCCACATGATGCATCCTTCCGATTGCCATTGTCCATGGAACCGGAACGCATCGTCCGCCGGGGTGTTCCGGACGGGTCAGCTCACGACGACGTCGAGGCCGATGTCGAGCGTCGGCGCGGCCATGGTGATCTTGGAGGTCGAGATGTAGTCGACCCCGGTTTCGGCGATGGCGCGGACGGTCTTGATGTTCACGTTGCCGGAGGCTTCCAGCTTCACGCGGCGCGGATCGGCGGCATAGGTCGCCTCGCTCAGCCCCGCGCAGTCGCGATTGATCTCGACGGCGCGGCGCAGGAGCTCCGGCCCCATATTGTCGAGCAGGATGACGTCCGGCTGCGCCTCCAGCGCCTCCTCCAGTTCCTCCAGCGTCGTCACCTCGACCTCCACCTTGACGAGATGGCCGGCGAAGGCGCGCGCGGCATGGATGGCGCCGGCGACCCCGCCGGAGACGGCGATGTGGTTGTCCTTGATGAGGATCGCGTCGTCGAGGCCATAACGGTGCGACGAGCCGCCGCCCATGCGCACCGCATATTTTTCGAGCGCGCGCAGGCCCGGAATGGTCTTTCGCGTGCAGCAGACCGTGGCCGGCGTATGGGCGATCTCGGCGGCGAAACGCGCCGTGTAGCTCGCCACGCCGCTAAGGTGCATGAGGAAGTTGAGCGCCACCCGCTCGGCCGAAAGCACGGCGCGGGCGGGGCCGGAAACCCGCGCGATCACCGTGCCGGGCGCAAGCCGGTCGCCGTCCTCCACGAAGGCCTCGAAGCGGATTTCGGGATCCATCAACCGGAACGCCGCGCGGGCGAGATCGAGGCCGGCGACGACGCCGTCCTCGCGCGCATTCAGTTCCGCCCGCGCCGAACGCTCCGGCGCGATGGTCGCCTGGCTGGTGATGTCGCCGGCGCGCCCAAGGTCTTCCGACAGCGCCGCGCGCACCTGGTCCTCCACCATCAGGGGCGAGAGAACGGGGAGATAGGGGGTGGTCATGGCGGAGAATCCTTTTCAGGGCTGTTGGCGTCGACGAGCCGCTTCAGCGGCTCCATGCGTTCATGCAGGACGCGGAGAATGACGATATCCTGTGCCTCATCCGGGCCCGCGACAAGATGATAATAAAGGACATGCGCAGCGGCGTGGCGCCGGGCTGCGGCGCGGGAAAGATGCATGGAGCGCACGCCGGGGCGAAGCTCGTCGCGGGCACGCGACGCCGGCCGGAGCGGGTTTTCAGCCAGGAGGCCCATGGCATGCTCGATCAACGCGGCATAGTGCATGGCCTGGGCAACGCCGAAGGCCGTCACCGTGTAGCGCGCGATCTCCGCAAGGTCCCGCCCGGCCTCAACCGTCAGCCGAACGGTCATTTCTCGCCGATGGCAGCGGTGAATATGTCCGTGACGGAGCGGCCGGAAAACTCGCCCCGCTCCGACTGAGCCAGCCCGGCATCGACCGCCTTGCGCAGGAGCGCGAGCTTGGCCGCCTCGCTTTCCTGCTCCTGGCGCATCAGGCGCAACGCATCGCGCACGACCTCGCTTGCCGAGACATAGGAGCCGCTTGCGACGGCTTCCTCGATGAAATCGGTGAATTCCGGGGTCAGGCTGACATTCAGCGTCGGCATCGTGCGATCCTTTCGCCCGATTCTAGCGTGGGAAGAGCGATTGTCAATTTTTGCCAAGCCTCAAGCCGCCGCCGTTTCCGAAAGGTCCGCAACCACCTTCTCGGCATCGGCGAGGGTGAGGAAGGTGCGGTGCTTCCAGTCCGCCTTCTGCTCGGTGAAATCGGAACGGAAGTGGCCGCCGCGGCTTTCCTCGCGCAGATAGGCGCCCGTCGCGATGAGCTTTGCGGTGGTGACGATGTTGTGGAAGCGCATGCGGCTGTTTTCGCGCTCCAGCGCGGCGATCTCGCGGATCGCCGTCGCAAGGCCCTCGCGGCTTCGGATGACGCCGACATGGTCGCTCATGACGCGGCGCAGGCGCTTCAGCGCCGGGCTGTCCTCGATGGTGACGAGGTCGTCGCTCTCGCCGGCATTCTTGCCCCAGTCGTTGATCTTCGGCTCCGGCAGCATGCCCTTGATGTTTTCCGCGATGCGCGCGGCGAAGACCACGGCTTCGAGCAGCGAGTTCGAGGCAAGGCGGTTTGCGCCGTGTACACCGGTGGAAGTGACCTCGCCGGCCGCCCACAGGCCGTCGATCGAGGTGCGCCCCTCCGCATCCGTCAGCACGCCGCCCATGTGGTAGTGCACGGCGGGCACGACGGGGATCGGCTGGGTGACGGGATCGATGCCGGCGGCGATGCAGGAGGCGTAGACCGTCGGGAACATGTCCGGGAAATGGGCGCCGACAGCCTTGGTGCAATCGAGGAAGGCGCCGCGACCGGCCTGCACCTCGGCAAAGACGCCGCGCGAGACGACGTCGCGCGGGGCGAGCTCGCCGTCCTCGTGGATATCCAGCATGAAGCGGTGGCCGGCGGAATTGATGAGGTGCGCGCCATCGCCGCGCAGCGCCTCGGTGGCGAGCGGCGCCGGGTCGCGGCCGATGTTGATGGCCGTCGGGTGGAACTGCACGAATTCCGGATCGGCGATGATGGCGCCTGCGCGCGCGGCCATGCCGACGCCCTGGCCGCAGGCCTCCCACGGATTTGTGGTGACGGCATAGAGATGGCCGACGCCGCCCGAGCAGAGCACCACGGCGCGGGCCGGGAAATGCACGCGGTTCTTCGACTGGCCGGCATCCGGCCGTGCGACGACGCCGGAGATGAAGCGGCCCTCGCGCACCAGCTCCTCGACGACATAACCTTCGAGAACCCGGATCGACGGCGTCTTCCGCACGGCGGATATCAGCGCCTCCATGATGGCCTTGCCGGCCATGTCGCCCTTGACGCGCACGATGCGGCGCTCCGAATGGGCGGCCTCGCGGGAGAGCAGCAGCTTGCCTTCGAGGTCGCGGTCGAAAGGCACGCCATATTCGAGGAGGTCATGGATGCGCGCCGGGCCTTCGGAGACCATGAAGCGCGCCATCTTCTCGTCGACGATGCCGGCACCGGCTTCGAGCGTGTCGGCAACGTGCTTTTCGAACGTGTCGCCGGGGCTCATCGCCGCCGCGATGCCGCCCTGCGCCCAGGCGGAGGACGCCCCCTGGCCGATCGGCGCGGCGGCGAGGATGGTGACGGGACGCGGCGCGAGTTTCAGCGCGCAGAAGAGGCCAGCCAGGCCGCCGCCGACGATGACGATATCGTCGATGCCGTTCCAGGATTGCGGGCGGAAACTATCAATGGGCATGTCATACTCCTCCGACGCTTCGGTCCGCCAGTATGCCCCTCACCTGCCTGCCGGCATCCTCTCCCCGCAAGCGGGGCGAGGAGCGCTGGGCTCGCCGCTTTCCGCCTTCTCCCCGCTTGCGGGGAGAAGGTCCCGGCAGGGGATGAGGGGCAGCGGCAACGGATCGGCGTAATGGCTCTTCGGCGCTGCCTTTCTCGAAATTTCGCGCTGACGCGCTACTCTACTGCTTCAGGTTCACCATCCGCTCGACGGCAAGGCGGGCGCGATCGGCGATCGCCGGGTCGACCACGACCTCTTCCGTCATGTGCACCAGGCTGTCGAGGATCTTCGGCAGCGTGATGCGCTTCATGTGCGGACAGAGATTGCACGGCTTGACGAAATCGACGCCCGGCAGCTCGGCCTGGATGTTGGAGGCCATGGAGCATTCGGTGACGAGCAGCACGCGCGAGGGACGGTGGTCCTTCACATAGTTGATCATGCCCGAGGTGGAGCCGGCGAAATCGCAGACGGCGATGACGTCGGGATGGCATTCGGGGTGGCCGATGATCTCGATGCCGGGATGGGCCTCCTTGTAGGAGAGCAGCTCGGCTGCCGTGAAGCGCTCGTGCACCTCGCAGTGGCCCTTCCAGGTGAGGATCTTCTTGTTCGTCTGCTTGGCGACATTCATCGCCAGGTACTCATCCGGGATGCAGAGCACCGTATCGCTCTCCAGGCTCTCGACGACGGCGAGCACGTTGGAGGAGGTGCAGCAGATGTCCGTCTCCGCCTTCACGTCGGCCGAGGTGTTGACATAGGTGACGACCGGCACGCCGGGATAACGCTGCTTGAGCAGGCGCACGTCCTCGCCGGTGATCGAATCCGACAGCGAGCAGCCGGCCTTGGCGTCGGGAATGAGCACCGTCTTTTCCGGGTTCAGCAGCTTGGAGGTCTCGGCCATGAAATGCACGCCGCACTGGATGATGATCTCGGCATCCACCTTGGTGGCGTCGCGGGCGAGCTGCAGCGAATCGCCGACGATGTCGGCGACGCAGTGGAAGATTTCCGGCGTCTGGTAATTGTGCGCGAGGATGACCGCGCCGCGCTCCTTCTTCAGCCGGTTGATGGCGGCGACATAGGGCGCATAGACCGGCCATTCGAAGGCGGGGATGAACTGCTTCACCTTCTCGTAGAGGTGCTCGGTCTCGCGGGCGATCTCGGGCGTGAAGGCGAGGTCCGGTTTCTCGACGACGCCGAAGCGCTCCGCGGCGGTGAGCGGACGAGCGGCTTCGGCCATCCCCGCATGCTGGGCCAGAACGGTCATGGAACCCTCCCTTTCTTCCGCCGCCCTCCGGCGGAAAGGCTATTTTGCTCAATCTGAGCATAATAGCTCCAAAACAAAACCGGCATTGCCGGTGGTTCAGATTTAGAAACTTTTGTGACGGTTTGCAAGAAGCCCCGTCCGAATTCCTTCGGGCGGGGCAAGGTTCCGGATCAGGCGGCGGCCGGGCGTGCGACGCCCCTCTCCTCGATCGGCCAGTGCACGATCGCCGCGAAGATGCCGAGCGCCGCGCCGAGCCACCAGACCGGATCGTAGGTGCCGAAATGGTCGTAGAGATAGCCGCCCATCCACACGCCGAGGAACGAGCCGACCTGGTGCGAGAAGAAGACGATGCCGCCGAGCAGGCCGAGATGCTTCGTGCCGAACATGATGGCGACGAGGCCGTTGGTCGGCGGCACGGTGGAAAGCCAGAGCAGGCCCATGACGATGGCGAAGACGATGACCGAGGCCGGCGACTTCGGCAGGAGGATGAAGGCCGCCACCGCGACCGAGCGGGCAAGGTAGATATAGGCGAGGAAATAGGGCTTCGAATAACGCTGGCCGATGAAGCCGGCGGCGAGCGAGCCGATGATGTTGAAGAAGCCGATCAGCGCCAGCGCGATGACGGCATAGCGCGCATCGATGCCGATATCGCCGAGATAGGCCGGGAAATGCGCGGTGATGAAGGCGACCTGGTAGCCGCAGACGAAGAAGCCGGCGACCAGCAGCACGTAGCTGCGATGGCCGAGCGCCTCGCGCAGCGCCTCGCCGATGGTCTGCTTGTATTCGCTCGCCGCGGTGATGCCGGAAGAGGAGTTGCCGCGCAGTGGAATACCGAGCAGCGGCACGATGAGCATCAGCACGCCGAGATAGACGAGGCTGTCCGACCAGCCATAGGCACTGATGAGGCCCTGCGACAGCGGCGCGAAGAGGAACATGCCCGCCGAGCCCGCCGCCGTGCAGATGCCGAAGGCCATGGAGCGCTGGTCCGGCGTCACATTGCGCGCGAAGGCCGAGAGCAGGATGCCGAAGGAGCCGGCCCCGACGCCGAGGCCGACCAGCACGCCGCCGCCGACATGCAGCCAGAGCGGCGAGGTGCCGAGCGACATCAGGAACAGGCCGAGCGCATAGACGAGGCCCGAGACGAGCAGCACGCGCCAGGTGCCGAACTTGTCGGCGATGGCGCCGAAGAACGGCTGGCTGACGCCCCAGGCAAGGTTCTGCAGCGCCATGGCGAGGCCGAAGGTGGTGCGGTCCCAGCCGGTATCCTGCAGCATGGGCAACTGGAAGAAGCCCATCGCCGAGCGCGGGCCGAAGGTGAGCACCGCGATCAGCGAGCCGGCGAGAATGATGAGCCACGGCATGGGCCGGCTGGCGGCAGGTGCCGCAACGACGGATGGGGTGGACATGGTGCGTCTCCGGAAATCAGGCCCGGACCCTACGCCGCGCCATGCATGAACAAAAGCGAATTTAATTGACCGGACGATCAGCCGGATTGATGAAAGCCCGCCACGCCGCGCCCCACCGGATGTGCTTGACGCCACGGCATTTTGAGCGCATGCCCCCGTCAGGCGTCACATAGCGCCAACCGAACCCGGATAAGATCATGGACCCCGACAGTCGACTATCGAGAGCAATCGAGCGACCGATCCGGTAGGAGCCCCGAAAAGGCTTTGCTCCGGACGGCGAGAATGCCTCAAGGAGTGAAGCATGCTGCAAATCTATGCCCGCAGGGCGGACCGCTTCTGCCTGCGTGAAATTTCCAACCCGGCCATCGAGCAGGCGATCGCCCCTGCCCTCTGGTACGACCTCCTGAGCCCGACGCCCGAAGAGGTGACGGACGTGGAGGCGGCGCTCCACATTTCCATCCCGACGCGGGAGGAGATGGAGGATATCGAGCTTTCCGCCCGCCTCTACCAAGAGGACGGCGCGGAATTCATGACGATGACGGCGCTCACCAATCTCGACGGCGACGAACCGACGAAGATGCCGGTGACCTTCATCCTCACCGGCCCGACGCTGGTGACGGTGCGCCATGCCGACGCAAAGCCCTTCACCACCTTCTGCAACCGGGCGCTGCGCGGCAACGGCCACAGCTACGAGACCGGCGAGGACGTGATGCTCGGCGTCATCGAGGCGGTCATCGACCGCATGGCGGACGTGCTGGAACGGCTCGGCAACGAGATCGACGGCATTTCGCGCGAGGTCTTCCGCAGCAAGACGGGTTCCTCCACCAAGAAGACGCGCGACCTGGAGGCGCTGATCGAGCAGCTCGGCCGCAAGGGCGATTTCCTCAGCGGCGTGCGCGAAAGCCTCGTCAGCATCTCGCGCCTCGTCGCCTATCATGCGGCGGTGGAGAACCCGACCCGCCGGCCCTCCAAGGAAATCCGCCAGCTCGTCAAGCTGGTGCAGCGCGATGCCGCCTCGCTCGGCGACCACGCCGCCTTCCTGTCGGGCAAGATCAACTTCCTGCTCGACGCGACGCTCGGCCTCATCAACCTGGAGCAGAACCAGATCATCAAGATCTTCACCGTCGCCTCGGTCGTCTTCCTGCCGCCGACACTGGTCGCCTCGGCCTATGGCATGAACTTCGAGCTGATGCCGGAGCTGCAATGGCACTTCGGCTACCCCTACGCGATCGGCCTGATGATCATCTCGGCGCTGATGCCGTTCCTCTACTTCAAGCGACGCGGGTGGGTTTAAGCCCGCACCTTCATCGGCCAGCGCTCGCTGCGCGTCCGCGTCACGCGCACCGTATCGCCGAGGCGGACCTCGCCCTCGCCGCGCGGCACGGCGTTCCAGCCGAAGAGCACGCCGGGCACGCGGCGGTCGGCGGACATGCGCTTTTCGGCAAGGCCCTGGATCGGGTTGCCGCCGATGCGCTCGCCGGTCATCTGGTCCTGCGTGGTCATGATGCAGCGGGCGCAGGGTTTGACGAAATCGAAGGCGATGCCGTTGATCTCGATCGATTCCCACAGGTCCTCCGCCCAGGGCTCGTCGCAGGAGACGAGGATGTTGGTGCGGAAGCGGTCCATGCCGACGGGCTCCTGGCCCTTGGCGAGAAGGGTGCGGTTGAGGTCGGCGAGCGAGCCGGTGGTCGTGACGAGGATGGGGAAACCGTCGGCGAAGGCGACCGGCGCCGGGCTGCCGGCCCAGTCCTCGCCCTCCAGCCGCTCGGCCCGCGCATCCATGTGCACGAGCCTGACCGGGCGCGCGAGCCAGTCCGACAGGACGTCGTTGACGGCCTCGTCGGCGACGGCGGCATTGACCGGGCTGTCCCAGACGGTCACGTCGAGACGATCCTCGGGATCGAAGCTGGCAAGGAGCTGGCGGCCCTCCATTTCGAGATGCAGGCTTTCGCCGACCGCCGTCGCCTCGACGCGGGCCAGCGCCTGCAGCTCGCGCTGGGTGATGAAGCGGCCGTCCGGCTCGACGACCATGAAGCGCCGGTCGCCGGCAAGGCCGTCGAGGCGCACGCCGGCGCTTTCGACGGGGATGGCCCGGCCGCTCTTCAGCGGGTGAATGTTGAGACCCTCGACCTTCATGCGGGCGACCTTTCCTGAAACGTTGATTCAACGGCCTGCCGGACAGATTCAATACGGCGGCACAAAAGCATGTTTTTCTTCAGATTTCATCCAGCAGCATGGCGCGGATCGCCCGCAGGCGCTCCGTCCGCTCCCCCGCCATGCGCGCGCCCGCCGCCGTCTGGAACCCTTCCGCCAGCCTGAACAGCTTGACCTCGAAATGATCGATGGCGAAGGCCTTGTCGTCGAGCGGGCGGTTTTCGCCGAGCGGATCCAGGGGATCATAGAGGCCGCTGCCCATGCGGCCGGCAATGTAGAAGCAGCGCGCGGCGCCGATCATGCCGATCGCATCGAGCCGGTCCGCATCCTGCAGGATTTTTGCCTCCAGCGTCTGCGGGGCAAGATTGGCGGAGAAGCTGTGCGTGAGGATGGCATGGGCGACGGCGGCCACGTCCTCCTTGCTCCAGCCTTCGGCGGCAAGCAGGCCGGCCGCCTTCTCGGCAGCAAGGCGCGAGGCCTCGGCGCGCAGCGGCGAATTCTTCTCCACCGCCACGCAATCGTGCAGCAGCACGGCGGCCGCCAGCCGCCGCGGGTCGCCGCCCTCCTCCGCCTGGATGCGGCGCGCGCTCTTCCAGACGCGGATGAGGTGCGCGGCGTCGTGCGAGCCGTCATCGGCGGAAAAGGCCTGCGGCAGCAGGCGCTCGGCAAGGGGCCCGAGGGGCGAAAAGGCAGCAGCGAGGCAGGCGAAGGTCATGGGCGATCCGCAAGTGGTTGCCCATGACCTAGCCTGTCACGCCTCGGCGTTCAATTCCGCCTTTTCGCCGGTCCCGGACTTTCCCGAGAGGATCTGCTGGTAGAACAGGCCGATGCCGATCAGCACCGCGCCCAGCCCGATGAAGGAAAGCGCCCGGAGGATGCCTTCGAGATTGGCCATGTCGATCAGGAAGACCTTGATGACCGCGATCAGCACGAGGCCGGCGGAGGCAAGGCGGATGCTCTTGGAATCGAACTTCGAGCCGACCGCCAGCAGCAGCACGCCGAGCAGCAGCCAGACGACCGAATAGGTATAGGTCTCCGGCTGGAGGAACCCCTTCCAGTCGGCGATGCCCTCGCCATGCCAGTAGCGGCGCACGCTGAGCGTGACCCAGGCGAAGGCGAGCGCCACGCCGGTCAGCGCCAGCATGATCACATAGGGCATCGGCCGCCGGCCGCGCGCATGGAAGGCAAGGCCGCCATAGGCGATGCCGGGCAGGAGGTAACCGACGAAGAGCAGATCCAGGACCGGCCACTTGCCGAGCAGTTCGCCGGTGAAATAGGGGTTGAGGCCGACGAAATGGGCGCTGAGGATCGACAGGATCGAGAGCCCGCCGACCACCATGGAGCCGTAGCGGAAGACCGGGCTCGGCGATTTCAGGTCGAGCGACATCAGGATCGCCGAAGCGCCGATGACCAGCAGCGTGTAGATCGACTGTTCGCCGAGCGTCGGCACGGAACTGTCGAGCACGCCGCCGTTCATGCCGTGCCGCACGAGGATCGCCGCCGTCAGCAGAAGGAAGAGGCTGGCCAGCGCCTGCAGGAGATTGCGGATTTGCGTTCCCGGCCAGCGGCGAAGCTCGAAGGCCGAGAGCGCGAGCAGAGCGGCCGGAATGCCGTAGCCGGCGAGCAACTGGTTGAAGACCGGCGTCTTGGAAAGGTTTGCCGCGCCGACGATGGTCGGCTCCCAGCCGATGCGGCCGGCGACAATCGCGGCCGCCCCGGCCATCAGCCAGGGCAGGACCGGCCAGCGGCGAAGGCGCGTCGAAAAGACGGCGGCGGCGCCGAGGACCGCAATGCCGATCGTCGTGGCAAGGCCGTCCGTCATGGCATGCAGCGCCAGCACGAGGAAGGCGAAGCCGCCGGCGACGAGCGCCCATTGCGGAAGGAAGACACCCTCCTCCTCTCCCCGCCCGCGGGAAAAGGCGTCCGCAGCAGCGAGGAAGACAAGGCCGAGCACCACCGCAAGCAGGCCATGCTTCAGATCGAAGGAGAGATTGCCGAAATTGAGGAAGCTCATGGCGAGGATGGCGAAGGGCACCGCCGGGGCGATGAGGCTCCAGAGCGCTGCAAAGGCGGAAGACCCTGCCAGGCGCAGGCGCACCGCCGCAAGGCCGACCGCAGCATAGGCGACGGCGAGGGCCAGCAGCAGGTTGACCGGCACGAGGCCGAGCACCGGTACCGGCAATGTCGACGCGCCCTCCAGCGTCGGCGGGGCGAGCGTGGAGAAATCCTCGAACAGCAAGCCGCCCGGCGAGACCACCATCGCACCGACGCCGACCACCGCCGCGATGGCGGAAAAGAGCGCCGGATAGACCGCCCAGCCGCGCAGCGCGCCGAGCACGGCGAGCGCCATCACGACCGCGGCGAAACCGTAATCCGCCCGGGACAGCGCCGGAACGGCATTGGCCAGAACCAATGCCGGGAAGACCAGGGCAAGGGCGCCGGTCAGCGATACCGCGACGGCCGGCGGGGCGAACAGGCGGTCCAGCGGATCGGCGGAGGCAGCGCCCGTCGCGGGCGGCATGTCGTCCGCCGTGACATTTCCCGGCCAGAGGAGGCCATGACCGACGGCGAGAACGAGCATGGCGAGAAGCACCGGCAGGACCTCGACCGCGCTCGCCTGCGAGAGATAGAGCACCGCCCAGAGCGCCATGCCGGCATTGGCGAGTGCCGGCACGACCTGCCAGCGGCGGATGCGCGCGGCAGTGAAGGTGGCAAGCCAGGCGACCGAGAGGAAGCCGAAAAGGCCCCAGGCGCTCGGTTCCTCGGTCGCGACCAGCGCGGGCGTGGCCATGGAGGCGAGCAGGCCAAGGCCGGCAAGCGCCTGCCCGTGCAGGAGCGACAGGCCGATCGTCGCGAAGGAAACGGCGGCAAGCAGCACGAAGGCGGTCAGCGGGCCGAAATAGCCGTAGAACTCATAGGAGACATAGGTGACGGCGAAGAGCGTGATGGCGCCGGCCGCCGTCAGCACGCCGGGAATCATGGCGTTCTGGAAGGCATTGGCGATGACCGGCAGGGTGCGGCGGCGCACGAACTCGCCCACCGCCATCAGAACGAGACCGAAGACGGCGGCAAGCGACAGCCGCACCGCCGGGCTGAGCAGCCCCGCCTCGATGGAATACTTGACCATGAAGATGCCGCCGAGCGCCAGCGCGATGCCGCCCACCCAGACGGCCCAGCGCGCGCCGATGCGGCTTTCGAAGCTCTCCTTCGGCTTTGCCGCAGCCGCGGGAACGGCGGAAGCCGTCGCGGCAGCCTCCTCCGCAGTCTCGCTCGCAACGGCTTCGGCCGGAACGGCGGGCGTACTGCCGCCGAAGATCGCGCGGCCCTTCGCGGCCTCGTCGGTGCCAGCCGTCTGCGCGGCGGCCCAGGGGCTCGCGAAATCGGCCGGCGCCTCCTCCTCCTCGGCGTCCTCCTCGCGGATGGCCTCGGCCGTGTCGGCGGTCGCCGCCTCCACCGGCGCGGCCAGGCCCCCGGCCTTCAGCATTTCGACCTCGCGCTTCAGCCGCATCACCTCTTCGCCGAGTTTCTGCGCACTGTTTCGCGATGCATTGAGGGTATAGAGCGCCAGGCCGAGAGCGACCAGAGAGAGGATTTCGAGCATTGCGACTCCAACACGGGCATTGTCCGGGCGCGAAGACTACCCGGTTTTTTCCAAAGACTAAACGGGGTTACGTTTGAGGCCGGCGTTCTCTTCAGCTTGTCGCACGGTTTTCATACAAGGCGGGCACAATAGCCTCTTCCCGATACCAGTCCGGAGCCCGCCATGTCCCAGATCCTTCGCAACGCCGACGTCCCGCAAGGGGACCGGCGGCCCGAGGACGGCTTCGGCCATGCCTATGCCCTCGCCTGCCGCATCGACGGGCATGGCCGCGTGGTCACCTATTGCGGCGATGGCGGGCACCTCTACAAACTGGTCGCAAACCACGCCGGGCAGCCGGAACGCCTCGATGACGGCACCCTCCATGTCGCGCATTTTTCGGCCGATGGCGAGGAGGACTGGATGCCCGTCGCGTTCGGCGCCGCGCCGCTGGTGATGGAAAACGGCACGCTGACATGGATGCCGGTCGCCGGCCGGCCGATGGGCACCCGGACCGGAGCGCGCCGTCCCACCCGCCTGGACGGCATCCGGGACGTGGCGGCGGACGCGAAGGCCGGCACGGTCCGCCTCCGGCTGGCCGGCGAGGGCGACCGGTTCAGCCATGTCGTCGAGATCGTCGAAGCCGGCGGCGACTTCGCCGCGACGCGCGCGCATTGGGAAGTGCTTTCCACCCGAACCGGCCGATGACAGGCCCGAATCAGCGCATCAGGTTTTCGATCGGGAAGATCGCGCAGGTTTCCGTGCCGTGGGCCAGCAGCTTGCCGCTTCCATCGCGCAGCCAGGCTTCGGATGTGGCGATGGTGCGGCCGCGATGCACGATCCTGCCCTCGCAGAACACCTCGCCCATGCCGGGCAGGACGGGGCGCACGAGGTTCAGCTTGAACTCGATCGTCGTATAGGCCTCGCCCGGCCTGACGACGGAGAAGACGGCGCAGCCGAGCGCCGAATCCATCACCGTCGCCGTCCAGCCGCCATGCACCGTGCCGAGCGGATTGAGATGATCGGCCGACGGCAGGCCGGCAAAGACGACGCGGCCGTCCTCCACCTCCGTCAGGCTGAAGGCGAGCGTCTTGGCCATCGGCGGAGCGGGCAGATCCCCGGCCAGCATCGCCTGCAACACCTTCAGCCCGCCGTCGCGTCTCACCACGTCAAGCGGCAGCGTGCCGACGCCGGCGACCGTCAGCCCCGGATAGATTTCGACCGTCATGCATGCGCCTCTTCGGGTTGATCGTGTCGCGGCGCGCCGAGCGCCTTCAGCGCCGCCTGGATGAAGCCGTCGCGGGCGCTGGCGAGTTCCAGCCCGCGCGGCTCGCAGACATGGCGGTTGAGGAAGAAGGCCGTCAGCCGGAAGCCGTCGGCAAGGGCGGCGGCATCGGCAGCGTGCCGGCTCTCGTCGCCGAGGAAGGCCGGCAGCGCCAGCATCTTGTCCGCCCAGGGCGCGCCGGCCGCGCGCGAGACGACGCGGCCCGATTTCGGCGAGACGTAGCAGAGATCCTCACGCGTGCCGGTGGCGGCGCATTCGAAGAGGTCGAGGCCGAAGCCGAGGTCGTTGAGCACGGCAAGCTCGAAGCGCACGAAGAGCTCGCCGGCATCGGCCGGCTCGTGCAGGTGGTCGAGGATGACGGAAAGGGCCTCGTAGAGATGGGGATGCGGGTCGCGCTCCGGCAGGAAGCGCAGCAGCGCCGCCATGGCCTGCACGCCGTAGACGGCGGTCGCCGTCTCCATCAGCCGCCCGGCGCGCAGCTCCAGCGGCTCGATGCGGAACTCGCCGAGATGTTCGTCGAGCCGCGCGCGCCAGGTGACGTCGACCGAGTTGCCGGGCTGGAGCACCGGCTGCATGGTCCGCGAGCGCCCGCCGCGCACCATGCCGAGATGCCGGCCACGGCTGCGCGTCATCACCTCGGCGATGACAGAGCTTTCGCCGTGGCGCCGCACGCCGAGAACGATGGCTTCCTCACTCCATTGCATGGTCAAAGCCTTACGCCCTCACCGGCGCCGGGGCAAGCGGGCCGCAGCATGCGGCGGAACGACGCGTGGCCGCAGGGACACACCCAAGCCATTGCCACAGTTTCGCTTTTTTCTCGCCGCGCCGGTGCCCGCTTTGCCGACAAAGAACCCCGCGCAAGGCTTTCAAGCCAGATTCCGGAATTGAAGAACGACAGGTGCCCCCTTCATGTGTGTGTCCCGCGCCCGCGCTTTCGCGGCTCTCCGCCCCCTCGCCCTCCTTGCCCTTGCGGCGACGCTTGCAAGCTGCGCCACCACCGCCAAGCCGGTGAAGAAGGGACCGGACCCGATGCATGTCGCCATGTACGGGCCGCATCCCGAAGAGCGCTTCCCGCTGCCGGCGATGGATATCAGCAAGGTGGATCCGAAATATTTCCGCCAGCAGGTCGCCTACCAGACGGCGGAGCCGGCCGGCACCATCGTCATCGACACGCAGAACCGCTTCCTCTACCTCGTGCAGGGCGACGGCATGGCGATGCGCTACGGCATCGGCGTCGGCAAGGCGGGGCTGGAGTTCGAGGGCGGCGCGCGCATCGGCCGCAAGGCGGAATGGCCGCGCTGGACGCCCACCCAGAACATGATCGCGCGCGAGCCGGAGCGGAACCTGAAATGGGCCGGCGGCATGGAGCCGGGGCTGACCAACCCGCTCGGGCCGCGCGCGCTCTACCTGCACAAGGACGGCAAGGACACGCTCTTCCGCATCCACGGCACGTCCGAGCCGTGGTCGATCGGCAAGGCGGTGTCGAGCGGCTGCATCCGCCTGTTCAACCAGGACATCATCGACCTCTACGGCCGCGTGCCGACCGGCAGCCGCGTCGTCGTGCTGCAGCACCAGGCGCCGGCCGACCAGCCTGTGCCGATGGCCGCCGCCGACGGCCTGACGCCGCCCGCCGCCATCTGAGGCATTTTCCGGGGGCGGCCTTGCGCCCGTCCCCGGACCGTCTTCGTCACCAGGCGTCGGGCTCGCGCACCATGTGCACGATATTGGCCGGGTTCATCACCCAGCCGCCGCGAAAGCCCGCGCCCAGATCCTCGATGGGATCGCAGCGCACGACGCCGTTCCGCTCCAGATGGCCGAGGGCGACCTTGTGGTCGGGTGTGAAGAGCTCCAGCCACACCTCCGCCTGGCTGTAGCCCGGCGCCTCGTCGATCCACAGCCGGTTCGGGCCGAGCAGGAAGCCCCTTGCCGGGGCCTTGTCGTCGAAGGGCTCCAGCCCGACGACGTCGCGGTAGAAGGCGAGCGTCGCCTCGTACTGGTGCGAGGGGACCTTCATGGCGATGTTGATGCCGCCCTTGATTTCAGCCGTCATGGCAACCTCCCGTCTCATGTGAAATCCTGCTGCTCGGAGGCGACGACGCCCTTGAGCTCGCTCGGGTAGTAGCCCTCGCGCAGGTTGATGCCGTATTCGACATAGGCCTTCATGCAGGCCAGCATCTGCGACCAGCCCTCGCAGTTCATGTAGGACGATTTCTGGCCGCGGGCGTTGTCGCGCCAGCCGGTCTCGGCGATGGTCACCATCGTGCCGCCGTCCTCCAGCGGTTTGAAGCGCATCTCGACACGCGTCTTGTAGGGCGCCTCCCCCTCATCCACCATCGCATCCCAGCGAAAGACGATCAGCGCGTTCTCCTCCACCCTGTCGACGATGACCGGGGCCATGCCCCACCAGGTGACCGTCGTGCCCTCGACCAGCGGGGCGCTCGACCCGCCGATGGTCGTGAAGTAGCCGCTGAGCTTTTCCGGATTGACCACCGCGTCGAAGACCTCGGCGACCGGCTTGCCGATGCGCCCATTCACACGAAATTCCAGCGTCATGCCGTCCTCCTCCCGGGGCGTACTGCCCCTCTCGATCTTGCCTGCCGCCAAAATATGTTATAAAAATATAACATGTCAAGCGAATCGAAAGAGGACGCCGTTTTCAAGGCGCTGGCCAATGGCAAACGGCGGCAGATGCTGGATGCGATCAAGGATGCGCCCCTGACGACGGGCGCACTGTGCGAGCGTTTCGCGGAGATGGACCGCTGCACGGTCATGCAGCACCTGAAGGTGCTGGAAGAGGCGGACCTGATCGTCGCCCGCCGTGAGGGGCGCGAACGCTGGAACCACCTCAATGCCCTGCCGATCCAGGCGATCCACGACCGCTGGATCAGCCAGTATGCCGGCCACGCGATGAGCGTTCTTTCGGCGCTCAAGGGCGAGCTGGAGGGCTGAAGCGCCGCCGCAAGGACGGCGCCCCCGTCTCAGACCTCGGCGGCGATGCGCCCGATCTCGGCGATGACGGCATTGCGCGCGTCGCCGGAAATGCCGGGGATTTCGCAGAAGGCGGCGACGATGACGGCGCCGCGGTCCGGCGACCAGGCGACGGCGACATCGTTGGCATTGCCGGCCTTGTCGCCGTTCGTGCCGGTCTTGTCGCCGGTCATCCAGCCGGCCGGGAAACCGGCGCGCAGCCGCGTGTCGCCCGTCTTGTTCATCACCAGCCAGGCGGCAAGCTGCGCCTTCGAGCGGGCCGACAGCACCTCCGCGAAGAGCAGCCTGCGCAGCGTTTCCACCATGGCGGTCGGCGTCGTCGTGTCGCGCTCGTCGTCTGGCGCCTCATGGTAATTGAGCGTCGGCTCCGTGCGGTCGAGCCGCGTCACCGTGTCGCCGAAACCGCGCAGGAACGCCGTGACGGCCTTCGGCCCGCCCGATGCGGCGAGCAGCAGGTTGGCGGCGGCATTGTCGCTGAGCGTGATCGTCGCCTCGCAGAGTTCGGCAATCGAGATACCCTCCCCGCCGACACGTTTCTCCACCACCGGCGACCAGTCCACGAGGTCCGCTTCCTTCACGACGATGCGCCGGTCCAGCGTCTCCTCGCCCCGGTCCACCCGGGCGAGGATGTGGCCCGCCAGCAACGCCTTGAAGGTGCTGCACATCAGGAAGCGTTCCTCCGTGTTGTGACCGAGGCGCGCGCCTGTCGCGAGATTAAGTATGGCAACGCCGATGCGCCCGCCGTGACGCGCCTCCAGCGCGGCAAGCCGCTGCGCGCGGTCCCCGCCGGCGGCAAGGCCGGTGCCGGCCGTCAGCGCCGAAACCGCGGGAATGGCAAGAAGAGCGCCGGCCATGGCCTGCCGGCGCGAAATCGTGATCGTCATGTCTGCTTTCCTGTCTGTCGGATGCTGGCCGCGCCTTGCGGCCCGGCCCGTTTGAGCCCGCCCACGCCGCAACAATGGACGGCGGGGCGGTTCAGGACAAACGACGATTTCTGCCGACAGCCATTAGGAAAACTGGGGCTTGCCTTATTTTCGCTTCATCGCCTCGGCCAGCGCCGCGCCGAAGGCGCCCTGCGCGGGTGCCTGCTGCTTGGGTGCCGCCTGGCTGAATTTCGGCTTCATCTGGGCGTTCCGGTCGCCCCGCGGGGCATTGTCGCGGGCGGCCGGCGCGCCGCCGTCCTTGCGCATGGTGAGGCCGATGCGCTTGCGCGGCACGTCCACCTCGGTGACGCGCACCTTCACCACGTCGCCGGCCTTCACCACCTCGTGCGGATCCTTGACGAAGCGGTCGGCGAGCTGGGAGACGTGCACGAGCCCGTCCTGGTGCACGCCGATATCGACGAAGGCGCCGAAGGCGGCGACGTTCGTCACCGTGCCCTCCAGCAGCATGCCGACCTTGAGGTCCTTGATGTCGTCGACGCCGTCGGCAAAGGTCGCGGTCCGGAATTCTGGACGCGGGTCGCGGCCGGGCTTTTCCAGTTCGGCGAGGATGTCCTTCACCGTCGGCAGGCCGAAACGCTCGTCGACGAACACCTTCGGATCGAGCGTCTTCAGCGCCGCACTGTCGCCCATCAGCGTGCGCACGTCCCGCCCGCAGGCCGCGACGATCTTCTTGGCGACGCCATAGGCTTCCGGGTGCACCGAGGAGGCATCGAGCGGCTCCTTGCCGTTCGGGATGCGCAGGAAGCCGGCGCACTGCTCGAAGGTGCGCGCGCCGAGGCGCGGGACCTTCATCAGTTCCTTGCGGCTTTCGAACGGGCCGTTGGCATCGCGATGCGCGACGATCGCCTCGGCCGAGGATTTTCCAAGGCCGGAGACGCGCGCGAGCAGCGGCGCGGAGGCGGTGTTGAGATCGACGCCGACGGCGTTCACCGCGTCTTCCACCACCGCATCCAGCGAACGGGAGAGTTTTCCCTGGTCGACGTCGTGCTGGTACTGGCCGACGCCGATCGACTTCGGCTCGATCTTCACCAGTTCGGCAAGCGGATCCTGCAGGCGGCGGGCGATGGAGACGGCGCCGCGCAGCGAGACGTCGAGGTTGGGAAATTCGGCGGCCGCCGTTTCCGAGGCGGAATAGACCGAGGCGCCGGCCTCCGAGACGATGACCTTGGTGGGCTTGGGCGCAGGCAGTTGCGCGAGCATGTCGGCAACCAGCCGTTCCGTCTCGCGGCTGCCGGTGCCGTTGCCGATCGAGATCAGCTCGACCTTGTGCTTGCGGATGAGGCTGGCAAGTTCCGCCTGCGTGCCGCGCACGTCGTTCTTCGGCGGGAAGGGATAGACGGTCGTCGTCTCGACCACCTTGCCGGTATTGTCGACGACGGCGACTTTCACGCCGGTGCGGATGCCGGGATCGAGGCCCATCGTGGCGCGCGTGCCGGCGGGGGCGGCGAGCAGCAGGTCCTTGAGATTGCGGGCAAAGACGCGGATCGCTTCCTCCTCGGAGCGTTCACGCATCTCGCGCATCAGGTCGAGCGAGAGCGACATGGAGAGTTTCACCCGCCAGGTCCAGCCGATCACCTCGGCCAGCCACCTGTCGCCGGGCTTCGTGCCGATGGCATAGAAGGAGGCGATGATGCGCTCCACCGGCTTGACGGCCTCGGTGCTGTCCTGGTCGACGACGATGTCGACCGACAGGAATTCCTCGTTCCAGCCGCGCAGCATGGCGAGCGCCCGGTGGCCGGGCACCGTCGCCCAGCGTTCGGTATGGTCGAAATAGTCGGAAAACTTCGCGCCGGCCTCCTTTTTACCCTCGACGACCCGCGAGCGCAGGAAGGCATTGTCCTTCATGTAGTCGCGCAGGCGCTTGAGGAGATCGGCATTTTCCGTGAACTGCTCGGCGACGATGTCGCGTGCGCCCTCCAGCGCCGCCTTGACATCCGGCACCTCGGCCGAGAGGAACGTTTCGGCCAGCTCCGCCGGCACCGGCGCACGGTCGGCGAGAATCTGTTCGGCGAGCGGGCCGAGGCCGCGCTCGCGGGCGATCTCCGCCTTGGTACGGCGCTTGGGCTTGTAGGGCAGGTAGATGTCCTCAAGCTCCGCCTTGGTCGTGACGGCGGCGATCTTCGCCGAAAGCTCGTCCGTCAGCTTGCCCTGCCCCGCGATCGATTCGAGGATCGAGGCGCGGCGCGCCTCCAGCTCCCGCAGATAGGTCAGTCGCTCGGACAGCGTGCGCAACTGCGTGTCGTCGAGGCCGCCGGTCACTTCCTTGCGGTAGCGCGCGATGAAGGGCACCGTCGCGCCCTCGTCGATGAGCGCCACGGCGGCGGAAACCTGCGCGGAGGTCGCCTTGATCTCGGCGGCGATCAGGTTCGCGATCTTGAGCGGTGTCGGGGCCATGTCGAATTCCTCTGGTTGGCGCGGTCGGCGACCATAGTGCGCGGCCGGCGGGAGGCCAACTGCAGGCCCGTGAGCCCGCGACCACGTCCACAATATATATCACCGCCATAAAGGTCGGCAGGACTGTGCCACGGTTGAACGCCCGTTAATACAGGCTTAGAGGTTGTAACGCTTCATAAAGTCTTGCCGTCTATCCTCACCGCACGTAACGGCAACGGGGCCTTCGGTATGCGCGGCGCTTTTCTTGCAGCAGTCTCACTGGCGGCCCTCCCCGCGGAAGGCCCCGCGCGCGCGGCAACCCTCAACCTGTTGATCTGGGAAGCCTATATCGACGAACAGATCCTTGCCGACTGGACCGCCGAAACGGGTATCGAGGTGCGCCAGACCTTCTATGACAGCGGCGACGTGCGCGACGAGATCCTCGCCGACCCGAACAGCAATGTCGACGTCGTCGTGACCAACGAGAACGGCGCCCGGCTCTACGGCAAGCGCGGCGTCATCGCCGCGCTGGACCAGAACAACGTGCCGTCCCTGAAGGACTATGCGGAGGGCTGGGCGAGCCGCTGCGGCGGCTACGGCGTGCCCTATCTTTGGGGCACGATGGGCATCCTCTACCGCTCCGACAAGATCACGACGCCGCCGACCTCCTGGGCGGACTTGATGAAGCCGGCCGAAAGCCTGCACGGCCATATCGCCATGTACGACGATCACGCCGAGGCCTTCGTCGCCCCGCTCGTCCTGCTCGGCAAGTCGGTGAACGCCAACGACAACGAGACGCTGAAGGCGGCCTACGAACTGATGAAGGCGCAGGCGCCCTATGTGCTCACCTACGACTATGTGGTCACCTCGGTGCAGAGCCCCGACAAGGGCCCGAACATCCACATGGCGCTCGGCTATAGCGGCGACCAGTACACGCTGAACGACAAGGTCGCCTCGCCCGGCCTCTGGCGCTACGTGGTGCCGAAGGAGGGCACGCTCTCCTGGCTCGACTGCATCTCCGTCAGCGAGCGCTCGCACAACAAGGCGCTGGCGCTGCAACTGGTCGACTATATCAGCAATGCCGAGAACGGCGCCCGCAACGCCATCAAGCTCAACATGCCGACCGCCAGCTCCGCCGCCCTCGCCCTGCTGCCGGAAGACATGCGTTCCAATCCCGAAATCTATGCCGCACCGGAAATCCTGGCCAAGAGCCAGTTCCAGGAGGAACTGACCGTGCAATCGGTCCAGGCCCGCCGCCGCATCATCAGCAGTCTGGCCCAGATCAGTGACGCTCGGTAAACGCGCCCTTTCCCTCATCTTCCCGGTCGTGCTTGCTGGCTACGTGCTCGCCGCCTCGCTGATCTACTACGTGCAGAGTTCCTCCATCCTGGCGCTGGAACGCGCGCGCCTCTGGCAGCAGATGGGCCTGCTCACCGCCGTCTTCCAGAACGAGGTGACGCAGAACCGCAGCTTCATCTATTCGCTCGTCGAGGGCGGCGCGGTGCGCCTCTTCGTCAACGAGCCGGATGCGGCCTATCGCAACACCGCGCTCGGCGTGCGTCTGCAGCAAAGCATCACCTCGCTCTCCGACGACCGCAAGCGCTTCATCTCCGTGGCGATCATCCGCCCGCCGCTGACGGTCGACTACTATTTCGAGGACAGCGACGATCCGTTCGCCGAGATCACGCCGCAGCAGATCCGGCATGCAAGGCATGTGATCGAGAGCCCGCGGCTCTCCTCCTGGACCTATCTCAACGCCGCCGGCATCGAACCGCTGATCGTGCATTCGGAGTTCATCGATCCGCTGACCTTCAACCGACCGGTCGCCAGCGCCAAGAGCGGCGCAATCCTCGTGCAGACCGCGGTGCGGCCGAAACTCTTCCTCGACATGAAGCGGGCGCTGGAGAAGGAATACGGCACGGCGATCGAAATCGGCCAGCACCAGCTTCTGGCACAGGGCGGTCTTTCCGCGACCGCGACGCTGAGCCCGTCTCTCTTCGCCCGGCTGACGCCGGATCCGGCCTTCATCGAGAACCGGCTGTGGACGCTGAAGTCGCTGCTCGCGCTCGGCGCCATCGCGCTCAGCCTGTGCACGATCATCCTGGTGCTCGGCCTGGTACGCCGCTACATCACCAATCCGATCGCCCGGCTCGACCGCCAGCTCACCGACGTGATGACCGGCAACCGCAGCGCCCTGCCGGAGATGAACGAGATCGGCGAGATCGGCCGCCTCTCGGCCAACGTCAAGCGGCTGCACGACCAGTCCATGCAGTCCTTCGATCTCGTGCAGAACGCCTCCTGGACGGATACGCTGACGGGCATTTCCAATCGCGAATATTTCAACATCCGCTCCACGCAGATCCTAGAGGAAGCGGAGGCCGAGGATATCGGCTGCACCCTGCTCTTCATCGACGTCGACAACTTCAAGTTCGTCAACGACAAGCACGGCCACAAGATCGGCGACGAGCTGTTGAAGACACTGGCCGACCGCATCTCCGCCATCGTCGCCCGCGTCGTTTCCGAACGCGGCCTGCCGGACGGACTTTTCGCCCGGCTTTCCGGCGACGAATTCGCCATCATGCTGCGCTGCCAGCCAGGCAGCGGCACGATCACGGAAATCTCCGAGAACATCCTCGCCCTCTTCGCCGAGGGGTTCGAGGTGCTGGACAAGGCCTATCCGGTCACCGCCAGCATCGGCATCGCCGTCTATCCGGAAGATGCCCGCACGCTGGCCGAACTCGTCGCCAATGCCGATGCGGCCATGTACCAGGCGAAATCCCAGGGCAAGAACGGCTCGGCCCGCTATTCCCGCTCGCTGCACGAGAAGCGCAACCGCCAGCGCCGCATCGAGGAGGAGCTGCGCGTCCTCGATCCCGACCGCGAATTCCACCTCGTCTACATGCCGATCGTCGACGGCCACGGCAAGGTGACGGGCTGCGAGGCGCTCTTGCGCTGGACCTCGCCCGTTCTCGGCCGCGTGACGCCCGACGAATTCATCCCGATCGCCGAGACGACCGGCCTCTTCAGCAAGATCGACTGGTGGGTGATCGACCGGGCGATGGCGGAATACGGGCAGATCAGGAAACTCTTCGGCCCCGAGACGATCCTCTGCATCAACATTTCTTCCGCCGAGCTCTACACGAAGTCGATCAGCGACCATTTCTGCGACAGCGCCGACCGGCACGGCATCGATGCCCGCATGATCGAGATCGAGCTGACCGAGACCTTCGCCGTCAAGCTCGGCGAGCAGTCGCGCCGCAACATCGAGATCCTGCGTGCCCGCGGCTTCCGCATCTCCATCGACGATTTCGGCGCGGGCTACACCTCGGTGCAGCAGATCATCGAATATCCCGCCGAGACCATCAAGCTCGACCGCGAGCTCGTCGAAAGCCTCACCCGCTCCGCCGCCCTTCCGACGCTGCGCGCGCTCGTCGCGCTCTGCCATGCGCAGGACATGTCGGTGATCGCGGAAGGCGTCGACACGACGGAGAAGATGGCGCTGCTCGCCGCCGCAGGCTGCGACCTCTACCAGGGTTATCTCATCAGCCGTCCCCTCTCCCTCGAGGAGATCGGCATCTGGGCGATGCAGCGGCTTGTCGAGAAGGCCCGCGAGGCCGCCCAGAGCCCCGATCGCCGCGCCCGCGCCTGATACTTTCCGCCGCTTGCCGTCTCTCCTGCGAGCCCCTATCCCTGTTCCCGGGACCGCAGGAGGAGTTTTATGCGAAACGCGCCGATCTTCATTCTGGGCTTCGCCCTGCTCATCTGGTCCTTCAACAGTTCGCTGATCGCCAGCGCGCCGGAAGGCGCAACGAAGCTGATGGCCCATCGCGGCGCGCACCAGACCTTCAGCCATGAGGGGATCGACGACGACACCTGCACGGCAAGCCTCATCGACCCGCCCAGGCACGATTTCCTGGAAAACACCGTCGCCGGCATGCAGGCGGCCTTTGCCGCGGGCGCCGAGGTCGTCGAGATCGACGTTCACCTGACGCCCGACAAAAAATTCGCCGTCTTCCACGACTGGACGCTCGACTGCCGGACGGACGGCCAGGGCGTGACCGAGGAGACGGACAGCGCCACGCTGAAGACGCTCGACATCGGCTACGGCTATACGCCCGACGGCGGCAAGACATACCCGTTCCGCGGCAAGGGCGTCGGGCAGATGCCGATGCTGGAAGACATGTTCGCCGCCGATCCGGCCGGCAAGCTGCTGATCAACTTCAAGAGCCGGCGGGCGGAGGAAGGCGAGGCGCTGGCCGCGCTGCTGGCGGCCAATCCGGCCTGGAAGGACAAGGTCTTCGGCATCTATGGCGGGGCGGAGCCGACGGACGCGGCGCTCGCCGCGGTGCCAGGCCTCAAGGGCTACACGAAGACCTCGGTGAAGGCCTGCCTGCTGCGCTATTTCGGCACGGGCTGGATCGGCTATGTGCCGGAGGCCTGCCGCAACACGCTGGTGCCGGTGCCGAGCAACTACGCCTTCCTGTTCTGGGGCTGGCCGAACCGCTTCCTGACGCGCATGAAGGACGCCGGCAGCGAGGTGGTCCTCATCGGCCCCTATGCCGGCGGCAGCACGGTCGGCATCGACACGGCCGGGCAGGTGGAGGACCTGCCGGAAGACTTCCCCGGCTATGTCTGGACGAACCGCATCCTGGAGATCGGCCCCGCCGTCAAGGCACGGCCGTAAGCCCCGTCACGAGGTCGGGAAGTCGAGGCCCATCTCGCGGAAGCGGGCGGGGTCGTCGCCCCAGTTCTCACGCACCTTCACGAAGAGGAAGAGGTGCACGGGCTGTTCGAGAATCTCCGACAGCTCCTTGCGCGAGGCCATGGAGATGGCCTTGATCGCCTCGCCGTTCTTGCCGAGCGCAATCTTCTTCTGGCTGTCGCGCTCGACATAGATCACCTGCTCGATGCGCACCGAGCCGTCCTTGCGCTCCTCCCACTTCTCCGTCTCGACATGCGAGGAATAGGGAAGCTCCTGGTGCAGGCGCAGGAAAAGCTTCTCGCGGGTGATTTCCGCCGCGAGCTGGCGCATCGGCAGGTCGGAGATCTGGTCTTCCGGATAGTACCAGGGGCCCTCGGGAAGCGTCGCGGCAAGATAGTTCATCACATCCTCGCAGCCCGAGCCGTTCAGCGCCGAGATCATGAAGGTGCGCTCGAATTTCACGACTTCATTCGCCGCGGCGGTGAGCTTCAGCAGGTCTTCCGGATTGACGCGGTCGACCTTGTTGAGGACGAGGATCTTCGGCTGGTGGGCCTCTTTCAGCCCCTCCAGGATCGCCTCGGCGTCGCCCTTGAGGCCCCGCTCGCTGTCGATCAGGAACATGATGACGTCGGCGTCCTTCGCCCCGCCCCAGGCGGTCGTGACCATGGCGCGGTCGAGCCGGCGGCGCGGCTTGAAGATGCCGGGCGTGTCCATGAAGACGATCTGGGCATTGTTGTGGATCGCGATGCCGCGCACGATGGCGCGCGTCGTCTGCACCTTGTGGCTGACGATCGACACCTTGGCGCCGACGAGACGGTTGACCAGCGTCGACTTGCCGGCATTGGTCGCGCCGATGAGCGCGACGAAGCCCGAATGGGTCGGGCCCTCGCCGCTCGTGCTGCCTTCGGCGGGGTTGTTCTGTTCTTCGCTCATGATATCCGTCAATCCGTGGCTTGGCTTTTCGGCCAGACGCCTTCGCGTTCCAAAATCTTTGTCGCGGCCACCTGTTCGGCGGCCCGTTTCGAGCGGTCGATGCCGGTTTCCGGCGCGACGCCCCGGATCTCCACCGTCACGGTGAAGCGGGGATCGTGGTCCGGCCCCGAGCGCTCGTCCACCCGGTAGTTCGGCGTCACGCCGAACCTGGCATGCGCCCATTCCTGCAATTCGGTCTTGGCATCGCGCCGCGCGCCTTCCGCGCGGGCGGCCCTGCCCTCCCAGTTGCGCAGGATGAAACCCCGCGCCGCCTCCAGCCCGCCGTCGAGATAGATCGCGGCGATCAGCGACTCTACCACATCGGCCCGCACATTCAGCATGGCTTTTCCGGTGAGCTTCTTCACGTCCGCGCCGGTGCGGATGAAGCGGTGCAGGCCGAGGTCATCGGAGACCGCCGCACAGCTTTCCGCGCTGACGAGCTGGTTCAGGCGGACCGAAAGCTCGCCCTCCTTCGCCTCGCGAAAGGTGCGGAACAGCATTTCGGCGACGCACAGGCCGAGCACGCGATCGCCGAGGAATTCCAGCCGCTCGTAATTGCTGCCCTTGCCGGGCCGGGCGCTGGCATGGGTGATCGCCCGGTCGAGACGGTCCTTGTCGGTGAAGACGTAGCCGATCAGCTCTTCGAGAGCCTTGCGGTTGACGTCGTTCAGCGGAATGGCGCCCTTCATTCAACGACCTTGAACAGGCGGTCCCAGCGCAGGTTCGTCGGCCATTTCCAGACCTCGCTGAAGGACGTGTCGTTGCCGAGCGAGAAGAAGATCAGGCTGGCGCGGCCGATCAGGTTTTCAGCCGGAACGAAGCCGACGTCGAAGCGGCTGTCGGCCGAGTTGTCGCGGTTGTCGCCCATCATGAAATAGTGGCCTTCCGGCACGATGAACTCGCGCGTGTTGTCGCCGACGGTGCCGGGACGCGTGTCCAGCGTGTCGTAGGCAACGCCATTGTCCATGGTCTCGCGGAAGACCGGCACGTCCTCGCCGGTGTCGTACTGGTCGTCGGCGCGGAAGAAGCCGTTGTGCTCGCGCTTGACCGGCACGCCGTTCACGAAAAGCTCGCTGTCGCGCACCTGGATGCGGTCGCCCGGCAGGCCGACGAGGCGCTTGATGTAGTCGATGTCGGGGTTCGGCGGAAAGCGGAAGACGACGATGTCGCCGCGCGTCGGCTCGCTCGCGAAGATGCGGCCGGAGAACAGGTTCGGCGAGAACGGCAGCGAATATTTCGAATAGCCGTAGGAGAACTTGTTGACGAAGAGATAATCGCCGACGAGCAGGGTCGGCATCATCGATCCGGAAGGAATGGTGAAGGGCTGGAAAAGCACGGTGCGGATCACGACGGCGAGCAGCAGCGCCTGGATGATTACCTTGACATTTTCCCACAGGCCGCCTTCGGCCTTCTCAGTCTTCTCTGCCACGCCGGATCTGTCCTTATCTGCAAACATGGGGCCCTCTATAGAGGAAAGGTTGCCTGTTGGAAATCGTGTCGGCCAAAAAGTCGCCCGTGCCGGTTGTCCGAGCTCCCGCTGCCGGCAAAACCCGTCAAGCCCTCCTCCGTCATGGTCGGGCGTGACCCGACCATCCACAGCCGCGGGTGCCGCGTGGATCCTCGGGGCGTGCCCGAGGATGGCGTCGGTGGGTGGGCAAGGTTCGTCAGCAAATCGCGCCCCTTATCCCGGCGTTCCGGCCGGCAGCGCCTCGATGATCACGAAAGCTTGAGCGAGCGGGAAGTCGTCCGTGATGGTGATGTGGATGCGCGCCTCGTGGCCCTCGGGCACCATCTGCTTCAACCGCTCCAGCGCGCCGCCGGTGAGCTTCATGGTCGGCTTGCCGCCCGGCAGGTTGACGACGCCCATGTCCTTCCAGAACACGCCCTGCGCGAGCCCCGTGCCGAGCGCCTTGGAACAGGCCTCCTTGGCGGCGAAGCGCTTGGCATAGGAGGCGGCGCGGTTCCTGCGCTTGTCGGACTTCGCCCGCTCGATCTCGGTGAAGCAGCGCTGCGTGAAGCGCTCGCCGAACCGCTCCAGCGACTTCTCCACCCGGCGGATGTCGATGAGGTCGCTGCCGATGCCGATGATCATAGGGATTTGTCTCCACGGGAAAGGACGGGGCTGGCCGCCGCAAGACCGGCGCGCTCCAGAAGACGCGCATGGCGGCGGGCCTTGAAGGAGCGCACGGCAAAGCGCGTGACGGCGTAGGCCAGCACGGCGGCGGCCGTGCCCAGAAGGCCGGCGCCGGCCAGCATGGGCTTCAGGACGGGCTGCCACAGCTCGGACAGCTCCAGGTGCTCCAGCCGATGAAAGAGTTCGGCGGCCGTCACCGCCTCGGCGGATTTTATGCCGAGCAGCGCCTCGCCGACGCGGAAGGTCGCGAGCGCGATGAGCGGAATGGTCAGCGGGTTGGCGATGGTGGTGGCGAGCGCGGCGGCGAGCAGGTTGCCGGCCATCAGATAGGCGAGCGCCAGCGCCAGGATGACATGAAAGCCGATGAGTGGCGTGAAGGCCGAAAAGGCGCCGGCCGCAACACCTGCGGCCACGGCATGCGGCGAGGCGGACAGGCGCAGAATGCGCTTGGCAAGATAGCGCGCCGGACGCGTGAAGCCCTTGCGCGGCCAGAAGAATTCGCGCAATCGGTCAAGCCAGCCGGCCTTCTTTCGGCGTCGGAACAACATGGCCCAGACATAGCCGATCCGTTAGTGGCATTTCAATGGCGCCCTCATGGGGCCACATAGGGCGGTCGCCGTGGCGCCGGAGGGGCGCCACACGGTTCCGCGGGCTTAGTAGGACTTGCGGAAGAGGCCGCGGTCGATCTGACGCTGGCGGTATTCCAGGTCGATCCGGTCGATGGCGCCATTGAGGTAGGCCATTTCGCGGTCTTCGGCGGTCGGGATGCGCAGGGCGCGGGTGAAATTCTTGATCTGCTTCAACATTGGTAAACCTCTTTCGGTTGACCTCCCGATGCAGAAGATAGGATCTCCACCCCAAAGACACCAGCGACACTATGCCAATACAGCTATGCAAGGCGCGCATAATGACTGGTCAAATCTTGGGCAAACCTGCCTTATTCAGGGCAGGATGCCACATTTTTGCATAGAACCGTCATGTGAAGACCCGGCTGATCGTCGAGACGCACTGGAGTTCCTTGAGCTGGCTCATCAGTTGGTTGAGCTGGCGCAGGTCCCAGACCTCCAGATCGATATGCACCTCTGTGAAGTCGGCCGCGACCCGCGTCATCGACATGGAGCGGATGTTGACGTCGCTGGTGGCAATCGTCTGGGTGACTTCGGCAAGCGTCCCAGGCTCGTTCAGCGCGTTGATCATGATGCGCGCCATGAAGCGGGTGTTGTTCGCTTCGTCGAGGTCCCAGCGCACGTCGATCCAGCGCTCCGGCTCGTCGTCGAACTTCTGCAGTGCCGGCGACTGGATCGGGTAGATGGTGATGCCCTTGTCCTTTTCCATGATGCCGACGATGCGATCGCCCGGCACGGCGCCGCCGGCGGAGAAATGCACCTCGGCATTGCCGGAGAGGCCACGGATCGGCAGGGCCTCGGGGCCGGTCTCCTGGGCCGCGCCTTCGAGAGCCGCCTTGGTCTTGCCCGGCAGCTTGAACACCATGCCGGCGGCGCTGCGCATGTTGAACCAGCCGTCGTCGGAGCTCGGCTTCACCGTGACGCGTTCGTCCTGGTAATCCGGGAAGACGGCGCGCAGCACGTCGAGCGAGGAGAGCTCGCCGCGGCCGACCGCGGCGATGGCATCCTCCACCTCCTTCTGGCCGAGCCGGTGCAGCACGGGCTTCAGGCCGTCGCGCGAGAAGGATTTGCCGGCGCGGTCGAAGGTGCGCTCCAGGATGCGGTAGCCGAGGCCGGAATATTGCTTGCGCACGGCGGCGCGGGTGGCGCGGCGGATGGCGGCGCGCGCCTTGCCGGTGACGACGATCTCCTCCCAGGCCGGCGGCGGCACCTGGATGCCCGAGCGGATGATCTCCACCTCGTCGCCGTTGCTGAGGCGGGTGACGAGCGGCATGATGCGGCCGTTGATCTTCGCGCCGACGCAGGTATCGCCGATATTGGTGTGGACCGCATAGGCAAAGTCGATCGGCGTCGCGCCGCGCGGCAGGGTGATGAGCTGGCCCTTCGGGGTGAAGGTGAAGACCTGGTCCTGGAAGAGCTCCAGCTTGGTGTGTTCCAGGAATTCCTCGGGATTGTCGCCTTCCGCCAGCGATTCGATCGTCCGGCGCAGCATGGCATAGGCGTTGGAGCGGGGCGAACGCGTGCGCTCGTCGCCGTTCACCACTTCCTTGTCCTTGTAGAGCGAATGGGCGGCGATGCCGTATTCGGCAATCTCGTGCATGCGCTTGGTGCGGATCTGCAGCTCGATGCGCTGGCGCGACGGACCGACGATGGTCGTGTGGATCGACTGGTAGTCGTTCTGCTTCGGCGTCGAGATGTAGTCCTTGAAGCGGCCGGGCACGACGCGCCAGCGCGTGTGCACGATGCCGAGCGCCGCATAACAGGCGGGAATGTCGTCGACGAGGATGCGGAAGGCGTAGACGTCGGAAAGCTGCTCGAAGGACAGCGACTTCGACTGCATCTTGCGGAAGACCGAATAGGGCGTCTTCTGCCGGCCCTTGACGAGGGCGTCGGGCAGGCCGTTCACCACCAGCAGCTCGCGCAGTTCGTCCTCGATCTTGCGGATCAGGCCCTCGTTGCGCTGGGAAAGGTCCTCCAGCTTGCGGGTGACGGTGTCGAAGGCTTCCGGGTTGATGTGGCGGAAGGAGAGGTTTTCCAGCTCCTCGCGCATGTCCTGCATGCCCATGCGGCCGGCGAGCGGCGCATAGATGTCCATCGTCTCCTCGGAGATGCGGGCGCGCTTTTCCGGCGTCATATGGTCGAGCGTGCGCATGTTGTGCAGCCGGTCGGCGAGCTTGACGAGGAGCACGCGCACGTCATCGGAAATGGCGAGCAGGAGCTTGCGCAGGTTTTCCGCCTGCTTGGCCTTCTTGGAGACGAGATCGAGCTTCTTGATCTTGGTGAGGCCTTCGACCAGCGTGCCTATATCCTCGCCGAACAGCTCGTCGATCTCGGCACGGGTCGCACTCGTGTCCTCGATCGTGTCGTGCAGCAGGGCGACGGCGATCGTCGATTCGTCGAGGCGCATGTCCGTGAGAATGGCGGCGACTTCGAGGGGATGCGAAATGTAGGGGTCGCCGCTCGCCCGCTTCTGCTGCCCGTGCTTCTGCATGGCATAGACATAGGCCTTGTTCAGCAGGGCCTCGTTGGCATCCGGCTTGTATTTCTGAACCCGTTCGACGAGTTCATATTGACGCATCATTCTCGGTCGGCTCCCTCCCCGGCGCGGCGGGGCAAAAAAAAGTGCGCCCCGACCTTAAGAGGGGCGCACCGGCATCCGCAATATAAAAATAGGCAATAGGAATTAGGCAATAGCCAATAGGGATTGGCATGTCGGCCGTCTTGTGGGCGCAATGCCTACTGCCTACTGCCTACTGCCTACTGCCTGCCCCGGCATCAATAATCGTCGCTCTTTTCCGGCGGCACGAGGCCTTCGATGCCGGCCAGCAGCTCTTCTTCCGACATGCGGTCGAAGGCGATGGTCTCCGGCTGATCCTCGTCCTCCTCGATCGCAGCGATGCCGGAAGCGGCATCGGCGACCAGGCTTGCCGGATCGGGCTCGGGCTCGTCGACTTCCACATGCTTCTGCAGCGAGTGGATCAGGTCTTCCTTGAGATCGTCGGGCGAAAGCGTCTCGTCGGCGATCTCGCGCAGCGCGACGACAGGGTTCTTGTCGTTGTCGCGGTCGATGGTGATGGCGGCGCCCTGCGAGATGAGGCGGGCGCGATGGCTTGCAAGGAGAACCAGCTCGAAGCGGTTGTCTACCTTGTCAATGCAATCTTCAACGGTGACACGGGCCATTGCCTGTCCTTTGTGATCGAGAATTTCATGAGTTTGCATGCCCGATACAGGCAATGGAAGGCAAATTCAAGTTTTTCCTTCCCCGTGCCGCTGCGGCGCGTGTCGTAAGGCTGCCCATGTAACTTCTGATTTAGCCCTCACGTTACGGAAAGTAAAAGGCCGAAATATCGGACAAATAGGATAAAGCGCGGGAACTATTCCCCAATTCCGGAGCACCCGAATTTGCTGAAACGATGCCGGAGGGAAAAATCGCCTTCGCAACCTAGATTTGCTTGGAAAGCCGGGCCCTCTGCCCTAAATGAAGATTATATGAAAAAGAGTTAATTCAACCGGATAGTGCATCCGGCCACCTCGGCACTTGGCCAAAACCCAACCGTTTACATCAACTTCTATTTAAAAGGATTTCGCAGTATGTTCGACCCCCGCGAGAAAATCGCCCTCTTCATCGACGGTGCAAATCTCTATGCGGCTTCCAGGACACTCGGGTTCGACATCGACTACAGAAAGCTCCTGAAGGCCTTCCAGAAGCGCGGCTATCTGCTGCGCGCCTATTACTACACGGCGCTGATCGAAGACCAGGAATATTCCTCCATCCGCCCGCTGATCGACTGGCTCGACTATAACGGCTACAAGGTCGTCACGAAGCCGGCCAAGGAATTCACCGACTCGCTCGGCCGCCGCAAGATCAAGGGCAACATGGACATCGAACTGGCCATCGACGCGATGGAACAGTCCGAAACCGTCGACCACCTCGTCATCTTCTCCGGCGACGGCGATTTCACCACGCTCGTCGAGGCGCTGCAGCGCCGCGGCCGCAAGGTCTCCGTCGTCTCGACCATGCAGACGCAGCCGCCGATGATCGCCGACGACCTGCGTCGCCAGGCCGACTATTTCATCGATCTCGGCTCGCTGAAGGCCGAGATCGGCCGCGATCCGTCCGAGCGCCCGCAGCGCGCCGTGGAGCCGGTGGAGAATGTCGCCGATTGAGGCGATCTTGCAGGCCTGCCTGCCTCTCCTTCGTCGTGGTCGGGCTCGCCCCGACCATCCGTGCTCCGGGTGCGGCTGTGGATTCTATGAGGGCAAAGTCCCCGAAAACCAGGCTTTTCAAGCTTTCCTTAAACATTGAATCAAATTCCCCCGCCAGGTCTTAAGGTTCTTCAAGACTCCCCTGCTATTCCCGATGCCGGACAGTCATTTCGCATTGGGACATCGGCACGATGGTGGACGCAGTATCGCTTTCGGCAAACAGCTACCGGGGAGCATCGGGCACGCTCGACATGCGCGCACCGGCCATGGCGGCGGAAACCCGCCCCGCGGTCTCCGCCCTCGCCGCGCTTGCCGCGCCGCAGCCGGTCACCCAGGTCTCGACCCCATCCGACATCGCCGAGGAGATCGGCGACCTCGGCTTCCTCTACACGTCGAACGGGCTACCGGGCGTCTCCGCCCTGCCCTCCTACGCCGTTCCGCCCTCGCAGGCGGCAGCGGATGGGCGCGTCACCGGCGGCAGCAACCCGACCGCGCGCCTTGCCATCGACAGCAACGACCTCAACAGCCTGATGTCGAGCTTTCTGACCGCCCGCACGCCGAGCGCCAACCCGGCCGCCTCGCCGGACGTGCCCGCGGAGGTCGGCAACGAACAGCTTGCCCGCAGCGCGCGCCAGTCGGTCATCGCGCAGCTCTACAACCAGTTCTAGAGCATTTCCGCTTTTCTTCGAATCGCGAAAACGCTCTATCTGTTTGTTTTACGCAATTTCGGACGCAAAAGCGCTTCGCACTTTTGCTGGAATTGCTCTAGGGAAAGAAGCGGGGAAGAAGACGCCTCAGCCGCGGTCGCGCAGCAGGCGGCTCTTCTGGCGATTCCAGTCGCGCTCCTTCTCGGTCTCGCGCTTGTCGTGCAGCTTCTTGCCCTTGGCGAGCGCGAGTTCGAGTTTCGCCCGACCGGCATCGTTGAAGTAGATCTTCAGCGGCACCAGCGTCATGCCCTCGCGGTTGATCGCATTGCGCAGACGGTGGATTTCCCGCCGCGACAGCAGGAGCTTTCGCCGCCGGCGGGTCTCGTGGTTGAAGCGGTTCGCCTGCAGATATTCCGGCAGGTAGGAATTGATCAGCCAGATCTCGCCGCCCTCGTCCGAGGCGTAGGATTCCGCGATGTTCGCCTTGCCCTCGCGCAGCGACTTGACCTCCGTGCCGGTCAGGACAAGACCGGCCTCGTAGGTATCAATGATCTCGTAGTTGAAGCGGGCCTTCCGGTTCTCCGCCACAATCTTCTTGACCGTCGTCGGACGCGCTTTCGTCGCCATGTCAGTTCAAGAGGCCGGCGTGGCGAAGCGCCGCGTCGATGGCCGCCTCCGTGGCCGGCTCCAGCGCGGAAAGCAGCGGCGAACGGACGAAGCGGTTCATGCCGCGCGTGCGGTTCAGCGCATATTTCGCGCCGCAAAGGCCGGGCTCGAGGAAGATCGCCTTGTGCAGCGGCATCAGCTTGTCCTGGTATTCCAGCGCCGTTGTATAATCGCCGGCAAGCGTCGCCTGCTGGAACTCCGCGCACAGGCGCGGGGCGACATTGGCCGTCACCGAGATGCACCCCGTCCCGCCATGGGCGTTGAAGCCGAGCGCGGTCGCGTCCTCGCCGGAAAACTGGACGAATTCCTTGCCGCAGGTGATGCGCTGTTCGGAAACGCGCTCGATCTTGCCGGTCGCATCCTTGACGCCGACGATCGAGGGATGCGCCTTGTGAAGCGCGCCCATCGTCTCCGGCGACATGTCGACCACCGAGCGACCGGGAATGTTGTAGATGACGATCGGCAGCTTCACATTCTCGGCGATCGCCGCGAAATGCGCAAAGAGCCCCTTCTGCGTCGGCTTGTTGTAATAGGGCGTGACAACGAGAATGGCGTCCGCGCCCGCCTTTTCGGCGTGCTGGGCGAGGTCGATCGCTTCCTTCGTGTTGTTCGAGCCGGCGCCGGCGATCACCGGCACGCGGCCGGCCGCCACCTTGATGCAGAGTTCCACCACCCGTTTGTGCTCGTCATGCGACAGCGTCGGCGACTCGCCGGTCGTGCCGACCGGTACGAGGCCGTGGCTGCCTTCGCCGATCTGCCATTCGACATGCGCGGCAAAGGCGTCTTCATCGACGGCGCCGGCATCGGTGAACGGGGTGACGAGAGCGGGAAAGGATCCCTTGAGCATCGAGAACTCCTGAGGCCAGAGCCGCCCGTGGGCTTACATGCTTTGGCCGTATTCCGTGGTTAAAAACGCCCGCACAATAATCATGTGACAGTCTTGCGGCAAGCGGCGCGAGGGGCGTTTTTCATGCATGATCAAGGCGGAAGGGCGGCGGATGCGCGAATATTCGCCTCCTCTGATCCGTCGCCTGGAAAGCGGGCCCATTCACGGCTTGGTGAGCGCTGCGCTTAAGGTTTCGTTAAGGCAACAAAGGGTTAATTGATTGTCAAGGATCCGGCGGAAAATGACGTTCGCAACGCGCCGCCGGCCAGGCACCGGGATATGACATGATCTCGAGAAACAGTTTCGCCCTTTGCGCCTTGCTCCTTGCCGGTGTGGCCGGCCTTGCGCTGCGCTCCTCGCCCGTCGAGGCGGACAATAGCGTCGTTCCGGCGATGAAGCCGCTCGGCTTTGCCGCGGACATGCCCTCGAAGGACATCATCACCAATGCCATTCCGCGCGCGGACAGCCTGGAGCCGGCAAGCGCGGAACTGCGCGAAGGGCTCGATGCGCTTTCCAACCGCGACGCGGCCACCGCCCTTGCCGCCCGCAACCGCCTGCCCAAGGACAGCCTCGACCGGCATATCCTGACCTGGGCGATCGCCGTTTCCGGCCAGCGCGGCGTGCCCTCCTGGGAAATCGCCGCCGCGCAGAACGAATTGAAGGGCTGGCCGGGCCTGAAGGCGCTGCGCGCCCATTCCGAACGGGCGCTCGCCCGCGAAAACCCGCCGAGCGCCGACGTCATCGCCGCCTTCGGCACGACGCGTCCGGAAACGGCCGAAGGGGCCATCGTGCTCTGCCGCGCGCTCGTTGCGGGCGGCAACACGGCGCGCGCCGGCGAGGTGCTGCGATCCTTCTGGCAGAAGGAGACGCTTTCCAAGGATATCGAGACGAAGATTCTCGATGAGTTCGGCGCGCTTCTGACCGAGGCCGACCACAAGTTTCGCATGGAGATGCTGCTCTATCGCGACCGCGCCGACCAGGCGCAACGTTTCGGCGATCTCGGCAAGGCGCAGTCGCTCTACCGCGCCTGGGCGGCGGTCATCCGCAAGAACAAGACCGCGGGCGCGCTCATCAAGGCCGTCGATGCCAGTTGGCAGAAGGACCCGGCCTATACGTTCCTGCGCATCCGCCATCTGCGCAACAACGAGGAATATCGTGCGGCCGGAAAACTCTTCTCCGCCATGTCGGAGGATCCGGCGCGGCTGATCAATCCCGGCGCCTGGTGGAACGAGCAGCGCATCGTCAGCCGGGGCCTTGCCGATCTCGGCGATTTCCGCGATGCCTATCGCGTCGCGGCCCGGCACGGCGCGGACGAGCCGACCGACATCGTCGAGGCGGAGTTCCATGCCGGCTGGTATGCGCTGCGCGATCTCGACGATCCCAGGACCGCGGCCGGCCACTTCCAGCGCATCCTGCAGGTCTCCGACCGGCCGCTCTCCGTCTCCCGCGCCTGGTACTGGCTGGGACGGACAGCGGAAAAGGGCAATCCGGCGGAGGCAAGGGAGTATTTCACCAAGGCGGCGAACTTCCCCGGCACCTTCTACGGCCAGCTTGCCGCCGCGCGGCTCGGCCGCACGGCGCTGAACGTCGCCTATCCGAAGCCGACCGTCGAGGAGCGCACCCGCTTCAACCAGCGCGAGGCGGTGCAGGCGATCGCCCGCCTGCAGGCCGCCGGCCACGGCTGGCGTGGCGACAGCCTCTACCGGGCGCTCGCCGGCGAGCTGATGAGCCCGGGCGAACTTGCACTTCTCGCCGCGCAGGCGGAAAAGGGCGGCAACCACCAGCTTTCGCTGCAGATCGGCAAGATCGCCTTCGGGCGCGGCATCGATGTGGCGGCGCTGGCCTTCCCGATCGGCGTCATCCCCGACAGCGCCGACATTGCCGGCTCCGGCAAGGCGCTCGCCTATGCCATCGCCCGGCAGGAAAGCGCCTTCAACCCGGCCGCCGTCTCCCCCGCCAATGCGCAGGGCCTGTTGCAACTGATGCCCGGCACGGCGCAGGGCGTGGCAAAGCGCCATGGCCTTGCCTATTCCAAGGAGCGGCTGACGACGGACGCCGCCTACAATGCCACGCTCGGCGCCCACTATCTCGGCGAGCAGATCAGCGATTTCGGCGGCTCCTATGTGCTGACCTTCATCGCCTACAACGCCGGCCCCCGCCGCGTGCCGCAATGGATCGCCCGCTATGGCGACCCGCGCGGCAAGCCGATCGACGAGGTCGTCGACTGGATCGAGCGCATCCCCTTTTCCGAAACCCGCAGCTATGTGCAGCGCGTGATGGAGAACTACCAGGTCTACAAGACCCGCCTTGGCCAGAAGGCCGATATCGTGCACGACCTCCGCGTCGGCCGCTGACGCGGCCGGCCACAGGCCCTGCCGCCTGCATGGCCGCCGGCGCCTTTCGGCTTTTTTCCGAATCGCAAAGACGCCACCTTTCGTCTCGCTGCGATTGCCGGCGCGAAACCGACTCTTGTTCCTGCCGCATTATCCGGCACCGAAGCGATACCGCTGCGGCGGGAAATGCTCTAGGCTGGCCTTCCTCTTCCCGCTCGGCGCGGTCCAGGCCCGAGCGTCCTTCCCCGTTGCCGAGGCGAGTGCACAGACATGGACGGATTCGAAAGCCGCTTCTTTTCCGCCGAGGACGGCGTGCTGCTGCATGCACGCGATTATGCACCGGCCACGGCCGGCGGCCGCCTGCCGCTCGTCTGCCTGCCCGGCCTCAGCCGCAACGCGCGCGATTTCCACCCGCTCGCCCTGCGCCTCGCGCGGGATCCCGCAGAGCCGCGCCGGGTCATCGCCCTCGATTATCGCGGACGCGGCCTGTCTGGGCGTGAGGCCGATCCAGCCAGCTACAACGTCGCGGTGGAATGCCGGGACGCCCTCACCGTCCTGTCCGCCCTTGGCCTCACCCGCGCGCTCTTTGCGGGAACCTCGCGCGGTGGGCTGATCCTGCATGTCATGGCGGCCGTAGAACCCGGGTGCATTGCCGGCGCGATTCTCAACGATATCGGACCGCAAATCGAGGCGGACGGTCTCAGGGAGATCAACGACTATCTTTCGCGCACGAGCGCTCCCGCCAGTTTCGAGGCGGCGGCCGAAGGGCTCAAGGCCATTCACGGCGCCACCTTTCCCGCCCTTGCGCCCGCCGATTGGCACGACATGGCCGAAGCGATCTATGCCGAGCGGGATGGCCGGATCGTCGCCGACTTCGACCCGAGGCTGACCGACCAGTTGAAGGCCATCGACTTTTCAAAGCCGCTGCCGACGCTCTGGCCGCAGTTCGAGCTCCTGGCGAAAAAGCCGCTGCTCGTGGTGCGCGGCGAACGTTCCCGCCTGTTTTCCCGGCAGACGCTCGCCCGCATGGCCGCCCATGCCGCAACCGTCCAGACGCTGACCGCGCCGGGCCAGGGCCACGCCCCGCTCCTGCACCACGCCGATGTCTTCCCGTCGGTCAGGGCATTCCTCTCCGGCCTGGGCTGACCCCTACCCCGTTTCGCCGAATCCGCCCGCACCTTTTGCAAGGCGTGGAGGAGGCGCGCGCATTCCGCAATCCAGCATCCTGAAACGAAAAAGACCCGGCTCGAAAGCCGGGTCTCCCATCACTGACAGATGTCAGATCAGATTAGAACGAACGCTGCAGACGGACGAAACCGCCCCAGGTGTCGTCGCCAGCGCCCTTGTTGCCAGCGCCGTTGTCGATGTCCGTGTACTGCAGGCTGACCTTGGTGGTCAGGTCCGTAACGATCGTGTAGTCGAGCGTTACGCCAGCGCGCCAGGCGTCGCGGCTGCCGCGGTAGTCGCCATTGGCGTTATAGTCGATCGTGTTCCAGTACTGGAAGCCGGGGGTGATGGCCAGCTTGTCGGTCAGGTTAGCCTTGTACGAGGCAGCGACCGACCATTCGGAAGCGTCCCAGTAACGGTTTGCACCCGACGACCAGACGACTGCGCCCTGCAGGGTGCCCGGACCGAGGTCAGCGGAAACGAGGCCACGGATGTTGCCGTTTTCAGCGTCGAAGTCGTAGGAGCCGAGCAGGTCAACGCTGACAGCGCCGAACGAGCCGGTGACAACGCCGGAGATGCCGAGGTTGTCTTCGAAGCGCGACCAAGCCTTGTTGGCGAAGGACTCGAGAGCAACGGTAGCGGAGAAGGCGCCGCCTTCGTACTTGTACGAAATGGCGTTCAGCAGCGAGTTGCCGCCGATGAGGTTCAGGAAGCCGCCGTCGAGAGCGTCGGTCTCGCCGTTGATGCCCTTATCCCACTCGGTGTAGAAGTAACCGGCCTTGAAGCCGCCGAGCTGGATCCATGCGCCATCGAGGAAGACGTCCTGGTGGGAGTCAGCCTGGAGGTCGATGTGGCCGGTCAGCGTGCCGAGCTCGGTGTCGCTCTTGGCGTCGAGCGAGATGTAACCACGCGTACCAACGCGGTAGCCAGCGTCGTTGCCGACAACGTCATCCTGGAAATCAACCTGGAAACGGACGTAACCGCTGATCTGCAGGCAGGTTTCGGTGCCCGGAATGTAGAAGTAACCCGTGCCGAATGCGTCGCAAACGCGAACGTATTCCAGCGGCTCCGGCTCAGCGGCAACGATAGCGTCGGCGGCCTGGGCGCCGGATACTGCTGCGAGAGCGGCAGCGGAGCCGATGAGAAGGCTCTTGATGTTCATTTTCTGACCTCCAGTCAAAAAGTTTCAAACGGGTCTGGGTTTTTTGCTGAAGGACAGCGTTCCCTGCCCCATCCCCAAGTTCAGGAAGCGGACGATCAACCGCCCCTGCTTCCGAAGGTGAAAATACAAGACGCGCCTCCGTAAGCAATCTCCAAACTGAAAGCAGGTCGGGTTTGTGTCAGCCTTCGCCCCGCGCTGTTGCGGAAAGGACACAAAATGGCCGGGCGGATCGCTAAAAGTTTATGGATCATTAACAAAAGGCCTTATGAAGCGGGCACTTAGCGAAGCGGATTTCCTCAATTCCCCTGCCATAGACCGGGCAAAAGAAGGGCAAGGACCGCCCTTTCCCGTGGCACGAAGACGATTTGCGCGCCGCCGCCCGCCCGCCGGAGACGCCGCGGCAGCCCGTACCGGGGGCCTGGACACCCGCTTTTCGCGTTTCGATTCGGGGAATCACGCGGCGGGTTTTCCGGCTCCAACGAGGCGGTTCGCCCGCCGGGATCATGGGCCTGGGAACAGGCCCTCCGACACGACCCTATATATAAGGTCGCAAACCTGCGGCCCGGCTGTGCGCGAAAACGCCCTTTCGAACCCGCCCGCGTCGTCAATCACGCCTCGGAGCCGACGCCGCTATCCGCGGGGCACCCTTTTCAGGAACGGCCTTGCGCGCGGGAGGCCGAATTCGGCAGCGCCGCCATCCGGCTTTCACCCCGAAGGCCCGGCGCTGTCATCAAAATGTGGGCGAAAAACAAAAAGGCCTTGCAATCGCAAGCTCTGCCGCATAGTGAAACCGCGAGCGGAGAGGTGGCCGAGTGGTCGAAGGCGCTCCCCTGCTAAGGGAGTATACCGGAAACGGTATCGAGGGTTCGAATCCCTTCTTCTCCGCCAGTTCCCCCACAGAAAGAAGACCTTGCGGCACGCAGCCGGCAAACGGCCTTTTGTGCCTTCGGGTCTGCCTCGAAACCAGCGGCTTTCCGGGAATGTGATTCTCCCGGGCGGCGGCCCGGCAGGTTTTCCGCTGTGGCCGCGCCGGCTTGCGGCTGCGGATTTTTTGGCAACCGGCCTCGAAAATGCCTTCTGTCTCCCCACTTTGTTCAACAGCGGTTCAGCTTGCCGGCGCTAGAAGTCGGACAACGGCACGTGGTTGCAGAAAGGAACGAGGACATGGCCTATGTATACAGAGGCACGAATGGAGACGATTACGTCGTCCAGAACTCTCGCACCGAGGTGGAAATCTACACCTATGGCGGCGATGACGAAATCGTTCTGAACCGGACCGACAGCCGGGGCGGCCTCAACTATGTGGAGGCCGGCAGCGGCAACGATCTCGTGCGCAACAGCTTCGAGGGCGGCAACGATATCTTCCTCGGCTCCGGCAACGACGTCTACAAGCACAGCGGCGCGGCCAGGGCCAGCGGCGAATATGACAAGGTCCACGGCGGCGACGGCAACGACCGGTTCGAAGTGAAGACCTATGCCAGCGACTATTGGGGCGACAGCGGCAACGACACTTTCTACTCCGTCGGCTACCGCAACGCGTTCAACGGCGGCTCCGGCACCGACACGGTCAACTATTCGCTGCAGGATTCCTCCAGCGAGAAAGGCCGCGGCATCTATGTCGACCTCGACAAGGGCTTCGCCAAGGCCGTCGACGGGCGCAACGAGAAGCTGACCAGCATCGAGAACGCCACGGGCACCAGCTCCAATGACACGCTGATCGGCACCGGCGGCAAGAACATCCTGCGCGGCGGCAACGGCAACGACCAACTGGAAGGCCTCGGCGGCAACGACAGGCTCTATGGCGGCGCCGGCAAGGACATCCTTTACGGCGACAACGGCAACGACGACCTTTACGGCGACAGCGGCAACGACAAGCTCTACGGCGGTTCGGGCAATGACGACCTTCTCGGCGGCGCGGGCAACGACCTCCTGGTCGGCGGCAGCGGCAACGATTTCCTCGTCGGCGGCTCCGGCGCCGATACGTTCCGCTTCACCCGCGTTTCCGACAGCAAGGTCGGCTCGCAGCGCGACGTGATCGACGACTTCAAGCCGGACAGCGAGGGCGACGTCATCGACCTCAGAGACATCGACGCCAATACGGGCCGAAGCGGCAACAACGCCTTCACCTTCATCGGCAAGGATGCCTTCTCCGGCACGGCGGGCGAACTGCGCTACTCCGGCACGATCATCTCCGGCGACGTGAATGGCGACGGCCGCGCCGATTTCGAGATTGACGCCGGCCTCACGCGCTACTATTCGAGCGACTTCCTGCTCTAAGCTCCGCCCCTGGCACAGGGGGCGCTCCCGAGCTTGTCATGCCGCACGCGCCAGCAACGCGTGCGGCATTTCTCTTTGCAGCGCCCGAATCATCGGCACTCCGGAAAGCTGTTCCTCAACGAAAACCGCCAGCGCCCTTTCGGACGCTGGCGGTTTTCTTTCCGGGTGCTGGGCCGGTGCTGTGTTTACGTGCGGGCGGCCAGGCGGTCGATCGCGTTCTGCGTCGAGGTGCCGAAGTCGCCGTCGATCGGGCCGCTGTAGTAGCCGCGATCCTTGAGGATCTGCTGGAACTCCTTGCGGAACTGCGGCGTGAAGTTCGCCGGCGAACCCTTGAGTTCCTGCAGCTTGCCCTGGTCGCCGCCCTCGACGCTGGCGGCGGCCCAGCGGGCGGCCTCCTTGGCGTTGGCGCGCGTGCCGAGGCCCTGGTCGTAGAGGCGCGAGAGATTGCCCATGGCATAGGTGTTGCCGCCGTTGGCCGCCTTCTCGTACCAGTTGCGGGCCTCGGCATAGTCCTGCTTCACGCCGTTGCCGACGTCGTAGAGCCAGCCGAGCGAGGCCATCGAATAGTAGTCGTTGAAGCCCGCGGCCTTCTCGTACCACTTGCGCGCCTCGACATAGTCGACCGCGACGCCGAGGCCGGACTGGTAGGCATAGCCGACGGAGGACATGGCGTTGACGTCGCCGCCTTCCGCGCCCTTCAGGTACCAGTCGAGCGAGACATTGTAGTCGCGCGGCGTGCCGAGGCCTTCGCGGTAGAACCAGCCCATCGTGGCCTGCGCATTGGCATAGCCCTGCTCGGCGGCCTTGCGATACCACTTGATCGCCTCGTCATAGTCCTTGCGCGTGCCGTTGTAGCCTTCGCGGTAGAGCCAGCCGAGGGAGGCCTGGGCGTAGGGATTGCCGGCATTCGAGGCCTGCTCGAACATGCGGGTGCCCTTGGCCATGTCGACCGGGCCGTCCGTGCCGTAGATCGAGTACCAGGCAAGGTTGGTCAGCGCGTAGAGGTTCCCCTCGTCGGCGGCCTTCTGGTACAGCTCGCGCGCTTTCGGGAAGTTGCGCGCGGCGTCATGGGCGCGGCCCAGCATGTTGCGGATCGAGTTGTCCGTCGGATTGGCGTTGAGCGCCGCCTCGCAGACCGGGATCGCACGGCCGTAGTCGATCTGCGCGAAGAGCTTGCCGAGGAAGCCCGGGCGCAGGTTCGGTTCGCCGGCGAGCTCGTAGCACTGGTCGGTATCCGAGCCGCCGAGGGTCACCGTCGACTGGCTGTCGTCGGTGGTGGTGGTCGTGTTGGTGTTCGTCAGCGAGCTGCTCTCGTTGCGGCCGGTCGCCAGCTTGTCGATGGCGGCGAGCGTCGCCGGGCCGAATTCGCCGTCCGAGGAGCCGCTGTAATAGCCGCGCTCCTTCAGGAGGTTCTGCATCTCCTTGCGGAAGGCGACGGTGAAGTTGCCCGGATTGTCCTTGAGCTCCGTCAGCTTGTTGGCATCGCCGCTTTCGACGGAGGCGGCCGCCCAGCGGACGGCTTCCTTGGCGTCAGCCGGCGTGCCGAGGCCCTGGTCGTAGAGGCGCGACAGGTTGCCCATGGCATAGGCGCTGCCGGCATTGGCGGCCTTCTCGTACCAGTAGCGGGCTTCGACATAGTCCTGCTTCACGCCGTTGCCGACGTCATAGAGCCAGGCGAGCGAGGCCATCGAGTAGGAATCGCCGATATTGGCGGCCTTCTCGTACCAGACCTTGGCCTCCGTATAGCTCTGCGCCGTGCCGAGGCCGTTCTGGTAGGCCCAGCCGAGCGAGGACATGGCGTTGGCATCGCCGGCCTCCGCCGCCTTGCGGTACCAGTTGAGCGACTGGACGTAATCCTGCGAAACGCCGAGGCCTTCGCGGTAGAACCAGCCCATGGTCGCCATGGCGTTGGCATAGCCCTGGTTGGCCGACTGCTGGTACCATTTCACCGCCTCGTTGTAGTCCTGGCGGGTGCCGCCGTAGCCTTCGCGGTAGAGCCAGCCGAGCGAAGCCTGCGCATAGGAATTGCCGGCGATCGAGGCCTTCTCGAACATCGACAGGCCCTTGGCGACGTCGACCGGGCCATCCGTGCCGTAGACGGAGAACCAGGCAAGGTTCGTCAGGGCGTACATGTTGCCGAGCTCGATCGCCTTCTCGTAGTTGCGGCGGGCTTCGACATAGTTGCGGTCGGCGTCGTGCGCGCGGCCGAGCAGGTTGACGAGCATGCCGTCGGACGGGTTCTCGTTGACGGCCTGGGCGCAGGCGGTGAGCGCCCGCTTGGCATCGATCTTCAGGAAGTTGACGCCCATGAAGCCGGGCAGCGACTGCGGCTCGCCGGCGAGCAGGAAGCAGTCGCGCGAGGCCGGCGTCTCCTTGCCGGCGACGTCGACGCTGAGGCCCTTCTTCGGCTCCAGCGCGGCGATGAGCTGTTCGGCATCGCTGCGGTGCTGGCTGTCCGGATAGCGCTCGATGAAGCGCTGGAGCGCGGCCGCGTCGGTCGAGCCCTTCAGGGCCTCCCATGCGATGCCGGCCGCGTCCTGGCCGTCGTTCTGGGTGGCTTCCTTGAGGCTGGCGAGCTTCTTTTCCGCCAGCATCTTGTAGACGGGATCCTTGCCGTGCTTGGCGATGAAGGCGGCGATCAGGTCCTCGTCGGCGAGGTCGCGGATGTTCTGCCAGTCGGCCGCCGCCTCGGACTGGCCGTTCGGCGAGACCTCCTGCGTGTTGCCGCTGTTGGTGACGTTGATGTTCACTTCCTTGATGTTCAGGAAGATCTGCGCGCCGCCGAGCGAACCGTAGACGAAGGGCTCCTGCTCGCGGTTGGTGGCTTCCACCACCTCGTCGCGCACCTTGCCGAGCGCGATGCGCACGTCGAGGCCGGGTTCCGTCAGGTATTTGGAGAGTGCCGTCGCGAACGGGCTGTTCCTGCCCTCGCCGTCCAGCGCCACCGTGCCGGCCTTCGAGGCGAAGGCGATCAGCGTGTCGGCCGATTCGGGCTCGACGCGGGCAAGGCCGCGCGTGACGGCGCGGGTGCCGATCGACCGCGTCATCGAGGCGGCGAAGGGATTGTTGCGGCAGGCATCGAGGATGAAGAGCTTCAGTCTCTTGGCGCCTTCCAGCGAGCGCTGTACGCGGTCGATGGCGACGCTCTCGTCTTCGACGTCCCGGTCGCTCCTCAGCGCCGCGTCGACGGGGATCAGGTAGTTGATCCCGTTCATCTCCATGGCGTGGCCGGAATAGTAGACCACCGCCATTTCCGCATCCATCGAATCGTCCTCGAACTCGCGCAGCGCCTTCACCATGGCGGCGCGGTTGAGATCGTGGACGGTCCTGACGGAATCGAAGCCTGCATTTTCGAACGAGGCGCGCATCAGCTCGACGTCGTTCGCAGGGTTGTTGAGCTGGGCGGTCTCTTCGTATTTCTGGTTGCCTATCAGCAGTGCAACGCGTTTCGCCTCGGCGGCGCCCGCATTGAACACGACGACAGCAACCGAGACGAAGAGGACCGGCGCCCAGCGTCTCTGCAATTGCTTGATCATGCCCTTCCCTCCGGCATTATTGCCGAGAGTATTACGTATGGCCCCCGCCGTTTCAATGTGCGGGCGGCCGGATTTTTTTGGTCCGGCCGCCGAAAAAATCACGCGGCGGCGATCTCGACCCAGCGGCCTTCCCGAAAAGATTGCGCCATGGCATGAACGGACTTCTCGATGCGCAGGCCATGGTTGAAGTCGATGGAATGCGAGGCCATGCCCGATATGGCGGCGATCAGCTCGCGGCATTCGATGACCTTGAGATCGTTGAAGCCGAGGCCGTGGCCGGGGGCCGGGATGAACCGGTCGTAGGGCTTGTGGTGCGGGGCCGTCAGGATCGTGGAAAAGCCCTGCTCGCTCGCACGGCCGTCCACCGTATAGAGCTGGAACTCGTTCATGCGCTCCTGGTCGAAGAGGATCGAGCCTTTCGAGCCGTAGACCTGCAGCGCGATGCGGCCCTTGCGGCCCCAGGCGGAACGGTTGGCCATCAGCACGCCGGAAATGCCGCCGGGAAGGCGCATCAGCACGCTGGCAATGTCGTGGTTCTCCACGGCGCGGCGGCCGCCCTCCTTCAGCGGGCGGTCGGCATAGGGCTTTGCCAGCGAGGCGATCACCGCCTCGACATGGCCGAACAGGCTCCACAGCAGCGAGAGCGGATGCACGGCGAAATCGTCGAGCGCGCCGTAACCGGAAGCGGCCTCGCTCTTCCAGTAGAACGGCGCTTCCGGATCAGCCATGAAATCCTCGTCCATCTCGACGCGGACATGGTTGACCGTGCCGATCGCGCCCTCGTCGATGAGGGAACGGATGTGCCGCATGACCGGGTTCTGGATATAGTTGTAGCCCATGACCGCGACCCTGCCGGAGGAACGCTGGGCGGCGAGCATGCGCTCGGCATCGGCCAGCGCCGGCGCCATCGGCTTTTCGCACCAGACGTGTTTTCCCGCCTCCAGCGCAGCGATCGCCATCTCGGCGTGGAACTGGTTCGGCGTCGTCACCGAGATCACGTCGACCTCGGGATCGGCGAGAAGATCACGCCAGTCGGCAGTCGATCTGGCAAAGCCGAATTCGCGGGCGCGGCTGGCGGCAAGCGCCGCGTTGGCCTCGGCCAGATGCACGAGGCGCGGGCGTTCCACGTCGCCGAAGACCGCGCTGACATTGTTCCAGGCGAGCGCATGGCACTTGCCCATGTAGCCGGTACCGATCAGTCCTATTCCCAAGGCCTTCATGCCGTCTCCTCCATCTGCCGGGGTTGCCTTTCCACGCGAATGCGGCTGCAAAACCGCTACGCATTCGCGCCGGATTTGCTCTATACCTCGCCGCATGGGCGTCTTCGGCACCATGCATAGCGGGAAAGATTTGGAACGAAAACTATCTTTTCCGATAAAATAGAATATTTATTTCGTTTGTCGCAGAATGGCCGCACGAGGGAGGACAGAACCATGAACAGCACCGAAGCGGCCCTGGCACGCGTGCCCCGTGATTTCGACAGCCTGCGCAGCGTCATCATCGAGCGCAAGGTGAGCATGCCTAAGCGTCTGGCGCAGGTGGCGGCCTATGCGCTTTCCAATCCGGACGAGATGGCCTTCGGCACGGCGGCGAGCATCGCGACGGCGGCCGACGTGCAACCCTCCACGCTGGTGCGCCTTGCCCACCACCTCGGCTATGAGGGCTTTTCCGACCTGCAGAACGTTTTTCGCGCCCGGCTGCGCGACCGCACGCTCTCCTATGAGGAACGCCTGCTCTCCCTAGAGGCCGGGCCGGCGTCCAACAGCGACACGGAGCTGCTCTCCGGCTTCCTCACCGCCGCCAGCCAGTCCGTCGCGCGGCTTGCCAGCACGATCGACGGCGAGACCTTCTCCAGGTCCGTCGAGCTTCTGGCGCGGGCCGAAACGATCTATCTCGTCGCCAAGCGCCGCTCCTACCCGCTCACCGCGCACATGGCCTACGCCCTCGGCAAGCTCGGCATCCGCCACCAGATCATCGCCTCGCCGAACGGCATCGACGCCGAGATGGCACAGTTCGCCACCCGCAAGGATGCGGTGATCGCCGCCAGCTTCGCCCCCTATGCCGCCGAAAGCCTGGCGCAGGCGCAGGAACTGGCCGCCCGCGGCGTTCCGATCGTCGCCATCACCGACTCGGTCTTCTCGCCGCTGGCCGCCTCCGCCACCCACTGGTTCGAGGTGTCGGAGGCGGACTATGCCGGCTTCCGCTCGCTCTCGGCCTCCATGGCGCTCGCCATGGCGCTGCCGGTCGCCATTGCCGAAAAGCGACGCAGCCTCAAACGCTCCTCGAAGGGAAATGCTGTGGAATAGAAACGGAATGTATATTCCGAATTGACATAATTATGGAATTCATGTTTCATTTTCCGCACGGACCGCCGCACCCTGAATGACGGCGCCGCGAGACCGGGAGGAAGACATGCCGCACACTGACCAGGGCCAGGACAAGACGCTCGACGTCATCACGATCGGCCGTTCGTCCGTCGATCTCTACGGCCAGCAGCTCGGCACGCGCCTGGAGGACACCGCCTCCTTCGCCAAATCCGTCGGCGGCTGCCCGGCCAACATCGCCATCGGCACCGCCCGCCTCGGTCTCCGGTCCGCCCTCATCACCCGCGTCGGCGACGAGCAGATGGGCCGCTTCATCCGCGAGCAATGCGCCCGCGAGGGCGTGAACGTCGAGGGTATCAGGACCGACAGGGAGCGGCTGACGGCGCTCGTACTGCTCGCCATCGAGGCCGAAGGCGTCTCGCCGATGATCTTCGTGCGCACCGACTGCGCCGACATGGCGCTTAACGAGGGCGACGTGGACGAGGCCTTCGTGCGATCTTCCCGTGCGATTCTCGTTTCCGGCACGCATTTTTCCCGCCCCAACACCGAAGCCGCCCAGCGCAAGGCGATCCGCATCGCCAAGGAGAGCGGCGGCAAGGTCATCTTCGACATCGACTACCGCCCGAACCTCTGGGGCCTTGCCGGCCATGCGGAAGGCTTCGAGCGCTATGTGAAATCCGACCGCGTCTCCGCCATCCTGAAATCCGTGCTGCCGGATTGCGACCTCATCGTCGGCACCGAGGAGGAGATCATGATCGCCTCGGGTGCCGACGACGTGCTGTCCTCGCTGAAGGCGATCCGCGCCGTCTCCGCGGCGACGATCGTCCTGAAGCGCGGCGCCATGGGCTGCATCGTCTATGACGGCCCGATCTCCGACGACCTGGAGGACGGCGTCGTCGGGCAGGGATTCCCGATCGAGGTCTACAACGTGCTCGGCGCGGGTGACGCCTTCATGTCGGGCTTCCTGCGCGGCTGGCTGACGGGCGAGGATCACAGGACCTCCGCCACCTGGGCGAATGCCTGCGGCGCCTTCGCCGTCTCCCGCCTGCTCTGCTCGCCGGAATATCCGAGCTGGGACGAACTCGCCTTCTTCTTGGCGAACGGCAGCAAGCACCGGGCGCTGCGCAAGGACGAGGCGATCAACCACATCCACTGGGCGACCAACCGCAAGCAGGACGACATCCCGCTGCTGATGGCGCTTGCCTGCGACCACCGCATGCAGCTCGTCGACGTCGCCGACGAGCTGAAGGTGCCGCACGAGAAGATTTCCGAATTCAAGCGCCTGACCGTCAAGGCCGCCGCGCGGGTCGCGGACGGCCGCCCCGGCTACGGCATGCTGATCGACGAGCGCTTCGGCCGCGACGCCTTCTTCGACGCCGCGACGCAGAATTTCTCCTGGCTCGGCCGGCCGGTCGAGCTGCCGGGCTCCAGGCCGCTGCGCTTCGAGTTCAGCCAGGATATCGGCTCGCAGCTCGTCGAATGGCCGCTCGACCATTGCATCAAGTGCCTGTGCTTCTATCATCCCGACGATCCGGCCGCGCTCAAGACGGAGCAGCAGGAGAAGCTGCGCGCGCTCTTCGAAGCCGCGCGCCGCGTCGGGCGCGAACTGTTGATCGAGATCATCGCGGGCAAGAACGGGCCGCTCAAGGATGATACGGTGTCGACGGCGCTGCAGGAGCTCTATGACCTCGGCATCAAGCCGGACTGGTGGAAGCTGGAGCCGCAGGCCTCCAGCGGCGCGTGGGAGAACATCGAGGCCGTCATCGCGAGGAACGACGCCTATTGCCGCGGCATCGTGCTGCTCGGCCTCGAAGCGCCGACCGAGGAGCTGGTGAAGGCCTTCGAGGCGACCAGGGTGGCGCCGGCCGTCAAGGGCTTTGCCGTCGGCCGCACGATCTTCGTCGACGCCGCCCGTGCCTGGATGGCCGGAAAGATGGACGACGAGGCGGCGATATCGGACATGGCCGGCCGCTTCCGCGCGCTGACCGACGCCTGGCTGCGGACGCGCGGCCTTTAAGGGACAGGGCAATCCCGCAAGACGTGAGGCGGTTCGCCCGGTCAGGGATTGCGGCAAGCAAGAGAATTCGGGAGGAAGACCATGGCAAAGACGATCCGGCTGACGATGGCGCAGGCCGTCGCGCATTTCCTGAAGGCGCAGATGACGGTCGAGGGCGGCAAGAAGGTGCCGATCTTCGCGGGCGTCTGGGGGATTTTCGGCCACGGCAACGTCGCCGGCATGGGCGAGGCGCTCTACCAGGTGCGCGAAGAGCTGCCGACGCTGCGCGCCCACAACGAGCAGGGCATGGCGCATGCCGCCGTCGCCTTCGCCAAGGCGAGCTTCCGCCAGCGCTTCATGGCCTGCACGACCTCCATCGGCCCCGGCGCGCTGAACATGATCACCGCGGCGGGCGTCGCCCATGTCAACCGCCTTCCCGTGCTGTTCCTGCCCGGCGACGTCTTCGCCAACCGCATTCCCGACCCGGTCCTCCAGCAGATCGAGAATTTCGGCGACGGCACCGTCTCCGTCAACGACGCCTTCCGCTGCGTCTCGCGCTATTTCGACCGCATCACCCGGCCGGAGCAGATCATCCCCGCGCTGAAGCGCACCATGCAGGTGCTGACCGATCCGGTCGATTGCGGGCCGGTGACGCTCTCGCTCTGCCAGGACGTGCAGGCCGAAGCCTATGACTATCCGGCGAGCCTCTTCGAAGAGAAGGTCTGGACGCACCGCCGGCCGCGCCCGGACAGCGACGAGCTCGCCGCCGCCATCGCCACGCTGCGCAAGGCGGAAAAGCCGCTGATCATCGCCGGCGGCGGCGTGCTCTATTCGCAGGCGACCGCCGAGCTGAAGGCCTTTGCCGGCATGCACGGCATTCCGGTCGCCGTCACCCAGGCCGGCAAATCGGCGCTGCCGGACGACCATCCGCTCTGCATGGGCTCGATCGGTGTCACCGGCACTTCGGCCGCCAATGCGTTTGCCGAGGAGGCGGACGTCATCCTCGCCGTCGGCACCCGCATGCAGGACTTCACCACCGGCTCCTGGGCGCTCTTCAAGAACGACGCCGTGACGATGATCGGCCTCAACACCGCCGCCTTCGATGCCGCCAAGCACAACAGCCAGCCGCTCGTCGCCGATGCACGCGAGGGCCTGACGCTGCTTTCCGAGACGCTCGGCGGCTGGAAGGCGCCGGCCGCGGTGGAGGCGGCCGCAAAGTCCCGCAAGGACGAATGGATGGCCGCCGCCAACCGGGCGACCGCCGCCACCAACGCGGCCCTGCCCTCCGATGCGCAGGTCATCGGCGCGGTGCAGCGCGCGATCGGCGGCGACAATTCGGTTCTCGTCTGCGCCGCCGGCGGCCTGCCGGGCGAGCTGCACAAGCTGTGGCGGGCCAACAGGCCCGGCGGCTACCACATGGAATACGGCTTCTCCTGCATGGGCTACGAGATCGCCGGCGGCCTCGGCGTCAAGCTGGCGCGGCCGGAGGCCGATGTCGTCGTCATGGTCGGCGACGGCTCCTACATGATGATGAACTCCGAGCTGTCGACCTCCATCATGCTCGGCCAGAAGCTGACGATCGTGGTGCTCGACAACCGCGGCTACGGCTGCATCAACCGGCTGCAGATGGCGACCGGCGGCGCGAACTTCAACAACCTGCTGAAGGACTCGATGATCGAGACGATGCCGGACATCGACTTCAGGGCGCATGCCGAGAGCATGGGCGCGGTCGCGGTGAAGGTGTCGTCGATCGCCGACCTCGAAACCGCCATCGAGAGAAGCAAGGGCAACGACCGCACCTCTGTCATCGTCATCGACACGGACCCGCTGATCACCACGAAGGACGGCGGTCACTGGTGGGATGTCGCGGTTCCGGAAGTCAGCGCGCGCGACGAGGTCAACACGGCGCGCGAGGCCTATGTGAAGGCGCTCGAAGCCCAGCGGATCGGCTAGGATAGATAACGCCCTCTCCTCCTCTCCACCGTCATCCTCGGGCTTGACCCGAGGATGACGAAAGAGAGGGAAGAGATAATGACAATGCAAGGGAAGTCCCGCTTCCCGCCAAGGAGACGATAATGAAAGCCAAACTCGGCATGTCGCCCATCGCGTGGTGGAACGACGACCTTCCGGAGCTCAGCGACGACGTATCCCTGGAAGAGTGCCTGCGGCAATCCCGCAGCGCCGGCTTCACCGGCATGGAGAAGGGCCGCCGCTTCCCCGAGGATCCCGCCGTCATGCTGCCCATCCTGCGCGCGGCCGACGTGACGCTGTGCGGCGGCTGGTTCTCCGGCACGCTGGTCGACGAGGAGCTTGCGGTCAACAAGGACCGCATCCTGCCGATGATCGAGCTGTTCAAGGCGGTCAACGCGCCCTGCATCGTCTATGGCGAAGTCGGCCGGTCCATCCAGGGCGACCGCTCCAGGCCGCTTGCCACCAAGCCGCGCCTTTCCGACGACGAGATGAAGGCCTATGGCCGCCGCCTCACCGCATTCGGCGAATGGTGCGCCGACCAGGGCATGCCGCTTTCCTACCACCATCACATGGCCGCCGTCGTCGAGACCGAACCGGAGCTCGACGCCTTCATGAAGAATTCGGGCGAAGGCATTCCGCTGCTGCTCGATGCCGGCCATCTCGCCTTTGCCGGCGGCGACGTGCTGCGCGCCATCGACAACCACCACGCCCGCATCAACCATGTGCACGTCAAGGACATCCGCCGGTCCGTGGTCGACGGGCTCGACCGCACGAAACAGTCCTTCCTCGACGCCGTGGCGCTCGGCGCCTTCACCGTTCCGGGCGACGGCTCACTCGATTTCGGCGCCATCGTGCAGCGTTTCGCCGATCATGGCTATGAAGGCTGGTTCGTCGTCGAGGCCGAGCAGGATCCGCGTGAAGCGCCGCCGCAGAAGATGGCCGAGGTCGGTCATGCGGAATTGATGCGCGTCATGACGGCGGCCGGCTATACCGTGGAGACGGAAGGGTTTCCGAAAGGATAGTCCTCCCCCCGATGCCGACTGAAAGGAAGAAGCCCATGTCGACCCTGCTCATCAAACCCGAAGGCAACCATGGCCGCGTCAGCCATGTGACACCCGAAAGCGCCGGCTGGACCTATGTCGGCTTCGACCTGCACCGCATGAAGCCGGGCGAGATCCTGGCGGCCGAGACGGGAAGCCGCGAGGTCTGCCTCGTGTGGATCTCCGGCAAGGGCAAGGCGACGGCGGCGGGCAAGGATTTCGGCATCCTCGGCGAGCGCATGAGCCCCTTCGACGGCGCCCCGCATGCGCTTTACATCCCGGCCGATTCCAACTGGTCGGTGACGGCGGAGACGGACCTGGAGCTCGCCGTCTGCTCGGCCCCGGGCGGCGGCGACTACAGGGCCAAGGCCATTCCGCCGGGCACGCATCCGAAGATCAGCCGCGGCAAGGGCTCGAATGTCCGGCATGTCCACAACATCATGCCGGAAGACGACAGTTCGGCTCATTCGCTGCTCGTCGTGGAGGTGATCACGCCGAGCGGCAACACCTCGTCCTATCCCTCGCACAAGCACGACCAGGACAACCTGCCGCACGAAAGTTTCCTGGAGGAGACCTACTACCACCGCCTCAACCCGCCGCAGGGCTTCGCCTTCCAGCGCGTCTATACGGACGACCGTTCGCTCGACGTGGCGATGGCGGTGGAGGACGGCGACGTGACGCTGGTGCCGAAGGGCTACCACCCCTGCGCCACCATCCACGGCTACGATCTCTATTATCTCAACGTGATGGCCGGGCCGAAGCGCGTGTGGAAGTTCCACAACGCCAAGGAGCACGAGTGGCTGCTGGCATGAGCGCCGGCTACCGCTTCCACCTGCGCGTCAGGCCCCAGGTCCTGGCGATCTCCAGCGTCGAGGAAAAGCCGGCCTCCAGCATGAAGGGCTCGACGGTGGCGGCGTAACCGCCGCCCTCGCCGCGCTCCACCGGCGTGCCGTGGCCCATGCCGTCGATTTCATGGAAGGTGACGAGGGGCTTGCCCTCCCTGTCCGGCCAGATGCGCGTGCGGCGGCCCTTCATGCGCTTTTCCACGAAGGCCTCCTGCGGCAGGCGATAGAGGTCGCGCCATTGCTCGACCAGGGCGAGGCCGTTCGAAAGGGCGACGGTTTCGTCCGCCGTGCCGTGCCAGATGGAGATGGCCGGCTTGCGCGAGATGCGCGGGGAGACGGTGCGCACCAGCTCGCTCCATTCGCGCGGGCTCTTCTCCGGCGCCTCGCCCATCGCGTCGAAGGCGCGGGTGGCGTCGCGCGCGGCGCCGAAGGGCAGGCCCGCAATGATCGCGCCGCCGGCAAAGAGCTCGGGATAGTTGGCAAGCATCGCCGCCGTCATCGCGCCGCCCGCCGAAAGGCCGGTGATGAACACGCGCTCCGGGTCGCTTGCCGCACGTTCGGCCGTATGGGCCACCATCTGGCGGATCGACATCAACTCGCCCCGGTCGCGCGTCACCTCGCTCGGCCGGAACCAGGTGAAACAGCGCCGCGGATTGTTCGCCTCGCGCTGCTGGGCATAGACGACCGAAAAGCCGCGCTCTTCCGCCAGCGACGCCCAGCCGGCCCCACGATCATAGCTTTCGGCATCCTGCCGGCAGCCGTGCAGCACCAGAACGAGCGGCCGTCCTGCCGGAAGGTCCTCCGGAATATGCTCGAACATCAGAAGGCAGCCCGGATTGCTGCCGAAGCCGGCGACTTCGGCAAGCCTGGAGGCGCCGGCCGGGCGCCGCCGGGCGGTGGGCGCCTTGCGTTCCGGGTTGCGGTGAAACGGCCAGAACAGGTCACCCAGGCGCGCTTCGGTCGGCAGCAGCCGTTCGACCGATCGCTTGAAACGGTCCCGCATGCTTGGCCTCTCTTTCGTGGAATTGCTCATCGTCAGGTTATTTGCTCATCCGGCACGGCAGGATCAAGGCGGAACGGGAAAAATGCGGGGGATGGCTCATTCTCCAGGCTCATGAGGGCATTCACAAATAGCCAAAGGGTTTGGCGATCCCTTTCGTTCCCGGCCTTTCGAAGAGGGGCGAGCTGATGTAGCACTTCTGCAACGACAAAACCGCGACAGGAGGACATCCATGAGCGAGCATCACAGCGCCACCCCGCAGCAGGCCCGCGCCAAGATGGCGCCCTTCGACTGGGCAGACCCCTTCCTCCTGGAAGACCAGCTCACCGACGAAGAGCGCATGATCCGCGACACGGCCCGCGCCTATTGCCAGGACAAGCTCGCCGCGCGCGTCACCGAGGCCAACCGCCACGAGATCTTCCATCGCGAGATCATGAGCGAGATGGGCGAACTCGGCCTGCTCGGCCCGACGATCCCGGAAGAATATGGCGGCGTCGGCGCCAACTACGTCTCCTACGGCCTCGTCGCCCGCGAAGTCGAGCGCGTCGATTCGGGCTACCGCTCGGCCATGTCCGTGCAGTCCTCGCTCGTCATGCACCCGATCTTCGCCTACGGTACGGAAGAGACCCGCAAGAAGTATCTGCCCAAGCTCGCCTCCGGCGAATGGGTCGGCTGCTTCGGCCTCACCGAGCCCGACCACGGCTCGGACCCCTCCTCCATGATCACCCGCGCCAAGAAGGTCGACGGCGGCTACCTCGTCTCCGGCGCGAAGAACTGGATCACCAATTCGCCGATCGCCGATGTCGCCGTCGTCTGGGCGAAATCCGACGCGCATGACAACAAGATCAAGGGCTTCGTGCTGGAACGCGGCATGAAGGGCTTCGAGACGCCGAAGATCGAGGGCAAGTTCTCGCTGCGCGCCTCGGTGACGGGCATGATCATGATGCAGGACGTCTTCGTGCCCGAGGAGAACCTGCTGCCCGAGGTCGCCGGCCTTGCCGGTCCCTTCGGCTGCCTCAACCGCGCCCGCTACGGCATCGCCTGGGGCGCCATGGGCGCCGCCGAGTTCTGCTGGCATGCCGCCCGCCAGTACACGCTCGACCGCAAGCAGTTCGGCAAGCCGCTCGCCGCCACGCAGCTCATCCAGAAGAAGCTCGCCGACATGGAGACCGAGATCGCCCTCGGCCTGCAGGGGGCGCTGCGCCTCGGCCGGCTCTTCGACGAGCACCGCGCCCCGGCCGAGCTCATCTCGCTGATGAAGCGCAACAATTGCGGCAAGGCGCTCGACATCGCCCGCGTCTCGCGCGACATGCATGGCGGCAACGGCGTGTCCGACGAATACGGCGTCATCCGCCACGTCATGAACCTGGAGGCGGTCAACACCTACGAGGGCACGCACGACATCCACGCCCTCATCCTCGGCCGCGCCCAGACGGGTCTCCAGGCCTTCCAGTAAGCCCCAGCCCTTTATCCATCCGGCGGCCGCTTGTTCGAATGCAAGCGGCCGTCTTCACGTTTTGTCCATCCCGTTTCGGTACACTCGGTCACGAGCCACAGGAGCGGGAGGGAGCCATGCCCCTCGAACACGTCCACGACCAGCTTCGCCTGCGCCATCCCAAGCGCAGTTTCGTCCAGTATCGCATCGACAGGCCCGGCTTCGTCACGCCGATCGGCCACCATCTCAGCACGGCGATGCGCTATACCTGCCTCATCCGCAGCATTTCCAGCGCCGGCGCGGTGCTTTCGATCAACAAGGCGCTGACCCTGCCGGAGAACTTCTACCTGGAGATCCACGGCATCCGCGACGAAATCCCCTGCACGGAATTCAAGCGCGACGGCGAGGAGCTGGTGGTGCGCTTCAACATGTTCCTGGATGCGGATTTCCTCGATCTGGTGCTCGGCCGCACGCCGCAGGACCACGAGGCCTGAGCGTCGCCTGCGCCGAAAAGCGGAGCGTTTAAACTTTTAAATATTTGTTTCAACGAAACAAAATAATCGCCTGCGACACTCTGCCCGTCTCTGTCGGACATGACGTCCTCTTTGGGAGAAAGCGGCAATGAGTGACGACGCCAAGCAGCGCACAGGCGCAGGCCTCTACGAGCGGAAATGGGAGCGGTTCGCGGTCAACCGGCAGGGCATGCTGATGACGGTCGGTTTCGACCTGATGGCACCCAAGACGCGCAGTTGCAGGCTGATCGACATATCGCTCGGCGGCGCGAGCTTTACCGTCGGCACGACGATCGGCCTGCCGCTGCACTACTACCTCTCCATCGTCGGCGTCGCCTCGCGCATCGGCTGCGCGGAAGTCTATCGCAACGACAACCGCATCGGCGTGCAGTTCATCAAGGAGATCGACGAGGAGCTCCTGCGCATGATCGTGCGGTCCGATTATTTCACCGGCGGCATCACCGGCCGCCTCAAGCAGCCGGAACGGCGCTACATGGTGGGCGTGGAGAAAGCCGGCATCGGTTCGGCCGCCAACTGATCGTTTCGCGTCACGATATTATTGGCTAGGCTGCCCGCCGGGAACCGATTCCGGCGGCGCGATCTTGCGGCGCATCGGCAGCGGCCTCCCGCATCCGTCTCGATCGATCCCAGCAGGTCCCATGTCCGCATTCTCCCGCTTCACCGCCCTCGCCCAGTCCCTGCCCGCAACCGTGCCCTTCGTCGGGCCGGAAGCCATCGAGCGCAATCGCGGCCTTGCCGTGCGCGCCCGCATCGGCGCGAACGAGAGCGGCTTCGGCCCGGCGCCGTCCGTCCTGGCGGCGATCGGCGCTGCCGCCGGCACGACCTGGATGTATGCCGATCCGGAGAATTTCGACCTGCGGGAGGCGCTTGCCCTTCATCACGGCATTTCGCGCGACAACATCGCCATCGGCGGCGGCATCGACGGGCTGCTCGGCGAGATCGTGCGGCTGGTCATCGAGCCGGGTACGCCGGTCGTCACCTCGCTCGGCGGCTATCCGACCTTCAACTACCATGTGAACGGGTTCGGCGGCCGGCTCGTCACCGTGCCCTATGTCAACGACCGGGAGGACCTCGACGGCCTCCTCGAAGCCGTGCGGCGGGAGAATGCGCCGCTCGTCTATTTCGCCAATCCGGACAATCCGATGGGAAGCTGGTGGGACGCCGACAGCGTCGTCTCCTTCGCGCGGGCGCTGCCGGAAACGACGCTGCTCATTCTCGACGAGGCCTATGGCGAGACGGCGCCGGCGGGCACCATTCCCCCGATCGGCGCGCTGATCGGCCAGCCGAACATCCTGCGCATGCGCACCTTCTCGAAGGCCTACGGCCTTGCCGGCGCGCGGATCGGCTATGCGATCGGCACGCTCGGCAATGCGCAGGCCTTCGACAAGATCCGAAATCATTTCGGCATGGCCCGGATTTCGGTCCAGGCGGCGCTCGCCGCGCTGAAGGACCAGGCCTATCTTGCGGACGTCATCGTCCGTATCGGCGCCTCCCGCGAGCGCATCTCGCAGATCGCGCGGTCCAACGGCTTGTCCCCCCTCGCCTCCGCCACCAATTTCGTCACCATCGATTGCGGCCGGGACGGCACCCACGCCCGCGCCATTGTCGACGGCCTGATGGAACATGGCGTCTTCATCCGCATGCCGGGCATCGCCCCCCTCAACCGATGCATCCGCATCAGCGTCGGGCCGGAAAACGATATGGCGTTGCTGGAGGAGGCGTTGCCGCAGGTGTTGGAGGCAATAGGCAGTAGACAGTAGGCAGGGGAATTTGGTCGGTCGCGGTCGGATGAGGCTTTTTCTTTTGACCGTGGAGCCTTCCTGTTCCCCATTGGTTACTGCCTACTGGCTACCCCCCATCAATGAACCGTCATCCACTCGCGCGCTGCACGCAGCGCCAGGGCGAGGTCGGTCTTCGTCATCGTCGCGGCAAGGTCGGCGCGCAGCTCGGCGGCGCGTTCGCAACCCTTGATGGCGGCGATGTTGAGCCATTTGTGCGCCTGCACCACGTCGACGGCGCAGCCGCGGCCGGTGGCATACATGAGGCCCATGTCGCAGAAGATCTCGGCGCGGTTCTCGCCGCCCGTCATGGCGGCCGTTTCGGTGTTCTGAAAGTCAAAGCGTGCCATTTCGATTGTCCCTGTCTACCTGGTTTTCTGCTCGTATTGTCCTGTTTTACCTGCCCTTTCGGGCCTCCTTGGGCGCCTGCCGTCTTCAGCGGCCTTGGTCTTCCTTCAGAGTTTTGCCGGCGGGTTTTCCCTGCTCGTCTTATGGCTCCACTATGCCGCGGGCCTTTCAAAATGCGCTTAAAATGCATGCTTAATTTGAGACAAACAAAGTCCAAACGCTTGGTAAAATTGGGTTTTCGTTAAACATCGGAAGCGCTGGAAACCGCCGCATTCGCTTCAAAATTTACCGATTGTTCAACCGGCGATTTCAACCTTTCGCTAACCACGCAAACCGGTCGGGTTTTCCCAGGATGCAAATTTTCGTCGGCGCCGAGGGCGAAAACGCGCGCAAATCCGCCCTTCCGGCATATTTACCTTTACGTTCGCGTAAGATATCGTTCTCCCCGCATTCTGGAGGAGGAAAAGAATGAAGCTGAAGACATGGATGGCCGCGGCGCTGTTCGCCGTTCCCGGCATGGCCCTTGCCGCCGAGCCGATCGAGGGCACCTGGAAGACCGCCAGCGGCGAGACCGCGGCCATCGCCAGATGCGGCGGCAGTTTCTGCATCACATTGAAAACCGGGAAATTCGCCGGCAAGCGCATCGGCAGGCTGGAGGGCGCCGGCGCGGACTATACCGGTTCGATCACCGATCCGGCAGCCGACAAGACCTATAGCGGCTCCGGTTCGGTCAGCGGCCATTCGCTGAAGATGAAGGGCTGCGTCCTGAAGGTGCTCTGCAAGTCGCAGACCTGGTCGCGGCTTTGAACGGCAGGGATTGAGGAAACCGGCCGGCGCCCCGGCGCCGGCATTCGGCCGTTCCCGCGATTTTCAGCGCGCCGGCGCGCTGCTCGCCCTTTCCCGGGCCAATCTGTTTCTCCACATGAAAATGCCAGTTCCCCCGGGCCGAATATTGGGCTCATAGCCGCCTGATGCCGGCCAACCGGCCGACTCGATGAGTGGCCACCCCTTCTGGTGCGCCCTGCCTGCTGCCGCTCCACGCGGCCCGTTCCCTCCCCGCAAGGCGCGATCACAGCTTTCCTGAACGGGAGATGAACCGGCCTCTCAGGGAGTGTTCAGTCCCGCAATGCGACAAGGGTCACACTGAAACATGTCAATGAGGGACGACACCATGGACATCCTCGCGCGCCGCCTGACGATCATCACCCTGCTGATGGCCATTTTCGCGATCATGCTCGCCGCCGCCGTCGAGACCGACTACCGCCGCAGCACGCACAACACGACCGGCAAGTTCGTCGCCTGCGCGACGCCGGACATGTGCCGCGCCTCGCTCTGATCCTCCCTCCAAGACTGCTGGACACACCGAAATGACGACCGCCCTTGCCCATACCTGCGCCACCGCCCTGCGCATCCTCGCTCTTTCGGCGATGATGATCGCCCCGGTCGGTGCGCTCGCCTGGAGCAATGCCGGCGGTCTCGGCATCGAAAAGCAGGGGGCGGGCCTCGTCCTCTTCGTCACGCTCCAGCGCCAGTCGATGAGCTGAGATTACGCTTTCCCCTCCTGCCATTCGTGCTAAACCGGTCAGGCCAGCGCATATCCGTTCCCGTCGGCGGAAATCCGAAAGAGGGGGCGCATGGCGACGTGCCTGAGCCTGGAGCCGCGGATGAAATCCCTTCTTGTCTTTTCCGCCGCGGCCCTTGCCGAGATCGCCGGATGTTTCGCCTTCTGGGCCTGGTGGCGGCTCGATAAAACCATCCTCTGGCTGCTGCCCGGCATGGTCTCGCTCGCGCTTTTCGGCTGGCTGCTGACGCAGGTCGACAGCGCCTTTGCCGGCCGCGCCTATGCGGCCTATGGCGGGGTCTATATCGCCGCCTCCCTCCTGTGGCTCTGGTTTGCCGAAGGGCTTCGCCCCGACCGCTTCGACATGGCGGGCGCAACGCTGGCGCTCGTCGGTGCCGGCATCATCCTGGCGGCCCCGCGTTAGGTCTTGCGGGCGCGCTGAAGTTGTCGTTTGCTTGTCAGAAAGCAACACCTATAGTGATTCATGAGCAAACGAATCTTTTCCCCGAAGCCCCTTTCCTTCGCGACGCCCGAGCCCTATGAGCCGCAATCCTTCGAGGATCCGGTGGCCGCGGTCGATGCCCTGCAGGCCCTCTACGACCGCAACACGACCTTCCTGACCGACGCCTTCGTCTCGCTCGGCAAGAACGGCAGCCCGGACAAGCGCTTCCGCGCCTGCTATCCGCAGGTCTCCATCGAGACGACCAGCTTCGGCCATGTCGATTCCCGCCTGTCCTACGGTTATGTCGCCTCGCCGGGCGTCTACACGACCACCATCACGCGCCCGAAACTCTTCCGGCACTATCTCAAGGAACAACTCGGCCTGCTGATGCGCAACCACGGCGTCCGCGTCATCGTGTCGGAATCGACGACCCCGATCCCGCTGCATTTCGCCTTCGGCGAAGGCGCCTATGTGGAGGCGGAGATCGCCGAGGGCATCGAGCTGCCGCTGCGCGATCTCTTCGATGCGCCGGACCTCACCACCACCGACGACGAGATCGCCAACGGCGCCTATGAGCCTGGTCCCGGCGAGCCCTCGCCGCTCGCGCCCTTCACCGCGCAGCGCATCGATTATTCGCTCGCCCGCCTCAGCCACTACACGGCGACGAGCGCGAACCATTTCCAGAACTTCGTGCTCTTCACGAACTACCAGTTCTATGTCGACGAGTTCTGCGCCTGGGCGCGCCTGCAGATGGCCGAGGGCGGCAACGGCTATACGGCCTTCGTCGAGCCCGGCAACATCGTGACGCCCGCCGGCGCCGACAAGCCGGAGACCGACCTGACGCTCGCCCGCCTGCCGCAGATGCCGGCCTATCACATCAAGAAGAAGGGCCATGGCGGCATCACGCTGGTCAATATCGGCGTCGGCCCTTCCAATGCCAAGACGATCACCGACCATATCGCCGTGCTGCGCCCGCACGCCTGGCTGATGCTCGGCCATTGCGCGGGCCTCAGGAACAGCCAGACGCTCGGCGACTACGTGCTGGCCCACGCCTATGTGCGCGAGGACCACGTGCTCGACGACGACCTGCCCGTCTGGGTGCCGATCCCGGCGCTGGCCGAAGTGCAGGTGGCGCTGGAAAGCGCCGTCGAGGAGGTGACGGGCCTCGAAGGCTACGACCTCAAGCGCATCATGCGCACCGGCACCGTCGCCACCATCGACAACCGCAACTGGGAGCTTCGCGACCAGCGCGGCCCCGTCAAACGCCTCTCCCAGTCCCGCGCCATCGCGCTCGACATGGAATCGGCCACCATCGCCGCCAACGGCTTCCGCTTCCGCGTGCCCTACGGCACGCTGCTGTGCGTTTCCGACAAGCCGCTGCATGGCGAGCTGAAGCTGCCGGGCATGGCGACGGCCTTCTATAGGACGCAGGTGAACCAGCATCTGCGCATCGGGATCCGGGCGCTGGAGAAGCTGGCAGGCATGCCGACGGAGAAGCTGCATTCGCGCAAACTGAGGAGCTTCTTCGAGACGGCGTTTCAGTGATTTCGTTGTGATCTGCCTCATTTTGGTGTATGATTTTCTTACTTCATGCACACGAGGCCGCCATGCGCACGAACATCGATCTCGATGACGATTTGATTGCGAAAGCAAAAGAATTCACCGGCCTTCCCACGAAGAAGGCTATCGTGGATCTGGCGCTTCGTGAATTCGTGCAAAATTGCCAGCGCCGCGAAGCTCTCGAAAACCTTCGCGGCATGGGCTGGGAGGGCGACCTCGACGAGATGCGCACGGATATCGATCCGAAGAATTGCTTCAAGACGCTGCGGAATGATCGCCGTCGATAGTTCTGTTTGGATCGCGCTGATCCACGACCGCGATACGCCCGAGGTCATGCGGCTCAGGGCAATTTCGAACCCGGCACAAATCATCGTTGGCGATATCGTCTTATTGGAAGTTCTGCGCGGCGCTCGTAGCGATAAGCATGCGACTTACCTGCAGAAAGAGTTGGCGGCCTTCGCGCAAGCCGCGATGCTTTCGCCAGAAATTGCAGTCAAAGCCGCCGCGAATTTCCGCCTTCTCCGTTCAAAGGGCATCACCATCCGCAAGACCGCCGACCTCATCATCGGCACCTATTGCATGGAGCACGGCCACAGCCTGCTCCATGCCGACAGGGATTTCGATCCGATGGCCGAGCATCTCGGCCTTCGGATCGCGTAAGGCCAATCAGGCCGTCATCACTTTCCACGCATGCTCCAGCCCCTTCCGCGTGATGTCGATCATCTGGTCGACCTCCGCATGGGTGATGACGAGCGGCGGGGAGAAGAGCATGCGGTCGCCGGTGGCGCGCAGGACGAGGCCGTTTTCCAGGCAATGGTTGCGCACGGTGACGCCGGCCTTTTCCTTGTCCTCGAAGCGCTTGCGGCTCGCCTTGTCCTCGGCGAGCTGGACGGCGGCCATCAGGCCGACCTGCTGGACCTCGCCGACGATCGGCAGGTCTTCCAGCGATTTCAGGCCTGCGGCGAGATAGGGTCCGATATCGTCGTGCACGCGCTCGACGAGCTGTTCCTCCTCGATGATGCGCAGGTTCTCCAGCGCCGCGGCGGCGCAGACGGGGTGGCCGGAATAGGTGAAGCCGTGGTTGAAATCGCCGACCTCTTCCACCAGCACATTGCCGACGCGGTCGGAGACCATCACGCCGCCGATCGGCAGGTAGCCGGACGAAAGGCCCTTGGCGATCGGCGCGAGGTCCGGCTCCACGCCAAAATGCTGGTGGCCGAACCAGTGGCCGGTGCGGCCGAAGCCGCAGATCACCTCGTCGGCGACGAGCAGGATGTTGCGCGCCTTGCAGATGCGGGCGATCTCCGGCCAGTAGCTGGCCGGCGGCACGATGACGCCGCCCGCGCCCTGGATCGGCTCGGCGACGAAGGCGGCGACATTGTCCTCGCCGAGTTCGTCGATCTTCTCTTCGAGCTGGCGGGCCATCTTCAGGCCGAACTCTTCCGGCGAGAGGTCACCGCCCTCGGCATACCAGAAGGGCTGGTCGATGTGGTGGATGCCGGCGATCGGCAGATCCCCCTGCTCGTGCATCCACTTCATGCCGCCGAGCGAGGCGCCGGCGACGGTGGAGCCGTGATAGCCGTTCTTGCGGGCGATGATCGCCTTCTTGGTCGGCTTGCCCATGGCGCCCCAGTAGACGCGGGCCATGCGGAACCAGGTGTCGTTGGCCTCCGAGCCGGAGCCGGTGAAGAAGACGCGGTTGATGTTCGGGCCGGCATGCGACGTGATCTTCTGCGCGAGCAGCACGGCTGGCGGCGTCGTCGTGCCGAAGAAGGTGTTGTAGTAGGGCAGCTCGTTCATCTGGCGCACGACGGCCTCGGCGATCTCCTTGCGGCCATAGCCTATGTTCACGCACCAGAGGCCGGCGAAGCCGTCGAGATAGCGCTTGCCGTGGTTGTCGAAGATGTACGAGCCCTCGCCGCGCTCGATGATGCGCGTGCCGGTCGCGTTCAGCTTCTTCATGTCCGAGAAGGGATGAAGGTGATGGGCGGCATCGAGGGCACCGAGGTTGGATACGGCTGCTGCACTGCTGTTCGACATTTGACTACATCCTTGGGGGTAGATCCCGCCTTATTGAACGGCGGGACAGAATGGGTTACGAAAATGCCCATACAACAGGCATTTGGCAAGAGATCGAGCGAAAGCAAATTTCTTGTCCATGCCTCCCGCCAAACCGAAGCAGGCACCATGACAAACGACACCAAGGCAGCCGGTTCGCCGCCCGCCAATACCCCGCCCCGTATCGAAATCCTCCTCGTCGGCATGAATGGCGACCTGCGCGGCAAGCAGGTTCCGCCGGAAGGCGAGAAGAAGATCTGGGACGGTTCGGTGCGCCTGCCCTCCTCCACCCAGTCGCTCGACATCTGGGGCGACGACAATGACGACATCACGGGCCTGTCCCTTTCCGTCGGCGACCCGGATGGCGTGTGCATTCCCGACCGCCGCTCGCTGACCGCCATGCCCTGGGCGCCGGAAGGCTCCCGCCAGGTGCTCGCCACCATGCACGAATTCGACGGCACCGCCTCCTTCATGGACCCGCGCGCCATCCTTGCGCGCATGCTGAAGCGGTTCGAAGACAGGGGCTTGACACCCGTCGTCGCGACGGAGCTGGAATTCTACGTGGTGGAGGACGATTTTCGCGTGACCGGCAAGCCGCGCCCGCCGGCGGCGCTGATGTATCGCGACCAGCCGAACGGTTTCCAGCTCTACGACATGCGCGCGACCGATGCGCTCGACGACTATCTCCAGACGGTGCGTGCCTGGGCGAAGGCGATGGACCTGCCGGCGGACGCAACCACGGCGGAATTCGGCCCCGGCCAGTTCGAGATCAACCTCCTGCACCGGCCGGACGCGCTCGCCGCGGCGGACGACTGCATCTACCTGAAGCGCATCGCCGAGCAGGCCGCGCGCCGCTTCGGCCTCAAATCCACCTGCATGGCGAAACCCTATGCGGACCAGGCGGGCTCGGGCCTGCATGTGCATTGCAGCGTCATCGACCGGGACGGCAGGAACATCCTCGACGCCAGGGGCGGCGAGCCGACGAAGCTGAAATCGGTCTCAGCCGGCATGCTGCAGACGATGCGCGACGCGCAGCTCGTCTTCGCGCCCTTCGCCAATTCCTACCGCCGCTTCCAGCCCGGCTCCTTCGCACCGGTCGATCTCACCTGGGGCTTTGGCCATCGCGGCACCGCCATCCGCATTCCGGACAAGGACGGCCCGGCGGCGCGCGTCGAGCATCGCGTGGCGGGTGCCGACGTCAATCCCTACCTGCTCTTGACGGCGATCCTCGGCGGCATCCTGCTCGGCCTCGATGAGGATCTCGATCCGGGTCCGGTGACGGAGCCCGGCAAGGACGCGCCGGACGCCAAGCGCCTGACGCACGACTTCCTGACGGCCGTGGAAGAATTTTCGGCCTCGCCCTTCATCAAGGATGCGTTCGGCGCGGAGTACCAGAAGCTTTACGGCGATACGAAGCGCAAGGAGGCGATCACCTACCTGCGCACGGTCTCGGATTTCGACTACCAGACCTATCTGCCGCGGATTTAGGGCACCGCCCGCCCCTCATCCGGCCTGCCGGCCACCTTCTCCCCGCAAGCGGGGAGAAGGGGATATGCCGCGCCGTTTTCCTCAAACAATATCCGCTCGCGGGGCACGTCCCCTCTCCCCGCTTGCGGGGAGAGGGTTAGGGTGAGGGGCAACCCTAGACGCCAACCCTCAAGCCGCCGCCGTCTCCGCCGTCGCCATGGTCTTCGCCTGCACCTTCGGCACCATCACCTTCAATTCGCCCGGATGCAGCCGGATCGAGACGTCGCGGTCCATCGGCAAGAGTTCGCCGTCGATGACGCAGTTGATCGCCCGGTCGACCCTCGGGAAATGCAGGTCGACCTCCGTGCCGGTCATCTCGGTGACGTCGGCATTTTCCCGCAGTTTTCCGCGCAGGATGTCGAAGGCGAGTTTCGCCACGCCCGCCGGCTTCAGCGGCTTCGTCGTGTAGAAGCCGAGATGGCCGCCGGTGAGGTCGTCGGCATAGAGCAGGCCGTTCTCGCCGAAACGGTTGTTCGAGACATTGATGGCGGAGACCTTTCGATGCTCCTCGACGCCGTCGACATTGAACTCCACCTCGAATTCCGGCGGATCGAGGATGACGCCGACGGCAGCGCGGGTGTTGGCGGCGATCTTGCCCAGGCGCGAGCGGTAGGTCATGGCGTTGCGCAGGCGCACCATGCGGGCATGCAGGCCGGCGGAGAACTGGTGCACGAAGGCCCGGTCGTCCGCCGTGCCGATGTCGGCCGCCGCGATGTCGCCGTCCGCCAGCGCGTCGATCGCCTGCCAGATGTCGAGCGGGATGTTCAGCGAGCGCGCGAAAAGGTTCATCGTGCCCGCGGGAATGATGCCGAGCGGCATCTTGCTCTGCCAGGCAAGGCCGGCCGCGGCCGAAACCGTGCCGTCGCCGCCGCCCGCCAGCATCGCATCGAGATCCGTGCGCTCCGAACAGCGGCGCAGCGCCATCTCGATATCGGCCCCCTCCACGATATCGCAGTCGAGGTGGTGCCCCGCCTCGTAGAAGACCTTCTCCGCGTGGCGGGCATAGGCCTCCATGTCGGTGGTGCGGAACGTCCCCCCGTCCCTGTTGAATATCGCCTGTACTCTCATTCGCATACTCCGCGTCTTGGCCGAGAACGCCTGAAGGGTGATGATCGATCCATTAGATTAAGCGAGAAAGCGGCGATTAGCGGGCGAGCGTGAAACATGGCGCAATAATTCGTGAGCATACCGCCCCATGGCCAAATGGGGGACGGGTTAAAAATCGTAGTAGGCAGCGCGGCCGGCTCTGATATAGTGCCGCCCGGTCGCCTGCGTCGGGAGTACGCTTGCCGGCCGGACTGTACCTTCCCCATCGTGGCCTTTCCGGCCGGACCATACCGCATCAGCAGCCAGGAGGAGTGGCCGCCCGTGCCGGGTCTGTCGCCGGTTCGTCGCGCCTGGGCAATCCCTGCGGAGCCATCCCGTGTCCGAACATGCCTTGCCCCATGCCGCCCTCTCCTCCGGGCAGCCGCCGCTTTCGGCGCTCACCGTCACCCTCATCATCCTGGCGCTCGCCGTCGGCAGCTTCGGCATCGGCACCGGCGAATTCGCCATCATGGGCCTCCTGCCGGATGTCGGCACCACCTTCGGCGTGACGACGGCCGAGGCCGGCTATGTCATCAGCGCCTATGCCTTCGGCGTCGTGGTCGGCGCCCCGGTCATCGCCGTCATCGGCGCGCGGTTCCGCAGGCGCGATCTTCTGCTGGTGCTGATGGGCCTGTTTGCCGCCGGCAACCTTGCCAGCGCCATCGCGCCCACCTTCGAGAGCTTCATCCTCTTCCGCTTCCTCTCCGGCCTGCCCCACGGCGCCTATTTCGGCGTCGCCGCGCTCGTCGCCGCCTCCATGGTGCCGGTCAACAGGCGCACGCAGGCGGTCGGCAAGGTCATGCTGGGGCTTACCGTCGCCACGCTGATCGGCACGCCGCTCGCCGCCTTCTTCGGCCAATTGTTCGACTGGCAGTTCATGTTCGTCGCCGTCGGCATCACCGGCCTGCTGACCGTCGCGCTCATCGCCATCTTCCTGCCGCGCGACAAGGCGCCGAAGGGCATCAACGCGCTCACCGAGCTCGGTGCGCTGAAGCGCAAGCAGGTCTGGCTGACGCTCGGCATCGCCGCCAGCGGCTTCTGCGGCATGTTCGCGGTCTTCTCCTACATCTCGCCGATCGTCACCGAGGTCGCGGGGCTGAATGTCGGCATGGTACCGGTCATCATGGCGATCTTCGGCTGCGGCATGATCGTCGGCAACATCTTCGGCGCCAAGCTGGCCGACCTTTCGCTGATGCGCACCATCGGCTGGTCGCTGGTGCTCTATTTCTTCGTGCTGGTCAGCCTGTCGCTGACGGCGGAGAACCCGGTCCTGCTCGGCATCTGCTGCTTCCTCATCGGCTGCAGCTTCGTCGTCGGCCCGGCGCTGCAGACGCGGCTGATGGATGTCGCCGGCGATGCGCAGACGCTTGCCGCCGCGCTCAACCACTCCGCCTTCAACGTCGCCAATGCGCTCGGCGCGCTGTTCGGCGGCATGGCGATCAGCGCCGGCTACGGCTACGGCGCGATGGGCTTCGTGGGGGCGGCGACCGCGGTCGTCGGCTTCGGCGTCTTCCTCGTTTCGCTGACGCTCGAAAAGACCGAGCGCGCGGCAGCGCCGGCCTGCCCGGCCGAGTAACCCGCCACAACCGGAAAACGACTTGCACGGCGCCCGCTTCGGGCGCCGTTCTCGTTTCCGCACCCTGTTACCGGGGTGACAGGGCCGGGCCGGGACTCTGGTAGATATAGGCCATCGCAACCCGCTGAACGCAACGAATGAAACGGCGGGTTGCAATCGGAGAACGGTCGAAAGACACTCCGCAGGCCCCTGAACACCCCTGGAGACATCGCATGTCCGCGCTTATCGACAGCATCACCGGCAGCCGCGCCTTCGGCGTCCTCGCCCGCACGATCTTCACCTCGATGTTCTGGCTCTCCGGCATCGCCAAACTCGCCGATTTCAACGCCGGCGTCGCCGAGATGGCGCATTTCGGGCTGGAGCCGGCACTGCTCTTCAACATCGCCGTCGCCATCACACAGCTCGTCGGCTCGGCGCTGATCATCGCCAACCGCTGGACCTGGCTCGGCGCCGGCATGCTCGCCGTCTTCACCGCCCTCACCATCCCGATCGCGCACAATTTCTGGACCATGCAGGAGCCGCTGCGCACGATCGAATTCTACGTCGTGATGGAGCACATCACCGTCATCGGCGCGCTGATGGTCGTCGCCTGGAAATCCTCAAAAGCGCCTGTCGTCCCTGCGCATTGACGGCAGGCCGGGCGGCGTCTCCCTCTCTCCGGGAGCACCGCCCAGGACGGCCCCGCCTCTCCGGCCGTCCCAACCGCCCCGACGCCGCTCGTCGGGGCGGTTTTCCGCGTCAGAGGGTCGGCAGCTTCAGCGGGCCGCCCGTCTTGATGCTGCGGATCGCGAAATTGGAGCGGATGTCGGTGACGCCGGGCAAGGCGAGCAGGGTTTCGGTCAGCAGCGTCTCGTAGGCCGACAGGTCCTCCACCACCACTTCCGCCAGGAAATCCGCATTGCCGGAAATCAGGAAGCAGGAGACGACTTCGGGAATGGCGAGCAGCGCCTCCTGCTGGGCGGCCGCATTCTCCCGGCTGTGCTGCCCCACCTTGATCTCCACGAAGACGGTGAGGCCGAGGCCGACCTCCTTGCGGTCTATATCGGCGCGATAGCCGCGCAGCACGCCGGATTTCTCCAGGTTGCGGATGCGGCGCAGGCAGGGCGACGGCGACAGGTTCACCCGCTCGGCGATCTCCACATTGGTCGCCCGCGCATCCTCCTGCAGCACCTTGAGGATGGCGATGTCAAATTTATCCAGATTTGGCATATTCGAGAACTTTTCTGGCTGTTCCTGGCATGATCATGCGCATCCTACATTTCAGACGGCACAACACGCAAGGACATGCCCCAGCCTTCGGCGCTAAGTTGCGGCCATGAATTGAGCCACAGCGCGGAAAGGACATCGCCATGGCCATGGTCTCGCTTTCTTCCGAGGGGAAGACCAATCCCCTCGTCGCCGGTTATGCCGGCGCGGTCGTCACGGTCCTGATCTGGGCGACCTGGGTGCTCGCAACGCGCCACACGGCGGCAACGCCGCTCGGCACGATCGATATCGGCCTCATCCGCTACGGCGTGCCGGCCCTCCTCCTCGCGCCGGTCTGGCTGAAGACCGGGCTGATGCCGAAGCATGTGCCGGCAAGACTCGTCGTCGTGATGGTTGCGGGCGCCGGCGCGCTGTTCTTCCAGGTGACGGCGGCGGCGCTGCACACCACGCCCGCCGCGCCCGGCGGCATCCTGCTCGGCGGGTCCATGCCGCTCGCGACGGCCCTCATCGGCATCACGCTGTTCGGCGAGCGGCCGGATCGCATGCGGCTTGCCGGGCTTGCGGCCATCGTCGCCGGCGTCGTCATCCTGCTTGCCGCCAGCCTGCAGAAGAGCGGCATGACCATGACCGGCTTCCTGCTGCTGCCGCTCGGCGCCGTGCTCTGGGCCGGCTTCACCCATGCCTTCCGCCGCTCGGGCCTCTCGGCCCTTGAGGGCGCGGCCCTCATCGCCGTCTGGTCCTTCCTGATCCATCTTGTCCTGGCCGCGCTCTTCGGCACGCATCTTGGCGAGGCCTCCCTGCCCGACCTCGCGCTGCAGGTCACCAGCCAGGGTGTCCTTTCCGGCCTTATCGCCACCTTCGCCTATGGCACCGCCATCCGCACGCTCGGTGGCAGCCAGGCCGCCGCCTTCACCGCCATCACGCCGGTGCTGGCAACGCTCGGCGGCGCGGTGTTCCTCGGCGAGAGCTTCGGCGCGGCGGAAATCACGGCAGCGCTGGTCGTCGGGGCGGGCGTCGCCCTTTCCACCGGCGTCCTCTCGCCGAAACGCTGACCGGCAAACAGGAAGGGCACCCGCGGCGCTCGCCGGGGTGCCCTTCTTCGTGCCATGTGCCCGTTATCAACCGTGAATGATCTCGCGGTGCTTCTGCAGGCGCTTGCCGAAGGCCTGGCTGACGCGGTCGAAGATGATCGCGATGCCGACGATGGCGAGGCCATTGAAGATGCCGAGCGTGAAATACTGGTTGGAGATGGCCTTCAGCACCGGCTGGCCGAGGCCCTGCACGCCGATCATCGAGGCGATGACCACCATGGCGAGCGCCATCATGATCGTCTGGTTGATGCCGGCCATGATGGTGGGCAGCGCCAGCGGCATCTGCACGTTCTTCAGCTTCTGCCAGCTCGACGAGCCGAAGGCGTCCGCCGCTTCCAGGACGTCCTTGTCGACGAGGCGGATGCCGAGATTGGTCAGGCGGATCATCGGCGGGATGGCGTAGATGACCACCGCGATGAGCCCCGGCACCTTGCCGATGCCGAGCAGCATGACGACGGGGATCAGATAGACGAAGCTCGGCATCGTCTGCATCACGTCGAGAATCGGGTTGACGACGCTCTGCACCCGGTCCGAGCGCGACATGAGAATGCCGATCGGAATGCCGATGACGATGGACAGCACGGTACAGACGAAGATCATCGAGACCGTCTTCATCGTGTCGTCCCACATGTCGAAATAGCCGATCACCAGCAGCGTGCCGATGGCGCCGGCGACGATCTTCCAGTTCCGGCTGGCGAACCAGGCGACGAGCGCGATCAGCAGGAGGATGATCGGCCAGGGCGTGCGCGTCATGAAGCGCTCGGACCAGATGAGAAAGTGCTGCAGCGGCTCGAAGATCGATTCGATCCCGTCGCCATAGGCGCGGGTGAAGGTGCGGAAGCCCTCATCGATCGTCTTCTTGAGATCGCGCAGGCTATTTGCGTCCATCGTCGGAAATTTCGTGAACCATTCCATGTCGATCCCCTTCCGGCCTTGACCGATCTGCGCCGGTCTTCAAGCCAACCCTGATAGATGCCGCCCGATGATGCGCCGGCGGCATGTGATGAAACGAAGGTGAGGCGGCGCGCCCGAAGACGCGCCGCCCGGTTGGTTCGATCAGCCGGTCAGAGCGCGGCCTTGATCTTTTCGGCCGCTTCCGGCGAGACCCAATCCTTCCAGAGGGCTTCATTCTCCTCCAGGAAATGCTTGGCGCCGTCGTCGCCGCTCGCCTGGTTGTCGGTCATCCAGGCCATCAGCTTGTTGACCGTGTCGTTCGACCAGGCGCGCTTGTTGAGATAGCCCATGACGTCAGCGCCGGCGCGGTCGGAGAAGGCCTTGGTCACCAGCGTCTGGACCTTGTCCTTCGGCCAGTCGTTCTTCTGCGGGTCTGCGCAGTCGGCAACCGTGTTGCAGCGCTTCCACTCGGCCTCGTCGAAGGGAACGCCGTGGTCGAGCTTCACCATCTCGTACTTGCCGAGAAGGGCCGTCGGCGCCCAGTAGTAGCCGACCCAGCCTTCCTTGCGCTCGTAGGCTTTGGCGATCGAGCCGTCGAGGCCGGCGGCCGAGCCGGTGTCGACCAGCGTGAAATTCGCCGCTTCCCCGCCATAGGCCTTGTAGAGCTGGCCGGTCACGACCGTGCCGCCCCAGCCCTGCGGGCCGTTGTGCACGGCGCCCTTCGACTTGTCCTCCGGATCCGGGAACAGTTCGGGATGCTTCAGCGCGTCGTCGATCGTCTTGATGTCCGGGTTGGCGTCGGCGATGTATTTCGGGATCCACCAGCCCTGCACGGCGGCGTCCGAAAGGGCGACGGCAGCGCCGATCAGCTTGCCTTCCTCGATGCCGCGGTTGACGACGTCCGGCAGCAGGTCGACCCAGCCTTCGGGCGCCAGGTCCGGCTCGCCCTTCTCGATCATCGAGGTGATGGTCGGAACCGTGTCGCCGACGATGACTTCGGCATTGCAGCCATAGCCTTCGGTGAGGATGAACTTGTCGAGCGCGGCGAGAACCTCGGCGCTCTGCCAGTTCATGCTGGCAATGGTCACGTCGCCGCATTCGGCGCGCGCCGCGCCCGTCATGGCCAGGAGGCCGGCGACGAGGCAGGTGGAAGCAAGTAGATGTTTCATGTCCGTTCCCTCATTTCGGCGGTGTCATTGTGCCGACAAGGGCCCGCTGCACCGCCGGCGCCGGGCCCGTGATTCCTCTGCGGATCCATCCTGGACAGGGCCAGTCGGGGGCCTTCTCTTTCCACGATGCCGCATCCTCGACTTTTGCAGCTACGCGGTCGAATGCCGGTACGAATGCGTCTGCCATTGACCCCTATGCGTCATGGAAAGGCCAAATTCGCAAGACCGCCCCGACTTTGTCCAAGCGTGGGGTCGCGACGGCAATGTTATGATGCAATTCAGCTTTTTCAAAGAATGAAAACACCGAAAGGGCCGGCGAACGCCGACCCTCTCTTGCCGCGCGTCAGGTGCGCGCTGTTTCGACCGTGCCGCCCGTCAGGCCATGCGCCGGCCCTGGATGACGTGGACGCGTCCGCCGGTCTTCACCCGGTCGTAGAGGTCGATCACGTCCTGGTTGAGCATGCGCACGCAGCCGCTCGACATGGCCTCGCCGATCGACCACGGCTGGTTGGTGCCGTGGATGCGGAACATGGTGTCGTTGCCGTTCTGGTAGAGGTAGATGGCGCGGGCGCCGAGCGGGTTGTTGAGGCCGCCGGGCACGCCGCCGGCATATTTCAGGTTCTTCTTGGGATCGCGGCGGATCATGTTCGGCGTCGGCGTCCAGCTCGGCCATTCCGCCTTGCGGCCGATATAGGCGCTGCCGGCCAGCGAATAGCCCTGCCGGCCGACGCCGATGCCGTAGCGCATCGCCCGGCCGTTGCCGAGCACGTAGTAGAGCCGGCGGGCCGGCGTGTCGACGACGACGGTGCCGGCGGCATGGCCGGTGTCATAGGCGACTTCCTGGCGGCGCAGCTCGGGTTTGATCTTGTCGATCGGAATCGCCTTCAGCGGGAATTTCTCGTCCAGCCTGTCGCCGTAATTGGCACGGTCGCTGGTGCCGTTCGTCGCGCAGCCGGCAAGCAGTGCGGATGCGCCGAGCAGGAATCCGCGGCGGGAAATCGACATGTCCAAAGCCCCTAATATGTCATCTATGGGGCTGAAAATTATGCGTTTATGGTTAATGCCAGGTTAAGCGCCGGCATTCACGGCCGCGCAAGGCCGGCCCGCAGCAGGATGCCGCCGACCAGGAGGCACAACAGGCTGAAAGCACCGATCGCCCAGACCGTGCCATCCGGCCAGGCCGAAAGGGCCGAGACCGGCATGGCAAGCGCCGGATCCGCCGCCGAATAGATGACCGTCACCCGGGCGGCCGGTGTGTAACCGGCGGGGGCGATGGCGGTGTAGGAGGTGGTGCGGATCCGCTGCCCCTCGGCCGTCGTAAATTCGATAATCGGGTAATAGACCTCGCGGCGGCTGGCGCGGCTTCCCACCCAGGCGGCCTCGAAGCCCGTCATCTCCGCCTCGACGGTGTGGCCGGACGAGGCCAGGTCCCGGTAGATGCCATGCACCGACCAGAGCCCCCAGGCCGCCAGCAGCCCGACGACGACGAGCACGGCGCCAATGATGGCCGCAATGGCGGTTCGCCACCCGCGCCCAGCCCTTCCGAATACCGGCCCGGCCTGCATGTCGCCGATCCCTCCCCCGTTCGGCAAGAACTATACAGGGCCGGCCCGGCAACTTGAAGCTGCCGGAAAGCGACAGGCAGGCGCCTTCGCACCGCTCCCGGCCGCAGGGTTATCGCCTATGGAAGGAAATCGTTGCCACATCCCCTTCTCCCCCACGGGGAGAAGGGGCCGGCAGGCGGATGAAAGGGTTGGCGGAGGCGCAATCGATCCGTCCGAGCCGCCCCCTCATCCGGCCCGGAGCCTCTCCTCGGACTCGCCCCTGGCGAGACCCGTGGGGACCACCTTCTCCCCGCGAGGGAGAAGGGAGGAGCGGCATTATCGTACTCCACATGCGGCTGCCCTGCTCCCGGCCGGATGGATCGGACCTTCGCCAGTGCCTCCGGCGCGCATCCCTGCGGCCGGCCGAAGATCACATATCGGGACAGACCGGCCCCTCAACGTGCTCTTTCAGGCGAGGGTCCGTGCGGTCCGGCCTCTCCCAGACATCACATATTCGGATAGACCGGCCCTTCGCCGCCCTGCGGAGGCACCCAGTTGATGTTCTGGTTGGGGTCCTTGATATCGCAGGTCTTGCAGTGCACGCAGTTCTGCGCGTTGATGACGAACACTTGCCTGCCGTCCTTCTCCACCCACTCGTAGACACCGGCGGGACAGTAGCGCGTCGACGGACCGGCATAGACGTCGAGCTCCGAGGTCTTCTGCAGCTCCGGGTTCTTGAGCTGCAGGTGGATCGGCTGGTCCTCCTCATGGTTGGTGTTCGACAGGAACACCGAGGAGAGACGGTCGAAGGTCAGCACGCCATCGGGCTTCGGATAGTCGATGCGGCTGTGCCTGGCCGCCGGCTCCAGGCTCTGCGCATCCGTCTTGCCGTGCTTCAGCGTGCCGAAGATCGATCCGCCGAACAGCGTGTTCGTCCACATGTCGAGGCCGCCGAGGGCGACACCGACTGCCGTGCCGAACTTCGACCACAGCGGCTTGACGTTCCTGACCTTCTTCAGGTCCGAGCCGATGGCGCTGTCGCGCCAGCCCTGCTCGATCTCGATCGGCTCGTCATTGGCGCGGCCCGCCGCAATCGCATCCGCCAGCTTCTCCGCGGCGAGGATGCCCGAGAGCACCGCATTGTGGCTGCCCTTGATGCGCGGCACGTTGACGAAGCCGGCCGAGCAGCCGATCAGCGCGCCGCCCGGGAACGACAGCTTCGGCACCGACTGGTAGCCACCCTCGGTGATGGCGCGCGCGCCATAGGACAGCCGCTTGCCGCCCTCGAAGGTGCCGCGGATCGCCGGATGCGTCTTGAAGCGCTGGAATTCCTCGAAGGGGAAGAGGTACGGGTTCTTGTAGTTGAGGTGCACGACGAAGCCGACGGCAACGAGGTTGTCTTCCAGGTGATAGAGGAACGAGCCGCCACCGGTCTTCATGCCGAGCGGCCAGCCGAAGGAGTGCTGGACGAGGCCGGGCTTGTGGTTCTCGGGCCTCACCTGCCAGAGTTCCTTGAGGCCGATGCCGAACTTTTGCGGCTCGCGGCCCTCGTCCAGCCTGAACTTCGCGATGAGCTGCTTGGCCAGCGAGCCGCGCACGCCCTCGGAGATCAGCGTGTATTTGCCGAGAAGGGCCATGCCGCGGGTGTAGTTCGGGCCGGGCTCGCCACTCCGCTCGATGCCCATGTCGCCGGTGGCGACGCCGATGACGGCGCCCTCGTCGTTGTAGAGCACTTCGGTCGCGGCAAAGCCGGGATAGATCTCGACGCCGAGTTCTTCCGCCTTGGTCGCGAGCCACCGACAGACGTTTCCGAGCGAGACGATGTAGTTGCCGTGGTTGTTCATCAGCGGCGGCATGGCGAAGTTCGGCAGGCGCACGGAGCCGGCGGGGCCGAGCAAGAGGAAATGGTCGTCGGTCACCTCGGTCTTGAAGGGATGGTCGGCGTCCTCGCGCCAGTCGGGCAGCAGGCGGTCGATGCCGATGGGATCGACGACGGCGCCCGACAGGATATGCGCGCCGACTTCCGCGCCCTTCTCCAGCACGACGACGGTGAGGTCAGGGTTCACCTGCTTCAGCCGGATCGCAGCAGACAGGCCCGCAGGACCCGCGCCGACGATCACAACGTCGAATTCCATGCTTTCGCGTTCGGGGAGTTCCATTTCTTCGCTCATTCGCCTCTCCACCCCGCAACCCCTCAAAAGCCGCGGCAATTCCCTCTGGTTAGCCTGTCATGGCAAATGCCGGAAGCCTTGTCGAGCCGTTCTGCGACAGAGTTTCCCTGCATTTGCGCATGACATCATGACAGGGTCGAAAGTTTATTGACTTTCACGTAAACGTCAATCTATTGCCGCCCGTATCAGCCGGTGCGCGCTTGATTCCGCCTCTCCGCCGCACTACGCATTCGAGCCGGCCCATCGGCAGAGGAAACGGGAACATGTCCGAGATTATCCGATCGCTCGAACGCGACTTGAACGATTTCGGCGACACGCTCCACCTTATCGGAAGCGACCGGCTGGCGAACCGGCATCCCGGCGAACATGCCGGCAATTTCGGCGCGGGCGCCATGGCCGAGCCGGCGACGCCCGAGGCGGCCGCCGCCGTGGTGCGCTGGTGCTTCGAAAACGACGTGCCCGTCGTGCCGCAGGGCGGGCGCACCGGCCTTGTCGGCGGCGGCATCAGCCGGCCGGGCGAGCTCATCCTCTCCACCGCCCGCCTCGACCGCATCGAGGCCATCGATCCCCTCGCCCGCACCGTCACGGTCGGCGCCGGCGTCACGCTGCAGGCCCTGCAGGAGGCGACGGCGGACGTCGGCCTCATTCCCGGCATCGACCTTGCCGCGCGCGGCAGCGCCACCATCGGCGGCATGATCGCCACCAATGCCGGCGGCATCCTCGCCTTCCGCAACGGCGTGATGCGCCACCAGGTGCTCGGCATCGAGGCGGTGATGCCGGACGGCAGCCTCGTCAGCGACCTGACGCGCGTGCTGAAGGTCAGCGCCGGGCCCGACATCAAGCAGTTGCTCATCGGCTCGGAAGGCGCCTACGGTTTTGTCACCCGCGCCGTGCTGAAGCTCGAAAGCTTCAACCCGATGCGCGCCACCGCGCTCGTCGGCGTGCCCGACGCCACGGCCGCCCTCGCGCTCATCGCCCATTTCCGCAGCCGGCCGGCCCTGCAGCTGGAGGGCGCCGAGCTGATGTGGCAGCGCTATCTGCGCGACAGCGCGGCGGACAAGGGCTTCGACCTCGGCTGGCTGGAGGCCGATACGCCCGCCATCCTCCTGATGGAAGTGTCCGCCGGCAGAGAGGCGGACGCCCGCGAGGCGCTGGAAGAGGGCCTCGCCGCCCTCTGGGAGGAGCACGGTCTGACCAGCGGCATCGTCGCCGCCTCGCTCGACCAGGCCCGGCGCTTCTGGGCGCTGCGCGAGGACGGCGACTTCATGTACCGGCATTTCCCGGCCGCACCGTCCTTCGACGTCTCCGTGCCGCCGGGCGCGCTCGACGGATATGTCGACGGCCTGCGGCAGCGGCTGAAGGCCGTCGATCCGGGTTTCGACGCCTATGTCTACGGCCATGTCGCGGACGGCAACCTGCATATTTCCGTCATCGGCAACGGCGTGGCCGCACCGGGCGTCAAGGAACCGATCGAGGACGCCGTCTATACCGGCGTCGCGGAGCTCGGCGGCAGCTTTTCCGCCGAGCACGGGGTGGGAACGGAGAAGCGCCGCGCCTATCTCAGCTACGGCAATGCATCGCGCCGCGCGGTGGCGCAGGCCATCAAGGCCGCGCTCGACCCGAAAAACCTCTTCAATCCGGGCAAGGTGCCCTATCGCGCCGACGCGCCCCGAACATAGGACAGACCACGATGGATCTCGGAATTGCCGGCAAACGCGCCCTCGTCCTCGCCTCCTCCCGCGGCCTCGGCAAGGGCATTGCCGAAGCGCTCGCCCGCGAGGGCGCGCATGTCCTCCTGTGCGGGCGCAGCGCCGAGACGCTTGCGGCCAATTGCGCGGCCATCAATGCGGCAGGTCCCGGCCGCGCCGACTGGGTGCAGGCCGATCTTAGCGACGAGGACGTCGTCGAGACGCTCGTGAAGGCGACGCGGGAAAAGCTCGGCGGGGTCGATATCCTCGTCAACAATTCCGGCGGGCCGACGCCCGGCTCCACCGAGGACATGAGCGAGGAAAAGCTGGCCACCTATTTCCAGTCCATGGTGCTGCGCATCATCACGCTCACCAACCGGCTGCTGCCCGTCATGAAGGAGCAGCGCTGGGGCCGCATCCTGACGGTCGCCTCCTCCGGCGTGATCGAGCCGATCCCGGGCCTGGCGCTGTCCAACACGCTGCGCCCGGCGCTGGCCGGCTGGTCGAAGACGCTGGCGAGCGAGGTCGCTGAATACGGCATCACCAGCAACATGCTCCTGCCCGGCAGCATCCTGACCGACCGGCTGAAGAGCCTCGATGCCGCCGCCGCCGAGCGCAGCGGCAGGAGCGTCGCCGAGGTGCGCGCGGCCTCGGAACGGGCGATCCCGGCCCGACGCTACGGCGCCGTGGAGGAATTCGCGGCGACCGCCGCCTTCCTGTGCAGCGCGCCGGCCAGCTACGTCACCGGCAGCCTCATCCGCTGCGACGGCGGTGCGGCGCGCTCGGTCTGAGGCGTCGGGGGCCAACCCTCGTCCGGCAGGCCATCGCACAGGGAAGGGAACCGTTGCCGTTCTCCCTCCCCCCGCGGGGAGAAGGTGGCCCGAAGGGTCTGATGAGGGGGTGGTTCGGACGGATCGTCTGCGCCTTCGCCATCCCCCTCATCCGCCTGCCGGCACCTTCTCCCCGTGGGGGAGAAGGGGATGGGGCAACGCCGAACTCCATAGGCAACAGGCCTCCCACCTCGGGGAGAAGATCAGGCTGAGGGGCAATCATACCTTCCCCCTTGCCTTCCCCGCCCGCCTGTGCCATCTGGCGCGCTCTCCCATTTCCGGGCGCGCCGACGCGCCTTTCGCGCGGGGCTTTCGCTCCGCTTCAACACATTTTCGACGATCGAAGGGGCACGGCGATGGCACGGGCACTCGGGCTTGATTTCGGCACGACGAACACGGTTCTGGCGCTTTCCGAAGGCGCCGGGGCGACACGGTCCATGACCTTCACCAGCAGCGTCGGCATCACCGACACGATGCGCACGGCGCTGTCCTTCATGAAGGATCCGGTCGTCGGCGCCCAGGCGCTGAAGGTGGAGGCCGGACAGGCGGCCATCCGCCAGTTCATCGACAATCCCGGCGACTGCCGCTTCCTGCAGTCGATCAAGACCTTTGCAGCGAGCGCCCTCTTCCAGGGCACGCTGGTCTTTGCCCGCCGCCATGCCTTCGACGACCTGATGGAGGTGTTCCTGCGCCGGCTGAAGGCCTATGCGGGCGATGGGTGGCCGGCGGACGTCTCGCGCGTCATCGCCGGCCGGCCGGTGCAGTTCGCCGGTGCCAGCCCGGACCCGGCGCTCGCGCTTGAACGCTACAACGCGGCGCTGACGCGGCTCGGCTTCCCGGAGATCCACTATGTCTACGAGCCCGTCGCGGCGGCCTACTACTTCGCCCAGACGCTGAAGAGCGACGCCACCGTGCTGGTCGCCGATTTCGGCGGCGGCACGACGGACTATTCGCTGATCCGCTTCGAGCGGCAGGCCGGCCGGCTGACGGCGCAGCCGATCGGCCATTCGGGCGTCGGTATCGCGGGCGACCACTTCGATGCCCGCATGATCGAGCGCCTCGTCGCGCCGGAGATCGGCAAGGGCAGCTTCTTCAAGAGCTTCGACAAGGTCCTGGAGGTGCCGTCCGGCTATTATGCCAACTTCGCCCGCTGGAACCAGCTCTCGATCTTCAAGACGACGCGCGAATTCGCCGACCTCAAGTCGCTGGTCCGTTCGTCGCTCGAGCCGGAAAAGCTGGAGCTCTTCATCGATCTCGTCGAGCATGACGAGGGCTATCCGCTCTATCAGGCGATCTCGGCCACCAAGATGGCGCTGTCGGCGGCGGACGAGGCGGAATTCCACTTCGCCCCGCTCGGCGCCGCCGGCCGCAGGATGGTCAGGCGCTCCGATTTCGAGGAGTGGATCGCGCCGGACCTCGCCCGCATCGAGGGCGCGCTGGACGAGGTGCTGGAGAAGACCGGCACCGCGCCCGGCGCCATCGACAAGGTGTTCCTGACCGGCGGCACCTCCTTCGTGCCGGCCGTCAGGCGCATCTTCACCCGCCGCTTCGATGCGGATCGCATCGAGAGCGGCGGCGAGCTGCTTTCGATCGCCCACGGCCTTGCGCTGATCGGCGAAAGCGACGATGTGGCGCAATGGGCGGCGTGAGGATGACGGCGGCGCTTTCCTCCGGCAGGCCGCTTCGCTAAGGTGCAGCCATGAACGCCGCGAACGACCTCAATCCCGCACAGCTCCGATCGCTCCTGCATTTCTATGCGGATGCCGGCGTCGAATGGCTGCTGGAGGAAGAGGCCGTCGACCGCATCGCCGAATTCGAGGCGATGCGCGCGGCGCGCGGCATGCAGGCGCCGCGGGAAACCGCCCCCGCCCCGCAGCAGGCCACCCGGCCGGCGCCGGCCCGGCAGGAGCAATCGCGCGCCGCGGCCCCTGCCCCGAACGTCCTGCCCAATGTCGCGATACCGGACAGCCAGGCGGTGGCGGAGGCCGAGTTCGCGGCGGGCAGCGCCCGCTCGCTGGAGGAATTGCGCACGGCCATGGAGGCCTTCAACGGCTGCAACCTGAAGACCAGCGCCCGCTGCCTCGTCTTTGCCGCGGGCAATGCGAAGCCGTCGGTCATGGTGATCGGCGCCATGCCGAATGCCGACGACGACCGCGACGGCCAGCCCTTCTCCGGCCGTCAGGGCACGATGCTCGACCGCATGCTCGCGGGCATCGGGCTCGACCGGGCCGATCTTCTGCTGAGCAATGTCGTGCCGTGGCGGCCGCCCGGCAACCGCCCGCCCTCGCAGCGCGAGGCCGATATCTGCCGGCCGTTCATCGAGCGGCAGATCGCGCTCGCCGAGCCGAATCACCTGCTGATCCTCGGCAATTTCGCCGCGCGATTCCTGCTGCGCTCCAGCGACACGATCCACCAGTTGCGGGGAGAATGGCGGGAGGTTGCGATTTCCGGCCGGACCATCCCGGCTTTTGCGACGCTTCACCCGCAGGATCTGGTGACGGCGCCCGTCAGCAAGCGTCTCGTCTGGCAGGACCTGCTTGCTTTTCGTGCAGGGCTCCGGGCCTAGCCGGCAAGACAATATCGATATTTATCAATGGCTTGATTTTGAAAGCCCGCTCGCCATCGGCAGCCAATGCCAAAAACATGCCGCAAGCATGAACAAAATGTTTCACCAGTCATGCGATTTGCACATATCTGCCGGGCAGAATGTCGCATTGCAAAATCGATGCTGCGGCGCAATATAACGATACGGGAGGACAGGATTTAAGGAATCGACCCATGACCGCCCGCTTTCGGCCCATCCATTCGAGCTTCGAGACGCTCCGCCATTGCGGTCTTCGCACCGGCCACGGCTTCGGCGGCATCGCTGCCCCGGCCAACGAGCAGCTCACCGCCTCCGGTTTCGCCCGCATCCACCGCCCCGTCCAGCTCTTCGCCGAGTTCATCCAGCGCTGAGCCGATGCCGGGCGCCCGCCGGCGCCTTCCGATGCAGACCGACCCCAGGAGCAGACCATGGCCACTCTTCGCAAGCTGATGTCCGACATCGCCGATATCCGCGCCGCCGTGAACGCCGCCCGGGAATATGCCGTGCTGGCCTCCCTGCCGCGCGACGCCGCGCAGCGCCGCGACCCGCTCAAGGCCTTCCTGCCGAACTGAGCCCGGCCGTGGCTTTGAAGCCGGCCGACGCTGTGCTATTGTCTTCATCGTGAGGAGGTGAGACGCCTTTTCCTCCGGTGGAGACCGGGCCGAAGCCCGATCCCCGTTTCTTAGCTGATCGTCAGGGTGAACCGCCAAGTCCTGAACCTGATCGTCAGCGTAAGCCGGAATTTCAAACGTCTCACCTCCTTTCGTTTTGCCGCGGCTTTTTTGCCTGGCGCCTTCTCATAGCACAACCAGGCCGCGTTTCCCGCCCGTTCTGGCGATGCAAATAGTCCTGTGCGACTTTGAAGCCGGCCGGCGCTGTGTTATTGTCCTCATCGTGAGGAGGTGAGACGCCTTTTCCTCCGGTGGAGACCGGGCCGAAGCCCGGCCCCCTATTTTATCGGCTGACTGTCAGGGTTAGGCGCCAACCAAACAGCCTGACAACAACCGAAATCCGGATTCGCAAACGTCTCACCTCCTTTCACTTCGCCGGGCATTCGCCCGACACTCACCCATACCACAACCCAACCGGGAATTCCTTCTGTTCGCCGGGGCGTTTCGGAAGTCTGATTGCTTTACGCCAGCCACTGTCGCAGTGGACAGCGCGCGGCCGTCGCAATAGAGCGACATTCCGACACCGAACGCGCCTTCCCCGGAGCCCCCATGCTGGCGAGCCTCATCTCCATTCTCAGCCTGATGCTGTCCACCCTCCTGATGATGGTCGCCTTCGGGCTGCAGAGTTATGTCGTGCCGGTGCGCGCGGTCGCGGAGGGCTGGTCGACGCAGACGATCTCGATGATCGCGACGGGCTATACGATCGGCTTCACGCTCTCCTGCATCGTCACGCCGAAATTCGTGCTGCTGGTCGGGCATGTGCGCGTCTTCGTGGCGCTGATCACGCTGCTGGCCATCGGCATCCTGCTCTGCGCCCTCGTCGTCGACTGGCGCGCCTGGATGGCGTTTCGCGCCATGTCGGGCTTTGCCATTTCCGGCAGTTACCTCATCATCGAAAGCTGGCTGAACGAACGCGTGACGAACGAGAACCGCGGCTCGATCTTCTCCGTCTACCTGATCACGACCATGGTGGGCACGATCGGCGGGCAATATCTCGTACCGCTCGGCGACCCGTCCAACACCTCGCTCTTCATTCTGTGCGGCATCATCTTCTCCGTCGCCCTGCTGCCGACGGCGCTCACCTCCTCCCCGCTGCCGGCCCCGCCGACGCAGGCGCGCTTCGATGTCGCAAAACTCTACCGGCGCTCGCCTGTCGCTGTTATCGGTGCTTTCCTTGCCGGGGCGATGTCCGGCGCCTGGCTGAACCTCGGCGGCGTGTTCACGCAGCGCAGCGGGCTTTCAACCGCCGAGGGGGCAACGCTGCTCGCCTGCGTGCTCCTCGGCAGCGCCCTTTCGCAGATCCCGATCGGCCGGGCCTCCGACCGGATGGACCGCCGCCTCGTCATGGTGGCCTGCGGTATCGTCGGCACGGTCTCGTGCCTTGCCATGGCCGCCGTCGCCGGCGGGCCGCCGGTGCTGCTCTATGTCGTCGCCGCCTTCGTCGGCTCGGTCATCTTCCCGATCTATGCGCTGAACGTCGCGCACGCCAACGACCGCGCGCAGCCCGACGAATATGTCGAGGTCTCCTCCGGCATGATGATCGTCTACGGCGTCGGCACCATTTCCGGCCCCATCATGGTCGGCCCGATCATGGACCGGTTCGGGCCGGGCGCGCTGTTCGTCGTGCTGGCGGCCTATTTCGTGCTCTACGGCGCCTATGCCGCCTGGCGCATCAGCCGGCGCGAGGAGAACGACGGCCTCGTCGTCAAGACCGATTACCAGGCGATGGCGGCGCAGCCGCTGGGCGCCGATGCCGCGGCCGCCGCGCTCCAGCCGGATGCGGCAGTGGAGGCGCGCATCGAGGATACGACGACGCCGGAATGGCGCTGATGCCTATCCCTGAAGGGTCTGGTGGCGCAGGACCGCCCGGCGCTTCAATTCGAGCTGATGCTCGCGCAGGATGACGAAGATGCCGGCGGCGACGACGACGGCCGTTCCGACGAGCATGGTCTGCGTCGGCACGTCGCCGAACACGACATAGCCGATGATGAGGCCGAGCACGATCGAGATATATTCGAACGGCGCAATGGTGGAGACGTCGGCATGGCGATAGCTCGCCGTCAGCAGAAGCTGCGCGATGCCGCCGCAGAAGCCGGCGAGCGCCATCAGGCCGAGCGACGGCCAGCCGAGCGCGGTCCAGCCGAAAGGCAGCGTGCCCAGCGAGAAGACCGAGGCGAACAGCGAGAAATAGAGCACGATGGTCGGCGTGCGCTCCGTCTGCACCAGCTTGCGCACCAGCACCATGGCAAAGGAGCCGAGCACGGCGAAGGCCAGCATGGCGAGTGCGCCCGTCGCCTCCGAGGAACCGAAGCCGCCCTCGCGGAACAACGTCAGGCGCGGCCAGCTTATGATGGCGACGCCCAGGAGCCCCACCAGCACCGCCGTCCAGCGATAGATGCCGACCTTCTCCTTGAGGACGATCGCGGCGACGACCACGGTGACGAGCGGCAGCGCATAACCGAGCGCGATCGATTCCGGCAGCGGCAGGTGCACGAGCCCGTAGAAGCCGCACCCCATCGAGAGGATGCCGACGAAGCCGCGCTTGAAATGGCCGAAGATGTCGTTGGTGCGGAAGGCGTCGCGCAGTTGGCCCTGCACGGCGAGGAAGACGATGATCGGCACCATGGCGAAGGCGGAGCGCAGGAAGGTGATCTGTCCTGCCGGAATATCCTTGCCGGCCGCCTTGATGAGCGCGGACATGCACAGGAAGATCACCACGGAAATGACCTTGAGCGAAATGCCCCGCATGGGGTTGGAGTACGGCATGTCCATGGAGAACTCGTCACGGCCGGCGGGCCGTGGCATCAGGCGTTGAGGAGAGACCGGAGAACCGATTCAGGCTGGCGGCAAGTCTATCCGGATCGGCTGGCGGATGGGATCAATTCTGGTGATGCGTCACGGATAATTTTGATCGGATCCGCGGGAGGAAACGACTGTCCCGGCAAAACACAAATTTGCAGTTTGCGAAGGCCCATGGAAATGAGATGTTAAGCCAATAAGCTTATCAATCCATGGAATTTGGGGGCAGACCGTCCGCGCCGCCCGTGACGTTGTACGAAAACGATACGGCCCGGACGGCAACGAGCAGGACATATCATGCGGACAGAGAACGGCCGGATCATTCATCTGGCAGATTATCGCCAGACCGACTTCGTTCTCGAGCGCGTCGACCTGACCTTCGAACTGGACCCGACGGAAACCAAGGTCGAGGCGCGGCTGATCTTCCACCGCCGCGAAGGCGCCGATCCCGCCGCGCCGCTGGTGCTCGACGGCGACGAACTGGTGATGACCGGCCTGCTCTTCGACCAGATGGAGATGGATGCCGCGCGCTACGACGCCACGCCCGACAGCCTGACGATCCGCGACCTGCCGGCGACGGACCCGTTCGAGATCACCATCACGACGATGATCAATCCGGAGGCCAATACCCAGCTGATGGGCCTCTACCGCACCAACGGCGTCTACTGCACCCAGTGCGAGGCGGAGGGTTTCCGCCGCATCACCTATTTCCCCGACCGGCCGGACGTGCTCGCCGTCTATACGGTCAACATCATCGCCGACAAGGCGAGCTGCCCGCTGCTGCTGTCCAACGGCAATTTCCTCGGAGGCGCCGGCTACGGCGAAGGCAAGCATTTCGCCGCCTGGTTCGATCCGCACCCGAAACCGTCCTACCTCTTCGCGCTGGTCGCCGGCGATCTCGGCGTCGTGGAGGACACGTTCACCACGATGTCCGGCCGCGAGGTGACGCTGAAGATCTATGTCGAGCACGGCAAGGAGCCCCGCGCGGCCTATGCCATGGACGCGCTGAAGCGCTCCATGAAGTGGGACGAGGAGGTGTTCGGCCGCGAATACGACCTCGACATCTTCATGATCGTCGCCGTCTCCGACTTCAACATGGGCGCCATGGAGAACAAGGGGCTCAACGTCTTCAACGACAAATACGTGCTCGCCGACCCCGAGATCGCCACCGACCAGGACTATGCGAATATCGAGGCGATCATCGCGCATGAATATTTCCACAACTGGACCGGCAACCGCGTCACCTGCCGCGACTGGTTCCAGCTCTGCCTCAAGGAAGGCCTGACGGTCTACCGCGACCACGAATTCTCCGCCGACCAGCGCTCGCGCGCCGTCAAGCGCATCGCCGAGGTGCGCCACCTGAAATCGGAGCAGTTCCCGGAGGATGCCGGGCCGCTCGCCCATCCGGTGCGCCCGACGAAGTACCGCGAGATCAACAACTTCTACACGACGACCGTCTATGAAAAGGGCTCCGAGGTGACGCGCATGATCGCGACCATCGTCGGCAAGGACGGCTTCAAGAAGGGCATGGACCTCTATTTCGAGCGGCACGACGGCGATGCCGCGACGATCGAGGATTTCGTCACATGCTTCGAGGCGGCGAACGGCGTCGACCTCACGCAGTTCTCGCTCTGGTATCACCAGGCCGGCACGCCGCTCGTCAGCGTCTCGTCGAGCTACGACCAGGCGAAGGGTGCGTTCACGCTGTCGCTGGAGCAGATGATCCCGCCGACGCCCGGCCAGGCCACGAAGGAACCGATGCACATCCCGCTGCGCTTCGGCCTCCTTTCCGCCGACGGTTCCGAGGCGCTGCCCAGCGCCGTCAGCGGCGCCGACGTGACCGGCGACGTGCTGCACCTCAGGGAGCGCCGCCAGACGGTGACCTTCTCCGGCATCGCCTCGCGCCCGGTCGTCTCGCTCAACCGCAGCTTCTCCGCGCCGATCAACCTGCATTTCGAGCAGGCGCCCGCCGACCTTGCCCATATCGCCCGCCACGACAGCGATCTCTTCGCCCGCTGGCAGGCGCTGAACGACCTCGCCCTGCCGAACCTCGTCGAGGCCGCGCGCAAGGCGCGGGCCGGTGAGACGGTCGAAACGAACCCGGTCCTCGCCGACACGCTGATCGCCATTGCCGGCGACGAGACGCTGGAGCCGGCCTTCCGCGCGCAGGCGCTGGCGCTCCCCTCCGAATCCGACATCGCCCGCGAACTCGGCAGCAACAACGACCCGGACGCCATCCGCGCCGGCCGCGAAGCCGTGCTCGCCTTCGTGGCGAACCGCGATCCCGCCGTCTTCGCCGCGCTCTTTGCGGGCCATCGCACCGGCGGCGCCTTCACGCCGGATGCGGCAAGCGCCGGCCGGCGGGCGCTGCGCAATGCCGCGCTCGCCTATCTCGCCGTCGCCGACGGCACGCCGGCCCGCGCCGCGGAGGCCTTCGCGGCGGCCGACAACATGACCGATCTCAGCGCGGCCCTCACCGTGCTCGCCCATCGCTTCCCGGACGCGCCGGAGACGGCGGCTGCGCTCGAAACCTTCCGCGCCCGCTTTGCCGACAATGCGCTGGTCATCGACAAGTGGTTCTCCATCCAGTCGACGATTCCGGGCGACGGCGCGCTGGAACGCGTCAAGGCGCTGATGGAAAGCCCGCTCTTCAACAAGGCGAACCCGAACCGCGTGCGCGCGCTCGTCGGCACCTTCGCCTTCTCGAACCCGACCGGCTTCAACCGGGCGGACGGCGCCGGCTACCGCTTCCTCGCCGAGCAGATCCTCGAGATCGACCCGAAGAACCCGCAGCTCGCCGCCCGCATCCTCACCTCCATGCGCTCCTGGCGGGCGCTGGAGGATGGCCGATCGGACCATGCGCGCAACGCGCTGCGCACGATCGCGGCGGGCGAGAAGCTGTCTTCGGACGTTTCCGACATCGTGGAGCGCATGCTGAAGGGGTGAGCGAACGGCGTCCTTCTCCGGTCGGCAGGACCGGAGAGGATGCCATCCCGCGAAGCGCCCTTCGCGCCGCCGCAACCCCAATTTCCCAACCGTAATAATTGGTTAATAGTCCGTTACCTTTTCCTCTGGACAAGCCGAATCACAATTGATTCATTAAGGCAGATTCGGGCGAGCGGCACGCCGAATCACGAGAGGGTACAAGGTTTAAGACTATGACGGACGCGCAACGAGGACGCGCAGCCGGCGGGTGGACTCACCTCAAATTTCCGGGAATGGCGGCCTGGGAAAATGAGCTGACGGGACAGGCGAAGATTTTCGCCGGGCCAGCCGCACGGCATCTGACACGGGCCGAGCCCGTGCTGAAGCGGTCGATACCGATCCTGATCATCGCCTTTCTGTTCGTGGTGGCCATTTCGCGCATGGCCGGCATCCTGGTCGAGCACGACCGGATGGAGACCGGCGTGAAGGACACGACCTCGCTGACGGCGATGGCCGTCGGGGCGGTGTTCTCCGGCCCCATGGCCGGGAGCCTTGCGAAATCCGACCGCATGGCGGTCGAGGCGGCGCTCTCCCTGCATCTGCCGCAGGACCGCATGCAGCCGGGCGGGCTGGTTCTCTTCGTCGCGGAAAAAGGCCAGGTCTTCGGCGCCTCGCTGGGCGCGGCGCGCTATGTCGGCCTGTCGCTGGCGCGGTTTGCGCCGGAGCTGGCGGCAACCCAGTATTTCGGCGATCCGGCCGGCGTCTTCCGTGCCCGCATCGGCGATGAGGACTATTACGCCTCGCTCGTGCAAATGCCCAAGAAGGGCGGATTCATCATCGTCGCCAATCCGCTCGGGCAGCTCGCGACGTTCTGGCGCGATGAGGTAGCGTTGAACGTCACGCTGTTTTCCGGCATTTCGGCCATCCTGCTCGTCATCCTCTATGCCTACTACATCCAGGCGAAGCGCGCGCGCGATGCGGATGCGATCTTCGCGGAATCGAACTTGCGCGTCGAGACGGCGCTCGCCCGCGGCCGCTGCGGCCTCTGGGATTTCGACCTCACGAGCCGACGGCTGTTCTGGTCGCGCTCCATGTATGAAATGCTCGGCATGCCGGCGCGCGACAGCGTTCTGTCCTTCGGCGATGCCGCCCGCCTGATGCATCCCGACGACGACGGCATCTACCAGGTCGCCCGGGCCGTGGCGCGCGGCGAGGCCAAGCAGGTGGACCAGGTGTTCCGCATGCGCCATGCCGAAGGGCACTATGTGTGGCTGCGCGCCCGCGCCCAGCTCATCCGCATGGCCTCCGGCCGCATGCACATGATCGGCATCGCCATGGACGTGACCGAGCAGCACCGGCTCGCCCAGCGCTACCAGGAGGCCGACCAGCGGCTGGCCGACGCCATCGAATGCACCTCCGAGGCCTTCGTGCTGTGGGACAAGAGCGACCGGCTCGTCATGTGCAATGCGCACTACCAGCAGGCCTACGGCCTTCCCGACGACGTGCTCGTTCCCGGCACGGACCGGGCGACGGTGCATGCCGCTGCGGCCCGGCCGGTCATCGAGCGGCGCATCGCGGATGCCGACGGCACCGGCGCCTCGCAGACCAGCGAGGTGCAGCTTGCCGACGAGCGCTGGCTGCAGATCAACGAGCGGCGCACCCGCGACGGCGGCCTCGTCTCCGTCGGCACCGACATCACCATGATGAAGCGCCACCAGGTGCGCCTGCGCGAATCCGAACGCCGTCTGATGGCGACGATCGGCGACCTCTCGGCCTCCCGCGCCAAGCTGGAGCGGCAGAAGGCCGAGCTTTCCCTTGCCAATGCCAATTACCAGGCGGAAAAGGACCGCGCGGAGGCGGCCAACCGGGCCAAGTCCGAATTCCTCGCCAACATGTCGCATGAGCTGCGCACGCCGCTCAACGCCATCCTGGGCTTTTCCGAAATCCTGCAGAACCAGATGTTCGGCCCGCTCGGCTCGGACAAGTACCGCGAATATTCCCGCGACATCCACGAGAGCGGCAAGCATCTCCTCAACGTCATCAGCGACATCCTCGACATGTCGAAGATCGAGGCCGGCCACATGCGCATTAGCTGCGAGACGGTCGACCTGTCGCCGCTGATCGAGGAGACGCTGCGCCTCACCATGCTGCAGGCGGAAAAGAAGCACATCGAGGTGCAGCAGGCCTGCCCGGGCAACCTGCTGACCGTCGCCGACCGCCGCGCCATGAAGCAGATCCTGCTGAACCTCCTGTCGAACGCCATGAAGTTCACCAATGCCGGGGGCACGGTGAAGGTGCGCGCGCGCAGGGTGGACGGCGCCGTCACGCTGACGATCGCCGACACCGGCATCGGCATCCCGAAATCCGCGCTGCAGAAGATCGGCCAGCCCTTCGAGCAGGTGCAGAGCCAGTACGCCAAGAGCAAGGGCGGCTCCGGCCTCGGCCTCGCCATCTCCCGCTCGCTCGCCCACCTGCACGGCGGGGCCATGCGCATCCACTCCGTCGAGGGCAAGGGCACGATCATCTCCGTGCGCATCCCCGACCGGGAACGGCTGGCGGCGCTGCACCTGGCGGCGGCCTAGGGCGACGGCGCGAGGACGCTCCTCTCTGCCAAGCCGTCCCTTGACCGCAGAACCATCGCCTATGGAAGGAAACCGTCGCCCCATCCCCTTCTCCCCCGCGGGGAGAAGGGAAGAGTGGCACCGTCGAACTCCATAGACGATTGCCCCGTCCTTGTGGCGGAAATGCCGGGCAGGGCAGAGGGAGGTAGCGCTTACCCTTTCACCACCCCCTGAAAGATCTTCCGCACCGCCTTGGAGACACGCCGTATCTCCGCCTCCAGCGTGCGCACGTCCGGGCAGTCGCCGGCGCGGCAGACGAGGTCGAGGAGACCGGCGGGCGCCTCCTTCGGGTCGAAGCCGCCATCGACGCTGAGGCGCACGATCTGGGAGATCTCCGTATAGAGGGTGAGCGCCCGCTGCACCGTGTCGAGATCGTTCGGGTCCATCATGCTCTGTCCGAGCAGGGCCAGCGCATCGCCCGTCGGCAGCGCCTTTTCCGGCTGCGCGGCGCCCCGCGCGGGTGCCACCAGCGCGAGGAACTGGGCGATGAACTCGATGTCGATCAGCCCGCCGGCAATCAGCTTCAGGTCCCAGATGTCCTTCGGCGGCTTTTCCTGGTCAATCAGCGTCCGCATCTCGACCACGTCCCTGGCGATCTTGCCCGCATCGCGCGCGCGGGCGAGCACCGCGCGGAAAATCTCCTCCGCCTGCCGCATCAGGCTCTCGTCGCCGCAGAGCACGCGGGCGCGGGTCAGCGCCATGTGCTCCCAGGTCCAGGCCTCCTCCGCCTGGTACTTGGCGAAGGCGGTGATGCGGGTGGCGACCGGCCCCTTGTTGCCGGAAGGGCGAAGCCGCATGTCGACCTCGTAGAGCACGCCTTCGGCCGTCGGGGCGGAGAGCGCCGCGATCAGGCGCTGCGTGATGCGGGTGAAATACCTGACGTTGTCGAGCGGCTTGGCGCCGTCCGATTCGAAGGCGTCGCCGTCGTGGTCGTAGAGCAGGATGAGGTCGATGTCCGAGCCCGCCGTCAGCTCGAAACTGCCGAGCTTGCCCATGCCGACCAGCGCGATGCGCCCGCCGGGAAACCTGCCATGTGCCGCCTCGACCTCCTCCAGCACCGCCTTGAAGGCTGCCTGGACGATGAGATCGGCGACATGGGTGAAGGCGCGGGCGGCCTGCTTTCCGGTGATCGCGCCGGTCAGAAGACGGATGCCGATGAGGAAGCGCTGTTCGGCGGCGATGATGCGCAGGCGATCGAGGATCTCCTCGTAATGCCGCGCGCCGGAGACGAAGCCGTCGATGCGCTCGGAGAGATAGGCGCGGGTCGGCAGTTCGGCGAGAAGCCCCGGATCGAGCATGCCGTCGAAGACATGGGGCTTTGCCGCGATCACCTCGGCAAGGCGCGGCGCCGACGACATGATGTTGACGATGAGGGAGAGCAGCGCCGGATTGTTGCCGAGCAGCGAGAAGAGCTGGATGCCCGCCGGCAGGCCGGAGATGAAATTGTCGAAGCGCAGCAGCGCTTCGTCCGCCCGCTTGCTCTCGCCGAAGACGCGCAGCAGCTCCGGCGTCAGCTCCGTCAGCCGCTCGCGCGCCTCGACGGACTGCGTGGCGCGGTAGCGGCCGTAGTGCCAGGTGCGGATGGTGCGGGAAATGTCGGCGGGGCGCTCGAAGCCGAGGCGCTTCAGCGTCTCCAGCGTGTCCGGATCGTCCTTCTGGCCGGTGAAGACGAGATTGCCGGTCTCCGAGGAGAGCTTCGCCTCCTGCTCGAAGAGCGCCGCATAGCGCCGCTCCACGGTCTTCAGCACCTCGACCAGTCGGGCGGAAAAGGCCGCCGTGTCCGCAAAACCCAGCATATAGGCGATGCGCTTCAGTTCGGCCTCGGTTTCCGGCAGCACATGGGTCTGCTCGTCGCGCACCATCTGGATGCGATGCTCGACATCGCGCAGGAACCAGTAGGCCTGCGTCAGTTCCTCGGCCGTCGCCGCGTCGATCCAGCTCGCCCTGGCGAGTTCCGCCAGCATCGGCTCGGTGGCGCGCAGGCGCAGCGCCGGAACGCGTCCGCCGGCGATGAGCTGCTGGGTCTGCACGAAGAACTCGATCTCGCGAATGCCGCCGCGGCCGAGCTTGACATTGTGGCCCTTCACCGCGATCTCGCCATGGCCCTTGTGCACATGGATCTGCCGCTTGATCGAATGGATGTCGGCGATGGCCGCATAGTCGAGATACTTGCGGAAGACGAAGGGCGTGAGGTCCTTGAGGAAGGCTTCGCCGGCCCTGAGGTCGCCGGCAACGGGCTTTGCTTTGATGAAGGCGGCGCGCTCCCAGTTCTGTCCCCTGCCCTCGTAATAGAGCATCGCCGAATCGACCGAGATGGCGAGCGGCGTCGCGCCGGGGTCGGGCCGCAGGCGCAGGTCCGTGCGGAAGACGTAGCCGTCCGCCGTGCGCTCCTGCATGATGCGGATCAGCCGGCGGACAAGGCGGGAAAAGGTCTCGACGGCCTCGCTCGGATCGACGGCGATGCCGGCCATCGGGTCGAAGAAGACGACGAGGTCGATATCGGAGGAGTAATTCAACTCCGCCGCGCCCAGCTTGCCCATGCCGAGCACGATGAGGCCGGAGCCCTCGCTCGGGCGCGCGGGGTCGGGCAGTTTCAGCTTGCCGCTCCCATGCGCCGATAAAAGCAGGTGGTCGATGGCGGCGGAGGTGGTCGCCTCGGCAAGATCCGTCAACAATGCCGTGGTGCGCCGCGCGTCAAAGATGCGGGCAAGGTCGGCAAGGGCGGTGAAGAAGGCGACCTCGCGCTTGGCGCGGCGCAGCCGGGTCATCAGCACGGCCTCCGTCACCTCGCCGTCCTCCGCCCGCCAGGCCTTGCGGGCGCCGTCGATGGCGGCCTGCACGGCGGGAAGGATCGGCTCTTCGAGCGCGCGGGCGAGCAGGCCGGGATCGATGCGGGCCGTGTCGCGCAGATAGGGCGAGAGCGACAGGGTCGCGACGATGAAATCCTTGAGCGGCCCCTCCTCGCCGATAAGCCGGGCGATGGCGGCGTGGTCCCTGCCCCAGTCCTTGAGGTCGGACAGGACCGACTTGACCTCGGTCTGGCTGAGAGCCCGCACGGGGCTCGCCGAAAGATCGGAAAACCGCGTCGTTTCCGCTGCGCTCATGATGCCTCCTCACCACATCCGGCCGATGAAAGGCCGGCGCGAAAAGGTGTATCAGTCCGCGGCGACGGGGAAAACCATCCTGACCGTCAGCCCCCGATTGTTTTCCCGCTCCGGATGGGTCGCATCGAGCTCCAGGCGACCATGGTGCATTTCCATGACGGCGCCGGCCAGCGAAAGGCCGAGGCCCGTGCCGGGCTTGGAACGGCTGGCATCGAGCCGCACGAAGCGCTTCACCACATCCTCGCGCTTGTCGTCGGGCACGCCCGGGCCGCTGTCGGCGACCGAGAGCACGACATCGCCCTGCCGCCGTTGCAGGGAAATGCGGATCTCCGGCTCGCCGCCGCTGCCCTCGGCATATTTGATGGCATTGTCGATGAGGTTGCCGAGCGCCTGGCCGACGAGCTCGCGGTTGCCCTTGACCTCGACGCCGTCGGCAATGTCGGTCACCAGCTTGAGGCCGCTGTCCTCGGCCACCGGCTCATAGAGCTCGGCGCCGTCCTGGGCGATGCCGCTGATGTCGATCGCGCTCATCTCGGCCGGTGCCTGCCCCGCCTCGACGCGGGAAATCATCAGGAGCGCGTTGAAGGTGCGGATGAGCTGGTCGGATTCCCCGATCATCTCCTCCAGCGCCGTGCGGTAGTCGGCCCGGTCGCCGCCGGAAAGCGCCGCCTCCGCCTTGTTGCGCAGCCGGGTGAGCGGCGTCTTCAGGTCATGCGCGATATTGTCGGAGACCTGCTTCAGGCCCTCGTCGAGCTTCTCGATGCGGCCGAGCATGGTGTTGAGCGATTCCGACAGCCGGTCGAACTCGTCGCCCGAACCGCTGGTCGGCAGGCGCTGCGAGAGGTCGCCCGCCATGATGCGCTGGCTGGCGCCGGACATGCGGTCCATGCGCTTCAGCGCATTGCGCCCGATCAGATACCAGATGGCGAGCGCCCCGAAGCCCATGACGCCGAGCGCCACCATCAGCGCCTGGCGCACCAGATAACGGAAATTCTCGGGCTCGCCGAGATCGCGGCCGACGAGCACGCGCAGGCCGTTGGTGAGCACGATGACCTGCGCATAGGCCATCGGGCGGTTGTTGCCGCGGGCCTCCTCCTGATAGCGCTGGTAGCGGAATGGCGTCTCCGTCCAGCCTTCGGTGTCGAGCACGCCCGGCTGCAGCGACGCCACGTTGCCGGCCAGCACCTCGCCCGTCGGGCTTGCGATGATGTAGAGATTGGCGCCCGGCTGGCGCGAGCGCCGTTCCAGCGTGCGCAGGAGGCCGTTCATGCCGTTGCCTTCGAAGACGCGCTCGATCTGCTCGACCTCCTGCGCCACCGCCTCGCGCATCTGCTGGCGCAGCAGCCGTTCCGACATGGAGGAGACGTAGAAGACGAGGAAGGCCGCGCACAGGGCGAACAGCAGCAGATAGACGGCGGAAAGCCGCACCGCGGTCGTGCGATAGAGGGCGGTCAGCCTGCCGAGCATTCGATGCATGGGGTCAGCCCGCCGCCTCGTCCTTCATCATGTATCCCGCGCCGCGCACCGTGCGCAGCAGCGGCTGGTCGAAGTCCTTCTCGATCTTCGAGCGCAGCCGCGAAACATGGACGTCGATGACATTGGTCTGCGGGTCGAAATGATAGTCCCAGACATTCTCCAGCAGCATGGTGCGCGTCACCACCTGGCCGGCATTCTTCATCAGGTATTCGAGCAGGCGGAACTCGCGCGGCTGGAGCAGGATCTCCTTGCCGGCGCGCTTGACCGTGTGCGACAGCCGGTCGAGCTCTAGGTCGCCGACACGGTAGACCATGTCCTGCTCCGGCGTGCCCTTGCGCCGCCCGAGCACCTCCACCCGCGCCAGCAGCTCGCTGAAGGCATAGGGTTTCGGCAGGTAGTCGTCGCCGCCGGCGCGAAGCCCCGTCACCCGGTCGTCGACCTGGCCGAGTGCGGAGAGGATGAGCACGGGGGTGTGGATGTTGCGGCGGCGCAGCTCCGAGATCAGCGACAGGCCGTCGCGACGCGGCAGCATGCGGTCGATGACCAGGACGTCGTAGCTGTTCTCGGTGGCGAGGAAGAGCCCGCTTTCGCCGTCGCTCGCATGGTCGAGCACGATGCCCGCCTCGCGAAAGGCCTTCGAGAGATAGGCAGCCGCCTCCAGATCGTCTTCCACAATCAATATCTTCATCGTGCGGACCTTACAGCATGTTCGGCGGGACTTGGCCAGAGTGCCGTGTCCCGATATGGCAGCGCCGCGAAACCTTGCGATTTCGCGGCGCCGAAAAGCGGATTACGGAGCCGCTCAGCCCTGGTCGATCGGCAGGGCCAGGAAGCGGCTGCCGTCATTGGTCTCGATCTGGAACAGCGCCTTGGAGCGGCCGTCCTTGCGGGCATTGTTGATGACCTTCACCACGTCGTCGGCGGACTTGACCGCCTGGTTGTTGACCGAGGTGATGCGGTCGCCCTGCTTCAGGCCGCGGTCGCTGGCGTCGGAGTCCGGATCGACGGAGGAGACCGTCAGACCGTCGTCGCCCGGCGTGACCGAGATGCCGAGATCGGCAAGCGCCTGCTCGCTGGCAGGGGTTTCCGGTTCCACCTCCTCGGTGCCGGCCGCGGCCTGGATCTGCTCGCCGGCAAGCGTGCCGATCTCGACGCGGATCGTCTCGGACTTGCCGTCACGCCAGACCGAAAGCTCCACCGTCTTGCCGGGCGCGATATCGGCCACGCGGCGGGCAAGGTCACGCGGATTCTTGATCGGCTCGCCATCGAGCGCCGTGATCACGTCGCCCTTCTTGATGCCGGCCTTGGCACCGGGCGAATCGGCCTGCGGTTCGACGACGAGGGCACCGGCGGCGTCCGCAAGGCCGAGCGAATCGGCGATGTCGCGGCTCACCGGCTGGATCTGCACGCCGAGCCAGCCGCGGTCGACCTTGCCGTCCTTCATCAGGTCGGCGACGACGCCCTTGGCGACGGAAGCGGGAATCGCGAAGGCGATGCCGACATTGCCGCCCGACGGCGAGAAGATCGCGGTGTTGATGCCGACGACCTGGCCGTTGAGGTTGAAGGTCGGGCCGCCGGAATTGCCGCGGTTCACGGCGGCGTCCACCTGCAGGTAGTCGTCATAGGGGCCGGAGCCGATGTCGCGGCCACGGGCCGAGATGATGCCGGCCGTCACCGTGCCGCCGAGGCCGAACGGGTTGCCGACGGCCACGACCCAGTCGCCGACGCGGATCTGGCTGTCATCGGCGAAGCTCACATAGGTGAACTTGCGCTTGTCCTTCTCCTCGACCTTCAGCACGGCGAGGTCCGTGCGGCTGTCCTTGCCGACGAGCTTGGCGTCGAGCTCGGTGCCGTCGTTCATCACGACCGTGAAGGCACTGCCGTCATTGACGACGTGGTTGTTGGTGACGATGTAGCCGTCTTCCGAGATGAAGAAGCCGGAGCCCTGCGAGGTCGGGCGCAGATGCGGCTTGCGGTCACGGCCGCGGCGGTCGCCGCGATCACCGAAGCGGCGATCCGGCCCGCGGTCGCCCCGGAACTGGTCGGGGCCGCCGAACTCACGGAAGAAGCGCTTCAGCGGATGATCGTCGGGAAGCTCGTCGAAGCCGCGGCCGCCGAAATTGAAGCTGAAATTGCTCTCGTCATTGGCCGGCTTGACATCGGACTGGACGCGAACGGAAACGACGGCCGGCGAGACGGCCTCCACGACGTCGGCGAAGCTCGCGACCTGCGGGCCCTGCACCGACACGGCTTCTGCAAAACTCTCGGTGACACGCGCGGGAATGCCGGTCGCAAGCATGACGGCCGCAAGCCCGGCGACGGTGGTCGTCTTCAGGACGGTCTTGAGGCCCGGACGGAATGCTGAAATCTTGGACATTCTTTGCACCTTTTCTCTCACTTCATGGCTGCGTGCGGCAGCCGATGAGCAAGAGATAGGCGCGTGCACATTACAGCGCACTATCCGCGGCATGAATTTTTGGTAATGTTGGGAAGGAAGGCAGTAGGCAGTAGGCAGTAGGCAGTAGGCAGTAGGCAGTAGAAATATCTTCTTCCCTACTGCCTACTGCCTACTGCCTAATTCCTCACTCCAGAGCCTTTTCCAGCTCGGCCTTCTCCGCCTCCGAAAGCGGCGTTCCCGTCGGCTTGCCGCCGCGCTTGCGCACGAAGAGCACCATCGCCGCCGCGCCCGCGAGGAAGAGCACGATCGGCGCGCCCCACAGGAGCAGCGTCTCGCCGCGCAGGCGCGGGTTCAGCAGCACGAATTCGCCGTAGCGCGAGACGACATAGTCGATGACCGCCTCGTCGCTGTCGCCGTTCTTCAGCCGCTCGCGCACGAGAAGCCTGAGGTCGCGGGCAAGCTCGGCATTGGAATCGTCGATCGACTGGTTCTGGCAGACCATGCAGCGTAGCTGGGCCGACAACGCCCGCGCCCGCGCCTCCAGCGCCGGATCGGCCAGCACCTCGTCCGGATTGACCGCGAAGGCCGGAAAAGCGGCAATCAGGAAGGCCGAGGCGAGGAGCAGGCGGCGCATCATTCCGCCGCCTCCAGCGCGGGCTTGACCTTGCGCAGCTTCTGCGGCGCCCCGACGCGCAGCCGCCGGTCGCACAGCGACACGATGCCGCCCGCCATCATGATCAGCGTGCCGATCCAGATACAGAGGATCATCGGCTTCCACCAGACGCGCACGACGATGCCGCCGTCGGCCATCGCATCGCCGAGCGAGACGTAGAGCTGGCTGAGCCCGAAGGTGCGGATGCCCGCCTCCGTCGTCGGCATGCGGCGGGCGGAATAGAGCCGCTTGGAGGACCAGACGTCGGTGACGATCACGCCGCCCCGCGCCACCGTGAAATGGCCGGATTCCTCGGAATAGTTCGGCCCCTGCCCGCGGCGCATGCCGTCGAAGGTCAGCGTGTAGCCGCCGGCCTCCACCTGCATGCCGGGCTTCATCTCGACGACATGCTCGGTCTCGAACGCCGTCACCGCGATGACGCCGATGACCGTCACGCCGATGCCGATATGGGCGAGCGCCGTGCCGAAGGCCGAGCCCGGCAGGCCGATGAAGCGGCGGACGGCGACAGTGCGCGCCACCTTGCCGATGCCGGCGCGCAGCCACAGGTCGGTGATCGCGCCTGCGATCATGTAGAAGCCGATGGCAAGGCCGAAATAGGCGAGCACCGGCCCGCCGTTCTGGATGTAGAGAACCACCGCCGCGAAGACGAGGCCGATGCCCGCCGCCGCAAAAAGGCGCTGGCCGGCGGCGAGCACGTCGCCCCGCTTCCAGGCGAGCAGCGGGCCGAACGGCACCGCCAGCAGCAGCGGCAGCATCAAGAGGCCGAAGGTGAGGTTGAAGAAGGGCGGGCCGACGGAGATCTTCTCGCCCGTCAGCGCTTCCAGCACCAGCGGATAGAGCGTGCCGGTCAGCACCGTGGCGGCCGCCGTCGTCAGGATCAGATTGTTGAGGACGAGCGCGCCCTCGCGCGAGATCGGCGCGAAAAGCCCGCCGGCCTTCAGCGTCGCCGCCCGGAAGGCGAAGAGCGACAGCGCGCCGCCGATGAAGAAGACCAGGATGGCGAGGATGAAGACGCCGCGCGTCGGATCGGTGGCAAACGCATGCACCGAGGTGAGCACGCCGGAGCGCACCAGGAAGGTGCCGAGCAGCGACATGGAGAAGGTGAGGATCGCGAGCAGCACCGTCCAGATCTTCAGCGCCTCGCGCTTTTCCATGACGAGCGCCGAATGCAGGAGCGCCGTGCCGGCGAGCCAGGGAATGAAGGAGGCGTTCTCCACCGGGTCCCAGAACCACCAGCCGCCCCAGCCGAGTTCGTAATAGGCCCAGTAGGAGCCCATGGCGATGCCGGCGGTGAGGAAGCTCCAGGCCGCCAGCGTCCACGGCCGCACCCAGCGCGCCCAGGCCGCATCGATCCGCCCGTCGATCAGCGCCGCGATGGCGAAGGAGAAGCTGACGGAGAAGCCGACATAACCGAGATAGAGCAGCGGCGGATGGATGGCGAGGCCGATGTCCTGCAGAACGGGATTGAGGTCCTGCCCCTCGGCCGGCGCCGGCTGGAGCCGCAGGAACGGATTGGAGGTGAGCAGGATGAAGAGCGCGAAGGCGGTGGAGATGAAGCCCTGCACGGCCAGCACGTTGGCGCGCAGCCGCTCCGGCAGGTTGGCGCCGAAGGTGGCGACGAGCGCGCTGAAGAAGACGAGGATGAGGAGCCAGAGCAGCATCGAGCCCTCATGGTTCCCCCAGACCCCGGTGATCTTGTAGATCATCGGCTTCAGCGAATGCGAGTTCTCCCAGACATTGCCGACCGAGAAATCGGAGACGACATAGGCGAAGGTCAGCACCGAGAAGGAGAAGAGCACGAGCAGGAAACCGGCCAGCGCCGCGGCCGGCGCCACGGCCATCAGCGTGCGGTCGCCCCGGATCGTGCCGACCAGCGGCAGGATCGACTGGACGATGACGGTCGCCAGCGCGAGGATGAGGGCATAGTGTCCGAGCTCGATGATCATTTGATCGTTTCCTTGCCGGAAAGTTCGACGCCCTGCGCCTTCAGGCGATCCGCGACGTCCTTGGGCATGTAGGTCTCGTCATGCTTGGCGAGCACCGTGTCGGCCAGGAACAGCCCGTCCGTGCCGAAGGCGCCTTCCGCCACCACGCCCTGCCCCTCGCGGAAGAGGTCGGGCAGGATGCCGGTATAGGTCACCGGCACCGTCGCAAGCGTGTCCGTCACCGTGAAGGTGATGGTGGAGCCCTCGCCGCGCTTGACCGTGCCGGCCTCCACGAGCCCGCCGAGGCGGATGCGCGTTCCCGGCGGCACATTGGCCTTGGTAAGATCGCCCGGCACGTAGAAATAGGCGATCGACTGGCTGAAGGCGAACATGACGAGCAGCACCGCCGCCACCAGGAAGGCAATGCCGCCGCCGATCACTGCCAGACGTTTCTGCTTGCGTGTCATGGTCCGCTGCCCTCAGCCGAAATCGATAGGTCCCGGGCAAGCGCCAGAAGCTGTTTGCCGTTGTCGCTGTCCGCCGGGAAGGTCTTCAGCGCCGTCTGTAGCGCAGCTTCTGCCTTCGGCCTTTGATCCAGCACAACATAGGAACGGATGATGCGCATCCATCCTTCGATATTATCAGGGTTTTCCTCAAGCTTCGCCGCAAGGCTCTCGACCATGCCGGATATCATCTGCTGGCGGTCGCCCGCCGACATGTCCTGGGCGGCCGCCATGTCCTCCGCCGTCGGATTGCCGAGCGTACCGGCGACCTCACCACCCTGCCCCTCGGCAAGCCCGGCAATATGCCGGTTGACGAGCGGCAGCCAGGGCGCATCGGCCGGCGCTTGCTTCGCCAGGGCCTCGAAGGCCGCGCGCGCCTCGGCGCGCTTGCCCTCCTGCTCCAGCGCCAGCGCCAGGTAGTATTCGGCGCGCGGATTGTCCGCCTTCAGCGTCAGCGACTGTTCCAGCCGGGCGCGCGCCTCGGCGGTCACGATGCCGTTCGACTGGGCGATCAGCGTTTCCGCATAGCCGTCCAGCCGTTCCGGCGTCGGCCCGAGCAGGCGGATCGCCTGGGAGAAGGCGTTCGCCGCATCCTCCACCCGGCCGCTGCGATAGTAGATCGGCGCCAGGAGGTCCCAACCCGCGCCGTCGTCCGGATTGCGCGCGAGATGGTTCTCCGCCTTGGCGATGAGGATGGAGATGTCGTTGCCGGGATTGGCAAGGCGCTCTGCGAGCGGCTGGGCCGGAAGATCCGGCCGGCCGGTCGCCACGTAAAGACAGAGGCCGATGGTGGGCAGCAGCACGATCACGAAGACCTGCGCCAGCCGGTTGCGGCGCCCGGCCGGGCTCGCCCCGCCCTTCGCCTCGGCCTTGCTGGCCGCGATCAGCCGGCGTGCGACCTCCGCCCGGGCAAGCTCGGCCTCGTTCGCGCCGATGAGGCCGCTCGCCTCGTCGCGCTTCAACTCTTCGAGCTGGTCGCGGTAGACCTCGACGTCGTGACCGGCGTCATCCGCCGCCGCCGCAGGGCGGCGCAGCAGGGGAAGAAGCAGAACGGCGGCCACGGCGGCCGTCAGGATGGCGACGAGAATCCAGAAAAACATGACCGTTCAAATACTGGAACGCGCGAACGTTTCCAATTCCCCAGGGAACGATGACGTGAATTTGAGGCGTTTCGCCGCAACCGTCGACGACCAGGCTTGCGCTAACGCATGTCCAGCCGAAGCGGCGCCGGTAAAAAACGAAACGCCTTCCTCTTTCCGGTGACCTCACGCCACCGGAAAAGGCTACGACAGCGGCGCCCAGGCCCCGTCCGCATTGCGGCAGGCCGCCCCGCGCGTCGCGGTGTCCCAGCCGCCCACGGTCAGGGTGTGGCTGTACTGCCGGCAGTTCTGCGAGCCGACCTGATAGGGCGCGGCCGCGACCACCGATCCGCTGACGCCCTTGCCCTGCCAGACGACGGGCTGGCCGCCGGGCGCGGCTTCCAGCGCACGGTATTCGGCTTCCAGCGCCCGCTGCATGTCCGCCTTGGAAAGCTGCGCGCCGCCGGCATTGCGGCTGACGAGCCCGCCCTGCAGCGCTGTGATATAGACGCCCGCTCCGGTCGCAACGGCCGCGCCGGCGGCCCCGGCTACGCCGCCCGACGTGGTCGTGCATCCCGAAACCGTCGCTGTTGCCAGAAGGAGGGGGAAAAAGGCGCCGCGCAAACCCGTCTTCATCCGCTGGGACCGTCTCTCTTCATGAGAGAGCGCCTTCACCCGTGGGCGAAAACGCTCTGACCTTTTGTTCTGCCGCAATTCCGGGCGCAAAACCGCTTCGCAGGTTTGCTGGAACTGCTCTCGCTTTCGTTTCCACGCGACTGCGGCTGCAAAGCCGCCTCGCGCTCCTGCCGGACTCGTCCCGGAGGCGATACGCCCAGCCAGCACTTCATCCATCCCGCGATCCTCATATTCGCGAGCCCCTTCCTTGTTGCATTGTCCGCGGTCTCAGGCAACATCCTTTGTGACGGCCGGAAGCACGAGCCGTGCCAGAAGCCCGCCGCGCGGCCCGCGCGAAAGCGCGAAGGTTCCCTGGTATTCCGAGGCGATCTCGCTGACGATGGAAAGGCCGAGCCCGGTGCCCGGCTTGCTTTCATCGAGCCGCTTGCCGCGCTTCATCGCCTCGCGGATCTCGTCCGGCTCCAGCCCCGGCCCGTCGTCCTCCACCTCGATGACGATCCAGTTCCTGCGCGCATCGTCGTTGCCGCGCACCTCGGCCGGCGCCATCAAGGCGCGCACGGCCACCGTCGTGCGGGCGTAACGTGCGGCGTTTTCCAGGAGGTTGCCGACGGTCTCCTCGACGTCCTGCTGCTCCATCGCCAGAACCAGCCCCGGCGGATCGACCGTCAGCGGAAACTGCCGTTCCGCATTGAGCCGCCGCATGACGCGCACAAGCCGCTCCAGCACGGCCTGTGCCTCGGTGCGCGCCAGCACGGATTCGCGCTGGGCGGCGATGCGGGCGCGGTTGAGATAGGATTGCACCTGGCTCTGCATGGCCTCGGCCTGCGTGCGCACGAGATCGCCCTGCGGGGCGGCGAGCAGCCGCGATTCGTTGAGGAGAACCGCGATCGGCGTCTTCAGGGAGTGCGCAAGGTTGCCGACCTGCATGCGCGCCCGCTCGACGATGCGCCGGTTGCTGTCGATCAGCGCATTCACCTCGCTCGCCAAAGGCAGGATTTCCCTCGGAAAATCGCCGTCGAGCTGCTCGCTCTCCCCCGCGCGGATCTTCTCCAGCGCCTTGCGCGCCCGGTCGAGCGGCTTCAGGCCGATGAGGATCGCCGCCGCGTTGAGAAGCAGGCTGCCGACACCGAAGCCGGCCAGCGCAAGATAGAGGCTGCCGGAAAAATCGTCGATATCGCCCTCCAGCACGTCGCGGTTGCCGACGACGCGGAAACGCGCCGTGCGCCCCTCGTCGTCGAGCACCACTTCCGTCTCGCCCACCTCCACCTCGTTGCCGAAGGAATCGATGGTCGTGTAGAAGCGCTCGTAACGCGTGTCGAAGGGAATGCTGTCGGTATCGGGGATCGGAATGCTCCCCGTTCCGAGCGAGGACGAGGTCAGCGTCTCGCTCGCCAGCGCCCCGCCGATCGGCTCGACCACCCAGTACCAGCCCGATTGCGGCTGGAAGAAGCGCAGGTCCCCGAGCTGCGGCGTACCGGTCAGCCGCGTCTCCTCGTCCGCCGAAACGGAGTTGATGACGTTGTAGAGCTGCGCGCGCAGGAGATCGCGAAAGCTCTTCTCCGCGCTCTGGCGATAGAGCGTCGAGATGACGACGGCGATGACGATGAGTGCGACCGCCGCCCAGAGCGAGGCGAGAAGAAGAACGCGGAAGGTGAGCGAGCGGGAGCGCCTGGCGTTATTTGCCATTGGCGGGGGCTTGCATCCGGTAGCCGAGGCCGCGCACGGTCTCGATCAGGTCGACGCCGATCTTCTTGCGCAGGCGCCCGACGAAAACCTCGATCGTGTTGGAATCGCGGTCGAAATCCTGGTCGTACATATGTTCGACCAGTTCGGTGCGCGACACCACCTCGCCCATATGGTGCATGAGGTAGGAGAGCAGCCGGTATTCATGCGAGGTCAGCTTCAGCGTCTCGCCGTTGACCGTCGCCTTGGAGCCCTTCGTGTCGAGCCGCACCGGCCCGCAGACGATGTCGGGGCTCGCATGGCCCGCCGCGCGGCGGATCAGCGCCCGGATGCGCGCCAGCACCTCCTCGATATGGAAGGGTTTTGCGACATAGTCGTCGGCGCCGGCGTCGATGCCGGCCACCTTGTCGCTCCAGCGGTCGCGGGCGGTGAGGATGAGGACGGGCGTCGTCTTGCCGTCGGCACGCCACTTTTCGAGGACGGTGATGCCGTCCATTTCCGGCAGGCCGATATCGAGGATGATGGCGTCATAGGGCTCGGTGTCGCCGAGATAGTGGCCTTCCTCGCCATCGAAGGCCTGGTCCACCACATAGCCTGATTCCTTCAAGGCCTCGCTGAGCTGCCGGCTCAGGTTGACATCGTCCTCGACCACCAGGATGCGCATTCGCCCTCTTCCTATCTCTCTCGTTCCATCACGAAAGGCCCGGCGGCCCTACATCGGCACGCGCACGGTCACCTTGCGCGGCCGGGCATTGCCCTTGCCGGGCACGAGCACCGTCACCACGCAGGTATCGCCCTTCGGCTGCGCCGAGAGCAGTTCGCCCCCCGTCTGGGCGACCACCTGCGCAGCCGCGTCGCTGCAATCGCCCGCGACCGCGACGACGTCCCGCGCCGTGCCCGTCTCGACGGGCACCGGCAGGATCAGGCTGGCCGCAAGCGCGGTTATGAGAAGTGGCGAGGCCATGAATGTACTTTCAGGTGCGGATCAGTGTGATGCAAGCAATAAACGATCCACGCTGAATGGCAAATGAATGCCCTGTGGATCGTCAAGTCGCCTCACCGCACGCGCCGGCGCGCGCAAATCCGCCCGTAAAGCGCGACGAACCCGCCCAGCGTGCCCACCGCCGCCACGAGGAGATCGGCCAGTTCCCCCTCGTCCCCGGCGGTCACCTCGACGCCCGCCGCATGGGCGAGCGAGGCGAGGATCGCGACCAGCGCGCCCCAGACGGTGCGCGACAGATACCAGGCTTTTGCGTCGTCGTTCATGGTCTTTCCTTCCTTCAGAGAATGATCGTCGCCCGCGCCGGCAGGCCGAGCGGAATGGCCCGGCCGAGCTGGCGCACACGGATGGAGAGCGCCACCTGCGGCGCGCCGAAATCGGCAAGCTCCTGGGCCGCCGGATAGGTGAAGGCCGGCGCCGCGGTCTCGACGCTGCGCACCGCCGTTTCGCCCGAGAGGATATCGAGGCGATAGGCCTCCACCGGCTCGTCGAGCGGGATCTCGGCAGCCAGCCAACTGTCCGAATCGATCCGCCCGCGCCGGACCCACGACAGCCGCACGACGCCGTCGAGACCCCGCCGGCCGCGCAGATGCACCGGCGCCAAGGGCGTCAGCGCCCGCTCGCCGCCGGCAAAGGCGAAAGGCCCCGCCTGTCCGGGCGTCATGCCCACCGGCTCGACGAGCCAGTTCGACGGCCGCCCCACCTCCTCCACGTCGAGCCCGAGCGGCAGCACGGCATCATCAAGCACCACCGCCCGCGCCCCGGCCGCATGGCCGGACGCCATGGCGTCCTCGGTGCCGTGCAGGGCACGCAGCAGCCGGGTGAGCCGCCAGCGCCCCGGCGCGATCTCGCTCGCCCCGGCAAAGCCGACGATTTCCCAGGCCCCGTTGCCGGCCCTGACCGCAAGCCGGTTGGCGCCGTTCAGCATGGCAAGCGTGTCCACCGTGGAAAGCCCGCCGAACGGCAGGTCGAGCACGATCGCCCGCCCCGGATCGAACCGCCCGACGACGCCCGCCGCCAGCGGCTCGACCAGCGTGCCGATCCGCGCCGGCCGGTCGAGCCGCACGCGGCTGCGATAGCCTTCGCTGCCCTCGGAACTCGACACGATCATCGATCGCCAGGGCTGCGCATAGGCCGCGATGCGGGCAAAATCCTGCGCCCCGCCCGAGCCGGGAACCGGCAGGTCGAGGAAGACGACATCCGGCGCAAAGGCATCGCCCGCCCCCGGCCCCGCCCCGCTCACCGGCCGGCCGCGGCCGTCCAGGAGCAGGGGCGCCGGGCTTTCCCCGGCCGCGATCGCCCGCGCCTCCACCTCGCGCACCAGCCCGTCGGTGATGCCGGTGACGAGGAAGCGTCCCTCCGGCCCGCCGGCCAGCCGCACGATGTCGCCCGGCGTCACGCCCATCGCGGTCGGCGGCAGGCGGAAGGTGAGCCGCCGCTGCCCCGCCCGCTGGTCGCGCAGCGCCGTCTCGACGCTCGCCGCGGCCGCCCCCGCATGCAGCACCGCCGGCAGCGCCAGCCGCAGCACGCGGTCGTTCTCTCCCGTCATGCGGCGCGAGCGCGCCGTCACGCGCGAATAGGTGCCCGAATCGTCGAAATGGTCGAGGATCGCCTCGCCCGCGAAATCGCTGACATGCCCGCGGCTCTCCTCGAACAGCGCCTCCTCCGGCCGTTCGGCAAGAAGGCCGATCTCCGCCGGCGGCAGCGCGGATTTCAGCCGCGAGCGGAAGACCAGCCTGCCGTTCGCCTCCAGCGCATCGAGCTGGAACGCTTCCATCAGCGGCTCGATCAGCGCGCGCGCCGAGGTCTGGTCCGCCTGCACGAAACCGGAGAGATCGCCGGCCACGCCCGAGACGTCGAAATCGAAAAACCCGTGATCCTTCAGGATCGCCGCGATGACATCCGCCACCGTTCCGGCCCCGAGCCGCGCGTTCAGCCAGTGCCCGCGCTGCCAGTTGAGCCCGTCCGACCAGAGCGCGGTATCCTCGGGAAAGGCCGGATAGGGCCGCGCATCCCAGGTCCAGAGGAAGACATGGCCCGGATCGACCATGCCGGCCTCCGGCCCGCTGCCCTGCCACCAGCCGTGGTGCGCGTCGAGGAAGCGCCGCTGCACCGCGTCGTTGCGCGCCCCGCCGGAATGATAGGGCAGCGCGTTCTCCGCGCTTTTCGGATCGACGAAGACGTTCGGCTGGTTCGCCCCCTTGTCGACCGCCGGGCAGCCGAGTTCGGTGAACCAGATCGGCTTGGAGCGCGGCACCCAGGCGGTGTGGCCCGAAAGCTCCGCCCCGCCCGGCCCGCGCTCATGGTGGCGATTGCCCCACCAGTTCGCGAGGTCCTTGTAGCGGAACACCCACGGTTTCCCCGCCATGCCGTCGGTGATGGGCACGCGTTCGCGCGCCGCCCGCGCCGCCGCGTCGGGATAATGCCAGTCGAACCCCTCGCCGCCGGTGATCATGGCGCGCATGGCCGCCATGTCCTCGGAATGGCGAAATCCATCCGGATTGCCGGCCAGCGTATCGGCATTCTGCCAGTCGGAGAGCGGCATGTAATTGTCGATGCCCACCGCATCGATCGCCGGGGACGCCCAGAGCGGGTCGAGATGATAGCGCACCTCGCCGCTGCCGCCCGGCGGCTGGTAGCCGAAATATTCGCTCCAGTCGGCCCCGTAGGTGATCTTCGTGCCCGGCCCGAGGATCGCCCGCACGTCGCCGGCAAGCGCGGCAAGCGCCTCGACGAAGGGAAAGGCCCCGCTCCCGTCGCGCAGCCAGGTCAGCCCGCGCATTTCCGAGCCGATCAGGAACCCGTCCACCCCGCCCGCCGCCGCCGCCAGCAGCGCGTAATGCAGGATCAGCCGCCGGAACCCCTCGTCGCCGGCGGGGCCGGTGACCTCCTCGCCCGAAACGGAAAAACTCCCCGCCCCGGCCGCGCCGACAAAGGCGTTCACCTGGCTGCGCGCCGAAGCGGTCCCGTCGGCGGACGGCGGGTGGCAGATGATGCGCCCGCGCCAGGGATAGGGCGCCTGCCGCGTGTCGCCATAGGGATCGGGCAGCGCGTTGTCGACCGGCACGTCCATCATCAGGAACGGGTAGAGATAGACCTCGATCCCGCGCGCCTTCAGGTCGCGGATGGCCGCGATCACGCTCGCATCCGAGGGCGTGCCGCCATAGGCCGGCCGGCCCTCGACGCGGCTTACCACATAGGCGTCCTCGCGCGCGATGCCGGAAACCCTCCAGGGCTTGCTCTCCTCCTGCCGGGCGGGCACCTCCACCCCCGGCAGGATGCGGCACTCACCGGCCCTCAGGTCCGTGCCGAACCAGGCGACCACCAGCCCCACCCGTTCGAGGCCGGGGCACAGCGCCTGCAATTCGTCGATCGAGGCCACCCAGTCCGTCGCCGCGACGAGCGTGTTGCGGTTCATGTTGCGCGCCTTGCCGGCGGCGATCTTCTCCGTCACCAGCTCGGGGTCGTAGCCATGTTCGCTCGAGCCCGGAATGACCGTCACCGCCCGCACCTTGCCCTCCAGCGAGCCGACCGGCTTCAGCACCTCGAACTGCAGGATGGGGATGCGGTTGCCGAACGTGTCGAGCGGCAGCCGTTCGAAGACGACATAGGCAAGCCCGCGATAGGCCGGCGCGTTGCCGGCCCCCTGCTTGGCGAGGATCAGCGGATCGGGCGCCTGGTTCGCGGTGCCGCGATGAACGCGCATCTCGATGCCGGTCAGGTCGATCTCCCGCCCGTCCGCGAAGACGCGCCGGATGCCGGCGATCGGCCCTTCGCACACGCCGACGGCGAAGTTGGCGAAATAGCTGAAGGTCTCGACCCGCGGCCCGCTCGCCTTGCCGCCGGCGCGCTCGACGGAGACGTCCTCCTCGAAGCGCGTCGCCCAGATCAGCGTGCCGCCGACGCGCGCCGTGCCGTAGACGCGGCTCATCGCCGTGCCTTCCTCCGCGCCCGGCACGCGCCCGTCATTGAGCCGCGCGCCGGGAATCCTCGTCATGCCGCCCAACAGCGAGCGGTCGACCGCCGAGCCCGCCAGCGCCCCGACGGCCCGGCCGAGCATGGCGCCGAACGGCCCGAAGAGGCCGCCGAGCGTCGCGCCCGCCGCCTGGAAGAGAAGTGTCGCCATGGCTCAGGAAATCTCCGGAAAACGGAAGACGCCGGCGATCCGCCGCCGCCATGCGGGCACGAGCGGCGATTCGATCACCGCCGCCTGCTCATAGGCATGGATGAAATGCGCATCGGGCGCCGCGATGCCGGCATGTTTCGCCGCCACCCCCGCCCGCCAGCGAAATATGAGGATATCGCCCGGCCGAAGCGCCGAGACCGGCAGCGCCGCCCCGCAATGCCGCGCCGCCGCCGCCAGCAGCCGCTCCTCCCCCGCCCGCTCCGCCCAGTCGGGCGCATAGGCCCCCGGCACCTCCGGCTCCGCCCCATAGAGCTCCCGCCAGACCCCGCGTACCAGCCCGAGGCAATCGCAACCGACGCCCTTCAGCGCACCCTGATGCCGGTAGGGCGTGCCGATGAAGCTGCGGGCGATCGCGACGACGCGACCGCCGGTATCCTGTCCCGGCCCGTCATGGGAATATGCCGAACCGTCTTCTTCCACCGCGGCAATGCCATGCGGGAAACCGTGGCGGCAAATCCCTTCTCCCCGCTTGCGGGGAGAAGGTGGCCGGCAGGCCGGATGAGGGGCAGCTCGCAGCATCTCACGCATAGAGCGGCCTCCCGTCATGCACCGTCTCGCCATCGGCATAGCCATAGGTGAAGTCGCTACCGGGCATGTGCGGAAACCCACGAAAATTCAGTCCGTTGGCAAACTTGGCCTTGCAGGTCGCAAAGCGCTTGTCGCACCCCGCCGTCACCTGCATCGCATCGCCCGCGGCCACCCCGGCCGGCACCGGCTGCCAGAAGGTCAGCTCGTCGCCGCCCGCTACCTTGCGCTGGTCCTCGATATCCGCCGTCAGCCCCTCCGCCGCCCCGCTCGTGAAGGTGAGCACGCCGTAGCGGAAGAACCGCTCGGCAAAGCCGGAGAGTCCGCTCACCCGCAGCCGCATGTCGTCCAGCACCGCGCCCACCGTCGCCGTCGCCCGGAAGGCCGGCGCCGCCGCGTTCACGCCGCACCGGCCGTCGCCCAGCACCGCATCGCAGCGATGCCCGTAGATGCGCCCGCGCACCTGGTCGAGCCGGTGCGTCAGCCGCCGCAGCTCGGCGCGAAAAAGCCCGCCCTCGTGCCGCACCTCGCCAAGCTCGGCCGTGCGCAGCAGCAGCCGCTGCGCGGGGTTCTGCCAGTTGACCCGATAGACCTCGACCTTCGCCCCGTCGTAGCGCCCCGCCGAAAGGTCTTCCGCGCGGATCGCCTCCGCTGAAAACCCGCCCGAGAGGTCGCCGCCCTCGGCGGAAAGCCCGTTGCCGTCCTCCGTCTCGCTCGCTTCGAAGCCGCTCGCCGCCAGGTAGGCGAGCCCGCCGAAGGAAAGATCGCGGTCGTGGTCGGTGAAGCCCATCACCGCGCCGTCGCGCCGCGTCACCCGCCAGGCATGGCACAGCGTCGTCGCCTCGCCGTCGAGATGCGCCTGCAATCCGCCCGGGATCGTCCTCATGGCCGGATCTCCACCAGCGGAATGGAGGGAATGCGTCCGGCATCGAACTGCGCGAGGTCGATGTCGATGCGGTCCGTGTCGAAGCGCACCGGCACGTCGAATTCGTAGCCCGCCCGGATGGCGCCCGAAGCCGGTATCTTGCCCGGCTTGAAGGTGACGACACCCGTCGCATGGTCCACCGTATAGTCCGCCGCCGGCCGCGTGCTGCCCGCCACCGAGACGACCACCGTGCCCATGACCGGCTTGTCGATGGTGCGCACCGTCTCCCCGCCGGCATCCGCATAGCGCTTGACGAGCTGGAAGGCCGCCGTCGCACCGTCCCCCGTGCCGATCTGCTGGTCCATGGCGCTCATCGTCCCGCCCGGCGAACAGGACTTGTGGTCCACCGGATCATGGAAGCGGAATCCGTAAAACTGCCCCGCCCGCGCCTCGAAGAAGGCGAGCACCGCATAGAGATCCTCGACCGAACGCACGCCCGAACCCGCATCATAGTGCCGCCGCGCATCGTGCCAGCGGCGATTGCGGTTCTCCCGCCCGTTGGAAAGGCTGACGATATCCGTCCGCCGCACCGGCCCGCCGCTGGTGCCGAGCGCGACACGCAGCGGAAACCGCACCTCATGAAATCCTGCCATGCCCATCTCTCCGAAAATGCTCCTGCCTCCCATCCCGCTGCCGCGACCTTCTCCCCGAGGGGCGGGATTATCGCCTACAGAGTTCGGCGGTGCCGTTCTCCCTTCTCCCCCGCGGGGAGAAGGTGGCCCGAAGGGTCGGATGAGGGGGTGGCTCGGATAGAGCCTTTGCGCCTTCGCCATCCCCCTCATCCGCCTGCCGGCACCTTCTCCCCGCGGGGGAGAAGGGGGTGTGGCGACGTCGAACTCCATGGGCGATAACCCTGCCGCTCGGGGAGAAGGTCGCGGCAACGGGATGAGGAGCGTTCGTCCTCACAAACTGCGCTGCCCGCGCCCCACGGCGCGCGTCAGCATGGCCGCGATCTGCCCCTCGGACTTGCGGAAGCTCGCCGCATCCTGCGCCGTCACGTTGAAGACGATGCGCGTCCCGCCGCCGTCGCCGGCAACGCCCAGTGCCCCGTCCGGCCCGCGCTTCAGGGGCAGGATCGCCTCCGCTCCCGCCTCGCCCATCAGCCCGACGCCGCCGCCGGTCCCGAAATAGGTCGGCGAGGCCACCACACCGCCCTTGGCGAAGGGCGTGACGCTGCCGAGCAGCCCGGAAAAGCCGGAGGACAGGACCCCTTCCAGCGGCTTCAGCCCGACGGAAAGCGCAATGTCGCTCATGCGCAGCGCCAGCCCGCGCAACACGCTCTCCAGCCCCTTGCCGTCGACCACCGCGCCCTTCAGCGCGCTCGTCAGCGCCGCGCCGAAGGAGCGCGAGCGCGCCTCGAGATCGTCGAAGACCGCCGAAAGCTGCCCGGCGTCGTCGAGCATGCCGGCAAGAGGTCTGTCATCCGCATCCGCCATCGTTCACTCCTTGTGGTCGGGAAAGGCGCGCATCAGCGCGGCAAGCGCATCGCGCCCGGGCGCGGGCGGCACAGGCCGCAGCACGCCGAGCGCGAAGGCCAGCTCGCGCGGCGTCATCGCCCAGAAATCCTTCGCCGAAAGCCGCATCCGGCAGAGCCCGGCATGAAGCGCCGCCTCCCAGGGGAAGGCCGCCCTCTCCCCGTTCAGCCCGGATGCGGCCCCGGAGGGTTTTCCGGCCGCGCCTCCGCGCCGAAGGTCGCCTGCAGCAGCTCCGCCGCGATGCGCGCGAAGCCGGAAAGCCCGTCCGCAACCGCCATCGCGGAAACGTCCTCGTCGGAAAAGAGATTGCCCCCGCCGCGCAGCCCCGCACCGATGATGCGGATGAGATCGTCGGCCTTCAGCCGCCCGGAGGAGAAGCGCTCCGCCAGCCCCGTCAGGCTGTCGACGGCAAAGGCCGTCTCCAGCTCCGCCAGCGCCCCGAGCGTCAGGCACAGCACGCGCCGCTCGCCGTCGAGGACGGCCTCGATCTCGCCGCGGTGCCGGTTCGCCCGCGCGCCCATCAGAGCGCCCCGAAGGTGAGGAGCCCGGCCGATTCCAGCGCGATCTCGAAGACCACCTCGCCGTCATGCGCCCCGGAATAGTCGAGCGCCGCGATCTGGAACGGCCCCGCGACCGTGCCGAAACCCGGGATCACGATCTGCCAGGCGGCGATCGTGCCGGCGAAGAACAGCCCGCGCACCAGCGCGTCCGAGGCCTGGTCCTTGAAGATGCCGGCGCCGGACACCGCCGCGCGCTGCACGCCCGCCCCGCCGAGGAGTTCGCGCCAGCGCCCCGCAGATTCCGCATCCGTCACGTCGACGAGCTGCGCATTGAACGACAGCCGCTTCGAGCGCAGCCCCGCAACGGTGACGAAACCCGCCCCGTTGTCGATCTTGATGAGGAGCTCGCGCCCCTTCTGTGCCACCATGGCAAGGTCCTTTCCGAAAGTTGGGTGTCAGGCATGCGGCTCCGTCACCGCCCGGAAGCGCATTTGCGCGCGGTGGAAGCGGGACTTGCCGTCGCGGCGAAGCTGCGTATCGCGGTGGAAGAGCAGGACGAGATGGTGCCCGGCCAGCACCAGCGCCGCGTCGTCGAGCGCCGCGCGCACGGCGGCGGCCATCGCCTGCGCCTGCCGGTGCCCCGCCGCCTCGGACCAGGCCTCCAGCGTCACCACATGTTCCTCGCCCGCCTCGCTCGCCGTCGAATGGTCGGTGCTGTCGATGCCCGCGATCACGAGCAGCGGCGCCGCCGGCCCGTCGGGCCTGCGGTCGGTGATGCCGTTCGCGCCGACCAGCGCCGTCAGCGCCGCATCGCCCGAAAGCCTGGCGAAGATCGCCTTCTGCAGGGCCGATGCCGCGCTCATGGCTGGATCTCCTCGCAGTCGCAGAGCGTATAGCGCCCCGTCTCGTCCGGATCGCGAAAGGCGCGGATGGCGAAGATCCGCGCGCCCTTGCGCAGCCGCATGCCGCCGGCAAGGTCGCCCCGCCGCCGCAGCCAGATGCGGTGCGTCACCGACACCGGCAGCGTGCCCGCCGCCTCGTCCGCCCGCGCCGCCACCGGCTCGATCGCCGCCCAGAGCATTGCCAGCGCCGCGAAGCCGCGTTCGGCGCCGCCCTGCCCGTCCGGCGTCTCGACCGGCCCTTCCAGCGTCAGCCGCGCGGAGAACGCGCCGGGATCGATGATCCTCGCCTTCGCCATCACAGCCTCCGCGGCCGGTAGGGCGCCACCAGCCGGTCGTAGCCCGCCGGCACCGTGCCCGGCTGGTCCTGAGGCGAAAGCCCCCCGCGCAGCTCGAACATGGCCGCCACATGCAAGAGCAGCGCCCGCTTCAGCCCGTCCGGCACATCCGCGCCGCTCTCGCCGAAGCCGGCGGTGAAATCGATCTCGATGCCGTTGATCGCACGCTCCGTCGCCGGGCGCGCCGGCAGCACCAGCCGGGCCGGCCGCGCCGTGCCGTCGAGCACGTACCCCGTCACATCCACGTCCACCGACAGCCCGGCAACATCATAAACCGTCACCAACTCAATGGTTTGCACCGGCCCCCTGGCAATCTGAATCACCCGCGTTTCGGGCCAGTCGTCGAGATAGAGGCGCAAGGGGCGCGTGATCAGGCAAAGCCCCGTCGCGGCCTCCAGATGTTCGCGCGCCACGCGGACCAGCGCGGACAGGAGCGCATCCTCGTCGGCCGCATCGAGGCGCAGATGCGCCTTCGCCTCGGCAAGCGTCACCGGCTCCACGGCCGGCGGCAACAGTTCGGCAATGGTCATGATCGTCCTTCGCGATGGAGAAAGGAATGCGGGCGCGGCCGGGAGGAAACCGCGCCCGCCGGCACCGGCGTCAGGAAACGCCGCCGGTGCAAGAAAGAAGGAAAACAGAGCCGCAATGCCCTTCTCCCCGCCTGCGGGGAGAAGGTGCCGGCAGGCGGATGAGGGGCAGGCACCACAAGCGTCATACCCTGCGACCGCCTCTCTCCCCGCAAGCGGGGAGAGGAAGAAAGTCAGCTCGCCGCGAACTTCACCAGCTTGATCGCCTCGAAATTCTGCACCCCGCCGCCGACGCGCTTGGTCGTGTAGAACAGCACATAGGGCTTGGCCGAATAGGGATCGCGCAGCACGCGCACGCCGGTGCGGTCGACGACGAGGTAGCCGGAGCGGAAGTCGCCGAAGGCGATGGAGAAGCTGTCGGCCGCCACGTCCGGCATGTCCTCGGCCTCCGCGATGGCGAAGCCGAGCAGCGAGGCCGCCTGCCCCGCCGAGGCCGGCGGACGCCAGAGATAGTTGCCGTCCGCATCCTTGAACTTGCGGATCTGCCCCTGCGTCTTGCGGTTCATCACGAAGGTGCCGTTCTGCCGGTGGCCTGCCTTCAGCGAATAGACCGTGTCGAACAGCGTGTCGGAAGGGCTCGCGGCCTTGAAGGCCCCGGCCGCGCCCGTCGCGATATAGCCGATATTGCCCCAGCTCCAGCTCGCGTCGGCGACAGCCGTGTAGCCGAGGAACCCCTTCGGCTTGTTGGTGCCGTCGCCGGTAACGAAGGCGGTGCCCTCCTGCTCGGCGAAGACCATGTCGATCTCCGAGGCGATCCAGCCCTCCACGTCCACCGCCGCATCGTCGAGCAGTGCGGCCGTCGCCGCCGGCATGGCGTAGAGCTCCATGGTCGGGAAGGAGAGTTCGGCGAGCTGCGCATTGCCCGTCTGCGGCCGCGCGGCGGTTTCCGCCACCCAGCCCGCCGCCATGCCGCCCGTCGCGAACGGCTTCTTCAGCACCGTGCCGGAGACCTGGCGCACGGTCGCAAGCGCGCGGATCGGCGAGACGGCGGAAAGCCGGCGGCCGATCTCCGTGTCGGTCTCCGGCGGCACGAGATAGCCGCCGTCCGCCGCCGAGCCGACCGACATGGCCTTGCCCTCCAGCGCCCGCAGCGCGCTCTCGTCGCCGCGGCGCATATAGGCGGAGAAGGCCGCCTTGTGCTCGGCCGCCTCGAAGCCGCCCTCGCCGCCGCCGAGCGCGGGGCGCGCCTTCTTCAGCGCAAGCTGGTCGATGACGCGCTTGTGCTCGTCCATCGCGCGGTTGATGCGCTCCACCTTGTCGCGCGTCACCACGTCGGCGGTCAGCTTCTGCTCGATCTCGCCGAGCCGCCGGTCGTTCGTCTCCTTGAAGGCCTCGAAGGCCTCCATGAAATCGTCGAAGGCGGCGGTCATCGTTTCCGGCACGGCCTTGATTTCCGGCGCGGTCCTGTGGCTCTCCATGCTGTCGTCCTCTTCTTCGGTTGGCATTTCCAGCCGAAGCGAAACCGCTTCGGCGTCGGGTAAAACAAAAGCCTAGCGTTTCATCATCCGGGCCGCCCGGCGCATGAGGCGCACGAGCTCGGTCTCCCGGTCGCGGAACCACCGCGCATTCTTCACGTTCGACACCCGCGCCGAGGGCAGCATGGGAAAGGTGACGATCGAGATCTCCCAGAGGTCGGCCTCCAGGATGCGGCGCACGCCGCTCGTCCGGTCGGTCTTCGAGCGCACGGTCTGGAAGCCGATGGAAAGCCCGTCGAGCGCGCCCGACTTCATGAGGTTCAGCACCTCGCGGGCCCGCGCCACGCCGGGCGAAAGCACGCCCTCGACATAGAGCCCGCGCCCGTCCTCGCGGATCGTCCGCCAGCGCCCGAGCGGCTCGGCCGGATCGTGCTGGAACAGCATGCGCACGCCGGAGGGCCCGCGCTTTTCCAGCGAGCGGGAAAAGGCGCCCGGCGCGATCGCGTCCTTGCCGAGGTCCACCTCGCCGAAAAGGCTCGCATAGCCGGAAAACACTCCGTCGCCGGAAACGCCCGAAAGCGTCAGATCGGCATATTTCTTCGTCCGCCAGACCGGCAGGTCGTCGGTGATCATGGTCGTCTCCGATGATGTGAAGGGGGAATGGGCGGTAGGCGGTAGGCAATAGCCAATAGGCAGTAGGCAGTAGGGAATTGGTGGTTGGGGCTGCGCTGCGCCCATCCCTACCGCCTACTGCCTATTGCCTATTGCCTGTTGCCTGTTCGCCTATTCCCGCATCCGCTCCGCCAGCCGCGCCAGCACCCCCAGCCCCCACCAGGCCGAAAGGCTGGCGGCCGCCGAGCCGGTCAGGAGCATCTCCGCCGGCCCGAGATAGCCGGCAATGCCGAGCCGCACCGCGATCCACAGCCCCGCCGGCCCGCCGAAGACGAGGCCGCAGGCAAGCCCGGTGAGGAACCGGCACGCCGCCTCGCGGCGGCTCCTGGGCAGGAGATAGATGAGCGAGACGGCCGCGCCCGCGGACGCGCCGATCAGCCGGGCCGTCCAAAGCCCGCCGTCGTTTCCGAAGTCAGCCATTGTTAAGCCTTTCAGATTATTATGGAAATCCGGGATATCGGGCCGCATGCGGCCGAAAGCGCCGGCTTTCCGCCAGGGAAGGCCGGGCCGATCAGCGAGTCTTTTGAATCCCTTGCGCCGCTTCTTTCACAAACCGGGTCAAGATTTTCACGAAGTGAGTCCGGCGCTCTGCAAAATGATTCACTCTTGCCTTGCAGCCAATTGATTTGGCTGGAAAAACCGGCAGCCCCTCACCCTAACCCTCTCCCCGCAAGCGGGGAGAGGGGACGTGCCCCACGAACGGCCATTGCTTGAGGAAACCGCCAAGGCATATCCCTTCTCCCCGTTTACGGGGAGAAGGTCGCGGCAGCGGGATGAGGGGCAAGCATCCCCGCTCCCCCTCAATACCCCACCGCCCGCCGCTTCTCCTCGTCCGTCAAAAACGCCGCCGCGCCCACCCGGGCCCAGAGTTCCGAGCGCTCGTCTGCCAGCCCGCTCACCTGGTCGAGATCCGGCACCAGCCGCAGCCCGTCATCTGCCCCTTCGGAAAACCACCCCGCAAAGGCCGCCGCCGTGCGCTGCACCAGCGGCAGCACGGTGAGCCGCCAGAAGGCCCGGTTGGCCTCCTGGTAATTGGCATAGGTCGCATCGCCCGGAATGCCGATCAGCATCGGCGGCACGCCGAAGGCGAGCGCGATGTCGCGCGCCGCGCCGTTCTTCGCCTCGACGAAATCCATCTCGCGCGGGGAGAGCCCCATCGCCTTCCAGTCGAGCCCGCCTTCCAGCAGCATCGGCCGCCCGGCCCGCGCCGGCCCGGAATAGCCCTCCTCCAGCTCTAATTTCAGCCGGCCGTACTGGTCGGGCGTGAGGTTGCCGCCCTCCTTCGGCTGGTAGACCAGCGCCCCGGAGGGCCGCGCCGAATTGTCGAGCAGTGCCTTGTTCCAGATGGCGGCCGCATTGGAGAGGTCGAGCGCCATGGACGCCGCCTCCAGCGGCGCGAAACCGAGCTGGTCGTCGAGCGGATGGAAGAGGCGCAGATGCAGGATCGCCTGCCCCTCGCCCGCGGGATGCCGGCGCACATGCCCGCCCGCGCGGTATTCATAGGCCTCCGCCCAGCCGTCCCGCCCCTCGACGATGCGCATCCGGTCGGGCCTGAGCAGATGGAGTTCGCGCAGCGCCTCGCCCACCCGCACCCCCTCCACGAAGGCATTGCCGGAAAGCAGAAGATGCCCGTAGAGCGTCTCGAGGAAATCCGCGCCCGCCTGGCGCCCGTTCGGCCGCGACAGCAGCGACAGCAAGGGGTCGCCCGGCCGCTCCGCCTCGCCCTGATAGGCAAGCCAAGGCACCGAGGCCGCCGCTTCCGCGATCATCCGCACCGCCCGGTGCGCCACCGGGTTCTTCATGAACCCCTCGCGCGACAGCGAGGCATAGGAGCGGGACGACCAGTGCGCCCGACCCTCGGCCGTCAGCGCGAAGAAGCCCGACGCCTTGGTCTCGGCCGCCCGGCGCTGCCGCGCGAGGAAGGATGGTAATTTCATGGTGCCCTCCGATTGTGTCGATTCGCCAATGGGTTGGACGGTGTGCCGTGCGGGTGGATCCTCGGGTCGAGCCCGAGGATAACGACGGAAGAGATGTATGAAGGGCCACCGCACCGGATCCGCATGCCGCATCGTTCCATGGGATGGAAACCCTATCCTCCCCTCCGTCATCCTCGGGCTCGACCCGAGGATCCACCCGCACGGCATGCCGCCCGCTACCCGCCCAGCGCGGTGAAAAACGCCCGCCCGTAGCCCGCCACCTTCTCCGCCCGGTCGAGCCCGTTGATGATCCGCCGCGCCCCGACCCAGTCGGTGAGCGCGCCGGAGAAATGGTCGGCCAGCCGCCGCCCCGTGAAGGCGCCGCTGAGCATGCCGGTGCAGAGGATCTCGACCGACACCGCCATCTCCATCGCAAGCTCCGGCCGGCCGACGAGATCGATGCCCGTCAGCCCGGCCAGCCGCGCATAGTTGCGCCGGTGGGTGATCTGCACGAGCCCGCGCCCGAGCCAGCTCTTCCCCTCGCCATCGCGCCGCCAGTAGGGCGCGGAAACCTGCGGCAGCCGCCCGGCCGCAAAAGCCCGGTCGAGCCGGGCGATCGCCTCTGCATCCGTCGCCGCGAAGGTCTCGCGCACCGGCTGCAGGCGCCCGCCCGTCTCGTGATGGGCCGTCGCCAGCATGTAGGCGAGGAAACGCCGGTCCTCGACCTCGCCGCGCTCGAACCGGTCGAGCAGCGCCGCCAGCCCCGCGACCTGCGTCCCCGCCAGCCGGCCGCCATACAGCGTGCCGCGCACCGCATCGAAAAACGCCTTGCGGTCGATCGCCATCTCAAATCCCCCGCACCCGCGGTTCGCCCGCCCGCTCCAGCACCAGCGCCGTCAGCGCCCAGACCAGCGCATCGAGCCGGTCCGGCGAGCGGCCGGAGGACAGCCCGTCCGGCCCGAAATCGCACATCTGGTCCTCCAGCTCGGCAAAGGCGGCCGCATGGACCACCCGCCCCTGCTCGTAGAGCGCCGCCACCGGCTCGGCGCGCAGGAACTTTCCGCGCGTCGCCCGCACGCCCGTCACCGGCAGGTTCGCGTCGACGCTTTTCAGCATCGCCGTCACCATGTCGCCGCCCTGGTTGACCTCGGCCACCACCCGGTCCGCGTCGAAGCGCCGGAAGGCGCGCACCACGGCGCCCGCCCAGCCCGCAGGGCTCGCGCCCGTCACCGAGCAGTCGGCGAGCACCACCGCCCGCCCCGTGCCGTCCAGCCCCGCCACGACGATGCCGCAGACGGAGGCCGCCGAGGCCGTCGCCGGCGGATCGACCGCCACGACGATGCGCGAGAGCGGCCCGGGATAGCGCTGGCGGATCCCCTCCAGCCGTGCCCGGTTCCACAGCGCATCCTCGCGGTCGGCGATCAGCTCGCCGTCCAGCTCCTGCCGCCCCAGCCGCGTGCCGCCATAGCGCTCGGCCATCGCCGCAAGGAAGCCCGGCGCGAGGTTGCCGGCATTGTCGTCGGTGCGGATGCGCCGCACCGCGGTCTTCGGATCGCCCGCCAGCGCCCGCAAAAGCGGCACCGGGCGCGGCGTCGTCGTCACCAGCACGCGCGGATCGTCCCCGAGGCGCAGGCCGAATTGCAGCATGTCCCAGGTCTCCTGCGCATGTTTCCACTTGCCGAGCTCGTCGCACCAGGCGAGGTGGAACTGCGGCCCGCGCAGGCTCTCCGGGTCCTCGGAGGAAAAGATCTGCGCGATCGAGCCGTTCGGCCAGACGAGCCGGCGGCGCGAGGCCTCGAATTCCGGCCGCGCCCGCCCGGCGATCCGGCAGATGCCCGACACGCCGTCGATCATCACCTCGCGCGCATCGCCCAGTGTCTCGGCCACCAGCGCGATGCGCAGGTCCGCCTTCAGGCTGGCGATCGCATGCACCCATTCGGCGCCCGCCCGCGTCTTGCCCGAGCCGCGCCCGCCCATCAGCAGCCACACCCGCCAGTCGCCGTCCGGCGGCATCTGGGCTAGGCGGCGACGGAAGTGCCAGCCGCGCATCTGGCGCCGGCTGGTCGGCGTTATCGGTGTCCCGCGGGCAGGCTCGATTCCTTCGGCCTGGCCCCTCATCCCCCTGCCGGGACCTTCTCCCCGCGAGCGGGGAGAAGGGGATGGGGCCTGGGTTTCCTCCCCATCGGAAGCAAGAGGAATGGAACAGTCGAGCGCCTGTTCCCCCTTCTCCCCGCCTGCGGGGAGAAGGTCCCGGCAGGGGGATGAGGGGCAAGCCTCAGACGAGAGGTAGGCTTCACCGCTCCTCCGCCTCAAAATCCCCGCCTCCAGCGCATCGGCCTCGATCGAAAACGCCGTCCGCCTCCGCTCTTCCTCGATCATCCTCAAGCCCGCAGCCGCCGTCCGCATGTCCGCATCGAATGTCTTCCCGATACACCGGCAGGCGCGCCGCGCCCTACGGTCCGCTTGCCGCGCGCGCGGCAGCATCGCCGCCAGGCCCGAGCCCGCGCATCCAGTCTTCCTTCGCCGCATACAGCCGTTCCTTCACGCGGTCCTCGACAAGCCGGTCGAACTCCGCCGCCAGCGCCGCCTCGTCCTCGGCGCCGTCGGCGGCCGCGTCCGCCTCGGCCCGTGCATTGAGAAGCGTGCGCTGCAGGCTGTCGATCTTCTCCAGCGTGCGCACGATCAGCGAGACGGCCTCGATCGCCGCCTTGGCGTCCGCCTGCGCCTGCTTGCGCAAGGCCTCGTCCCGTGCGCCGTCCGCATCCCCCTCGGCCAGCGCCCTCTGGCTCTGGAAGCGCTGGAAGCGCTCGCGCAGCTCCTTGGTCATCTCCAGGAGCATCGCCTGCATGTCGAGAAACGGATCGAGCGGCGCCTGCGCCTTGATGTCGAGCAGCGGCGCCGCGCCGCCCTTGAAGAGCGCCTGCCGCCCCGCAAGCCCGTCATAGACCGCCGGCGCCGGTAAAACGCCGAAAAGATCGAGATCGATCGCATCCATTGCCGGTCCCCCAAATGAAAAGGCGCCCGGTCCGAAGGGAACGAGCGCCTGTCAATAAATTCCTGCGTCAGAGGCGGAAGGCCGGCCGCGGACGAAGATCGCCGCTCTCCCAGCCTCCGGGAAAACCGGGCTGGATCCCTCCGTCCGCACCTTTCCGACTATGCCATGACCCTATCAGACGACCGTGACGCCGTCAAGGACTATTTTCCTATTTTCTGCGAAAACTTTTCGTCCGCGGGAAAGGATGCTACCTTTCCTCCATGATATCCGACGATCTCGTGGTCATTGCCCTCGGCATGCCGGGGGCGCGGGAAAGTGCTCATTTCGGCAAGCGCGACTTCCGGGTGGGCGAGAAGGTCTTCATGACCCTGCCGGAGGCCGGCCGCGCCGTCCTGAAGTTCACGCCGGACCAGCAGGCGCTGGTCCTGGAGACCGATCCGGGCCTGTGCGCGCCGGTGCAGGGCGGCTGGGGGTTGAAGGGCTGGACGTCGCTCTATTTCGACGGCGCGGACGCCGCGCGGGTGCGCGAACTCATCGACACCGCCTGGCGCAACGTGGCGCCGAAGAAGCTCGTCGCGGCAAGCCTTCCCTGAACCGCCGCTACTTGCCCTCACCCACTTCCAGCGGCCAGGTCACGAGATAGTCCTCGTAGTCGTCGACATCGATGTCCTCCTCGCTCACCGTGCGCCCGCGGGCGGAAATGCCGGCCTGGTGCACGGTGTCAGGATCGCCGGACACCAGCGGATGCCACCAGTAGAGGTCCTCGCCGTCGCGGATGAGGCGGTAGCCGCAGGTCGGCGGCAGCCAGGAGATCTTCTCCACGCTCTCCACCGTCAGCCGGATGCAGTCGGGCACGGTCGCCTGCCGGTTCTCGTAGTCCGAGCACCGACAGCTCTCCCCGTCGAGCAGCACGCAGCGGATCGAGGTCCAGGCGATCTCGCCCGTGTCCCAGTCCTCCAGCTTGTTGAGGCAACAGAGCCCGCAGCCGTCGCACAGGCTCTCCCACTCCGGATCGGTCATCTCGGCGAGGGTCTTGGTCTTCCAGAACGGCAGGTCGTCCGGCTTTTCGGCACTGTTGATCGTCATCTCCGACCCCTGAACCCCTTGGACGCAAAGGTCAAGAGCCCGGCTGCTAACCCTTCCCCGCGAAATCCGTTCTGCTGCCTTCAAAAGACTGATATCCTCGCCGAATAAACCGGTGGTGAGAGGACGTTAACCCAACGCAGGCAGGCTGCACCCGCCCCCGCCAAAGGTATGCGAACCGTGCAAGACGACAGCCAGACGCCGAAAAGACCCCGCCGCCGCAAGCGGCATATCTTCCTGCGCATCGATTCCTGGATCGATTCCACGGTCTGGAACGCCGGTTTTCGCGCGGCCGAGATCTGGGAGGAGATCACCATCTTCTCCCGCCGCTTCCATGTGAAGGGCTGGAAGAAGGCGGTCTTCGAGGTGGCCGGCGAAGGCATGAACCTCGGCACTGCCGGCTTCGTCCTGCTGCTCGCGCTCGCGCTCCCGGCCTTCGAGGAGACCAAGGGCAACTGGCGCGCCCAGAGCGATTTCGCCGTCACCTTCCTCGACCGCTACGGCAACGAGATCGGCCACCGCGGCATCATCCACGAGGATTCCGCGCCGATCGACGAACTGCCCGACCACCTGATCAAGGCGGTGCTGGCGACGGAGGACCGCCGCTTCTTCAGCCATTTCGGCATCGATTTCCTCGGCCTTGCCCGCGCCATGAACGAGAATGCCCGGGCCGGCGGCGTCGTGCAGGGCGGCTCGACGCTCACCCAGCAGCTCGCCAAGAACCTCTTCCTCTCCAACGAGCGCACCATCGAGCGCAAGATCAAGGAGGCTTTCCTCGCCCTCTGGCTGGAAGCCAACCTTTCCAAGAAGGAGATCCTGCGCCTCTATCTCGACCGCGCCTATATGGGCGGCGGTACGTTCGGCGCGGCCGCGGCGGCGCAATTCTACTTCGGCAAGAACGTCACCGACGTGAACCTCGCTGAATCCGCCATGCTCGCCGGCCTCTTCAAGGCCCCCGCCCGCTATGCCCCGCACGTCAACCTGCCCGCCGCCCGCGCCCGCGCCAACGAGGTGCTGACCAACCTCGTGCAGGGCGGGCTGATGACCGAGGGCCAGGTGATCGCCGCGCGGCGCAACCCCGCCACCGTCATCGACCGCAACGAGAAGACGGCGCCCGACTTCTTCCTCGACTGGGCCTTCGAGGAGGTGCAGCGCATCGCAAAGCCCTTCGCCCAGCACTCCCTCGTCGTGCGCACGACGATCGACATGGGCCTGCAGGCCGCCGCCGAGGAGGCGGTGGAAAGCGGCCTTCGCCAGTATGGCGAGAGCTACCGCGTCAAGCAGGGCGCGCTGGTGATGATGGAAAACGGCGGCGCCGTGCGCGCCATGGTCGGCGGGCGCGATTATGGCGAAAGCCAGTTCAACCGCGCCACGCGCGCGCTGCGCCAGCCGGGCTCCTCCTTCAAGGTCTACACCTATTCGGCCGCGATGGAATCCGGCATGACGCCGGAGACGACCATCGTCGACGCGCCGATCAGCTGGGGCGGCTGGTCGCCGCAGAACTACGGCCGCAGCTATGCCGGCCGCATGACGCTGATGACGGCGCTCGCCAAGTCCATCAACACCGTGCCGGTGCGCCTTGCCAAGGACAAGCTCGGCACGAAGCGCATCGCCGAGATGGCCAAGGCCATGGGCGTCGAGACGCCGATCCGCACCGACAAGACCATGCCGCTCGGCACCTCCGAGGTCACCGTGCTCGACCAGGCCGCCGCCTATGGCGTCTTTCCCGCCGGCGGCGTCTCGGCGCGCCGCCACGGCATCAGCCAGATCCTCAACTACGACGGCGACATCCTCTACGATTTCGGCCGCGACGAGCCGCCGGCCAGCCAGGTGTTGTCGGAAGCGGCCATGTCGTCGATGAACCGCATCCTCGTCACCATCCCGGTGAGCGGCACGGCACGGCGCGGCGCGCTCGACCGCGGCATCGTCTCGGGCGGCAAGACGGGCACGACCCAGGCCTATCGCGACGCCTGGTATGTCGGCTTCACCGGCAACTACACGACCGCCGTCTGGTTCGGCAACGACGACTACACGTCCACCAACAACATGACCGGCGGCTCGCTGCCCGCCATGACCTTCAAGCGGCTGATGGACTATGCCCACCAGGGCATCGAGCTGCGCCCCATCCCCGGCATCGAGAACCCCCTGCCCGACGGCAAGAAGGCGAAGGAGGTGGCTGCGGCCGCGAGCGACGAGAACGCGCTGCCCGCGCTCGTGCGCCCGCGCTCGCTCTCGGCCGACGTGACGAAGCTCCTGAAGGACGTCGCCCGTGATCTCGGCGCGGCGCCGGCGCTGAAGGCCGACGGCCGGGTCGCCGCACTCGACGGAGCGCTTGACCTTGCTCCGGCGAACCGGACAGAGTGACGGCAACCTGATTCCAACGGTCGATCGCCTTGTTCCGTACGCCCCTCGTCATCGCCACAGCGCTCGCCGTCGCCTTCGGCCTCGGCATATTGAGCTCGATCTATGCGTTGCGCGCGACGGTCGGCTTCGGCGCCATCGCGCTCGGCCCCTGGACCGCCTTCCCGACCGCCCAGACGGTCGATGCCGACCCTTACGCGAAAGCCCATCGCGCCCGCGACGGCAAGCTGCTGCTCGGCAGTGCCGAGGGCCTCACCTTCACCGCCGCGACGGACAGCGCGAACCGCACGCTGGTGGAAAACTGCCGCTACGAGATCCGCGGCATCACGCCGCCCGCCCGCCTCTGGACACTACACGCGGCGGACCGCAACGGCAATCCGCTGGAGGATGCCCGCCCCGGCCTGCCGACGGGCCTCAACGCCTGGTCGGTGCTGCGCGGCGCCGACAGCACCTTCTCCATCCGCATCGCCTCCTCGGCAACGCCCGGCAACTGGCTGGCCGTGCCGGAAGGCAGGGCGCCGTTCCTCCTGGTCATGACGCTGCTCGACACGCCGACCGCCGGCAGTTCCGGCGTCATCGACCTTGCCATGCCCGGCATAACGCGGCTGGACTGTGCCGATGCGTAGCCTCCTCTATGCCATCGCCGTCGGCCTCGTCGGCGCGGCGCTGCTGCACATCGTCATCATCCTGTCGCTGCCGAGTTTCACCGGCCGCGACGCCTATACCCGCGTGCAGGCCTTCGGCGAGACGAACCGCTTCTTCCCGCTGGCGGGCAACAGCGATTCCCTCGCCCCGATCAACGACGACCCGTCGATGAAGACGGCGGTCTGCGCCTTTTCCGTGGAAAGCGGCCCGATCCGGCTGTTTGCCGAGGGCGAGGTGCCGTTCTGGTCGCTCGCCGTCTATGACAGCGCCTCCAACGAGGTGTTCAGCATGAACGACCGCACGTCGGTCAGCAGCGCGCTCGACACGCTGATCGCCACGCCCATCCAGCTCATCGCCATCCGCAAGGCCGTGCCGGCGGAGCTGGAACAGTCGATCCTCGTCGAAATGCGCGGTGAGGAAGGCTATGCCGTGCTGCGCACCTTCGTGCCGACGCAAAGCCGCGAGGAGGCGGCGATCGCCTTCCTGGCAGAGGCAAGCTGCGAGCCCTTCACGGCGGAACAATAGGAAGGATCGCTCCGAAAGGAGCATGGTGAAGCGGGACATGGCCCGCGAAGGCCGTTCAGGCCCGTTCAGGCAATGCGCGGCGGCCGCACGCGCATGCTCCGAGCGCTGCACCGGGCAGCGATCGGAAGAGGTTCAGGGCCGGCGGGCGGTGTCCGGCGCGCCCTGCTTTGCCGCCTTGCCGCGGGCCGCCAGCATGGCGGGCGTCAGGCGCTCGTATCGCACGCCGGTGAAGAGAAGAACCTGGGCCGGAGCCTCACGGCGGATGGTGTCGCGTCGCGGCGTTCGCGCGAGCCATTCCTTCAATCGTACCACGTCTGCCATTCTCGCCTCCAAAAGAAGAATCGAGACGGATGAAGCACTCCTACAAATCTCACCCTGCCCGTTTCAACGGGCCGGTGCATCCGGTTCCGTCACCCCCGGACGCGACATGAGATCGATGTCTTCCCAGTCGCATACGGGTGGAAAACGGCGATACGGGACCAGAAGTTTCCCATTCACGGGAATGTGTCTGGCGACCGTCCGGCATCCGGAACATCGCACCTTTCCCTCGCGGAACGGCGGGCGTCTTTCGACGGATCCACCGCTCACATGATCGAATCATAACACGTCCATCGCAATAGACGAGCCGATCCTTGTCCCTAAAACTAGCGACTATCGGGTTAACATGCTGTTAACACTAGCGTGAAGTGCGCGTGTTCGCTGTTCCCTGCGGTACAGGCCGGAGCGCCCGCCGGGCGGGCGGGGCCTGTGCCGATACGGTCCGCATCCGCCGGCCCGCCCGCTGCAACCCTTGCGGCACTGCGTTGTAAACATTGCGGTTTCCGCGCGAGCAGGGTTAACGCCTTGCTAACGCTTTTCCTCTACTTTTCATGAACGATTGGGAAGCGGCGGGGGGCTGCCGTTCCGGGGACTGAACAGGTGTTTTGTGGCGGACAGGTTTCGCGAACTGGAGAGACCGCAGGCAGGGCGGCCGAAGGACATCGTGCTGATGGCCACGGTCTCCAGCTTCGAGAGCCTGCGTTTTCCCTCGCGCTCGGACCTGCGCCAGTTCGGTGAGCTCTTCGAGCCGCTCTACAACGCCTCCACCGAGGAGGCCCGCCGGCAGGCCGTCGCCGCGCTCTCGCGCTGCCCGCAGGTGCCGGACGAAACCGCCCTCTTCATCGCCACCCAGCCGATCGGCGTCGCCGCCATCTTCCTCATGGGCTCGAAGGCCATTGCCGATCGCACGCTGATGCATGTGCTGCGCGCCGCCGGCCCGGAGCATGCCCGCGCCATCGGCCGGCGGGACGACCTCTCCCCCGCCGTGGTCGAGGCGCTGGTCGCAAGCCATCAGGACCATGCCAGCCGCAGGGTCGGCGAGGATCGCGAGGCGTCGCTGAAGGAAGCGGCAAGGCTGGAGCGGGAAGAACAGATCCGCGAGGAGTTGCGCGCCCTGGTGCGTGCCGCAACGCCCGCCGTCGAAGCGCCTCTCGGGCTCGAGCCGGCAACGGAGGCGCACCAGGCGCTGTTCGTGCGGTTCGCGCGCGCGGGCGAGGCCGGCATGCTGGCCGTCACGCTCGCCGACGCGCTCGGCTCCAGCCAGTGGCTGTCCGAGCGCATCCTTCTCGACGTGTCCGGCCGCCAGCTCGCCGAGACGCTCCTGGCGCTCGACGTGCCGGACGCGGACAGCCTGTTCGTGCTGACGAAGATCTATCCGCACCTCGCCGAAGGGGGCGCGGCGGCGTTGCTTTCGGCGCTAGACCCGGCCGAGGCGATCGACCGGGTCGAAAGCTGGCAGCGGGCGGACAGCTACACGAATGGCAACGGCCTGCCGAAGGCGGCAAACGCCGACGACGCGCAGTCGAATGGGCAGGATCACCACGACAGGTCCTCCGAAGCCACGCGGCACCGCGCCGCCGGCTGATCGTTTCTACTAGAAAATCCGGCGCCTGGCCGGTACGCGAATCGTCGCGCCTTCGTTGCGCTCGGCCGAGAGCGCGGCGAGCGTGGTCACGACGAACATTCCCGAAATCAGCAGTGCAAGAGCGGGCAGCACGATGAACATGGCGTTTCTCCGAGGGTTCGACACAGGCCAGCGCCTGTGTGCCTCCCTTTTCCCATGCCCGGCGCCGCCGCGATGTTCCCGCGGGAACAGGCCCCCGGAACGAAACCGCCGTTATCGCGCGCTTGGAGCGCGCCAGCGCATCGTCAGCGCCGGAAGAACCCGTCGTCCTTCGGCTCGGCGGCGGCAAAGTCGATGAGATCGCCGAGATCGTCGGTCTCGATCGACACCACCCAGAGATCGCCGTCGAAACGCCGCTCCCGGGCGAGCGCCTCGGCGACGGCAGGCGCCTCGACCCGCTCCAGGCGCGTCTCGAAGCGCCGGAGCCCGCTCTCCTCAGCCTCGAAGAAGCTCTGCGGCGCCGGCGCATGGAGGCTTTCCGCCCCGTCGCGGAACACCTGCCGCACGAACACCGCCCCCGCCTCCTCCGCGCCCTTCACCTCGACAGCCGCAAAATCGCCACGGGCAAAGACGCGGCGCATCAGGGCGGACACGAAGATATCGGAACGAAGGCGCATGGCGGCGGCATACACGGCGCGGCGTGATCGGGCAATGGCGAAGCCTGGCGCGCCCTCATCCCGCTACCATTCCCCAAACAATGCCCGCGATGGACCCGGGAAAACGCTGCATCCTCCCCTTCGCCCCGCTTGCGGGGAGAAGGTCGCGGCAGCGGGATGAGGGGCAGCGCCGCCATCACCGCGGCCAGGAAAAGCCCCGCCTCACACCCGGATCGCCAGCCGCAGCCCGCGCCAGTGGCGGCCGTTGACGGTGATGGGGGCGGAGATGTCCTTCATCAGCACGAACTGGCCGCCGCCCATGTCGCGGCGGTAGGTCTGCACGAGGAAGGGTTCCGTGCTGCGCCCGGCGGCAAGCCCCACCCGGTCGTCGAAGATCCGGCGGTTGCGGCAGTTGGCGGTGTTCCAGGCCGGATCGCCCGGCCGCTGCGGCTCGGAGAACTTGCGGTTGTGCGTCGGCAGGTAGCCCCGGTCGTCGATCGCCGCGCAGAAGGCGATGCGCGTGTCCGCGGCCACCGCCGGCTCCTGGATATCGGGCAGCACGCGGTCGGTGAAATCGGTGAAACGCGTCGTCATCTGCACCGGATCGGTGCCCGGGATCGGCCGGTACTGCCGGTCGAACAGCGCCTCCATGCCCATCTCGCCGCTGGCGACGGCGGCCGAGAAGCGCGCCGAGACCTTGTCGGCCAGTTGCTGCACGAGGCGGATATAGGGACTGTCCGGCGTCTCGATCCCGGCGCTCGCCGTCGCCTGGATGATGCGCTCGGAAATCGCCACCACCTCGCCGACCTTGCCGGAAGCGCCCTGCAGCGTCTCGTTGGACCGGATGACCTCCGCCGAAGCCGCGCCGATCGAGCGTGCGAAGTCGCTGCACTCCCGGTCCACGGCGCCCGTCGTCGCGGCGAGCGCCGAGGCGCTGTCGAGGATCTTCGACATGACCTCCTCGACGCCGGCGAACGAGCCCTGAACCTGCGATGCCGTCGCCTTGACGCCCTCGGCGGAAACGCGCGCCTCCTCGCCCGCCGCCTCCAGCCGGTCGATGCGGGCGCGCAGCGCCTGCAGCGTCTTCTGGATCGAGGCCGTCGTGCTTGAGGTTTCGAGCGACAGCGCCCGCACCTCCGCCGCCACGACCGCAAAGCCCTTGCCCGCCTCGCCCGCGCGCGCCGCCTCGATGGCCGCGTTCAGCGCCAGGAGGTTGGTCTGCCGGGCGATGGTGCCGATGGCGTCGGCAAGCCGGCCGACATCGGCCAGCGCCCCGGAAAAGGCGGAGATTTCCGTGCCGATCTCGTTGGAGGCCGTCACCATGTGGTCGATGGCGGCAATCGAGCCGTCGAGCTGCACCGCCTGCTCGCCGAGCACCTGACGGGCGCTCGCGGCCAGTTGGTCCGTCTCGCCGAGCGAGCGGGCGATGTCGCCATTGGCGCTGGCGATCGCGGTCGCCGACTGGGTCAGCCGGGTGAAGAGCGTAGCGTGCTCGCGCGACTGGGCGGCGGTGTCCTGGATGGAGCCGGCGATATCGACGAGATGCAGGCCGAGATCCGACGCCTCGACGGCCAGCGAGCCGACGACCCGGCGCAGCGCAGCGCCATCGACCGGCGCCTGTCCTTCGTCCTCGTTTCGGGTATGCGCAGTCTCACGCAAGGCAGCGTTGGACATGGTTCGACGATCCTCCCGATGATGATCGGATCATCCGGCAGGCATGGTTAACGCATCCTTTAAGAACCATCGGCAGATGTGCCATTGCGGCATGCGACTTTGGTCGCATGGAGCCCGCCTTCGTCAGAGCGCGCCGATGTCCTTCAGCTTGGCGAGCACCTTCTCGTTCGGCTCGCCGGTGACCGGCAGGCGATAGTGCTTTTCGAAATGGCGGATCGCCGTGCGGGTCTTCTCGCCGATCAGCCCGTCCACGGCGATATCCGTATAGGCGATGTTGCTGAGGCCCTTCTGGATCTTCATCACCAGCTCGCTCGGCACCGGCCGCGCGACAGCGGAGGTGACGGCCGGATCGGCCTCGGCCTGCAGGATGGCCGCGGCCACCGGGTCTTCCTCGACGTCCGCCTGCGTCTGGGCCGGCTTGCTTTCGATGACCTTGGCCACCTCGTCGAAGGGCCGCTCGGCGGGCGTCACGTCGGTCACCTCGGGCAGCGGCTCGCCCTCCTCGGCCCGCTCGATGACGAAGGTCGTCACATCGTGCGGCTCGGGCTTCGTGGCGGTGAAGCCGAGGGAATTGTCGGCCGAGCGCATCTTCAGGAACGGCGCCGGATGGCCGCCCGGCTGGTACCACAGCGCATTGGCGGCGACGAAGGAGAAGACCACGACGAAGGCGCAGGTGCCGCCGACCACGGTCGGGTGGCGCGCGGCAAGGCCGCCGAGCGCCGCAAGCGTGGCGATCACGATATTCGGCCGGCGCGGCTCCACGCGGGTGCCGGACCGGCCCTTGCGGGTCTGGCCCTGGGGCCGCCGCTCAGGCTGTCTTCTGACGTGCGCGTTCATCGTTCGTGTCCTTGCCATCTCGCGACGGCTCGTAAACCGTCTCGATCACAGCCGCAAGGCGCGGCGGAAATTCGACGGTGGATGCAGGTCCCGGCCGCAGGTCGTTTTCCTGCGCGATGCCGGAGCCGTCGGCCGGCACGCGCACGCTGATGACCGTGCCCTCGCCCGGCCGGCTCTGGATGAGGAAGCTGCCGCCATGCAGCGCCACGAGACCCTTGACCAGCGACAGGCCGAGGCCGGTGCCCTCGTATTTGCGGGTATATTCGTTCTGCACCTGCATGAAGGGCTGGCCGATCAGCGCCAGCTTGTCGGCGGGGATGCCGATGCCGGTATCGCTGACGGTCAGGATGAGGTCCCGGCCCTCGCGCGTCGCATCGATGGTGACGATGCCGCCGCGGTCGGTGAACTTGATCGCATTGCCGACGAGGTTGATGAGCACCTGCTGGATCGCCCGCTGGTCGGCGACGGCCTCGCCGATGGCGCGCGGCACGCGGCTCGTCAGCTTGATGCCCTTCTCGCGCGCCTGGAGGCCGAGCATCTGCTCGCAGGCCTTCACGCTGTCGGCGACGAGGAAGGGCTCGCTCATGAGTTCGTAACGGCCCGCCTCGATCTTCGAGACGTCGAGCATGGTGTTGACGACCGACAGGAGATGCGAGCCCGACTGGTGGATCAGCGTGACATATTCGCGCTGCCGGTCGTTCTCCAGCTTGCCGAAATACTCCCCGGCGAGGATGTCGGAAAAGCCGAGGATGGCGTTCAGCGGCGTGCGCAGCTCGTGGCTGACGGCGGCCAGGAACCGCGTCTTGGCGTCGTTGGCCGATTCGGCCTCGGCCGCCTTGCGCGCGCTCTCGCCGCGCAGCCGCGCCTCGTCGGACATGTCGCGCGACTGGGCGACGACGGCGGCCAGCGCGCCGTCCGCGCCGGCAAGCGCCGTCATTTCCACGCGCATATGGGTGAACTGCTCGGCATCCGCCTCGATGCGCGGGCGGTCGATGCGCAGTTCGACGGTCTCGCGCGTGCCGCCCTGGCGCAGGCGGTCGATCGCGGCGAGGAAGCCGATCCGGTCGGACACATGGATCTGGTCGAGATAGCCGCGGCCCATGGGATCGCGCATCCAGGCGAGCATGTCGGCGCGGTCGCGGCCATGCACCGCCGTGACGAAGCCGCGCGCATCGTGCAGCGTCACGAGGCCGGCGAAGAGATCATAAGGAGAGGCGGCGGGCGGCGCGGCGGCGGCCAGCTCCTCGGCAAAGCTCTTCTGCGGCGCCGGCTTTTCCTTGAGGGTCGCGGCCGCCGCCGTCAGCAGTGCGCCGGCGCCGGCCAGCGCGACGCCGGCCGGCAGCGCGGCGGAGGCGGGCATGACGGCGGACAGGATGAGCGGCAGGCCGGGAACGGCCGCCAGCAGCGCCAGCGTGGTGGCGCGCAGCGACGCGGACGGGCGCTGATCGGCAACGGACGCGCCAGCAACGCCAGCAACGGCGCCCAGGCGGGCTGCCATTCTGTCAGCGATGGTGGTCAATTGGCGCAACGCGATACCCTGCCGTTTATGTTCTTTTGGTGCGCCCAAAATCGCATCGGCGACTTAAGGAAAGGATAAACGGCGGGGCCTGAAAGCGGGTCAAAAAGGCCCAAAAGTCCCATTTCGGGGCAATCCAACGGCCATTCGTCCGGCGTGGTTAACGGGGCGTAAGCGCCTCATTTTGCGGCATTTTTCTGTTCATATTAACTTCTGGGGCAAAGGGCCGGAAGACGCCCTCCCGGCATTCCGGCGCCTTGCCGCGGCGCGGCCCGCCACGATCCTTAACGGCAATCGCTAAAATCCGCCTCAAATGCGTTTAAAGTGCCGACAGGAACGAGATAGATCGCATTTTAATCAAAACTGGGCAAAACCCGAATGATTCCTGCAAAGGGGAATTTCCTTCCCGCCCCTATTCTCGCATCAACGGTTCGCCAAGGACCAGACAAGCCGAAGGCCGCAAAGAGCCGAGGCGATAACGAGGATGGCAAGCGATGTGGTTTCTGATCAAGGGAACGTTCTGGTTCTCACTGGTTCTCGTCCTGCTCCCCTTCCTGGACGCGGAATCCTCCGCCAAGCTGGAGAAGGGCCCGACGGTCGAGATCGGCGGCACCTTCACCGCCGCCAGTGAAGCGCTGCATTACGTCACCGCCATGTGCCTGGAAAAGCCCGACGTCTGCGAGAAGGGCGCCGAGACCTTCGTCGCCCTCGGCCACCGGGCCCGCGAAGGCGCCCGCATCGCCTACCAGTTCCTCGACACCCAGTTCGCCGAAGAGGGCACCGCCGTCGCCAAGGCCGATCCGGCCGCCAGGGAAGCGCTCGACCAGCCGCTCCCGGCCATGGCGACCATCGACGCCGACGACGAGGTCATCACCGGCACCGTCGCCATCCCGACCCGCCGCCCCGACCACAAGGGCTGATACCGCCCCCCAATTCCCGCCCGTCCGGAAACGGATCCTCTTTCCCCTCCGGACGTCGCCCGACCGTTTTTCTGCCTGCCTCACTCGTTGCCCTGCAACCGCCGCATGGACCCGTTCCCTGCGGCGTTTCTTTTTGCCCCGTCGGTTTGCGGTTCAAATTCCGGGCGGCCTCGCCTATATGAAGGCAGTCCCCGCACACGGAAGAACCATGGCCACGCTGCAAGAGATCATCGACGACTTCGCCTTCCTCGACGAATGGGAGGACCGCTACCGCTATGTCATCGAGCTCGGCAAGGCGCTGCCGGACCTGCCGGAGGAGCAGCGCACGGCCGCCAACAAGGTGCAGGGCTGCGCCAGCCAGGTCTGGCTCGTCAGCCAGGTCGGCGCGGGCGCCGATCCGGTCATGACCTTCACGGGCGATTCGGACGCCCATATCGTGCGCGGCCTCGTCGCCATCGTGCTCGCCATCTATTCCGGCAAGCGCGCCTCCGAGATCGCCGCCCTCGACGCCATCGACACCTTCAACGCCATCGGCCTCGTCGAGCACCTCTCCTCCCAGCGCGCCAACGGCCTGCGCTCGATGGTGCGGCGCATAAGGGAAGAGGCGGCGATGCGGGTGGCGGCGTAGGCGGCCGGCATTTTCGCCTGAACGGCCTCAGCATCGCTGCCCCCGATCTCCCTTGTCGACCGGGCCATCACCCCCCTCTGGCCTGCCGGCCATCTCCCCCTCAAGGGGGGAGATTGGATGGGGCACCGTCCCGCCAATCTCAAAAGCTGCTGATTGAGCAAGGTTTTTGCCTCTTGCCGATCTCCCCCCTTGAGGGGGAGATGGCCGGCAGGCCAGAGGGGGGTGATGCCACATGCTGCTTCGCCTGCTCATATGCGGCTGCCGTGCCCATTTTGCGGAACAACGAACCTAACGCCGCATTCCCGCCATCGACCTGCCTGCGAGGCCCCCTCACCCCGGCAGATCCGGCCGATAGCCCTCCGCGCCCCAGGCATGCGCCCGCCGCCCGGCCGGGGCCGGCGGGGCGTAGTGGCGGGCGAGCGCCATCAGGGCGGCGCGCAGCATCAGCTTGGCCGAGCGGGCGGGCCATTGCCGCTCGCGCTCCACCGTCTCCAGCCCCTTCATGAAGCAGCAGACATCGAGCGCGACGCCCGACAGTTCCGGCCCGACCGCCGCGATGGCGCGCGCGACGCGCAGGCGCGCGGCAAGCGCGGTGTCGGTGAGCTCGCGCGCCGCGCCCGCCTCGCCCTTCTGGCGGCCGGCGATGCGCGGCTCCCAGGACATGGTCAAACGCGGCTGCAGGCCGCCGCGGGTGAAATCCGCATGCAGCCGCTCGCCGGCGGCAAGGGCGGTGTCCGGCAGGAACGCCTCGCCCGTCTTCTCCTTCAGCCGCGTGAGGCTCGCCAGCGGCGATTCCAGCCGGTTGGCGAGCGCCCTTTCCCGCACCCCGTCGCGCAGCACCGTCACCTCGGCCATGTCGCGGTGCTGCAGGGCAAAGGGCGTCTCGGCCGTGCAGAGCCGGCGCTTCAGATAGGCCCGCGCTTCCGCCGCCGCGAAAAGCCGCTCGCCCTTTCGCTCGACGAGGCCGAGGCGCAGCGCCTCGGCGAGAACCGCCGGGGCGAGCGGCTGCCGGCGCCCGTCGGCGGCAAGGACGGCGTCTTCGGCCAGCCGCGCCTCGCCCACCGCCAGCAGGAAGCGCAGGATCTTCGCAAGCGCGGCATCGTCCATCACCGCCCCCTCACGCATGGCTGCCGATCCCCGCCAGGCCGAAGACCGACAGCACGACACGCTCGATCGCCGAGACGAAGGCATCGAAGGCGGCATCGTCGCGGCGATCCTCCACCACATTGCAGGCATGGCCGACCGTGGTGCGGTCGCGCCCGTAGGCCGCGCCGATATCGGACAGCGACAGTTGCAGCACGACATGGCAGACATACATGGCGATCTGGCGCACATGGCAGGTGGAGCGCCGGCTGTCGCGCCGGAAGAGCGAGCGGTCGCCCGCCATCGCCGTCATCTCCAGGACGAGCTGGCGCACGATGCGGCAGGCAACGCCGGCCGGCACCACCGGCAGGGCCGGCGCCGCACCCGGCACGGCGCTCTTGGTCTCCGGCGCGAGGGCGGAGCCGGACGCGGTCTTGAAGGACGCCCGCCGGTGGGGAACGATGAACTGGTGCATGACTGGCCACTCCGTTGATAGGAATTTATTCATACACCCTAGAGGATCGACGGGGACGAATGAAGCATCACCCCGCAACCATGCATTGAATTTCTTTATAAATTTATGCCAACCTTCCCCGCATAGGCATTTATTCCTCAATCTCCTCCGATATGCGCCCAGACCGGCCGGCAAACGCAAAAGGCCGGCCCCATGCGGGACCGGCCTTCATTCCGCATTCCGGATGCGGGGTTTACTTGCCCTTGCGGCGCTGGCCGAGGCCCATTTCCTTGGCGAGGCGCGAACGGGCTTCCGCATAGGCGGGCGCGACCATCGGATAGTCGGCCGGCAGGTCCCACTTCTCGCGGTATTCTTCCGGGGTCATGCCGTAATGGGTCATCAGGTGGCGCTTCAGCGACTTGAACTTCTGGCCGTCTTCCAGGCAGATGATGTAGTCGTTCTGCACGGACTTCTTCACCGGCACCGGCGGCTTCGGCTTTTCGGCGACGACGGGCACTTCCACGGCGGCGGCGGGCTGCGTCGTGTTGTTGAGCGCGGCATGCACGTCGGCGATCAGGCCCGGCAGCTCTGAGACGGGAACGACATGGTTGCCGACATAGGCAGCGACGATATCGGCAGTCAGTTCCACAAGCAGATTGGAGCCGGCGCCAAGGGTTGTTTCGGTCATTTCTTTCTCCTGTCGGACAACGCGAAGGTCGATGGCCCTATCCACCGGCCTGGACAATCAATTCGGCGTAAAGCGTCCTTGTCGGGCGATCCTGTGGCAGAATAATGCTCGCCGGTCGAAATGCAGACATTTCCGTCAATATAACTTCCACTACAGCGGCCATCGCGTCATGCAGCAGCTCTTTCCGAGACATATACCCCTCTAGGCATAAATACGGTCCGAACTCAACTTAAACAGGAAAGCCGCACGCAAGCCAAATCAACCCGAATGCTTTACTTCGTCTGGAATATCATTCCGCAATTCGTTGTCCAGTATTATTTTAGAGAAACAACCCTGAAATCTTTGAGGTAAAGAGAAACCAATAAAAATTAGTGGATACTATAATTTCTTGGGGTTTGCACCTCAACCCTTTATCAACGCTTCTTGTTGCTGCGTTCGCGCGCGTCGCGCATCTCGTCGAGCACGGTATGACGCGAAAGGCGATAACCGGCCTCATGAGCCGCCCTGGCGATGAGATGGGCGGCGATCGGCGCCGTCAGCACGAAGAAGACGAAGCCGGCGAGCGCCCGGGTGAAGATCGCCGCATCGAGCGAATGGATGCCGGCGGCAAAGAGCATGAGGCCTGAGCCGACCGTGCCGGCCTTCGAGGCGGCATGCATGCGCGTATAGACATCCGGCAGGCGCACGATGCCGAGGGCCGCCAGGAAGGTGAAGACGCCGCCGGCGACCAGCATGACGGCGACGATGACCGCGAGAACGAGATCCAGCATCAGCGCCGCCTCCTTGCCTTGGCCGCTTTCCTCTGCCGCCCGCCCCTGCGGCCGGGATTTTCGCCTTCCGCTGCCGGTTCGTCCGCTTCCATGCCCTGGCGCAGCACGAAGCGCGCGAAGGCGACGGTGGCGAGGAAGCCGACGAGGCCGAGCGCGATGGCGATGTCGATATAGAGGTTGAAGCCGGTCCTGATGGCGAGGACGGCAATGAAGCCGATGGCGATGGCCACCAGCATGTCGAGCGCGACGATGCGGTCCGGCAGCGTCGGCCCCTTGACGACCCGGTAGGCCGTCAGGAAGAAGGCCGCGCACATCAGGAAGAGCGCGAACGTGGCGGCGGCGGAGATGACGGTTTCGGCGCCCATCAGCGGAAGGCCTCCAGGATCTTCTTCTCGAAACCACCGGCGATGTCCCGTCGCGCGCCGACGGGATCGGAGCAGTCGAGCGCGTGCACATAGAGCACCTTGCGGTCGACGGAGACGTCGACCGAGAGCGTGCCCGGCGTCAGCGTGATGAGATTGGCGAGCAGCGTGATCTCGAAATCCCGGTCGACCGTCAGCGGAAAGGCGAAGATGCCGGGTTTCAGCACCATTTTCGGGCTCGCCACCAGCACCGCAACCTTCCAGGCGGAGAGCGCCAGTTCCTTGATGAACAGCAGGACGAGCGACAGCAGCTTCAGGGGCCGGACGCGCCGCCCGTCCGGCCGGATGTGATCGCGGATGAGGGCGAGCGACAGTCCGCCGGCGACAAGGCCGAGCAGCAGGTTGGGGATGGTGAAGCTGCCGGAGACGGCGAGCCAGGCGAGCGCGAAGAGGGCGACGGTGAAGGCGGGCCGCATGTCAGTTGCCTCCCGGAAAGACGGAACCGATATAGGCCCGCGGATCGGCCAGCCCCTGCGCGGCGAGCTGGATGGTCGAGAGCAGCGCCTCCGGGAAGAGGCCGAAGACCGCCGTCAGCGCCGTGAGTGCGACGAGCGGCAGCAATGCGCTGGCCGGAATGGTCTCGGCCGAAAGCGCGCCGCCCGCCGGCCGCCAGTAGGCCAGCAGGAAGACGCGGCCGACCGCGATGGTGGTCAGGAAGCCGCTGAGGAAGACCACCGCCGCCAGCCACCAGGCGCCGATGTCCATGGCCGCCTTGGCCACCATGACCTTCGGCCAGAAGCCGGAGAACGGCGGCAGGCCGGAGACGGCGAAGAACAGCACCAGCGACAGCGCGGAAAACAGCGCCGAGCGCGCATAGAGCCCGCCGAGGCGGGAAAGGTCGAACGTGCCGGAAAGCCGCCCGGCAAGCCCCGCGGCCATGTAGAGCCCCGTCATCACGACCATGGAATGCAGCGCATAGAAGATCGCCCCGCCGGTGCCGCCCGGGCTGCCGAGCGACAGGCCGGCCAGCATGACGCCGATGCCCGAGATGACGAGATAGCCGAGCAGCCGGCGGATGTCGTTCTGCCCGAGCGCGCCGAGCGCGCCGAGGAGCATGGTGGCGGCACCGGTGAGCGCGATGACGAAGCTCAGTTCCTCCCGCTCGACGGGAAAGAGCATGATCAGCGTGCGCAGCAGCGCATAGATGCCGACCTTGGTGAGGAGGCCCGCGAACAGCGCCGACACCACGATGCGCGGCGTATGGTAGGAGGCCGGCAGCCAGAAATTCACCGGAAAGGCCGCGGCCTTCATGCCGAAGGCGGTGAGGTAGAGCATGGCGAGCGTCATCAGCGGCAGCTCGGCGCGGCCCGCTGCCGCCTTCGCGGCGATGTCGGCCATGTTGAGCGTGCCGAAGATGCCGTAGAGATAGCCGGTCGTGATCAGGAACAGCGTCGTGGCGATGAGGTTGAGGAAGGCATACTTGATCGCGCCGTCGATCTGCCGCGGCTCCGAGCCGAGCGTGATGAGGCCGAAGGACGAGATCAGCAGCACCTCGAACCAGACATAGAGGTTGAAGATGTCGCCCGTCAGGAAGGCGCCGGAAACGCCGGCCATCAGCAGCAGCAGGAACGGATAGAAGCCGTAGCGCCGGCCGCTGCCGTCGATATCGGTCAGCGCGTGCACGGCGCCGGCAAGCGCCACGACGGCGCCCGCAAGCGCGAAGAGCACGCCCGTCAGGTCCGCCGTGAACGCGATGCCGAAGGGCGGCAGCCAGCGGCCCATGACCATGGTGACCGGGCCGTTCGCCGCGACATGGGCGAGCAGCAGCGCATCGAGCAGCACCAGTACGGCCAGCGCGGGAACCGCGAGGAAGCCCTGCAGGTGCAGCGACTTGCGGGCCATCAGGAGCACCGCGCCGGCCAGGATGCACCAGGCGGGCGGCAGCACGACCAGCCAGTCGGCGGTGGCGACCGGGGTCATGACGAGGGCTGCGGAAAGATCGGTCGGCGTGGCGGCCATTGGCGGGTCGGTTCCTGTCAGTAGCCGGTCGGCGGAAGGGGATCGTTTTCCGGCTCCGCCAGGCGCATCTCGTTGCCGTTGTCGGTGCCGAGGTCCTGGTAGGCGCGGTAGACGAGCACCAGCAGGAAGGCGAAGAAGGAGAAGGAAATGACGATCGCCGTCAGGATGAGCGCCTGCGGCAGCGGATTGGCGGTGAGCGCCTGCGGCACGTCATGGCCGGCCGGAATGATCGGCGGGACCTCGCGCAAGATGCGGCCATTGGTGAAGATGAGGAGGTTCACCGCATTGCCGAGCAGCACGACGCCGAGCAGAACGCGCACCAGGAACTTCGACAGCATCAGATAGACGGCGGCGGAAAAGAACAGGCCGATGAGGAGGACGAAGGGCACTTCCATCAGGCGTCCTCCTCCGCTTCCAGCGCCAGGGCGATCGAGGTGATCGCGCCCACCACCACGAGATAGACGCCGGTATCGAACAGCATGACGCTGGAAAGCGGGATCTCGACGCCGAGGATGACCGGATAGACCCAGAGCCCCGTCATGAAGGGCACGGCGAAAAAGATCGACATCAGGCCGGCAATCGCCGCGATGAAGAGGCCGAAGGCGGAGATCGTCATCGGATGGAACCACAGCGCCTTGCGCACGGCGGCAATGCCGTTGGCGATGCCGTAGATCGCGAAGGCCGAGACGGCGATCAGCCCGCCGATGAAACCGCCGCCCGGCTCGTTGTGGCCGCGCAGCAGCACGAAGAGCGAGAACAGCACCATGAGCGCGGTGAGGAACGGGGCGACGGTGCGGAAGATGAGCGTGTTCATGGGTGAAGCCCTTCAACGAAGGCGGCTGAGCAACAGAACGGCTGCTCATGAACGGAAAAGCATGCCCCCTGCCCCTTCTCCCCGCCTGCGGGGAGAAGGTCGCGGCAGCGGGATGAGGGGCAATGCCGGCCAATCGAACCCGGCGTCAAAAGGGTCCCAGCGCCCTGCCCGCCCCTCATCCGCCTGCCGGCACCTTCTCCCCGCAGGCGGGGAGAAGGGGGATGCGGCGACACCGTGCCACTGGCCGATCTTCCCCCTTGAGGGGACGATGGCCGGCAAGGCGAAGGGGGGTGGCTGCAAGCCCAGACCATCATGCCTTGCCTCCCGCCTTGCCCTTGCGGATGCGGATGATCGAGAGGATCGCCAGGCCCGTCACCATGACGACGGCGATCTCGCCCAGCGTGTCCGTGCCGCGGAAATCGACGATGATGACGTTCACGACATTGGCGCCATGCGCGATCGTCTTGGAATAGAGATTGAAGAAATCGGTGAGCGCCGTGTCGAAGCGGCCCTGCGTGACCTTCAGGAGATAGAGCGAGAAGCCGAGGCCGCAGGCGATGGCGATGACCGCATCCGGGACCTTCTCGCGCAAGGGACGGTGGTCGCGCGGCGTCAGCTTCAGCCGCGTCATGACGAGGGCGAGGATGACGACCGACAGCGTCTCGATCATGAACTGCGTGAAGGCGAGGTCCGGCGCGCCGAACAGCAGGAAGAGCATGGCGACGCAGAAGCCCTGGATGCCGAGCGCGACGATGGCCGTCAGGCGGTTGCTCGCCGTCAGCACCGCGCCGATGCCGAGGACGGCGAGCGCCATGACCGCCAGCTCGTGGAACGGCATGTCGGCCGGCCAGACCGGCAGGCGCGGCCATTCGCCATAGACGGCGGGCGGCACGAGCAGCGCCAGCGCGATCACCGCGAAGGTCGCCGTCATGTAGATTTCCATGCGGCCGGGCTGGACGCGGCGGTTGATCGCCGCGGCGGCGCGCACGAGGCCCGTCATCACCTGGTCGAAGCCGCGGTCCGGTCCCCAGCCAATATCCTCGACCAGCCGGTTCGCCGTCGCGCGCGCCTTGTCGATGAAGAGGAAGACGGCGGCACCGAAAACAATGGTGACGACGGACAGCGCCAGCGCGAGGCCGAGATGCGGCACGGCCGAAATGGTGACCGTCTCCGGCTTGCCGGCGATGGCGGAGGCGAGCGGCGACGTCAGCAGGGCATGGGCGACGGCGGAAAAGAGGCCGATGACAAGCCCCTTGACGGCGAGCAGCATGGGGCCGATCCACAGGAGGGCCGGCCCCTCATGCGCATGTTTCGGCGTCTCGACCGGCGCGCCGAGGAACGGTTTCAGCGCCACCGCGAAGGCGACGGCGAACATCAGCCCGTTGCCGATGACGGCCGCGGCGGTGAAGGCGATGGCGCGCAGGCTGCCGCCGGCAAGCGCCGCATAGATCTCCTCCTTGGCGAGGAAGCCGAAGAAGGGCGGCAGGCCGGCCATGGAGAGCGCGGCAAGCAGCGCGGCAAGGAAGGTGACGGGCATCGCCCGCTTGAGCCCGCCGAGCCTGGTGATGTCGCGCGTGCCCGTCTCGTGGTCGATGAGGCCGGCGACCATGAAGAGCGCGCCCTTGAAGAGCGAGTGGGCGACGAGATAGAGCGCGGCGGCGGCCACCGCGTGCTGCGAGCCGAAGCCGGTCAGCATCACGAGAAGGCCGAGCGAGGCGACCGTCGTATAGGCGAGCATCAGCTTCAGGTCCGTCTGGCGGATGGCGAGCACCGCGCCGACGAGCAGCGTCAGCCCGCCGAAGGCCGGCAGGATCGTCTCCCAGGCGGGCGTGTCGCCCATCACGGGATTGAGCCGCATCAGGAGGTAGACGCCGGCCTTCACCATGGTGGCCGAATGGAGATAGGCCGAGACGGGCGTCGGCGCCTCCATCGCGTTCGGCAGCCAGAAATGGAACGGGAACTGCGCCGACTTGGTGAAGGCGCCGCCGAGGATGAGGAAGAGCAGCGGCAGGTAGAACGGGCTTGCCCGCACCTCCGCGCCGAAGGACATCAGGAGCGACAGTTGCGTGACGTCGGTGACGTTCCACAGGAGCAGCAGGCCGGCCAGCAGGAAGAGCCCGCCGCCGCCGGTGACGACCAGCGCCTGCAGCGCGGCGCGGCGCGCGGCCTCGCGCGCATGGTCGAAGCCGATCAGCAGGAAGGAGGTGATCGAGGTCAGCTCCCAGAAGACGAAGAGCATCAGGAAGCTGTCGGAGGCGACGAGGCCGAGCATCGCGCCCATGAACATCAGGATGAAGGAGAAGAACCGCCCCTGGTGCGGATGTCCCTTCAGGTAGCCGCCGGCATAGAGCACGATGAGCGTGCCGATGCCGGAGATCAGGAGCAGGAAGGCGAGCGACAGGCCGTCGATCAGCCAGGAGAAGCTGACATTGTAGGACGGCACCCAGGCATAGCCGCCCGTGACGATCTCGCCGCGCGAGACCTCCGCATTGAAGCCGAGGAAGTGGAGGAAGATCGCGGCCGGCACCAGCGCCAGCGGCCAGGCCGCATGGTGACCGAGGAGCCGCGTGAGCGCGGGCGCGACCAGCGCGCCGAGAAACGGCAGACAGAAGGCAAGGAAGGTCAAGCCCATCGTGTCTGGTATCATCCCCTCTCCCTCGTGCGCGGGCTTCGCCCGTCGTGCCGTGTTTTTTTCAGATCGCCGGTTCTACGTCGCCAGAAGGAAAACCGCCACCCTCGAACGGCAAACCTGCGACGTTTTACCCACCTTCACGCGCATCGGGCGTGCGTACGGCAAGGTTCGGGAAATAGGTACGGTATCGCGCGGCATCGCGCGTGATCAGGGTCAGGCCCGCGACCGCGGCATGGGCGCCGATGAAGAAATCCGGAAGCACGCCCGTCCGGCTGCCGCCGGTCCTGCGGTAGGCCTGGAAGGCCTTTCCGGCAAGAAAAAGCGCCTGCCGCGGGATGGGCAGATGGTCCAGTTGCGCAAGCGCGATCATCGCATCGAGATCGGCAATATCCCGGTAGCGTACCGAAAGCTCGGCATAGACGACATCGTTGATCCCGAGAGGACCGAGCAGCGCGGCGGCTTCCAGCTCCGCCTGCGACCATGCGGCCCAGACCGGGTCTTCCGTCACGAGGTCGAGCAGGACGTTCGTATCGACCAGAAACATGGTCAATCGTCGCCGCGCGTCAGCGCCATGATCTCGTCCGTCGTCATCCCTTTGCCGGCCTGGCCCCGCAGGCGGGCGAACCGGCTTTCCGGCCGGGCGTCGTCCAGCGGCACCACGACAATGCTGCCGTCCCCGACCCGGCGGAACTCGACCCTGCTGCCGGGGCCGATGCCGAGAAAATCCCGCACGGCCTTGGGGATCGTCACCTGCCCCTTGCTCGTCACCGTCGTGCTCATGAGACCTCGGTAATACCTTGTTGAAAACTGGTATTACTCTACGCCACAAACCGCACGATTGCCAATCCCGCAATGGAACACAGCCGACGATTGTCTTGCCGCCACCGGCACCCTATCTATGCACCGACAGGAGGACGCGATGAGCGACACGAAGACATTGAAGGTCAACAAGACGAAGGACGAGTGGCGGGAGATCCTGACGCCGGAGCAGTTCCGCATCACACGCGAGCACGGCACGGAACGCGCCTTTTCCAGCCCCGACTTCGATCTCTCCAAGAAGGGCACCTATCACTGCATCTGCTGCGACAGGCCGCTCTACCGGTCGGAGGCGAAGTTCAATTCCGGCACCGGCTGGCCGAGCTTCTACGAGCCGATCGAAGCCGGCGCGGTGACGGACCATACCGACTATTCCTACGGCATGACGCGCACGGAGATCCGCTGCGCCGACTGCGACGCCCATCTCGGCCACGTCTTCCCGGACGGCCCGCCGCCGACGGGCCTGCGCTTCTGCATGAACGGCGTGGCGCTCAGCTTCGATCCGGATTGAGGCGCGCGGAAAGGCGGTCTCGGGCCGACCGGTCCTACCGCTTGGGGACCTTGAGCTCCATGCAGGTCAGGTCCAGCCAGCGGCCGAACTTGATGCCGACCTCGCTGAACCGGCCGACCACCCGGAAGCCGAGATTCTCGTGCAGCTTGATCGAGGCGGTGTTCTCCGCCTCGATGCCGGCGATCATCACATGGATGCCGTTGAAGCTCGCCCGGTCGATCAGCGCCTTGAGCAGGCGCTTGCCCGTGCCGCTGCCGCGGGCATCGCCGCGCACATAGACGGAATGCTCGACCGTGTGGCGGTAGCCGTCGAAGGCCCGCCAGTCGCCATAGGAAGCGTAACCGATCACCTGCTTGCCGCGCACGGCGACGAGCACCGGGAAGCCGCGCTCGCGGCGGGCGGAGAACCAGGCCCTGCGGTTGTCCAGGTCGACGACCGCCTCGTTCCAGATCGCCGTCGTGTTGGCGACGGCGTCGTTGTAGATCTCCATGATGCCGGGAAGATCCGCCTCCACGGCGTCGCGTATCGTGATGTCCATGGTTTCCCCCGGTTTTGCCTCGTGCCATACAGGAGGAGCAGGAAAGCTGTCCAGCCTGCTTTAGGCAAACTTGACGCGCAAAGGTTGCTGCAACAGTTTAAAAAACGCTGCTCAATTCCTTGAAACGGAATCGCTTCGCGATTTCGGCAGCGATTGCCGGGCGAAGAAACACCCCTCTTTGTCCGTTCCCCCGGGACGCCATCAACGAGGAGCCGATCGTGCAACGCTTTCTCCTTCTCCTTTTCCTCGCCCTCCCCGTCGCCGCCGTCGCGCAGGGCTGGGAGCCCTATGTCAACGCCCGCTTCGGCTTCACGATGGAGATCCCGCCCGGGTTCTCGCTCGTGCAGGAAGCCGGCAATGGCGACGGGCGGACCTATGCCAAGGGCGAAGCGAAACTCTCCGTCTGGGCGAACCACCTGGCGACCGGACCGTTCGAGGAGGAGGTCGCCGGCCGGCGCGAGACCTATCTGCAGGAGGGCTGGGACCTCAGCTATGACCGGCAGACGGCCGGTTGGGCGAGCCTTTCCGGCACGCTCGTCGATTCCATCCTCTATCACCGGATCATCGCGCTGTGCGAGGACGCCGCCGCCTCCTTCGTGCTGGAATATCCACAGTCGATGAAGGCGCAGATGTCGCCGCTCGTCGGGCGACTGGTGAAATCGCTGCGGCCGGCCGAAGGCTGCACGAGCGCGCAGGGCGCCGCCCCGCCGGCGCAATAGAGCAATTCCGGCGGTGCGGTCTTGCAGCGGAACACGCCGTCAGGCGCCCGAGACGACGCTGGTCAGCACCGCCGAATAATGCACGGCGGCCGCGGCGACGACGAAGCCGTGCCAGATGGCGTTCTGGAAGCGCAGCTTCTCCCAGACATGGAAGATGACGCCGACCGAATAGAGCACGCCGCCGGCGACGATCAGCGTCAGCGTGGCGGCGGAAAGATGCGTCGTCAGCGGCCCGGCGGCAAGGGCACCGCTCCAGCCCATGGCGAGATAGATGAGGATCGCCAGCCGGTCGTAGCGGCCGGGAAAGAGGAACTTCAGCGCGACGCCCCCCGCCGCCATCAGCCAGATGCCAACGAGCATGCCGGCCAGCAGCGGATCGTCGATGCCGCGCTGCAGGAAGGGCGTGTAGGTGGCGGCGATCAGCACGAAGATCGCCGCATGGTCGAAGCGGCGCAGGTGCCACTTGACCTTCGAGACCGGCCAGAGATTGTAGGCGAAGGACGTGGCGAGCGCGACGACGAGCCCGATGCCGTAGACCCAGGCGGCCGCCAGTTGTCCGCTCGTCGCCCAGACGGTGGCATAGAAGATCAGCGCCGTCACGCCGATCAGCGCGAAGACCACGCCGACGCCATGCACGATGCCGTCGGCGATCACCTCGACCCGATCATAGTTCCATTTGACGCCCTTGATCTCCACGACCGATCCTGCCTTGTCCTTTCGACCATGGTGGCGCGTTTGGAGGCAGGGGGCAAGGGTGTGCCCGGATCACAAAAGTTTGCCGTGTGAGACGGATCCTCGGGTCGAGCCCGCGGATCCCACCAACGGCGGGCGGCGCTTCATTGCTGCGCGATGCATTCCTCGCAGAGCGCGGCATGCGGCACGGCGGCGAGCCGGGCCTCGGAGATCGGCGCGCCGCACTTGGCGCAGAGCCCGAACGTGCCGGCGGCGATGCGGTCGAGCGCGGCGTCGATGGCGCCCAGTTCCTTGAGGCCGGTCGTGCCGAATTCCTCCAGCACCTCGTCGTTCTCCCGCTCGATGGCGCGGTCGGCGCTGTCGCCGCTCTTCAGCGTGTCGAGATCCTTCTCGATCTTGTTGAGGCGGCGGTAGAGCTCGCGCTTGCGGGTCTCCAGAATGTCCTTGTACTGCGCCAGGTCCGTCACGATACCGGTCTCCCTTCGTTGTCGATCATGCGCCGAAAATGGCATCGTACCCGAGAAACGACATTGATCGGAATCAAGTTTCCGAGCCGGCATCGTCAACACTGCATTGACAGTAAATCGCCGAAATCCCACCTTTCGTGAACGCCGCCGCTCCGCCATATTCCCTTCCGACAGAACGGTTTCCAGGGGAAACCGAGACAGGGATCAAACCATGACGGACCTCGACAGACGGACATTCCTCGGCGCCGCCGCCGCGGGCATCGCCGCCACCAGGGCCGGCCCCAGCCGCGCGGAGACCGCCCCGATGAACGATACGACCACCACGACCAGCCACGCCGTCGACATGCCGGCCTTCGTCGACCATTCGCACCTGACGGTGATCGACCTGCCGATGCTCTCGGCCTTCTACCAGCAGGTGATGGGCCTTTCGGTGCTCGAAAAGTCGGCCTCGGGCGAAACGCTCGGCGTTGCCGGCCGGCCGCTTCTGACGCTGACGACGGGCAGCAATGCCGCCCGCGCGCCGCGCAATGCGCCGGGCCTGTTCCACACCGCCTTCCTCGTGCCGGATCGCAGGGAGCTCGGCCGCTGGCTCGCCCATGTCGCGCACAACAACGTGCCGCTCACCGGCGCCTCCGACCACCTCGTCAGCGAGGCGATCTATCTCGACGACCCGGAGGGCAACGGCATCGAGGTCTATCGCGACCGCGACCGCTCCGAGTGGACCTATGTGCCTGATGGCACGGTGAAGATGGCGACGCACCGGCTCGACCTGCAGGCGCTCTACGACGAGGCGCCGAAGGACGGCTGGACCGGCCAGGAAAACGGCACCGCCATCGGCCACATCCACCTCCAGGTCTCCGACATCGCGGAAGCGGACGCCTTCTTCCGCGACGTGCTCGGCCTCGACATCATGGCGACCTATCCGGGCGCCAGCTTCTTCGCGACGGGGAAATACCACCACCATGTCGCCGCCAATGTCTGGAACTCGCACGGCCAGCCGAAGCGCCAGCCCGGCATGACCGGCCTTGCCGACTACACGATCCGCTTCAACGAACCGGCCAGGCTGGAAACGGCACTGGACAAGCTGGACGCATTGGCGATCCCCACGACGCGCAGCGGCGACACCGTCTCGCTCGTCGATCCCTGGGGCATCGGCCTCAGGCTCTCGGCCTGAAGGCCTTGCCAAGAAGCGGTGCGAGATAATACCCCCGCACCCTCAATCGTAGAGATAGTGCTCGGCCCAGTCCTCGCGCGGCACCATGTCGCCGATGCGGTACTTGAAGGCGTTGACCTCCAGCCGGTCGGCGCTCGCCTCGCATTTGTAGGAAAGGCGATACCATTCGCCGCCGCTGCGGAAGACGGCGCCCTTCGTCCTGATCGTCGTGCCGTCGAGCTTGGGATCGCCGAAGGCATAGGCGATCACCTTGTCCGGGCGGAAGCCGCCCTTGCCGCCGCTGATCTTGTCCATCGCCTCGATGTCGCAGCGCTGTTCCAGCCGCTCTTCCGGCGTCAGCTTCTGGAGCTGGCTGCGGACGCGGGCATCGATCGCCAGCGCGGGCGATGAACAGAGCGGCGCGAGCGCCAGGGTGCAAAGGGCGATGGAAAGCCCGCCTGCCTGTCGTTTCAACTGTCGGCCTCCTCTTCGTGGCGCCATTTCCGACACCTTAATTCGGGGTTAACGGGCAATATGTCGATTTCGCGACGGTGGCAACCCACCGCAGGTTTCACCCCACAGGGCGGAACTTCCGTACGCCTCGCGCGTTTCCGGCGCCAAAGAGGGGCTACATCATGCACGACATCTCTGGAAAACCGGCCGAACGGCGGCTCTTGCGGGGCAGCATCGACATCGAAAAGGACCTTTCGGAAGACGCGCCACGCCGCTACGCGCTCGACATCGCCGCCGCCTGGGCGGCGATCGGCATCTTCGCCATCATGGCGATGGCCGTCGTCTATCTCATGGCGCCGATCCTCATTCCGCTGTCGCTGGCGGTCGTCACCGGCCTCATCTTCGGCGTGGCGGCGGAAAAGCTCACCGAACTCGGCATTCCGCCGCTGCCGACGGCACTGCTTTTGGCCGGCGCCTTCGGGGCCGGCGTCTTCTTCATCGCCGGCCTGCTTGCCGAGCCGGTCACCCAGCTCGCCGCCAACGCGCCCGACCTGGTGCGCGGGGCCTATGACCGCATCACGCCGCTCTTCTCCCGTTTCGGCTGGCTGAGCATCAGCCCGCAGACCTTCGAGAGCGGCCAGATGTCGATGGAGAAGGTGCTGGAGAACACCGGCAGCATCCTCGGCATCCTCTCGGCCAGCCTTACCCCCGCCCTGCTGCAGGCCATGATCTTCTTCGCCGCGCTGGTGCTCTTCCTCTCCGCGCGGCTGAAGCTGCGCCAGATGCTCATCATGGCCTTTCCGCGCCGCGGCCAGCGGCTCGCCGCCATCCGCGTCATGAACGCCATCGACAGCGCGCTCGGCTATTATTTCGCCACCGCGGCGCTGGTCTACGGTGCGCTCGGCATCGTCACCGCCCTCATCACCTGGGGCGGCGGGCTGGCCATGCCCGTGCTGTGGGGGCTGTTCGCCTTCCTCTCCTCGTTCGTTCCCTTCCTCGGCGTGACGCTGATGACCATCGCGCTCGGCACCGCCGGCCTTCTCACGCACGAGACGCTGATGATGGGCCTCCTGCCGGCGCTCGCCTTCTTCCTCGTGCACCTCGCCATGGAAAACCTCGTCATGCCGGCCGTGATGGGCAAGCGGCTGGAGGTCAACGCCTTCATCATCTTCACCGCCATCATCTTCTGGACCTGGATGTGGGGCGCGGCCGGCGCCATGCTCGCCCTGCCCCTCTCCATCATCGGCATGACCATCGCCGACGAGCTGCGCCCCGCCAAGCGCAAGGCCCGCCGCAGCCTGCCCGGCTGACAAACCGCCGCCCCCTCGCCAGCCCGCTTGCGCATGAACATTATACATTATATGAAAATGTATAATGTTTTGGCGATGACTGGAAGGATACCCCGCGTGAGTACGACCAACCCGCCCGGCGGCGCCGGGACCATGCCGCCGCAGGCCATGGAAGCGCGGGCGGCGGAGGTCGCAGGCCTGCTGAAGACGCTCGCCCATCCGGCCCGGCTGATGCTGGTCTGCACCCTCATCGAGGGCGAGTTCTGCGTCGGCGACCTCGAACGGCGGCTCGGCATCCACCAGCCGACGCTCTCCCAGCAGCTCAACGTGCTGCGCGAGGCCGGCATCGTCGAGACGCGCCGCGAGGGCAAGCAGATCTTCTACCGCCTCACCGCCGAAAAGGCCGCAAGGCTCGTCGGCGCGCTCTACACGATCTTCTGCACGGACGGGGACAGCCCATGACCGCCTATCTTCCCGCCCTTCTCGGCGGCATGCTGATCGGCCTTGCCGCCGCGCTGCTGCTCGTCCTCAACGGCCGCGTCGCCGGCATCAGCGGTATTGTCGGCCGGCTCGCGGAGGGCAGCAATGTCGCCGTCAACGCCGCCTTCGTCGCCGGCCTCCTTCTCGGCCCCGTCCTCTACCGCGGCCTTGCCGGCGGCTGGCCGGCCGTCACCATTACCGCGCCGCTGCCGCTCATCGCCGCCGCCGGCCTCCTCGTCGGCTTCGGCACGCGCATGGGTTCCGGCTGCACCAGCGGCCACGGCGTCGTCGGCCTTGCCCGGCTTTCGCCGCGCTCCTTCGCCGCCGTCGCCAGCTTCCTCGTTGCCGGCGTGCTCGCCGTCGCGCTCCTGCGGAGTTCCGGCCTGTGACCCGCTTTCTCCCGCAAATCCTGTCGGCGCTCGCCTGCGGCGCGCTCTTCGGCCTCGGCCTTGCCCTTTCCGGCATGCTGGACCCGGCACGCGTGCAGGGCTTCCTCGACCTTGCCGGCGCCTGGGATCCAAGCCTTGCCTTCGTGCTCGGCGGCGCCGTCGCCGTCATGGCGCTCGGCCTCGTCCTTGTCCGCCGCCTGGCCCGCCCGGCCTTCGCCGAGGGCTTCCACCTGCCCGACACCCGCCCCGTCGACCGCAGACTGATCCTCGGCTCGGCGCTGTTCGGCCTCGGCTGGGGGCTTGGCGGCTTCTGCCCCGGCCCGGCGCTGGCCGCCCTTTCGCTCGGCCGGGCAGAACCTCTCGTCTTTGTTACCTGCATGGTGGCGGGCATGGTGCTGCACGACCGGCTTTTCGCCCGCCGCGCGGGCTGAGCGCTTGATGCGGGCCGCCGGGCTCTCTATCTCTCTGGTCCCGCCTACCGATTTGCCGGAGTGATCCCTTGCCCGTCTTCAAAAACCTGCCCGCCGCCCCCGTCGCCGCCAAGAAGCCGGTCTCCGATACCCGCCACGGCATCACCCGCACCGACGACTATGCCTGGTTCCGCGACGAGAACTGGCAGGCGATGTTCAAGGACCCCTCGATCCTGCAGCCGGAGATCCGCGCGCATCTGGAGGCGGAGAACGCCTACATGACGGCCGCGATGGCCGATACGGAGGCGCTGCAGAAGACGCTGTTTGCCGAGATGCGCGGCCGCATCAAGGAGGACGACAGCTCCGTGCCCATGAAGGACGGTCCCTTCGCCTACGGCACCGCCTATGTCACCGGCGGCGAGCAGCCGCGCTATTTCCGCGAGCCGCGCGAGGGCGGCGAACGGACCATCCTGCTCGACGGCGACAAGGAGGCGGCGGGCAAGGACTATTTCCGTCTGTCCGGCATCGACCATTCCACCGACCATTCGCTCGGCATCTGGGGCTATGACGACAGGGGCTCGGAATATTTCACGCTGAAGGTGCGCGACCTTGCGACCGGCGAGGACCGCAGCGACGAGCTCGCCAATACCGGCGGCGACGGCGTCTGGGCGCCGGATGCCAAGAGCTTCTTCTACACCGCGCTTGACGAGAACCACCGCCCGTCGAAGATCTTCCATCACATCCTCGGCGAGCGTCAGGAGAACGACCGCCTCGTCTACGAGGAGAAGGATGCCGGCTTCTTCATGTCGGTCGGCGGCTCGCTGATCGACGACTTCATCTATATCGACATCCACGACCACGAGACGAGCGAATACCGCCTGCTCTCCACCAAGGACCTTCTCGCCAACCCGGTCGTCGTCGCGCCGCGCCAGACCGGCCTCGAATATTCGATGACCGAGGGCGGCGACGTCTTCTACATCCTCACCAATGCCGACGGCGCCAAGGACTTCAAGATCATGCAGACGCCGGTGACGGCGCCGGGCCGGGAGAACTGGACGGAGGTCGTGCCGCACCGCCCGGGCACGCTGATCCTCAACCACATGGCGTTTGCCCGCCACCTCGTCTGGCTGGAGCGCCACGAGGGCCTGCCGCGCATCGTCGTGCGCGAGCGGGAAAGCGGCGAGGAACACGCCATCGCCTTTGCGGAGGAGGCCTATTCGCTCGGCCTTTCCGGCGCGGCGGAATACGACACCGACGTCATCCGCTTCTCCTACTCCTCGATGACGACGCCCTCGCAGCTCTTCGACTACGACATGGCGACGCGCGAGCGCACGCTCCTGAAGACGCAGGAAGTGCCCTCCGGCCACACGATCGACGACTACGTCACCCGCCGCGTCTTCGCGCCGGCCCCGGACGGCGAGAGCGTGCCGGTCACCCTGCTCTACCGGAAGGATACGCCGCTCGACGGTTCCGCGCCGTGCCTGCTCTACGGCTACGGCGCCTACGGCATCACCATCCCCGCCTCCTTCAACACCAATTGCCTGTCGCTGGTCGACCGCGGCTTCGTCTATGCCATCGCCCATATCCGCGGCGGCAAGGACAAGGGCTTTGCCTGGTACGAAAACGGCAAGATGGACAGAAAGACCAATACCTTCAAGGACTTCATCGCCGCCGCTGATTATCTGAATCAGGAGAAGTTCACGTCCTACGCGAAGATCGTCGCCGAGGGCGGCTCGGCCGGCGGCATGCTGATGGGTGCGGTCGCCAACATGGCGCCGGAAAAGTTCGGCGGCATCATCGCCGCCGTGCCCTTCGTCGACGTGCTCAACACCATGCTGGACGACACGCTGCCGCTGACCCCGCCGGAATGGCCGGAATGGGGCAACCCGATCGAGAGCAGGGATTTCTACCAGCTCATGGCAAGCTACTCGCCCTACGACAATGTGGAGGCGAAGCCCTATCCCGCCATCCTCGCGCTTTCCGGCCTCACCGACCCGCGCGTCACCTACTGGGAGCCCACCAAATGGGTGGCCCGGCTGCGCGAAAAGACGACCGGCTCCGAACCGATCCTCCTCAAGACCAACATGGGCGCCGGCCACGGCGGCGCCTCGGGCCGCTTCCAGCGCCTGGAGGAAATCGCCTTCGAATATGCCTTCGCGATCAAGGTGGCGGGGAAGATGTGATGGCGGTCCGGGAAAGGGCTTAGCCCCTCATCCCGCTGCCGCGACCTTCTCCCCGCAAGCGGGGAGAAGGAAGCAAGCCGTGAGGCTTTCCTGCATTCGACCATCTCCTCCTGGTGGGAAACCAGTGCAGCAAATCCCTTCTCCCCGCCTGCGGGCAGAAGGTGCCGGCAGGCGGATGAGGGGCGGTTGCAGCTTCGCCCCTACCGGAACGCCGCCACGCAGGCCTGCAGATCGCTCAGCATGGCGCTGGACCCTTTCAGGCTCGTGCGCACGTCGCCGATGCGGATGTGGTTGCCCCGCTTCAGCGCGTCGATCACCGAGCGATCGCGGCCGAGGTCGTAGGCGATCTCGCTGCGGCCGTAGGCCTTGCCCTTGATGTCGTAGCCCTCGCCGTCGTCGATCCAGTATCGCGCATCGCTCGTATAGTCGTCGCGGTAGTCGTAGGCCGTGTCCTGGAAGCCGAAGGTGACGTGGCCGTCGTCGTACCAGCGGAAGGCGGCGTGGCGCCCGCCCTCGCCGCGGCGCGTGGCGCGGCAGTTCAGGAAGCGGTCGCCGGAGAAGTCGGCGACGACCTCCCAGCCGCCGACCGTGCGCACGGCGCGGTAGGGGTCGGCGTCCTTGCCGTAGCCGTCGTCATGGCCGGAGGCGGCGGTTTCGCCATAGGCGTTCGTCTCGTGGCTCACGGCGCCGCCCGCCGCCGCATAGTCGTCCGCCTTCACACCCAGGGCGACATCACTGCTCCCCGCATGCTCGTCCTCCGGGAAGTCGCGCAGCGCGGCGCGGTACTTGTCGTAGAGGCCGAGGCGGCGCACGTCGACGAAGTCGAACTCGTAGTCCTCCAGCGCGCGCACGCTGTTGTCGCGCAGGCGCACGAGGCCGCGCACGCGCAGGCACCCGTCGCCGCATTCCACCTCGTCGACATATTCGCGGGCCCTGTCGTCCGGTGTCTTGATCGCGATGCCGAGGCTGTGGCGGCGTTCCTCGTTGATCGCGCGGAACATCAGGGATTGCGCGTAGCCGCGGCGATCCTCGTCGAAATAGTCGTAGATCGCGCGTTCCTCGCTGGGACTGAGATCGTCCCGGCTCGCGACATAGATGCGCCGCTCGGGGATGCTCGCCGCGGTGATGACGTTGCGCAGCCGCTCGTGCGAATAGACGGTCGTGAAGTAGGAGAGATAGTCGCAGCCTTCCGGCGGATACCAGAAGCGCACGTCGATCAGCACAAGCTGGCCGTCCTTGTAGACGTCGGAGAGCCGGCGGTCCTGCGCGTAATCGCCGAAGGTGATGCGCCCGCAGGGATCGCGCCGGTCGTTGGAGACCGTCAGATAGGGCATCTCGCCGCCATCCTCGTGGTCGCGGGAAAAGCGGCCGGCGAGAAGGTCGATCTTGCGCTTGGCGACATAGGCGAAGACGCCCTCGGGGTAGCGGCCGAGATAGCGGTCGTAGGCCTCGCGGTTGTCGGCGAGCGCGGCGAATTCGTAGAAGGCGATCTCGGCCTCGTCGACCTTGTCGTCCTTCGGGCTCAGGGCGAACTTGCCGTAGTCGGCATCGCTCTGCCAGGTCTCCTGCCGGCCCTTGCTGCGCTCCTTGACGATCTCGCCGACCTTGCGGAAGGCCTCCTCCAGCACGATGCCGGGAATGCTGATCGCATCGACGAAGGCCGAGGCGAAGGGGCTGATCGGCGTTCCCTCGTAGTCGTAGGCGGTGCCGGGCGCGGCGGCATAGGCATAGTGCACGCCCTCGGCGTCCTTCGGCTCGGCAAGCCCGTCCGGGATGTCGCGCAGCGTGAGGAACGGGTTTTCATGCGCCGCGTCGAAGAGCACGACCTTGAGGCCCTTGCCGAGCCCGCGCAGCGTCTTCGTGATCTCGGAGACGGGCAGCGAGCGGTTGCGCAGGCCCGTCACGGTGCGGCCGGAGGCATCGACCGGCAGCAGGAAATTGTCGCCGTTGATCTGCACCGCATAGCCGGAGAAATAGACGAAGAGCACCGGGTCCTCCGCCTTCTCCGCCAGCCGCGTGAAATTGTTGAGCGCGGAGAGCATGCCGAGATGGTCGGCATCGGTGACGCGCGTCACGTCGAACTCCACCCGCTCCAGCGCCTCGCCGACGAGGTCGATGTCGTTGAGCGGGTTCTCCAGCGGTTCGGCATCCTCGTATTCGGCATTGCCGATGAGGAGCGCGTAGCGTTCGGCGGCGATGGCGGCCGGCGCGGCGAGGAGAAGAAGACAGGCGGCAAGCGCCGCGATCCACCGATGGACATTCCGCTGCACGATACCCTCCCGAGACACGGTCCCGGCTCGCCGGCAACCGGACATTCGCTCACCCAATGCATGCCTGAAGAAGGGGACGGACGGCGCCGCCCGCTTATTCAGAAGGCCGTGAAATTCCATGCCGGCCGGCAACGGGCGTCAGGAGCCGGCGCAGGCCGCCGCCAGCGTGCTGATCGCCGCCTTCGACCCTGTGAGGGGGAAGGCGAGCGGCTCGAATGCCGTTGCCGGATAGGCGATCGTCAGCGCCCTGCCGGCCTTGAGGCGCTCGGCCAGCGGGCCGGTTATCGGGAATTCGCTGACCATCGCGCCGTCCATCGCCTCGTGATGCGCGGGCCGGTCGAAGGCCTCGCCATCGATGGAAAGGCGCAGCGGGCTGGAGAAGTCCCCGCCGTCGCCCGGCGGGAAATCCAGCGCCGCGGCAGCGAGGAACCGCAGGCTGAGCCGGCCTTCGGGGCCGCATTTCAGGAGGAGGTTGCTTTCCCGCGCCCCGGCCCCCACGCAGACCGAGGCCACCATGACCGGCCCCTCCTCCTCCTCGGAAATGCCGGCGCTCCAGGCGCCGCAGGTTTCCGCGAAGGCGACGGACGGCAACAGCAAAAGGACGGCGAGCGCACGCATCTGACAGGACCCCGACTGTTGAACCGGCATGGCTTTTCGCCGGACGCTAGCACCGCACCACGGGCCCGGCAAGCGAGCGCCCCGCCGCCGGCCCTTTCAATCCGGCCGCTTGTCGCTACCTATAGGGAGACGAGACGAGAACGCCGCAAGAGGATGCCATGAGCAACGCCACCAACCCGCAGCACGGCGACGACGGCAGGCCCGTTGCCTTCGACAACAGCTATGCGCGCCTGCCGGACGTCTTCTTCGCCCCGGTCGATCCGAGCCCGGTGGAGGCGCCGCGGCTCATCGCGTTCAACCGGGCGCTTGCCGGGGAGCTCGGCCTCGATGCGGATGCGCTGGAGCGGCACGGCGCGGGTTACTTCTCCGGCAACGTGCCGCTGCCCGGTTCGCTGCCGCTCGCCATGGCCTATGCCGGCCACCAGTTCGGCCAGTTCGTGCCGCAGCTCGGCGACGGGCGGGCGATCCTTCTCGGCGAGGTGATAGACCGCAACGGCCGGCGGCGCGACATCCAGCTGAAGGGCGCCGGCCAGACGCCCTATTCGCGCCGCGGCGACGGGCGGGCGGCGCTCGGGCCGGTGCTGCGCGAATATATCGTCAGCGAGGCCATGCATGCGCTCGGCATTCCGACGACGCGGGCGCTGGCGGCCGTCGCCACCGGCCAGCCGGTCTATCGCGACCGGGTGCTGCCGGGCGCCGTCTTCACCCGCGTCGCCGCCAGCCATGTCCGCGTCGGCACCTTCCAGTTCTTCGCCGCCCGCGGCGACACGGAGAACGTGCGCGTGCTCGCCGACCACGTCATCGACCGGCACTATCCGGCGCTGAAGGGCGCGGAGCAGCCCTATCTCGCGCTGCTGGACGCCGTCGCCGACCGGCAGGCCTCGCTCATCGCCCGATGGCTCGGCGTCGGCTTCATCCATGGCGTGATGAACACCGACAACATGACGATCTCGGGCGAGACGATCGATTTCGGCCCCTGCGCCTTCATGGACCGCTACGATCCGCGCACCGTCTATTCCTCCATCGACCGCAACGGGCGCTATGCCTTCGGCAACCAGCCGATGATCGGCCAGTGGAACATCGCGCGGCTCGCCGAGGCGCTGCTTGCCCTTCTTTGCGACGACCAGGACAAGGCGGTGGAGATGGCGAATGCGGCGGTCGGCCGCTTCATGGAGCGCTTCCAGGCGCATTGGAAGGCGGTGATCCGGGCGAAGATCGGCCTTGGCGCGGATGAGGAGGACGACGACCAGGGCCTGATCCGCGACCTGCTCGTGACGCTCTACGAGCAGAAGGCCGACTATACGCTCGCCTTCCGGCGCCTTGTCGACGCGGCCGAAGGCGATGCGGCGGACGACGCGCTGCAAGACCTCCTCGAAACGCCCGGCGCGCTCACGCCCTGGCTTGCCCTCTGGCGCGCCCGGCTGGCGCGGGAGGCCGTGACGCCGCAGGCGCGCGCAGCGGCGATGCGCCGCGTCAACCCCGCCTTCATCCCGCGCAACCACAAGGTCGAGGAGGCGCTGACGGCGGCGGTCGACCATGGCGATTTCTCGCTGTTTTCGGCGCTGACCGACGTGCTGGCGCGGCCCTACGAGGACCAGCCGGCCTTCGCCGCCTATGCCGTGCCGCCGAAGCCCGGCGAGGAGATCACCGCGACCTTCTGCGGGACGTGAGGGGCGGAGGAGGAAAGCCTTTCCGGACTTCTCCCTCCTTTGCAGGCAAGGTCACCACCTGGGGAACGTGCCCCTCACCCTAACCCTCTCCCCGCAAGCGGGGAGAGGGGACTTGCCCTACGAAGCGGTGATGATCGAGGAAGCCGGTACGGCATATCTCCTTCTCCCCGCTTGCGGGGAGAAGGTGGCCGGCAGGCCGGATGAGGGGCAAGCGCCTTCCAAGGCGGCCTCGCCTCCAAAAAACATGAGTAGAAAAGTATAATTTCCTTCTCCTCCTTTTCCGGCATTGAAGCGCCACGGTTCTGCCCTAATTTCTCCAGCGTCCCTCCTTGAGCCGGACGTCTTGTCGGCCTCCTCCCCGGCCGGCAGCACCAACGGAGATCCCCATGTTGCTCACGCTGACCGCCGCCCTCATCGCCATCATCGGATTGGTGCTGACGGGCGGAGGCGGGTGGCTGCTATCGCTCGGCGGCAGCCCCTATTATCTCGTCACCGGCCTCGCCTTCCTCGTCACGGCCGTGCTGCTCCTGCGCCGCTCCGGCGCGGCGCTCTGGCTTTACGCCCTCGTCATCCTCGGTTCGCTCGGCTGGGCGATCTGGGAGGTCGGTTTCGACTGGTGGCAGCTCGGCCCGCGCGGCGGCGTCATCGTGCTCATCGGCCTGTGGCTGATGCTGCCGGCCATCCGCCGTCCGCTCGGCTTTTCCAGCCCCACCGGCACGCCCTACCCGGCCTCGGCCCTGCCACTTGCCGTTGCCGTCCTCGTCTCCATCGGCGTTGCCGGCTTTGCGATGACGCAGGACCCGCACGACGTGGCCGGCAACCTGCCGACCGACGTCGTCAACGCCACCCCCGCCCTCGGCGGCAACGTGCCGGCCGGCGAATGGCACCAGTACGGCCGCACGCCATACGGCCAGCGCTATTCGCCGCTCGACCAGATCAACACGGACAATGTCGGCACGCTCAAGGTCGCCTGGCAATACCAGACCGGCGACGTGAAGCTGCCGGACGATGTCGGCGAGACCACCTACCAGGTGACGCCGCTCAAGATCGGCGACACGCTCTACATGTGCACGCCGCACAACTGGGCGATCGCGCTCGACGCGGCGACCGGCAAGGAGAAATGGAAATACGATTCCAACTCCGGCATGAACCCCGACCGCCAGCACCAGACCTGCCGCGGCGTGACCTACTATGCCGATCCGGCCGCGACCGCCGGCACGACCTGCGCCACCCGCGTCTACCTGCCGACCTCGGACGCCCGGCTGATCGCGCTCGACGCGGCCACCGGCGACGTCTGCACCGGCTTTGCCGAGAACGGCGTGCTGCAGCTCGAACAGGGCATGCCCTACAACCCGGCCGGCTACTACTATTCCACCTCGCCGCCCGTCATCACCGACGGCAAGATCATCATCGGCGGCGCGGTGAACGACAACTACTCGACCCAGTCGCAGTCGGGCGTCATCCGCGCCTTCGACGTCAATACCGGCGCCCTCGTCTGGAACTGGGATTCCGGCAATCCCGACGTCACGACGCCGCTGCCCGAGGGGCAGGTCTATACGGTCAACTCGCCGAATTCCTGGTCCGTCTTCAGCTATGACGACGCCCTCGGCCTCGTCTATATCCCGCTCGGCAACCGCGTGCCCGACCAGCTCGGCATGGGCCGCAGCGAGCATGTGGAGAAATACGCCTCCTCCATCGTCGCGCTCGACATCGGGACGGGCGCGGTGCGCTGGGTGCGCCAGACGGTGCACCACGACCTGTGGGACATGGACGTGCCGGCCCAGCCGGCGCTGATCGACATCACGAAGGACGGCGCGACCGTTCCCGCCCTCGTCGGCCCGACCAAGCAGGGCGACATCTACGTGCTCGACCGGCGCACCGGCGAGCCGATCATCCCCTTCGAGGAGGTGGCGGCGCCGACGGGCGCGATCCCGGAGGATTTCACCGCGCCGACCCAGCCGGTCTCCGGCCTCACCTTCATGCCGCCGCCGCTGCAGGAAAAGGACATGTGGGGCATCAGCATGTTCGACCAGCTCGCCTGCCGCATCGATTTCCTGTCGTTGAAATACGAGGGCCGCTACACGCCACCCTCGCTGCAGGGCACGCTCGTCTATCCCGGCAATTTCGGCACCTTCAACTGGGGCTCCGTCGCGGTCGATCCGGAGCGGCAGGTGATGTTCGGCATGCCGACCTACCTCGCCTTCACCTCCCGCCTCGTGCCGCGTGACCAGATCCCGCCGAAGGGCCAGGACGAGAAGGGCTCCGAACAGGGTCTCAACCGCAACGAGGGCGCGCCCTACGGCGTCTTCATGGGCCCGTTCCTCGGCCCGCTCGGCATTCCCTGCCAGGCGCCGCCATGGGGCTATGTCGCCGGCGCGAACCTTGCCACCGGCGAGATCGCCTACAAGCACAAGAACGGCACGGTCATGGACATGACGCCGCTGCCGCTGCCCTTCAAGGTCGGCGTGCCCGGCATCGGCGGCCCGATGATTACCAAGGGCGGCATCGCCTTCCTCGGCGCCGCCGTGGACGATTATCTGCGCGCCTACGACCTGACGAGCGGCCGCCAGCTCTGGGAAGCCCGCCTTCCCGCCGGCGGCCAGGCCACGCCGATGACCTACACCGTTGGCGACAAGCAGTACGTGCTGATCGTCGCCGGCGGCCACGGCTCGGTCGGCACCAAGCCGGGCGACTACGTCATCGCCTATACGCTGCCGTAGCGAAGCAGGGCAACCGCACAGGGGCCGGAGGGGGCTTTCGGAGGCGGTTGCCCTTCCATGCGGAGCGCACCAAAGGCGAGTCCCGGGGGCGCAAGTCTCGCAAAAGCTGTGACGGATAGGGTTCCCGAAAATCGTTTCAGGGAGCCCTCTTCATGAAGATCGACGGTAGCCTCTACACCGCCTACGCCTTCAGCAAGCCACGCGCGGCGAGCGAGGACAGCCTCTATAACGAGACCGGCGGCAACGGGGCGGGCGGCAACGCCTCGGCCCGCAACGTGCCGACCGTCGCCCCCACCACCTCCCTCTCCTCCAGCTTTGCCAACGCGCTCTGGCTGACCCAGGCGAAACTCGACAGAACGGAGGTCGAAGGCGACGGGCTCGTCGCCGAGTTCATGGAGCTTTCCAGGATGACGGCCGTGGAACGGCTGCGCAAGGAACTGCTGGAGACGATGGGCCTCACAGAGGAAAGCCTTGCGCAGCTTCCGCCGGAGACGCGGTCGGCGATCGAGGAGGAGATCCGCCGCGCCATCAAGGAACAGCTCGGCGTCGACGAGACCGCCGACGGGGCGGAAGGGCAAGCCGCCGGCGCCGGCCGGGAGGAAGCGGAGGGCTGACCACCTCCGCTTTCGTCCGTCTTTTTCTTGCGAGGCCCGATTGACAACGGGCGGAATTTCGAGAATATCGCGTCCATGATCACGAACGCACCCATCGCCGCGACGTATTTTTGGCTGTTCCGATAAGGAGCGGCTGTTCGATCATGTCAACAAGCCGCCATCAGGCGGCTTTGTTGTTTCTGGCACCTGATGGCACAAAACCCAGGAGCCCGAAATGCAGAATACCGTCATCAAACTCGACCCCGCCGCCCTCGAACGCCCGCCGATGCTGACCATCCGCGCCGCGCGCCGGGGCGACCTGCAGCAGATCCTCGACATGATCGCCCTGCATGCCGAATGCCACGGCGACACGGCGAAGGTTTCCGCCGCCGACCTCGACCGCGACCTCTTCGGCACCCATCCCTGGATCACCGCGCTCGTCGCCGAAGCCGGCGGCCGGCTGATCGGCTACGCCCTGCTGGTGCCGATGTACCGCGCGCTGGAAGGTCTGCGCGGCATGGAGCTGCACCAGATCTTCGTGCGCAAGGACCATCGCGGCCACGGCATCGGCCGCCACCTCGTCTCCCGCGCCCGCGAGCACGCCCGCATCGCCGGCTGCGGCTACCTCTCGGTGAGCGCGGCGACCGGCAATTTCGGCGCCCACCGCTTCTACGAGCAGATGAACTTCCGGGCTGGCCCGGTCACCGGGATGCGCTATGTCCAGTCCCTGGGCTGACAATACGCTGGGGGAGGACATCGACATGGCAAAGCGACTGGCCATCGTGCTGACCGAGGGTTACGCCGACTGGGAATGCGGGCTGCTGATGGCGACGGCGCGGGGCGACTGCGGGGCCGAGACCGTGGTCCTGACGCCCGGCGGCGCGGAGGTGACCTCGCTTGGCGGCGTCTCCATCCGATCCGCCGGCAGGGCGGAGGACGCCGCGCCCGGCGATTTCGACGTGCTGGTGCTGTGCGGCGGCACGATCTGGCAATCCGGCGAGGCGCCTGACCTTTCGGCTCCGGTCGCGCGCTTCGTTTCGGCGGGCAAGCCGGTCGCCGCGATCTGCGATGCGACACTGGCGCTCGGCCGCCTCGGCCTGCTCGACGACCGGGCGCATACCGGCAACTATCGCGGACAGTTGCCGCAGGTCGTGCCCGGCTATCGCGGGGCGGCGCTCTATCGCGACCAGCCGCAGGCCGTCAGCGACCGCGCCGTCATCACCGCCTCGGGCACGGCCCCCGTCTCCTTCACGCGGGAAATCCTCGACGCCATCGGCCTCGGCTCCGCCGACCTGTTCGACTATCTCGCGCTGTATGGCGACGAGCACCGCAAGGCGCCGGGCGTGACGGCATGATCGCCCCTCCTCCGTCATGCGCGGCGCCTTGAGCCGCGCATCCACGCTCCGGGTGAGGCCTGGATCCTCGGCTCAAGGCCGAGGATGACGACAGAGGGTGGGGCAAGGTGGGCTGACACTGCGGAACTGGGCATTGCCCCCGCACCCCGCCTCAATGCGCCGGGATCGCCTTCAGATAGGCCGCGATCGCCTCGCGGTCCTCCTTCGGCAGCAGCGCCATGTTCTTCTGCACCGGCACCATGGCGCCGCCGACGCTGTCGAATTCCGGCGTGAAGCCGGTTTCGAGATAGCTGGCGATGTCGCCCGCGCTCCAACTGCCGAAGCCGCCCTCGGCCGGCGTGATGTTGGGCACGCGCCCCTCGCCTTCCGGGTTCGGCCCGCCGGCCAGCCAGAGGTCCGTCTTGAGCCCGCCGAGGACGTCGCGCGGCGTGTGGCACTCGCCGCAATGGCCCGGCCCTTCCACGAGATACTGGCCGCGCCTGATGGTCTCGTCGGCGCTCGCAAGCGCCACCCGCGGTGCCTCGTCGAGATAGAGGAACTTCCAGCCGCCGAGCGCCAGGCGCATGTTGAACGGGAACGGCAGATCATGGCCGGGCGCGACATTGCCGCTCTTCGGCAGGGTCTTCAGGTAGCCGTAGAGGTCGGCGATGTCCTGCACCGTCATGCGCGCATAGGAAGCGTAAGGGAAGGACGGGTAGAGGTGCTCGCCGTCGCGGCCGGTGCCGCGCTTCATCGCGTCGCCGAACTGCGCCAGCGTCCAGGCGCCGATGCCGGCCGTCTCGTCGGGAGAGATGTTCGGCGCGTGGAAGGTGCCGAACGGGCTCTTCAGCGCAAGGCCGCCCGCCAGCACCAGCTTCTGGTCATCGGCCGCGCCCGGCGCGGCATGACAGCTCGTGCAGCCCCCGGCATGGAAGATGCGCTCGCCGTTCGCCAGGTCCGGCGCGCCCGCCGCGGCCCAGGTCTCGGCCGGCAGCCGCTCCGGCGCGGTGATGAAGAGGAAGGCGCCGGCGCCGATCGCGCCGAGCACGACGATCCCGCCGAGAAGCTTCTTGAGTGCCATGAGAATTCCCTCTCGCCAGCCGCGCGAGCCCCGTCATCGCGGCATCCGGAAAGCCCTGTTCTTCGGCATTCCCGGCCGAGGCGATTTCGCCCCGGCCGGGAATGCCACGGATCGCGGCCACGGCGGTGCGCCGAGGCGATCTGCATCGGTTTCGGTTGGAAGGGTCTACCGCGGTCACTTCTTGACGCGGTAGACCTCATGACAGCCTGCGCAATTGGGCCCGATCGTGCCGAGCGCAGCCCCGACCGCCGCCTGGTCCGCCGGCAGGCTGGCGAGCACCGTGTCGGCATCCGCGCCGAGCTTGGCGGCCTTGGCCTTGAAGTCGTCCATCGCCTCCCAGATCTTCGGGCTGGCTTCGGTCTCACTGCCCGCCTCCGAACCGGCCGGGAACTGGTCCGGGAAGGCCTTCGCCGCTTCGCTCATGGTGGTCAGGGACGCCTTGACGACGTCCGCATCATAGGGCTTTTCGCCTTTTGCGATGCCGGCAAGCGCGCCCATGGCCCCGCCGACCTTCTTCATTATCTCCTGGCGCACGACCTGCGGCTCGTCCGCCGCCACGACGGCCCCTGCGCCGATGACCGCAAGAGCGGCCGCGGCCGCCAAAGTCCTGAACTTCATCGGGTTCTCCCGGTTGCTGGCGGGCGGTTTCCTCCGCGCCGCCGGTTTACGATGCGCGGGCATCTTTGCATTTTGAACGATTCCAGACAGTAAAATCTTTTTGATGGCCCGCCATACAGCCGCATACCGGCCGTTCTTCACTCTTCCTTGACGCTTTGCGTGCAGACCAGAGGGATCGTCGAGGATTGGGCAGCGCCGGGTCAGCAATGCGTGCGTTCACAACCGCCTTTTGTGCCAATGTCAAAGCCATGGCGCCGTTCCATGGTGTCGTCATCGCCTATACCGCGGCGGTGCTTCTTATCGCAGCATCGCAGGGGGCGCTCGTTGCGGCATCCTACCAGCAATACCTGGCGAATTTCGGCCCCCTCTACTTCATCGGCCTGCCGCTGGTCACCACCATCACGCATGTGCTCCTGTGGTGCCTGCGATCGGACAGGCCCGGCCTGCGGACGATGGTTTCGGCCTTGCCCACCCTGTCGGGCAACATCGCCTCGGCCGTGGTGACGCTGGCGATGCTGATCCTGTTCATGGGATCGTTCACCACGTTCAAGACCCTCATGCCGGTTCTGATGGACGGGTTTCCCCATGACCGTGCGCAAGCCGATATCGATGCATGGCTTCATGGCGGCATGGATCCCGGGCCTGCCTTGCTGCAGGCTCTCGACTATCCGTTCCTCCTGAACATCCTGCAGTGGAATTACATGGTCGGCTGGATGGCCCTGGCCTTCATCCCGGCCTTCTTCATTGCTACCCGCAAGGATGCGAGCGCCATCCGGCTGCGCTACTTCCTGACCTTCGCCTCCGTATGGGTGGTGCTCGGCAGCCTGCTGGCCTGCCTGTTCCTTTCGGCCGGGCCCGTCTTCTATGCGGATGTCACCGGGGATGCCACGCGCTTCGGCGGCCAGATGCAGGTCCTGCTCGAGCGGATAGGACCGACACACCGGCCCTATCTCTGGCAAAGCTACGTGAACGGAACCATCGGGATCGGAACCGGCATTTCGGCCTTTCCAAGCGTCCATGTGGGCGTTGCGGCGATGAATGCGTTCCTGCTCTGGGACATCAACCGCAAGGCCGGCACCATCGGGTTTATCTATCTGGGCATCGTTGCCCTCAGCTCCGTCCTCTTCGGTTGGCACTATGCCATCGATGGCTACGTCTCCATCGTCGTCGTCGGGCTCCTGCATGTCGGCTTGAAACGGCTTTTTGCGAACCGCCTGCCGATGCCCGCCGCCGCCGCGATCACGTCTCCCAACCCCGCCACACCGTAACCACCGCGATCGCCACAAGCAGCACGCCGGCGGCGCGGCCAACGAGGCGCGTGGCGGCAGGGCTGCCGGTCAGCGCATCGCGGCTGCGGGCGGCGGCGAGCGCAAGGCCGCCATAGACGGCAAGCTGCGTCGCCCAGATCATGGCCAGCATGACGAGCGTCTGGCGCCACAGCGGGCCGAATTCCGGGCGCAGGAACTGCGGGAAGACGGCGAGCATGAAGAGATAGGCCTTCGGGTTCATCAGGCTCGTCAGCGCGCCCTGGCGAAAGCGGGCCACAAGGCCGCGCCGGTCGAGGCTGCCGACGGCATCGACGACGATCGAGGAGCGGAAGAGCTGCCAGCCGATGAAGGCGACATAGGCGGCGCCGAGGAGCAGCAGGCCGTTGAAGAGGCCCGGCGCGAAATGCAGCAGCATGCCGACGCCGAGCGCGGCATAGAGCGTGTGCACGAGGCCGCCCGCCATGATGCCGAAGGTCGCCGAGAGCCCCGCCCTGCGCCCGCCGGAGAGGGAACTCGCCAGCACGAAGACCATGTCCATGCCCGGCACGATGATGATGCCGGAGACGAGCAGGAAGAAGAGCCAGAGGTTTTCGCTGTAGGTCATGTCAGTTGTCCATTGCCGATATGCGCCCGGAAGCCCGCTGCCTCCTTGTGTTTCAAGCGCTTGAAGCGTGCTATAATGGAGACCAACTGACAGGGTTGTGTCAGTTGTGAGGGGAACGACCATGCGCAAGGCTTCGCGGCTGTTCGAGATCATCCAGATCCTGCGCCTCGCCCGCCACCCGATAACGGCGGCCGAGATCGCCGGGCGGCTGGAGGTGACGGTGCGCTCGATCTACCGCGACATCGCCGCCCTGCAGGCGATGCGCGTGCCGGTGGAGGGCGAGCGGGGCATCGGCTATATCCTGCGCCCCGGCTTCGACCTGCCGCCGCTGATGTTCTCGATCGAGGAGACCGAGGCCGTGGTGCTGGCGCTGGCGCTCCTGGAGCGAACCGGTGACGCGGAGCTGAAGGCCGCCGCCCGGCGGGTCGGCGACAAGATCGCCGGCGCCGTGCCGCCGCCGCTGCGCCAGACGCTCTCCGCCCGCGCCCTGCACGCCTGGGGCACGACGCCGCGCCAGCCCGAGGGCATCGACCTTGCCACGGTGCGCCGAGCGATCCGCGACGAGGAGACGCTGATGATCGACTACCGCGACGAATATGGCCGCGGCAGCGAGCGCACCATCCGCCCCATCGCCCTCATCTACTATTCCGAGACCGCCAATATCGTCGCCTGGTGCGAGCTGCGCGAAGCCATCCGCAATTTCCGCGCCGACCGGGTGGAGGCCTGCGAAACGACCGGCAGGCATTTCCGCGGCGAGGGCGACAGGCTGCGGCAGCTCTGGATTTCCGGCTGGGCGGAGAGCCGGCGGGATGCGGGGTGAGCGGGAACCTATGCGACCGCGCGCAAATCGAAATCGGCGTGGATGACGTCGAAGGGCACTTCGACCTTTCCGTCAGCGGTGCGCTCGATGATGCCCCATTCGGCGAGTGCCGTCACATCATCATGCACCCGCTTCACATCGCGGCCGAGCGCGCGCGCCAGCGCCCGGATGCTGCTCGGGCCGATCTTCTGCAAATGCTCGATCAATGCCCAGCGCTTCGGGCTGATCACGGAGAAAAGCTGCCCGGGCGAACTGAAGGTAAAGGTCGCGACCGGATCGGACGGCACCCCCGTCCGTGCTGCTTCGGCGGCACGCGCGAGGTTTTCGGACAGGACAGCGTCGGTATCGCTGCGGATCTGAATGCGGGCGCGCTTCATTCACGGCCTCCGTTTTGCAATCTCCGCCCGAAAATCCTCGAGCAGTGCGGCAATGGTGGAGAAGGCATAGGGACGCTCCTCCCCGTCGAGATGGCAATGATCGCCCTTGCCGCGCTCATTGTCGAAGCCGACGACACGCCGGCCGTTCCGCCCATAGAACAGGCGGTATTTGTAAAGATGGCTGCTTCCCGCAACGGGTTCGGGAACCCGCCAGAGCACGATCTCGATGATCGCGCCATCCGGCAGAACCGTTTTCGACCGCTCGAGAAGCACGGCATCCATGTTGGCATTTATGCCATCATCATGTCTTTTTGTCGACGAAAGAAAAAACCCGGCCGTTTCCAGCCGGGGTTTCCTGAACTCGAACGGGAAAAACGCCTTACTTCGTGGCGGCTTCGTAGCGCTCCAGGACGTAGTCCCAGTTGATCAGGCTGTCGACGAAGGCCTCGAGGTATTTCGGGCGGGCGTTGCGGTAGTCGATGTAGTAGGAGTGCTCCCAGACGTCGACGCCGAGGATCGGGCTTGCGCCGTGCACCAGCGGGTTCTCGCCGTTCGGGGTCTTGGAGATGGCGAGCTTGCCGTCCTTGACGGAGAGCCAGGCCCAGCCGGAGCCGAACTGCGTGGTACCGGCGGCGACGAAATCGGCCTTGAACTTGTCATAGCCGCCGAGATCGCTGTCGATCGCCTTTTGCAGGGCGCCCGGCAGGCTCTTGCCGCCGCCGCCCTTCTTCATCCACTTCCAGAAGTGCACGTGGTTGTAGTGCTGGCCGGCATTGTTGAAGAGGCCCTGGTTGGTGCCGTAGGACTTCTTGACGATCTCTTCCAGCGAGAGGTCCTGAAGGCCCGCTTCCTCGGCCAGCTTGTTGCCGTTGTCGACATAGGCCTTGTGGTGCTTGTCATGGTGATATTCGAGCGTTTCGCGCGACATGAAGGGCGCGAGCGCATCGTAATCGTAGGGAAGCGGCGGAAGTTCGAAAGCCATCGTGGTGTCTCCTCTTGGCGACGGAATTTTTTCAATGAAATCCGTGAGCGGAACATAGGAGCGGCAACCGGAAGAGGCAACCGCCCGGGTTCCAATTTTTCCTGACATGCGACAAAATCCTTCCCGTTTTCCATGTCGGATCAATGACAAATGGAACCGGATTCGATCTGAAACATTTTGTCCGACACCCCCGACACGGAGCCTGTCCATGCGTCTTCGCCTGCTTTGCGCCCTTCCGCTCCTGCTTGCCGCCCCGCTCGCCCATGCCTCCTCGCCCGATGCCTGGGAGGAATTCCGCGCCGATGTGGAGAAGAGTTGCCTGGCGAGCCTGCCGGAAGCGCTCGGCACGCCGAACGTCTTCGTCGAGCCGACGGGCACGCAGTCCTTCGGCCTTGCCGCGATCGAGGGGCTTTCACCGGAATCGAAGAGCCAGATCACCTATCTCTGCGTCTACGACAAGCAGAAGAAGACGGTGGAGGTCTCCCCGCCCATTGCGGCCGAATTCCTGCATGTGGTGCGCGAAAGCGAGCGCGAGGCGGCGGCGGCGGAACGGGCCAAGACGGGCGACAACAAGACGGTGGACGAGGCCGGGCAGGAATAGTCCGCCGTCAGATATTCCCGGCAAGGAAATCGATGAAGGCCCGGATGCGGGCCGCCAGGTGCTCGTGGCCGGCAAAGACGGCATGCACGACCTCGACCTCGCCGGGATTGTAGTCCTCCAGCAGCGGCACCAGCGTTCCGGCCGCAATGTCCTCCTCGACATGGAAGCGGCCGATGCGGCCGATGCCGAGGCCGTCGAGGCAGAGCTGGCGCAGGATGGCGCCGCTGGAGACCAGCATGTTGCCGGAGACCTCGCGCACCGCGACCGCCTTGCCGTCGCCGGACAGGAACGGCCAACCCTCCATGCTGCGGCGGAAGTTGAAGCGCAGGCAATTGTGGGCGACAAGCTCGTCCGGGTGCCGCGGCGTGCCGGCGCGGTCGAGATAGGCGGGCGCTGCGACGACGACCTCGCGGCTTTCCAGCAGCTTGCGCGCCTTCAGCGACGAATCGCGCAAGGGGCCGGAGCGGATGGCGACGTCGGCGCGCTCGCCGATCACGTCGATCACGCCGTCGGTCAGCGTCAGGTCCAGCTCGATTTCCGGATAGAGCGACAGGAAGGCCGGCGCCAGCGGCAGGATGTAGCGCTCGCCAAAGCCGACGGAGGCATTGACCCTCAGCGGCCCGCGCGGCACGACGCGCGCGCCCGCCGCCACGATGCGCTCCGTCTCGGCAATCTCGGCCAGGATGCGCCGCGCCCGGCCGAGATAGACCTCCCCTTCCGGCGTCAGCTCCAGCCGGCGCGTGGTGCGCACGAGAAGGCGCGCGCCCAGCCGGTCCTCGATGCGGGTGACGAGCTTGCTGACCGCCGAGGGCGACAGGCCGAGCTTGCGGCCGGCGGCCGAAAAGCTCTTCAGCTCCGCCGCCAGCACGAAGACATCCATTTCGCCGGCCCGGTTGTCCATGCGCCACCTTTGAATTCAATTCACATATTCTTATCCACTTGACCGGATTAACACGCAAGTGGCCCGGCGCCATATTCCGCGGCGAACCAGAAACGCAACCCAGCCAAGCCGTCCGCCTCAAGCCGGACGCGGGGATATGCCATGCCACTTGCCCTCTTCGCCCTGACGGTCGCCGCCTATGCGATCGGCACCACCGAATTCGTGATCGTCGGCCTGCTGCCGACCGTCGCGACAGATCTTGCCATCACCCTGCCGCTCGCCGGCCTCATCGTTTCCGTCTACGCGCTCGGCGTCACCTTCGGCGCGCCCGTGCTCACCGCCCTCACCGGCCGGCTCGGCCGCAAGCCGCTGCTCCTTTGCCTGATGGCGCTCTTCGTTGCCGGCAATGCGCTGGCGGCACTGGCGCCGGGCTACGGCGTGCTTCTGGCCGGCCGCGTGCTCTCGGCCTTCGCGCACGGCGTCTTCTTTTCCGTCGGCGCCACCATCGCGGCCGACCTCGTTTCGCCCGACCGGCGCGCCTCGGCCATCGCCATGATGTTCATGGGCCTCACTGTCGCCATCGTCACCGGCGTGCCGCTCGGCACCGTCATCGGCCAGAGTTTCGGCTGGCGCGCCACCTTCTGGGCCGTCGCCGGGCTCGGCCTTGTCGCCTTCGCCGCCATCGCCGTCCTGCTGCCGTCGAACCTGCGGCGGGAAAAGCCGGCGGGCCTTGTGGAGCAGGTGCGCGTGCTCGGCTCCGGCCGCCTCATCATCGTCTTCGCCATGACGGCGCTCGGCTATGGCGGCACCTTCGTGACCTTCACCTTCCTCTCGCCGCTGCTGCAGGAGGTCACCGGCCTTTCGGCGGGCACGGTCAGCCTCGTGCTCGTGCTCTATGGCGCGGCCATCGCCCTCGGCAACATCGTCGGCGGCAAGGTGGCGGACCGCGATCCGGTGAAGGCGCTCGTCGTGCTCTTCGCGCTACAGGCCGCCGTGCTGGTGCTCTTCACCTTCACGGCGCCCGCCCCGGCCTTCGCGCTCGTCACCCTCGCCGCGCTCGGCTTCCTGTCCTTCGCCAACGTGCCCGGCCTCCAGCTCTATGTCGTCGACATGGCGCGGCGCCATCGCCCGGCCGGCGTGGACGTCGCCTCGGCGCTCAACATCGCCGCCTTCAACCTCGGCATCGCGGCCGGCGCCTGGATCGGCGGGCTGGTCGTCGCCTCGCCGCTCGGCCTCGGCGCGACGCCCGCAGTCGGCGCCGTCCTCGTCGCCGCCGCGCTCGGCCTGACGCTTCTCAGCGGCGCCCTCGACCGGCGCGAGCGCGCCCGGCCGGGCGCCGCCTGCCAGCCGGCCTGAAACCCTTGCCCCCGCCGGGGCGTTACCAACCCATTCCCGGCAGTTCCGAACGCAAAACCGCCACGCAGATTTGCTGGAATTGCCTGCGCTCCGGCGGGCCATCAACCTGAAAGGAGAATTCCAATGAAAACCGTCAACGCCAATGGCGCCCACATCCCTGAGCTCGGCTTCGGCACCTTCCGCATGCCGGAACCCGAAGTCCTCGCCATCCTGCCGAAGGCACTCGCCGAGGGCTTCACCCATGTCGATACCGCCCAGATCTACGACAACGAGGCCGCCGTCGGCGCGGCCATCGAGAAATCCGGCATCGCGCGCGACAGCCTCTTCCTCACCACCAAGGTCTGGGTCGACAATTACGGCCGGGACAGGTTCGCCGCCTCGGTGGAGGAGAGCCTGAAGAAACTGGGGACCGACCATGTCGACCTCCTGCTCCTGCACTGGCCGAACGAGGCGGTGCCGCTGGAGGCGCAGATCGGCGAACTCAACGCCGTGCGCGAGCGCGGCCTTGCCAGGAATATCGGCGTCAGCAACTTCAACAGTGCCCTGATGGCCGAGGCCGTGCGCCTCAGCACGGCGCCGCTCGCCACCAACCAGGTCGAATACCATCCCTATCTCGACCAGATGAAGGTGCTGGAAGCGGCCGAGACCTACGGCATGGCGCTCACCGCCTATTACGCGATGGCCGACGGCAAGGTGCCGAACGATCCGGTGCTGAAGGAGATCGGCGCGGCGCATGGGAAATCGGCGGCGCAGGTCGTGCTGCGCTGGCTGATCCAGCAGCCCGACGTCGTGGCGCTCACCAAGACGGCGACCGAAAGCCGGATTGCCGAGAACCTCGCCGTGTTCGACTTCGTGCTGTCACCGGACGAGATGATGCGCATCCACCGGCTCGCCCGCCCGGACGGCCGCATCGTCAGCCCCGACGGCCTCGCCCCGGCCTGGGACCGCGCCGCCTGACATTGTCCAGGCCCCTCCCGCGGGCAACCGCGGGAGGCAGGAACAACCTGATGCAGCGATGATCCGACCGATCCGTGTTGCAGACCGTATGCGGCCATCTCGAGTACAATCTAAAATTTCATCAAGTTGCACAAATGTAACTTATACTTGCAATTTCTTCAGGAAACATTACGCTCCGAACGCTGCCACCAAGGCGCGGGATGGAGGAAAAAATGTCGATTACCTTGAATGAGGCAATGAAGAGCCGTTTCGCCATAAAGGTATACGGGCTCGAAATTTCGGACGGAGACGCAGTTGTAAAGGCACTGGGCGTGGAGACGGTGAAAGCCCCCGTACTCGCGATGGTGTATTCCTTTTCCATGGGGCAATTTTGCCGGAGGCTGACGATCCCGATGCCTCTCCTGCTTGTGGGCCCCGGCAAGATCGTCTCCAAGGACGACGATTGCGCGAACAGGCTTGAAAACGAGAAGGTCTGGAGCCTGTCGCCGGACGACAGCATCACGGCCCTTTCGATTGAAGAGGGCAAAGCATCCGAGATCCTCGATGAAATCAGCACCAGGGGCGTCGACGGGGGATTGAATATCGAAAATCCGCGTTTCGAGAACGGAAGGCTTTGCGCGACGATCCATGCCTGGGCGAAGATCGAGATATTTGGCGCGAAAGTGGGTTTTAACGAGCGGGTTCCGCTCTGCATCCCCCTGCAGGGGTGCTATCCGATCTGGTCGATAGAAATTGCGAAAATCGAAGCCTGTTTCCGCGCGCCGTCCGAGCTTTGCGTGCGGCTTTGCGTGGGCAAATGGGGGATCGAGAAGTGCTGGGATGCCTGCGTCCACATCCCCTTGGTCGCGAGCCAGGCCGCGTCGCTTCCGGAAGCCGCATGCGGCTGCAAACACTAGATCCTTACGCAAGCCTGCTGCGATAGACGCCCGGGACGGCCAGAGCCGAGCGAGTGCGAATGCGCCCGCTCGGCAACCGCCCGGGCGCGGCTTGCCTGCCCGCGCCTCATCATGCACCCGGTTCGCCCGCCCCTTCCCAAACAGGGTCCCGATCCGATATGGAGGGTGCGCGCCCGGTGCGGCGCCGGGAGCCCTTCATGCAGTCCTCATCCTCAACCGTCTTCTCGCCGGACTGGCCGGCCATTGCCGCCGTCATTCTCGGCGTCACCGCCTTTTCCGTGGCGCAGGGGCTCACCTATCCGCTGATCTCGCTGACGCTGGAGGCGCGCGGCTTCTCCCCGGCGCTGATCGGCGTCAACGCGCTCGCCTTCGCCGCCGGCCTTGCCGCCTCGACGCTGCTCCTCGGCAGCCTGACGGCGCGCTGGCGGGCCGACCGGCTGATCATCGCCAGCCTCGTCGGCTGCTCGCTGTGCCTTGCCACCTTCGCGGCGTCGTCCTCCTTCGCCGTCTGGTTCGTCGCCCGCTTCCTGCTCGGCTTCTTCGCCAGCCTCATCTTCATGCTGGGCGAGGCCTGGCTCAACGCCGCCTGCCCGGACCGGCTGCGCGGCCGGGTCTCCGGCATCTACGGCGCCGGCATGTGCGCCGGCTTTGCCGCCGGGCCGCTCGCCATTCCGCTCCTCGGCAGCGAGGGCGGGCTCGGTTTCGCACTGACCGCCGTCTACCTCGCCATCGTCGCCTTTGCGACCGCCATGCTGATGTTCTCGACCAGGACGGTGCCGGAGCCCTCCTCCACGGGCGACGTCTTCCGCTTCTTCAAGGCCGCGCCGCTGCTCGTCGGCATGGTCTTCGTCTTCGGTTTCGCCGATATCGCGGCCATCTCGGCCATGCCGGTCTATTTCGTGAAGATGGGGCATACGGAGGCCTTCGCGGCGATCAGCGTGACCGTGCTGGCCCTGCCGACGGCGATCGCCCAGCCCTTCATCGGCCTCCTGCTCGACAAGCTGCCGCGCGAGCGCGTCGCCCTTGCGGCCGTCAGCACCGCGGCGGCGAGCTATCTCGCCCTGCCGTCGATGCAGTCGGAAATCGCCATCCTCTCGGTCTTCGCGCTGATGGGCACGGCCACCTTCTCGCTCTATACCTGCGCGCTGACCATGCTCGGCGAGCGCTACAGCAGCGCCATGCTGGTGGCCGGTTCGGCCGCCTTCGCGCTCGCCTATGCGGCCGGCAGCGGCGCGGGCTCGGCCCTGACGGGCGCGATCATGGAGGCCGGCGGGCCGAAGGCCGGGCCGCTCTCCGTCGGCATCGGGCTGACGGTCTTCACCGCGGCGCTGATGATCGCGCGGCGGCGGTAGGGTGGCCTGCAGGGCCGCTTTGTCTGTGCTTATCGCCTGTGGAAGGAAACCGTCGCCCCATTCCCTTCTCCCCGCGGGGGAGAAGGAGAGAGGCTTGCTCCCAAGGCAAATTTTCCGGCCGGGAGTGCTGCACGGCAAGGCCCTTGTGTGGAGGAGGCTTCACCGCATAGGCGACGGCCGCGCCGCCCGATCAGACGAACTGGCTGAGACCCGGTACGGAGGCGACGACTTCGTCGACCACCTCGGCACCGGCATGCTCGCGGGCGACCGCCATGGTTTCCCTGGCAAGGCCGGTGATCTCGCCCATGCCGAGACCCTGGCTCATCAGCTGCTGGCCGAGGCCCATGACGCCGCCGCCGCCGATCGCGCTCATCAGCCCGCCGAGCAGGCCTTCGCCCGCGCCTTCGCCATTATACTTGGCGACCAGTTCGGAGGCGCCCGGAATGGCCTCGATCATGCGGGCGACCGGGCCGTCGGCGGCCTCGCGCTGCAGGAAGCCGAGCATCATGCCGATGGCCTTTTCCGCCAGGGCGGCATCGATACCGACGGCATCGGCAACGCGGGTGACGAGTTCGTTCATGGAAAACCCTCCGAAAGGAATTGACGTTAACGTCAAGGTAAATGAAATCTCCGGCAAACTCAAGCCGGCCGCGCGAGGCTTTCATGGCCGGTTGGCCGCCCCTTGAAAGCGTGTTGTTCCCGTGCCGGACTATCCTTATAACCTGCCTGAGACGATTCAATGAAAACCTGCCCGGCGCGGCGATCCGCCCGCCGGCAGCGATCGGGTCAGAACGGCGCCAGGGAGTTTCAACGTGACGGAATCCATTCTTCAGGACGGAAAACTCTATATCGGCACCAGCCGCAAGCCGGACGATACCAACAACAAGCCGGAATATCTGGAGCTGAAGTTCGGCAACCGCCACGGCCTCGTGACGGGGGCCACCGGCACAGGCAAGACGGTGACGCTGCAGATCCTCGCCGAGGGCTTTTCCAATGCCGGCGTGCCGGTCTTCTGCGCCGACGTGAAGGGCGACCTCTCGGGCATCGGCGCCATCGGCGAGGCCAAGGATTTCCTGCAGAAGCGCGCCGACCAGATCGGCCTTGCGCCTTACGAATTCCAGCAGTTCCCGGTGATCTTCTGGGACCTCTACGGCGAGAAGGGCCATCGCGTCCGCACCACCATTTCCGAGATGGGGCCGCTCTTGCTCTCGCGCCTGATGAACGCGACGGACGCGCAGGAAGGCGTCATCAACATCGCCTTCAAGATCGCCGACCAGGGCGGCCTGCCGCTGCTCGACCTGAAGGATTTCCAGGCGCTGCTCAACTATATGGGCGAGAACGCCTCGACGCTCTCCAGCCAGTTCGGCTTCATCTCCAAGGCCTCGGTCGGCTCGATCCAGCGCGAGCTGCTGATCCTCGAACAGCAGGGCGCCGAGCAGTTCTTCGGCGAGCCGGCGCTGAAGATCTCCGACATCATGCGCACGACCAATGACGGGCGCGGCGCGATCTCGGTGCTCGCCGCCGACAAGCTGATGATGAACCCGCGCCTCTACGGCACGTTCCTGCTCTGGATGCTCTCGGAACTGTTCGAGGTGCTGCCGGAAGTGGGCGATCCCGACAAGCCGAAGCTCGTCTTCTTCTTCGACGAGGCGCATCTTCTGTTCAACGACGCGCCGAAGGTGCTCACCGAGCGTGTCGAGCAGGTCGTGCGCCTCATCCGCTCCAAGGGCGTCGGCGTCTATTTCGTCACGCAGAACCCGCTCGACGTGCCGGAAACGGTGCTCGCCCAGCTCGGCAACCGCGTGCAGCACGCGCTGCGCGCCTATACGCCGCGCGAGCAGAAGGCGGTGAAGACCGCCGCCGACACCTTCCGGCCGAACCCGGACTTCAACTGCGCCGAGGTCATCACCCAGCTCGGCACCGGCGAGGCGCTCGTCTCGACGCTCGAAGGCAAGGGCGCGCCCTCCATGGTGGAGCGCACGCTGGTCCGCCCGCCGGCCTCGCGCCTCGGCCCGGTCACCGAGGCCGAACGCAGGGAGATCATGAATGTCAGCCCCGTCGCGGGTCTCTATGACGAGGATTTCGACCGCGAATCCGCCTACGAGATCCTGACCGCGCGCGCCAAGAAGGCCGCCGAGGCGGCGCAGAAACAGGCGGAGGCCCAGGAGGCGAGCCCGCAATCCTCCGGCGGCAGCCGCTGGACCCTGCCCGGCTTCGGCGACGACGAACCCGCCGCCCAGCCCGCCCCCAAGCAGCCGAAAGCCCGCTCCGGCTACCAGCGCGAGACCGTGGCGGAAGCCGCGATGAAGTCCGTCGCCCGCACCGTCGCCTCCTCGCTCGGCCGGGCGCTGGTGCGCGGCATCCTGGGGAGCTTGCGGCGGTAGAGGGCGTTGCGGGCGGGGCGGCCCCTCATCCGGCTGCCGCCACCTTCTCCCCGCAAGCGGGGAGAAGGGATTTGTGGCAAGGTCCCGTCTTGTTTCCGCCGGTCCCTCTTGCAGGAAACCGGATCGGCATCCCCTTCTCCCCGCTTGCGGGGAGAAGGTGGCGGCAGCCGGATGAGGGGCCATTCGCCCCGCTTGCCAAACCCCGCAAGCCGATGGTATCCCTTCCCCGTTCGCAACACGTAACAGAGGGCTGCGCGTGAAGACCGACTTCCTGCCGAACCGCACGCATGGTCCTGATCTTGCCCTGCAGATGCGTTTGCAGGGCTGATCGGAACGAACACACTCTTCTTCTGGTCCGCCTTACCGGCGGGTGCGGCTTCAGCCGCATCCATCTTTCCTGAGTCATTTCGCGTGATCGACGGCCGATGCCGCGCCGCGGGGCTCCGAAGACCAGAGATCGTTCCATGTCGCTCATCACTATCCGCGCCCTCGGCGTCACCCTTTCCACCCCGCTTTTCGCCAATCTCAACCTCTCCGTCGCCGCCGGCGACCGGATCGGCCTCGTGGCGGCCAACGGGCGGGGGAAATCCACCCTGCTCAAATGCATCACCGGCGCATTCGAGCCGACGACGGGCGAGATCTTTCGCGCCCGCGGCCTCACCGTCGGGCATATGGAGCAGGACCTTCCCGCCGGCCTTGAGGCGCTCACCTTCCGCGAGGCGGTGCTCGGCGCGCTTTCTTTCGAACAGCAGGACAGCGAAAGCTGGCGGGCCGATGTGACGCTGGAGGAGCTGGAGGTGCCCGAGGCGCTGCGCGAGCGGCCGCTCGGCCAGCTCAGCGGCGGCTGGCAGCGCATCGCGCTGATCGCCCGCGTGCGTGTCGGCGAGCCAGACGTGCTGCTGCTCGACGAGCCGACCAACCATCTCGACCTTTCGAAGATCGCCCGGCTGGAGGGGTGGCTCGCGAGCCTGCCGCGCGACATGCCGGTCGTCATCTCCAGCCACGACCGCGCCTTCCTCGACGCCGTGACCAACCGCACGCTGTTCCTGCGCCCCGAGCGATCGCAGCTCTTCGCGCTGCCCTATTCGCGCGCCCGCGCGGCGCTCGACGCGGCGGACGCGGCCGAGGAGCGGCGCTTCGAGAAGGACATGAAGGCGGCCCAGCAACTGCGCCAGCAGGCGGCAAAGCTCAACAATATCGGCATCAATTCCGGCAGCGACCTCCTGGTGGTCAAGACCAGGCAGCTCAAGGAACGGGCCGAACGGATCGAGGACGCCGCGTGGCCCGCCCATCAGGAGCGCCCGGCCGGCGCCATCCGCCTTGCCAACCGCGGCACCCATGCCAAGGTGCTGGTGACGCTGGAGGACGCCGCCGTCAGGACGCCCGACGGCACGCTCCTCTTCCGCACCGGCCGGAAATTCATCTGCCAGGGCGACCGCATCGTGCTGCTCGGCCTCAACGGGACCGGCAAGACGCGCCTCGTCCGGCTGCTGCGCGACGCGATCGCGGCAGCGGGCGCCGGCCATGAGGGCATCAAGGCGACACCCTCGCTGGTGCTCGGCTATGGCGACCAGGCGCTGTCGGACCTTTCGGACGCCGAGACGCCGCACGGCACGATCATCCACCGCTTCGACATCGGCGACCAGCGGGCGCGCAGCCTCCTGGCGGGCGCCGGGCTTTCCATCGAGATGCAGGGGCGGCCGGTGGGGCAGCTCTCCGGCGGGCAGAAGGCGCGGCTCGGCATGCTGGTGCTGCGGCTGACCAACCCGAACGTCTACCTGCTCGACGAGCCGACCAACCATCTCGACATCGAGGGCCAGGAGGCGCTGGAGCGGGAGCTGACGGCAAACGAGGCGAGCTGCCTCATCGTCTCGCACGACCGCGCCTTCGTGCGGGCGGTGGCCAACCGCTTCTGGCTGATCGAGAAGCGCCGGCTCATCGAGGTGGACGGGCCCGAGGCCTTCTTCGCCGAGGCGGCCTTGCCGGGGTGAGCCGTCCGCTGACTGCCGGGCATCCCCTTGAGAACAAGACTATCGCTTGTGAAAGGAACCCGTCGCCTCCTCCCCTTCTCCCCCGCGGGGAGAAGGGGAGAACGGCACCGGCGAACTCCATATGCGATCGCCCGCCTCGCCCGGAAATGGCGGCCGTCAGCCGATGCGCGGGTCGCCGCGAAAATCCTCGCGGGAAAAGCCGATCCGGCGCGCCGGGTGATCGCACAGCGCCTGCACGCCGAGCGGCGAGAGGCGGATGCGCCAGGTCTGACGCTCCACCGGCCTTGGCGCGGCAAAGGCGGAGGCGGTGAGGAGCGCCATGTTGGCGCCGCCGGCCGGATCGCGCACCGAGCGGTAGATTATGGCGGCAAGGCCGGCCGCCCGCGCGCCGTCGGCCAGCGATTGGCAGGCGGCGTAGTCGGTCGGGTGCGTCCAGAGGGCGGCGTCCCGGTCGAGCGGCGGGACGGTGAGGTCGATCGCCGCGCCGGTGTCGATGAGGGCGGAAAAGGCGGTGTAGTCGGCGGCATTGGCCGGGAGCGGCGTTGCGGGCGATTCGGCGAAGAACAGCAGCCGGTAGAAGGCCATTTCGCAAAGCGCCGTCTCGACGGAAAGCCCGGCATAGTAGACGCCGAGCGTGCGCCCGGCGCGGCGGAAGCGCGAGCCGTGCGGATAGACCGCACCGTAGCGGAAGGGGGTGGCGAGCAGATAGTCGAGGCCGGCGCATTCCGGCGGCAGCACCGGCTTGCTCTCCTCCAGAAGCTCCTCCAGCAGCGCCTGCTCGTCCAGCGTATCGACGAGCTTCAGCGTCGAGACGCGGTGCTGCGCCTCGACGAAACGCCAGACGGGCCCCGAAAAGGACCGCGCCTCAGACGAGAGCGCGGCGGGCGTCCAGATAGGCAAGGACATCGACAAGGCCGGAAATGGAGACGATGCGATCGACGGGGCGCGCGCCGAGCACGCTGTTGTCCGCCGTCATCCAGGCGCGGGCGACACCCTCGTCGCCGCCGGTGATGGCATCGAGCGAGCGGAAGAGGCGCACGAGCAGCACCGCCAGCTCGAACGGCTTGGTGCCGCGCTCCAGGAGCACGTCCTGCCGCTTCAGCCGCGACACGGTCGCCTCCGAGACCCCGATGACCGCCGAGAGGATGCGCGCCGTCAGCCCCAGCCGCTCCGCCGCCGTGACGGCCGCCTTGGTGAGCACGGCGCCTTCGGCATTGGCATTGATGACGGGCTTGCGCTGCATGGCACGATCTCCTTTCAGGAGAAAGAATATAGCAAATCTTTTTCTTAAGACAAGGGGTGATCATCTCGGGCCGGGACGGCCGAGGTTGGCGGGCAGCCGGGGCGGGCTGTCCTCGCGCATGACAAAAGGCCCGGAGGCTGGGGCTCCGGGCCTTTCGCTCAAAGGTCTGTGCCGGGGACGCTTACTTGCAGACCTTGATCGTCTTGAAGATCACATTGCCGTAGTAGTCGTAGGCCTTGACCTTCTTGATGAAGCAGTGCGGCTTGTAGCCGTAGCTGTAGTAGCCGGCCTGCGAGGGGGCGGCAAAGGAGACGGCGGCGATGGCGGCGGAAACGATGATCTTGCGCATGGGGTCTCTCCTGATCTCTTGTTGGGGATGAGCCTCTCTCATCCGGTGATCAGAAGGTCTCACATCCCCTCGCCCCGCGCTGTTCCGGATGGAACAGGAAAAGGCCGCCCGGAGCTTTTTCCGGACGGCCTTGTTTTTCGATCGGCGGGGACCGGTCAGGCGACGGTGGTCTTGACGTCGAGATTGCCGCGGGTGGCGTGGCTGTAGGGGCAGACGACGTGGGCCTTCTTGACGAGGTCCTCGACCACGGCCTTGTCGACGCCGGGCACGGAGACTTCGAGCGAGGCTTCGAGGCCGAAGCCGCCGCCATCCTCGCGCGGGCCGATGCCGACGGTCGCCGTGACCTTGGCGTCATCGGGGATCTTCACCTTCTCCTTGCCGGCGACGAATTTCAGCGCGCCGAGGAAGCAGGCCGAATAGCCGACGGCAAACAGCTTTTCCGGGTTGGCGCCGGCCGCGCCGTCGCCGCCGAGTTCCTTCGGCACGGTGAGCGTGACGTCGACGGTGCCGTCCTCGGTTGCGCCATGGCCGGCGCGGCCGCCGGTTGCGGATGCCTTGGTTCTGTAGAGAATGGGCATGGACTGTCTCCTTCCTGGTTTCGTTGGTGATGGAACCTAGATAGCGCAAAATTAGATTGCGCGCAATATGATTTTGCAAATTGCAATTTCGGCCATTTGTGCGACAATGCCAGCATGACCGACAAACGTGACGAAGCTGAGACGGACGACATTCCGGCGGGCATGCTGGCGCTGGACCAGCAGCTCTGTTTCGCCGTCTATTCCGCCGCCCATGCGCTGAACCGCACCTACAAGCCCCTGCTCGATCCCTACGGCCTCACCTATCCGCAATATATCGTGCTGATGACGCTGTGGGAGGAGGACGGGCGCACGGTGAAGGGGCTCGGCACGACGCTGGGCCTCGATTCCGGCACGCTCTCCCCTCTCCTCAAGCGGCTGGAGGCGGCCGGCTACATCCACCGCGCCCGCGACAGGAGCGACGAACGGCAGGTCCTCGTCACCCTCACCGACAAGGGCCATGCGATGAGGCGCGAGGCGGTGGGCATCCGCCTGCAGATCGGCAAGGCGACCGGCTGCTCGATCGAGACCCTGCAGGCCCTGACCGCCGATCTGCAGGCCCTCACCGGACGGCTCGACAGCGGCACGACGCGGGACGACGACACCTGAAAAGGTGGATTTTACCGTATCCTCCCCTTACGGCACCTGTTCGCGATTCAACCTTCGCGCTAGAGTGCGCGCGGCGGTCGAACCGCGAAGGGGGCATTCTTGGTTTCTGCATGGTCCTGGCAAAGGGCGAACGTCGCGGCGAGCCTCTGGTGCATCGCCGTGGGCCTCGCCATGATGGCGCTCTGGCTGGCCGAGCCCGCCGGCCTTGCGGCGCGCCATCCCTGGCTGTTCGGCATGAAGTTCAATGCGGCGCTCGCCTTCGTCGTCATCGGCACGGCGCTCGGCCTTGCCGCGCGCGGCCACAAGCGCCTGCCGGCGCTGATGACGGTGCCGGTCTTCCTCTACGGCGCGCTCGCGCTGTCCCAGCATCTCTTCGGCATCGATGCCGGCATCGACACGTTGCTGCACAGGCCCTTCGTCGACATCGGCACCAGCCTGCCGGGGCGGATCGCTCCCAACACGGCGCTCTGCCTGATGCTCGTCAGCCTGGCGCTGGCGCTGCGCGCGCACAGCGGCAGGAGCGGCATGCTGCAGGTGGCGCTCGGCTTCATCGCCTTCATCATCGCCGCCGCCGCCCTGATCGGCTATGCGATCGCGCTGGATTTCGCCCATGACTGGATCCGCTTCACGCGCATGTCCTTCCAGAGCGCAAGCTGTTTCGTCGCGGTCAGCATCGCGCTCATCTTCGCCGGGACGGAGACGGCCGGTTATCAACGGGTGACGCTTGCCGGCATGCTCGGCCTTGCCACCTACCTCCTGCTGCTCGCGATGAGCTATTACGAGCTGGGGCGCTACGAAGCCTCGTTCGGCATCACCTTCTCGCGGGACGGCGCGAACGCCCGCTCGACGCTCTCCTCGCTGGTGCTGATCTCCGGCGCGCTCTATGGCGGCCTCGTCGCCCATCTCTACGTCTCGTCCCGCCGCGCGCGGCGCATGGCGGCGGATCTCGCCGAAAGCCGCGCCCGGCTCACCGCCATCATCGACAATGCCGTGGACGGCGTCATCACCATCGACGACCGCGGCATCATCCTGTCGGCCAATGCCGCCTGCAGGCGCATCTTCGGCTTTTCGCCGGAGGAGATGACGGGGCGCAACGTCAACATGCTGATGCCGGAGCCCTATCACAGCGAGCACGACCGCTACATTTCCAACTACAACCACAGCGGCGAGGCGAAGATCATCGGCATCGGCCGCGAGGTGGAGGGCCGGCGCAAGGACGGCACCGTCTTCCCGCTCGACCTTGCCGTCGCCAAGCTGGAGCTCGACGGCACGGTCATCTACAGCGGCGTCGTGCGCGACATTTCCGAGCGCAAGGCGAGCGAACAGGCGCTGATCGAGGCCAATGCCGAGCTGGAGGAATTCGCCTACCGCACCTCGCACGACCTGCGCTCGCCGATCGCCTCCTCGCTCGGCCTGCTCACCATCTCCAAGGACATGCTGGCGGACGGCGAGCTTACCGCGCTCGGCCAGACGCTGGGGCGCATGGAGCAGAATTTCCGCCGGCTCGACCACCTCATCCAGAACATCATCACCATCACCCGCAACCGGCTGATGGAGGAGGAGGAGCGGCCGATCGCGCTGCGGACGCTCGTTTCCGAAGCGATCGACGCGCTGTCGCATCTGGAGGATTCCAAGCGGATCCGCATCGAAAATCATGTGCCGGCGGAATTGACAATCGTCAGCAAGCCGTCGAAATTCCAGGTCATCGTCGGCAACATGCTCTCCAACGCGGTCAAATATCACGACCCGAAGGAAGCCGAGCCGGCGATCGACATCCGCGCCTTCCGCTATGCCGGCAAGCTGCGGCTGTCGGTGGAAGACAACGGCCTGGGCGTTCCGCCCGCAAGCCGCCATTTGTTGTTCAAGATGTTCAAACGGCTGCACCCGAACCGGTCCTTCGGCAGCGGGCTCGGCCTCTACATATTGAGAAAGAGCGCGGAAGCCCTCGGCGGCACGGCGCTCTATGAAGCTAGAGATAAGGGCAGCCGGTTCATCATAGAACTGCCCGACGGGGACCGAGCATGAATATCCAATCGATCCTGGTCGTCGACGACGACGAGAACGACCAGTTCATCTGTGAATACACCATCCGCAAATACGATCCGTCGATCCGCATCCTGAAGGCGTTCGACGGTTCGGAGGCGCTCGACATCCTGCACCGCGAGACGCCCGACGCCATCATCCTCGACATCAACATGCCCGTGATGAACGGCTTCGAGTTCCTCGACCGCTATGCCGAGGAGTTCGAGGTGCACGCCCCCGTCGTCGCCATGCTGACCAGCTCCCATCTCGGCAAGGACCGCGAGCGGGCGATGCAGTACAGCTTCGTGAAGAGCTATTTCGAAAAACCCCTGCAGGCCGATCACCTGCGCATCATGGCGGAACTGCTCGACGAATAGTCGTGAGGCGCGGTGATGGCATCCGGCGCCCCCTCTGGCCTGCGCGGCGCTCCCCCACAGGGGACAGGGCCATCGCGTATGGAATGAAACCGTTGCCCCCATCCCCTTCTCCCCCGCGGGGAGAAGGTGCCGGCAGGCGGATGAGGGGGATGGCGAAGGCGCAAAGGCTCTATCCGAGCCACCCCCTCATCCGACCCTTCGGGCCACCTTCTCCCCGCGGGGGAGAAGGGAAGAACGGGACCGTTGAACCCCATATGCGATGGCCCTGTCCCCTGTGGGGGAGCGCCGCGCAGGCCAGAGGAGAGCCGCGGAGGAAGCGCCGCAACCACCACACTCCCCTACAATTTAGCCCCCCCTCCCGCTTTCCCCCTCCCTTTCGGAAAATCCTTCGCCATAGTGGCCGCATGTCCACGATTCGCCCCCTGATTCCCCTCCTCGTCACCGCTGGCATCCTGATCGGAGGAAACGGGCTGCAGGGCACGTTCATCGCGCTGCGCGCCTCGCAGGAGGGGTTCTCCACCGCGGTGATCGGCTTCGTCGGCGCGGGCTATTCCATCGGCTTTGCCATCGGCTGCATCTATGTGACGCGGGTCCTGCGCGCCATCGGGCATATCCGCACCTTCTCCGCCATGGCGGCCATCGCCTCGGCCTCGGCGATCGCCATGGTGCTGATCATCGACCCGATCTTCTGGTTCGCCATGCGGCTCGTCGCCGGCATCTGCTTCGCCAGCCTGTTCGCCACCGTCGAGAGCTGGCTGAACGCCGCCGTCACCAATGCCAACCGGGCGCGCACCCTCTCCGTCTACCGCGTCGTCGACCTCGGCTCGGTCACGGCGGCGCAGTATCTCATCCCCGGCATCGGCATCGGCGGCTTCGAGCTCTTCGCCATCGTCGCCATGGCGCTGTCGCTGTCGCTGGTGCCGATCTCGCTCGCCGACCGCTCCAGCCCGACGGTGCCGGAGGCGATCCGCTTCGACGTGAAGAAGCTCTGGAACATCTCGCCGCTGGCGACCGTCGGCTGCATCGTCGTCGGCCTCACCAATGCCGCCTTCCGCAATCTCGGGCCGATCTATGCCCATGACATCGGCCTCTCGGTAACGGCGATCGCCAGCTTCATGAGCGCCGGCATCGTCGGCGGCGTGGTGCTGCAATATCCGCTCGGCCTCTATTCCGACCGGCTCGACCGGCGGCTGATCATCCTCGTGGCCACGCTCGGCTCGGCGCTCGCCGCGCTCTACCTCGCCTTCTTCGCCGGCGGCGACGAGGTGAGGAACCTCGTCGGCATCTTCGTCTTCGGCGCCTTCGCCATGCCGCTCTATTCGCTCTGCTCGGCCCATGCCAACGACCATGCGGGCGAAGGCGAACATGCGCTGGTCTCCGCCGGCATGCTGTTCTTCTGGTCCTGCGGGGCGATCATCGGCCCGCTCTTCGCCTCGGTGCTGCTGCAGTTCTTCGGCCCGCAGGCGCTTTTCCTCTACACCGCCGTCATCCTCGTCGCCTTCATGGCCTATACGGCGCTGCGCATGAGCGCCCGTCCCGCCGTGCCCGCCGGGAAACGGCGCAGCCGCTTCCGCAACCTCCTGCGCACCTCCTTCTTCTTCAACAAGCTCGCCGACAAGGACCGCAACGGCGATCCGTGAGCCTGCGGCAATCTGGTCGGGCGGGGCTTATTGCTGAGCCATGTGCTCAGGTTTAGAAGCAAGGGGACGCACCGGAGGGACCGCCATGCTGACACGCCGCACGCTGATGAAGGGCGCACTCGTCGCCGGGGCCTATGCCGGCGGCGTCGGCCTTGCGGGGCGCTTTGGCGGGCTGGCGAAGGCCGAAGCGGCGGCAACGCTCGTAGCCCGCCCCGGCGAGGCGATGATCACCGACAAGGGCCCGACAAAGGGCGTCATGACCTATGGCGACGCCGAGATCCCGCCGGTGCTGCGCATGCGGCGCGGCGAGGCTTTTGCGCTGCGCCTCGACAACAGGCTCGACGAGCCGACGACGATCCACTGGCACGGGCTTCGCATCGACAACAGGATGGACGGCGTGCCCTTCCTGACGCAGCCCTATGTCTATGGCGGCGACGGGTTCGACTATGCCTTCACCCCGCCCGATGCTGGCACCTTCTGGTATCACCCCCATTGCAACACGCTCACCCAGATCGGCCGCGGCCTCGCCGGCCTCGTCGTCGTGGAGGACCCGGCGGATCCCGTCTTCGACGCCGAGATCGTGCTCAACCTGCGCGACTGGCGGCTCGGCGGCGACGGCCAGTTCATCGCCCAGTTCAAGCCGCGCGACGCCGCCCGCGCCGGCACCTTCGGCACGGTGCGCACCGCCAACTGGCGGCAATCGCCGCAATATGACGCGCCGGCCGGCGGCCTCGTGCGCCTGCGCCTTGCCGCAACCGACGTCACCCGCATCCTCGCCCTCCAGATGGAGGGCGCCGAAGCCACGGTCATCGCCCTCGACGGCAACCCGGCGGCGACGCGCTTTGCGCTCGACCACCTGATGATCGGCCCCGGCCAGCGGCTCGACCTCGTGCTGCGCATGCCCGACACGGAGGGCGCCGTCGCGGCGCTGAAGGACCTGCGCGGCACGAAGCCGGCGACGCTCGCCACCTTCCGCGCTACCGGCGCCTCGCTGAAGCGCGATGCGCGCGACCTGCCGCCGCTTGCGCGAAATCCCCTGCCCGAGCCGGACCTTGCCGCCGCCACAGAAATCCCCTTCATCCTCAGCGCCTCGGCGGAGGAGCGGCCGAAGGACGGCATCTGCGGCTCGCTCGGCTACAATTTCTGGGCCATCAACAAGGTGCCGTGGGCAGACGACACGGGCGACCCGACCGCCCCGCTCGCCGAAATGAAGGCGGGCAAAACCTACATCTTCAACGTCGAGAACCCGACGCCGCAGGTCCACCCCCTCCACCTGCACGGCCTCGTCTTCCGGCCGATGAACTCCAACAAGCAGGCGATCCGCCCGCATTTCTCCGACACCTACCTCATCCTGCCGGACGAAAAGGTACAACTCGCCCTCGTCGCCGACAATCCGGGCGACTGGGTGTTCCATTGCCACATCATCGAGCACCAGAAGACCGGCATGACGAGCTATGTGCGGGTCGTCTAGAGGCGGCCGCGCGGTCTTGCCGTGCGGCTCGTGGATCCTCGGGTCAAGCCCGAGGATGACGCAAGAAGAGACACAGGACGAACATAAGGAACGGTGCAGCATGCCGTGCCGTTTGACGGGCTAGAAAACTTTGCCTCCCCCGTCATCCTCGGGCTTGACCCGAGGATCCAAGCCGCGGGTGGGGCGTGGATGCTCGGGTCAAGCCCGAGCATGACGGAGGAGAGTGCGTGCCCTGCCTTTGCCATATCCCTCCCGCTCAAGTTTTCGATTGTGGCAAAACCGTGGACCGTCTAAAGCTGCCCGATCAAAAAACCAGAAAGTCCGCCCGAGCCATCATGCAGATCATCGAGACCACCGCAGCCCTTGCCGAAGCCTGTGAGACACTCGCCCGTTCCGAGTATCTGACCATCGACACGGAGTTCCTGCGGGAAACCACCTTCTGGCCGGAACTCTGCCTGATCCAGCTCGCAGGCCCCGAGACCGAGGTGATCGTCGATCCGCTCGCCAAGGGCCTCGACCTTGCCCCCTTCTTCGCCCTGATGGCGAACCCGGCGGTGCTGAAGGTATTCCATGCCGCCCGGCAGGACATCGAGATCATCGTCAACCGCGGCGACCTCATCCCGCATCCGATCTTCGACACGCAGGTCGCCGCCATGGTCTGCGGCTTCGGCGACAGCGTCTCCTACGACCAGCTCGTGCAGAAGATCAAGGGCGTGCACATCGACAAGTCCTCGCGCTTCACCGACTGGAGCCGCCGGCCGCTCACCGAAAAGCAGCTCGAATATGCGCTGGCCGACGTGACGCACCTGCGCGACGTCTATCTCGCGCTCAAGGAGAAGCTGGAAGCCGCCGGCCGCTCGCTGTGGCTGACCGAGGAAATGGCGGTCCTGGAAGCGCGCGAGACCTACGACCTGCATCCGGACGACGCCTGGCGGCGGCTGAAGATGCGCGTCAAGAAGCCGATCGAGCTGGCCGTGCTGCAGAAGGTCGCGGCCTGGCGCGAGCGGGAGGCGCGCGGCCGCAACGTGCCGCGCTCGCGCATCCTCAAGGACGACACGATCTACGAGATCGCCCAGCAGCAGCCGGCCGATGCCGAGGCGCTGGCGCGCCTGCGCACCATTCCCAAGGGCTGGGAGCGCTCGCAATCCGGCGCAGCCCTGCTGGAGGCGATCAACGAGGCGCTCGCCATTCCGAAGGCCGACCTGCCGCGCCTGCCCCGCCAGGCCCATGTGCCGGAGGGCGCCGCGGCCGCCAGCGAGATGCTGAAGGTGCTCCTGAAGATCGTCTCGGAGAAGGAAGGCGTCGCCGCCAAGATCATCGCCAACAGCGACGATCTGGAAAAGATCGCCGTCGACGGCGAGGCGGCCGATGTCGCCGCGCTCTCCGGCTGGCGCCGCGAGCTCTTCGGCGAAACGGCCCTCAACCTCATCGGCGGCAAGGTGGCGCTGCGCTTCGTCGACAGGAAGATCGAGGCGGTCGCGCTTTAATCAGGCGTGCAGCTTCGCCCCCTTGGTGATGCGGTCGACCGTCTTCCTGTCGGCATGCAGCGCGATGCCGACGACCTTGGCGTCATCGGGCCCGAATTCGGCGAAGACGGCGCGGTTGGCCGCGTCATGGCCGGTCGCGAACATCTCCTCGATATAGACGGAGGCCGGGACGTCGCGCTCGAGGGCGCGGGCATGGATCTTCGACAGCGTCGCGCCGTCCGTCGAAAGCACGATGACCGGCTGGACGCTCAGCGCATTGTAGACATTGCCGGCCGCATCGCGATAAGCTTCGCCGATCAGCTCCGGTTTCCGGCCGATGATGCCGTCGGACAGGAAGGCGGTCACGTTCAGCTTCTGCCAGACCTCCAGGTCCTCGCGCAGGACGATGGCGAACTTGGTATCGAACATGCAGGTATACTCCCGGGAAAAGGCTGCGGACCATTCCGCGGCCAATGCGATAGCAGGCGCGGTCGAGGGCCCGCTTGAACGTTCGTGCACCGAAAGGGACCGCATCGTCGTGGCGCCGGAACTCGCCGGCATCGAGCGCATCGAGGCACGCTTCCACGGCAAGGGCTTCGAGCCGCACCGGCACGACACCTATGCGCTCGGCGTCACCATGGCCGGCATCCAGACCTTCTCCTATCGCGGCGAGACCCGCTTCAGCCCGCCCGGCAACGTGATCGTGCTGCATCCCGACGAGATGCACGACGGCGGCGCCGCCACCGAGGACGGCCTCACCTACCGCATGATCTACATCCCGCCGGAGCGCTTCCTGCCGGCGACCGCCGCGCGCGGGCGCACGCTGCCCTTCGTCGCCGCGCCCGTCCTCGACGATCCCAGGCTGGCAGGCCTGCTGCTGGACGCCATCGGCAGCATGGATGCGGCGATCGAGCCGCTGAAGCTCGACGAGCTGGTGGGGGAGATCGCCGCCGCCCTGCTCGACCATGCGGGCGCGCCGCAGGCGGGAATGGGCCGGCTCGCCCATGCCGAGGTGCGCCGGGCCTGCGATTTCCTCAGGGAAAACCTCTCCCGGCAGGTCAGCTCGGCCGACCTCGAAGAGGTGACGGGGCTCGACCGCTTCGCGCTTTCCCGGCAGTTCCGCCAGCTTCTCGGCACCAGCCCGCACCGCTACCTCGTCATGCGCCGGCTGGAGCGGGCCAAAACCCTGATCGCGGCGGGGGAGCGCATCGCGGAAGCCGCCGTCGCCAGCGGCTTTGCCGACCAGGCGCATCTCAACCGCCATTTCAAGAAGGCGCTCGGGATGACGCCCGGGCGCTTCGCGGTGCTCGCCGTCTAATCCCCAAATCCCTCAGCCCCGTCATGAAAGCGACAAGCAACTGTCAAGCGGCGGTCATGTGCGCCGCCTATCAACGGCCTCGCTTTGCCAACCCGATGGGGACATTCATGACCAAACATCTTTTCACCACCGCCGCTCTTACGGTTCTGCTGGCGACCGCCGCCCAGGCCGACGACAAGGAATTTCCGGCCACGCTGAAGGCCCATGCGATCCTGCCGGCGAACACGATCATCGCCGCCCCGGCCGACGCCGCCGCCTACCTGAAGACGTCGGGCAAGTTCACCACCGCCGACCGCAAGCGCACCGAGGCGCTCGGCACCGTCATGGGCAAGGACGGCGTGCGCGAGACCGGGCTGGCGCTGCCCTTCGACGGCCAGCCGATGCAGGGTTTCTCCGGCATCAAGACCATGGAGGACGGCTCGTTCTGGACGCTTTCCGACAACGGCTTCGGCAACAAGCTGAACTCCACCGACGCCATGCTGATGATCCACAATGTGCGCTTCGACTGGGACAAGGGCACGATGGAGCCGGTCAGGACCGTCTTCCTCTCCGACCCGGACCGGAAGGCGCCCTTCCCGATCGTCATGGAAGGCGCGGAGACGCGCTACCTGACCGGCGGTGACTTCGACGTCGAATCCATCCAGCCGGTCGAGGACGGCTTCTGGATCGGCGAGGAGTTCGGCCCCTACATCCTGAAATTCGACCGCGACGGCAAGCTCACCGACGTCATCGCCACCGAGGTGGACGGCAAGCCGGTCACCTCGCCGGACAACCCGACGCTCGCCGTGCAGGCCGATCCCTCCAAGAAGATGCCGGCCTTCAACCTCAAGCGCTCCGGCGGCTATGAGGGCCTGGCGCTCTCGAAGGACGGCACCAAGCTCTACGGCCTCTTGGAAGGCCCGCTCTGGGTCGACAGCGAGAGCGTCGAGCAGGCGGACGGCCATCCGGCGCTGCGCATCATCGAGCTCGACACCGCCTCCAAGGCCTGGACGGGCCGAAGCTGGCTCTACCCGCTCGCCGAGGGCGGCGAGGCGATCGGCGACTTCAACATGCTGGACGAGACGACCGCGCTGGTGATCGAGCGCGACAACGGCGCCGGCACCGCCGACAAGGCCTGCGCCGACGCCAAGGACGCAAAGCCCGACTGCTTCGCCACCGCCTCGAAGGTCAAGCGCATCTACAAGATCGCCATGACCGACGAGAATGCCGGCAAGGCCGTGCGCAAGATCGGCTATATCGATCTCCTGAAGATCGCCGACCCCGACAACCGGAAGCGCCAGGGCGGCGGCGACGGCTTCTACGACATGCCGTTCGTGACGATCGAGAACGTCGACCGCGTCGACGAGACCCACATCATCGTCGGCAACGACAACAACCTGCCCTTCTCCGCCGGCCGCGCGCTGGACAAGGCCGACGACAATGAGTTCGTGCTCCTTGAGGTCGGCGAGCTGCTGAAGGCCGAGTGATCGGTGACGGTTGGGCGTGAGAGACGGCAGCGGCTGCGGGCGCTGCCGTTTTGGTTTTGGCGGCATTGCTCTTTGGGTGTCTGCCTTCCCCGTCGTCATCCTCGGGCTTGACCCGAGGATGACGGAGGAGAAGTGAACGGACTTGATAGCGGCTTATGGTGGCGGGTCGTCAAGACGGCTTGCACGGATATGAGGCCGGCGCCGTCTCCACCCTAACTTGGATCGACCAGCTGCAGGATGAGCTGGTGCACGTTGCCGCCGTCGCTCAGCTCGACCTGGTCGAAATCGCGGCTGCGGGCGCGCTGGGCCTGGGAAAGCTCGCCGAGCTTGGCCTGGAGCTGCGGGCGGATCTTCTGGCAGTCGGGGTCGTTCTCGACCGTCATGCCGACGCTTGCCGCCTCGATCTCCTTCACCATGTCCTTGATGAAGTCGCCATGCACCTTCTCATGCGCGGTCACGCCGGCGAGGAAGGTGTCCCAGCGGCTTTTCAGCGGCTCGGAGAGCTTGGTCTTCAGCTTGGGCAGCGTGTAGGTGATGATCAGCTTCGGCTTGTTGACCGTGATGGTGCAGGCATTGCCCTGGCGCTCGTATTTGCGCGTCCAGGTGAGCTTGAAGCCGGTATGGGCGATGACGCGGGCGACGCCGAGCTTCGGACCGCGGGCGCCGATCGACTGGTAGATTTCGAGGCCCGTCGAACCTGCGACGCTGTAGGGCTCGACACGCTCGACCGCCTGCCAGTCCTGCGCCGCCGCGCTTCCGGCAAGGAACAGGGCTGCGAGAAGGAGCGCGGCTCTCATCCCGGGCCTCACAGGAACCGGAAGGCGAGTTTCTTGCCCGTCAGCCTGGTAAGCTGCTGGAGGCGGCCGTCGAGCCGTTCGCCGGCAAGTTCGGCAAAATCGGCGGGCACGACGAATTCGAGATCGGTATCCGGCGCACTAGATTTGCGGATGGAAAGATGCGGCACGACACCGGGCATCGAGGCCGAGAACGGATAGACGACGCGCAGCAGCGCACCGACAAGTTTTGCCAGCTCGCGCAACCGGGGTGTGGCGATGCCGGCCAGCGAACTGCTGACGGCGTCGTCGTTGAGGCCTTCGAAGCGGTAGTAGTTGGTGAGCGCGATGAAGGCGCGGCCGGGATGGGTGATGCCGATGAAGGTGCCGTGGGCGATGAGGTTCAGTGCCTGCAGGCCGCGGTAATCGGGATGGGCGCGCCAGCTTATGTCGGCCAGAAGGCAGGCGGCCTCGCGGTAGCGACGCTCCTCCTCCGTCTCGGTGATGCCGAAGAGCGGCATCATGCGGCCGGTCCATTCGGCAAGCTCGCGCGCATGCTCGGGCGAGCGGGCGCGCAGGATGGCGAGTTCGCCGGCGGCGGCAATCAGCGGGTCGCGCGCCTTTTCCCGGTCGGGCAGAAGCGAATAGAGATAGCCTTCGCGCACGCCCTGGGCGGAGAAGAAGATCCGCGAGGGCTTCATGATGGCGATCGTCTCCTGCAGCGCGACGGCGCCGAAGGGAAGCAGGTTGCGGCGGCCCTTGGAGATCGCCGCATAGGCGGGATCCTTCTGGTCCTTGGCCGTCACGATGTCCGTCAGGAAATCCATGGCGTCGGAGAAGCCGAGCTCGTAGCCCTGGATCATGTGCAGCGGGTAGTTCTGCACCTCCATGTGCAGCGCCCCGATGGCGCGCCAGGTGCCGCCGACGGCGTAGAAGGCGCGGCCGGCGCCGTTCTTCAGGAGGTTTGCGGTGCGCAGGTATTTTCGCGCGACGATGCGGGCCTGGGCGGGCGAACCGCCGGAGGCTTCCGACAGGCGGATGCCGCCGAGCGGCAGCGTGATGCCGCGGCTGATCACGGCGCCCGTCACGTCGATCAGCTCCAGCGAGCCGCCGCCGAGGTCGCCGACGATGCCGTCCGTATCGTGAAAGCCGCTGACGACGCCGAGCGCGGAGAAATAGGCTTCCTCCTCACCGGTCAGCACGCGGACCTTCTGGCCGAGGATCATTTCCGCCTGGTGGATGAAATCGGGGCCGTTCTCCGCCTCGCGCGCGGCGGCGGTCGCCAGCGCGAACATGGTGGAGGCACGGGCCTGCCGGGAGAGCGCCTTGAAACGATGAAGGGCGGAGAGCGCCCGCTCGACGCTTGCCGGGTCCATGCGGCCGGTCTTGGCAAGCCCCTTGCCGAGGCCGCACATGACCTTCTCGTTGAACAGGATGGCCGGCGAACGGTTCATGCCCTCGTAGATAACGAGGCGAATCGAGTTCGAACCGATATCCACGACTGACACCGGGGCAATTCCAGGCAAACGCCCCTGGGCTTCAGACTCAACCATGCATATCCAGTTTACTTCTTCCGGCGGCCTTGCCAGCCCGCGATCGCCTTCGGTGCGCTGGACTTCAGGGCTTCGCCCCGGCCGGACAAGCTGGGGTTGGTCATGAAGTAGTGCTGAGCGTTGAACGGCTCGGTACCGGGCTGCACTTCCATGCGCCGGGACGTTCCGTCCGCAAGGATCTCGTAGCTCTGCTGGTTATCGATGAGATTGCCCAGCATGATCTGCGAGAGAACCTGCTCATGCACCGTCCGGTTGATCAAAGGCACCAGTGTCTCGACTCGCCGGTCCAGGTTGCGCGGCATCATGTCCGCGGAGCTTATATAGACCAGCGCCTTGTCGGAGGGAAGCCCGTGGCCGTTGCCAAAGCAGAAGATGCGGGAATGTTCGAGGAAGCGGCCGACGATGGATTTGACATGGATATTGTCGGAAAGGCCGGGGACCTGCGGGCGCAGGCAGCAGATGCCGCGCACGACGAGGTCGACCTCCACGCCCGCCTGGCTGGCACGGTAGAGCGCGTCGATGATATCAGGGTCGACCAGCGAGTTCATCTTCATCCAGATCGCCGCCGGCGCGCCGTTCTTGGCATGGGCGATCTCCTCCTCGATGTGGCGGAGAATGCGCGGGCGCAGCGTATAGGGCGAGAAGGCGAGCTTCATGCCGGCTTCGGGCTCGCCGTAACCCGTGATGAAGTTGAAGATGTTCGCCATGTCGCTGGCGATCGTCGGGTTGCAGGTGAAGAAGGAAAGGTCCGTGTAGATCTTCGCCGTGACCGGGTGGTAGTTGCCGGTGCCGAGGTGGCAATAGGTCCGCAGCTTGCCCTCTTCGCGGCGCACCACCATCGACATCTTGGCATGGGTCTTCAGTTCGATGAAGCCGAAGACGACCTGCACGCCGGCGCGTTCGAGGTCGCGCGCCCAGCGGATGTTCGCCTCCTCGTCGAAGCGGGCCTTGAGTTCCACCAGCGCCGTCACCGACTTGCCGGCCTCGGCCGCGTCGATCAGCGCACGCACGATCGGGCTGTCGTTGGAGGTGCGGTAGAGCGTCTGCTTTATCGCCAGAACGTCAGGATCGCGCGCAGCCTGGAGAAGGAACTGGACCACCACGTCGAAGCTTTCGTAGGGGTGGTGGACGACCATGTCCTTTTCGCGGATGGCGGCGAAACAGTCTCCGGCGTGCTCGCGGACGCGTTCGGGAAATCGGGCATTGTAGGGCTCGAACCGAAGATCGTCGCGCGGCGCCTTGGCGATTTCCGACAGCGTGTTGAGGGCGAGAAGGCCGGGCAGGACGGCGACGCGGTTGTCCGGCACGCCGAGTTCGCCGACGACGAAGCGGCGCAGCGATTCGGGCATTTCCGAATCGGTCTCGATGCGGATCACCGAACCGCGGCGGCGGCGCTTCAGCGCCGTCTCGAAGAAGCGCACGAGGTCTTCGGCCTCTTCCTCCACTTCGATATCGCTGTCGCGGATGATGCGGAAGGTGCCCGAGCCGCGCACGATATAGCCGGGGAAGAGCTTTCCGATGAAGAGGCCGACGGCATCCTCCAGCGTGATGTAGCGGATCGCGCCCTTGGCGTCGGGCAGGCGGATGAAACGGTCGAGCGCCACCGGCAGGCGCAGCAGCGCCGTCATCGGCTCCTTGCCGGTCGTGCTTTCGAGCTGCAGGCCGATCGAGAAGCCGAGATTGGGGATGAACGGGAACGGATGCGCCGGATCGATGGAGAGCGGCGTCAGGACCGGGAAGATCGACTGGATGAATTCCTGCTGCAGCCAGACCTTGTCGTCGCTGGTGAGCGCCGTCGGGCGGACGATCAGGATATCCTCCTTGGCGAGATACTGCTGGAGCACGGCGAGCGAGGCCTGCTGCTCCATCTGGAGATTGTCGATCTCCTTGAGGATGCCGTCGAGCTGCTCGGCCGAGGTCTTGCCGTCGGGGCTGCGGATGCCGACGCCCTGGCGCACCTGGCCCTCGAGGCCGGCGACGCGCACCATGAAGAATTCGTCGAGGTTGCCGGCCGAAATGGACAGGAAACGCACGCGCTCCAGGAGCGGATGGGCGGTGTTCAGCGTCTCCTCGAGCACGCGGCGATTGAACTGCAGCCAGGAGAATTCGCGGTTGATGAAGCGTTCGGGGCTTGCCATCAGGGCCGCGACATCGACGCTCGCCCCTTCCGGCGACGGCACCTGCTCGACGGGCTTTTCCTGCGCATGTTCCGAAGTCGCTGTATCCATTGGAGAGTCCGCCCCACTTTGCCGCCGGATCGGCCGCATGCTTTCCACGCGGCCCGGACGGAAACCGATTTCCACTTTTCCCCGAACCGCTTAGCGCAGTTTGACGACGGAACTGTGACAGTCAATCCGGGGTCGGTGGAATTCGCCGAGCAATCGCCGGGTGTTCCTCCTGGCAGGCAGGCCATCCCGCCCTGCGGACAAGGCGATCACCTGTGGTGGAATATAGGCGATAGCCCTTGGGGGATCACCGGATGCCGGCTTGAAATCTCCGGCTCACTCCTCGCCGCCGACCATGTCGCCGAGCACTTCCTGCGCCAGCATGCGGGTGATCCGGCTGCCGCGGGCGAGCGCCAGCCGGTCGAGGCGCTCGACCAGCGTCTGGGCGGCCTCCAGCGAGCGCTCCATGCGCGCGACGATATAGGCGACGAGCCTTTCGTCGACGAAGAGCTGGCGGTCGGCGAAGAGCTTTATGATGACCTGCGAGAGCAGTTCGTCGTCCGGCTCGCCGATCTCCACCACCGTGGCGGCCTTCAGGCGCGAGCGCAGGTCCGCCAGTTCGACCGGCCAGGACATCGGCCAGAGCCGGCTGGTGATCAGCAGCGTGTGGCCGTGCTGGCGCACATTGTTGATGATGTGGAAGAGCGTGCGGTCGTCGAAACCGGCACGGTCGGCGTCCTCGATGAGCACGGGCCCGCGCTCGGCGGCCGCCTCGGCGCCCCTGCCCGCCTTCGCCACGATGGCCTCGGCCCCCGCCTTCTCGCGCCAGATGGCGGCAAGGTGCGATTTTCCCGAGCCGACGGGGCCCGCGATGACGACGACGGGCGACGGCCAGTGCGGCCAGGCGTCGATCATCGCCACGGCGGCATTGACCGGCTCGGCGACCAGAAGGTCGTCACGCCCCGTCGCGGGGTCGTGCCCGAAGGCCAGCGGCAACTGTTCGGCGGTCTTGCGCGATGTCATGGTGCTACTCGGATACTATGGACTGCCCGTTATTCTTCCGGCGTGCTCTCTTCGAGCAGGATGGGCTTGCTCGCCCCGTAATAAAGGTCGCTGTCAAGGTAACGCTGGAGGCCGAAGCGGACAAGCACGCCGACGGCGGCGGCGGCCGGCACGGCGACCAGCAGGCCGACGAAGCCGAAGAGCGCGCCGAAGGCGACGAGCGCGAACATCAGCCAGACCGGATGCAGGCCGACGCGCGAGCCGACGAGCTTGGGCTGCAGGATGTTGCCCTCGACGAACTGGCCGGCGAAGAAGATGGCGGCGATGAGGACGACCATCCAGTAATCCGGCCAGAACTGCACGACGGCGACGCCGACCGCCAGCACCAGGCCGACCAGCGAGCCGACATAGGGGATGAAGCTGATGAGGCCGGCGAAGAGGCCGATCAGCAGGCCGAAATTGAGGCCGGCGAAGGACAGCCCGACGCCGTAGAACAGGCCGAGGATGATGCAGATGGAGCCCTGCCCGCGCACGAAGCCGGCAATCGCCGCGTCCATTTCGCTCGCGATCCGGCGCACGTTGGCGACATGGTCGCGCGGCACCCAGCTATCCACCTTGGCGATCATGCGGTCCCAGTCGAGCAGCAGATAGAAGGCGACGACGGGCGTGATGACGAGCAGCGAGACGATGTTGACCAGCGCCATGCCGGAGTTCCAAAGCTGCTTGAACACCGTGCCGAGGAAGCCCGCGCCTTCGGCGAGGATGGAGGAGAAGCTCTGCTTGATCGTGCCCATCTGGCTGCTGATCCAGGTGGGCAGCAGGTCGGGATTGAAGCTCGCCACCAGCTCCTGCAACTGGGTGACGTAGCCCGGCAGCTTCTGCAGAAAATCCGCCGCCTGCGTGGCGAGCAGCGGGATGACGATCATCAGCGACAGCGCGAAGAGGATGACGAAGGCGATGAGGATGACCACCGTCGCCATCAGGCGGCTGAGGCCCCAGCGCTCCAGCCGGTCGGCGACCGGATCGAGGAAATAGGCGAGCGCCATGCCGGCGATGAAGGGCAGCAGGATGTCGCTGAACACCAGGAGGAAGATGAGGAAGAAGCCGAGCGCGATGAGCCAGAAGACCACCTGCCGCTTCAGTCCCGCGCCGCTGATATGGGCTGCCATCGCGCTCTTTCCTCGTGTTTCGCCGTATTGCATGAGGAGATAGGATGCGGGGATGAGAAAGGTCAAGGCTCGGCGGGGCGGTGGGGGAAACGCCGTTCTCCGTGGATTTGCCCCTCATCCGGCCTGCCGGCCACCTTCTCCCCGCAAGCGGGGCGAAGGAAACGGGCCGCGCCGTTTTCCCCTATTTCCACATCATGCGGGGGCACGTCCCCTCACCCTGGCCCTTTCCCCGCCTGCGGGGAGAGGGCCAGGGTGAGGGGCAGGCAGCGCCGCCATCCCCGCAAACCGGTGAAAAAATCCCCGCATTCCCGGCATTCCGCTTGCACTTCATCCCCCGCCATGCCAATCGGGCGCGACAAGCCCCAAGCAGGCCTCCAGAGGCCTCAAGCCGGAGACGAGAGCCATGAGCCAGTCGGGAAAGAACGGTCTGACCTATAGCGATGCGGGCGTCGACATCGACGCGGGCAACCTGATGGTCGAGAAGATCAAGCCGGCCGTGCGCTCGACGCGCCGCCCGGGCGCGGACGGCGAGATCGGCGGCTTCGGCGGGCTGTTCGACCTGAAGGCCGCCGGCTTCACCGATCCGGTGCTCGTTGCCGCCAATGACGGCGTCGGCACCAAGCTGAAGATCGCCATCGACGCGAACCGCCACGACACGGTCGGCATCGACCTCGTCGCCATGTGCGTCAACGACCTCGTGGTGCAGGGCGCCGAACCCCTCTTCTTCCTCGACTATTTCGCCACCGGCAAGCTCGACCCCGACCAGGGCGCGACGATCGTCGAAGGCATCGCCGAAGGCTGCCGCCAGGCCGGCTGCGCGCTCATCGGCGGCGAGACGGCGGAAATGCCGGGCATGTATTCGCATGGCGACTATGACCTTGCCGGCTTTGCCGTCGGCGCCGCCGAGCGCGGCAGGCTGCTGCCCTCGGGCGATATCGCCGAGGGCGACGTCATCCTCGGCCTTGCCTCCTCGGGCGTGCATTCCAACGGCTATTCGCTGGTGCGCAAGATCGTGACGCTCTCGGGCTTCGCCTGGGACGCGCCCGCGCCGTTCGACGCCGAAAAGAGCCTCGGCGAGGCGCTGCTGACGCCGACGAAGATCTATGTGAAGCCGCTGCTGAAGGCGATCCGCGAGACCGGCTCGATCAAGGCGCTGGCGCATATCACCGGTGGCGGCTTTCCGGAGAACATTCCGCGCGTGCTGCCGAAGCATCTCGCCGCCGAGATCGACCTTGCCGCCGTCAAGGCGCCGGCCGTCTTCTCCTGGCTCGCCGGGACGGGCGGCGTCGCCGCCACGGAAATGCTGCGCACCTTCAACTGCGGCGTCGGCATGATCGCCGTCGTTCCGGCCGACAAGGCCGACGAGGTCGCCGCCGTGCTTTCCCGCGAAGGTGAAACCGTCTTCCGCCTCGGCCGCATGGTCGCGCGCGAAGAGGGCGTGGCCGGCACGATCTACAAGGGCACGCTCGCCCTATGAGCGGATCGCGCAAGCGCGTCGTCGCCTTCATCTCCGGCGGCGGCTCCAACATGCTGGCCCTGGCGAAGGCCGCGGCGGACCCGGATTTTCCGGCGGAGATCGTCGCCGTCTTCTCCGACAAGGCGGGGGCCGGCGGGCTGGCCAGGGCGGAAGCGCTCGGCATTGCGACCCGCACCTTCCTGCGCAAGGATTTCACCAGCAAGGACGCCCATGAGGCGGCCATCATCGAGGCGCTCGACGCGCTCTCGCCCGACCTCATCTGCCTTGCCGGCTACATGCGCCTGATCTCCGGCGCCTTCGTCAGCCGCTATGAGGGCCGCATCCTCAACATCCACCCGTCCCTCCTGCCGCTCTTCCCCGGCCTTAACACGCACCAGCGCGCCATCGACGCGGGCATGCGCATCGCCGGCTGCACGGTGCATTTCGTGACCGAGGGCATGGATGAAGGTCCGGCCATCGTGCAGGCCGCGGTTCCCGTCCTGCCAGACGATACGGCGGGCACGCTGGCCGCGCGCGTGCTGACGGTCGAGCACCGCAGCTATCCGCTGGCCCTGCGGCTCGTTGCCGAAGGCAAGGTGCGCATGGAGGGCGGCAAGGCCGTCGCCACCGGCGACCTGCCGCGAATCGACGGCGCCCACCTGATCTCGCCGGCGGCGGATTAGACCCGACCTGTAAAGGCCCGCAAACCTCTCCTCCGTCATGGTCGGGCCTGACCCGACCATCCACGCACGGGGTGCGGCGGTGGATCCTCGGGTCAAGCCCGAGGATGACGTTGGTGGGTGGGGTGAAGGTCTGCCCGAAGGCGCGGGCAGGCGAAGGCGTTAACCGCCGCCAGCAGGATCAGGTACGCGCCGTCGATCCGCGCAGGTCGCCGGTGGCGACGGCCGTCTCCCGCCAACCTCTCTTCCGCAAACCTCTCCTTTATGGCCGGGCCTGGCCCGACCATCCACGCGCGGGGTGCTGCGGTGGATCCTCGGGTCAAGCCCGAGGATGACGAAAGAGAGGTTTGCGGAAGACAGGTTGGCGGGAGACGGCTTGCGCTCAGATCACCAGGATCGGCGCCTTGCCCTTCACGCGATCGTAGAGATCGATGACATCCTGGTTCAGCATGCGCACGCAGCCGGAGGACACGGCCTTGCCGATGGACTTCCATTCCGGCGAGCCGTGCAGGCGGTAGAGCGTGTCCTCGCCGTTCTGGAAGATGTAGAGCGCGCGCGCGCCGAGCGGGTTGTTGAGGCCGCCGGGCATGCCGCCATTGGCGGCGGAATATTTGACGAGCTCCGGCTGGCGCGCCACCATCTCGTCCGGCGGCGTCCATTTCGGCCAGGCCTGCTTCCACTGGATGACGCCGCGGCCCGACCAGGAAAAGCCCTGCCGGCCGATGCCGACGCCGTAGCGCATGGCGCGGCCGTTCGGCAGGATGAGGTAGAGGAAGCGGTTGCCCGTGTCGACGATGATCGTGCCCGGCCGCTCGCCGAACGGGCTTTCGACCTCCTGGCGATAGTAGCGCGCGTCGATCTGCTGGTAGGGCACCGCCGGCACCTGATAGCCGCCGTCGGACACCGGGCCGTAGATCGAGGCGTAATAGGACGATTCCGGCAGAAGCCCGCTCGGCGACCGGCCGCCGAGGCCATCGCTGCGCGCGCCGTCGATATATTCCGGCCGGCCCTCCAGCGCGGGATTGCGGAAATAGGGCCGGGTCTCGTAGCGGAACCGGTCCGTGTTCATCGAGGAGGTGCAGCCGGCCAGGCCGCTTGCCATAGCAAGCCCGGTAAACTGCAGGAAGCGGCGGCGGGAGAGCGCGGTGTCGGTCATGGAGATCGTCAAAATCCGTTATGCGGAAACGTAGAATGGGGCGAGAGGCTGAATCACTAACTAACGAGCGGCAAATTAGGTCCATAACCCTGCCGCAATTGTGGCAATTGCGGCTGGCCTCAGGCTTGCGCGACGGCTTTTCACCGTCCTGTCACCGCCGGGCCACTTTGTGAACGCTGTGTCAATCGCCGGGAGAATTGCCGTTTTCGCGCGCGCGGATTATCCCGGACGGTAACTTCAACCGAAACGGGGATAGCGCGATGCTCGTCAATGGCAAATGGACGGAAGACTGGCAGCCTGTCCAGGCGAAGGATGCCAAGGGCGGCTTCGTGCGGCAGGTTTCGAGCTTCCGCAACTGGGTGACGCCCGACGGCAGCGCCGGCCCGACGGGCGAAGGCGGCTTTGCGGCCGAGGCCGGGCGCTACCAGCTCTATGTCGCGCTGATCTGCCCCTGGGCCTCGCGCACGCTGATCGCCCGCCGGCTGAAGAAGCTCGACGGCGTGATCTCCGTCTCGGTCGTCGAGCCGGCGCTGACCGACCAGGGCTGGCGCTTCGGCGACTATCCGGGCGCAAACCGCGACGACCTCAACGGCGCGACCTACATGCACGAGCTCTACACCCGCGCCGCACCCACCTTCACCGGCCGCGCCACCGTGCCGGTGCTCTGGGACAAAGCGCTGAAGACGATCGTCAACAACGAATCCGCCGACATCATACGCATGCTGAACAGCGGCTTCGGCGCGCTGGCGGACGAGAGCGTCGACCTCTATCCCGAGGCCCTGCGCGGCGAGATCGACGCGCTCAACGAGCGCATCTATCCCGCGCTCAACAACGGCGTCTACCGCGCCGGCTTCGCCACCACGCAGGTCGCCTACGAGGAGGCCTTCCATGGCGTCTTCGCCATGCTGGACGAACTGGAGGCGCGCCTTGCCGCCGGCGGGCCGTTCCTCACCGGCGGGGCCTTCACCGAGGCCGACATCCGCCTCTTCGTCACCCTCATCCGCTTCGACGCCGCCTATCACGGCCTCTTCAAGTGCAACCGCCGGCAGCTTGCCGACTATGCGGCGCTCTCGGCCTATACGAAGCGCGTGCTCGACTTGCCGGGCGTGCGCGAGACGGTCAGCATCGACCATATCAAGCACGGCTATTATTCGATCAGGTCGCTGAACCCGAACGGCATCGTGCCGCTCGGACCGGACCTTTCGGCGCTGGGGCTTTGAGCGGCAACCGCTACCCTACCCTTCCTTCGCTTCCACCATCGCCATCAGCGTCTCCAGCCGGTCGGCGTCGGCGGGCAGCTTGTCCTGCCTCAGGCGGGCGATGCGGGGGAAGCGCATGGCGACGCCGGATTTGTGGCGGGTGGAGCGGTTGATGCCCTCGAAGGCGACCTCCAGCACGAAGCCGTAGCCGGGTTCGGCCCTGACGGCGCGCACGGGGCCGAAACGGTCGGTCGTATTGTTGCGCACATAGCGGTCGAGCACTTCGAGCTCGGCATCGGTGAAGCCGAAATAGGCCTTTCCGACGGGCACCAGCAGGGGACCGTCCGGGCCGTCGGTCCACACGCCGAAGGTGAAGTCGGAATAGTAGCTCGAGCGCTTGCCGTGGCCGCGCTGGGCATACATCATGACGGCGTCGATGTTGAAGGGATCGCGCTTCCACTTGAACCACGGGCCCTTCATGCGGCCGGCCTGGTAGGGGCTGTCCAGCCGCTTGATCATCACCCCCTCGATGACCGGATCGGGCGGATCGCGGCGGATCGTCTCCAGCTCGGCCCAGGAGCCGAAGGGCACCAGCGGCGACAGGTCGAAACGATCGTGCGGCGCCTTCTCGATCATTTCGCCGAGGCGGGCGCGGCGATCGGAAAAGCTCTGCGGGCGGACATCCGCCTCGCCCTCGAAGAGCACGTCATAGGCGCGCACGAAGGCGGGATAGTCCTCCAGCATGCGCGGGGTGACGGTCTTGCGGTTGAGGCGCTGCTGGAGATCGGAGAAGGTGCGCGTCGGGCTGTTCATGCGCGCCGTGCCGCCGACGAGCAGCTCGCCGTCAACCACCCCCTCGAAGCTGATCGCCTCCAGCACATCCGGAAAGGCCGCGGAGATGTCGTCGCCGGAGCGGGAATAGAGGCGGCGCGTGCTGCCGGCCGCCGACAGTTGCACGCGAATGCCGTCCCACTTCCATTCGGCGGCGAAATCGGCCGGGTCGAGCGCGTCGAGATCCCCCTCGCCCACCGGATTGGCGAGCATGACGGAATGGAAGATGGCGGGTGTGGCGAGCACCGGGCGGTCCGCCCGGCCCTCCAGCCAGGCGAAGAGCGGTTCGTAGGGCGGCGACAGCCCGTGCCACAGCGTCTCGATCTCGGTGACGTCCCTGCCGGAGAAATCGGCGAGCGCCTGCTTGGCAAGGCGCGCGGAAACGCCGATGCGCAGGCCGCCGGTCGCAAGCTTGAGGAAGGCGAAGCGGGCGGAGGGATCGAGCCGGTCGAGGAGATCGCGCACCGCGCCGCGCACCTCCGTGCGGCCGAGCGCGTTCATGCGGGAAACGACGGCGCCGAGCCGGGGCTGCGCTTCATCCGGCACGCGCTCCTTGCGCTCCTCGTCCCAGACGAGCGCGATGGTTTCCGCGAGATCGCCGACATAATCGTAGGAATAGCGGAACAGCACCTCGTCCATGCGCTCCAGCACGAGCTCGCGCAGCAGCGCCGGCTTGACGCTCTTCAAGTCCAGCGTGCCGGCAATGGCGGCAAGGCCGTAGCCGCGGTCGGGATCGGGCGTGTCGCGGAAATAATCGGCGAGCAGCGTCAGCTTGCCGTTGCGCGAGGGGGTGAGGACGAGGCGGTCGAGCAGCGTGGCGAAGGCTCTCATGGGGTGTGCCTTCCGCCTGCGTGCGATGGGCCCGTGGTTGGGGCGTACGCTGCGGCACCCCCCTCTGCCCTGCCGGGCATCTCCCCCTCAAGGGGGGAGATCGGCAAGAAGCAGGAACCTTGCTCGATCAGCAGCGCCAGCGATAGGCGAAACGTTGCTCCATCCAATCTCCCCCCTTGAGGGGGAGATGGCCGGCAGGGCAGAGGGGGGTGTTGCAGCCCCGAAGACGGAGCCGGCGAAGGACAAGCAGGCTGCATCCTCAATCCCCCTCATCCTCATAGCCCACGAGATGCAGCGGCCTGGCCGGGATGCCGGCGAGTTCGCACCAGCGCACCAGCGCCTCCTCGCGGCCATGCGTCACCCAGACCTCGCGCGGCGCGAGCTCGCGGATCGTCCCGGTCAGTTCCGGCCAGTCGCAATGGTCGGAGATGACGAGCGGCAGCTCGACGCCGCCCTGCTTGGCACGCTGGCGCACCATCATCCAGCCGGAGGCGAAGGCGACGAGCGGTTCGTTGAAGCGGCGCGCCCAGCGGTCGGCGAAGGCCGAGGGCGGGCCGACGACGACGGCGCCGCGGAAATCGGCGGGGCTGCTTCTCTCCGTCGTGGCGGGGCGCAGGTCGCCGAGTGCAATGCCGCGGCTGACATAATAGTCGCAGAGACGGGCGAGCGAGCCGTGGATGTAGATCGGCGCATCATAGCCGCAATCGCGCAGCAGGCGGATGACGCGCTGCGCCTTGCCGAGCGAATAGGCGCCGAGCAGATGGCTGCGCTCCGGGAACTGGCGGAGCGAGGTCAGCAGCTTGCCCATCTCGCCCTTCGGCTCGGGATGATGGAAGACCGGCAGGCCGAAGGTCGCCTCGGTGATGAAGATGTCGCAGGGCACCGGCTCGTAGGGGGTTGCGGTCGGGTCGGCGCCGCGCTTGTAGTCGCCGGAGGCGACGATGGTGAGGCCCGCCTTCTCCACCGCGATCTGCGCCGAGCCGAGCACATGGCCGGCGGGATGGAAGGAGACGGTGACGCCGGAAAGATCGATGCGCTCGCCGAAGGCGGCCGCCTGCATCGCGCCGCAGAAATCCGCGCCGTAGCGGATGGCCATGATGTCGAGCGTCTCGCGCGTCGCCAGCACCGCGCCGTGCCCGGCCCTTGCATGGTCGGAATGGCCATGGGTGATCAGCGCCCTTGCCACGGGACGGACAGGATCGATGTAGAAATCGCCGGCAGGGCAATAGAGGCCGGCGGGCGCCGGATGGAGGAGCTGGTCGGGCTTCATGCGGGGGAAGATAGAGGGTTTTGTGCGCGGTGCCAGTGGCAGCCGTCGGCGGCGTGCCGTGCGGGTGGCAACTGTGTTCATGCGAAGTGAGTTTTGTCGCGCTGCATTGCATTTAGGATTGTGAGGAGCTTCCTTGCGACGGCGATGATGCCGGCCTTTGCCGATCCTGTCCTGGCCGAGACGGCTTGATGGAAGGCACGCAGGCGCGCTGAGGCCTTGATGGCGCCGAGGGCCGCCATGTAGAGGGCCTTTCGCACGCGTGGCCTGCCGCCCTTGATACGGCGTCGGCCGGATCTCTTGCCGGAATCGTCATTGAAGGGAGCAAGGCCCGCAAGGCTTGCCGCCGCCTTGGGCGAGAGGGCGCCGAGTTCGGGCATATGGGCCAGCAGGGTCAAGGCCGTCACCTTGCCGACGCCGGGGGCGGAGGTGAGGCGATGGGCGTGTTCGGTGAGGGCCTGGCTCTTCATGTGGTCGTCGATCTCGGCCTGGATCGAGGCGATCTTCTCGCCGAGGATGGCGATCATGGTCTCGATGTCGGCGCGGATGGCGGGATCGAAGGCATCGCAAAGATGCCTGCGCTCGGTTGCGCGGGCATCGACGAGCTGATCCCGGCGGCGGGCAAGGGCCGCCAGCCGCTCGCGGACCGGGCAAGGCGGCGCCTCGGCCGTCAGGCCGAACATGGCGCCCATCTCGCAAAGCGAGCGGGCATCGATGCGATCGGTCTTGGCCAGCCGTCCCCGCGCTTCGGCAAAGCGCCGGGCCGTCTTCGGGTTGACGCGGGCAAAGGCGATGCCGGCCTGCGAAAGACACAGGCGCAACAGCCGGTCGCAATGGCCTGTCGCCCCGAAGACGACCAGGTCGGTGGCCGGGTCGAGACGGTGCGCGAAGGTCGACAGCGCCGCTTCGTCATTGGGGATGCGGCAGAACCTGGCCGTTCGCGGATCGAAGATGTCGATCATGTCCTTGCCGATGTCGCAGCCGATGAAGGTATGGTGTATCGTCATGGCGCCTGCTCCTGTGTGCGGGGTCTGTGGCGACAGCCCCGTGCAACTGTTCAGGTTGATGGGCGAAGCGGGAAGGGACCAAGCCACGTCGCGGCCTGCCGTCACAAACGGCGGCCTGGATCCTCTCGGCCTCCTTCCCGCAACCATCTTACATCAGCGCAAACACACAGGATCCTCGGGTCGAGCCCGAGGATGACGCAAGAAGGGGAGTGAAGGCGAACCGACGCGACGGCTCCCTTGCCGCACCGGTCAATGCGCTTGGAAGCCCCTCCTCCCCACCGTCATCCTCGGGCTCGACCCGAGGATCCACCCGCACGGCACGCTTTAAACGGGGGCTGCCGCGCCGGGCGTCCGCTCAGGCGATCGCCAGCATGCCGGCGCGCAGCGCGGCCATGTCGACGGCGGCGAGCTGGCGGTCGATCTTCTCGTGCGTCTCCTTCCAGACCGGGAAGGCCCGCGTCAGCAGGCGGCGCCCCTCGACCGTCAGGCGCAGGAGCCGGCCGCGCCGGTCGCGCGGGTCGGCCTCGACGGCGACGAGGCCGCGGCGTTCCAGCGGCTTCAGCGCGGCCGTCAGCGTCGTGCGATCCATGGCGAGCACGGTGGCGACCGGGCCCATCGGCGGCGGCTCCGGGCGGTTCAGCGCCATCAGCAGCGAGAACTGGCCGTTGGTGAGGCCGAGGGGACGCAGCGCATCGTCGAAACGCCGGGCGAGCGCCCGCGCCGCGCGCTGCGCATGCAGGCACAGGCAGGTGTCGCGCACGAAGAGGGTCGTCTCATAGGGAATCAAGGGTTCATCGCTCATGCCCCTTACTGTTGATATCAACATAGTATTGTCAAGAGCGGAAAGGCCCGGACGGCAAGGATTATTAGAGATTGGGAATGCAGAGGATCGCCTGGAGGGCGCGGGCGTCGATGGGGCGGGAGAGATAATAGCCCTGGATCTCGTCGCAGCCGGCCTCGCGCAGGAAGTCGATCTGCTCGCGCGTCTCCACGCCCTCGGCGATCACCCGAAGCTGCAGCGTATGGGCCAGCGAGATGACGGCGCGGGCAATGGCCGCGTCGTCGCCGTCGTCCGGCAGGTCCTGCACGAAGGAGCGGTCGATCTTGAGGCGGCCGACGGGGAAGCGCTTCAGCGAGGCAAGGCTGGAATAGCCGGTGCCGAAATCGTCGATGGCAAGGTGCACGCCGAGCTTTTCGAGGCGATGCATGGTCTCCACCGCCTGCTGCACATCCTGCATGATCAGGCTTTCGGTCAGCTCCAGTTCCAGATAGCGCGCCTCCAGCCCGCTTTCGGCAAGGGCGGCGGCGACGCGCTCGACCCAGTCCTTCTCCTGGAACTGGCGGGCCGAGACATTGACGCTGACGACGATGGGCGGCAGGCCGCTCTCCTGCCAGGCCTTGTTCTGCCGGCAGGCGGCGCGCAGCGTCCAGTCGCCGATCGGGCCGATCAGGCCGGTTTCCTCGGCAAGCGGGATGAAATCGCCCGGGCCGATCAGCCCGCGCTCGGGATGGCGCCAGCGGATCAGCGCCTCGACGGCGAAGATGCGCCCGGTCGCAAGGTCCATCTGCGGCTGGTACTGCAGGAAGAGCTCGCCCTGGGCGAGCGCGCGGCGCAGTTCCTCCTGGCGCTCCAGCTTCTCATGCGCCCGGTTGGCCAGCTCGGCGGTGAAGACCTGCATGGCATCGCGGCCGATCTCCTTGGCGCGGTACATGGCGGCATCCGCGCGGGCCATCAGCTCGGTCGCGTTGCGGCCGTGCTCGGGATAGGCGGCGACGCCCATGCTGCAGGTGATCTGGAACGAGCGGCCCTCGATGACAACGGGCTCGGCGACCGCCTCGCGCACGGCGCGCAGCCGGTCCTCCACGCTCTCGCCCTTGCGCATCGCGCCGTTGATGAGCACGACGAACTCGTCGCCGCCGAGGCGCACGATGCTGTCGCTCGCCCGCACGCAATTCTGCATGCGCGCCGCGACGATCTTCAGCAGTTCGTCGCCGGCATGGTGGCCGAGGCTGTCATTGACCAGCTTGAAATTGTCGAGATCGAGGAAGGCGAGCGTCATGCCGCCGCCGCACTCGTCCGCCGCCTCGATGGCCGAGGCGACGCGCTCGTCGAGCATGCTGCGGTTCGGCAGGCCCGTCAGCGTGTCGTGATGGGCCATGAACTGGATGCTGTCTTCCGCCTCCTTGCGCTCGATGGCGATGCCGGCAATGTGGGTCGCCATGCCGACGAGCTTCATGCATTCGGCCGTCGGTTCGCCGGCGCTCTTGGCATAGAGGGCGAAGGAGCCGAGAACCTTGCCCTGGTAGGAGCGGATCGGCGAGGACCAGCAGGCGCGGAAGCCGTAGGGCGCAACGAGCGCCTTGAAATCCTCCCAGAGCGGGTCGGTCTGGATGTCGGAGACGATGACCGGCTCGCCCCGCCACATCGCGGTGCCGCAGGAGCCGACCTTCGGGCCGATCTCGACGCCGTCGATCAGCGCGCTATAGGCGGGATCGAGACTGGGCGCGGCGCCGCTCAGCATGCGCTTGCCGTCGGGCGCGAGCATCAGGATGGAGCCGAGGACGTCGGGCACATGCGCCTCGATCAGGAGGATCAGCGAGGAGAAGACCTCGACCAGCGGCGCGCCGAGCGCGATCATCTTCAGAAGATGCGCCTGGCCGACATGCAGGCTCTCGGAGCGCTTGCGCTCGGTGATGTCGCGCGCGATGCCGACGAGGCCGATCACCTCGCCCTCGCCATTGCGCACCGGCAGTTTCGAGGTGAGCAGCCATTTGAGCCGGCCGGCGGAATCGCGGATCAGTTCCTCCATGTCGAGCATGGCCCGGCCGGTGCGGATGATCTCCTGCTCGGTCTCGAAGAAGCCGCGCGCGACATGTTCGGGATGGATGTCGAAGTCGGAGAGGCCTTCCAGGCTCTCCAGCCCCTCGCGGCGGTTGTCGTTGACGATCGCCCGGTTGGCGACGACGAAGCGGCTGTTCCTGTCCTTGAAGTAGAGGTAGTCCGGCACCTCGTCGATCATGGCCTCGAGCCAGATCGTGCGCTCGCTCTGCGCGGAGGCGAGCGGGAAGAGCCGCGCCGCCTCGCTGATAAGGCGCTGGCTGGCGGAGATCAATCGTGCCGTCGGGTCGGCCTCGTCATTGCCAAGGTGAGACAGTTTCGTCGACATGAATCCCTGCAAGTCCCAAGCGCAAGGAAAGACAATGCCGGCCGCCTCCCCTCTCGGAAGACCCGACCATACACCTGGAGTCGTTATCCAACCCTAAAGGAAACCGGCGAAATGCTGTCAATGCGGGCCTTCCAGCCCCCTTGCGGCAACCCTGGCGCGCAGCAGCCCGGCCGTGCCGTTTCGGCACAACAACACCTGGCACGGTTCCTGCTCCTTCACCGGCAAGGAGCTTTCATGGTTAGCAGACGGTTATTTCTCTCGGGCCTCGGTCTCGGCGCGGCCGGCATCGCCGCCCCGGCGCTTGCCCGCACGCAGCGGCTGCCGGTCGTCGACGTCGATCTTCGGGGCAGCATCGACGCCTCGGCGCACGGCATCCGCCCCGGCGCGGGCGACCGCAAGAGCAAGGCCTTCGCCAAGCTGCTGAAGGAGGCGGCGGCGAAGAACACGCCGGTCTTCCTGCCGCCGGGCGATTATACCGTCTCCAACATCACGCTGCCCGACAACACGCGCCTTACCGGCGTGCCGGGCGCCACCCGCATCGTCTATGGCGGCGACGGGCACCTCTTCGCCGCCGACGGCGCGGGGCGGATCGAGCTTGCCAATCTCGTCATCGACGGGGCGAACCGCTGGCTCGGCGATACGGTCGACGGCCTTGTGCATTTCAGCAACGTCGCCAATGTGACGATCGAGAACTGCGAGATCCAGGGCTCCTCCAAGACGGCCGTCAGCCTGCAGCGCTGCGGCGGGCGCATCGAGCGCAGCCGGCTTTCGGGCGCCGCCGAATATGCGCTCTATGCCGTCGAAAGCCGCGACCTGTCGGTCACCGGCAACCACGTCTTCGACTGCGGCAATGGCGGCATCCTCATCCACCGCTGGGAAAAGGGCCACGACGGCACGATCGTCTCGGGCAACCGCATCGCCCGCATTTCCGCCACCCATGGCGGCACCGGCCAATACGGCAACGGCATCAACATCTTCCGCGCCGACGCGGTGATGATCAGCAACAACCACATTTCCGGCTGCGCCTTTTCCGCCATCCGCGCCAATGCCGGCTCGAACGTGCAGATATCGGGCAATACCTGCCTCGACAGCGGCGAGACGGCGATCTACTCGGAATTCGGCTTCGAGGGCGCCCTCGTCAACGGCAACCTCGTCGACGGCGCGGCCAACGGCATCCTCATCGTCAATTTCGACGAGGGCGGGCGGCTTGCGAGCGTCACCGGCAACGTGGTGCGCAACCTCCGGCTCGAAGGCCCCTATATCCACGACGGCGCGGGCTTCGGCTTCGGCATCGCGGTGGAGGCCGATACGGTCGTCTCGGGCAACACGGTGGAGAATGCCCCGAAATGGGGGCTGATGCTCGGCTGGGGGCCCTATATGCGCGGCCTCGTCGTCAGCGGCAACCTGGTGCGCCGCAGCCCGGTCGGCTGCGCCGTGACCGTGGTGGAGGAGGCAGGCTCGGCCCTCATCTCCGGCAACATCTTCGAGGAGACCCCGAACGGCGCCATTGCCGGCTACCGCTGGAACGAGCGCACCACCGGGGACCTCGCGAGGGAAGGCCCGACCTTCGCGCATCTGACGATCGAACGGAACCGGACGGGCTGAGCCCGTCCCGCGACGCGTCTCTTCTTCTTGCCCGAACGGAGAGGCGCCATGGTGGATGAGGGGGCAACTGCCGCATCGCCCCCTCATCCGCTCCTCCCGCCGTCTCAGCCGCCGTGGCTGCCATGGTCGGCGGCGCCTTCGCCCGACCTGGCGCCCGGCTTGGCGGCCTCGATCCTGAAATCCACGTCGATCTTGCCGGCCTTCTCGAAGGTCAGCGTCGCCTTGAACTTCTCGCCTTCCGTGAAGGGGTGCTTGATGCGCATGAACATGACGTGCAGACCGCCGGACTTCAGCTCGACCTTGGCGCCGGCCGGAATCTCGATGCCGTCCGGCAGTTGGCGCATCTTCATCACGTCGTTCTCGACGGCCATTTCGTGCAGTTGCACGTCGTCGGACACGTCCGGTGCGGCAATGGAGACGAGGCGGTCGGCCTCGGCGCCCTTGTTGGTGATGGTCATGAAGCCGCCGCCGACCGGCTGGCCGGGCAGCGTCGCCCGGGAGGCCGGGTGGTGGATCTCCAGGTTGCCGAGAGTGAAGTCGTGGGCGAAGGCGGCCGAGGCCGAGAGCGCCAGGGCGACGAAGGAGGCGAGGATGCGTTTCATGGAAAAAATCCTTTCTGGCTTTGCGTTCAGGAAAAGATGCGCCGCAGCGGCGGCACGAGGCGGATGACGAACTGGTCGAGGAGGATCATGGCGAGGATGGTGAGGCCCGTCAGCGGAAAGAGCACGCCGAAGACGGCGGCGATCGCCCACAGGCCGACATAGATGCGCCCCTCGCGCGGGCCGGGCGGCACGCCGATGCGGCCCTTCGGCCGGCGCTTCCACCACATGACGACGGCCGACAGGCTCATGGCGATGACGACGAGGCAGGTGGAAAGCATCAGAAGCTGGTTGAAGAGCCCCCATTCCTGCCCCTTGTGCACGTTGATGCCCCATTCGATCAGTTTGCCCGTCGCCGGATAGTCGGCATAGGCGGTGTCGACGAGGCGCTCGCCGGTATACTGGTCGATATGCAGCGTGCGCTCGTACTGGAGGTCGGCCGGATAGATCGCCGCCGTGTAGACGCCGGTCTCGCCTGCGGGCGGCGAAAGATCGTAGCCGGGCAGCATGCCGGCGGCATTGGCGATCGTCACGGCATTGTCGAGGCCGATGGGCGGCAGCGCCGCCTGCCCCTCGCCCGGCGGCGTCGATGCCGGCACCGGCGCATTCTCCATCAGCCAGGCGGTCTTCGGCAGGACATCCGTGGTGACCAGCATGGAATGCGGCACCTGGTCCCACAGCTCGGCCGGATAGCCCATGCCGTTCGCCGTGAGATAGCCGTTGACCTTGCTGCCCCAGAAGCCGGTCCACAACAGGCCGCTGAAGGCCAGGAACAGGATGAGCACGCTGGCGAAGATGCCGGTGACGGCATGAAGATCGCGCCAGAAGACGCGCCGGGCCGGCGTGCCGCGCACGCTGACGACCCCGCCCGTCTGGCTGCGCGGCCACCAGAGATAGATGCCGGTGAGCACGAGCACGACGGCAAAGCCGGCGACGACCTCGATGATGCGCTCCCAGGAGGTGCCGAAATAGTCGAGGCTGTGCAGGTCCTCGACGACCTGGTTGAACTCCTCCTTGGCGCCGACCGTGTCGAGCACGGCGCCGTCATAGGGATCGACGAAGATCAGAACCTTGCCGGCCCCGGTGGAGACCGTCACGCGGGCCGAGCGGTCCGCGCCGGCCGGCGTGCGGTAGGAGGAAAGCGTCGCGCCCGGCACGGCGGCGACGGCCTTCTCCACGATGGCCGAGGGCGGCAGCTCCGCGCCGCCGACCGTGACATAGTTGCGGTGGCGGAAGAGGCTGGCGTCGATCTCGTCGTTGAAGAGATAGAGCCCGCCGGTGACGGCAAGGCTGATCATGAAGGGCACGGCGAGCAGGCCGGCAAAGAAGTGCCATCGCCAGATGGCGCGGTAGAGGCGCTGTGCGAGCGCGGAGGGTTCGGCGGCGGCAACGGCCGGCGCATCGGAAATCACGGACATGAAAGGGTCCTGTCAGGCTGGATCTTCGGCACACGGCGGCGAACCGGCGTGCGGGCGCAACAATCAGGCGGACAGGACGGGAGGCGCGCGGGGCGGCGCGCCGGGGCGCTCGCGCCGCGGGCGCAGCGCCTCCTCGACGAGGGGGAGCGCGGCAAGGCGTCGGAAGGCGAGCACGGCGCCATCGAGATCGGCCGGTTCCGGCATCAGCATGGCGCCGGCGATGCGGCAGGCCTCGCACTTCACCGGCCCGACATGCTTGGCCTTGCCGCCCACCATGTCGTTGAGGCAGATGTCCGGCAGGGTGCCGTCTGGAAGCACATACTGGGTGAGTTCCAGCGCGGTCGGCGCGGTGGCCGAGGCCGGCTGGTGGGCGAAACCGACGAACAGCAGGGCGACCGCGCAGAGAATGCGCAGGCAGGCGGCCCAGCGTGTCATGCGTCGTGTCATCGGTCGTCCTCATCCGCGATCCGCGCGGACCCTTCGCCCTTAGCCCCGGACCGGCGGAAGGTCAATGCGACAAAGCAGGCCCGGGATCATCACGACAATTCATCGATCGATCAGGCCGGCGCCCTACCGCTTCCCCGAACCGCCGCCTATGGTGCCGGCAAGGCCCGTGCAGTCTCGCCCTCCATTTAGCCGGGGGATTGCGCCAGCTCTTTGTTCTGACGCAAGCCCGCGCCAGCCGGGCGTCCCAGGGAGGATCCATGCTCGCCATCTACGGCGTCTACCGCTCGCGCGCCTCGCGCAACTACTGGCTTGCCGGCGAACTCGGCCTGCCCTTTGCCAGCGTGCCGGTCATCCAGGCCCGCCGTCTCGACGATCCGCTGGCGGCCGATGCGCCGCTCAACACCCGCTCGCCGGATTTCCTCGCCGTCAACCCGACCGGCCTCATCCCCTGCATCGACGACGGCGGCTTCGTGATGACGGAATCGCTGGCAATCAACCTCTACCTCGCCCGCAAGCACGGCGGCCCGCTCGCCGGCCGGACGGTGACGGAAGAGGCCGGGATGCTGCAATGGACGATGTGGGCGGCGACGGAGGTGGAACCGCATGCGGTGAAGATCATCCAGACGCTCGACGCCAAGGCCGCCGAGAGCGAGCAGGGCCGCCTTGCCATCCGCACCGCCGCCACGGCGCTGAACACGCGCTTCCAGCGGCTCGACGCCCATCTTGCCGCCACCGGCCACGTCGTCGGCGACCGCTTCACCGTCGCCGACCTCAACCTCGCGGAGGTCTTCCGCTATGCGATGAGCCAGCCGCAGCTCTTCGACGCGGCGCCGAACGTCAAGGCCTGGCTGGCGGCCTGCCAGGCGCGGCCGGCCTTCACGGCGATGATGGCGGCGCGGCTTTCCGAGCCGGAATGACCGCGCCGGCAAAGCCGTCCTCGTCCTCGGCCAGCGCCGCGCGCAGCCAGCGCTTGAACAGCGAGACCTTGCGCGGCTCCGGCACACCCGGCGCCGTCACGAAATAATAGCCCATGCCGGTCTCCACCCGGATGGGGAACGGCGCGACGAGCCGCCCCTCCTTCAAGGCCCAGGAGGCGAGCACCGGATAGGCGAGCAGCACCCCCTGCCCCGCCAGGGCCGCATCGAGGCAGAGCGAGGCATCGGAAAAAACATGCCGCGCCTTGGGCGCCGGCACGGCGAAACCGGCGAGCTTCAGCCAGCGCTCCCAGGTGAAGGCGTCGTTGCCGTCGACCACGGCCGGCTGCTCGGACAGGTCCTGCGGCGTCCTGATCCCCGCCGCCAGCGCCGGCGCGCAGACCGGGAAGACGACCTGCGGCACCAGGAATTCCGCCGCCACATCCGGCCAGGTGCCGGGGCCGACGCGGATGCACAGGTCGACATCGGAACGCGCCAGGTCGACCAGCGTCGTCGTCGCCTCGATGCGCAGGCTGATATCGGGATGGGCGGCGGCGAAGCGGTCGATGCGGTGGATGAGCCAGCGCGAGGCGAAGATCGGCGCGACGGAGATCGTCAGGATCGCATCGTCGCGGCGCTGCGTGGTGGCGACGGCCTCGGACAACTGGCCGAAGCCCGCCGAGAGCCGCGCGAGGAAGGGCGTGCCGAAGGCCGTCTGCCGCAGGCCCCGCGCGGTGCGCTCGAAGATCGCCCGGCCGAGCTGGTCCTCCGCCTTGATGACCTGCTGGCTCACTGCGCCGACCGTCACGCCGAGCTCCTCCGCCGCCGCCTGCAGCGAGCCGAGCCGGCCCACCGCCTCCAGCGCGCGCAGGCCGTTGAGATGCACGAGGTTGAGGTTCCTCATATAGTTTTTCTATACCGCCATCCTGAACTACTCGATTGTCGAAACGGCCTTGCAGCGCGATTATCAGCCATCACTCATGGTAACCAACCGCAAGGAGAAGGCAATGTTCAAGATTTTCTCCAGAGTGGCCGAAGCGCTGCGCGCCGAGGCCGACGCTGCGGACACGCCCGTCTGGCTGCGCGATCCGCTGGCCCATCCCGCGATCGAGACGATGGATTCGCGCGCGCTCGGCGACCTGCCCTTCGGGCTCTTCCGCACCCCGGCGCTCCGGGCCGGGAGCGGCCCCCGGCCGCTCTGATCCCCTCATCCGCCTGCCGACACCGTCTCCCCGCGCAAGCGGGGCGAAGGAACGGATGGGAACGTCCGGACAATACGGCACCGTTTCGGGAAAACGGCGCGGCACTCCCCTTCTCCCCGCTTGCGGGGAGAAGGTCGCGGCAGCGGGATGAGGGGCCGTTCACGCCGCGACGGGCCTGATCAGGCCGCAAACGCATCCGTGACGCGGACGTCGCCGACATGGATGCCGTTCCAGTTGGACATGGAGCGGTTGGCCTCGGCCATCAGGGCGGCGTGGAGCTCGGGTTCGTCGGCGAAGAAGCGGGCGAGCGTGGCGGCGACCATGCTTTCGGCGGCGCGGGTCGTGCCGTCCTCGCATTTGAGGGCGATGGCGATGCCCTTTTCCGGGATGGCGGCGCAGAAGACGCCCTCGGCACCGGTCTTGGCGAAGATGCGGCCGGGGGCCGTCTTCATCAGCCGCGTGCAGGCGCGCCTGGTGCCGGCGACGTAGAAGGGCTCGGCCATGCAGGCCTCGATCAGGCGGCGGGCGGCCTTCGCGCGCTCGGGGCCAAGGCCGGTGCCGGTCGCCATCCTGGCAAATCCGTGCGCGAGGCTCTTCAGCGGCACGGCATAGGTGGGGATCGAGCAGCCGTCGACGCCGCAATTGTCGGTGGCGAGCGCGGCGCCCGTCAGGCTCTCCATGACGCCGCGGATCTCCGCCTGGACGGGGTGCTCGTAGCGCACATAGCCCTTGAGGTCCTTGCCGGTGTGGCAGGCGGCGCAGACGAAGCCGGCATGTTTGCCCGAGCAGTTGTTGTGCAGCGCGGTCGGCCGCTCGAGGCCGCGCGCCTGGCTGACGAGCACCGGCTGCTCGAAGGACCAGTGGGCGCCGCATTCCAGCACGCTCTCGTCAACGCCGGCGGCGGCCAGCATGGCGCCGGCAAGGCTTGCATGTTCCGGCTCGCCGCTGTGCGAGGAACAGGCGAGCGCCAGTTCCCGGTTGCCGAAGCCATAGGCATCCGCCGCGCCGCTTTCGACGAGCGGCAGGCCCTGCATGGCCTTGCAGGCCGAACGCGGGAAGATGCCGGCCTCGATCTCCCCTTGCGAAAACACCACCTTGCCATCGCCGTCGACCGCGACGACCATGCCGCGATGGCGGCTTTCGACGAGATTGCCGCGGGTGACCTCGACAAGGACGGGGTTTGCCATGTTCATGCCCTCAAATTTCCGGTTTCCGGTGCGGTATTATCCGAAAACCTCACCCCGCACACGCGATTTCGGAGGCGCCGCGCATGAAACTGTTGAGGAACGTCCTCGTCCTCTTCCTCGTGATCTACCTCATGCCGGCGCTCGCCTCGGCGGGTTACTGGTACATCAGGGACCGGCCGCAGAGCTGGCGGGAGGCGAACTGGCAATCCGCCGGCATCCTGCCCAGGGCCGAAGACACGCCGCAGGCGACGATCCACGTCTTCTCCGCCGCGACGGGCGGCCTGAAGGGCGCGGTGGCGAGCCATGCCTGGATCGTCACCAAGGCGGCGAACGGGAGCTACAACCGCTACGACAAGGTCGGCTGGGGCACGCCGGTGCGCAAGAACGGCTATGCGCCGGATGCCTTCTGGTATTCCAACACGCCGCGCGTGGTGGTCAGCGTCAGCGGCGAGGAGGCGGCGCGGCTGATCCCGAAGATCGAGACGGCCATCGCCGCCTATCCCTATTCCAAGCCGGGCGGCTACCGCATCTGGCCGGGGCCGAATTCCAACACCTTCGTCGCCCATGTTCTGCGCTCGGTGCCGGAGCTCGGCGTGGTGCTGCCGCCGGATGCGGTGGGCCGCGACTACCTGCCGGAAGGAAGGATCTTCGCGATCGATCCCGACGGCTGGGACGTGCATGCGACGCTCTACGGCCTCGTCGGCATCTCGGCGGGGCTGCGCTCCGGGCTGGAGCTGCACATCATGGGCCTCGTCGCCGGCGTGGATTTCTATCGGCCGGCGATCAAGATCCCCGCCATCGGGCGCATCGGCGTGTAGCGTTCCACCGCGGATGCATACCGCTCCTCCGTCGCGCTCGGGCCCGGCCCGAGCAGGACGGAAGAGCCGGAGGCGTGCTTTCGCCGCAAGCCTTCTGACAGATGATCCACCGCGAACCCGCAATGCGCACAAGGTCGAGATCGCGTCGGGCCTCGCCCGCACTCACCTTACAGCAAGGGCATGCGCATGGCGCGCCGTCTGGGCGCAGTTTCGGGCCTTCGCGGCCGCATTTTGAGTGAAAAGTCACGGCTTGAACTCCGTTTTGCGCCATGCCACGTCTGTTTCCACCGCATTCTGCATCAAGGCCCGTTTCCATGTCCGAGAGCATCGTATCGTCCAAGGAAACCGTGCCGCGGCTTTCCAGCCTGTTCTCCCGCGCCTATCTGTTCGGCACGCTGATGCTCGGCGGCGGCATCATGCTGCATGCGGTGGAGACCTATATCACCGCCACGCTGATGCCCTCGATCGTGCGCGATATCGGCGGCCTGCCGCTCTTCGCCTGGGCGACGACGATCTATGTCGCGGCCTCCGTGCTCGGCTCCACCTTCGTGGCCGTGCGGCCGGAAAGGGTGACGCTCAACCATTGCTACAGGGCCGGCGCGCTGCTCTTCGGCATCGGCAGCCTCGTCTGCGCCATCGCGCCCAGCATGGAGACGGTGCTTATCGGCCGGGCGATCCAGGGGCTCGGTGCGGGCTTCCTGGTGGCGCTCGGCTATGCCTTCATCCGCCATGTCTACCCCGAACCGCTGTGGAGCACGGCCTCGACGCTCTATGCCGCCGCCTGGGGCATCGCCACCTTCCTCGGCCCGACGATCGGCGGGATCTTCGCGGCCGGCAGCGCCTGGCGCGAGGCCTTCGCGCTGCTCGTGCCGCTGTCGGTGCTGATGGCCGCTTCCGCGCCGAAGCTGCTGCCGCCGGGTGACGGCGAGCGCGTGACGACGAAGACGCCCTTCCTGCAGATCGTGCTGCTCGTCGCCGCCGTGGTGGTGCTGTCCTTCGCCAGTTCCGTCACGGCGCCCCTGCTGCGCGGCGCCTTCGCGGCCGCCGCCGTGCTTGCGATGCTGGCGACGGTGGCGATCGAGCGCCGCGCCGAGGGACGGCTATTGCCGGCGGGCACGATCAGCCTCGGCTCGCCGCTTGCCCGGGTCTATCTCATCATGCTGATGCTGCTGGTGACGATCTGCTCGGATATCTACATCCCCTATTTCCTGCAGGTGCTGCATGGCGTGAGCCCGCTCGTCTCCGGCTATCTCGTGGCGCTCCTGGCGCTCGGCTGGACGGTCGCGGCCTTCGCCACCGCCGGCCTCAAGGGGCGGCGCGCCAATCGGGTGATCGTCGCCGGCGCGCTGATGGAGGCGCTGGCGACCGCCCTCCTCGTCGTCACGCTCGCCCGGCACAATCCGGCAAGCGGCCTCGTGCTGCTCGCGGTCGCCACCCTCTTCATCTTCCTCATGGGGTTCGGCATCGGCATGGGCTGGGCGCATCTCGTCACCCATGTGCTGCATCTTGCGCCGGCCGGCGAGACGGACAAGGCCTCGGCGGCGATCACCACCATGCAGGCGCTCGGAGCGGCCTTCGGGGCGGCGCTTGCCGGCATCATCGTCAACTCGACCGGGCTGGTAAGCCCCGGCGGGATCGAGGGGGCGCTGACGGCGGCGCGCTGGCTCTATGCGCTGCTGGCCCTGCCGGCGGCGCTGGCGATCCTCCTTGCCCTGCGCCTTCCGGCCGGAAAGGGCGACCCGGCGGGTTAAGGATCTGTTAAGGGAAACCGAGGGTCTTCGTTGCGACCCCGCCGTCTTCTGCCACAAACAACGGCAATCGCCCGCTGCGAACCCCGGCGATTCGGTCTTGAGAAGGAAACGGCTGGTGAAACGCAACGACGGGCACAGGTGGCCGGACGGGAGCGGCATGACGCATGTCGATGCGATCCTGCCGCTTGCGCTCATCCGGGACCGGGCGACAACCGATCTCGTCCTTTCCGGGCTCGACGCATCCGGCGTCGCCTTCGCGCTGTTCTCGCCGGAGGATGAACTGTCCTATGCCTCCGCCGCCTTCCGCGCGCTTTTCGACGTGCAGCCCGGCGCCCGCACCTTCGCCGACATCATGCGCCATTGCCATGCGAGCGGCGTCGGCCCGAAGATGAGCGGGCCGATCGATGCCTTCCTGGACATGGCCCATGCCAAGCGGCGCAGCCGCCCGCAGCGCGCCTTCGAGATCGACATCGGCGACGACCGCTGGTTCCTGGTGAACGAGACGCTGCTGGCCGACGGCTGGCTGTGGAGCGTCTTCACCGACATCACCATGCTCAAATCCAACGAGCGCATGCTGCAGATCGCGCGCGACGCCGCGCAGCTTGCCGCCGATACGGCCCCGCTGACAGGCCTCCTCAACCGCCGCGCGGCGATGGCGCGGCTGGATGCGGAAATGCGCATCGCCTTCCGCGACGGCACGCGGCTTTCGCTCGCGCTCATCGACCTCGATCATTTCAAGGCGATCAACGATCGCTACGGCCATGCCAGGGGCGATGCGGTGCTCCGGCATTTCGCCGCCGCCGGGCGGCGGCAATTGCGCGGCGGCGATATCTTCGCCCGGATCGGCGGGGAGGAATTCCTCATGCTGCTGCCGGGGGCCGGCCTTCGCGAGGCGATGCATGCCCTGGAGCGCCTTCGCCGCCAGGTGGCACGGGCGGAAGACCGCGCCGGCCCCGGCTGCGCCTACACCATGTCGGCGGGGGTCGCGGAATATTGCGGCAATGGGGTGGAGGACCTGTTCGAGCGGGCCGACCGCGCGCTCTACAGCGCCAAGCGCCTCGGCCGCGACCGCATCGAGCAGGCACCCTGAGTCCTCATTCGAAGGTCAGCATGATCTTCCCGATGTGATCGCCGTGCTCCATCATGCGATGGCCCGCCGCCGCCTCGCCGAAAGGCATGACGGCGTGGATGACGGGGGCGATGCGCCCCTCCTCCAGCAGCGGCCAGGCGTTCTCCAGCAGCGCGTCGCGGATCTCCTGCTTTTCCGCCGCCGTGCGCGGGCGCATGGCCGAGCCCATCAGGTGCAGGCGCTTCTGCAGGATCGGCGCAAGGCTGACCTTCTCCGCGAAGGTGCCGCCGAGGAAGGCGATGATCGACAGGCGCCCGTCGCGGGCGAGCGACTTCAGGTTCCGCTCGAAATAGGCCGCGCCGATCATGTCGAGGATGACGTCGACGCCGGCCCGGCCGGTCTCCTCGGCGATGACGGCGCGGAAGTCCTCGCTGCGGTAGTTGATCGCGCGGCTGGCGCCGAGATCGAGGCAGGCGGCACATTTCTCCGCCGTGCCCGCCGTGGTGAAGACGCGCGCGCCGAAGGCGCTGGCGAGCTGGATCGCCGTCGTGCCGATGCCGCTGGTGCCGCCGTGGATCAGCACGCTCTCGCCGGGCTTGAGGCCCGCCATCATGAAAAGGTTCGCCCAGACAGTGAAGAAGGTTTCCGGCAGGGCCGCCGCCTGCACTGCGTCGAAGCCTTTCGGAAACGGCAGCGCCTGGCCGGCCGGCACCGCGCAATATTGCGCATAGCCGCCGCCATTGGCCAGCGCACAGACCCTGTCGCCGAGCGCATAACCCGTGACGTCGTCGCCGAGCGCCACCACCTCGCCGGCGATTTCGAGGCCGAGGATGGGGCTGGCATCGGGCGGCGGCGGATAGTCGCCCTTGCGCTGGAGCACGTCCGGCCGGTTGATGCCGGCGGCCGCGACGCGCACGAGGATCTCGCCGTTCTTCGGCTGCGGCGTGCGGCCTTCCATCACCACGAGATTGTCGGGGCCGCCATGCTCGCTGAGCCCGACATAGGCCATGGATGGGGGAAGTGACATGGGCGTATCTCCCGGCAGGTGTGAGGTGGCGCTGTCTTGCGGCGATTCTAGCCGAAAGCGCGACTCTTTTGAATCGCCTGCGACCGTTTGCGCGACAGAAACGTCGATGGCTTTCGGCTCGAAGGGCCCGCCCCCTCCGTGTCAATGCAGGCCGGCCTGCGGCCCCGCATCCGCGCATCCCGTGGACAGGACGAGCCCCGCGTCGCTGCCCTTGGCATCCGCCTTCAGGCCGGCGATGCGGCTGCTGATCAGCCCCGCCTCGCCGATGACCTCCCCTTCCGGCAGGACGAGAACGACGGCCGAGCAGCGCATCAGCGGGAAGGTCGTTTCCTGGCCGGCGCGGTCGCGGCCGCGGATCTCCCCGGCCAACTGGTCCTCCGGCGAATAGAGCAGGCGCACCTCGCGGGCGAAATCGGCCAAAAGGCGCTCCAGCATCGTCCGCACCGCCTCCACGGAACGGCCGGAAATGCCGGCGAAGAAATCGTCGCCCCCGACATGGCCGATGAAGACGTCCTCGCCGACGAAGTCCCGGCGCATCAGCGAGGCGAAGAGCGAGAGCGCGAGGTCGCCCTTGTGGAAGCCGTAATGATCGTTGAACGGCTTGAAGTTGTCGAAATCGAAATAGCACAGGCACCGGGTCTGGTCGCCGTCGAGCGCCTTGTCCTGCAGGTAGTCGCGGACCGAACGGTTGCCGGGAAGGCCGGTCAAGGGGTTCTGGTCCTCCGCCGTCTTCAGCCGCTTCTCGTTGATGATCTTCAAAAGCGAGGAGGCCGACAGGATGCCGGCATAGCGCAGGTTCTCCGTCATGATCACGCATTCATTGCCGCCCATGCCGGTGAAGACGTCGAGCAACTGCTCGGCGGGCGTGTCGAGATCGGCGATCGGCGCCATGGTGACGAAATGCGACAGGCTCTTCTGGTAGAGCTTGTTCTTCAGGAGATCGCGGCCGAACGGGTGATAGGAGAGTTCCTTGACGTGATATTCGTGCAAGATGCCGCGCGGCTCGTCATTGGCATTCAGCACCGGGAAGAAGGTGCGCTTGGGATCGCGCCGGAAGAATTCGAAGACCGATTCCAGGCTCTCGTTCTCGCGCAGCACCGCGACCTGCTCGATCTCGCGGCGGATGAGGATGCTGTCGAGCGTGCGGGAGGAGCGGCGGCGCCCGCCGGCGCGCGCGACCTGCGCATAGACCGGGCCCAGCGCGGAAAAATCCGTGACGGGGCGCGAGACGAACCAGCCCTGCACGAGATCGCAGCCGGCATCGCGGCAGGCGATGAACTCCGCCTCGCTCTCCACCCCTTCCGCGATGACGCGGATGCCCAGCACATGGGCGGCGTTGACGGTGTTGCGCACGAGGTGGCGCTTGCGGGCATCCGCCTCCATGCCCGAGATGAAATGACGGTCGATCTTGAGATAGTCGACCGGGTGGTCGCAGAGCAGCTTCAGGCCGTTGTGGCCGACGCCGAAATCGTCGATGGCGAGCTTGAAGCCGGCAAGGCGCAGTTTCCGCACAAGGAGGGCGAATTCCGGCAAGGTGTCGTTGTCGAAGCGCTCGGAGATCTCGAAGCAGATCGAGGAGGCCGGGATGCCGGCGCGGGCAAGATGCCCGGCAAGGCGCTCGACGAGATCGGCGCCTTCCGGCACCAGGCGGGAATCGAGGTTGACGAAGAGCGTGCGCGAGCGGAAATCCGGCAGCGCGGCGAAGGCGGCGATGGCGCGGCTGTTGACCATGTGCTCCAGCGCCAGCAACTGCCCTGCCTCGTGCGCCCGGTCGATAAGGTCGAGCGGCGAGCGGAAGCCGAGGCGATCGAAGCCGCGCATCAGCGACTCGTAGCCGAAGACCGCGCCCGTGGCGGCCTCGACGATCGGCTGGAAGGCCGTTTCGATCACCAGCTTGGCGAGCGTGACGATCTCGCCATCTCCGAAGCGGCGAAGGGCAAGCAATTCGGCGGCGGACATGCGCGGCTCCGAGACATGGACATTGCCGCGAAGTTTCTCCGCCGAGACCTGAAAAAACCGTTTCCGTACTGTGACAGTTCGATGAAATCTCAATGACTACAAGGAGTTGAAAAAGACTTCCCTCATATAGGCAGCGCCAGCAGCAAGGCACCGCCGCCGATCATCAGAACGGCCAGCCAATGGGCCGTGGAAAGCTGCTCGCCGAGGAACAGGACGGCGAAGACGGCGACCAGAACGACGGAGAGCTTGTCGACCGGCGCGACCTGGGCCGCCTTGCCGATCTGCAGTGCGCGGAAGTAGCAAAGCCAGGAGGCGCCGGTCGCAAGGCCCGAGAGAACGAGGAAAATCCAGCTTCTCGCCGGCACGGAGGCCGGCGCCTGCCAGTTGCCGGCCAGCGTCAGCATGAGGGCGAGCGCCAGGAGGATGACGACCGTGCGCACGAAGGTGGCAAAGTCGGAATTGACCTCCGTGATGCCGATCTTGGCGAAGATCGCCGTCAGCGCGGCAAAGACGGCCGAGCCGAGCGCCCAGACCTGCCAGGACGTCAGGAACGCTTTCACACTGCACCTCCTGCGAGCATAAGGCGCGAAACTGCAAGTCCCGCCGCCACGGCGAGCAGCGAAAAAATCACCGACGCGCCGATATAAAGCGCCGCCAGGCCCGCCTCGCCGCGCTCCCAGAGCAGCGCCGCATCGAGCGAGAAGGCGGAAAAGGTGGTGAAACCGCCAAGGATGCCCGTCGTCAGGAACAGCCGCATTTCCTGCGGCAGGTGGCCGCGGAAGGCGAAGGCGCCGGCGATGAGCCCCATCAGCAGGCAGCCGAACACGTTGATGAGAAGCGTGCCGGCGGGAAAGGCCGTGCCGAGCAGCCGGGCGGCCAGCACGTTCACCCCATGGCGCCCGGCACCGCCGATGCCCGCGCCGAGAAAGACGATCAGATAGTTCATGTCCGTTGCCCTCACAATCCGTTGGTGCGACCTCCGGACAACAAAAAACCGCCCTCGGGCGGTCGCAGAACACGCTCCCGCCGTCGACGGCCATCGCTGGCCGGTCTTGGCAGGAGCTATCAGCCGGTCACACGGCAGTTGTCGGGGAGCTCCATCCCCATCCCACGCGGTTTTTCTAGGCGCTGCCGCCGCGCCTGTCAAACGCCGCCCCGCCGGCATCCGGCGGAGCGGCGGCAATGAAGCCTACGTTCGCAGCGCCAGGCCGAAGGCGATCAGCGCCCAGCCCTGCATGGCAAGGTCGAAGGCGAGGAAGAGGCCGAGCAGCCAGAGACTGTTGACCGGCCAGCCGAGGAGGAAGACGAGGCCCGCGAGCGCCGTGACGATGCCGCCCGCAAGCAGCCAGCCCCAGCCTTTTTCCGGCCGGACGCGCATGGCCGCGAAGATGCGGAAGAGCCCCGCGACGAGGAGCGCTGCGGCCATCAGCAGGGTGAGCACGGCCGAGGTCAGCACCGGGTTGACGAAGGCGAGCACGCCGGCGGCAAGATAGAGCAGCGCGCTCAGCGCCCAGGCGATCGTCTCCCGCCAGGCTTTCACCTGGAAGGCGTGGGCCAGATGCACCGCCCCGCCGACGATCATCAGCATGCCGACATAATAGACCGAGGCGACCGTCGCCCAGAAGAGATTGGCCGCGGCGATGCCGCCGAAGACGAGCAGGACGACGCCGAGGGCGACGAACCAGCCCCATTTGGCGCGCACGTCCGCAAGAGGGTTCATTCCGGGAGACAGGACCATGGTGCACCTCGAAAAAAGAATGAAAACAAAGGCAGGCTAGCATGGAACGCCCCCTCTTCGCGACGGCCAATCGACGCAGCGCGCGCCGCGAAGATTTTTATTGATTGATCACTCAATTAAAAATACGCTTGCGGAAAACCAGGGAAACGCCATGCCGAAAGTTGGAATGGAGCCGGTGCGCCGCAAGGCGCTGGTGGACGCGACGCTCAGGGCGGTCGGCGACCATGGCTCGCTGGCCGTCACCATGTCGGAGATCGCCCGCCATGCCGGTGTCTCCCCGGCGCTTGCCCATCACTATTTCGGCTCCAAGGAACAGCTCGTCATCGAGACGATCCGCAGCCTCCTGCGCCAGTTGCGCGCCGATGTGGTGGCGGCGCTGGCGGCGGCGACGACGCCGCGTGAACGCCTTTCGGCGGTCATCCGCGTGAATTTCCAGGCGCACCAGTTCGCACCCGAGACGGTCGCGGCCTGGCTTGCCTTCTACACCGAGGCGCAGCGCTCCGAGGCGGTGCGCCGCCTCCTCGTCGTCTATGCGCGGCGGCTGAACTCCAACCTGCTGTCGAGCCTCAAGCCGCTCTGCCCGGCCGGGACCGCCGGGGAGATCGCCGACGGGGCGGCGGCGATGATCGACGGGCTCTATCTGCGGCAGGGCCTGAAATCGGCGCCCGTCAGCATCGAATCCTCGATCGCGCTGACGGAGAGTTACGTGCAGGCGCAACTGGCGGCGGCGGGTGCGGCCGGCGCCGTCGCAGGATCGCCCCCGCCCGCCGCAGGGCGGCGGCCTCCCGCCACCGCGCCGAGGTAGAACCGTCCAAAGCTTCGTTTCCCCCTTCAAGGATCCGCCCGTGACTGCCAGCAAGCCCAACATCCTGATCGTCATGGTCGACCAGCTCAACGGGAAACTCTTCCCGGACGGGCCGGCCGACTTCCTGCATGCGCCGCACATGAAGGCGCTCGCCGCGCGCTCGGCGCGATTCCGCAACAACTACACCTCCTCGCCGCTCTGCGCGCCCGCCCGCGCCTCCTTCATGGCCGGGCAACTGCCGAGCCGCACGCGGGTCTACGACAATGCCGCCGAATACATTTCCTCGATCCCGACCTTCGCGCATCACCTGCGCCGCGCCGGCTACTACACGGCGCTGTCGGGCAAGATGCACTTCGTCGGGCCGGACCAGCTCCACGGTTTCGAGGAGCGGCTGACGACGGACATCTATCCCGCCGATTTCGGCTGGACGCCGGATTACCGCAAGCCGGGCGAGCGCATCGACTGGTGGTATCACAACATGGGGTCCGTGACGGGCGCGGGCGTCGCCGAAATCACCAACCAGATGGAATATGACGACGAGGTCGCCTTCCTCGCGGGTCAGAAGCTCTACCAGCTCTCGCGCGAGAACGACGACGCGGCGCGGCGCCCGTGGTGCCTCACCGTCTCCTTCACCCATCCGCACGACCCCTATGTGGCGCGGCGGAAGTTCTGGGACCTCTACGAGGACTGCGAGCACCTTCTGCCCGAGGTCGGCATGCTGGAGAGCCAAGATCCGCACTCCGCCCGCATCCTGCATTCCTGCGACTACGCCAAGTTCGCCATCAGCGGCGAGGACGTGCGCCGCTCGCGCCAGGCCTATTTCGCCAACATCTCCTATCTCGACGAGAAGGTCGGCGACCTCGTCGACACGCTCAAGCGCACCCGCATGCTGGACGACACGCTGATCCTCTTCTGCTCGGACCATGGCGACATGCTCGGCGAGCGCGGCCTGTGGTTCAAGATGAACTTCTTCGAGGGTTCGGCCCGCGTGCCGCTGATGATATCAGGCCCGGGCGTCACCCCCGGCCTGCATCTCGCACCGACGTCGAACCTCGACGTGACGCCGACGCTCTGCGACCTCGCCGGCATCTCCATGGAAGAGGTGATGCCCTGGACGGACGGCGAAAGCCTGCTGCCCGTCATCAACGGCGCGGAGCGGACGGCGCCGGTGCTGATGGAATATGCGGCCGAGGCCTCCTATGCGCCGCTCGTCGGCATTCGCGAGGGCAAGTGGAAATACATCCATTGCGAACTCGATCCGGAGCAGCTTTACGATCTGGAGGCAGATCCGCTCGAACTCACCAACCTTGCGGCCTCGGACGATCCTGTCATCAAGGCGACGCTGGAAGGCTTCCGGCAGATGCGCGAGGCGCGCTGGGACATGGCTGCCTTCGACGCGAGCGTGCGCGAGAGCCAGGCGCGGCGCTGGGTGGTCTACGAGGCGCTGCGCAACGGGGCCTATTATCCCTGGGACCACCAGCCGCTGCAGAAGGCCTCCGAGCGCTACATGCGCAACCACATGAACCTCGACAATCTGGAAGAATCCAAACGCTATCCGCGGGGAGAATAAGATGAAAGCCCAACCGAAAGCCTCGCACTTCATCGACGGCGACTATGTGGAAGACGCCGCCGGCACGCCCTTCGACAGCATCTACCCCGCCACCGGCGAGGTGATCGCGCGCCTCCACGCCGCAACGCCCGCCATCGTCGAAAAGGCCATCGCCTCGGCCAAGCGCGCCCAGAAGGAATGGGCGGCGATGAGCCCCACGGCGCGCGGCCGCATCCTGAAGCGGGCGGCCGAGATCATGCGCGAGAGGAACCGCGAGCTTTCCGAGCTGGAGACGCTCGACACGGGCAAGCCGATCCAGGAGACCATCGTCGCCGATCCGACCTCGGGCGCCGACGCCTTCGAATTCTTCGGCGGCATCGCGGCCGCCGGCCTCAACGGCGACTATATCCCGCTCGGCCAGGATTTCGCCTTCACCAAGCGCGTGCCGCTCGGCGTGTGCGTCGGCATCGGCGCGTGGAACTATCCGCAGCAGATCGCCTGCTGGAAGGGCGCGCCGGCGCTCGTCTGCGGCAACGCCATGGTCTTCAAGCCCTCGGAGAACACGCCTCTCGGCGCGCTGAAGATCGCGGAGATCCTCGTGGAGGCCGGCCTGCCGAAGGGGCTCTACAACGTCATCCAGGGCGACCGGTCGACCGGCCCGCTGCTCGTCAACCATCCCGATGTCGCCAAGGTCTCGCTGACCGGCTCCGTGCCGACGGGCAGACAAGTGGCGGGCGCCGCCGCCGCCGACCTCAAGCACGTCACGATGGAGCTCGGCGGCAAGTCGCCGCTGATCGTCTTCGACGACGCCGACCTCGAAAGCGCCATCGGCGGGGCGATGCTCGGCAACTTCTATTCGACCGGGCAGGTCTGCTCGAACGGCACGCGCGTCTTCGTGCAGAAGGGCATCAAGGACAGGTTCCTGTCGCGCCTGAAGGAGCGGACGGAAAGGATCGTCATCGGCGACCCGATGGACGAGGCGACGCAGCTCGGCCCGATGGTCTCCAGGGCCCAGCGCGACAAGGTTCTCGACTATATCGAGAAGGGCAAGGCGGAGGGCGCGACGCTTCTGACCGGCGGCGGCATTCCGAACGACGTGTCGGGCGAAGGCACCTACATCCAGCCGACCGTCTTTGCCGACGTCACCGACGACATGACCATCGCCCGCGAAGAGATCTTCGGCCCCGTCATGTGCGTGCTCGACTTCGACGGCGAGGACGAGGTGATCGCCCGCGGCAACGCCACCGAATTCGGCCTGTCCGGCGGCGTCTTCACGGCGGACATCACCCGCGCCCACCGCGTCGTCGACCAGCTCGAAGCCGGCACGCTCTGGATCAACACCTACAACCTCTGCCCCGTGGAAATCCCCTTCGGCGGCTCCAAGCAATCCGGCTTCGGCCGCGAAAACTCGCTGGCCGCGCTGGAGCACTATTCCGAGCTGAAGACGGTCTATGTCTCGATGGGCAAGGTCGAGGCGCCGTATTGATTTGATGGTGAATGCCCCTCATCCGCCTGCCGGCACCTTCTCCCCGCCTGCGGGGAGAAGGTGCCGGCAGGCGGATGAGGGGCAAACCCCACCCAGGGAAAGAAACGGTCATGCAGAACGCAGACTACATCATCATCGGTTCCGGCTCCGCCGGATCGGCGCTCGCCTATCGCCTCTCGGAGGACGGCAGGCATACGGTCATGGTGCTGGAATATGGCGGGTCGGATATCGGGCCGTTCATCCAGATGCCGGCCGCGCTCGCCTGGCCGATGAGCATGAAGCGCTACAACTGGGGCTATCTCTCCGAGCCCGAGCCGAACCTCAACAATCGCAGAATCACGGCGCCGCGTGGAAAAGTGATCGGCGGGTCGTCCTCCATCAACGGCCTCGTCTATGTGCGCGGCCATGCCGAAGACTTCAACCGCTGGGAGGAACTCGGCGCGCAGGGCTGGGCCTATGCGGACGTGCTGCCCTACTACAAGCGCATGGAGACCTCGCATGGCGGGGAAACCGGCTGGCGCGGCACCGATGGGCCGCTGCATGTGCGGCGCGGGCCGGTGACCAACCCGCTCTTCCACGCCTTCATCCAGGCCGGGCAGCAGGCGGGTTTCGAGCTGACGGACGATTACAATGGCTCCAAGCAGGAAGGCTTCGGCCTGATGGAGCAGACGATCCACAACGGCCGGCGCTGGTCGGCGGCGAACGCCTATCTGCGCCCCGCCATGAAGCGGCCGAACGTCTCGCTCGTACGCTGCTTCGCGCGGAAGATCGTCATCGAGAACGGCCGGGCCGTCGGCGTCGAGATCGAGCGGGGCGGCAGGATCGAGGTGGTGAAGGCGAACCGCGAGGTCATCGTCTCCGCCTCCTCCTTCAACTCGCCGAAGCTCCTGATGCTCTCCGGCATCGGTCCGGGGCAGCACCTGAAGGACATGGGGATCGAGGTGAAGGTCGACCGGCCGGGCGTCGGCGCCAACCTGCAGGACCACATGGAGTTCTACTTCCAGCAGATCTCGACGAAGCCCGTCTCGCTCTATTCCTGGCTGCCGTGGTTCTGGCAGGGGGTGGCGGGCGCGCAGTGGCTTGTCTCCAAGGGCGGGCTCGGCGCCTCCAACCAGTTCGAGGCCTGCGCCTTCCTGCGCTCGGGACCGGGGCTGAGGCAGCCGGACATCCAGTACCACTTCCTGCCCGTCGCGATCTCCTATGACGGCCGGGCGGCGGCCAAGAGCCACGGTTTCCAGGTGCATGTCGGCTACAACCTGTCGAAGTCGCGCGGCAACGTGACACTGCGCTCGGCCGATCCGATGGCCGATCCCGTCATCCGCTTCAACTACATGAGCCATGAGGAGGACTGGGTGAAGTTCCGCCATTGCGTGCGCCTCACCCGCGAGATCTTCGGCCAGAAGGCCTTCGACGAGTTCCGCGGGCCGGAAATCCAGCCGGGCGCCGCCGTCGAGACGGACGACCAGATCGACGCCTTCCTGCGCGAGCACCTGGAAAGCGCCTACCATCCCTGCGGCACCTGCCGCATGGGCGCGGCCAGCGACCCGATGGCGGTCGTCGATCCCCAGACCCGCGTCATCGGCGTCGAGGCCCTGCGCGTCGCCGACTCGTCGATCTTCCCGCACGTGACCTACGGCAACCTCAACGCGCCGTCGATCATGACCGGCGAGAAGGCGGCCGACCACATCCTGGGCAGGCAGCCCCTCGCCCGCTCCAACCAGGAACCGTGGACGAACCCGCGCGCGGCGATCAGCGACCGCTGAAAAGTTTGGAACCTTGACGGCTGCACGGAATTGAGGCGGGCATTCGCCTCAAAGGGGGACCCTGTGGCAACGTACAAAAAGGTTTCGCATCGTCATATCCGCAAGGAGACCGACCTCGTCGTCACGCTGATCGAGGGCATCGGCGGTCCTTGCGCCTTCATCACCGATCCGGCGCAGGGCCGCGACACGATCCCCATCCCCGTGGAGGAGGCGCTCGCCGGCGCAAGGCAGGTGATCGCCGGCGAGCCCAGGCCGCGCGACATCGTCATCGTCGATGAGGACGACCTGTGGGACGAGCGCTGGGGCACGCTCGCGCCGCATCCCGAACGAAACGTCAGATGAAGGCGATCCAGCGCCCCGCCAGCAGCGCGCCGAGCCAGATAACCATCGAAAGCAGCGCCTGCATGCGCAAGGCGGGCGGCGCGCTGTCCGTCGCCATCGCCGCCTGCCAGGCGCCACGCGCATGCAGGACAAGCGCATTGACGATGCCGAGGGCGACGAGCGCGACCTTGACGAGGAAGGCGGGGTTCGCCGCATATTCCTGCGCCCGCACGGAAAAGAGGCAGAGGCCGGTCGCGAGCGCGGCGACGACGCCGATCGCCGCCGTGCGCGAAAGCAGCGGGCCGACGGCGGCGATCGGCGCGGCGCGGACGAGGCCGGCGAGCCGCAGGTCGAGCGGCAGGATGGCCCCGACGATGAGGCCGATCGCCAGGATATGGGCGGCGTTGACGACGAGATAGAGCGTGCCGGACGCCTTCAGCGCGGCGGCGACCGGCGTCGTCGAGAGCCAGGCAAGCGCCTCCATCCCCGCCCCGTCAATTCGTCTCGATGCGCTCGGGATAGATGTCGAAGACGTTTCCGGCGACGGTGATGCGCACGGCCTTCATGCGCTTCTCGTTCTGATCGAGCGAGCGGTTGCCGAGAACGACGATCGTGTCGCCCGGCTTGGCCGAGCCCTCGACGAAGCCGGACCGCTGCGTCTGGCGCGGATTGCCGAGCTCGATGTTCCACACGCCGTCCGACGCCGTCTCGACCTCCAGCGAAGGGTGCGGCGGCGCGATCGAGACGGTGCGGATCGTGCCGGTGAGTTCGGTCTGCTCTTCCTCGGCCCAGGTCCAGCCGTGATGCGCGAAGGCGGCGAAAGCGGTCATCGACGCGGCGGCGGCGAGGACGGTCATCCGTATTGTTGCGGCCTGCATGGCGTTCTCCTCTGTCTCTTCTGCCCCGACAGATAGGATACGCGCCCGCGCCGGCGAGGCCGTTCAAGGATAGTTGAACGGCACGCCCAAATGAAAAGGCCGGGCAATCGCCCGGCCTTCCTGTCTGCTTCCGACCGGAGGGTCAGAAGAAGAAGAAATCGTTGGCGTGCAGGTCCGCCTTGTCGATGCCTTCGAGCTTGATGGTGTTCTTGCCGTATTCGATGATGAGATCGCCGGACTTTTCCGTGGCGTGCGAGAGCACGTCGTTGAAATTCTTCAGCACCGACTTGTCGAGGCGGATCACGTCACCCTTGGCGCTGCCGGCCTGGAAGTCGGTGATCGTGTCGTTGCCCTGGCCCTTCTTGAAGATGAACACGTCGTTGCCGGCGCCGCCGGTCAGCTTGTCGTTGCCGGCCCCGCCGTCGAGCGTGTCGTTGCCGGTCCCGCCCGAAAGCTTGTCGTTTCCGGCATCGCCGTAGAGCTTGTCATTGCCCGCGCCGCCGGAAATCGTGTCGTTGCCGCCGCCGCCCTTCAGCGTGTCGTTGCCGTTGTTGCCGGAGATCTTGTCGGCCTTGCCGAAGCCGGTGAACGTGTCGTTGCCGGTGCTTCCCGAAAACTCGATGGCGTTGGCCTTGAGGAGTTTCTGGAGGCTGGTCGTCGCGCCGCCATCGGTGTTCTTGCCGCCCATGATGTCGCTCAGGATCTTGCTGGCAAGGGTCTTGTCCGTCACGTTGAGGCCGGTGATGTCGATGTCGGAAACCGACTTGAAGCGGGAGCCGACGAGCTCGACCTTGTTGCCGAAGGTGACGGCGTTCAGCGAGCCGCTGATCTTGTGGGTCGCAAGGTCGTATTCCCACTTCGCCTTGCCGGAGGTCAGCACGACGCCGAAGTCCTTGACATTGGTGCTGGCATATTGCGTGCCGCTCATGGCCATCGGGTCGGTGCTGTTGAAGGAGCCGTAGCCGTCGCGAAGATAGGTCTTGTCGAAGCTGGCAAGGTAAGCGCCGAAATTGATACCCTTGCCATCCTTGTTCGCATCCTTGACCGCAATCTTGATCGCCATTTCTCGTTCCTTTCTGACAGGCGCCCGCGCGCCCTGATACTTGAATTCAATACTCAGCTATTAAATCTGATTTTTGGTGTCAAGTTTTTTTGAGCGCCCCTGCGCGCTCATCCAAGACGGCAGGATTTCTGCCCGTGGCGCGAGTTGGAGAGATATTTGCTCCCGTGCCGACATTTCCGAAATCCGTTTTGCTGTCTCGCGCCGGACAAGGCTGCGATAATCCGGCAACTTCTCGCAAAGGCATGAAATGGAATGACTGCTCTCACCGGAAACGGGACCGCGCAGGCCCTGAATGACAAACTCGCCGAACTCGACCTCGCCGGCCGGCTGGCGCTGGTGGCCGGGCTTGGCGGGCGTTCCGTCTTCACCACCAGCCTCGGCATCGAGGACCAGGTGATCACGGCGGCCATCGGCACGGAGCGCCTCGGCATCGACGTCGTGACGCTGGAGACCGGCCGTCTCTTCCAGGAGACCGTCGACCTCATCGGCGAGACCGAGGACCAGTACGGCATCACCATCACGCGCTATCATCCTCGCCAGGAGGATATCGACGCCTATGCCGCGCAATATGGCCTCAACGGCTTTTATGAAAGCGTCGAGGCGCGCCACGCCTGTTGTGGCGTGCGCAAGCTGAAGCCGCTTGCGCGCGCGCTCGAAGGGGCATCCTTCTGGATCACCGGCCTGCGCCGCGGCCAGTCCGGCAACCGCGCCGACACGCCGTTCGCGGAGTTCGACGCCGAGCGGAACCTGATCAAGATCAATCCGCTGGCCGACTGGGACATCGAGCGCATCAAGGCCTATGTCGCCGACAATGCGGTTCCGGTGAACCCGATGCACCGGCGCGGCTATCCCTCGATCGGCTGCGAGCCCTGTACGCGCGCCATCAAGCCCGGCGAGCCCGAGCGCGCCGGCCGCTGGTGGTGGGAGAACGACGAGAAACGCGAATGCGGCCTGCATGTGCCGGAATCGGCGATCCCCTCCCTCGAATCGAGCGCCCTTTAAAGTTCACCCGCCCCGAGGGGCGCAGTACTCCGGAGTTACCCCTTTCATGTCCGATATCCGTCCCGAAGCGGAAGCGAAGCACAGTGCAACGCAGAAGCCGCCGCTCGATCCGCATCTGAAGGCGCTGGAAAACGAGGCGATCCACATCTTCCGCGAGGTCGCCGCCGAATTCGAGCGGCCGGTCATGCTCTATTCGATCGGCAAGGATTCTTCCGTCCTGCTGCATCTCGCGCGCAAGGCCTTCTATCCCGGCCGCGTGCCCTTCCCGCTGCTGCACGTCAACACGGGCTGGAAGTTCGCCGAGATGATCGCCTTCCGCGACAAGGTCGTGAAGGACTACGATCTCGACCTGATCGAGCACATCAACCCGCGCGGCGCGGCGGAGAACGTCACGCCCTTCACGCACGGCTCGGCGCTCTATACCGACATCATGAAGACCGAGGCGCTGCGCCAGGCGCTCGACGCCGGCAAGTTCGACGCGGCCTTCGGCGGCGCGCGGCGCGACGAGGAAGCCTCGCGCGCCAAGGAGCGCATCTACTCCTTCCGCACGCCGGACCACCGCTGGGACCCGCGCAACCAGCGCCCGGAGCTGTGGAACATCTACAACGGCATGATCCGCAACGGCGAGAGCGTGCGCGCCTTCCCGCTGTCCAACTGGACCGAGGTCGACATCTGGCGCTACATCCAGGCCGAGGACATCCCGATCGTGCCGCTCTATTTCGCGGAAAAACGCCCCTATGTGGAGCGCGACGGCATGATGATCCTCGCCGAGGACCCGCGGCTCGAACTGCTTCCCGGCGAAGTGAAGCAGGAAGGCGTCATCCGCTTCCGCACGCTCGGCTGCTTCCCGCTGACCGGCGCCATCCGCTCCAACGCCACGACGCTCGACGACATCATCGCCGAGCTGGAGACGGCCACCGTCTCCGAACGCCAGGGCCGCGCGATCGACCGCGACCAGTCCGGCTCCATGGAAAAGAAGAAACGCGAAGGGTATTTCTGAGATGACCGTTTCCGCCACTGCAACCGCCGAGGTATTTTCCTTGGAAGAAACGGCCCCTGAACACGCCCGCGCCATCCGCGATTCCCGCCCGCTTCGCCTCATCACCTGCGGCTCGGTCGACGACGGCAAGTCGACGCTGATCGGCCGCCTGCTCTGGGACACCAAGGCCGTCAAGGAAGACCAGGCCGCGACCCTCCACCGCGACAGCGGCAAGCAGAACGATCTCGGCCTGCCCGATTTCGCCCTCCTTCTCGACGGCCTGCAGGCCGAGCGCGAACAGGGCATCACCATCGACGTCGCCTATCGCTACTTCTCGACGGACCGCCGCTCCTTCATCGTCGCCGACACGCCCGGCCACGAGCAGTATACCCGCAACATGGCGACCGGCGCCTCGACGGCGGACCTTGCCGTGCTCCTGGTCGATGCCCGCGCCGGCATTCTCGAACAGACGCGCCGCCACGCCACCATCGCCTCGCTGATGGGCATCCGCCAGTTCGTGCTCGCGGTCAACAAGATCGACCTGACGAACTACGACCGCGCCGGCTTCGAGCAGATCACGCACGACTTCAAGGAGTTCGCCCTGACGCTCGGCGTCAAGCAGATCGTCGCCATCCCGATGTCGGCGCTGAAGGGGGAGAATGTCGTCTATGACGGGCGCGCCGCCATGCCCTGGTATGACGGCCCGACGCTGGTCGAGACGCTGGAGAAGGCCACCACCCGCTCCAACCAGACGGTCGGCTTCCGCCTGCCGGTGCAGCGCGTCTCGCGCCCCGGCGAGAGCTTCCGCGGATATCAGGGCACCGTCGCCGGCGGCTCGGTGAAGCCGGGCGACAGCGTCGTCATCCTGCCCTCGGGCATGGTGGCGAATGTCAGCAAGATCGTCACCTTCGACCTCGTGCGCAACGCCGCCGTCGCGGGCGATGCGATCACGCTGGTGCTCGACCGCCAGGTGGACGTGGCGCGCGGCGACATGATCGTTGCCATCGACAGCCAGCCGATGACCGGCCGCGGCTTCGACGCCCAGCTCGTCGCCCTCCAGCCGGACGGCATCGAGCCCGGAAAGCGCTACTGGCTGAAAAGCGGCTCGCGCCGCCAGCGCGTCAGCGTCGAGCCGGTGAGCCAGCTCGACCTGAAAAGCTCCAAGTGGAGCGCCACGGACAAGCTCGGCATGAACGCCATCGGCAAGGTGCACCTCACCTTCGACGAGCAGGCGATCTTCGACAGCTACGAGCAGAACCGCACGACCGGTGCCTTCATCCTGATCGATCCCGACACCAACAACACGGTGGCCGGCGGCATGATCACCGGCCGCCGCTCGGAAATCGGCGGCATCCACAAGGACGACCAGCGCGTGCTGCTCTCCCTGCCGGCCGACCTCGCCGAAAAGATCATGGCGACCGAACTCTTCGCCAACCGCCGCCAGGACGTGGACGTGCGCCACACCAGCGCGGGCCGGGCAGCGGAAATCCTCGCCGATCTCGACGAGTGATCGCGGGCATTTTCGCAGGGCAGACGAAAGGGGCCGAACGGCCCCTTTTGCTTGCCAGTCCCTACGACCTCCCTTTCGTCATGGTCAGGCCTGACCCGACCATCCACGCTTCGGGCGCGGCTTTGGATCCTCGGCTCAAGGCCGAGGATGACGTCGGTGGGTGGGGAAAGGGTTTGCCGGATCCTTGAAAAGGGCCGAGAGTCCTCTTTTCCTCGCCGGCCCTCTTTTTCATGCTCGTTCATGCTCGCCGGCTTTATGCTCGCCGGCAAGACCGCTACGCCTTTCCTCCGTCATGGTCGGGCTTGACCCGACCATCCACGCTTCGGGCATGGCTTTGGATCCTCGGCTCAAGGCCGAGGATGACGTCGGTGGGTGGGCAGCGTTTGCCGACATGCAAGCAGACATACAAAAGGGGCCGCGGAGGCCCCTTTTACATCTGTCGCCTCGCCTCCCCGCTCAGAAGAAGAAGTACCAGAGCAGGAGAACGACGAAGAGCGGAACGCCCATCAGCCAGAGGATCAAAGCCCGAGCCATCGAAATTTCCTTTCCCAAACCGTTGTGTCGATCGGGAAATGGCCGGGGCGCCAAATTGTTCCATCAGCAGTTGGTGAAAGGCCGCCTCACCGCTCGCGGAACGCCTTGGCGAAATAGTCGGCGAGCGGCTTGACCAGATATTCCAGCGGCGAGCGCTCGGAGGTCTGGATGAAGGTCTCGACGGGCATGCCGGGCATGACATGCTTGTCGCCGAGCTTGATCATCTCGCCGGCATCCGGCTTGATCTCGGCCTTGTAGTAGGTGGCGCCGGTGCGCTGGTCGGCGAGCACGTCGGCGGCGACCTTGGTCACATGGCCGAAGATTTCCGGCGTCGAGCGGTGGTCGAAGGCGGCGAAGCGGATATGCGCCATCTGGCCGACATGGACCTGGTCGATCTGCGTCGGCGGGATCTGCGTGGTGATGACGAGGTCCTGCTCCTGCGGGATGATGTAGAGCAGCGGATCGGCCGGGCGGATGACCGAGCGCAGCGCATGGACCTGCATGCCGAGCACGACGCCGGCCATCGGCGCGGTGATGTCCATGCGGCTCAGCGTCTCCAGCTTGGCGTTGCGGTTCTCCTTGAGCTCGGCGACCTTCGCCTCGATCTCGCGCAGCGCCGTCGTCGCCTCCTCGCGCACCGTCGAATGGATGTTGAGGATGGCGATCTCGATCTCGGCGACGCGGCCGGCATTTTCCGCGATGTTGGCGCGGGCCTGGCTGATCGTGCCGAGGATTTCCGCCTCCTCGCGCTGCAGCGCCAGCACGCGGCTGGCATTGGTCAGCGACTGGGCGAGCAGCTTGTTCTGGGCCTCCAGTTCCTTGCCGATCAGGCCGAGCTGGGTTTCCAGCGCCTTGATGCGGCTTTCCAGGCCCTCGTTCTGCTTGGCGATCTGCGCCTTCTTCTCCTGGAGCTGGGCGACCTGCTTGCCGCGCGTTTCGGCGCGCGCCGCCATCAGCCGCTTCTGGCCGGCGACGATCTCGGCCGCTCCCGGGTCGGTGGCGACGGCTTTCAGCAGTTCGGGATCGAAGCTGATCTCGGCCGTCTCGTCCTGCTCGGCCTGGAGGCGTGCGGCGGTGCCGAGCAGGCTGAAGAGCTGGCCCTCGATGACGGCGAGCTCGGAGCGGTCGAAGGTGTCGTCGAGACGCATCAGCACATCGCCCGCCTTCACCGTGTCGCCCTCCTTGACGCGGATCTGGCCGACCACGCCGCCCGTCAGGTGCTGCACGATCTGGCGGTTGCTGGCGACCTCGATGATGCCGCCGGCGACGACCGCGCCGTTGATGCGCGTCAGCGCCGCCCAGGCGCCCATGCCGCCGAGCAGCACGAAGACCGTCGCATAGCCGGCGATCGCATAGCCCCGGCTGGTCCACTTCTTGTCCTTGGCGCCCGTTTCCCGAACCATGGCTCTAAACCCTTACTTGTTGCTGCCGCCCGTGCCGGCGACGACCTGCGTGTGGTTGCGCAGATGCGCGCGCAGCACGTCGTCGCGCGGGCCGAAGGCCAGGCGCTGGCCGTTTTCCATGATGAGGATGAGCTCGCATTCCTCGATCGCCGCCGGGCGGTGCGCCATGATGACGACGGACTTGCCCTCCGCCTTCAGGTTGCGGATGGCAAGGTTGAGCGCCATCGAGCCCTCGGCGTCGAGGTTGGAGTTCGGCTCGTCGAGCACGATCAGCACCGGATCGCCATAGAGCGCGCGGGCAAGGCCGACGCGCTGCTTCTGGCCGCCGGACAGCCGCCCGCCCATGGCCGGCAGCTTCGTGTCGTAGCCGTCCGGCAGGCGCAGGATCATGTCGTGCGCGCCGGCCTTCCTGGCCGCTTCCACCACCTTCACCGGGTCGGGATCGAGCGCCATGCGGGCGATGTTCTCCGCCACCGTGCCCTCGAACAGCACGACATCCTGCGGCAGGTAGCCGACATGTTCGGCAAGGCCGTCCGTGCCGTACTGCTCCAGCGAGGCGCCGTCGAGGCGCACCTTGCCGGCCGCCGGCGGCCATATGCCCGTCAGCACGCGGGCGAGCGTCGACTTGCCGGAAGCGCTCTGGCCGATGACGCCGAGCGCCTGGCCGGGATGCAGCTCCAGATTCAGCATGCGCAGCGTGGCGACCTGTTCGCCGGGCGGCACGACCGTGACCTGCTCGACCTCCAGGATCGCGCGGGGCTTCGGCAGCGCGGTGCGGGGATCCTCCTCCGGCACGCGCGACAGCAGCTGGGCGAGGTTGCGCCAGCCCTGCCCGGCGCGCTGGATGAGCGACCACTGGCCGATCGCGCCCTCGATGGGCGCCAGCGCCCGGCCGATGATGATGGAGCTGGCGATCATCGCGCCGGCGGTGATCTCGTTCTGCAGCACCAGATAGGCGCCGAGCGCCAGGATCGCCGACTGCAGGAAGACGCGGAAGGTCTTCGAGCTGATCGAATAGAAGCCGTTGCTGTCGGAATAGCGGATATTGGCCTCGAGCGCCTTGTCGCGCAAAAGCTGCCAGCGGCCGGCGACGGCGCGGCGCATGCCAAGCGCGCGCACCGTGTCGCTCTCCTTCTGCAGCGTCTGGGTCATCTCGTCGCTGAGCCGGCCGGCGATCATCGCCCGCTCCTGATCTTCCTTCGTGCCGTTCTGGTTGAGCCAGGTGAGCCCGACGAGGATGAGGCCGCCGACGATGCCGAGCACGCCCATCCAGGGATGGAAGGTGAAGATGACGAAGAGGAAGAAGGGCGTCCACGGAATGTCGAAGACCGTGAAGAGCGCGGGCGAGGACAGCACCTTCTGGATCGCGTCGAGATCGCGCATGCCGGTGACGGTGGAGATGCCCTGGGCATGCAGGTTCGTGCGGTCGAGCACGGCGTTGAAGACGCGCTTGTCGAAGCGGGCCTGGAAGCGGGCGCCGATGCGCGCGGCGACGCGGCTGCGGATATGGTCGAGCACGCCCATGACGAAATAGAGGCCGATGATGAGGCCGGTCAGCGCCACCAGCGTCGCCTCCGAGCGGGAGGAGAGCACCCGGTCGTAGATCTGCAGCATGAAGAGCGGCCCGGTCAGCACGAGCAGGTTCACGAAGAAGCTGAAGAGCCCTATGGCGAGAAAGCCCGCGGCGCTCGATTTCAGCGCCGTCCTGAGTTCCTCTACACCGGCCTTGCCCGATGGAAGCATGACAATGTCTCTTTAAAGATCGACGCCGGAAGCCGGCCGATGGGACGACCGTCATCCGGGCGGCGAAGGGCCACTCGACCGCTCCGCCGCGACCGGCCGGATGCGGGGGCCGCCCGCATGGCTGCGCGCGTCCTCGTTTGAAGACGGTATAGGGCCCGATTTATTCACAAATCAACAGAATTCCGACGAAGCGATCAAAACATAACCCAAACGGTCATGTTTTCTTGTCGCACGTCGGCGCTTCCTGCCCGTCGCTTTTGATCTCGATCTTGGCGAGAATGAAGAGCACGATGAAACACGCACCGGTCGCGACGGCTGCGACGAACCAGTAGCCGAGGCCGATCGAAAGCCCGACGGCGCCGGCAAGCCACATGCCCGCCCCCGTCGTCAGCCCCTTCACCTCGCCGCGCGAGAAGACGATCATGCCCGCGGCGAGGAACGCCACGCCCGACGTGACCGCCTCGATGACGCGCAGCGGATCGATGCGCACCTGCTCGTCGGAAAAGTCCGCCATGTGCACGCTCTCGATGGACAGGATGGCGAAGACGCAGGCCGCGAGCGCGACGAGGATATGGGTGCGCAGCCCCGCCGCATGGGCGCGGTATTCCCGTTCCGCCCCGATCACCGCCCCGAGCAGGATCGCGCCCGTCATGCGGGCGAGGAGCACGGGATAGGGCACCGCGGTGCGTGGAAAGAGGTCGGCGATGATCTGTTCCATGGCGCGCAAACGCGAAAACCACACACCGGTTCCCGCCGCCCCCCCGAAAACAAAAATCGCCCGGCTTTCCGGCACTTTCCCCAACAGCACGATTTTTTTTGATATTTTGCGCTTGTCGAAACGAAAAGCCTGTTCTATAGAGGCGCCGCTGGTCACGGAGTGTAGCGCAGTCTGGTAGCGCACCACGTTCGGGACGTGGGGGTCGAGTGTTCGAATCACTCCACTCCGACCAGCTCGAACCCCTGAAATTCAGGCGGCTCTGACATTCTCCCGAAAAGCCTCATAAAAATCACGGCAACGAATACGGCAATGAATGGCTACTTCATTCGCCCTGCCCTCCCTGTTGTGAAAGCTTCTCCGACACCAGCCTGATGGTCTGGGTGGTGATGGCCGTAAGTTTTCTCAAGCGTCTCCAGGGTCATCCCCAGATAGCCAGATGCCTCCCATTTGTCGGTGGCTGCCTGCATGAGCCATGTGGCCGCCGTGTGCCGCAAAGTGTGACGGACGACGCCCTCGGCGCCCTCACCCAACACCTCGTCGACTAGGTTGCGGAAGGCTCGCTTGGGATCTGCTGGCTTGCCGTTGTACTCGACGACATACTTAGCGCCCTTCGCATGCCACCGCCTCATATGGGCAAGCAGACGAGCAGGAAGGCGGATCGGCGGTGCACGCTTTTTCGAGGCCACCATTTCGCCTTCCCACGCCCTGTAGAAGACACCGGCCTCCAGATCGATGTAAGGCCGGCCCTCTTCCTTCACGAACGACGCCTGCCATATCCGCGATGAGCGACTGCCGGTATAGACTGCCGCAAGAGCGAATCGCGCGATGTGGACGGTCGGCCTCCTCTTGTTCGGGGCGCCACGGAATCTTCCACGCTTGCGATAGGCGGCCCAGATCAGCTTGGCGAGGGTCGCCCGATCGAGATGCTTCACCCTCCCCTTGGCCTTCGGCGGCAGGGTGACCGTTACAGACTGGCGGGTGACGTTGTCGGCAATGGCCTGACGGCACGCCGCGCGGAGATCCTCCAGTTCACGCCGGGAGCCGTTCTGATTTCCGCGGCGCCTAACATACTCGGCACAGGTGCCGCTCGTGATGTCGTCGAGTGTCTTGTCGCCCCAGAATGCCATAAGGTTCTCGGCTCGCGCCGCGAGTTCCTTTGGACGGGTCGCGATGTCCTTCTTCAAGGAAAGATAGTGCGCCAGCACCTCGGCGATCGTCACTTCGGATGCCGCTCGGTTGCGCTTCGGAGCCTCGGCAAGAAACTGCCTCCCGATATGTTCCGCTAGCGCTTTCTCAGCTCCTGCACGATCATGCTGACTGCAGCCTGTGCGGAACTGCTTCCCCCCGTCGAGGATGAGCCAGACCGCCTCTCGGTCCTTGTCGGCCGGGCGGAGCCACAATCTGGCTGGTTTGCGGGCACGCGACATTGCTCCTTCATCTCCTCTATCGATCGCATCGTCGTGAAATCCTTGCCAGCAATCCTCATAAGCACGAGGCGACCACGCGCGGCCTCCTTTCGGAGACCGCTTACAGTCATTCCGCCGTGCGGAAACGCGACAGGGAGGATGTCAGCCAGCCTGACCGGTGCGTCAGGCTGAATGTTGTCGTTGGCGGGGGTGAGGTGCAGCATTGCCCCTCATCGTTCCAACGACGTGAACTTCTCGAACGCCTGCGCGTGAAGGTTTGCGCACGCCATCATGACGGCAAGGTAGTATTCCGAGTTTGTTAGCCCGTTATACGCGTCATTGCTCTCGATCATCTGCTGCAAGTACGCTTGGTCATTCTCGGGGTTCAAAAGCGCCGAAACATTTTCAACGATTACGCCGGAAATCTGGTTGATGCGCATTGTGTCATTCGCGAGCTGTGCCATGTCTTCACCTCCTAATGCATCAAGCCAGACGACGGCTCGGAATCGGCAGAAGCGGCCCCGCCGGTCGGCTCGCCCCAGACCAAGTCTGTCTGGGCCATGTCCTCATCGACGTGCCTGGAGGTATAGGGCGACATCTCGACATCCGACTGAATAGCCGGCTGCTCTTCGGTTACCGCCTCGCTCTCCTTCTCGAAAGCGCGCAGCAGCTTTGCCGTGCTGCTATAAACGCCTGCCGCATTCATGAACGCAGCATTGACGGCACGTCCAATTTGTAGGCCGATCTCGGAAATCGTGACGACTTCGGCTTCGCTGTACCCTTCACGATCGAGCCGGTCGACCGTCTCAACGTAGATCGTCTTGTTGCGGAAAGCGCCTGCGGCGGCGAGCTCCCTACCCTTCTCAGCAAGGCCCGCGATCGAGCGCACGTCGATCATCCCTATAGCCGATACCGCCGGCTCTGCTTCTGCGATGGCCTTCGCGAAGGCATCAACAAGCTTATCGCGATCAATCTGAATCATATCGGTCAATTTCTTCTCCTCTTTGCTGTTAGCGCGTCCGCCGCTTGATGCGAGCGGGTTACACGTGGTGCCGTTACGCAGAACGCTTGCTGGCAACACGCGCCATATCTTCGACTGAAGGGTATTCCCGAAGGGCGCGGACAATGGCGACCGCGACCTCATCGACGGTTTCAGGAAGGAAGCTAAATCCGATCGACGCCAGAACTCCGCTCCTTGCCTCGCTGAGGCCGTCGTAGTGCGGATTATCGACGTCGGTTTCCATATCCTCGATAACTGCAAATGCATCGCTTGTGCCGCTCTGGCCGGAGAGAGCTTTCAGGCGCGCCACGGCGTCAGCATTCCTGGGGTCTTCTTGGTGGCGCTCCGCCTTGCGCGCACGCCATTCTGCGGTCTTGTCGAGTTGAAAGGAAAGTTCGTTGGTCAATGTCTTCTCCTCATAGGTGACGCGCCCGTCTTTGGATTGAATGCGTATCAACACTGTTACTCTCGATTCAATCGATGGTCAAGCTATCGAAACTAAAAATATCGATACTGGAGCTTTCGATAAATTGACACGTTTCGGTGATGTCGCTATAGAAGCGCGATACAACCAACACAGGAGATAGGGACTTGGCGAAACCAGGCGAACTGGCGGAATTGATTTCGCGGCGTTTCAGGCTGGAAGTAGCAACCGTTCGTCAGCAAGCCCGCGAACTTCGTGACCACGGCCTTATGAGCAAGGAAAAGGCCGGACGTGGCGCGGGATCGATGACCGCGCGAGACGCGGCGCACCTTTTGGTGGCGGCTGCGGTCACTACTTCGGTCAAAAAAAGCGTCGAATGCGTGCGTCAGTATCAATCGTGCCGCGTGACCGACTGGCGTGGCCACCGAAAGACATGGACCTTAGCGTTCCTACCGTGCGTAGAAATAAACATCCTGCCGGACGACCACAGTATCGTTGACGTTATTGAAGCGGCACTAGTTTCATTTTCTAAAGGTGATTGGGCTGATGAGCATAACCCGTTCGAAATGGAACGACGCGATATGGGAAAACCGGAAATGAGGTTTTATCTTTCTGGTCCGGTTGTTTCCGCATCATCTAATATTACATTGTTTAAATATGATAGAGCAGGACATATATCTCATGATGCTGAACAAGAATCTCACTACTATGGCGATCCAGATGAGAAAAAGATTGACTATATATTTCATGCAGTCTTTACGCACGTTACATTGATTGAAATAGCCAATATTCTCCGCGCCTAAACTCGGTTTTCTGCGGCTGGCTTTCCACGTCTGCAATAGGCGGCCAGCGCGCGTCGCATGTGGGGGACGTGGTATCGCGCTGGCCTGTGGTGACTGCGAATAGAAAAGCCGCGCGTCACCAAGCGAGGAGCAGCAACGCGCGGCACCTTCCTGATCGGACATGACGACGGTCGGGAAGGAAATGGAGCCCTTGGCGAGATTCGAACTCGCATCATCCGTTACCGCTGTCGGGGTAGAAGTCCCGCGCGGATACAAGGGCGAAATGGTTAGGAGGCGGGATAAACCGCGTATTCGGCGCGTTCGATCCAAGCATATGCGCGGTCGCCCGCACGGTGTTCCTGGGCTCACTCGTCGACGGCTTCCTTCGCGTGCTCGAAGCTGAGCGCGACACCAAGGCAACCGACCTGACCGTTGAGGCACGTCATCATCACGAATCTCGGCTGGGTCATGGCTGTTTCTCCGTCGGAAACTTCACGCCATCCGCAATCACCGGCACGTACTCCGGTGTGATCGTCATGGCCAACTCGCCGTCTTTGTAGAGGTCCAGGCCAAGCCCGTGTTCATTGTGCTTCGCCAGATAGCTCTCACGGCCGACGAAGACGGTGGAGCCTTCGGGATACCAATCGCGCCAGTTCATGCCATCATCTCCCTGTAGATTTCGCCCGTACGGACGGTCTTGTAGGTCAGCCAGTCCATCGCACCGCGACCGGTGTTGCATTCGCTGCAAGCCAGCGCGAGGTTGTCGGGAGCGTTTGTCCCGCCATCGGCCTTGCGGCGCAGGTGCTCGATCGTTTCGCTCGAAGGATGTGGCTTTTTGTCCTTGTGTGGCGGCCCCATCTGGCGAGCGCAGTAGCAGCACATCCCGCCCTGCGCTTCGCGGAGGCGGCGGCGTACCCTCATGAACTTTGCCATCAGGCTGCCTCCTCTCCGCACAACATCCCGAACCCCTGCTCGATCAGACCGTCGTGGTCGGCGATGCCGCGTTCGGAAGGATCTTCCTCGCGCTCGTCGTCCTCGAGGTCTGGATCGCCGTCAGCGGCATCCAGGAGGGCGATCAGCACGTCGATGGCGCGCTCGATCTTGTGGCGCTGGATGTTCATGCTGCTTCCCCCTCAATGTCCAGACCGACCAGCGCTCGGTACATAGTGACCGTCTCCTCGCTGCTCGCTTCGACCTTCGTGATCCGCAGCGCCTCCAGCGTGGCGACCTTGATGCGCAGGAGATGAGGATTTCCGTCATAGCATATGACGTCGGCGGCATCGCCGCGGATGCCCAGGATCATCAGGGGCCACTTGCGGCCGCCCTCCTTCTCGAAGTCAACCACATCGCCGGGCTGAAACTTCGGCGGGTTCTGCTGGCGAAGGTGCCGCCGAAAAGCGGCGATGGTCGTGGGGTTGTTGCTTAGGGCGGTGGCTTGGGGCTGCGTCATGTTGAGTTGCTCCGTTGCGATCTTCCAATCTTGGTGATAGGAATATCTCAAGAAGGACACATGTCAATAGGTTAATATCATAGTGATAGAAAAATATCATATTACGGGGCGACAGGTTTCAGCAGCCCGGGCGCTAGCCGGAATTTCGCAAGCCGATCTTGCGAAGGCCGCCAACATCTCGTTGCCGACACTCAGACGCATGGAGGCATCCACCGGGCCGATGTCAGGTATGCCGAACAATGTCGCCGCGGTAGTGCAGGCACTATTGGATTTCGGGATATTGTTCATCCCCTCGAACGGCAACGGCTGCGGAGTACGCCTGCGGGATCGGCAGGGTTAGATCCTGGATCCGAATGAACGCAGGCGCGTAGGTGGCAGCGCGTATCGCTACGAAGGGGCGCGCCGCTTGAGGGATGTCAGATTTGAAATCAAGCACAAAGCCGTCGCCGGTCGGCGTGGATGCAGATTTTGAACAGTTCAACGAGACGGGGGCGTTCAAACTCGGCCGTCGCGTCAACGAAGAATTGTTCCTTCTCCTCAATTTCCTCAATGGAGGCTGCTGGCGTTACCACAATCTCTTCTTCAATCTCGTTTAGGGTAATCGCGAGATGGCTTCCTACTACGTCTGATACTTCATGCATCAGTTCTAGTACGCGCCTTCGCTGCTCGATCAACGCTTGCACGGGAATGAAATTTGGGACGATAAAGCTGTCTGACATTTGACCTTTCCTTCTATTGAGGCCGAACGAAGTCGGCCGGTTAAAACCAGTGTCGTCGCTCTCTCCTCAATAGTGGTGGTATGCCTGCGGTTCGGTATGCCGCGCAGTGTTTATAGCGCCAAGGGGCTTCGCATGTCAAGAAAAAGACCTCGCAAGCCACTGATTTTCTTGACAAATTTGTAAATGTATATTATGGCAGGCCCCTCGCCGCGGAAAAATCGACCCAATGTTTTCAAAGGCTTGCCGGCGCTAAAACATTGAAATCATTCGGCACCGATCCGTGCTAACCCCTTGATTTCCAACCATCCAATTTTGGATTGCCCCCATTCTCGTGCCCCTCGACAACCCCGCCGCATGGTGACAGAGTTCACGCACCACGACGATTTAGCCATGCCCGCCAAACCCATCCTCATATACCGCCTAACGCCTGCTCAGATCGAAGAGACCCAACCAAGCACCTGCGTTCCCGCACGATCGTTGCGCGACCGGGCCGCCCGATCCCGGTATCCAGCGCCCCTGGAACAAATTCGTATGCTTTTCATTCTTGGTGCTCAATCACAGCAAAGGGAGCCCCACCATGAAAACGCTGGCTGATATTTTCGAGCACACCCTGCAGGACGTCTACTACGCGGAAAACGCCATCACGAAGGCGCTGCCGAAGGTGGCAAAGGCTGCCAAGAGCGCCGAGCTCAAGAAGGCGGCTGAGGAACATCTTGCGGAAACCAAAGAGCAGATCAAAAAGCTGGACCAGGTCTTCAAGTCGATCGGCAAGAAGGCCTCCGGCGAGAAGTGCGACGCCATCGAGGGTCTGATCAAGGAAGCCGATGGCCTGATGGAAGAGGCAGAAGGCACCGCGCTGGATGCCGGCCTGCTCGCTGCCTGCCAGGCTGTGGAGCACTATGAGATCGCACGTTACGGTTCGCTCCGCGAATGGGCCAAGGATCTCGGCCACGACGAAGCGCACAAGCTTCTGAGCGAGATCCTTGACCAGGAGAAGGCGACCAACAACAAGCTGACGAACCTAGCCGTGACGGCGATCAATAAGACCACGGCGGCAAAGAAAGCCGCGTAGTCATCCCCTGCCGCCGACCGTCCCGTGATAGCCGCTCGCCCCAGCAACAGGGCGGGCGGTTTTCTTGGGAGCAATGGCAGGGTATACAAGGTGGTTATGCGGTTCACATGCGCCTATCGGTCAAGCCTTCATGGTTTTTCGCCCACCCTTCAGCCTGAAGTACTTGCATTGTCGGGACGCGCCACCGTCGGCACACCGAGTAATCCACGATCGGTATATGTGAGCGCGTTGAATAAGCGATCCAAGCTTCACGCTCCCATCGGCGATTAATGTTCACGATGCAAAGACCGTAGGCACGGTCTCACTTCGCACGCATCACAAATGTCCCGCTCGCGCCGGAGTATTTAGTTAGTCTTCCGGCCTGCAGCCATGTTCTGCGAGCGCCGCCTCCGCGCCGATTCTGACACGTCCGGTCCCGATGGCGTCAATGGTTTCTGCTAGCACTCTAATACAATCATCGGATAGTCGCACCGCGCAGTGACCTTCAGATCGAATCATCTTTTCAATCGTTCTTGCGAGCAAACTTGCGATCTCGACTTTGCACCGGTTCATTGTAGAGCTCCCTTCGATATGAGGAAAGCATAACCATTTCGCGTAATCCAGACTCCCGTTTACATAAGCGCCGAGATTTTAGAAGTGATGGAAATTTTGACAACCTCGCCCCGCAATGGCATTTTCGCGTACTAACGCGATTTAGCCATGCCTGCCAAACCCATCCTGATATACCGCCTGACGCCCGCCCAGATCGACCTCGTCGATCGCTTGGCGACCAGCGACGGAATCGTCATGGACGGGCTCTCCTACCAGGATCTGGTCGCATTCCAGGAACTGGAGAAGCTGGGCTTCGCTGACATGCGCGTCGAGCCCCGAAAGAAGATCAGGATCGTCATCACCGATCAGGGCGCCAAGTTGCGTGCGGCCGGCTATATCTCGAAGAAACCCGTCGTCCGCCTCACGGCACCCCAAGTCCAAGCCTTGCGCTTCCTTGCGGTGCGGGTGCGGCATTTCAACGACATCCCTGCCGAGATGAAGGATGTGGTCCGCCGCCTTCGGCTGCGTGGCTGGGCGACCATGGAGCAGGATGCAGAGGGGCGGTTCTGGACCGCGCTGACGACGGAGGGATGGGAGATTGTGGATCTGCTGGACTAGGGTCGCTGCGCCGCGCACCGGTACCGCACTGAATTTATTCACGAACCGTACCGATTTCGCTGATCCCGGCCTTCACATACACCCAATTTCTATATTCTATAGCGGCGGGCTCTGAAGGCCCTCCCAGTGGCATGAGCCAATGTGCCACTCGAATTGCCCCGCTTCGGCGGGGCTTTTTTTGTGTCAACCTCGAACGCCCAGTGGGTCGTCGGTAGGGTAGCAAAGAACCAGCACCTGGCGTCGCCTCAGGCGCCGTCCGATTTTCCCCAGCCCAGCTTACGGCACAGCTCCTCACCCGCGCCTATCGCTTCCTTCTGGGTCTTGAAGGGGCCGGCCAGATAGTGCGACTTACCGCGGAATTCGACTAGGACGCCCTTATTCAGCACGTCATAGACAATGTGCATTCCAATCTCATACTTCATCAAATCACCTCCTGCCCTCCATACGGCCGGCAGCATGATCGAATCAAATCAATCAGCTCGTTAACCCCAAGAATTGAGGTTAATCAGGAAGCGGGTGACCACCCCTCCCGGTTCCACCTTGACTCCCACTCGAATGAGAACAAAATAGGAACATAGTCCGCCGAGCGGACGCAATTCCTATGAGGTTCCCCATGTCGACCAAA
>NZ_SLVX01000001.1 GCF_004341885.1 Shinella granuli | reverse complement strand
CGTCTCGTCATGGTCTCTCCTGTTCCCGGCATCTAAGCCGAAGTCAGGCAGAAACTCCACTTATCCCCGCTGTGCAGATTTCCCGAGCCAGCTCTTATTAGAACATGGCGAAGAACCTTATTCAGGCCGGCGACACCATCACGGTTCCGGCACCGGCCACCGTTGCAAGCGGTGACCTTGTAGTTGTCGGCGAACTTGCCGGTGTGGCCATCACCGACGCCGCGTCCGGTGCCGACGTGGAAATCAAGACCTCCGGGGTTTGGGAGCTTGGCAAAACCAGCGCTCAGGCGTGGACCGTCGGCCAGAAAATTTACGGCACCTCTGCCGGTGTGGCCACCACGGTCTCCACAGATAACGTGGCAATCGGTCATGCCGTTGCCGTTGCGGCTAACCCCTCTGCCAAGGGGCGCGTCCGGCTCTCCATCTAATGGGGTGGCGCGATCTTGAGGCCATGAATGACAGGATGATCTTCACCGCCTATCAGGAGGCGGTGAGGTTGTCCTTCTTCAAGAACGGGGTGGTCGATCCGGCTCGCCCCCTTCAGGACATTCAGGCAATCCTGCACCATCCCGGCCTTGACGGCGCATTCACGCTTGGAAGCGGAATGTTGTCGGCCATCGCCGCATCAACCCACTACCTTGTCATCGACCGGTCCCGCTATCCTTCCCTTTTCGTGCCAAACACGGCTTCCGAAAAGACCAGGGTTCGCGCGAACGCCCGCCCAGGCACGCCCTGGTATGAAGTCTCCAAGGTGAATGACCGGCACTCCGGCATCCTTCTTCTGGAACTCAGGGAAGCCTAACGGCCATCATCGCCGACGAATTCTCCACCTCAATCTCCCGCGCCGTCCCTCACGCCCTCCGGGCGGCGAGGACGTGCGCCATCCGAAAGGAACAATCATGACCACCTACACTCTCAAGACGCCCGTCGAGCACAATAACAAGACCTACTCCACGCTGACTTTCCGCACCGCGAAGGTTGGTGACCTCATGGTTGTCGATGCCGTGAAGGGCGAGATGACCCAGTCCGTTGCCATTATCGCCGCCATCGCCGACGTGCCCATTCAGGTCATCAAGGGCATGGACCTCCTGGACTTCAAGGGGGCGAGCGAGGCGGCTGCCCCTTTTTTGGCGGGGTTCGAAGAATCGACGGCGACTGGATCGACGTCGTAACCGTCATCTGCGCAGAGCTCTCCACCTCGATTGGCGAGGTGGAGGCTATGCCGCCGGACAAGGCGCTCGACTATTTCCACGCCGCCATCCGGTGGTTGAACAAGAAGAATGGTGGCAACGATGAGTGACATCACCTCTAGACTCATAGTGGGTCTTGTCGACCGCTTGACAGGGCCGAGCCGTGCCATATCCAGCGCGGTCGGCCGTCTCAATGCCGCCGCTGCTGCGAACGCGGCCCGGATGAATGCCGCGCGCGGTGCGATGGTCGATGCGGCTGGGATGGGCTACGTCCTGGCGCAGTCGCTCACGGCACCGATCAAAGCGGCCATCAACTTCGAAAGCTCAATGAGCGACATTGCGAAGGTGGTGAACTTCGAATCCCCTGCCGCCTTCAAGCAGATGGGTCTCGACATCCGCAAAATGTCGATGGAAATTCCAGTCGCCGCCGACGGCCTTGCCCAAATCGTTGCCGCCGCCGGCCAGTCCGGTATCGCCACCAATGAACTCATGAAGTTCACAGAGATGGCGGCAAAGGTTGGCGTGGCGTGGGACATTAGCGCGGGCGATGCCGGTCAGGCCATGGCGGAATTGAAGACGGCCCTTGGCCGCTCGCTCAAGGACACGGGCCTTCTCGCCGACGCGATCAACCATCTCGGGAACAACAGTGCCGCGAGCGCCCCCCAGATCCTGGACGTGGTTCGCTCCGTTGCGCCGTCGGCTAGCCAATTCGGCATGACAGCCGAGCATGTCGCGGCCCTTGGCGCCGCCATGACCGGCGCTGGCTTCGGCGCGGACGTTGCCGCCACATCGATTCTCAATGTAGGACGGGCGCTGACGAAGGGCGCAAGCGCCACGCCCAAGACGAACAAGGCGTTCAAGTCCATTGGCCTGAATGCCAAGGCTGTCGCCAAGTCGATGCAGGTGGACGCCATGGGCACGTTGCAAGACGTGCTCAAACGCATAAATAAGTTGCCCTCCGCTCTACGCGCCTCGACCATCTCCGAGATCTTCGGAAATGAGGCCCGCGCCCTCGCGCCCCTGATCAGCAACGGCAACTTGCTTGCCGACACGCTGGCGCTTGTCAGCGATGAGGCCAAATATGCTGGATCGGCCAACGCCGAGTTTGCCATCGCTTCCAAGCGCACCGCCAACGCCATCCAAGGATTCAAAAATAGAGTCAATGACCTGGCGATTTCGGTAGGCGATGCCCTCCTGCCGGCACTCAATGGCATCCTCGACAAGATCGGTCCGATTGTCACTGACATATCGGATCTCGCTCGCCGCTTCCCCGTGGCCACCCAGGCGATTGTCGGTATCACGAGCGCCTTCATCGCCCTGCGCATTGCCGTCACTGCCTTGCGCTTCGCTGGTCTCTTCGCATTCGGCTCCGTCCTGTCGGCGGGCATCGGGGCACTTGGCGGCGCTTCTGCGATCCTGACGGGCGTATCGTCCGGCCTCACCGCTCTTGGCGCTGCCGTGGCCACTGTGTCCGCTCCAGCGCTCCTGGCAATCGGTGCCGGTCTCGCCGTGATCGGTGGCGCTGGCACCTACTTGTGGGCAAAATGGGACAGGATCAGCAGCATCGTCACGGGTGTTGCCCGCGCCCTTGGGGACGAGCTAAAGCCCGTCATTGACCTTCTGCAGCCGGTCCTTGACCACTTTGCCCCAAGCTTCGAGGCCATAGGTGACGGCGCGAAATGGGCCTGGGAACAGGTGAAGGAACTCTCCTCTTGGCTCGGCAGCATTTTCGCTAAAGAGGACCTGACGCGCCAACATGAAATGGTGGTCGAGGACAACGCGTTTGCGGTGACCAAGAAGATTGTGGCGGCGTTCAAAGAGGGCGGCAAAGCCCTCTTCGATGCCGGCGCGGAAATGATCCAGAGCCTTTGGGACGGCATGGTCTCCAAGGTCGAGGCCATGATTGAATGGGTAAAAACCATTCCGGCGCGGATCAGGGACAACATCACCACGGACCTGACCGGGACGATTAAGGGCCTGCTAGGCTACGGCGATTCCTCTGAACCCTCCGGCGGTTCGACCACCACGACCACCTCTTCCGAACCTGTCATTTCGGGACACCGCGCTCGCGGCGGCCCGGTCAAGGCGGGGCATACCTATGAGGTGAACGAAAAGGGCCGCGAACTCTTCACGCCGGGCCGTTCCGGGGTGATCTCCACCAACGAAGCCTATAACGCCGCTGCCGCAGGGTCAGCGGCCGCGCGCGGGGGTCAGGCCAGGGCCGGCAGCAAGACGGTCACCATTAGCCCGACGATCTCGCCAACAATCAACATCCACACACAGGCCACGGGGAGCGACCCCCAGGCACTCGCACGCGATATCTCGGACAAGGTGGGAGACTACCTGATTGGCCGACTTGAGGGCGCGTGCGGCTTTGCACTCGAAGACGGGACCTATACCTAATGGCACGAAACCTAGAAAGCCTCATCCGCTCCATGGGGGAGCGCATTCAGGAATTGGAGCGGCGCTCCGCAAACCGCCGCCGCACCGGAACGGTTGCCGAAGGCCCCGACGATAAGGGCCGCTACCGCGTTGAGCTCTCACGCCAGGGCGGCGTGCCCTATCTTACGCCATGGATCAAGGCGAAGACCATCGGGGCCGGTAACGTCAAGCTCGACGTTGTCCATGCCGTCGGCGAGCAGGTTGACGTAGTTTCCGACGCCGGCGACTTGACCAGCGCCGTGGTGGACTTCTCCACCTACAGCGAGGCGAACGCCCGCGAGAACGACGCTAACGTCCCTCTCCGGCTGAAGTGCGGTGACTCGACTCTAGAATTCTCCGGCGGCGGCATCACCATGAAGGCCGCGAAAATCGTGCTGGATGGTGAGCTCCACCTTGGGGGCGAAGGCGGTCAGCTTGTCCACCGAAAAGGTGACGCGGATAGCGACGGTGATACCGCTGTTGGCGCGGCAAGCCGCGTATATGCGGTGTAGCTCATGGCCGACATAACCCTGAAATGGGCGGATGACGCCCTCAAAAAGTTCGAGCGGCAGATAGTCCAGCTTCAGACCCAGTTCCCGAAGGTCTTGCCGCAGGAAATCAATAAAACCGGTGACAAGGCCAAGACCGTCGTCATCCGCACCCTGACCAAGCAGACGGGCCTTGACCGCAGGGTCATCGTTGCGGCGGTAGGAAACCCCAGTCAGGCAAGGCCGGGGAAGCTCACCTATGACATGAAGACGCGAGGCGGCAACATCCGCCTCAAGTACCTGAAGCCGAAAGAAACAGAAGACGGTGTTGTCGCCAAGCCCTTCGGCGTGACCACGGAATACCCAGGCGCATTCATGAAGGGCGGCGCATTCCCCAACCGTACCCCGGTGCCTGAGTGGAACGGGCATGTCATGCGCAGGATCAATAGCCGTGGCACGCGCATCACCTTCGCACGCTCGGGCGTGATCATCCCTCAAGAGATGACGGCTGGGGCCACGGCTGAGGCGTTCCAGAAAGTGGCGGCACCGCTCCTTCAGGCGCGCGTCGAGAAGGTCATCAAGAAGCTTTTGGGGTGACCTACATGGCAGGACCGGAGTGTTACGCGAATGCAACACTCCGGTCGTCCTGAGGGCGGGTCCTCCCCGCCGAGGGGGGAGCGGGTGAGCGCGACCCCGAGATTTCGCCCTATCAACTTTATTTATAGGGGCTTCCGTTGCCATCACAGAAATTGATAGTTAGCGCCCGCGAGGCCGCTGACTGGATAGGCGCGTCCGAACGCTTGGTGCGGGATTTGGCTGACCGTGGAATTGCGGTCAGGGAAGCCCGTGGCCGCTATGACATCAAGGCGACCATTGCGAACTACGTCACCCACCTTCGGCAGGTCTCTGCCGGACGAGGCGGTGAGGAGTCGGTGCTCGACCTGACCAAAGAGCGCGCCCGCGAATCCAAAGAGCGCGCCGACAACATGGCCATCAAGAACGCGAAGCTGCGGGGCGAATTGCTCGCGGCCGATGAGGTTCTTTTCGGGTGGTCACACATCCAGACAAACACGCGGCTTGGAGTCCTCGCCATCGTCCCGCGCCTCTCTCAGGAATTCGGCCTAACGCCGGACCAGGAGGCCGTGCTTGACGCCGAGGTTCGCCGCGCATTGACGGGCCTAGCTGATGATCCTCTCCGGCCTCTTGGCGCAGACGGTGACGAAGGCGATGAACGCTCTTCGCCCGCCGCCGAAACTTCAACTCTCCCGGTGGATTGAACAAGAAATCCGCCTGCCGCCGGAAGTGGCGGCGCAACCCGGTCCTATTCGCCTATTCCCCTTTCAGCGCGAGATTGCCGACTCCATGGGCGACCCCGCCTATGAGCGCGTCTCGGTATTGAAGGCGGCGCGGGTCGGCTACAGCACGTTGCTCAGCGGCGTCATCGGTTCCTACGTGGCCAATGACCCGGCCACGGTCCTTTGCCTCCTGCCGCGCGAGGAAGACGCCCGCACGCTCATTGTGTCCCAAATGGACCCGACCTTTGCCGCCTCGCCGAACTTGGCGGCGTGCCTGGCGGAGAAGAAAGGCAAGAGCAAGCGAAACCGGCTCCTTCACCGGGTATTCCCCGGCGGGTGGCTGAAGGCCGTCGCCGCCACGTCCGAAGCGAACCTCCGAAGCCACAACGCGCGCGTCCTCATCATCGATGAGGTGGACGCCATGGAGGAGACCAAGGAGGGCTCCCCAGTCGATCTCGCTATTGTGCGAACCAAGACCTTCGACAACCGCAAGATCATCATGGGGTCCACGCCGGTCAAGGTTGGATCCAGCCATATCATGAGCGGATGGGAGGACTCGGACCAGCGCGTCTATGAAGTCCCTTGTCCGCATTGCGGCGATTTCCATGAGCTTCATTGGAAGGACATTCGCTGGCCGAAGGGCGATCGATCCAAGGCGGCTTGGTGGTGCCCGTCCTGCGGCACCGAAACGCCTGAGACCCATAAGGGGCCGATGGTGGCCAAGGGGCGCTGGCGCATCACCAAGCCCGAGGTGACGGGTCATGCCGGATACCGGCTCAATGCGCTTATCAGTCCCTTGCGCAAGGCGGCATGGCCCGTTCTCGCGAAGGAATGGGAGGACGCGCAGGGCAGGCCGGACAAGCTGAAGGCTTTCATCAACACGGCGCTCGGCGAACCGTGGCAGGAGGAAGGGGAGGAGTTTGACGAAGACGCGCTTGCCGCATCGGCCGAGGACTTCTCCCTGGATGACCTACCGCCGGAAGTCTTGGCCGTAACAGCCGGTGTGGACGTGCAGCGCAAGGACCGCCTCGAGGTGACATTCATCGGATGGGACCGCGACGGCAACGCCTTCATTCTCGGCCACAAGGTCATCTGGGGGCTGCCCACCGAGGACTCGACGTGGCAAGAGCTGGACGCGGTTCTAGCTGAGAAATGGAAGCATCCCTTGGGCGGAGAGATAGGGGTGGAGGCCACATGCGTTGACTCCGGTGACGGGGCGACCATGGAGACGGTCTACGACTATTGCTACTCCCGCTTCCGCAAGAAGGTCTTCGCCATCAAGGGCGACGGCGGCCGGCGGCCATTCATTGCGAAGAGTAGTTCCAAGGCCAACAAGGGCCGCTTGTGGATCGTCGGGGTGGATAGCCTCAAGACTCACCTTTACACCCTGGTCACCCGGAGCCGGACGGTCCGGTTCTCCAAATCCCTCCCTCTTGTGTGGTTCGAGCAGTTCGCTTCTGAGCGGATGATAGAGCGGCGCGTCGGCGGCAAGCCGGTCCGGCGGTGGGAGCGGATTAAGGGAAAAATGGCCGAGGCTCTGGATACAACGATCTACGCTTTCGCCGCCAAGGAACTCATTAACGTGAACTGGGATGCGCGTGAAGAAGTATTGCGCATGCCCGAATTAGCAAAGCAGACGGTCCGCCCGAAGAAACCTAGCGGCCCGACATTCATGGAAAGGATTGGATTGAGATGAAGATTGAACTGAAGGACTTCAAGACCAACGGCAGAACCATGGGGTATGTCGCACATTTCGACGTTTTGCTTGATGATATCGTTCTGGTCCGCGACCTCACGCTCCAGCGCCCAGATAAGTTTCCGAATGAGGCATGGCTTCTTCTTCCCAGCCTTGCGCGGGATGATCGCCGAACGGCCTGGTTCGCGCATGACCTTCGCACGGAGATCGGCCAGCGGGCCGCAACAGCGTTCGGAGCCGTGAGTGGCATTTCGCTGGAGTATACCGCACCGCGGCCGAGGAGGCATGAAGACCCGCCAATTGAGGATACCAAGAAGCCCGCCGTTGCCAATTGGCTGGAACGCGTTACGGCGGTGAAGGCGGAGCGCGACGACGCAGGTCTCCATAGGGTGCTTGCCGCATGATCAAGATATCGAATCTACATCAGGCGCGCGGCCGAGTGGCGGCGACCTTCACGGCGGAAGTCGGCGAACTGGTGCTTCCTGGGTGCGCCTTGATACGGCGCGGTGACGGGTATGTGCTGTCGATCCCGCGAGTCGGGGAGCCGTCGCGCCCTGCGCCGCTCAGTGCGGTGCAGGAGGCCGAACTCTTGCGCGTGGCCGTCGAGGCGACACGAGGGCTGGCGCGGCCCGTCTGCCCGGATCTGGAAGCGGCGCTTCGGATGGTGGGGTGATGGGTATGCGCAAAACTGCGCGGACCACTCAATCCAATTTTGGATCGATTGTTTTCAAGGGGATGGCACCGATCCGTGCCGTTTAGAATCAAGGGGATGGCGGCGGTTTTGGTGAAGCGATCAACCTTGTCTTCAATCAAGTCGCCAATTTGGCGACTTGATTTTGCGGACTCACTTTTACGATCTCCGCCCCTCTTGGTTTCAGGGTGGGCGGCTTGATACAACTCCTTCTGCCGAGGCAGAACGAAAACCGCCCGCCCCGTGAAGGGCGAGCGGCTGAGCCGGCGGGCGTTCCAAGGTTTACGCATGGCGATCGGCCGACCTAATACCGTATGGGAGCGCCCCGTCTGATGTGGGCGACGGTGGTGATGGGCGCTCCCCGGTGTTGGAATAAAAGGCCCCGTCGCCATGAGGCGCGCTGGGGCAAAGGCCAGCCGGACAATGCGGCGAACGGCTGGCGGGAAAACTAGAATGTCGTCAAGACACCGGCTACAACGGCTTGGACGTCAGCTATGGGCAGCGTCACACAAACCCCGTCGGGGCGCTTGTAGGTCACATGGTCGGCGGTGCGGTCGACGAGTTCGGCGCGACTGCCGTCGCGGAAAATAAGCTGCGTCATGCGGCGGCCTCGCATTTGTCGGCTTCGTAATAGCGGCGTTCAATTCGACCGGAAGCACCGTCCGCTTCCGTGACCGCATCGAACACTGCTGACAGGTCGCGGGTGATCTGTCGCAGATGATACTCCGTACAGGCATCGCCGCGCTGTTTCGCTATTTCGCTGAGGGCGCGCACCTCGACGAGGACATGCTCCAGCGCGATCCCCGCAAGCCGCGACTGGCGAAACGCAATGTTCATGTCATCCTCGATGTCGAAGAAAGCTTCAGCGAGCCGGATGGTTCTGGGGTTCAGGTCTTGAGTAATCGTATCCGGATTGTTGGCCTGCGCGGCAGGTCTTAACGGAAGCAGCCTGCGCGGCTGGTGGCGTCTGTCGGTGTGTGCCTGGGTGTGCATGGCGGGCTCCTCGTTGACTTGTTACCGTGTAATAGGTACTTGATACAGGGTGGCAAATCCAAAGTCAACACCCCGTAACAATTATTTGCTACACGGTGATAACTATGGATTCCAGTCAACTGAGGATGGCGCGAGCAGCTCTGAAGATCGGCGTGCGGGAGCTGGCCGAAATGGCCAGCGTCACGACTGCTACAATTACGCGATTTGAGAATGAACGGGGCGGTCTAAACTCTGCCACTCGGGCAAAGCTACGGTCAGCCCTGGAGGCCGCGGGCATCATGTTTATTGACCAGAACGGCAATGGCCCTGGCGTACGCCTACGCGATAGGCAGCCGTAAACGGCCAGACATCGGTACGACGAGAAGTACGACTCACCGCCTCAAGCGCCTAAATTTCAGGTCAGGCCATCCAGTCGATCATCGGCGCGGTCGCGAAAATCTTCGTCCCCGTGCACACGGCCTGCTGGTAGAATGTGGCTGCATTCGTCATGGCCGGGCTCATACTCCATCCCAGGCCAAAAAACCACCCTCGCCTCTTTCCCCGCCCGCCCGGCGGGGTGCTAGAGTGGCGACAGGAATCAGGACCGCCGGAGGATACCATGCCGCTCTATGCCCTCGACGACACGAAGCCGACGCTTCCCGAAGGCGAGCGCTACTGGGTGGCGCCGGATGCGAATGTCATCGGCCGCGTGGTGCTCGGCGCGGATGTCGGCATCTGGTTCGGCGCCACGCTGCGCGGCGACAACGAGCCGATCACCGTCGGCGCGCGCTCGAACATCCAGGAGGGCGTCATCGTGCACACCGATCCCGGCAAGCCGGTGACGATCGGCGAAGGCTGCACGATCGGCCACGGCGCCATCATCCACGGCTGCACGATCGGCGACAACTCCCTGGTCGGCATGGGCGCGACGGTGCTGAACGGCGCCGTCATCGGCAGGAACTGCCTCGTCGGCGCCAATGCGCTGGTGACGGAGGGCAAGGTCTTCCCGGACAATTCCCTCATCGTCGGTTCCCCCGCCAAGGCCATCCGCACGCTGGACGAGGCCGCCATTGCCGGCCTCAACCGCTCGGCCGAAAGCTATGTGCGCAACTGGCAGCGCTTCAAGAACGGCCTCAAGGCGCTCTGACGCACGCATCCGACCGGAAAAAATCCACCGGCGAAACTTCCCCGCACGACAAGGTTGCGGCATACTTTCCCCGCCATGAAGGCCGCGTGAGGGGACCATGCTGCTTCGTCTCGCCATCCTGTTTCTTGCCGTCGTCATCGGCCAGCCGGCCCTTGCCGAGCGCAAGGCCGCCCTTTTGATCGGCAATGCCGGCTATGCCGCGCCGGCGACCGTGCTGAAGAACCCGCCCAATGACATCACGACCATGAAGGCGACGCTGGAAGGCGCCGGCTTCGAGGTGACGGTGCTGCAGGATGCCGGTCGCGCGGCGATGTCGGCGGCGCTCGCCGCCTTCGAGGAGAAGGTCACCGGCGCCGATATCGGCCTCATCTACTATTCCGGCCACGGCATCGAGGTGAACGGCGACAATTTCCTCATTCCGGTCGATGCGAAGCTCGCCTCGGACCGCGACGTCAAATACGAGACGATCCTGCTCGACGACCTGCTGCATGCGCTGGCGGGCGCCGCGAAGCTGAAGCTCGTGCTGCTGGATGCCTGCCGCGACAACCCGTTCCTGACCTCCATGAAGCGGATCTCCACCCGCGGCATTCCGACCCGCGGCCTTGCGCGGGTGGACAGCGCGGAAAGCAACATGCTGATCGGCTATGCCACGGCGCCGGGCGAAGTGGCGCTCGATGGCGAGGGCACGATGAGTCCCTATGCGACGGCGCTCGCCCGCCATCTCGTCGTGCCGGGCCTCGAGGTCGAAGCGGCGCTCAGGGCCGTTGCCAAGGATGTGTTCGAGGCGACGGGCGGCAAGCAGCGCCCCTTCAAGACCGGCTCGCTGTTCGAAACGGTCATGCTCGGCAAGGGATTGGCGCCCGATGCCTCCGGCACGATCGGCCACAACGATCCCTGCCGGGATGCGGCGGCGCACTGGGCCGAGATCCGCGAGAGCAAGGACAAGGTGATGTTCGAGGATCACCTGCGCCTTTTCCCGGCATGCGCTTTCGCCAACATAGCCCGCCAGCGCATGGCCGATCTCGCGCCCGTCGTCAGCGTGCAGGAGGCGACGGGCGAAACGGAGTGCGACCGCCTTGCGGCGGCCGAAAACGACCCGTTCAAGCTCGCCTCCGCCAAGCCGATAGGCTTCTATGATATAGACTTCGCCCGCGCCATCCCGGCCTGCGAGGCGGCGATCCGCGACAATCCGCAGGAAAAGCGCTTCTTCTACCAGCTCGGCCGGTCGCTGGATCACGGCAACCGCTTTCCCGAAGCGCTGGCGGCATACCGCAAGGCGGCCGATCTCGGCAACCATCAGGCCATGCGCAACCTCGCCATCCTCTACGAGAACGGGGAAGGCACGTCGCAGGATTATGCCGAGGCCATGCGCTGGTTCCGCAAGTCGGCCGAGCTCGGCAATGGCCTCGCAATGAACAATGTCGGCCTGCTCTACCGCAACGGCAAGGGCGTGCCGGAGGATCTGAACGCCGCGCTGGAATGGTACCGCAAGTCCGCCGATGCCGGCATCGCCGTTGCCATGCAGAATATCGGCGACTTCTACGACCTTGGCCTCGGCGTGAAACAGGACCTGAAGGAAGCGTTCGCCTGGTACAGGAAGGCCGCCGATGGCGGGAGCGCCGCGTCGATGACAAATCTCGGCTGGGCGCTGGCAAACGGCCGCGGCGTCAAGCGCGACGATGCCGAGGCCATGCGCTGGTACCGCAAGGCCGCCGCCGCGGGCGACGCGCAGGGCATGAACAATATCGGCACCTTCTATGAAAACGGCCGGACGGTGAAGAAGGACAAGGAAGAGGCGATGCGCTGGTATCGCATGGCCGCAGACAAGGGCAACACATACGGCGTCCACAATGTCGCCGCGCTTCTCGACGGGGATGTCAAGGACGCGGATCCGAAGGAGGCGGCCCGCTGGTTCGAACGGGCGCTTCGCCTCGGCCACCAGGATTCACTTCGGCAGGTGAAGGAGAACAGCCGCGCCTGGTCGCTCGCCTTCCGCAAGGAGCTGCAGCGCATTCTGACCGATGCCGGCGTCTATACCGGCCAGCTCGACGGCCAGTTCGGCCCTTCGACCATTCGCGCCGTCGAGGCGATCTTCAACCAGAAGGCCAGTTGAACCGGGAGCGATCCCCGCAAGGGTGCGGAGCGGCTTTACGCAAAAACAAACGGATGCAGTTCGATGACAGCCATCGCTCCAAATGCTCCGTCATCCTCGGGCTCGACCCGAGGATCCAAGCTCCACCCGCGGCATGGATGGTCGGGTCGAGCCCGACCATGACGCAGGAGAGGTTCGCGGACGTCGTCAGCTCAGCGTGAGCAGGGCATTTCCGCGATTCGAAGAAAAGCGGAAATGCTCTAGGCACAGCCCGCGCAGGTGCCGCGGATCTCGATCGTCGTCTTGCCGGTCTTGAAGTTGCGGTCCTTGGCAAAGCCCTTCAGCCGGTCCTCGATGACGTGGTCGTGGAACTCGGTGACCTTGCCGCAGGTCTCGCAGATCGTGAAGGCGGTGATGCCGTGGGCGTGGCAGCCCTCCTCCGGATGGGCGCAGGCGACGAAGGCATTGATGCTTTCGAGCCGGTGCACGAGGCCGAATTCCAGGAGCTTGTCGAGGGCCCGGTAGACCTGCAGCGGCGCGCGAAACCCGTCGTCGCGCAGCTTGTCGAGGATCGAATAGGCGCTGAGCGGGCCTTCGGAATGCGTCAGCACGTCGAAGACGAGGCCCTGGTTGCGCGTCAATGGTTGCGTGGTCATGCCCGACCTCCCTGGCTTGCCGCCGAATGTTCCGCTCCGCTCATCCTCGGCTTGGTGAGCAGGCTTAGAATGAACAGGGCCAGTGCTGCAACCACGATCGAGGGACCGGAGGGCGTGTCGAATTTCAAGGAACCGAAGAGCCCGCCGACGACGGCGAGCGCCCCGACGACGGAGGCGAGCACCGCCATGATCTCCGGGCTCGTGGAAAAGCGCCGGGCGGTGGCGGCGGGGATGATCAGCAGCGAGGTGATCAGCAGGATGCCGACGATCTTCATGGCGATGGCGATGACCAGCGCCATCAGAAGCATGAAGGCAAGCCGCGTGCGTTCGGGCTGCAGGCCTTCCGCCTCCGCCAGTTCCGGGTTGACCGTCGAGGCGATCAGCGGGCGCCACATCCAGACGATGGCGAAGGTGACGAGGATGCCGCCACCCCAGACGAGGTCCACGTCGGCGCGCGTGACGGCGAGAATGTCACCGAACAGGAAGCCGACGAGGTCGATGCGCACCCAGGTCATGAAGGAGACGATGACGAGACCGATCGCCAGCGTCGCATGCGAGAGGATGCCGAGCAGCGCATCGGTGGAAAGCGTGCCGCGCCGCTGCAACAGCATGAGGAGGAGCGAGACGGACGCGGCGACGATGAAGACGGAGAGCAGCAGGTTGAACTCCATCAGCAGCGACAGCGCGACGCCGAGCAGGGCCGAATGCGCCATCGTGTCGCCGAAATAGGCCATGCGCCGCCAGACGACGAAACAGCCGAGCGGCCCGGCGGTGATCGCCAGCCCCACGCCGGCAACGAGGGCACGGATGAAGAAATCGTCAAGCATTGCGCCGCTCCTCGTCGCGGTCGGTCGGCGCCGGTCCATGGTCGCAGCCGCAGTTCGGCCCATGCACATGGCCGATGCGCATCGGCCCCGCCCGCCCGCCGGTCGGCAGGATATCGACGGGGCGCCCGTCTTCCGGCCGGCAGTCGTCGGTGATCGAGCCGTCGGCATGCAGCACGCGGCCGTCCGGCAGGTGCGTATGGTCGTGGTTGTGGTTGTAGAAGGCGAGCGTCTGGCCGGCGCGGGCGCCGAAGAGCTTCAGATATTCCGGGCTCTGGCTGACGATCTCAGGCGTGCCCCGGCAACAGACATGGCCGTTGAGGCAGATGACCGTGTCGGTCTCCGCCATCACCACATGCAGATCGTGCGAGATCAGCAGGATGCCGCAGCCGGTGGTGTTGCGGATCGTCTTGATGAGGTCGTAGAGCGCGATCTCGCCGGAAAAATCGACGCCCTGCACCGGCTCGTCGAGCACCAGGAGGTCCGGTTTGCGGGCAATCGCCCGGGCCAGCAGCGCGCGCTGGAACTCGCCGCCCGAAAGGTGCTGCACCTCGGCGCGGGCGAGATGGCGGATGCCGGTCGCCTCAAGCGCGGCGTCGATCTCCGCGCCCTTCAGCGACGAGGTCAGCGTCATCAGCCGGTCGACGGTCAGCGGCATGGTCCAGTCGACGGACAGCTTCTGCGGCACGTAGCCGACCTTGAGGCCAGCCTTGCGCTCCACCCTGCCCTCGTCGGCCTTGAGCACGCCGATCGCCGTCTTGGCGGTGGTGGACTTGCCGGAACCGTTGGGGCCGATCAGCGTGACGATCTCGCCCGGCGCGATGGAGAATTCCACGCCGCGCACGAGCCAGCGGCCCTGGCGGCGCACGCCGACGCCCGCAAGCGAGACGAGCGGCTGGACGGTCTTGGTCGGGGTCTGCAGCATCATTTTTCCAAAAGCCTGTTGCGTCTGGGTATGGCACACGTTATAGCATAACGCAATTGATGTAATAACATTACATTGCTATTCAAGACGGAGATCCCCATGCAAAAGGCCGTTCGCGCCCTCCTCCTCACCACCGCGCTCTTTTCCGCCGGCACCATCGCCGCGCGGGCCGAAACGCCGGACGTGGTCGTGTCGATCAAGCCGATCCATTCGCTCGTCGCCGCGATCATGCAGGGCGTCGGCGAGCCGGCCTTGATCGTCGAGGGCGGTGCCTCGCCGCACACCTACGCACTGAAGCCGTCCAATGCCGCGGCGCTGCAGGATGCCGACGTCGTCTTCTGGGTGGGCCACGGCCTGGAAGCCTTCCTCGAAAAGCCGCTGGAAGCGCTCGGCGACAAGGCGACCGTCGTGGAGCTGGAGGACGCGCCCGGCCTCGAAAAGCTGCCCTTCCGCGAAGGCGGCCCGTTCGAGGCGCATGCGCATGAGGGCGAGGACGGCCATGATCACGCCCACGGCGAGGAAGGCCACGACCACGACAAGGAAGCCGAAGGCGACCATGCCGGCGAAGCCGGGCATGAAGGGCACGAACACGGCGCCTTCGACATGCATCTTTGGCTGAGCCCCGACAATGCCCGCGCCATCGCCGCCGAAGCCGCCCGCGTCCTGTCGGAAAAGGATCCTGGCAATGCCGACGCCTACAAGGCAAACCTAGCAGCCCTCACCGAAAAGCTCGGCACGCTCGACAAGGAGATCGCCGCGACCATCGCCCCCGTGAAGGACAAGCCCTTCATCGTCTTCCATGACGCCTATCAGTATTTCGAGCACCATTACGGCGTGAACACCGCCGGCTCCATCACCGTCAGCCCGGAAACCATGCCCGGCGCCGCGCGCCTCACGGAAATCCGCGAGAAGGTGAAGACGCTCGGCGCGACCTGCGTCTTCGCCGAGCCGCAGTTCGAGCCCAAGCTGGTGAACGTCGTCATCGAAGGCACCGACGCGAAATCCGGCACGCTCGACCCGGAAGCCGCGACGCTGGAGCCCGGCGCGGACCTCTATTTCACCCTGATGCGAAGCATCGCGACGTCGCTGCGCGATTGCCTCGGACAGGCAAGCTGAGCGGACGATCGCCCGTGGAGTTCGACGTTGCCGCCACACCCCCTTCTCTCCCGCGGGGAGAAGGTGCGGCAGGCGGATGAGGGGGTGGCGCAGGCGCAACCGATTCGTACGAGGCGCCCCTTATCCGACCCGGAGCCTGCCCTCGGGCTCGCCTTTGGCGAGACCCGGGGGGCCCATCTTCTCCCCGTGGGCAATCGCCCTGCCCCGGCCGGAGCCAGACGACGAGCAACCAGGCGGGAGCATCCCGCCTTTTTCGGCCTCACAATTGTAATGGTATAACATTAAAGGCAATCACATCATGGACAACCGCCTTCCCGTCACCGTTCTCTCCGGCTTCCTCGGCGCCGGCAAGACGACGCTGCTCAATCATGTGCTGAACAACCGCAGCGGCCTGCGCGTCGCCGTCATCGTCAACGACATGAGCGAGGTCAACATCGACGCCGCCCTCATCCGCGATGGCGGGGCGGACCTTTCGCGCACCGACGAACAGCTCGTCGAGATGACGAACGGCTGCATCTGCTGCACGCTGCGCGACGACCTCCTCGCCGAGGTCCGCCGGCTGGCGGAGATGAACCGCTTCGACTACCTGCTGATCGAATCGAGCGGCATTTCCGAGCCGCTGCCCGTCGCCACCACCTTCGATTTCCGCGACGAGAACGGCCGGAGCCTTTCGGATGTCGCCCGGCTGGACACGATGGTGACGGTCGTCGACGCGGCCAACCTGCTGAAGGACTACGCTTCCGAGGACTTTCTCGCCGACCGCGGCGAGACGGCCGGCGAAGGCGATACGCGCACGCTGGTGGAGCTGCTCGTCGAGCAGATCGAGTTTTCCGATGTCGTCGTCATCAACAAGACCGGCGCGGCCAGCCCCGCCGACCTGCGCGCCGCGCGCCAGATCGTCGGCAGCCTCAACAGCTCCGCCCGCATCATCGAAACGGATTTCGGCCGCGTCGACCTCACCGACATCCTCGGCACCGGCCGCTTCGACTTCGAGAAGGCGAGCGAGCACCCGCTCTGGTTCAAGGAACTGCATGGCTTCGGCGACCATGTGCCGGAGACCGAGGAATACGGCATCCGCGCCTTCGTCTACCGCGCGAGGAAGCCGTTCCATCCGGCCCGGTTCAAGGCCTTCCTTAACGAGAGCTGGCCCGGCGGCATCCGCGCCAAGGGCTTCTTCTGGCTCGCCACCCGGCCGCAGCATGTCGGCGAACTGAGCCAGGCGGGCGCGCTGGTCCGCAGCGGCCGGCTCGGCCTGTGGTGGGCCGCCGTGCCGCGCCCGCATTGGCCGCAGGACCCGGCGGCGGTCGAGGCCATCGTCCGCGCGTCGGACCCCGTCTGGGGCGACCGGCGGCAGGAGCTCGTCTTCATCGGCGCGGACCCGATGGATGAAGCCGCGCTCCGCCGCCGGCTCGATACCTGTCTCGTCGAGGCGGACACTTTCGAGCCGGCGCGCTGGGCGAACCTGCCGGATCCCTTCCCGCTCTGGGTTCGCCAGGCGGGATGAGAGGATGAGGAGCCCGCCCGGCCTTGCCGCCGGGCGAGCGATCCCGTCAGTCGAGTTCGGCGGACTTCTTCCAGAGGTTGATGTCCGCGCCCTGGCTGTAGGTGTCGATCGCCGCCAGTTCCTCCGCCGTAAAGTCCGGCTTCTCCAGCGCCTTGACGCAGTCGACGATCTGCGCGGAGCGGCTGGCGCCGATCAGCGCGGAGGTGATGCGCCCGCCGCGCAGCACCCAGGCGATCGCCATCTGCGCCAGCGTCTGGCCGCGCCGCTCGGCGATCTCGTTCAGCTTGCGGATGTTGTCGATGATCTCGGGACGGATGAAATCCTTCTTGAGGAAGTGGTTCAGCGCCGCGCGGCTGTCGCCCGGGATGCCGCCGAGATATTTCGTCGTCAGCATGCCCTGCGCCAGCGGCGAGAAGACGATGGAGCCGATGCCGAGCTCGTCCAGCGTATCGACGAGGCCGTCCGTCTCGATCCAGCGGTTGAGCATGGAATAGCTCGGCTGGTGGATGATGCAGGGCGTGCCGAGGTCCTTCAGGATCGCCGCCGCCTCGCGGGTGCGCTGCGAATTGTAGGAGGAGATGCCGACATAGAGCGCGCGGCCGGAGCGCACGATATGGTCGAGCGCGCCGCAGGTCTCCTCCAGCGGCGTCTCCGGGTCGAAGCGGTGGGAATAGAAGATGTCGACATAGTCGAGGCCCATGCGCTTCAGGCTCTGGTCGCAGGAGGCGATCAGGTACTTGCGGCTGCCCCACTCGCCATAGGGACCCGGCCACATGTCGTAGCCGGCCTTCGAGGAGATGATCAGCTCATCGCGCAGATGGGCGAAATCCGTGCGCAGGATCTCGCCGAAGGCGGTTTCGGCCGTGCCGGGCGGCGGGCCGTAATTGTTGGCGAGGTCGAAATGGGTGATGCCGAGGTCGAAGGCCGTGCGGCACATGTCGACCTTGCGGTCATGCGGCGTGTCGTCGCCGAAATTATGCCACAGCCCGAGCGAGATCGCCGGCAGCTTCAGGCCGGACCGTCCCAGCCGGTTGTAGGTCATCGTGTCGTAACGGTTGTCCGCAGGCTGCCAGGCCATGATAAATTCCTTCGTTCTTTATGGGCGAGTCTCAATACCGCTCTCGCGCGCATCGCGACAAGAGGCATTCGCCCCTCACCCTACCCCTCTCCCCGCAGGCGGGAAAAGGGGACGTGCCTCACGAGCGGGTATTGCTTGGGGAAAACGGTGCGGCATATCCCCTTCTCCCCGCTTGCGGGGAAAAGGGGGCCGGCAGGCCGGTTAAGGGGCGGGCCGCAGGGGATATCATCGCAAAAGCGCCCGAGCCTCCTCGATGCCCAGCGCCGCGGGCTGCGTGCAGGTCGTCACGATGTCGATCGCCCTGCCCTCCTCGGCCGAACGCAGGATCGCGGTCAGGACGTCGATCGTGTGCAGCGAGCGATCGAGCGAGCAGCGATAGTCGCGACCGGTCGTCACCGCCTCCATCATGTCGGCAAGGCCGATGCCGCGGTAGTTCGCCTGCAGGCCCCAGTCGAACTCATAGTTCTGCGCCGTCAGCGGATGGTCCCAGACCTCCACTGCCTTCGGCTCGCGGTCCGTACCGGCGACCTCAACGGTGCCGCCGAAGAAATTCGGGTCGGGCACGAAGACGGCGCCCGCAGTGCCGTAGAGCTCCATGTTCTGGTGGCGATGCGCCCAGACATCCCAGCTCGCCATCAGCGCGACCTGCGCGCCGCTGGCAAAGTCGAGGATGGCATGGATGTTCGTCGCGACGGCCACCGGCACCCTCTCGCCGAGGCGCGGACCGTTGCCGATGGTGCGCTCCTCATGCGCCCGGTTGGCGAGCGCCACGACCCGCCGCACCGGCCCGACGAGGTTGACGAGGTTGTTGACATAATACGGCCCCATGTCGAGGATCGGCCCGCCGCCCGGCGCGAAGAAGAAGTCCGGGTTGGGATGCCAGCTCTCCATGCCCGGCCCCAGCACATGCGCGGTGCCGGACATGATCTTCCCGACCGTGCCGCTGTCGATGAGATGGCGCACGAACTGGTGCGCGCCGCCGAGATAGGTATCCGGCGCCGAACCGACCTTCAGCCCGCGGGCATCGGCGATGCGGCGCAGGTCCTCGCCCTGCCCCAGCGTCAGCACGAAGGGTTTTTCGGAATAGACGTGCTTTCCCGCCTCCAGCGCCCTTTTCGAGACCGGATAGTGCGCCTCCGGCACCGTCAGGTTGACGACGACGTCGACGGCGGGATTGGCGAGCAGCGCGTCGATCTCCTGCGCGTCCACGCCGAATTCCTCCGACCGCGCCCTGGACGCGGCGGGGTTGATGTCGGCACAGGCGACCAGCTTCAGGTTCCTGAAGGTCGGGATCAGCCTGAAATAGGCGCTCGATATGTTGCCGCAGCCGATGATGCCGACTCCGTATTCCTTGCTCATGATGGTCAGTCCTCAGAATGCCTTGATGGTCGCGATCGAGCGCGTGGCGAGCCGGGTGATGTCCCTGGGATTGTCGTGCTCGACGATGAAGTGTTTGACGGGCGAGCCGGCGAGCGCCTTGGCGAGATCGCCCCAAGGCACCACGCCGTGGCCGACATCCGCCCAGCCGTCCTCCTCCGCATTCTCGCCCTTCGGCGCGATGTCCTTGACATGCACGGCGGTGATGCGGTCGCCGTATTTCCGGATCCAGGCGAAGGGATCGGCGCCGCCGCGGATGATCCAGGCGATATCCGCCTCCCAGGCAAGGTCCGGCCCGCCGGCGAACAGATGGTCCTGCGGCACGGTGCCGTCGGGCAGCGTGAAGAACTCGAAGTCGTGATTGTGCCAGCCGAAGGTAAGGCCGGCCTTGCGGATCGGTTCGCCGGCCTTCTGCAGACGCGCGCCGAAGGCGTGCCAGCCGGCGGCGTCCGTCGGGCGGTCCTCCGGCAGGAGATAGGGGCAATAGACCGCCGCAATGCCGAGCGTACGGCAGATGGCGAGCACCCGCTCCGGTTCCGCCTCCAGCATGTCGAGGCTGAAATGGGCGGTGGGCATGGTGAGGCCGTTCGCGTCGAGGTCGGCCTTCACCGCAAGGATCGCGGCATCGTCGAGCTCGGCATAGAGGGCGCCGTAGCCTTCCACCTGCTTGTAGCCGGCCTCGGCAAGGATGCGGAAGACCTGCGAAAAAGGCTGGAAGTTGCGGGCGCTGTAAAGCTGGAAACTGACCGTCTGCATCAAGAACTCCTCGTCTTGCTGAAAGTGGAAATCGGTGGGCCTGAGAGGGAAGCCGTGCGAACCCTAGATCCGCTCCTCCGTCCCGGCATCGAACAGCGAGGCGAGCCCCATGTCGAAGGAGAGCTTCACCGCTGTCCCCGGCGCAAAGCGCCGCGCGCCGCCGACGCGGACGGAGAGGGTGTGGCCGGCATGTTTGAGCCAGAGCAGGTTGTCGGCGCCCATCGGTTCCTCGATATCGACCGTCGCCTGGTGGGTTTCGGCGCCCTCCGCGTTGACCGCGACATGTTCCGGCCGCACGCCGAGCACGACCTTGCGACCCGGCTGGAGCGCCTCGGACGCGCCGTAGCCGTCGAGCGCAAATTCCACGCCATTGGTGACGAAGACCGGGTGGCCATCCCGCCCTGCGATCTCGCCGCGCAGGAAATTCATCGACGGGGAGCCGATGAAGCCGGCGACGAACATGTTCCTCGGCGCGTTGTAGATCGTGTTCGGATCGGCGAGCTGCTGGATGACGCCGCTTTTCATGATGGCGATGCGGTCGGCAAGCGTCAGCGCCTCGATCTGGTCGTGGGTGACGTAGATCATCGTGTTCCTCAGCGACTGGTGCAGCCGCTTGATCTCCACCCGCAGTTCCGAGCGCAGCTTCGCATCGAGGTTGGACAGCGGCTCGTCGAAGAGGAAGACGTCGACGTCGCGCACCAGCGCCCGGCCGATCGCCACGCGCTGGCGCTGGCCGCCGGAGAGCTCGGAGGGCTTGCGCTTGAGCAGCGGGCCGATCTGCAGGATCTCGGCGGCGCGGGCGATGCGCTTGTCGATCTCCGGCCGCGGCATCTTGGCGACCTGCAGACCGAAGGAGAGGTTTTTCTCCACCGTCATCTGCGGATAGAGCGCATAGGACTGGAACACCATGCCGATGCCGCGGTCCTTCGGCTCTTCCCAGGTGACGTTCTTGTTCTTGATGAAGATCTGCCCGCCCGTCGGCTCCAAGAGGCCGGCGATGCAGTTGAGCAGCGTCGATTTCCCGCAGCCGGACGAGCCGAGGAGGACGAGGAACTCGCCGTCGCCGATATCGAGGTTGAGGTTTTCCAGGACATTGACCGCGCCGAAGCTGAGCGAAAGGTCTTTGATCGATACGGACTTCTGCATGGCTTACCCCTTCACGGCGCCGGCGGCGATGCCGCGGACGAAAAGGCGCCCCGACACGAAATAGACGATGAGCGGAACCGCGCCGGTGAGCAGGGTCGCGGCCATGTTGACGTTGTATTCCTTCACCCCCTGGACGGAGTTGACGATGTTGTTGAGCTGCACGGTCATCGGGTAGACCTCCGGACGGGTGAAGACGACGCCGAAGAGGAAGTCGTTCCAGATGCCGGTGATCTGCAGGATCATCGCGACGACGAAGATCGGCAGCGACATGGGCAGCATGATGCGCAGATAGATCTGCCAGAAGCCCGCCCCGTCGATGCGCGCCGCCTTGAACAATTCCTCCGGCAGGGCGGAGAAATAGTTGCGGAAGAGCAGTGTCAGGATCGGCATGCCGAAGATGGTGTGCACGATGACGAGGCCGGTCAGCGTGCCGTAGATGCCCATTTCGCGCAGCACGATGACGATCGGATAGATCATCACCTGATAGGGGATGAAGGCCCCGACGATGAGGATGGTGAAGAAGATGTCCGCGCCCCTGAACTTCCAGTTGGCCAGCGCATAGCCGTTGACCGAGGCGACGAGGATGGAGATCAGCGTCGAGGGCACGGTGATGCGCACGGAGTTCCAGAAGCCGCGCGACAGGCCGTCGCAGTTGAGGCCCGTGCAGGCGCTGGCCCAAGCCTTCGCCCAGGGTTCGAAGGTGATTTCCAGCGGCGGCGAGAAGATGTTGCCGAGGCGGATTTCCGGCATGCCCTTCAGCGAGGTGACGATCATCACGTAGAGCGGCAGAAGGTAATAGAGCGCCGCGACGATAAGCGTGCCGTAGAGCATGATGTTGCGGCCGGAAAGCGCGCGGCGGGGTTTGGCGCCCCAGGGTTCGGCTTTCGACGCCGCGGCGGGGGCGGATTTGAGAGCAACGCTGTCAGACACGCTTGCGTCCTCCGAATTCGAGATAGGCCCAGGGGACGATGATGATGGCGACCGTGACGAGCATCATGGTGGAGGCGGCGAAACCCTGGCCGAGGTTCTGCGCCTGGAACATGTAGTCGTAGACATATTTCGCCGGCACTTCGGAGGCGATGCCCGGCCCGCCGCTCGTCTGCGCCACCACGAGGTCGTAGACCTTGACGATGCCGCTCGCGATGATGACGAGCGTGGTGATGAAGACCGGCCGCATCATCGGGATGATGATGAAGAGGTAGGTCTTCCACATCGGGATGCCGTCGACGCGCGCGGCCTTCCAGATGTCCTCGTCGATGCCGCGCAGGCCCGCCAGCAGCAGGCACATGACGAGCCCGGTGCCCTGCCAGAGGCCGGCGATCAGGACGCCGTAGATGACGATGTCGGCATTGTAGAGCGGATCGAAGGTGAAACTCGTCCAGCCGAGCGCGCGCACGACGGACTGCACACCGAACTCCGGGTTGAGGATCCACTGCCAGACGAGGCCGGTGACGATGAAGGAGAGAGCGAAGGGATAGAGGAAGATCGTGCGGAAGGTGTTTTCGAAACGGATCTTCTGGTCCATCAGCGCCGCCAGCACGAAACCCATCACCAGGCTGAAGACCAGCGTCAGGGCGCCGTAGATCGCCAGATTCTGGATCGAGACGATCCAGCGCGGCGCGTCCCACAGGCGTTCGTACTGGTCGAGACCGACGAAATTCGCCCGCGGCAGCAGCTTCGAATTGGTGAACGAATAGACGACCGTCCAGGTCGTGCCGCCGAGAAAGATGACGACGGCGGTGAGCATCATGGGAATGGAGGCAATCTTGGAACTGAGATTGCGCAGCAGTCTACGGGGACGACCGGTGTGTGCCTGGCCCGTCATGGGTCACTTCCTCCTTGGTCTCGATCAGGGGCAGCGCCCAGGGGGCGCCGCCTGGCCGGCGGCGAACCGCCGGCCGATGCCTTCTCCCGCAATTCCGCATGCAAGGCCGCCGCGCAGCCGTGCTGGAACTGCCCGCCTGATCAGTCCGCCGACGCGATGATGGCGGCGAAACGCTTCTGCGCGTCTTCCGGCGTCATCGAGGGATTGGCGAAGAATTCGGAGAAGAGATCCTCCTTCTGCTTCTGGCTGTCGGCCGAAAGCAGTTGGTCGGTGCCCTCGATCACGTTGCCCTTGGCGAGGATGTCGAGGCCCTTCTTCATGCAGTCGTTCGCCGCGGCGAGGTCGACGTCGCCGCGCACGGGCAGCGAACCCTTCTTGAGGTTGAAGGCGACCTGGGTGGCCGGTGCGAGCAGCGTGGAGGCCAGCACCTCCTGCGCCTTGGATTTCTCCTCATCCGCCAGAACCGGGAAATAGAAGGCGTCGCCGCCCGTCGATATGACCTCGTTCACGCCGAGGCCGGGAAGGCAGGTATAGTCCTTGCCGGCGACCTTGCCGGCGAGCGCGAACTCGCCCTGCGCCCAGTCGCCCATGATCTGGCCGCCGGCCTTGCCGGTTATCACCATGTTGGTCGCCTGGTTCCAGTCCTGCACGTTGGTGCCCCTGGACATGCGCCGCGCATCCTCGGCCGCCTTGAAGACCCTGGCCATGTCGGGTCCCGCCGCGACGTCGGCATCCTTGTCCTTGAACACCTTGTTGAACGTGTCCTTGCCGGCGATGGCCACCATCAGCACGTCGAAGGCGCCAGCCGCCTGCCAGGCCTGCCCGCCGACGGCGAGCGGCACGATGCCGGCCTTCTCCAGCGCCGGCGCGGCGGCGACGAACTCGTCCCAGTTCTTCGGCACGGGCACGCCTGCCGTTTCGAACGCGGCGTTGGACAGCCACAGCCATTGCCAGGAATGGATATTGACCGGCGCGCAATAGATCTTGCCGTCGACCGTGCAACTGTCGAGCAGGCTGGCCGGCTTGATGATCTCCTTCCAGTTCTCGCGCGTCGCCACGTCGGTGAGATCACGCAGCAGGCCGGCCTCGACCAGCTCCTCCGCCTGACGTCCATGGTTGAATTGCGTGGCGCCCATCGGGTCTCCGCCGGTCAGCCGGCTGACCATGATCGGGCGGGCCGTGCTGCCGGCGCCGGCGATCGCACCGTCGATCCACTTGTTGCCCGTGGCGTCGAACGCCTTCGCGAACTCGGCGACCGCCGCGGCCTCCCCGCCGGACGTCCACCAATGGGTCACCTCCAGGTCGGTCGCATAGGCGGCGGCGGACGGCAGGACCACGGTCGCTGCCAGCGCAGCAGCCATAAAGCGCATTTTCATGAGTCTCCTCCCTCACTGAAACGTTGCAGTAAAAACGTAGCCCAATCGATTTCATCGCGCAACGGGGGTCGAGGCACAAAATCGGTTTTTCCTCCACGTGCCGGTTCTTTGGTGCAAAATGGGCGACGCGAGAAGAGCGATAGCGCATCAAACAAGTCGTGAAATTACGAGTTAATATTTTGAATTTGCTTTAATATAAGAAATACAAAGAAAACACGACCCAAGCCATTTTTCGCAGATGCATAATTTATGACTTTGCGGCGCAATACAGGCCTGATTGCCCTCCCGGGCGACTGACGATGCACTTTTCACTCGACAAAACGCCTGCATCGTTACAGCTTCAAGCGATCGATCGTGAGGGAGTGGCGGGCGAGGGTAAAAAATGTATAACCGGTCCAAGGGGCGCAGAGGTGACAGGCAGGGGATGGACAAGACGATGAGCGAGGGCCCGGCGGCGGCACTTCCGCATCCGGGCGAGCGGCCGACGCTGAAGACGATCGCCTTCATGACCGGTCTCGGCATCACCACCGTTTCGCGGGCGCTCAAGGATGCGCCCGATATCGGCGCGGAGACGAAGGAGCGCGTGCGCCTCGTCGCGCGCCAGATCGGCTACCAGCCGAACCGCGCCGGCGTGCGCCTTCGGACCGGCAAGACGAACGTCATCAGCCTGATCCTCAGCCTGGAAGAGGAGATCATGGGCCTGACCAGCCCCATGGTCATCGGCATTTCAGAAGTCCTCGCCACCACGCAATACCATCTCGTGGTGACGCCCTACCGGGCGCAGGGCAATGCGCTGGATCCGGTGCGCTACGTGCTGGAGACGGGGGCGGCCGACGGCGTGATCATCTCGCGCACCGAACCGAAGGACCCGCGCGTCGCGCTGATGATGGAGCGCAACTTTCCCTTCGCCACGCACGGGCGCACGGAAATGGGCCTCATCCATCCCTACCACGATTTCGACAACGAGCGTTTTGCCTATGAGGCCGTGCGCAAACTGGTGGAGCGCGGCCGCAAGCGGCTCATCCTGCTGCAGCCGCCGCCCTATCTCACCTTCTACCTGCACATGCGGGCGGGGTTCGAAAAGGGGATCCGCGATTTCGGCGCGATGGCCCTGCCCTTCAACCAGGTGAATCTCGACAACAATCTCGTCGACATCCGCAAGGCCGCCGAATCCCTGTTCAGCGCACCGGACGGGCCGGACGGCATCGTCTCGGGCAGCGGCGGCGGCGCGGTGGCGCTGATCGCCGCGCTGGAGGCGAAGGGCCGCAAGCTCGGCCACGACATCGACATGGTGTCGAAGGAGCCACACATGTTCCTGCAATGGCTGCGGCCAGAGGTCGTGACCATGCGCGAGGACATCCGCCTCGCCGGCCGGGAACTCGCCAAGGCGGTCATCGGCCGCATCGAGGGGACGGCGGCCGCGGAGTTGCAGACGCTGAGCTATCCGATCCCCACGGCTGACGCCTAAGTGCGTCGGATGCTTGTGGCCATTTCGTCCATTGCTATAGCGACACTTCCACCACACTCTCGACGTCATCCTCGGGCTTGACCCGAGGATCCATACGCGCCTCGAAGCCGTACCGTGTTGGTTGGATCCTCGGCTCAAGGCCGAGGATGACGGAGGAGAGGTTTGCGGGCAGAAGCGACGTCGCCAAAGCCCCAAAAATAAAACGACCCGGTCTTCGAACCGGGCCGCTGCATCTCAGTTTGCCAATTTCTCAACCGTTGAGGCCGGAGCCCCACGGGCCGTGATGACTGTCGGCGCCGTCGATACGGTCGAAGCCGTGGGCGCCGAAGAAGTCGCGCTGGGCCTGGATGACGTTGGCCGTGCCGCGGGCGCGGCGGTAACTGTCGAAATAGCCAAGCGCCGAGGCGAGCGCCGGGACCGGCAGGCCATGCAGCGCGGCAGCGGCGACGACGCGGCGCAGCGCCCCGTCGGTTTCCTTGACCATGGCGGCAAAGGCCGGGGTGACGATGAGGTTCGCCGCATCCGGCGCCTTGGTGAAGGCGCTGGTGATCTCGTCGAGGAACTGCGAGCGGATGATGCAGCCGGCGCGCCAGATCTTGGCGATGGTCGGCATCGGCAGGTTCCAGCCATATTCCTTCGAGGCGGCGGACATCACCGCAAAGCCTTGCGCATAGGCGCCGATCTTGCCGGCGAGCAGCGCACTTTCGAGGTCCTTGACGAAGGCGGCCTTGTCGGCGACCTCAAGCGCCGGCACGTCCGGCAGGCCGAGGATCTTTTCGGCGGCTTCGCGCTCGGTCTTGAACGAGGAGATCGAACGGGCGGCGACGGCGGCCTCGATGCCGGTCGCCGGCACGCCCATGTTCTGCGCCTCGATGGCGGACCATTTTCCCGTGCCCTTCTGGCCGGCCTTGTCGAGGATCATGTCGACGATCGGGTTGCCGCTGATCGGGTCCTTGGCAGCGAGCACCTTCTCGGTGATCTCGATGAGATAGGATTCAAGGCGCCCCTTGTTCCATTCGCCGAAGACGGCGCTGATCTCGGAGGCGCTCATCTTCAGGCCGTCGCGCAGGATGCCGTAGATCTCGGCGATCATCTGCATGTCGGCATATTCGATGCCGTTGTGGATGGTCTTGACGAAGTGGCCGGCGCCGTTCTCGCCGAGCCAGGCGACGCAGGGCTCGTCCTTGTACTTGGCGGCGATCGAGGTCAGTACCTTCTCGACGCGCGTCCACGAATCCTCCGTGCCGCCGACCATGATGGAGGGGCCGTGACGCGCGCCCTCCTCACCGCCGGAAACGCCCATGCCGATGAAGGTGAGGCCGCTGTCCTTCAGCGCATCGAAGCGGCGCATCGTGTCGCGGAAGTTCGCGTTGCCGGCATCGATCATGATGTCGTTCTGTTCGAGATAGGGGCGCAGCAGGTCCATCTGCTGGTCGACCGCGGCGCCGGCCTGGATCATGATGATGATCGGCCGCGGCGGGCGGATGGCGGCGACGAACTCTTCGATCGTCTCGCAGGGCACGATCTGGCCCTGGAGCGCGCCGGCCTCTTCATAGAACTCCTTCGTGCGCGCCACCGTGCGATTGAAGACCGCGATCTTGTTGCCCTTTTCGGCAATGTTGAGCGCAAGGTTGGACCCCATCACGCCGAGACCGATGAGACCGATTTCCGCCTGTGCCACGTTCATACCTCCGTAGGATGGCGCGGCGTGGGATGCTTCCGGACCCATGCCGGAAACGCCGCGCAGAAAGAGAGTGAGGAGCTCCGCTCCAGCGGTGGTGTTTTGGCATTCAAATCGATTTACGACAAGGGATTGTTTGGCTTCGGCGGGATTTTCACCGCCACTTGCATGGTTTCTATGACCCCATATCCGCGCGCCGTCAGCGCTGCGGCTTGTCGTCGCCATCGTCGAGGACACGCCAGGCGGCGCCCTCGACATCGTCATACTGCCCGCTCTTCAAAGACCAGAGGAAGGCGGCGAGCCCGAGCCCGCCGAGGAAGAGCGCGATGGGGATGAGGAAGATCAGCGTGTTCATGCCGCGCGCACCAGGACATCGGCCGGACGGGCCTCGTCCGCCGCCCGCGCGGCGAAGGCCGGTATCTGCCCGCGCAGGCGCAGCGAGTTCACCACGACGATGATCGACGATGTCGACATGGCGATGGCGGCGATCAGCGGCGTCGCGTGGCCGAGGATGGCGATCGGCACGGCGATGACATTGTAGCCGATGGCGAGCGCGAAATTCTGCCGGATGAGGCGGCCGGCACGGCAGGCGGTCTCGTGCGCGAAGGGCACGGCCTCCAGGCTCTCGTGCAGGAAGACGAAGTCCGCCGCCTGCCGGCCGACATCCGCCGCCGTCGCCGGGGCGATGGAGACGTGGGCGGCGGCGAGCGCCGGCGCATCGTTGATGCCGTCGCCGACCATCAGCACGCGATGGCCGGTGGCCGCCCGTTCGGCGACCGCTTCCGTCTTCTCGCGCGGCGACAGCGCCGCACGCCAGCGGGCAATGCCGAGCAGGCCGGCAATGCGGGCGACCGCGGGGGCGCGGTCGCCGGAAAGGATCGCCATCGCGATATGCGCGCGCTTCAGCGTGGCGACAGCCTCGCCTGCCCCGGCCCGCAGGGTATCCTCGAAACGGAAGGTCTCCAGCACCTTGCCGTCGCGCGACAGCACGACCTCGGAGAGCCCGTGCTCCTCTTCCCCGGCCGCGGCGCTGCCGCCGGCGAAGGCGCGGTTGCCGAGGCGATAGAGGCCCTGGGGCGTCTCGGCCTCAAGGCCGCCGCCGGCCACTTCCATCACGCTTTCGACAAGCGGCAGCGGACCCGGCCAGGCGCCCGCCAGCGCCATCGACAGCGGGTGGCGCGAGTGGGCGGCGAGCGCCGCGGCCAGCGCGAGATGGGTGCGGTTGAGCCTTTCCCGATCGACGAGGCGCGGCTTGCCGAGCGTCAGGGTGCCGGTCTTGTCGAAGACGGCGGTGTCGATCTCGGCAAGGCGCTCCATGGCCGAACCGTCCTTGACCATCACGCCGCCGGCAAACAGGCGCCCCGCGGCCACCACCTGCACCACCGGCACGGCAAGGCCGAGCGCGCAGGGGCAGGTGATGATCAGCACCGCGATGGCGACGAGCATGGCATGCTTCCAGTCGCCGTCGTAAAAACCCCAGCCGAGGAAGGAGACGAGCGCCAGCAGGTGCACGGCCGGCGAATAGATCTGCGCGGCGCGGTCGGCGATGCGGCGATAGCGCGCCCTTCCCCCTTCGGCGGCCTCCATAAGGCCGATGACCTCCGACAGGAACGAATCGCGCGCCGTGGCGATGGCCTCGACGGTGAGCGAACCGGTGAGGTTCATCGCGCCCGCTTCCAGCCGCGTGCCCGGCACGGCGGCGAAGGGATCGCTCTCGCCGTTGACGATCGATCGGTCGATGTCGCTTGCGCCCGAAAGCACGCGGCAATCGACCGGGATGCGCTCGCCGGCGGCGATGGAAAGGTGTTCGCCGACGGCGATCTCCTCGACGGGCCGGTAGTCGCGGCTGCCGTCCGGCCGGATGACCATCGCCCCGCGCGGCGAAAGGCGGGCAAGGCCGGTGATGGCCGAGCGGGCGCGGTCGCGCATGACGTGGTCGAGCGTGCGACCGATGAGCAGGAAGAAGAGCAGACTCACCGTGGCGTCGAACCAGGCGTGCTCGGCGCTGTGCAGCGTTTCCCAGAGCGAGACGACATAGGAGAGCGTGATGGCGAGCGCGATGGGCACGTCCATGTTGGTGCGGCCGTGGCGCAGCGCATTCCAGGCCGACTGGTAGAAGAAGCGCCCGGCATAGATCAGCGTCGGGCCGGCGATCAGCGCGGAGATCCAGTGGAAGAGGTCGCGCGTCGCGGCCTCGGCACCCGACCAGACGGAGACCGAGAGCAGCATGATGTTCGTCGCCGCAAACCCCGAGACGGCGACGGCGCGGATCAACTGGTTGCGCAGCCGGTCGTCGCCTTCCGCCGCCAGCGAGAAGAGATGCGTGTCATAGCCCGTGGCGCGGATGGCGGCGGCGATCTCCTGCGGATCGGTGCGCCGGCCCGCGACCTCCTCCTTCCAGACCACCGAAACGCGGCGGGTGGAGAGGTTGACGCGCGCCCGCTCCACGGCCGGCAGCGCGTTCAGCGCGCCTTCGACGGTGGTGATGCAGGTGCCGCAATAGACGCCCGGCACGCTGAGATCGCTCTGGCGCAGGCCCTCGCCGACCGGGCGGCTCACCAGCATCAGCTCCTCCGAGGAGGGCAGTGCCGCGCGCTGCGCCTCGACGGCGCCTTCCGTGCCGGGTGCGCAGCAGCTCATTTCGCCCCTCCCGCAACGACGGTGCGCACGGTCTGGTGGAAGACCTTCTCGCCGTCGCGCTTCGTGCTGATATCGACGATCCACTGGCCGGCCGGCACCGGCCGGTCCGCCACGAACATCCCCTCGCCCGCCGGCTCGAGCGCGACCGTGAAATCCTTGCGCTCGTCAACGGGCCGCTTGAAGACCGCCGAGACGTCGTCGGCGGCAAGGGGGACGCCCCTCCCATCGATGACGCGGTAGGCGATGCGGCCTTCCTTCACGGTGAGGTCGCCCTCGATGCCGCTGGCGGCGAGTGCTCGCGCCTCCGCCACCTTGCCGTTGAACTGCTGGCTGGCGACATAGGTGTTGGGCACGACGAGGCCGCTCCAGCTGTTCGAGGCATTCCAGGCCATGATCAGGTTGACCGTGATGATCGTGCCGAAGAACAGCACCATGACGCCCGCCATGTGCCAGCCGGTGAAGACGAATCCCTGTTCCTTGCGTTCTATGGCCATCACTTTGCTCCCGGCGTGTTGAAATTGGCGGAATAGACGTCGCGCTCGTGGCCCTGCCGGTCTTCCGCGACAATCTGGAAGCCTTCGGCCGCTTCTGCAAGCCGATCCTTCGGCAGGGTGACGAAAACACGCAGCGCCGTCACCTTGTCCGGATCGGCCGGCACATCGACGCTGCGGCCGTCGGCGCTGTCATGGCCGGCGATCTTCATCGTTGCGCCGGGCATGCCCTCGATCGACACGGTGATGACGCGCGGCTCGGGAATCATGTTGAGCAGCTTCACCGCATAGCCGTTGCGGACCGAGCCGTCCGATTCGACGACGAACTGCGGATTGCGGTCGTGGATGACGTTGAGGTCCAGCCGGTCGCGCGAGAGGAGCGCGAAGAGCAGCGCCAGGCCCGCCAGCGACCAGACGCCGAAATAGAGCAGCGTGCGCGGGCGGAAGATGATGCGCCAGTCGAAATGCCGGATCTTGCCGTCGAAGACGCCATCGGCACCGCGCACGCGCTTCGGATCGACCGGCACGGTGCCGCCCGCCGTGGCGAGCGCCATGTTGGCCGAATAGTCCGACAGCGTGGCATAGGCGATGAGGCCGCGCTCCTTGCCGATCTTGTCCATCACGTTGTCGCAGGCATCGATGCACAGCGCGCAGGTGATGCATTCGAGCTGCTGGCCGTCGCGGATGTCGATGCCCATGGGACAGACGACGACGCAGGCATTGCAGTCGACGCAGTCGCCGACGCTCTCGCCGGCGGCGATCGCCTTCTTGGCATGGCGGGTGCGCGGCTCGCCGCGCCAGTCGTTGTAGGTGACGACCAGCGAGCTCTCGTCGAGCATCGCCGCCTGGATGCGCGGCCAGGGGCACATATAGGTGCAGACCTGCTCGCGCATCAGCCCGCCGAAGATGTAGGTGGTCGCGGTCAGGATGGCGACGGTGATGTAGGCGACCGGCGGTGCCTTCAGCGTCGCGAAATTGACGAGCAGCGTCGGCGCGTCGGCGAAGTAGAAGATCCAGGCGCCGCCCGTCGCCACCGCGATCACCAGCCAGACGGCGTGCTTGCTGACACGCTTCCAGATCTTGCCCAGCGTCCACGGCCCGGCATCGAGCTTCATGCGCGCATTGCGGTCGCCCTCGATCGCCCGTTCCACGACGAGGAAGAGATCGACCCAGACGGTCTGCGGACAGGCATAGCCGCACCAGGCGCGCCCGACGGCCGAGGTAACGAGGAACAGCCCGAAGCCCGCCATGACGAGCAGCCCGGCGACGAAGAAGAATTCCTGCGGCCAGATCTCGATGAAGAAGAAATAGAAGCGGCGGCCGGCAAGGTCAATGAGCACGGCCTGGTCCGGCGCATGCGGCCCCCGGTCCCAGCGGATCCACGGCGTCAGGTAGTAGATGCCGAGCGTGATCAGCATCACCAGCCACTTGAACTGCCGGAAACGGCCTTCCGCCCGCTTGGGGAAGATCTTCTTGCGTTTTTCATAGAGCGGCTTGCGAACCTTCGCCGAATTGACGGGTTCCGCTTCATGGCGCTCGATGGAATTGTAGATCGTCGTGGTATTCTGCTGCATGTCTGCCGGCCGCACCTGTCGTTGTGCCGGCACAATGACGCCAACGACGGCCTCCATCGTTGATCTACGTCAAGTTTTGGACATGGCAGGGCGTGGCGGGTTGCCGCACGGAGAGGACACGATGACGGAGACCATCCTGGCCAAGCGCTACGGCGACTACCGCGAATATGCCGCGGCCGGCGCGCTCTCGGCCGTCATACGCTGTAGCTGGATGCACCATGCGCCGGAAGGCCCGCCCGTCCCGCGCATCGCCGTCGTGCCGGATGGCTGCGTCGACCTGCTGTGGACGGAAGCCGGTTTCCTCATTGCCGGGCCGGACCGCACGGCCGCCTTTCCAAGGCTCCGGCCGGGCGAGACGATCCTCGGGCTGCGCCTGCGCCCCGGTATCGCGCGCCACCTGCTGCGCTGCGACCTCGACGCGCTGGCCGGCAAGGTCGTGCCTCTCGCCGATATCCGCACGCACGGGCTGAGCGCCCACCACGATCGCCTGCTTGCAGCTTCCGGCCCGCGGCAAAGGCTGCGGCTTCTTCAGGCGCTTTTCGCAGCCGAAATGGCAGAGCTGCCTGCCCTGCGGCCCGATGCGGCGGCGCTGCATGCGCTCGGCGCAAGCCGGCCGCCGGACGCCATCGCCGCCGAGATCGGCGTGACGACGCGCACGCTGCGGCGCATCAGCATCGCCGAGTTCGGCTACGGGCCGAAGACGCTGGCCCGCATCCTCCGGCTGCAGGACCTGCTCGGCCGGATCGCAAGCCCCGCGGCCTCCCTCGCCGGCCTTGCCGCCGAGGCGGGCTTTGCCGACCAGGCGCACATGAACCGGGAGGTGCTGGCGCTGACCAGCCTGACGCCCGGCGAGATCCGGCGGCAGATGCGCGGCTGACTGTCCGTTTTGTTCAAGACTTCGGCGCGGGACCGCGTATCGTGGCACCGAATGGAGAAAAACGATGACCACCCTGCCCGCCCGTATCATCCACCGCACCATCCGGCGCGACTGGCGCGCAGTCCACGCTTTTGCCGCCCGACCGGAAAACATGCCGCTCTGGGCCTCGGGCCTTGCCGCCGGGCTGACGCGCGACGGAGAGGACTGGATCGCCGATGGCGGGCCGATCGGCGATGCGCGCGTGCGCTTCGCCCCGCCCAACGATTTCGGCGTCGTCGACCACCGGGTGACGCTGCCGGACGGGCGCGTGGTGGACAATGCGCTGCGCATCGCGCCGAACGGCGATGGCGCGGAGGTGATGTTCCTGTTGCTGCGGCAACCGGATATGGACGACGAAGCCTTCGAGCGGGATGCGGCGCATATAGCGCAGGACCTCGAGACGCTGGCGGGACTGATGGAAGAAAAGGACATGCAGGAATGAGCACCAGGGGCGCGGATCGCAAGATCGACTATATCGAGTTCAACGTCGCGGACATCGCGGCGAGCAAGGCCTTCTACGACGGCGCCTTCGGCTGGACCTTCACCGATTACGGCCCGCAATACTGCGAGTTCCAGGACGGCCGCCTCACCGGCGGCTTCACGACGCTCGCCCCGGTCAACGCCAAGGGCGGCCCGCTCGTCATCCTCTTTGCCGATGCGCTGGAAGAGGTGCTGGAGCGGGTGACGGCGGCCGGCGGGACGATCGTCAAGCCGATCTTCGACTTTCCCGGCGGCCGGCGCTTCCAGTTCGCGGACCCCGACGGCTACGAGCTGGCGGTCTGGTCCGACCGCTGATGTGCCTGCCGTAACGTCAATGTGAACGGCCGGGCGCCTTTTACCGAACGAATTCAGGCTTTTTCAATAAGACGCTCCTAGTCAGAGCCTGCGATCAAAACGGACGCAGGCTTTTTCCATGTACAAAATCCTCGGCAAGGCATTGGCGGTCGGCGGTCTCTCGACACTGGCATCCCTCGCCATCAGCTTCGCCCTCGTGCCGCTCATGGGCGGCGAAGTGGCGGGCGCCGGCCTCGTCATGACCATCGTCTGCCCGGTTGCCATTTCCATTCCGGTCTCGATCCTGCATTTCTACCAGGCGGACCGGCTGCGCGCCGCCAATGCCGCCCTCGCCCGCGCCAAGGACGACCTTGCGCAAGCCTATGCCCGCCTCAAGCACCAGGCGCAGCGCGACGCGCTGACGGGCGTGCTCAACCGCGCGACCTTCATGGCCGAGCTCCAGGCCCGCAGCCGCGGCGGCCGTTCCGGTGGCCTGCTCTTCCTCGACCTCGATCACTTCAAGTCCGTCAACGACCGTTTCGGCCATGCCGCCGGCGACGAGGCACTGCGCCTCGTCGGGGCGGTGCTGCACGACCTTACGGGCAGGAACGACCTTGTCGGCCGGCTCGGTGGCGAGGAGTTCGCCGTCTTCCTCGACGAGGCCTCGCCGGCGCACATGCTCGACCATTCCCAGACGATCCGCGAGGCGGTGGAGGCGATCGACCTCCACGCGCCGTCGGGCGTGCGGATCGCGCTCGGCATCAGCATCGGCGTCTTCCATTGCGCGCCGCGCTTCGATCCCGTCGAGGCGCTCGCGGCCGCCGACCGCAACCTCTACCGTGCGAAATCGATGGGCCGGAACACGGTCGTCGCCTGAGCGCCATGCCGCCAGCCGGATTGCCCAAAAAAGAAAAGGCCGCGGTTTCCGCGGCCTTCGTCGTTTGAGGGGTCCGGCGCTACTCGCCGCCGCCCAGCGAATGCACGAAGACGGCAAGCTGCTTGACGGCCGGATCGCCGAGGCGGGGAAGCCAGGCGGGCATGACGCCGTGCTTCGGCGAACGGACCTGCTGGGCGATGGCGGCCTCGCCCTCGCCCTTCAGCCAGATGGCGTCGGCAAGGTTCGGGGCGCCCATCTCGCGGTTGCCCCTGGCGTCATCGCCGTGGCAGGCGGCGCAGTTGTCGGCAAAGATCTGCTTGCCGGGCTCGACGAGGCCGGCATTCGACGGCGTGCCCGTCAGGCTGACCACATAGGCCGCGACCTGCTTGATCTCCTCCGGCTGGAGGATATCGCCATAGGCCGGCATGTCCGAGATGCGGGTCTCGTCGTCGCCGGCATGGCGGATGCCGTGGGCGATCGTGTGGTAGATGTCGTCCACCGTGCCGCCCCAGACCCAGTCGTCGTCGTTGAGGTTGGGGAAGCCCGCCGCGCCGGCCGCGCCCGAACCGTGGCACTGGGCGCAGTTGACCTTGAAGGCCGAGGCGCCGCCGGCGATCGCGAACTGCGAGAGCTGCGGGTCGGCCATGATCTCCTGCAGGGAGGATTTGGCGATGCGGTCGACGAAGCCGGCCTGCGCCTGCTTGGCCTCGGCCAGCTCGACGGCGACATTGGCGCGACTCGACCAGCCGAGCATGCCGGTCGTCGCATCGGAGATCAGTGGCCAGGCCGGAAAGGCGATCGTGTAACCGATCGCCCAGACGATCGTGGCGTAGAACGTCCAGACCCACCAGCGCGGCATCGGGTTGTTCAGTTCGCGGATGCCGTCCCATTCGTGGCCGGTGGTTTCGACGCCCGAGATTTCGTCAATGTGTTTCTCGGCCATGATCAGTCCTCCTTGAGAGGGATTTCAGCGGCCCGTTCGGCCGCCTTGCGGGCGCCGGGGCGAAGGGTGAAGACGACGACGGCGAGGAAGAACAGCGTCATGGCGAGCAGTCCCCAACTGTCGGCGAAGTGCCGCATGGCGGTATAGGTTTCCATGGGCGTCCTCCTCAGCGGTAACCGGCGGCGTCGTCATAGGTGGAGAAGTCCACCAGCGTGCCGAGCATCTGCAGATAGGCGACGAGCGCATCCATTTCGGTGAGCTTTGCCGGGTCGCCGTCGAAGTCGCCGAGCTTGGCCTTCGGGTAGCGGGCCTCGATGCCGGACGTATCGGCATTCGGGTAAGCCTGCGCCTTGAGGTCGGCCTCGGCGTTTTCGAGCATCTCGTCCGTATAGGGCACGCCGACGGCGCGGTTGGCCGACAGGTGCATCGAGACGTTCCGCACCTCCAATGGCGTTTCCTTGAGGAAGGAATAGCTCGGCATCACCGATTCGGGCACGACCGAGCGCGGCTCGATCAGGTGCTGGACGTGCCATTCGTTCGAATAGCGGTCACCCACGCGGGCAAGGTCCGGGCCGGTGCGCTTGGAGCCCCACTGGAACGGATGGTCGTACATCGATTCCGCCGCCAGCGAATAATGCCCGTAGCGCTCCACCTCGTCGCGGAACGGCCGGATCATCTGGCTGTGACAGGTATAGCAGCCCTCGCGGATGTAGATGTCGCGGCCGGCAAGCTCCAGCGGCGAATAAGGCCGCATGCCCTCCACCTTCTCGATGGTGTTCTCCAGGTAGAACAGCGGGGCGATCTCGACGATGCCGCCGATGGTGACCACGAAGAGCGAGCCGACGAGCAGAAGCGTCGCGTTGCGCTCGAGGATCGCGTGTTTGTCAAGAATGGACATCGGGTCCCTCCTATTCGGCCGGCTGCAGCTTCGGCGCGGCGCCCGGGATCGGGGCCTCGTCGCGCTGGTAGCCGAGGATTGTCATGGTCACGTTGTAGGCCATGATGAGCGCCCCCAGGAGGAACAGCCCACCGCCGACGGCGCGCAGCACGTAGTACGGGAACATGGCGGCGATCGTTTCGGCGAACGAATAGACCAGGAAGCCCTGCTCGTCGTATTCGCGCCACATCAGGCCCTGCTGGATGCCGGCGACCCACATGACGGCGGCGTAGACGACGATGCCGAGGGTGGCGAGCCAGAAGTGCCAGTTGACCATGCGGATCGAATAGAGCCGCTCGCGGTTCCAAAGCTTCGGGACGAGGAAGTAGATCGCGCCGAAGGTGATGAGGCCGTTCCAGCCGAGCGCGCCCGAATGCACATGGCCGATGGTCCAGTCCGTATAGTGGCTGAGCGAGTTGACCGACTTGATCGACATCATCGGGCCTTCAAAGGTCGCCATGCCGTAGAAGGCGACGGCCATGACCATCATGCGCACGATCGGATCGGTGCGGATCTTGTCCCAGGCGCCCGAGAGCGTCATCAGGCCGTTGATCATGCCGCCCCACGAGGGCATCCAGAGCATGATCGAGAAGACCATGCCGAGCGTCTGCGCCCAGTCGGGCAGCGCCGTATAGTGCAGGTGGTGCGGGCCGGCCCAGATATACATGAAGATCAGGGCCCAGAAGTGGATGATCGACAGGCGGTAGGAATAGACCGGACGGTTCACCTGCTTCGGGATGAAGTAGTACATCATGCCGAGGAAGCCGGCCGTCAGGAAGAAGCCCACGGCGTTGTGGCCGTACCACCACTGCGTCAGCGCATCCTGCACGCCGGAGAAGGCCGAATAGCTCTTCACGCCGAGGAACGAGACCGGGACGGCCAGGTTGTTGACGACGTGCAGCATGGCGATCGTCACGATGAACGACAGGAAGAACCAGTTCGCCACGTAGATGTGCGGCTCCTTGCGCGTCATGATCGTGCCGAGGAAGGCGATCAGATAGGCGACCCAGACGATGGTGAGCCAGATATCGACATACCATTCCGGCTCGGCATATTCCCGGCTCTGCGTGATGCCGAGCAGGTAGCCGGTGGCGGCCATGACGATGAAGAGCTGGTAGCCCCAGAACACGAACCAGCCGAGATTGCCGCCGAAGAGACGGGCGCGCGAGGTGCGCTGCACGACGTAGAAGGAGGTCGCGATCAGCGCGTTGCCGCCGAAGGCGAAGATCACCGCCGAGGTGTGCAGCGGACGCGTGCGGCCGAAATTGAGCCAGGGCTCGATGTTGAGATCGGGGAAGGCCAGTTGGAGCGCCACGACGACGCCGACCAGGAAGCCGACGACGCCCCAGAACACCGTCGCGATGACGCCGTACTTGACGACCTCGTCGAAGTACCCCTCGTCATCCTGCGATGATCCGGTCGCGACGGCCGGCGCGAAGGAGATGCGCCGGACCATGAAGAGCGTGCTGGCGAGCAGCACGAAGAAGAGGACCCACATATGGGCCTCGAAGAGCCTGTCCTGGGCAAACGCCGCGCCGAGCAGCGCGATGAACGCCCCCACGGCCAGGACGATCGTTTCCGTTACATATTTCATCGTTGGCATCCCCCAACTCGTCAATTTCCCGCAACGGCCGGTTCCCTCGCGGAATCGGCCCTTGCGCTCGACTTGAGCCTTCGCAGATGCGGCCGGAAGCATCCTTGACTTGGATCAAGGCGAAGCGCGGTTGCCGGCGGCATCAAGGGACAGGTTGACGCAGCCGCGCGTCGAAACGCTCGCGGCACTCCCGAACCGAGGGAACAGGACATGACGGATTATACAGGGATCGCCCGGCTGCTTTCCGATCGCCCGACGGACGCCGTTTCGCTGGACTGGTTGAAGAAGGCCCATGACGCACAACTGACGCTCTGCTCGGCGCTGGAGGACATCGCCGACAGCCTGCCGGCAAACGTCAACCGGCAGAAATGCATGTACGCGGCCAAGTCGCTGATTCCGCTGGTCAACGGCATCCACCGCTATGAAGAGGAAACCGTCTTCCCCCTGCTGGAGCGCATGGCCTCCGGCGACCGGGAACTCATCGATTCCATCGCCCGGCTGAAGTTCGAGCATGTCGAGGACGAATGCTTTGCGGAGGAGCTGACCGACACGCTGACCCGGCTCGGCAGTGGCGACGGCACGGTGAACGCGGAAGCCGCGGGCTACATGCTCCGCGGCTTCTTCGAATCGATCCGCCGCCATATCGCCTTCGAACAGCAGTTCATGCTGCGCGGCACCGGCCTCACCTCCTGACGGATCAGGCGGCGAGCGGCCCCTGCTGCGCCGTTTCCTGCAGGACCAGAATGGCGCCGAGCACGTTTCCGGCCGCCGACAGGCAGGGCGTCATGCGGCAGCGCGTGATCGCCTGGCCGCGGCGCGGGGACACATAGTCGTATTCCACCACGTCGCCGGCGAAGCAATGGTCGAGATTGCGCTTCACGCGGCTCTCGAATCGCTGCACGCCGATGAACTCCACGATGTGCCGGCCGACGAGGTCGATGGGCTTTTCGCTGAAGCGCTCGGCATTGAGCGGGTTGGAATAGAGATAGCGGTAATCCGTCGTGATGACGGCGACGCGGTCGGGAAGGCTGTCGAGGATCGCCTCGTTGAGCAGCCCGTCCTCCGCCACGCGCGGCGTGATGGCGGGACGCCCGGCCCCCGGCATGTCGATCCGGAAGGGCGCGGCGGCCTCCTCGGTCCCGAAATACCGATCCAGCAGCAGCTTGAAATGATGCGCCTGCCGGAGCACGCAGGCCTTGTCATCCGCCTCTTCCCGAAGCAGGTCCACCACGAATTGGAACTGGGAACGAAGTTCGGAAGCGTCGCTCGCCTCCTTCCGCAGCACGGCCGCCAGGGCCGGCTCGATTTCCCTGTCCAGCATGGAAACGAGCCTTTCGTTCCCGGCCCTCACGGCATGCTGGAGTTGTGAATACTTAAACCAGAACAACTCTACAAGAGCTTTCAATTCATGCTCCCCGAATTGCTGAAATCTACAGCAATTGCGCCACTACACTATTTGAAATGTTCAGAAACGAGATAAAGCTTTGACCCTCTCCTCCCGAAATATGCTGTCGAAAGCGCTTACATTAGCAAAATGGTAACAGCGTACGGAAGGATGTCAAACCCCAAATTAGCCTAAAGTCGCATATTCCGGGAAACTGAACGTATTCAAAATTGAGGTGGAAAGAAACGATCGTAAGCAGTCAAGTAATAAGGCCGCGCTTGATATTCCACCGGTCGTGATACCAGAGCCACTGGCCGGGATATTCGCGCACCCATTGCTCGACCTTGTCGTTCAGCATCTGCGCGGTCGCATCGACGTCGACGGCGCCGTTCTCCTTGCGGGGGATGTCCATCGCCGGCTCCAGCTCCAGGCGGTAGCGGTTGCCGGGCAGGCGGATGCAGCGGGCGGGATAGACCTCGCAATCGAACTGGCGCACCAGCTTGGCGAGCAGCGGGTTGGTCTGCACCTTCCGGCCGAAGAATGTCGTGTGCAGGCCCTTGTTGAACTTCTGGTCGACCAGCACGCCGACCGGACCGCCCGCCTCCAGCTTGCGGGCAAGCGTGAAGGACGAACCGGCATGGGAGGGCACGAGGTCGCCCATGCGTGCGCGGCGGAACTCGAAAACCTTGTCGGCGACGTAGGGGTTGTTCGGCGGACGGAAGAGCACCGTCACATCGAGGCCGAAGGACGCGCCGGCGACCGGCAGGAGCTCGAAATTGCCGGTATGGGCGGTGAAGACGATGAAGGGCCGCGGATTGTCGCGCAGGTCCACGAAGAGCGGAATGCCGGAGACCTCGATGCGGCCAGGCGCCGTGCGCGCGGGATCGAAGTCGAACAGACGGTCGAGAAAGACATATTCGGCCGCAAGCCGGCCCATATTGCCCCAGGCATCGAGCGCGATCGCCGCGATCTCCGCCTCGGGCTTTTCCGGAAAGGCGTTCCGGAGATTGGTGAGCGTCAGCATGTGGCGGCGCGTCTTCGGGCCGATCCAGCGCGCCGCGCGATCGGCGAAGTTGATCGCACCGTCCGCCGGCAGGATCTTCAGGAGGCTGAGCAGGCCGAAGACGAACTGCGCCACCAGCCATTGCTTGAACTTCCTGAGCGCCAGGACGAGGCGTGTGACGATCATCCGCACGGCATCAATCCAGCTTCAGGACGATCTTGCCGAATATCTGGCGCGATTCCATGCGCTCCAGGGCCGTCGCGATGCCGTCGAAGGTCACTTCGGTATCGATGACCGGGTGGACGAGGCCCCGCGCCATCTTCTGCATGGCATTCGCCATGTTCTCCATGCGGCAGCCGAAGGAACCGAAGAGCTTCAATTGCTGCTGGAACAGCATCATCAGGTTCATGTCGGTGGAAACGCCGGAGGTGGAGCCGCAGGTGACGAGCCGCCCGCCGCGCTTCATGCAGAGCATGGAGCCCGCCCAGGTGTCCTTGCCGACATGTTCGAAGACGACGTCGACGCCCTTCTTCCTGGTCAGCTTGCGCACGACGCCCTCGAAGCGGTCCTCGCGGTAGTTGATGACGTGGTCGGCGCCGAGCGCTTTGGCCTTCTCGATCTTGTCGTTCGAGCCGACGGTGGTGATGACGGTGCAGCCGATCTTCTTGGCAAGCTGGATCGCCGCCGTGCCGATGCCGGAGCCGCCGGCATGGACGAGGATCGTCTCGCCGGATTCGAGTTTCGCATTGTCGAACAGCATATGCTCGACCGTGCCGAAGGTGACGGGAGCGAGCGCCGCGCCGACCGCATCGACGCCGGGCGGGGCCGGCACGAGAAGGCGGGCGGGAAGGTTGACCTTCTCCTGCGCAAAGCCGTCGAGATGGAAACCGTGCACGCCGCCGACATGTTCGCAGAGATTGTCGCGGCCTTCTCGGCAGGGCTTGCAGAGGCCGCAGGTGCGCGCGCCGTAGATCGAGACGAGCTGGCCGGGCAGGACATTCGAGACGCCCGGACCGAGCGTTTCGACGACGCCGGCCGCTTCCGCGCCGATGACGAGCGGCATCTTGCGCTTGGCAAAGGCCATGCCGCGCCAGCCCCAGACGTCGATATGGTTGAGCGCGACGGCCTTGACCCGCAGCGTCACTTCGCCGGGGCCGGGCGCCTCCGGCTCCGGGATATCGGTGAGTTCGAGCTTGCGGTCGTCGAGAAGCTGGAGGGCGCGCATGGCAAAATTCCTATCAGGCGGGTTCGGCCGTCATGACGAGGCTGGCGTTCTGGCCGCCGAAGCCGAAGGAGTTGGAGAGAACCGCGGAAACGCGCGCATCGCGCTTCACGTTCGGCACGACGTCGAGCACGATGGCCGGGTCGGGGTTCGTGTAGTTGATCGTTGGCGGCAGGGTGCCGGTCAGCATGGTCTGGATGGAGAACACGGCCTCGACGGCGCCGGCCGCCGTCAGCGTGTGGCCGATCATCGACTTGTTGGAGGAGACCGGGATATTCGCCAGCGTGTCGCCGAAGACCGTCGACATGGAGAGATATTCCATCTTGTCGTTTTCCGGCGTCGAGGTGCCATGGGCGTTGATATAGCCGATGCCGCTCTCGTCGATGCCGGCATCTTCCAGCGCCGCGCGGATCGTCGCGATGGCGGGGCCGCCATCCGGCGAGGAGCGGGTGCGGTGGAAATGATCGGCCTTCTCGCCGCAGCCCTTGAGGATGCCGAGCACCTTCGCACCGCGGGCGACGGCGGATTCGAGCGATTCCAGCACCAGCGTCGCCGCGCCTTCGGCGATGACGAAGCCGTCGCGATCCTTGCTGAACGGCTTGGAGGCTTTGGTCGGCGGGTCGTTCTGGGTCGAGAGCGCGGAGAGCAGCGCGAAGCGGATCAGCGCCTCCGCCGTCACCGAGCCGTCGGTGCCGATGGTGAGCGCGCGGTCGGTACGGCCCTGGCGGATCGCCTCGACGCCGAGCTGGATGGCCGTCGCGCCGGAGGCGCAGGCGGTCGACAGCGTGACGGGCAGTCCGCGGGTGCCGAAACGGTCGGCGAGGCGTTCGGAGATCGCGCCGAAGGCCCAGGCTTCGTGCAGAGCGGGTTCGGCCTTTTCTCGCAGCACCGCAAGGAAGCGGTCATAGGCATCGCCCGGACGCTGCGACGGCGGGGCGCGGTCGGCAAGCGCGAAGCGGTCGCGCCAGTCAGGCTCGATCGGCGGGGCGGCAAGAAAGAGCGGACCGCCGAAATCGCCGGAAAGGCCGGCTTGCGCCAGTGCCTCGTCCGCCGTCTCGCGGGCATAGGCATAGGAGCGCTCGACCGGGTTCTCGACGGGCAGCTCGATGAAATCGACCGTGCCGGAAATGCGGGTGTTCAGCCCGTCGACCGGAAAGCGCGTGATGCCGTGGATGCCCGACACGCCGCCGACGAGCGCGGTCCAGTTGTCCTTGAGGCCCTGCCCCAGCGAGGTGATGACGCCCATGCCCGTGACGGCGACGATCGGGCGGCCGAGATGATCCCTGTAAGCGGCTTTCGTCATGGCCGGCTCCTACTTCTCTGCGGAAAGGATTGCGACGCCTTCGCCGCGCGCATGGCCGACCGTGGTGACCACGGCGCTTTTCGCCGCTGCGGTCATCGCGGCCTCGGCCGTCGTATCGAACGGCGCGACCTTGACGTCCGCGCCGAGCGTCAGGGCGGCGATGGCAAGGCCGAGCGGGAACTGCGCTTCCAGCGCCTGGCCGGTGACCGCGCTGAAGCCGCGCACCGGGCTGCCGGAAAAACGCGTGTCGAGCCAGGCTTTTTCACGTGCCGTCACGCCATGCTGGCCGGACGCGCCCGAGAAGACGACGGTCCCGGCACCGGCCGCAGCGCCGTCGGCCAGCCGTTCGAGGCGGGCTTCCAGCCGACCCTCGTCCCGCGGGCCGCGGTCGCCGCCGATGGCGTCGATGGTCGCGTAGATGCGTGCGCCCCGCGCTTCGGCATGGGCGCGCGATTCCAGCACGAGGAAGGCCGCGGCCGTGCCGGTGACGATGCCGCCGCCGGCCTTCTCGTCGCGCGACCAGAGCGGCGTCCAGCCGCCCGTCGCATGCGCGCCGATCGCTTCGTAAAGCAGGATGACATCCTGCCGCTCGGCCACCAGCGCGCTGCCGACGAGCGTGTGCGTCGACTGGTCGGAGCGGATGCGGTGGAAGGCGGTCTCGATGGCGGAAATGCCGGCCGCCTCCTCGCCCATGAAGGTGCGGGAGGAGCCGGTGACCTTGTGCACGATGGAGATATTGCCGGCGAGCAGGTTGGAAAGCTGGGCGAGGAAGAGCGTGGGCCGCAGCTCGGTGGTCAGCTTCTCGTTGAGCAGGCGCTCGCGGTCGTTGCGCTTCAGGCCCTCGTCGACGATCAGCGAATCGACCGCGATATCGCGCTCGCCGCCGCCGGCCGCCACGATCATGTCCATCGTGCCGCAGGCCTCCGCGTCGTCCTTGAAGCCGGCATCGTCGAGCGCGAGGCCGGCGGTGAACACGCCGAGGCGCTGCCAGTTCTCCATCTGGCGCTGGTCGCCGCGCTTGGGAATCTGCTGGTTCCAGTCGATGTCAGGCATCGGGTGCACCGGATAGGGCGCGAAGCGCTCCGTCTCGATCTTCAGCGCCGGCGCGCGCGCGCCGCCAAGGATTTCCACATGCGCCGCCGCGCCGACACCCTGACAGGTGACGATGCCGACGCCGGTGATCACCACATCATTGTTCGCCTTCGCCATGCTCACTTTCCTTCCGCCGACGCGTCGAGCGCCTCGAACAAACCCACCTCGCCCGCGCGCGCCCGCACGATATCGGCAAGCGGCACTTCGGCAAACGGCATGGTGCGCAGCTTCAGTTGCGCATCGCAGACCTTCTTGCCGGAAGACGAGATCTTCGCCTTGGTGACGGCATAGCCCGACCCGTCATGCTCCAGCACCGCCTCGATGTCGAGCACGGCATCCGGCTCGACGAAGCTGCGCATCTTGGCGCCATCGACGCTCATCAGGAAGGGCATGGCGGCAAAATCCGTCGCGGCGAGCACGAGGAAGCCGGAGGCCTGCGCCATGGTCTCGATGAGCAGCACGCCCGGGACGAGCGGCATGCCGGGAAAATGGCCTTCGAAAACAGGGCTTTTCGCGGGCACCACAGAGCGGGCCTTCAGCACGCGGCGCGCGCCGTCGACAGCCTCCACGCGATCGATCATCTGGAAATATTCGAGCAGCATCGGGATACCTCCGGCAGGTTCCGGAAATCGAAAGGCCTGCCGGAAACGGCAGGCCGTGCGCCACAAGCACCGGGATCGTCTGGAGCACGGCCGCGAGGGCGGCCGACGCCGTTGCCTCAGGCCTTGGCGGCCCGCAGGTCGTCGATCTTGGCGCAAAGGTTCTTCAGGACGAAATACTCTTCCGTCGCGACCTTGCCCTCGTTGACGTCCTGGGTCCACTGTTCCAGCGGGATCTTGATGCCGAATTCCTTGTCGATCGCAAAGACGATGTCGAGGAAGTCGAGGCTGTCGATGCCGAGATCGTCGATCGTGTGGCTGTCGGGCGTGATCGTCTCGCGGTCGATCTCGCTCGTCTCAGCAATGATGTCGGCAACCTTGTCGAATGTAGCAGTCACGCCCATACCTCATGAATCTATAGTCGGGCGATCCTATATGGAAATAAGACGCAATTGCCAATGGGTTTGATGAGGGCCCTGCGCAGTCGGCGATGCTGTGTTGCGCAAACAGCATGGCCGTGGGCCGCCGGTCAGACCGCGATGGAATGCCGCCCGCGCCCGCTCGCCAGATGCGCATCGAAGACCGCGGCGACGGTGCGCGCGAAGGGCCGCCCCGCCGCGGTGAGGACGAACCGATCGCCCTCGATGCGGGCGAGCCCGTCGCGGTCCGCCGCGGCAAAGCCGACCGCCTCCGCCCGGATGATGCCGGAGAAGGCCGGATGGCACGCGGCAAGGGCAGCGAAGGAAAAGCCGAAATCGCACATGATCTTCTCGATCACGAAGGCGCGGGCACGGTCCTCCTCGGTCAGTGCATAACCGCGGACGGCGGCAAGACCGCCCTCCTCCACCCGGCGCAGGTATTCGCCCGTCGCCGGCATGTTCTGGATATAGCCTTCGGGAAGCTGGCCGATGGAGGAGGCACCGAGCCCGACCAGCGCATCCGCCTGGTCGTCGGTATAGCCCTGGAAATTGCGGCGCAGCGTGCCCTGCCGCGCCGCCACGGCGAGCCGGTCGGCGGGAAGCGCGAAATGATCGATGCCGATGGCCTCGTAGCCGGCCGAAACCAGCATGTCGGCCGCCATCGCCATCTGCTCGAACCGCGCGACGACGCCGGGCAACGCCGCCTCGTCGATCATCGTCTGGTGCTTCTTCATCCACGGCACATGGGCATAGCCGAAGAGCGCGATACGGTCGGGCGCAAGCGAGAGGACGGCCCGGACCGTCTCGGCCAGCGTCTCCAGCGTCTGGTGGGGCAGCCCGTAGAGGATGTCGCAATTGACCGAGCGCACGCCCCGCGCCCGCGCGGCTTCCACCACGCCGCGGGTCTGCTCGAAGGTCTGGATGCGGTTGATCGATTTCTGGACCTTGGAATCGAAATCCTGGATGCCGAGGCTGGCGCGCGTCATGCCGATATCGGCCAGCGCATCGTGCCGGGCTTCGTCCAGATCGTTCGGATCCATCTCCACGGAGATTTCCGCATCCGCCGCGAAGGAAAAATTCTTCTCCAGACAGGCCTTCAGCGCCCGCATGTCATCCGGTCGCAGGAGGGTCGGCGAACCGCCGCCGAAATGCAGCGCCGTGACCGACACCTCCCGCGAGACCCGCGCGCCGATCGCGGCGATCTCCGCATGGAGGCCCTTGAGATAGGCCTCGACGGGCTCGTAGCGCAGCGTCTGCTTGGTGTGACAGGCGCAGAACCAGCACAGCCGGTCGCAATAGGGTATATGGGCATAGAGCGAGAGGCGATTCTCCGCCGCAAGACGCCCCAGCCAGTCCGCATAGACCTCCGGCCCGATACTTTCGTTGAAATGCGGCGCGGTCGGATAGCTTGTATAGCGGGGAACCGGCGACGAAAGGCGTTCGACGAGGGCGTGCTGCATGGTCATCTCCTTGCTCACACGGCAAATAAACCCGAAACGGTCGTCACCATTTGATTTTGATCAAGTGAAAGCCGGAATGAGTGCGCTAGGATTTGACAATAGTCAGGAAGCGCTATTTTGCCGCGAGGCGGCACGCTTTATGTTCACGGTCGCGTGCGGTAGCACGGCATTGTTGCGCCGCGGGAACCGCCGGGCGAAAGGAAAGCCGACATGGAAATTCGCCGCCAAGATATCCATAATTCCGACATTCCTCTTGTCTGCCGTGCCTGCGAGGCGCGCCATGGCGGCGTGTGCGGCGCGCTGACCTCCGAGCAGCTCTCCGAACTCAACAAGCATTCCTTCCGCAACCGCCTGGAAACCGGCGCCGAAGTCATCGGCCAGGGCGAGACGGTGGTGAACTATTCCAACATCATGCGCGGCGTCGTGAAGCTGACCAAGGTGATGGCGGACGGCCGCCAGCAGATCGTCGGCCTGCAGTTCGCCCCCGATTTCCTCGGCCGCCCGTTCCTGGAGGAAAGCGCCATCACGGCGGAAGCGGCGACGGAAAGCGAAGTGTGCAACTTCCCGCGCCATGTGCTGGACCGGCTGGTCAAGAGGACGCCCGAGCTGGAGCACAAGCTGCACCAGCAGGCCCTGAAGGAGCTGGACGAGGCGCGCGACTGGATGCTGACGCTCGGCCGCAAGACGGCGCAGGAGAAGGTGGCGAGCTTCCTCTACCTGATCGCCACCCATATCGACCCGGAGAGCGTCGACAGGTCGGCCTTCGAGCTGCCGCTCTCGCGCGCCGACATCGCCGATTTCCTCGGGCTGACGATCGAGACCGTCAGCCGGCAGTTCACCAAGCTGCGCAAGGAAAACGTCATCCGCATCGAGAACAACCGTCACGTCACCGTTCCCGACATGGACCGGCTGATGCGCTACGCCGGCAACGACTGAGCGAAACGCTCAGCGCGTGATGACGATGCGCGTGTTGGACAGCCCGTTGCGGTTGGCCATCTGGAAGAAGGTCGCCGCATTGTCCGGGTGCAGGCGCACGCAGCCATGCGAGGCCGGGCGGCCGAGGCGCTTCGTCTCGTAGGTCGCATGCACGGCATATCCCCCCTTGAAGAAGATCGCATAGGGCATCGGCGCATTGTTGTACTTGCGCGAGCGGTGGTTGCGCGAGGCCCATTTCGCCGACCAGGCGCCCGTCGGCGTGCCATAGCCCTTGCGACCGGTCGAGACGGGCCAGCGATATTTCACCGCGCCGTTCTGAGTAACGACCATGGTCTGCGAAGAAAGGCTGATCCGGGCGGTCAGATTGGCCGACAGAGCGGTCTGGGTCTGGAACAACACAAGAAGGAACGCGACAGCGGTCGCAAAGAAGATACGCATGACTTCCCCTCTATTCGTTTGCGCATGGCTTTGATGCCAGTCTCGCGTCGAGACAGAATATAGACGTTTCAGCCTTCCACAATATTGGCGGGGCCACGAAAAGAAAACGAAGTTAAGATGTAAAATTCTATTGAATGCCGCGCGGCGCGCTCACAACAAAGCGGCAAGAAGCGCCGCCAGCAATACAGCTGCAGCAAGAGCAGCACAGGCGGCCGAGAAGATCCGCAAGGACAGATCGATATCCGCCACCGTCGCGACGGTGCGGCCGCTCGCGTTCATCATCGGTTCGTCGACGCGCGTGCCGCCATAGATGCGCGGGCCGGCAAGGCCGATGCCGAGCGCGCCGGCCATGGCCGCTTCCGGCCAGCCGGAATTGGGCGAACGGTGGAGGCCCGCATCGCGCAGCGCCGTGCCGATCGCATGGCGCGCCGCCGCCCTGCCCTTCACCGCCCATGCGCCGGCGGCGAGGAAGAGGATGGAGAGGCGTGCGGCGGGCCAGTTGGCGAGATCGTCCAGCCGGGCGGAGGCCCGGCCGAAATCGAGATATTTCGCGTTTTTGTGGCCGATCATCGAATCAGCCGTGTTCAGCATCTTGTAGGCGAACAGGCCCGGCAGGCCGAAGAGCGCATACCAGAGCGCCGGCGCCACCACGCCGTCGGAAAAATTCTCCGCCAGGCTCTCGATGCCGGCGCGGCAGATGGCCGGCTCGTCGAGCGTCGCCGGATCGCGGCCGACGATCATCGACACGGCCTGCCGCCCGCCCGCAAGGCCGCCGCGCTTCAGGCCGCTGGAGACGGCACGCACATGATCGTAAAGGCTCTTCTGCGCCAGGAAGATCGCGACGATGACGATCTCGACGAGGGCGCCGACGATGCCGAGCGGCGCGAGCAGCCGGTGCACGAAGAAGCCGAGGAAGACGCTGGCGGCGAGCAGCACGGCAATGCCGGCGGCACCGTTGAAGCGCTTCGTATCGGCCGAGAGGCGCTTGCCGTTGAAGAGCTTGTCCATCAGCCCGATCGCCCGGCCGAACAGCACGACCGGATGCGGCACGCGCCGCCAGAGCCTGTCCGGATCGCCGACAAGGCGGTCGAGCAGCAGGGCCAGGAAAAGGAGGAGAAGCGTTTCGCTCATTGCCCGGCCATCACCTCCGCCAGCGCCGCCGCCAGCCGGGCATCCGAGGCGGCATCCGGCGCAAGGCCGAAGCGCAGCCAGCGCGCATTGTAGTCGAAGGGACGAACGAGGATATGGCGGCGGCAGAGCCCTTCGTGGATGGCAGGCGCATCCGCATGGTCGACCAGCGCGAAAAGGCCGGTGCCGCCGACGATATCGAGGCCGGCGCCGGCAAGGACGGATTCGAGCGCCGCCTTGCGCGCGTCGATCGACCGGCGGATGGCGGCGGTGTCTGATGTCATCAGGCCGGTGGCGATGGTGAGCGCCGGGCCGGACACCGCCCAGGGGCCGAGCCCGTCCTCGATGCGGTCGACGACCGGCGCCTCGCCGATCACGAAACCGAGGCGCAGGCCGGCAAGGCCGAAGAACTTGCCGAAGGACCGGAAGACGAGAAGGCCCGGCATGTTGTCGCCGGCCAGCGGCGCGATGGCGGCTTCGGGGCGCATGTCGCCGAAGGCCTCGTCGACGACGAGAAGGCCGCCGCTGCCGGCAACGCGCCGGTGAAGGTCGAGCAGCGCCTCGCGCGAGAACAGCCGGCCGTCCGGATTGTTCGGGTTGACGACGACGACCAGGCCATGGGCATCGCTCACGGCATCGAGGCCTGCAATGCGATCCACCGCCACGCCGGCATTTTCCAGCACGCGGGCATATTCGCCATAGGTCGGCGAGACGACGGCGGCGCGCCGGCCGGCGGCGGCGAAACGCGGCAGGAGCTGGATGACGGACTGCGTGCCGGGAACAGGAAAGGGCAGCGCGCCCGATGTGCCGTAATAGCGGGCGGCGGCAGCGCGGGCGGCATCCTGGCGATGGCGATCCGGCAGGCGGTGCCAGGCGGCGGCATCCACCGCAGGCAACGCCGCGGAATTGGGGTTGATGCCGGTGGAAAGGTCCAGCCAGTCCTCCGGCCGGCCGCCGAAGCGCTGGGCGGCGGCGGCGATACCGCCGCCGTGAACGATGCGCGGCGCGGTCATGCCGCCTCCGGCGCAAGGTCGATGAGATGCATGTAGGAGCCGCTGACGGTTCCGCGGCGAAGGCCCGCCTCGCCGAGGTCCTCGCCGATCGCGTCCGTGACGGCAAACAGGCGCTCCGCGGCGCCCTCGCTGGCGACGGTCGAATAGTGGAACTCGTGGGCGGTCATCGGCGCCGAAAAGCCCGCGCCGGCAAGCGGCGTCACGCGGCGGTAGCCGAGATGACGACGGCGCGCGGCAAAACTGGTGACGAGCGGCAGGAGGCCGAGCATGCCGTAGCGGGATCCATCCGCCGCAACCAGAGCCTCCCCCAGAGTCATATAGCCCCCGCATTCGCCATAGATGCGCGCCCCCCGGCGCGCTGCCTCCTGCATGCCTAGACGGAAGGCAGCGGCATTGGCAAGAGCGGCCCCGTGCAGTTCCGGGTAGCCGCCGGGCAGATAGACGGCATCCGCATCGGCCGCGGGCGCCTCGTCGGCCAGCGGCGAGAAGAAGGAAAGGCTCGCCCCCGCCATGCGCCAGCCCATCAGGAGATGTTCGTACGTGAACGCGAAGGCGACGTCGCGGGCGATCGCGATGCGCTGGCCGAGCGGCGGCAGGTACGACACGGCGCCCTCCACCCGCGCCCCTCCCCGTCGCGCGGCGACGGCGACCAGGCGCTCCAGATCGCAGCACCGCGTCACCACGGCGGCGGCATGGGCGATGAAGGTCTCCAGCATGCCATGCTCGCCGGCCTGCACGAGGCCGAGATGCCGTTCCGGCAGGGCAAGCAGCGGATCGCTCCGCAGCACGCCGAAGATCTCGATGCCGCTCGCCTCCAGCGCCCCGCGCAGCATGGCCTCGTGCCGGGCACTGCCGACCTTGTTGAGGATGACGCCGGCGACGTGGACATCGCCGCGATGGTCCCGGTAGCCCTTCACCAGCGCGGCAACGGACTGGGACATGCGGCTGCAATCGACGACGAGCACGACGGGCAGGCCGAGCATCGCCGCAAGGTCGGCGGGCGCGCCGGTGCCGTCGGCGGCGGCGTCGAAAAGGCCCATCATCGCCTCGACCAGCAGGAAATCCCCCGCGCCGGCCTGCTGCGCGGCATTGGCGCGGATGAGCTCGGGACGCATCGCCCAGGGATCGTAGTTGAGGCAGGCCTTGCGGCTGGCGGCGGCGTGGAAGGCCGGATCGATGTAGTCCGGCCCCGCCTTGCCGGAAACGAGGCCGAGACCGGCATCGGCGAAGGCGCGCGCCAGGCCCAGCGTCACCGTCGTCTTGCCGGAGCCGGAGGCGGGCGCAGCGATGAGCAGTCCGCTCATGCCAGGTCCTTCAACTCGCGCGAGCCGAACGGGTCGGGCGCCAGCGCGCGACCCTGCGTCAGCGCACCGAGCCAGTCGAGCGAGGCGCGCAGGCGCACGACCTCGCCGACGACGACGATGGCCGGCGGTTCGAGGCCGGCGGCCGTGACATCCGCCTCCGCGCGCGCCAGCGTCGTTTCCAGCACCTGCTGTTCGGCGGTCGCGGCATTGCAGACGAAGGCGACGGGCTCCTCCGGCGCGCGGCCGCCGGCGATGAGGTTGCCGGCGATCTGGCCGATATGCTTCATCGCCATGTACATGACGATGACGGGCGAGCCCTTGGCGATGCCCTCCCAGTTGATGCGGTCGGGCACGAGGCCGGAGGAATCATGGCCGGTGAGGAAGGTGACGGCATGGTTGACCTCGCGATGCGTCACCGGGATGCCGGCATAGGCAAGGCCGCCGATGCCGGCCGTGATGCCCGGAACGATGCGGAAGGGAACGCCGTGCTCGATGAGGGTCAGCGCCTCCTCGCCGCCGCGGCCGAAGACGAAGGGATCGCCTCCCTTCAGCCGCAGCACGCGGTTGCCGGCGCGCGCGAGCTCGACGAGCCGCAGGGAAATGTCCCGCTGCTTGTGCGAGGGCTTGCCGCCGCGCTTGCCGGCGAATTCCAGCACCGCGTCCGGGCCGGCAAGCGACAGGCACTCGGCATTGACCAGCGCGTCATGCACGATGACATCCGCCTGCTGGAGGGCATGGGCGGCGTGCAGCGTCAGGAGGCCGGGATCGCCCGGGCCTGCGCCGACAAGCCAGACGCTGCCCCTTTCCATGGGCGGGAGGGCGGCAAACAGGGTATGCATCAGGCAGGCTCCCGGCTTGAATCAGAAAACGAAGGCGCGGAATCGATGCCGCAGGAAAATGCCGCAAGCGGCTGGAAAGTTTCAGCGATCGCCGCCGTGGCATGGGCCGATTTCGTCTTTTCCACGATGAGCCTGCCGCCGCTGCCCGCCTGCGCCAGCGCCGCCGCCTCCGCGACGCCGTGGCAGCCGGTGATGGCGAAGACGCGGTCGGAAGGATTGGCAAGCCGCGGCGTCTCGGCTTCGAGCCGGGCGGCCGGAAAGGTCACGAGCGGCACGCAGAAATGCCGGGCGACGGCATGCATGGCCGGCTCTTCCGCGCGTGCGTCCAGCGTCGCGACGAAGGCGATGTCCTCGGGGTCCGGAATGACGGAGAGGGCGAGATCGAGCAGTTCTGCCGGCGGCGTGCCGCGTTCGCAGCCGAGGCCGAGGACGAGCAGACGTCGTCCGGTGTCAGGGGATGGGGCCTTGGCGCGCATGGCGGTCTCTCGCAAAATTCCACGCGAAAGGGCCCGGCCTTGCCGTCCACCGACGGTTCCGGATGAAGCCCCTCTGGGTCGGCCGCACCGGACACCGCTCGGCCCGCCCTGCGGGCACCGTCGCTAGGCTTCTTAGTACCGGAGGGCGTGAAGCCGGTCAAACCGGATTGCGGCATCGCCCGCGCCGGATGCGCCACGCCGCAGGCCGAGACGAGATTGGCCGGCACGCTCTCCCGCGGCGGGCGCACCGGGCTTTGCTTTTGCCGCGCAGTCTGACAGAAGGGCTGAAAATCCGCTCCTCGCATTCCCCCGAGTCCCGCCTTGGCCGATATCGCCCTTCATATCCTCGTCTTCCTGTTTCTTGCCGCCTTCCTCGCCGGCTTCATCGATTCCATCGCCGGCGGCGGCGGCATGATCACCATTCCGGCCATGCTGATCGCCGGAATTCCGCCGCTCGAAACGCTCGGCACGAACAAGCTGCAATCCCTCTTCGGCTCCGGCTCGGCAACGCTCGCCTATGCCCGCGCCGGCCATGTCCGGCTGCGCGAGCAGATGCCGATGGCCGTGGTCTCGGCGGTGGGGTCGGCCTTCGGCGCCCTGCTCGCCACCGTGGTGCCGGGCGACGTGCTGAAGGCGATCCTGCCCTTCCTGCTGGTGGCCATCGCCGTCTATTTCGGGCTGAAGCCGAATATCGGCGATGTCGACAAGCACCGCCGCATGAGCGTCTTCCTGTTCACCGCCACCATCGTGCCGCTGATCGGTTTCTATGACGGCGTGTTCGGCCCGGGCACCGGCTCGTTCTTCATGCTGGCCTTCGTGACGCTGGCGGGCTTCGGCGTGCTGAAGGCGACGGCGCACACCAAGCTGCTGAACTTCGGCTCGAATGTCGGCGCCTTCGCCGTCTTCCTCGCCTATGGCGTCGTCCTGTGGAAGGTCGGCCTCGTCATGGGCGCCGGCCAGTTCCTCGGCGCCCAGGCGGGCTCGCGCGTCGCGATGAAGAACGGCGCCAGGATCATCAAGCCGCTCCTCGTCGTCACCTCGATCGCGCTCGCCATCCGCCTGATGGCCGATCCGAGCCATCCGCTGCGCGTCTGGCTGGGGTGGTGAAAGGCGAGCGACCAACCAAAGCCCCTCACCTGCCTGCCGGCATCCTCTCCCCGCAAGCGGGGCGAGGAGCGATGGGCGCGCCGTTTTCCTCCTTCTCCCCACCTGCGGGGAGAAGGTCCCGGCAGGGGGATGAGGGGCAACGCCCCCGGGGGTTCAGTATTCCACGCCCTGCTGCGCCTTGATGCCCGAGCGGAACGGGTGCTTCAGCAGTTCCATCTCGGTGGCAAGGTCCGCGATCTCGATCAGCTCGTCCTTGGCGTTGCGGCCCGTCAGGATGACATGCGTCATGTAGGGTTTTTCCGTCTTCAGGAACTCGATCACCTCGCCCACATCGATATAATCGTAGCGCAGCGCGATGTTGATCTCGTCGAGCAGCACCATGGAATTGCGCTCGTCGCGGATCAGTTCCTTCGCCTTCTCCCAGGCCTTCTGGGCCATCGCGACATCGCGCGCGCGGTCCTGCGTTTCCCAGGTAAAGCCCTCGCCGAGCGTGAAGAACTGGCAGAGATCGGCGAAATGCGCCTCGATGAGGTCGCGCTCGCCCGTCGCCATGGCACCCTTGATGAACTGCACGACGGCGCAGGGCTTCTTGTGCGCGATATGGCGGAAGATCATGCCGAAGCCGGCGGTCGACTTGCCCTTGCCCTTGCCGGTATGGACGATGACGAGGCCCTTCTCGTCCGTCTTGGTCGCCATGATCTTTTCGCGCGCCTGCTTCTTCTTCGCCATCTTCTCCGCGTGGCGGGCGAGCTCGGCTTCGGTCATGCCGGCGGTTTCGTCGTGGTTTTCGCTCATCGTTCTTCCCTTCGTCTCAATCGCAGTCACGAGGCCCTGCGGGCGCCCAGCATGTCCAGTTCGAAGCGTGCCGAGTTCGAGCGCGGCGTCCACAGGCCCCGGTCGATCGCCTCGGCGAACCGCGCCGCCATTTCGGCCAGCGCCGCCGGGTTCTTCTCCATCAGGAAGGCGCGCACCCGTTCGTCGAGCACATAGGCCTGATAGGCGGCCTCGAAATGGTGGTCCTTCACCGCACCGGTCGTGGCGGCGAAGGCGAACATGAAATCGACCGTCGCGGCGATCTCGAAGGCGCCCTTGTAGCCATGGCGCATGACGCCGTCGATCCATTTGGGATTGACGACGCGGGCGCGCACGACACGGCCGATCTCGTCCTCCAGCGTGCGCACGACCGGCTTTTCCGGCCGCGACAGGTCGTTGTGATAGACGACCGGCTGCTTGCCGGAAAGATGCTCCGCCGCCGTGGCCATGCCGCCCTCGAACTGATAGTATTCGTCGCTGTCGAGCAGGTCGTGCTCGCGGCTGTCCTGGTTCTGCACCACGGCCTGGAGGCTCTTCATGCGCGCCTCCAGCCGCTCGCGCATCGGCACGCCGTCGCCCGTCCCGTCATAGGCATGCGCGCCCCAGGCAAGCCAGGCCTCGGCAAGGTCGCCGCGCTCCGTCCACAGTCCCTCGTCCATCATCGTCTGCAGGCCGGCGCCGTAGCCGCCGGACTTGGCGCCGAAGATGCGGAAGCCGGCCTGCTTCAGCGCCTCGTCCTGCGACGCGCCCCTGGCCGCCAGCGCCGCCGCTTCCGCCCGCATGCGGGCGGCGATCGGGTTGTCGGCATCGTCCTCGTCCAGCGCGCCGACGGCGCGCACGGCCCGGTCGAACAGCGCGATCTGTTCGGGGAAGGCATCGCGGAAGAAGCCGGAAATGCGTAGCGTCACGTCGACGCGCGGATGGCGCAGCACGGCCGGCGGGATGATCTCGAAGCCGGTGACGCGGCGCGAGGCCATGTCCCAGGTCGGCTTGACGCCGATCAGCGCCATGGCCTGCGCGATGTCGTCGCCGCCGGTGCGCATGTTGGAGGTGCCCCAGGCCGTGATGCCGAAGGAGGTCGGCCATTCGCCGTGATCCTGCGCATAGCGGGTGACGATGAGCTCGGCGGATTTCCGGCCGAGCTCCCAGGCGGCCGGCGTCGGCACCGCGCGGCTGTCGACGGAGTAGAAGTTGCGGCCCGTCGGCAGCACGTCCGGCCGCCCGCGCGTCGGCGCGCCGGAGGGGCCCGGCTCGATGAAGCGCCCGTCGAGGCCGCGCAGCAGCGCGGCGATCTCGGCCGGGCCGCAGGCGGCGATGGCGGGGCGGATGGTGGCCTCGATCACATCGAGCACGGCGCGGGTGGCGTGCCAGCCATCGGGGCAGGCGGTCGCGCCCTCCACCAGTTTGGCGGCCAGAAGTTCGATCCGCTCGACCGTGTCGCCCTTGCTGCGCCAGGGGGCGTCGGTCTGCGTGGCGAGGATGCCGGGACGCGGGCCGGTCCAGGGATCGGAGGGGATGCAGTCGAGCGGGTCGAAACGGAAGCCACCCCCCTCTGCCCTGCCGGGCATCTCCTCCTCAAGGGGGGAGATCGGCTGCGAGCCTGTTTCCGTTTTCCCCGCCGCGTCGAAACCAACCGCCTTGGCTGCTGATGGAACAGGGTGCGTGCCCCCATCGATCTCCCCCCTTGAGGAGGAGATGCCCGGCAGGCCAGAGGGGGGTAAGCCCCGGAACGCATCCGCCGCGATCGCCCGCTGCAGGCTCGCCTCGCCGCCCTCGCCGAGGCCGCGCGGCACGCGGGCGAGCGCCAGCGTCAGGTCGGTCAGAAGCCGCCCCTCGGGCGAGACGCCGAAGACGTGCAGGCCGTCGCGGATCTGCATTTCCTTGAGGTCGCAGAGATAGGCGTCGAGCTTCTGCAACGCCGTCTCCTCGCCATCGCCCCGGGCGATGCCGGCGTCGCGGTCGAGGCCGATATCGCGCACGAGGTCGAGGATCTGCTTCGTCAGCAGCTTGATGCGCCGCGGATCGCCGCCGGAGGCGTCGTAATATTCGTCGACAAGCGCTTCGAGGTCCTTCAGCGGGCCGTAGGTCTCCGCGCGGGTCAGGGGCGGCGTCAGGTGATCGATGATGACGGCGGCGGAACGGCGCTTGGCCTGCGTGCCCTCGCCCGGATCGTTGACGATGAAGGGATAGAGATGCGGCACCGGGCCGAGCACCGCTTCCGGATAGCAGGCCTCCGACAGCGCCAGCGCCTTGCCCGGCAGCCATTCGAGATTGCCGTGCTTGCCCATGTGCACGATGGCATGCGCGCCAAAGTGCAGGCGCAGGAAGGCATAGAAAGCAAGATAACCGTGCGGCGGCACGAGGTCCGGCGAATGATAGGTGTCCTTCGGGTCGATATTGTAGCCGCGCGCCGGCTGGATGCCGACCAGCGTCTCGCCGAAACGGGCGAGCGGCAGGGCGAAGACGTCGCCGATGACGAAGGGATCGTCCTCCGGCGCGCCCCAGCGGGCGGTCATCTCCGCCTGAATCCGTTTCGGAAGGAAGGCGAAGAAAGCCTTGTAATGGTTGAGGGAAAACGTTTCGCGGATTTCGCGCCCGTCGCGCGCCGCATTGGTCGGGCCGGCCATCAGATGGGCGATCAGCGCGTCGCCGTCGGCCGGCAGGCCTTCGACCGCATAGCCTTCCGCCGCCATGGCGCGCAGCACCTCCATCGTGCCGGCGGGCGTGTCGAGGCCGACGCCGTTGCCGAGACGCCCGTCGCGGTTCGGATAGTTCGCCATGACGAGCGCGATGCGGCGTTCCGCCGGCGCCGCACGCCGCAGCCGCGCCCAGCCGGCGGCCAGCCGGGCGGAAAAGCGGATGCGGTCTTCGACCGGATCAAGGCTGACGATGTTCGTCTCGACGCGTTCGTCGTAGCGCGCGGCGGCCTTGAAGGAGACGGCCCGGGTGAGCACGCGGCCGTCGACTTCCGGCAGCGAGACGTTCATGCCGAGGTCACGCGCCGTCAGCCCCTGGCCGGAGGCCTCCCAGGCCGCGCGCGAGGAGCCGGAGAAGACGACCTGCAGGACCGGCGCGCCGGTCTCGTCGAGCACGGTCGGCTTGCGGCCGGCGCCGGGGGCGGACACGGCAAAGCTGGTGGCATTCAGCACGACCTCCGGCCGGGCCGTGGCGAAGGCGGCCCGCACCGTCTCGATGGAGACGGGCTCCTTGAGGCTGGAAACGAAAAGCGGCAGGGCGCGGACACCTTCGGCGGCCAATGCCTCGATCAGCATTTCGACGGGGCGTGTCTCGCCGCTCTGGACATAGGCGCGGTAGAAGCAGATGGCGGCGGTCGGAGGTTCGAAGCCCTCCTCCCGGTCCGTGCCGACAATCTCCCCCTCTGGCCTGCCGGCCATCTCCCCCTCCCGGGGGGAGATCGATGGGGCAGCGGTTTCCTTCCCATCTACCGACCCGGCAGATCCGGACGGAATTGAGGGCGTAAGGCCTTGCTTCCTGCCGATCCCCCCCCCGGAGGGGGAGATGGCCGGCAGGCCAGAGGGGGGGAGCGCCGCCAGCACCCGCCACGCCTCGATATCGACAACACCCCGCCCCGGCCACCAGATGCCGGCCTTTTCCAGCGGCGTGGCCGGTTCCGGCCTGTCGCCGCCGAAGACCAGGGCGTCGGCATAGGCGAGGAAGCGGTCCGCATTGTCGGCGCCACCCTCGTTGAGATAGGCCCAGAGGGTCTGGCGGTCGGTGTCGTCGATGCGGTTGAACGGCGCGAGGCCCTCGTCCGGCCGGTCGTCGCCGGGCAGCGCCACGAGCCTGATGCCATTGGCAACGGCGGTCGCCAGCAGCGCTTCCAGCACGTAGCGGAAATAGCTGGCGCCGCCGAGGGCTCGGATGACGATGAGTTTGGCGTGGCGGGCGGTGCGCTCGATATAGGTGTCCACCGACATCGGATGGGAGAGCGTGGCGAGGCTGGCGAGCCGCAGCCGCGTTTGCTTGTCGCGCGCGCGATGGGCGGCGGCGATGGAGGCGAGCTCCGTGTCGGCGGCGGAAAGAAAGAGGATGTCGCCCGGCGTCTGGCCAAGATCGATCGCCTCGCTGCCGTCGGCGATGGTGCCCTTCTGCGCTAGGAGGAGGTGCATGCGGCGCCTCCCCTTTGCCGGCGTGCCGTGCCGGTGGATCCTCGGGTCAAGCCCGAGGATGACGACAGAAGGACGGGGCGGCGGACAACAGCCACGGTTGTCCCTGCCGCACCGATCGATAGGCTCTGCGGCCTCTCCTCCCCTCCGTCATCCTCGGGCTCGACCCGAGGATCCGCCGGCACGGCACGCCCAAAAAGGCCAAACCGTACCTGAAACGCCGAGGAAGGAGACTGCCGCATGCTCATGCCGAAACTCACACCGCCGCGGCGATGGCCGCGCGCACGGCGGCTTCGTCCATGTCGTGCAGGCCGATGACGACGAGGCGGGTGCCGCGGGTCTCGCCCGGGACCCAGGCGCGCTCGAAATAGTGGTCGATGCGGCTGCCGACGGCCTGGACGAGCAGGCGCAGCGGCTTGCCGGGCACGTCGGCGAAGCCCTTGACGCGCAGCACGTCATGTTCGGCGATCACGCCCTTGAGGCGCTCGATGAAGGCGGCCGGCTCGGCGATGGCGGGCAGCTCGACGACGAAGCTGTCGAATTCGTCGTGGTCGTGCTCCTCGCCATTCTCGTGCTCCAGTTCGTGGTGCGACTTGCGGTTGGCGATGTCGTCCTCCGTGCCGACGCCGAGGCCGAGCAGCACGGCGGCGGCGACCTCGCCGTTCTTCGCCTCGATCATCGAGGGCTTGCGGGCGGTGCGGGAGGCGACCTCGTCACGCACCGACTTCAGGCCGTCGGCATCGATCAGGTCGGTCTTGTTGAGCACGATGAGGTCGGCGGCGGTGAGCTGGTCCTCGAACAGTTCTTCCAGCGGGCTTTCATGGTCGAGGTTTTCGTCTTCGACGCGCAGCGCATCCACCTTGTCGTGATCGTCGGCAAAGCGGCCGGCGGCGACGGCGGCGCTGTCGACCACGGTGATGACGCCGTCGACCGTCACCTGCGTCTTGATTTCCGGCCAGTTGAAGGCCGCGACGAGCGGCTGCGGCAGGGCAAGGCCCGAGGTCTCGATGACGATGTGATCCGGACGGTTCTCCCGCTCCAGGAGCTTCGTCATGGTGGGGATGAAGTCGTCGGCGACGGTGCAGCAGATGCAGCCGTTGGTGAGCTCGATGATATCGTCCTCGCTGCAGGCCTCCGCGCCGCAGCCCTTCAGCACGTCGCCGTCCACGCCGAGATCGCCGAACTCGTTGATGATGAGCGCGATGCGTTTCCCCCCCGCATTCTGCAGGAGGTTGCGGATCATCGTCGTCTTGCCCGCGCCGAGGAAGCCGGTGATGACGGTGGCGGGGATCTTCTGTTGCAGCATGGCTCAACCCTTCATTTTCAGCGGCAGTCCGGCCGCGACAAAATAGACTTCAGGCACGAGGGCGGCGACCTGCTGGTGCAGCCGCCCAGCATGGTCGCGGAATTCGCGCGCCATGCGATTGTCAGGCACGATGCCGAGGCCGACCTCGTTGGAGACGAGGACGATGCGGCCGGGCGCCTGCCGGATGGCCTCCAGGAGTCCGGAGAATTCGGCGGCGATGTCCCGCTCTTCCAGCATCAGGTTCGTCACCCACAGCGTCAGGCAGTCGACGAGCACGGCCCTGTCGGCCCGCGCCACGTCCCTTATGCGCGCGGCGAGCGCCAGCGGCTCCTCATGCGTCTGCCAGCCGTCGCCGCGGTCTTCCCGGTGCCGCGCGATGCGCGCGCGCATCTCGTCGTCGAAGGCGCGGCCGGTGGCGATATAATGACGCGAGAGGCCGGTCTCGACGACCAGCCTCTCGGCAAAAGCGGATTTTCCGGAACGCGCACCGCCCAGAACCAGGACGGCTCCGGGCGATGTCGATGTCATGTCAGGCAGCCTTGGCGATCTTCTCGTTGGCAAAGCCGAGCGAGAGGCCGAGCACGATCCAGAAGAACAGGGTCGTGGCCAGGGCGGCGACGGCGAATTCCGCGCCGAGCACGGCCGGAACGTTGCTGGAGATGTCGCCCGGCTGCGGCGCGCCATAGACCTGCGGCGCCGCGATCAGCACGATTCCGATGACCTTGGCGACGATGTTCTGCTTGAGGAACAGCAGGTAGAGGCCGGCCGCCGACAGGATGACGGTCGCGATCCACCAGACCTGGCGGTCGCCGAGATCGGCGGCGGGGAAGCCCGGAAGCTCCGGCGGCAGGCCGATGGCCGGCAGCATGTGCACGGCAAGCCACCCCGCCGCGCCCCAGAGCGCGCCGTTCGCCACCGTGATCGGATGGCCGGAAACGAGGCTGAAGCCGGCGAGCAGGAGGCCGAAACCGGCGCCCGTGACGAGGTTGGCGAGCAGCGTGCCGGAGAACCGGCTCATGCCAAACATGATGCCGCCCTCCTCGTGGTCCTCGCCCTCGTGGGCATAGGCGACGGAGACCGGCGAGAGCGCGGAGACGACGTCCAGGATGACGGCGCCGAGCGAGGAATGGTCCTGCGTCTGGGCGGCGCCTTCCGTGCCGGTGCCGGGCGTCGTGCCTTCCGCAGCGGGCGCGGCTTCGTCGCCGCCCTCGAATTCCTCGGCATGCAGGATGAGCGGAACGACCCGGGCCTCCTGGGCGGCCGTCATCAGCACGCCGGAGAACAGCCCGGCCACCAGGGCAGCCAGGAGATAACGAACGATCATGTCAAGAACTCCTTAGTGGCAGGGAAAGCCGTAGGAGTGACGCGTATCGTGGGCCGTGTCGTGCAGCACGGCGGAATTCGCAAGGCCGGCACCGAAGACCAGGAAGGCGCCGAGCAGGAGAGCGAGGACACCGGCGACGAGACGATCGTTTGCGGAAAGGGTAACAGAAGACGTAGTCGAAACAGCCATGACAACCTCCGTGCAGGCAGCGGGGAAACCTCCCCAGGTCGGACGAAATGCCCTTACATTGGCTGGCAGGTCTCCTGGCTCGCAGCGTCCGGCGTCCAAAAACGCCTGCGGGGCACCCTCGCCTTCCCAGGCTCCGGCATCGCGAAAAGGCGGACGATTCGTAGAGAAAGAGGCGTCCAACCCCTGCTGATCGCGATGCCACCCAGTGGCTTTTCCGGCTGGTCGTCAAGACGCGGGGCGAAGGCACCATTGCCCCGTTCCGCGCAGATCCTCCCGTCCAGATGGGCGTCCCTCGCCACTCTACAGTCGCGGGGTCGGCCGTGATTGCAGCGCCCTGATTGGGTCCGCCGCGTCACATTCCCATTTACTCCCCGATCCGTTTCCGGATCCGGGAACCATCCAATATTCCGGATGATTATGCTTCCGCCCCTGCGAAGTCAATCGACCGGCAGCGTCATCATCTGTGCTGAAACCGCCGTCCGGCCGTCGCGATCTCAATAGCCGGGGATGATCACCACGCCACCGCCGCCATTGTAATAGCCGTCGTCGCGGTAGTAGCGCTCGTAATAGCCGTCGACCGGGCCTTCGAGCACGTCATAGTCCTGCTGGTAGCGGCGCTGGCGATTCTGCCGGGCCTCGGCATATTGCGCCGCCTGCCGGAGGGCGCGGTACTGCTGGCGGGAGAGATAACCGTCGGCGCGGTAACCGGACGAGCCCTGCCAGGCGGCGATCGCGGCGCGGGTGCGCGAACCGAAGACGCCGTCGACGCCATAGGTGTTGAAGCCGAGCATGCTCAGCCAGCGCTGCGCCTGCACGCGGGTCGAGCGATCCATATAGGCCTCGCGGCGATCGACGACCGGCTGCTCGGCCTTGCGCTCGGTCTCGACGGTGGCCGTTTCGCTTTCCTGCTTCGGCTTGGCCGCCTGCCGGGCCGTGTCTGCCAGCGCCGCAAGGCGCTCGCGCGCATCGGCGACGAAGCGGCCGTCCGGATATGCGTCGAGATAGGCGCGGAAGGCCTTTTCCGAACCGTCGAGCACGGCCTTCTGGAAGGTCTCCTCCTCGCGTTTCGCCGCATCGTCGGCCCGTTCTACGGCAAGGCCGCGGTTCTTCGTGTCCGCGTCCTGCGCTTCGTTTTCGCGGGCCGCGGTGTCGTTCGCCTGCGCGGCCCGTTCGGCGGCGGCCGCTTCCTCGGCGCGTTTTTCGGCTTCCTCGGCAAGGCGGGCCGCCTCGGCGGCCTTGGCCTCGGCGTCGGCAGCGGCCTTGGCGGCTTCCGCCTTCAGCCGTTCCACCTCGGCGGCCTTTTCCTCCGCAAGCTTGCGGGCAGCGGCGGCCTCCTCCTCGATCCGCGCCTTCTCGGCCGCGGCAGCCTTTTCCGCTTCGACGCGCCGGGTCTCGGCCTCGCGCCGGGCAGCGGCTTCCTCTTCCGCACGCGCCTTTTCCGCGGCGGCGGCCTCTTCGGCCTTCTGGCGCTCGGCCTCGGCCTTCAGGCGGGCGGCTTCCTCCGCCTTGGCCTTCTCGGCAGCGGCAGCGGCCTCCGCCTTCAGCCGCTCGGCCTCGGCGGCCTGCTCCTCGGCAAGCTTGCGGGCGGCCGCTTCCTTCTCTTCCGTCTCCGCCTTCAGGCGGGCGGCCTCTTCGGCGCGGGCCTTTTCCGCCGCAGCGGCTTCCGCGCGCGCCTTCTCCTCGGCCGCAGCCTTTTCCTCGGCAAGCTTGCGCGCCGTGGCGGCTTCCTCCGCCTTCTTGGCGTCCGCTTCCGCCTTCAGGCGCGCCGCCTCTGCATCGGCTTTCGCCTTTTCGGCTTCCGCCGCTTTCTGCGCGTCCTCTTCGGCCTTCAGGCGCGCGGCTTCCGCATCGGCCTTCGCCTTCTCGGCCTCCGCCACCTTCCGCGCCTCTTCCTCGGCCTTCAAGCGCGCCGCTTCCGCATCCGCCTTGGCTTTCTCGGCCTCCGCGGTCTTGCGGGCCTCTTCTTCGGCCTTGGCCTTGTCCGCAGCAGCCAGTTCCTCAGCCTTCGCCTTTTCGGCGGCCGCCGCCGCGTCGGCCTTGGCCTTGGCATCCGCCTCGGCCTGCTCGGAGGCGCCCGTCGCCGGCTTCGCCTTGGCGGCGGCCTGCAGTTCGGCGATGCGCAGGCGCGCCATGGAGGCGAAGGTACCGTTCGGATATTGCTTCAGATAGCCTTCATATTGCGCGACATCGCTGCCGGCCGAGACCTTCTGCCAGAGCGAGAACTCCTCTTCCCAGCGTTTGCCGGCGCTGCCGGCCTCCTTGCCGGTCGCAGCCTGGGCAAAGGCGACCGCCGGCTGGCCGGCGAGCGAGAGCCCGACGATGCCGGCAATGCCGAGCCGCACCAGAACGGAGCGTGCGAGAGGTCCAGAACCCATATATCCCACCCTTTCGGATCGCGCGAAGGCGCCAGCGCCCGGCGATCCCGGGCGGATTTCCGTCACTCCTCGCACCGAATTCTGGCGCAACTTTGGTGCGGCAGGCCGGCAGCGGAGGAACCCGATGTCTGAACGTTTCAGAAGGCCGGTTTAATCAGGCCATCGAGCCAGCGCGGATCGAGAACCGCCTCCAGCTCCGCCGCCACGCCGTCGAGCGCCGCATCGACGCTCGCCCGGTAATCGAAGCCGCCGCCCTCGATGCCGAAATCGGCAAGCAGCCCGGCGCGATAGGCGTCGCTCGACAGAAGACCGTGCAGATAGGTGCCCATCACCCGTCCGTCGGGCGAGAGCGCGCCGTCCGGCCGCCCGTCGATGCTGACGGAGGGACGCAGCGCATCCGGCCCGGTGGTGCGGCCGAGATGGATCTCATAGCCTTCGAGCGGCACGTCATATTGCAGCGAGCGGGCCGTGCTGTTGCGCACGGTCTTTTCCGGCGCCATCTCGGTCTCGACCGCCAGCAGGCCGAGCCCCTCGACCTCCCGTTCACTGCCCTCGATGCCGAGCGGGTCGGTGACGCGGCTGCCGAGCATCTGGTAGCCGCCGCAGATGCCGATGACCCGTCCGCCGCGGCGCATGTGCAGGGCAAGGTCGCGGTCCCAGCCGGCGGCACGGAAATCCCTGAGATCCGCGATGGTGGATTTCGAGCCCGGCAGGACGACAAGGCCGGCATCGGCCGGAAGCCGCTCGCCCGGCCGCACGAAGACGAGGTCCACCTCCGGCTCGGCCTTCAGCGGATCGAGATCGTCGAAATTGGCAATGCGGGAGAGAACGGGCACGGCGACCTTCAGCGCCCCGCCCTCGCCCCTGGCCAGCCGCTCCAGCACCACCGAATCCTCGGCCGGCAGGCGCGCCGCCTCTCTCAGCCACGGCACGACGCCGAAACAGGGCCAGCCGGTGAAGCGGGCGATCTCGGCAATGCCGCTGTCGAACAGCGTCACATCGCCCCGGAACTTGTTGATGAGATAGCCGGTGACCATGCGCCGGTCCTCTTCCGGCAGGATGGCATAGGTGCCGACAAGCGAGGCGATGACGCCGCCGCGGTCGATGTCGCCGACGAGCACGACCGGCACGCCGGCGCGCGTGGCAAAGCCCATATTGGCAATGTCCCCGGCCCGGAGGTTGATTTCCGCCGGCGAGCCCGCGCCCTCGACGACGACGAGATCGGCGCCGTCCGCGATCGTCTCGAAGCTTTCCATGACGGCGCCCATCAGCTTCGGCTTCAGCGCCTGGTAGTCGCGCCCCTTCGCCTGGCCGAACACCCTGCCCTGCACGATGATCTGGCTGCCGACGTCCGATTGCGGCTTCAGGAGCACCGGGTTCATGTGCACGGAGGACGGCACGCGGGCGGCCAGCGATTGCAGCCACTGGGCCCGGCCGATCTCGCCGCCATCGGCCGAGACGGCGGCATTGTTCGACATGTTCTGCGGCTTGAAGGGGCGCACCTTCAGCCCGCGATTGGCGGCAATGCGGCACAGCCCCGCCACCAATACCGTTTTTCCGACATCCGAGCCGGTGCCCTGGAGCATGATCGTTCTGGTCATGCGGTCCTCGTAGCATTCCCGCCCATTGCCGAAAAGCCCTGACCTACCGCAATTTAGCCGCAATCCGCGCCCGGCTGCTCGCGCCTTTTCCCGGCGAACCGCCATGCGCCGGGAGCATGGCTGTCATGCTGTTCCTTTTGCGACATATTGCGCCGTGAACAACCATGGTTTTCCGCGTGGAGAACGCCTATATCAACGCCATCACACAGCCGAGGCGCGTGGCTTCGGGTTTCAAGGACAAAGACAATGCTGTTCATCTTCAGCAAGCCGAACTTCGTACAGATCGCCTGGAACGGCGAAGCCCCCCAGAGCCAGTCCCGCGTGCGCAACGTCGTCATGGACGCGCCGCTCGGTCCCCTCGGCTTCATCCGCACGCGCAACGTCGGCTGATCCTTCGAGCGCGACGTCAGGTCCCGCTCGCATAGCGCCGTCTCTCTCCGGGAGGCGGCGTTTTTTATTGCCCTGAAACGGCGAAAGCCGTGCATCCCTTCCGGTGATGCACGGCTTGCCAAAATACGCATGGCGGCGTCCGACAAAAACGCGTCGGAGCCCAGGCACCCCGGTACGCAATACCTTTCCGGAGCAGGCGGCGATGTCCCCCGCCGTGAGAGAACCAATAGCGGCACATCCTTACCGGACCGTTATCGGGAGCTTAAGCAAAGATGAATCGCGATTATTTTTGAAAATTTTTGCGATAATTTTCCTAAGGCCCGAAGCGGCGCATTCGGAACAGGATTTGTCCGCTTTCAGCGACCATCGCGCCTTACCGTGCGAACCACCCCCTGATCATTTGCCCTGATGCGAGCAAACGCCCATTTTTTCCACCGCAAGGTTGCTGGAATTTCAGCCTTTCGGGCGGCCGGAGCAGCCCGTCGGCCATATGCCGGCCGCGCAGGAGGTTGATTTCTCTATGAGAACCCGTAGGCTGCCCTTGTGACGCACGAAGATAGGTTGTCGGCGACAGGGTTCCGCCGGCAAACCAGAAAAAGGCTCGGCGTCGCTGCAGCAGGGGGATTGGCTCGCCTCACCTGGCATCGGATCCCCGTGGCTGTCGCAAAACTTTCGGGCAGTCGGGACAACGCAGTAGCCTGCGCTGCCTTCCGGGTTGATCGCTGCATCCAAGACTGGGAGGTCTTAATCCATGAAGAAGCTCCTTGCTTCCACCATCCTTGCCGCCGGCCTTTACGGCTTTGCCGGTTCTGCCCAGGCGGCAGACTGCGGCGACGTCTCGATCGCCGAAATGAACTGGGCCTCGGCGGGCGTCGCCGCCCATGTCGACAAGCTCATCCTCGAAAACGGCTATGGCTGCTCGGTCACGCTGGTGACCGGCGACACGATGCCGACCTTCACCTCGATGAACGAGAAGGGCGAGCCGGACGTCGCGCCCGAAATGTGGGTCAATGCCGTGCGCACGCCGCTCGACGCGGCGATCGCCGAAGACCGCCTGATCCAGCTTGCGCCGCTGCTTTCGGAAGGCGGCGTCGAAGGCTGGTGGATCCCGAAATTCCTCGCCGACGCGCATCCCGACATCAAGACCGTGCAGGACGCGCTGAAGCATCCGGAACTCTTCCCCGCGCCGGAAGACTCCTCCAAGGGCGCCGTGCACAACTGCCCCTCGGGCTGGAACTGCCAGGTCTCGACGGACAATCTCTACCGCGCGCTGGATGCCGACAAGGACGGCTTCACGCTCGTCGACACGGGCTCGGCGGCGGGCCTCGACGGCTCGATCGCCAATGCCTTCGAGAAGAAGAGCGGCTGGCTCGGCTACTACTGGGCGCCCACCGCCATTCTCGGCAAGTACGAGATGACCAAGCTCTCCTTCGGCGTCGAACACGACAAGGCCGACTGGGACGCCTGCACCGCCGTGCCGGACTGCCCCAACCCGAAGGTCAACTCCTATCCGACCTCCGACGTCTTCACCGTCGTGACCAAGGCCTTCTCCGAAAAGGCCGGCGTTGCCATGGACTACATGAAGACGCGCCAGTGGGACAACGGCACGGTCGGCAAGGTTCTCGCCTGGATGGACGAGAACCAGGGCACCAACGAGGACGCCGCCAAGCACTTCCTCGAAACCTATCCGGACATGTGGACCAAGTGGGTCGCTCCGGATATCGCGGAAAAGGTCAAGGCCGCGCTCTGACGACGGCCTGCCGGCAGCCCTTTCCGGCTGCCGGCTTTCCGGCGACCTGAACGAGGGTGCAGGCAAACCGCCCGACGCCCGCTCAAAAAACTGCAGAGGTCGCAAACAGCACAGTATCAAGCGGCAGTTCGTGAGAAGACGGACTGCAAGCCGGGAACCAGAACAAGAATATCCCTGTGCGCGCCGTCCCGTTCGCAAGGCAAGAAAGCGCTCTTGCGGTGCGGGACAATAACTTCCGGTAGAAGAGGGGAAGAGGATGGCAGGCTTATGCGAACTGTTGCCAGGCTTTCTTTGCAAGTTTCCAGCCTTCAGTGACGCCAGCATCCGCGGCGCAAGAAAAGTCATAGACGACGGCTTCAAGAGCCTCGTCAGGAGTTACGTCAACATCATCGATGCGATGGTCCAGCCATTGCAGTGGTTCCTGAACTATCTGGAGCGGCTGTTCGTCAGCTCGCCCTGGCCGATCATCCTGATCGCGATGCTGGCCATCGTCTATTTCGGCAGCCGCAACATCAAGATCACCGTCGGCACCGCCCTCTCCATGTTCGCCATCGGGCTGCTCGGCCTGTGGAACGACACGATGGTGACGCTCGCCATGGTGACGGTCTGTACGCTGATCGCCGTCATCGTCGGCATCCCGATCGGCATTCTCATGGCCCGCTCCGACCGGGTGCAGTCCTTCGTCAACCCGGTCCTCGACGTGATGCAGACGATGCCGAGCTTCGTCTACCTCATCCCCGTCGTCATGATCTTCGGCATCGGCAAGGTGCCGGGCCTCATCGCGGTCGTCATCTATGCCGTGCCGCCGATGATCCGCCTCACCAATCTCGGCATCCGCCTCGTCGACAAGGAAGTGCTGGAAGCGGCCGACGCCTTCGGCTCCTCCGGCTGGCAGAAGCTGAGGAACGTGCAGATGCCGCTCGCCCTGCCCACCATCATGGCCGGCATCAACCAGACCATCATGATGTCGCTCGCCATGGTCGTCGTCGCCTCGATGGTCGGCGTCGGGGGGCTCGGCAAGAACGTGCTGCAGGCCATCAACAACCAGTTCTTCACGGTCGGGTTCCTCAACGGGTTCGCGCTCGTGGCCATCGCCATCATCTTTGACCGTACAAGCCAGGCCTATGGCAAGCGGCTGCAGAAGCATTCGGAGGTAATTCATGGTTAGTCATGCAATCGAGGTCCGCAATCTCTACAAGATCTTCGGCCCGCGGGGCGGCGACTATGTCGATGCGGTCAAGAACGGCCTCGGCAAGGCGGAACTGAACCAGAAATACGGCCATGTGCTGGGCCTGCGCGACATCAACATCTCCATGCCCGCCGGCGGCATCATGGTGGTGATGGGCCTGTCCGGCTCGGGGAAATCGACGCTGATCCGCCACATCAACCGGCTGATCGACCCGACCGCCGGAGAGGTGCTCTATGACGGCGTCGACGTCTGCAAGATGAGCGAGAACGACCTGCGCGAATTCCGCCGGCACAAGACGGCGATGGTGTTCCAGAAATTCGCGCTGCTGCCGCACCGCACGGTCCTGGAAAACACCGTCTACGGCCTGGAGATCCAGGGCGTGGCGCAGGCGGAGCGTGAGAAGCGCGCCAGGCAGTGGATCGCCCGCGTCGGCCTCGCCGGCTTCGAGAACCACTATCCGAACCAGCTTTCGGGCGGCATGCAGCAGCGCGTGGGCCTTGCCCGGGCGCTGACCAACGACGCCGACATCCTCTTGATGGACGAAGCCTATTCGGCGCTCGACCCCTTGATCCGCGTCGACATGCAGACCGTGCTGCTCGACCTGCAGAAGGAGCTGAAGAAGACCGTGGTCTTCATCACCCACGATCTCGACGAGGCGCTGCGCCTCGGCGACAAGATCGCGATCCTGCGCGACGGCATGGTCGTGCAGCAGGGCACCGGTCAGGAGATCGTGCTGAACCCGGCGGACGAATACATCACCGCCTTCGTGAAAGAGGTGAACCGCGGCCGCGTCGTCAACGTCGAGACGATCATGGCGCCGCTCTCGGGCAATCCCGAGGGCATGCCGATCGCCAAGGGCACGGTGCTCGAAATGGCCGCCCGCGCCATGACGGCGGCCAACCAGACGCTCGCCCATGTCGTCGACGAAGCCGGCCGCCCGATCGGCGCGCTCAGCCTCAGCGCCATCATCTCCAGCATGGTGACGCCCACGAGCCACGAGGCGCAAGCGGCCTGAACCGCCCGGCAGACGAACAGAGAGGGCGCCCGGGGCGCCCTCTCCTCGTTTGGGAATGGGCCTGCTCCCTCTCCTCACCCTCTTCCCCTCTTCCCCCTCTTCCCCCTCTTCCCTCTTTTCCCTCTCCTCGCATTCCTCCCTCTCCTTCGTCACCCTCGGGCTTGACCCGAGGGTTCACTCGGCACCCAGGCTGTGGATGGCCGGGTCGAGCCCGACCATGACGGAGGAGAGGGAGTCACCTGGATTCCCGTCGACTGGAAGCGTCCTCCGGGACACCCTCTTCTTTGCCGCCAATCCATCATTGCAATCACATAAAGAAATCTTTATATGATGTGACAAACAGAAGGATATGCCGATGACCGCGACGAACCCGCTTGCCCAGCTTCTTGCCGAAAAGCCCTTCCTGCTCGCCGATGGCGCGACCGGGACCTCGCTCTTCGCCATGGGCCTCGAAGCCGGGGAAGCGCCGGAACTGTGGAACGAGGCCAGGCCGGAGAACATCACGAAGCTGCACCAGGACTTCGTCGATGCCGGGGCGGACATCATCCTCACCAACACGTTCGGCGGCACGCGCCATCGCCTGAAGCTGCACCATGCGCAGGACCGCGTCTTCGACCTCAACAGGAAGGCCGCCGAGATCGCCCGCGCGGTCGCCGACAAGGCGCCGCGCACGGTGATCGTCGCCGGCTCCGTCGGCCCGACGGGCGAACTGCTCGTGCCGCTCGGCGCAATGACCTATGACGACGCCGTTTCCGCCTTCGCCGAGCAGATCGAGGGCCTGAAGGCCGGCGGCGCGGACGTCGCCTGGATCGAGACCATGTCCTCGCCGGAGGAAATCCGCGCCGCGGCCGAAGCCGCCACCAAGGTCGGCCTGCCCTTCGTCTATACCGGCTCGTTCGACACGGCCGGCAAGACGATGATGGGCCTGCATCCGCGGGATATCCACGGCGTTGCCGGCGATATCGGCGCAGGTCCCCTCGCCGTCGGCGCCAATTGCGGCGTCGGGGCGTCCGACATCCTCTCCTCGCTGCTCGACATGACCGGCGCCGACCCGTCCGCGACCGTCGTCGTCAAGGGCAATTGCGGCATCCCGGAATATCGCGGCGCGGAAATCTACTATTCCGGCACGCCGCCGCTGATGGCCGAATATGCCCGCCTTGCCCGCGATGCCGGCGCACGCATCATCGGCGGCTGCTGCGGCACGTCCTGCGAACACCTTGCCGCCATGCGCGTGGCGCTCGACGCGCACGAGCCGCGCGAACGCCCGACGCTCGCCGCGATCATCGAGACGATCGGCCCGCTGCGCAACAAGACCGCCGACGAAAGCGCCGCCGCGCCCGCCCGCGAACGCAGCCGCCGCCGCGGCTGAGGCCAGCCGCCGGCACGAAGGATCATCAGCCGCCCCGGCCACGCCGCGGGCGGCTTTCCTTTGCCCTGACCTTTGGAAGCAGATAGGCGCCGGCATTACCTGCAAGGTAATCGATCTGCTGCGGAAGGCGCCGTAGGGTTCTCCCATACCGCCACGCACAGGAGAGCCCCATGACCACCTACGCCCTCGCCCACCTTCGCAATGTCGCCTTCGGCGCGGAGATCATCGCCTATCTCGAGGCGATCGACGCCACCATGGCGCCCTTCGGCGGCCGGTTCGTGCTGCACGGCGACGGCAACAAGCGCGTGCTGGAAGGCAGCTTCTGCGGCGACGTCGTCATGCTGTCCTTCCCGAGCCGCAGCGCCGCCGAGGCCTGGTACGCGTCACCCGCCTACCAGGCGATCCTGCCGCTTCGCACCCGCAACGCGGATGGCGACGTGCTGCTGATCGACGGCGTCGACGACACTCACAAGGCGACCGATATCCTGCAGAAGGGCTAATGCGCTTCCTCAGCAAGAAACGCCCGCCAGGCCGCCAGCCCCGCCTCCATGTTGCGCCGGCCGAAGCCGACGCGGAAGCGATCCGGCGGCACGGGCAGGAGGTCCGAGACGTAGAGGCTGGAGGGCAGCAGCAGCACGCCCTTCTCCTCCACCAGCCGGCGGCAATGCGCCTCGACGCCGTCGGCGCCGCGATAGCGCGGAAAGGCAACGCAGCCGCCGTCCGGCTCGGCCCATTCGTAGAGATCCGGATAATCGGCGAAGAAGGCGCCGAGCCTTGCCATGTTCTCCGCGCAGAGCGCGCGATTGCGGGCGAAGATCGTTTCGCGCGCCTTGATCGCGATGCCGGCCAGCACCTCGGAGGGGCGCGCATTGCAGATGGAGAGGTAGTGCTTCATCTTCTCCATGCGCGCCAGCAGGGCATGGTCCTTGCTGGCGATCCAGCCGATGCGCAGGCCCGGCAGGCCGTAGGCCTTGGACATCACGTTGAGCGAAATGCCCTTGTCGAACAGGTCGGCCGCCTGCGGCAGGCGTTTTGCGGCGTCGATCTCCAGCCCGCGATAGACCTCGTCGGAAAAGAGATGGATGCCGCGCCCGGCGCAAAGATCGACCAGGCCGTGGAAGATTGCCTGGTCGGCGATGGTGCCCGTCGGGTTGTTGGGGAAATTGACGGCGATGAGTTTTGTTTCGGGGCGCAGCGCGGCGCGCACGTCGTCGAGATCGAGCTGCCAGCGGTTTTCCGGCCGGAGCGCGATGCCCGTGACATGGCCTGATATGGTGACCGGCATCGTCTCCATCGACTGGTAGTTCGGCACGGTGACGATGGCATGGTCGCCGGGCGCAAGCAGCGCCAGCATGGCGCAGTAGAGCCCCTCCTCCGCACCGGCGAAGGTGAGGATATCGGCGCCCGACAGCGTGTCATAGGTCGTCGCGATGGCCTCGCGCAGTTCGGGCGCGCCCCAGGTCTCGGTATAGCCGAGCGCGACGCGCTCCCAGGCCTCGCGATCCTCGGGACCAGCCAGCGCCAGGAGGTCCGACATGGTCATCGTCTCGGCATCGCTTGCCGTCATGTGATGGCGCGCCTTGAATTCCCAGCGCGAGAAATGGGTTTCGAGGCGGAAATCCGGCAGCGTGGTCACGGGGTCCTGTCCTTCTGGCTCTGGCGCCGGGCATCGGCGAGATAATTGTAGATCGAGGCGCGCGAGGCACCGATGAGGCCGGCGAGATGGTCGACGGCATTGCGGGTCTGGAACAGGCCGCGTTCGTCGAGCGCGGCGACGAGCGCCACCCGGTCGCCCTTCTTCAGCGCCGTCAGCGCCAGCCCGCGGGTGCGCAGCCAGTCGTGCAGCGCCGTGTTGATCTCCTCGCGCCAGTCGCCGGCGAAAAGCGATGCCGGGCGGGCGGCCGCCGCGCCGGCAAAGGCCGAAAGCAGCTTGGCCGCGGCGTCGAAATGCGACACGTCCATGTTGATGCAGAAGAGGCCGAGCGCCTGGCCGAAATCGTCCTTCAGCACCGCTGTCACCGATTTCAGGCGCCGCCCGTCCTCGCCGGTCTTCTCATAGGGGCCGTAGATGCCGCCCTCGCCGGCCTCCTCCAGCGCCTCCTCGACGAGCGATTCCATGCCCGCCTTGCGGCCGGAAAAGGCGTTCCAGATACCGGCGATCAACCCCGTTTCGAGATCGTGCAGCACGACCTCGGCATGGGGATAGAACAGGGTCGAGATGGCCGCGGCCGTCGCGGTGTGCTGGCGAAGCAGCAGGTCGGCATTTGATGAGTCGTACATGCGGGCAAACAATCCAAAGATAGATAATTTGTCAATATTGGATTTTTAGTCCAAACATTCGGTCACAGGCTTGCGACCCGCTTTCTCCCTGTCCTATCCAGAGCAATTCCAGCAAGAGTGCGCAGCGGTCTTGCGTCCGGAATTGCGTTAGAAATAGAAGTCAGAACGATTCTTGGGAGACGATCATGAGCGCCGATCTTGCAGCCTTTCCCGACCGGGAGACCGTGGCCGACAAGCTGGCTGCCCTCGGCGAAGCCGACCAAGCCTATCTGCGCCTCCTGATGGAAAATCCCAAGCAGGACGAGAACCTGCTCGAAGGCCTCGACCTGTATCTCGACCGCGCCGCCGCCGCCCGTTTCCTCAATTCCCTGAAGCTGGAAAGGCTCGGCGAATGGCTGGGCGAGACGGCGCCGGCACGCCTGCAGATGCGGCTGACCGAGGCGGCCCGCTCCAGCCAGCATGCCGCCCATGCCGCCTTCCGCGCGGGCCTCACCCGCTCCGGTGGCCTTGAAAAGGCCTATCCGAAGGCCTGATCCGCCGGCACCGCCAGCGGGCCGAAGGATTTGCGGATCATGTCGGCCATGCCGTCGATCGTCGGCCCGCCGCGCCGCGGATTGCGCTTCAGCACGACGCGGGAGGAATCGATCGGCGGGAAGCCGTCCGCCGCGGTCAGCTCGCGCGTGCCGGGCGGGATGTTGCTGCGGGAGAGCGGCGCGACGGCAAGCCCGCTTGCCACCGCCGAGCGCAGCCCGCCGCTGGTGTCGCAGGTATAGGCGATGCGGTAGGGGATCGCGTGCCGCTCCAGCGAGCGCAGGGCAAAGTCCCGGCACCAGCTCGAACGCCAGTAGACGGCGATCGGCATGGGGCGCTCCAGATGCCGGTTGTGCGCCACGGAGGTGACCCAGACCGTCGGATCGATCGCCAGAAGCTCGCCGGAAACCCCGTCGCACCAGTCGAAGATGATGGCAAGGTCCAGTTCGTCGGCCTCAAGCGCTGCCATCTGCTGGGCGGTGTAGCCGCACAGCACCGTCACCTCGGTATCCGGATGGATTTCCGCGAAGGCGGCCAGCGCATTGGGCAGGACCGTCTGGTTGTATTCCTCGGGGATGCCGACGCGCACCGGCCCGTCCAGCGGCACCGTGCGCATCGCCGCCGTGGTCTCGTCGACGAGCCCGACGATGCGCCGCGCATAGGGCAGCAGCCGCTGGCCCTCCCGCGTCAGGGCGACGCCGCGCGGGCCGCGCTCGAAGAGCGTCGCGCCCACCGAGTCCTCCAGCTTGCGCACCTGCATGCTGATCGCCGACTGCGTTCGCCCAAGCCTTTCGGCGGCATGGGTGACATTGCCGGCCTGGGCGACGGCAACGAAGATGCGGAGCAGGTCGCTTTCGAGAGGTGGGTACATGACGCCATCGCTTTTCCTGATGCCTGCCATAATCGCTATTCGTTTGTGAAATGTCTACGGTTTTGCTTGGCTTTGTCCTGAAAGGGAAGGCAAGGCCATGGGAATCATCGCAAAACTCTTGGAACAATGGATGCGGTTTCGCCGCAGGCAGGCGGAGCGGGAGGCCTTGCGGCTGCTCGTTGCGCGGCGGGATATACGGCTGCTGCGCGATGTGGGGCTGACCTTGGTCGAAGGCAGCGAGCGCGGCTATGCCCTGCTGCCACAGGTCAGGGAGCGCCGCTGGACCGCGCCCCTCATCCGGCTGCCGCCGCCTTCTCCCCGCAGGCGGGGCGACGGCGATGCCGCGCCCGCTTCCGCAAGCAACATTCACAATGTGAAGGAAAAGCCTGCCGCGTAGGTCGTTCCTTCGGCTTGCGGCATATGGCGAGATCCCCCCTCTGGCCTGCCGGCCCTCTCCCCTTGAGGGCCGGGGGCAAAGGGAGTACCGATTGCCTCTACCCGCGAGGACAAGGTCCGGCGGGCCAGGGGCAAGGCGGCCTGCCCTATTCCGCCTTCTCGCCGGAAAGGCCGCCGGCGAGCTGGACGAGCTTCAGGAACTCCGCGCGATAGCCGAAGGGGTCGTTGCCCTTCGCCGCTTCCGCAAGGCCGAGGATCGAGCCATAGGCATAGTCCTGCAGGGCGCTCACGCCCTTCAGCTTCTGGCCGAAGGCGGCGACGGCGACGGAGAAGCGCACATCCGGCGCAGCGGCGTTCACGTCGGCGACGGCATCGGCATCGGTCACCGGCAGGGTGGCGAGTTCGCTCGTCTCGCCATCCGGCTTCTTCCAGCGCATCTTCAGGAAGGCGAGCTCGCCGCTCTCGGCCACAGGCGCCGCTGCGGCGTTCTCCTTGCCGTAGCGCAGCGGATCGTTCAGCACGGCGGGGCTGCCCTTCGGCGTCACCTCGTAGATCGCCGTCACCCGGTGGCCGGAGCCGATGTCGCCCGCATCCACCTTGTCGTTGTTGAAATCCTCGCGGTTGAGCACGCGGGTCTCATAGCCGATCAGGCGGTATTCGGCGATGCGCTCGGGATTGAACTCGATCTGGAACTTGACGTCCTTGGCGATGGGGAAGAGCGAGGCGCCCGCCTCCTCCACCAGCGTCTTCTGCGCCTCGGCCAGCGTGTCGATATAGGCGGCCGTGCCGTTGCCGTTCTGCGCCAGCGTCTGCATCATGCCGTCATTGTAGTTGCCGCGGCCGAAGCCGAGCACGGAGAGGAAGATGCCGCTCTTGCGCCGCTCCTCGATGATGCGCTTCAGGTCATCGTCGTTTGCGGGGCCGACGTTGAAATCGCCGTCCGTCGCCAGCATGACGCGGTTGACGCCATCCGTCTTGAAGGCTTTTTCAGCCAGCCGGTAGGCCGCCTCGATTCCCTCCGCGCCTGCCGTCGAGCCGCCCGGCTGCAGCGTGTCGATGGCGTCGAGGATCTTCTGCCGGTCCTTCACCGCGGTCGGCTCCAGCACCACGCCGGCATTGCCGGCATAGGTGACGATGGAGACGGTGTCCGTGTCCTTCAGCTTGCCGACCAGCAGGCGGAAGGCGCCCTTCAGGAGCGGCAGCTTGTCCGGCGCGTCCATCGAGCCGGAAACGTCGATGAGGAAGACGAGGTTGGCCGCGGGCTGCGCCGTCGCCGCGGTCTCGAACCCCTTGATGCCGATATGCAGCAGCTCGGTGTCCTTGTTCCACGGCGTCGGCAGGACGGTGACGGTGGCGTTGAACGGCTTTTCCGCCGTCTCCGGCCCCTTCCAGTCATAGGGGAAATAGTTGACCAGTTCCTCCACCCGAACGGCCTCCCGGTCCGGCAGGCTGCCGCCGAGCAGCGCGCGGCGCACATAGGAATAGGACGCCGTGTCGACATCGGCGGAGAAGGTCGAGACCGGATCGGTGGCGACGCTCTTCACCGGGTTGGGATCGGCCGAGGCGAAACGCTCGCGGTCCTCCGCGGGCACGGGCATCGCGATGGCGTCCGCCGTCGCGGAGGGCTGCGTGATGGCGCGGCTCAGCGGCTGCGTGGCGACCGCCCCGCCCAGCGCAAAGGAATCCGGCGCGGCCGCGAGGGCCTCCTCTTCCCGGCTCTCGGCAAGCGGTACAGGCTCGGCAGCCAGCATGTCGGTCGGCTGCGCGGCCTCCGCTTTCGCCTCCGCCCCGGTCGCCTGCCTTGCGCTGCCGTCCCGGGCCTCGCCGCTTTGCAGGGCCTCGGAAAGCGCGCCGGCGTTCGGCGTGGTCTTCTTGGCCTCCTGCTGGCGGGTGCGCAGATCCTGGTCGCCGGACGTTTCGGCGACCTCCGTCGTCACGGTGAGCGGCACCGTGCCGTTGTTCACCAGTTCATAGGTCACGAGGCCGGCGACAGGCACGACGAGCAGCGTGGCAAGGGCCGAGCCGGCGAGAAGTCTGCGGTTCATGATGGGGCTCCATATCCGGTTGAAGATGGAGCTTTGACGCCCGCCTGCGGACGATCCTTGGGAGCTGGCAGCATTTTTTTCCGCGCCGTCGAACGCCTCCATGGCGGCGGCGAGCGCACGGGCACGGGCCGCGGGGTCGGCGGCCGGCGCCCTGTCGCGGGCGAGTTTTTCGAGGTCGAGATCGCTCATCGTCTGTCCTTCCGTCACGCGGCCGCATCGCGCAAGAGCACCTTCAGGCGCTTGCGGGCCTCGTGCACATGCCAGGAAATCGTCGTTTCGGCGCAGCCGAGCACATCGGCCGCGGCCGCATGGCTGAGGCCTTCGGCGTAGATCAAAAGCACCGCGTCGCGCTGCTTGTCGGGCAACTGGCGCACCGCCTGCCAGAGTTCCTCGTTGCCGTCCTCCGCGGGGGTGCCGTCGAGCACCGCCTGTTCGCGCAGATAGGCAGCGTCGCGCCATTCGGCCCGGCGCCGCTTGCGCAGCTGGTCGCGCGCGGCATTCAGCGTCACCGTATAGAGCCAGGTACCGAAGCGGCTCGCGCCCTTGAAGCCGCGGATGGCGCTTGCAAGGCGTATGCAGACCTCCTGCGCCACGTCCTCGGCGTCCTGCCGGTCGCCGCACCATCGCCAGGCAACGGCATGGATGAAATCATAGCGGCTTTCGACAAGCGCGGCGAAAGCCTGCCTGTCGCCCGATGCCGCCTTTTCGACGAGTTCTGTTTCCACGGGTCCATCCCGATTGCTGTGCACTGTCCTTTCAGACGTGCGTCGGGCCGCGATCCTTGGGTGCCCTTCCGAAAAAATTTCTCACCAGGGCAGATTTTTCACGACGGCGATGATGGTGCCCATCACGGCATCCCGGTCGTGGCGCCGGATTTCCGGGGCGTAGAGGCTGGAAATGCTGCCATCGAGGAAAAGCGCGTTGCGGCTGTGCAGCCGGTCCCGGAAGAGCGTCGCGAAGTCGTGGAACCGGACGGGATCGTTCGAGATGACGAAGGCGATCCGCCCGTCGGGAAGGCTGCCGACCCCGTTGCGGATCTGCAGGCTCGTGCCGTCGGCAAGGAACCGCGGATGGATGTTCCCGTCGATGACCAGCATCGGCCCGGATTGCGTCGCCTCACGCGGCGAAAGCCCTGCCCTGGCGAAAGCCTCCGTCTCCATCACGCCGGCCCTGCCCTCGCCAACCCAGAACACGCCGTTCGGCTTGAGGAAGAAATTGCCGAACGCATCGCCCCGGTTGAGCGCGCCGGCCTCCCGCCCCCCTTCCACCAGAAGGCCGACCGGCCCGTAATCGGGGTGATACATGCCGCCGTTCATGGCGAAGGTCATGTGCTGCCCGTTGCGCAGGAGATGGGTGTTGAGCTGGTCATAGCGCGCGCCGCGGCTGACGAGCGTGGCCGCACCGAAGAGCCGGATCGTCTCTTGCGCCGGGTCGAATGTGCAGACGGTGTAGCGGCCCGAGAGATGCTCGATCTCGGTACATTTCGGCGGTTCGGCCATGGCAATGCTCCGCAGGGTCAGGGCGGCAAGAAGAAGAAAGAGGAACAGAAGGACGCGCATGCCCCTGGCTCCGCCGGCAATGCGGCGAATTTAGCAGCAGGCCCGACAAAAGATCAAAGCGACAGCGCCGCCATGTGAAAGCGAAGCTGGGCCTCGTCGTAACGATAGGCCGCCCCCACGGGACAGGCCGCGCGGGAAAGGCAGCCGGCGACCATGCAGCCGCCCTGCCCCGCCGGCATGCGCAGATGCGCCCGGCAGGCGGGCACGTCGAACATGTCGAGACGGACGGCACCGGCGGGACAGGCCGCCAGGCACGGCTTGTCGGGACAGTGCGCACAGGGGTGCGGCGCAGTGTGCAGGGGGGCGTCCGCGATCGGCGTCGAAAAGCCGAGCGCACCGCGATAGCCGTGCCAGAGGCCGTAGACGGGATGGATGAGGATGCCGAGCGGCGATGCCTTCAGGCCTTCCGCCCGCATGGCCCAGCGCTGGAACGGCTGCCAGGGCGGATCGGAGGGAAACCAGGCGGTCGCGCCGGCCGCCGCGGCGACGGCCTGGATGACCTCTTTCGACCAGGCGTCGAGCGGGTCCGGGCCGCCGCGATCCGCCTGTTCGGCCCGCCAGCGCGAAAAGGCCGGCCAGATCGAGCTGCCGATATTGCCGACGAGCACGACGCCGGCCGCAGGGCGGCCATCCGCAAGGTCTGGTGCCGTCTCGTCTCCGGACAAATCGACGGTGCCGCGCAAAAAAAGACCGTGCGGCTTGAGAGCCGCACGGATCGTATCGAGATCGGGGCGACGCCCCCTCACCGGGTCACGTCCCCCTTGAGTTCATAGTGGGGACGCCAGACTTCCTTCTGGATCATGTCCGCCACCCGCGTTGCTCCGCCTTGCTCCCTGGCGCGATCGGGACCCTTTCAGGTGAAGGCGTCCGGCATCGAGTCCTTGCGGCTCTTGACGTAGGCGAGCAGCGCCTCGTCGATCGCCGGGTCGAGATAGGGCGCCTCGTAGCTCTCCAGCCAAGTGCGGCAGAGCGCGTTGGCGCGGTCCTCGATGCGCTTCTGGCCCTCGATCTCCCACTGCTCGAACGAGTTGTTGTCGGCGAGCGGCGAGCGGTAGAAGGCGGTCTGGAAGTTGGCCTGGGTATGGGCGCAGCCGAGATAGTGGCTGCCCGGGCCGACCTCGCGGATCGCGTCGAGCGCCTGGGCATTCTCCGAAAGGTCGATGCCCTCGGCGAACTTCTGCTGCATGCCGAGCTGGTCCTGATCGATCATGAACTTTTCGTAGGAGGCGACGAGGCCGCCTTCCAGCCAGCCGGCCGCATGCAGCACGAAGTTCGTGCCGGCGAGCAGCGTCATGTTCAGCGTGTTGGCCGATTCGTGGGCAGCCTGCGCATCCGGGATCTTCGAGCCGCAGAGCGAACCGCCGGTCCGGAACGGAATGCCGAGACGGCGGGCAAGCTGCGCCGCGCCGTAGGAAACGAGCGAAGGCTCGGGCGAGCCGAAGGTCGGCGCGCCCGACTGCATGGAGATCGAGGCGGCGAAGGTGCCGAACAATACCGGCGCACCCTTGCGGATAAGCTGGGTGAAGGAGGCACCGGCGAGAACCTCGGCAAGGATCTGCGTCAGCGTGCCGGCGACCGTCACGGGGCTCATCGCGCCCGACAGGATGAACGGCGAGACGACGCACGCCTGGTTGTGCCGCGCATAGACCTTCAGCGCGCCCACCATGGTCTCGTCGAAGACCATCGGCGAGTTGGCGTTGATGAGGTTCATCATGACCGTGTTGTTTTCGACGAACGCGTCGCCGAAGACGATCTTGGCCATGGCGATCGAGTCTTCCGCGCGTTCCGGTGCGGTGACCGAGCCCATGAACGGCTTGTCGGAATATTTGATGTGGCTGTAGACCATGTCCAGGTGACGCTTGTTCACCGGAACGTCCACCGGCTCGCAGACCGTGCCGCCGGAAGAATGCATGGACGGCGCCATATAGGCGAGCTTCACGAAATTGCGGAAATCCTCGATCGTCGCATAGCGGCGGTTGCCTTCGAGGTCGCGCACGAAGGGCGGGCCATAGACCGGCACGAAGACGGTGGCCTTGCCGCCGATATGCACGCTGCGCTCGGGATTGCGGGCATGCCAGGTGAAGCTGGACGGCGCGGTCTTCAGGAGCTCGCGGCAAAGGCCCTTCGGAAAGTGCACGCGCTCGCCCTTGACGTCGGCGCCGGCTTCCTTCCAGAGCTGGAGCGCTTCCGGATCCTCGCGGAACTCGATGCCGATCTCCTCCAGCACCCGGTCGGCATTCGCCTCGATGAGCTGCAGGCCTTCCTCGTCGAGGACCTCGTATTCCTTGATCTTGCGGGTGATGTAGGGCAGCGACGGGCCCGGACCGCCCCCCGTGCGCGAGGCACGCCGCGCGGCCGCGCCGCGCCCCTCACGCGAGCGGCGACCACCACCCTCGCTTGCCACCTGCTGAATGTCCTCGCTCATGATCCGTCTTTCCTTGTTATCCCGGTGCCGAAAGCACCGCGGGCCTTGTTCTTCCGGCGCCCGAACGCGCCTTTCTTTCTATGCTAGCAAGCCGCCGGGGCGGGGCGGTTCTCAATGCGCCAAGCGGTGGCGCACGCGGGATACCGGCTTGCCCGGAACTATAGCGGGTTTGCGACGGGCAGCGTAGCGGCATTCACGTGTTTGCACTGTCAATTCACGGCTTTACCGGCTATGCATGCAAGAAGTGGGAGGCTGGTCGCTTTTCACCATATGCGACGTCGCTTTCAAAATCAGGTTCGCGCAAGAGGAAGGTTATTCCTTGTGGTGAGAGCCTGCCGCCGCAGCGCCACTGGAGACGAGGAAACACAATGTCTGACGACGAAATCATTCTCGCCGATCTCTCCGACGAAGAGCTCGTGCAGCAGATGCACGACGACCTCTACGACGGCCTGAAGGAGGAAATCGAGGAAGGAACCAACATCCTGCTCGAGCGTGGCTGGGCCCCTTACGACGTCCTGACCCAGGCCCTCGTCGAAGGCATGCGCATCGTCGGCGTCGATTTCCGCGACGGCATCCTCTTCGTGCCGGAAGTTCTGCTCTCGGCCAATGCGATGAAGGCCGGCATGGCGATCCTGCGCCCGCTGCTCGCCGCCACCGGCGCGCCGAAGCAGGGCAAGATGGTCATCGGCACCGTCAAGGGCGACATCCACGACATCGGCAAGAACCTCGTCGGCATGATGATGGAAGGCGCCGGCTTCGACGTCATCGACCTCGGCATCAACAACCCGGTCGAGAACTATCTCGAAGCCATCGAGCGCGAGCAGCCGGACATCCTCGGCATGTCGGCCCTGCTGACGACCACCATGCCCTATATGAAGGTCGTCATCGACACGATGAAGGAAAAGGGCCTGCGCGACGACTACGTCGTTCTCGTCGGCGGCGCGCCGCTGAACGAGGAATTCGGCAAGGCCGTCGGCGCCGATGCCTACTGCCGCGATGCGGCCGTGGCCGTGGAAACCGCCAAGGAATTCATGAAGCGCAAGCACAACATGCTTGCCGGCTGATATTGAACTCGACGGCGCCGGTCTTGAATCGGCGCCGTCCGCTGACGACCTTTAGTTTGCGGCGTTGTCGATATCCTGGCCGGCGGCCTGCGTCGCATCCACGGCATTGGCCGTATCCCGACCCATGCCGCGAATGGTGTTGCCGCAGGCGCTGAGCGCCAGGAGGGCGGCGAGAACGATGGTCATACGGGTCAGGTTCGTCCCAGTCATGATTGGAGTCCCTTTTCATGGATGTGGTTGACGCAGAACTTCGGGATGGAAGTCCCACCGGTGAACGCATGAACGCGGAAAAGGTTCGCGTCATCGCCTGCGGCGCCATCGCCCGCGAGGTCATCGCCATCCGCGAAGCGAACGGTCTTTCCCATATCGACCTTCTCTGTCTTCCCGCCATCTGGCACGCCCATCCGGAAAAGATTACCCCCGGCGTGGAACAGGCGATCGCCGAAGCGCGCGCCGAGGGGTTTTCGCGCATCTTCGTCGGCTATGCGGATTGCGGCACCGGGGGCCTTCTCGACCGGCTCTGCGAGCGCGAGGGCGTCGAGCGCATCGCCGGCCCGCACTGTTATTCCTTCTTCGCCGGCAACGAGGCCTTTGCGGCCAAGGACGACGACGTCACCTCCTTCTTCCTCACCGATTTCCTCGCCCGCCAGTTCCGCGCCTTCGTCATCGAGCCGCTCGGCCTCGACCGCTACCCGCAGCTGAAGGACATGTATTTCGGCAACTACACCAAGCTCGTCTATCTCTCGCAGGTCGAGGACGAGGGCCTGCAGCAGAAGGCGAAGGAGGCGGCGGACTATCTCGGCCTCACCTACGAATATCGCTTTACCGGCTATGGCGACCTGACGGGCGAGCTTTTGCGCGCGCGGTAAGGAAGCGTTATCCAATCCGGCAGGATCCCCCCTCCCCTTAAGACGGCGATAAACTCCGCGCGCGACAGTGTCGGCCGAAATTGCCCCTCACCCTAACCCTCTCCCCGCAAGCGGGGAGAGGGAACGTGCCCGACGAACCGGTCATGATCGAGGAAACCGACGCGGCATTTCCTTCTCCCCGCTTGCGGGGAGAAGGTGGCGGCAGCCGGATGAGGGGCGGACGCAAATGCATAGGCTCCTCGATGACGGCACCGACCATCGCCATTCTGATCCAGCCCGGCCCCAACCCGGAAATCGTCGTCAACGCCCTCAAGGCCGCTTTCCCGAACCTCGTCGTCATCGAGGAACAGCCCGAATCGCAAAAGCTGTTCATCCGGCGGCGGGCGAAAAAACTCGGCTGGGTGCAGGCCCTCGGCCAGCTCGCCACCATGGTCGTCTCCCGATACGGCAAGCGCTTCACCACGAAACGCGCCGCGGAAATCCTTGAGGAATTCGGTGCAAACCCCTCGGTGGACCCGGCAATCCGCCGCATCGCCGTCCCCTCGGCCAACAGTCCCGAACTGCTGACGGCGCTTGGAGAAATCCGGCCGGTCGCGCTGCTTCTCGTGAGCTGCCGCATCATGAAGGCGCAAACGCTTGCCGCGACCCCCTGTCCCGTCCTCAACTTCCACGCCGGCATCAACCCGCAATATCGCGGCCTGCAGGGCGGCTACTGGTCGCGCATCGAGCGCGACGAGGAGAATTTCGGCGGCACCGTGCACCTCGTCGATCCGGGCGTCGACACCGGCCACGTCCTCTACCAGCAGCGCGTCAAACCTTCCAAACGCGACACGATGCACACCTATCCGCTGCTCCAGACGGCGGCCTCGACCGGCATCATCGTCGAGGCGATGCGCGATGCGGCGGCCGGCAATCTCAAGCCCTTGAAAATAGCGGCGCCCTCGCGGCAATGGTATCATCCGCCGATCTGGACCTGGCTCTGGAACGGCGTGACCCGCGGCATCTGGTAAAAGCTTCTGTATAGTCGAATCCCGCGTCGTTTTTGAGCATGGGGCAGTCGTGGCGGGTGAAGCCCGCGACGCGGCAAGATCGCATTGTCAGCGCGAGGAGAATTTTCGACATGGCAGACCGCATCATCGTCTACTGGCGCGACATCCCCGCCCAGGTCATCATCAAGAAGGGCCGCACGAGCGCCAAGCGGGAACTGTCGCTGCGCTTCACCGAGGCGATCGACATGTGCGCCATGCGCACCGGCGCGGCCGAAACGGACGACTACCTCGCCGAATGGCGCAAGGCCGATCCCGTTCCGGTCTCCGACGACCTGGAGGCGGAAGCCGACAGGGCCGCAACCGAGCTGGAAGCCGCCTATGACCGCGAGCGGCTCGTCGCCCTCGTCAAGGCCGGAGGCCGCGACAATGGCTGACACCGTCCAGAAACCGGGCAATGCCGCCCCCGCCAAGAAGGCCGCCACCGGCGCCTTCACGCCGGCCGGCGTCTCGCCGAGCCGCCGGGCCCGGCACAAATACACCGTCCGCCTGTGGGCCGTGCGCCATTCCCGCTTCTTCGAATGGTTCTACCACCGCTTCGCCCAGGGCTTCCTGCTGCTGCACCCGGTCTGGAAGCTTCTCGGCTACCAGCGCGTCGAGCGGCCGATCACCTTCGTCGAGCGCCATGTGAAGGGTTTTCTCTTCGACTGTCGCATGTGCGGCCAGTGCGCGCTGTCGTCGACGGGCATGTCCTGCCCGATGAACTGTCCCAAGCAGCTTCGCAACGGCCCCTGCGGCGGCGTTCGCGCCAACGGCAATTGCGAAGTGGAGCCGGACATGCCCTGCGTCTGGGTCCAGGCCTGGAAGGGATCGCAGAACATGGCGAAGGGGGATGCCATCATGAACGTGCAGAAACCGGTGAACCAGTCGCTGCGCGAAACCTCCTCCTGGCTGCGCGTGACGGCAGAGGCCGCCGCCGCCAGGGAAGCCGCCGCTGCCGGAAAGGACGCCTGATCCATGGCGCATATCGATGAAAACCCGCTCGGCCCCCATCTGCCGCTCGATCCCCTGCCCGGCCATTCCTCGCTCGGCCGGCTGGAGCGCGTGCTGCGCCGCGGCGAATTCGCCGTCACGACGGAACTCAACCCGCCCGACAGCGCCAATCCGGAAGACGTCTACGAGCGCGCCGCGATCTTCGACGGCTGGGTGGACGGCATCAACGCGGTCGACGCGTCGGGCGCCAACTGCCACATGTCCTCCGTCGGCATCTGCGCGCTGCTCACCCGCATGGGCTATGCGCCGATCATGCAGATCGCCTGCCGCGACAAGAACCGCATCGCCATCCAGGGCGACGTCCTCGGCGGCGCGGCCATGGGCGTGTGCAACATCATGTGCCTGACCGGCGACGGCGTGCAGGCCGGCGACCAGCCCGGCGCAAAGCCTGTCTTCGACCTCGACTGCATGTCGCTGCTCGAAACCGTGCGCATCATGCGCGACAATTCGAAGTTCCTCTCCGGCCGCAAGCTGACGACGCCGCCGAAGGTCTTCCTCGGCGCGGCGATCAACCCCTTCGCCCCGCCCTACGACTTCCGCCCCTATCGCCTCGCCAAGAAGATCGAGGCCGGCGCGCAGTTCGTGCAGAGCCAGTACTGCTTCGACGTGCCGATGTTCCGCGAATACATGAAGAAGGTGCGCGACCTCGGCCTGCACGAGAAATGCTACATCCTCGTCGGCGTCGGCCCCATGGCCTCGGCCAAGACGGCGAAGTGGATCCGCTCCAACGTGCCGGGCATCCACATTCCCGATTCCGTCATCGCGCGGCTTGAGGGCGCCCAGGACCAAAAGAAGGAAGGCAAGCAGCTCTGCATCGACATCATCAACGAGGTGAAGGAGATCGAGGGCGTTTCCGGCATTCACGTCATGGCCTACCGGCAGGAAGAATATGTCGCGGAGATCGTGCATGATTCCGGCGTGCTGAAGGGCCGCCAGCCCTGGAAGCGCGAGCCGAACCCGGTCGACCAGCTCGTCGCCGAACGCATCGAAAGGACCCGCCAGGGCGTCGAACAGAACCAGCAGCAGATGGCCGAGACCGCCGCCCATCACCCCCATTGATCCCATGCCGGCCGCCGCCGGGCATGCCGCTTGTAACACCGGAAATCGCGCGCTAGACCAGACCCAGCGCCCCGCCCCAGAGGACCCTATATGACACGCACCATCGTCGCCTCGGCCACCCGCGAAATCGTCATCGGTTTCGACCAGCCCTTCTGCGTCATCGGCGAACGCATCAACCCGACCGGCCGCAAGAAGCTGGCCGCGGAAATGCAGGCCGGCAATTTCGAGACCGTCATCAAGGATGCGCTGGAACAGGTCGCCGCCGGTGCCACCATGCTCGACATCAATGCGGGCGTGACCTCGGTCAACCCGAACGAGACGGAGCCGGGCCTTCTGGTGCAGACGCTGGAGATCGTCCAGGGGCTCGTCGACATCCCGCTCGCCATCGACAGTTCGGTCACCGCCGCCATCGAGGCCGGCCTGAAGGTCGCCAAGGGCCGTCCGCTGGTCAACTCCGTCACGGGCGAGGAGGAGAAGCTCGAAGCCATCCTGCCGCTCGTCAAGAAGTATGATGTCCCGGTCGTCGCCATCTCGAACGACGAGACCGGCATTTCCATGGACCCGGACGTGCGCTTCGCCGTCGCCAAGAAGATCGTCGAACGCGCCATGGACCATGGCATCAAGCCGCATGACATCGTCGTCGACCCGCTCGTCATGCCGATCGGCGCGCTGGGCGATGCCGGCCGCCAGGTCTTCCAGCTGCTCTATCGCCTGCGCAACGAGCTGAAGGTCAACACGACCTGCGGCCTCTCCAACATCTCCTTCGGCCTGCCGCACCGCCACGGCATCAATGCCGGTTTCATCCCCATGGTCATCGGTGCCGGCATGACCTCGGCCATCATGAACCCCTGCCGCCCGCAGGAGATGGAAGCCGTGCGCGCCGCGAACGTGCTCAACGGCACGGATGCGAACTGCACCAACTGGATCATGACCTACCGCGACCACAAGCCCGCCGAAGGCGGCGCCGTCGCGGCCGCATCCGCAGCACCGGCAGCCGGCGGCGGTCGCCGCGGCGGCCGCGCAGCCCGCGCCGGCGCGGCGCGAGAATAACGTGGCCGGCGGGCGCCAGTTTCGTCGCGACGCCTTCAGCCTCTGGCTGCAGGCGCCGCTGGTCATCGCCATGCGCTGCCACGAGATGCAGATGGCGGCGCTGACGGGCTCGACGCAGAACACGGCCGAAATGACCCGGATGGTCACCGAAAAGATGGCTGCCACGGCGGAGAGCGTCGTGGCAGCCAATTTTGCCGTTGCAAAGGCCGTGATGACGGCGGCCTCGCCGCAAGCCACGGCCCGCGCCGTCTCGGAGGCCGCGCTGAAGCCCTACGGCAAGCGCGTGCGCCGCAATGTGCGACGTCTCTCGGCCAGGAAGGGCTGAGGAACGCCGTTTCAGGCCGAAAAAAGAGAGTACGACCGATGCGCATCGAAGGTGAGAACGAGACCAACATGACCGAAACGTCGGTGAAGGAGCCGCTCGTCCTCTTCATGCCCTCGGGCAAGCGCGGCCGCTTCCCGGTCGGCACCCCCGTCCTCGAAGCGGCGCGCAAACTCGGCGTCTATGTCGAGAGCGTCTGCGGCGGGCGTGCGACCTGCGGGCGCTGTCAGATCGAGGTGCAGGAAGGCAATTTCGCCAAGCACAAGATCGTCTCCTCGCTCGACCACATCTCGGAAAAGGGCCCGAAGGAAGAGCGCTACGAAAAGATCCGCGGCCTGCCGGAAGGCCGCCGCCTCTCCTGTTCCGCCCTCATCCTCGGCGACCTCGTCGTCGACGTGCCGCAGGACACCGTCATCAACGCGCAGGTCGTACGCAAGGCGGCGTCGGACCGCGTCATCGAGCGCAACGCCGCCGTCCAGCTCTGCTATGTCGAGGTGGACGAGCCCGACATGCACAAGCCGCTCGGCGATCTCGACCGCCTGAAGGTGATGCTGGAAAAGGACTGGGGCTGGAAGGACCTCCTGATCGCCCCCCACCTTATCCCGCAGGTGCAGTCGATCCTGCGCAAGGGCAACTGGGGCGTTACCGCCGCCATCCACCGCGACATGGATTCATCGCGCCCCTTCATCGTCGCCCTCTATCCGGGCCTGAAGAACGAGGCCTACGGCATTGCCTGCGATATCGGCTCGACGACGATCGCCATGCATCTCGTCTCGCTGCTGTCGGGCCGCATCGTCGCCTCCTCGGGCACGTCCAACCCGCAGATCCGCTTCGGCGAAGACCTGATGAGCCGCGTCTCCTATGTCATGATGAACCCGGACGGAAGGGAAGCCATGACGAAGGCGGTGCGCGAGGCCGTCAACGGCCTGATCGGCAAGGTCTGCGCCGAAGGCGAGGTCTCCCGGCACGACATCCTCGACATGGTGTTCGTCGCCAACCCCATCATGCACCACCTCTTCCTCGGCATCGACCCGACGGAGCTCGGCCAGGCGCCCTTCGCGCTCGCCGTGTCGGGCGCGCTGCAATACTGGGCGCATGAACTCGACATCGAGGTGAACCGCGGCGCGCGGCTCTACACCCTGCCCTGCATCGCCGGCCATGTCGGCGCGGATGCGGCGGGCGCCACCTTGTCCGAAGGCCCCTACCGGCAGGACCGCATGATGCTGCTGGTCGATGTCGGCACCAATGCGGAAATCGTGCTCGGCAACAGGAACCGCGTCGTCGCCGCCTCCTCGCCGACCGGCCCCGCCTTCGAGGGCGCGGAAATCTCCTCCGGCCAGCGCGCCGCCCCGGGCGCGATCGAGCGCGTGCGTATCGATCCCGCGACGCTGGAGCCGCGCTTCCGCGTCATCGGCGTCGACAAGTGGTCGGACGAGGACGGTTTCGCCGAGGCCGCCGCCAGCGTCGGCGTCACCGGCATCTGCGGCTCGGCGATCATCGAGGTCGTCGCGGAGATGTATCTTTCCGGCATCATTTCGGAAGACGGCGTGGTCGATGGCACGATGGCGGAGAAGAGCCCCCGCATCCTTGCCAACGGCCGCACCTTCTCCTACCTGCTGCATGACGGCGAGCAGCGCATCACCGTGACGCAGAACGACATCCGCGCCATCCAGCTCGCCAAATCCGCGCTCTATGCCGGCATCAAGCTGCTCATGGAAAAGCAGGGCATCGACCATGTCGACACGATCCGCTTCGCCGGCGCCTTCGGCTCCTTCATCGATCCGAAATACGCCATGGTGCTCGGCCTCATTCCGGACTGCGATTTGAACGAGGTGAAGGCGGTCGGCAATGCCGCCGGCACCGGCGCGCTGATGGCCCTCCTCAACCGCGACCACCGTCGCGAGATCGAGCGCACCGTCGCCCGCATCGAGAAGATCGAAACCGCGCTGGAGCCGAACTTCCAGCAGCTCTTCGTCAACGCCATGGCGCTGCCGAACAAGGTGGATCCCTTCCCGGAGCTCGCCAAGGTAGTGACCCTGCCGGAACGCAAGGTGCTGGCCGACGACGGCGGCGAAGGCGGCGGCCGGCGCAGGCGGCGCAGCAGGGAATAGGGCTTCGACGTTTTTCCCAGCCTCCCGCCCCCTGAGGATTGCCGCTTGTCGGGTTTTCCCTCTCTCCCCGCAAGCGGCAGGGCCTTCGTACAAGCAGCGAGGTTGCCGCTCGTCTTCTTCTCCCCCGTGGGGAGAAGGTGGCCCGAAGGGTCGGATGAGGGGGGATTTGCACGGCGTCTCAACGTCTGCGCCACCCCCCTCATCCCGCTGCCGCGACCTTCTCCCCACAGGGGAGAAGGGGCAGGAGGCACCCTCAGAATTCCATAGGCGATTTCCCTCAGCAGGCGACCTGCAGCATGTCCATCGGCCGGCGCTCGATGCGGGCGAAGGCGGCGCGGATGTAATCCGCCACGGCGAGCGCCGGCGTATCGGCCTCCTCGCTGACGACGAGGCCGATGAGATAGTGGCCGAGGTCCGGCAGGCCGTCCTTCTCGCCGAGCGCCACCATGTCGTCCCCGACCAGGAAGCGCGCGAGTGGCGCGACCGCAAGATCGGCGCGGATGGCGGCGCGCTGGCCCATGTGATGGGCGCAGAAATAGGCGACGCGGAAATCGCGGCCTGAACGGCTCAGTTCCTCCAGCGCCCGCGCCCGCCAGATGCAGCCCTCTTCCCAGACCGACACCGGCAGCGGGTTCTTCAGATGCGCATTGCCGCAGTTCTTGCCGGCCCAGACGAGCTGTTCCTTGAGCAGGATCTCGCCCGGAACGGGGAGCGTGCCGTCGGAGGCATTGAAGATGGCAAGGTCGAGCCGGCGCTCGGCGACGGCGCGGCGCAGGTTGCCGCTCGTCTCGATCGACACGTTGACGGCGATCGACGGATAGGTATCGGCAAAGCGGCGCAGCACTTCCGGCAGGATGAGTTCGCCCACGTCGTCGGGCGCGCCGAGCCGCACCACGCCGTTCATTTCCGGCATCATGAAGCGCGACACCGCCTCGTTGCTGAGCGCGATCAGCCGGCGCGCATAGGAGAGCAGCACTTCGCCATGATGCGTCAGCACCACGGAGCGCGCATCGCGGCGGAACAGCGTGCAGCCGAGCAGTTCCTCCAGCTTCTTGATCTGCATGGAGACGGCGGACGGCGTGCGGTGCACCGTTTCGGCGGCGGTGGTGAAGTTGCCGGTCTCGGCAATCGCCACGAAGGTTTTCAGGATATCGAGTTCCAGCAAGGGGAGCGTCTGGCGCATCAGCAGGTTCATGCCTACCTCCATGGATCAGAAAATCTGAAGCAAAGCGTCACTTCATTTCGTTTGATTGAAAACCGAGACGGGCGGATAGTCAACCTCACAAGCCAACGAGTGGAAGGAAAAACGCCATGGATACGCAGAAATCGTACAAAAACGGCGCCGATCTCGCCGTTACGGTTCGTGGAAACGGATTTTACTACGCAATACGGCGCTTCGTGGGCGACGCGATCGAAGCCCGCCGCCGGCGCAATGCGGTCCGCCACACGGCCAAGGAACTGGCCCAGCTACCGCCCTACCTCAAGGACGACATCAACTGGCCGGCCATCACAAACCATGAGGAACGCTGATCAATCCAATCAAATATATTCGTTTGATTGATGCATGAGGTTGCGACATAGTCACGATCAAGGTCGCGACCTTTCGAAACCTCCCAAGCTCGAAAGGACCCTGAAATGGCACTAGCATTGGAACATCGTCCGGTACGGCATGCGTCTCGCACCCGTCACGCCGGCAGCCCGTCCCATCCCCTGCGGGACACCTTCGAACGGATCGTCTCCGCCTGGCGGCGCTATCGCACCGAGCGCGAACTGGAAGGCCTGTCCTTCGACCAGCGCAAGGATATCGGCTTCCGTTCGTCGGACAAGACCACACGATGACGGACGACTGCAGCGGCAACACGCCGAAGGAAGACGACGCCACATACCGCCGGAGCTGACCGTAAAACGTCCCTCCGGCGGTTTTCTTTCATGGCCGCAGGATCGGCACCTGGGGCGCCACGGTTTCCGGCAGGATGCCCGTCACCCGCGGATCGTCGAAGACCTCCACCTGGCGCTTCACGGGCGCGAAGCCGGAGCGGATATAGAACGACAGGGCCTGCGGCGCATCGAGCGTGCAGGTATGCACCCAGAAGCGGCGGATCGGCGGATGCCCGTCCCGCGACCAGGCCCGCGCGATCGCCCGGTTCATCAGCCAGCGCCCCGTTCCATTGCCGATCGTCGCCGGCGTCAGGCCGAAGAAGGCGAGTTCGCAGACGCCCGCCTCGCGAAAATCCAACTCCAGCAGCCCCTCGCCCCGCCCGTCCTTCATCACGGCATGGACCTCGACATCCGGGTGATGGAGGATTTCGGCCAGATCGGCCTCGGCCATGGCGAGGCGCGAGGCCCAGAGCCATTCGGCGCCGATGCGGCCATAGAGGTCGCGATACCAGGCGATCTCCGGCCGCACGATGCGTTCGAGCGTGATGCCGGCCTGTCCGGGATCGGCGCGCTCGGGCGGCGGCGCCCGCATTTCAAGGCAGGTCACCACGGCAGCGAGCTTTCCCGCCGGCACGTCCGAATATCCATCTGGCAGCATCGACATCACCCTGCAAAAATCCTGCTTCCTATGTCGCGAGGCGGGCCTGGTTGTCAAACGGAACGACGCGGTTCCCGTATATCGGGGCAAGCTGTCGCAATCGGACGATGCCGGCGGCAGGGTCGCAAATGTGCAAGTGCGAAGGCATGGACACAATTCCGCCGGAAGGCACTGGCATTTCAGCGATACGTAGCGGGATTCAGTCGTAACCATCCCTTTCGGTGTCGCAAAAATACTAGCGCGCCTGCCGGACTGCCTGCAACGATTGCGACATCGCGCCTCCAGCATGGACACTCCGATGAACAAGCCAAACGTCAAGAAGCGTTCTCTCGTTTTCTTCCTGGTGCCCAACTTCTCCATGCTGCCCTTCTCGGCGGCGATCGAGACCCTGCGCATCGCCAACCGCATGCTCGGCTACGAGGCCTATACCTGGCGCCTCGCCTCGACGGACGGCCAGCAGGTGCTCTCCTCCAGCGGCATCGGCATCGAGGTGAACTCCTCGCTCGCCGACGAGCGCAAATATCTCGGCGGCGAGAACCGCCCCTCCATGGTGCTGGTCTGTTCCGGCATCTATGTCGAGGACTTCTCCAACAAGTCGGTCAATGCCTGGCTGCGCGAGGTCTACAACCGCGGCATCGCCGTCGGCTCGCTGTGCACCGGCGCCCATGTGCTCGCCCAGGCGGGCCTGCTCACCGGCAAGCGCTGCGCGATCCACTGGGAGAACCTGCCGGGCTTTGCCGAGGCCTTCCCGCAGGCCGACGTCTATGCCGACCTCTACGAGATCGACAGCAACATCTATACCTGCGCCGGCGGCACCGCCTCGCTCGACATGATGCTGAACCTGATCGACCAGGATTTCGGCGAGAATCTCGTCAACCGCGTCTGCGAACAGGCGCTGACCGACCGCGTACGCGGGCCGCACGATCGCCAGCGCCTGCCGCTGCGCGCCCGCCTCGGCGTGCAGAACGCCAAGGTGCTGTCGATCATCGAGCTGATGGAGAGCAACCTCTCCGAGCCGCTGTCGCTGCTGGAGATCGCCGACAGCGCGGACCTCTCGCGCCGCCAGATCGAGCGGCTGTTCCGCCAGGAGATGGGCCGTTCGCCCGCCCGCTACTATCTCGAGATCCGCCTCGACCGTGCGCGCCACCTGCTCGTGCAATCCTCGATGCCGGTGGTGGAAGTGGCGGTCGCCTGCGGCTTCGTCTCCGCCTCGCACTTCTCCAAGTGTTATCGCGAACTCTACAACCGCTCGCCCCAGCAGGAGCGCGCCGAGCGCAAGCTGACGCTGTCGGCCATCGCCCGCTGATCGACCAAAGGCCCCGCCACGGCGGGGCTCAGCTTGCCAGCGCGCTCATCAGCGACAGTTCGGAGAAGACTCGGTTCCGGCCGGCATGCTTGGCCATGTAGAGGAACTGGTCGGCAGCGTTCAGGTAGTTGTCGAAGGTTTCCCGGCCGGAAATCGCCGCAAGACCGGCGGAGACGGTGATCGTCAGGGGCTCGCCATCCGCATTGATCGGCTGGGCCGCCAGTTCCAGGCGCAGCTTTTCGCAATATTCCAGCGCCCCTTCCAGCTCCAGGCCGTGGAAGATGATGCCGAACTCCTCGCCGCCGAGCCGCGCCAGGAGATGGCGGTCGCCGACCCGGTGCTTGAGCCGGCGCGAGACGGCCTTCAGCACGATGTCGCCGACCTCGTGGCCGTAGGTGTCGTTGAGACGCTTGAAATGGTCGATGTCGAGGATGGCGATCGACATGGGCTCGCCCCGGCGCAGCGCCTGGTCGACGAGCCGCGGCCCCGCCTCGAAAAAGTAGCGACGGTTGTAGATGTCGGTGAGATAGTCCCGCGCGGCGATGCGGTGCAGCGACTGGACACGCTTCTGGATCGCCGCGACGTGGAAGATGCGGCTGTTGAACTCTTCGATGAGGAACGGCTTCTGGATATATTCATCGCCGCCGGCGCGCAGGAATCGGGCGGCGACCATGCGGTCCTCCGAGGTCGACAGGCCGACGACCCGCACGGCATCGTCGCCGTGGCGCTGGCGGATCTCGCTCAGGAGGTCGAACCCGTCCATGTCGGCAAGCGCGAGATCGCAGACCACCATGTCGATGCCGCCATGCGAATCCAGCGCATCGAGCGCCGCCGCACCGCTTTCGACCGCGATGATCTGGAACCGCTGCTTGGCGATCAGGCTCACCTGCCGCTGCAGGCTCTCCGGATTGGAATCGACGACGAGCACCTGCGTCTTGCCGCTCGTCAGGATGCGATCGACGGCAACCACCAGTTGCTGGATCGCTGCCGGATTGTCCTTGACGACATAGTCCAGCACGTTCTTGGCAAGGATATGGTCGCGGGTGGCATCGCTGAAGGAGCCGGTGAAGACCAGCGGCGCGATGCCCTTCGAGATCACATAGTCGAGCGCTTCGCAGTTCGGCGCGTCGGGAAGGTTGAGGTCGAGAACGGCCAGAACGAATTCCGGCGCCTCGCCCTGGAAGATCGCCCGGACGGCGGCCATGCTGGAACAATGGGTGACGGAAAGGCCGAGCTCCCGCTCAAGCCGGTACTTGAGCGCGGTGGAAAACATGCGCGAGTCTTCCACAAGCAGCACCTGCTGGCCTGAATGGCGCAGAAATGCAGGCCCTCGCTGCGGATTTGGATCCACTCCCACGTCGTCCAGTACCCTGATGATGTTCCGGTCTGGAACGCATTACAAACCACCGGTTTTACCAACTGGTTAATCCGCAAAGAAATATCTTACGCTACGTAAGGGACATATAAGGGTGGATTGCGGAAACAGCAGGGAAATCAAGCCGTAAGACGCCGCTGGGCCGTCTTGATCTGGGTCAGCGTGTCGAGGTTCTGATTAACGCGGCAGTAGAATTCCTCATCGATGAACGGGCGCATGATGAAGTCGTTGCCGCCGGCCTTCAGGAAGCGGGCGGACAGCAGGCGATCGGTCGAGGACGACACGCCGATGATGCGCAACTGGTGCGATCCGATCGTGCCGCGGATGCGCCGCGTCAGCTCGAAACCGTCGATGTCGGGCATGTTGTAGTCGGTGATCATCAGGCCGATATCGGGATTGGCCTTGAGCAGCGCGAGCGCAGCCGAACCGTTCTCCGCCGTGCTGACGCGGAAGTTGTAGCGCTTCAGGCGCGTCGTCAGCAAGGCCCGGGCCGTCGCGCTGTCGTCGACGATCAGGACGTGGTGGTTGTGGTTGGTGAGGAAGCGGCAGACCGATTCGGCCAGCATGTCGACGGCGAAGATATTGTCCTTCAGGATGTAGTCGACGATTTCCTTGGAGAGTAACTGGTCGCGCGTCGTCTGCTGGAACGTGCCGGTGAAGACGATCGTCGGAATGCTGAGGTCGACCAGGTAGTTCAGCGCCTCGCCGTTCTCGGCGCCCGGCAGGTTGATGTTCGAGATCGCGAGCGTGATCTTCTCGCTGGACTTGTCATAGGCAAGCTCCAGTTCCTCGAAGCTGCGGCAGATCTCGACATCGATGTCGAAAAGCTCCTTCAGGCGCTTGGAGATCATGGAGGTGAAGACATTCGAGTCCTCGGCAACAAGAATACGGTGATGCGAGAGAGACGCGCCGGAATACTGCATTCCGGAAATGCCGATAAACGCCATGATATGCCTTCGTAACAGAATGTTCCCCAGGTTAAGACCTAGCGGCAACCCTTTGCGAAAGCGTTAAATTTAGAGGGCATGAAAAAGCGGGAGGCGAAACTCGGCCGCATCGCGCAAAACCAGCCGCACAAAAGCAAAACGGCGCGGTTCGACTTCCGCGCCGCAGCAAAAACCGTCCCGAAGCTTACTTGACCGAGGCGGAACCGCCCTCGATCTCGACATTTTCGCCGCCGTTCAGGGCGATGCGGTCGCCGTTCGGCAGGGTGACGAAGCAGCCGGACGGGCAGATCGTCTCCGTCGCACCGGGCTCCAGCGCGACCTCCATGCGGCTGCCGCCCTCCACGATGACGAGCACCTGGGTGTCGCCGTCCTTGTTGGTCACCGAGGCAGCCATGGCCGGAGCGGACACAGCGGCCGACACCAGCAGCATCATGATCATTCGCTTCATCTTCGCCCGGCGCTTTAGCGCCGCCCCTGTTCACAAGCCCTTGCAGAACACTATCGTTCCTCGCCGGGATTTGCATGTGTTTTATGGGGCCACGGCTGAATGCAGCGTGAATGCGGCGTTCATGTGCCGCAAATCGGGCGCGGCGGTCAGGTGCCGGATGCGTCGTCCGCCGGCTTGCCGCGCCGGCCTGCTGCCGGCGGGCGGACCTTCTGCGTCGCCTGGTCGAGCAGCGTGGTGATGAGATCGGCCCCTTCCGGCGAGATCTTGATCGGCACCTCCGCCGCCGCCGGCGCGCCGATGGCGATGCCCTCGGTCCGGAAACGTTCGAGGATGGCGGCGCGCAGATCGGATTTCACGCCCGTGCCATTGAGGATATCCGCAAGGAAGGCTCGGATCTCGAAGTCGAGCGTCGCGGAGGAGAACGCCTGGAAGACCACCATCGGCTCGGGATTGCGCAGCAGCCCCTGCTGCCCGCGCACGACCTCGACGAGGATCTCCTGCACCCGGCGCGGATCGTTGCCGCCATGCACGCTGATCGCTATGTCGATGCGGCCGAGCTTGTTGCGGTGCGTCCAGTTGCCGACCTGCCCGTTGATCAGTACCGAGTTCGGCACGATCACCGTCTGGCGCTGGAAGGTCTCGATCTCGGTGGCGCGCACGGAGATGCGGCGCACGAAGCCCTCGGTCGTGCCGGCCACCACCCAGTCGCCCACCTTGAACGGCCGCTCGGCGAGCAGGATGAGGCCCGAGACGAAGTTCGAGACGATGTTCTGCAGGCCGAAACCGATACCGAGCGAGAGGGCGCCGGCAACGAGCGCGAGGCTGGACAGGTTGATGCCCGCCGCCGATATGCCGACAAGGCCGGCCAGCGCCACGCCGGCATAGCCGACGGCGGTGCGGACGGAATTGCGCACGCCGGCATCGACCTGGCTGCGCGCCAGGACATTGCCGTCCACCCATTTCTGGAACCAGCGCGTGACGACGAGGCCGGCGACGAAGAGCAGGATGCCCGCAAGGATGCCGATCAGCGAGATGGTGATGCTGCCGATACGGATTTCCGTGAAGATGCGGTAGGTCCAGGATTCGATATCCGCGACCTGGAAGCCCCATTGCAGCAGCACCATCGGCACGAAGACGACGAAGATCAGCAGATAGATGCTGAGCCCCGCGGCAAGCCCGACCTGGTCGAGCGCCACCTGGCCGAGGCCGAAGCGCTGCTCCAGCCGCTTGCCGACCGCCGTTTCGGCAAAGGCATTGGGCGCGGAGACGGCGCGGCCGGACAGGAAGCCGATATACATGGTCACGACGATCGCGCCCGTCACGACGATCTGCGTGGCGATGAAGCGCGCCATGCCGACATAGCCGAGCAGCGAGGCGAAGATGAGCCCGAGGCCGGTCAGCATCAGGAGGATGAAGATCGACCGCGGCCACGGGCGCCCCTGCGAATCATGCGCTTCCCCCTGGTGCAGCACCGGCTTGATGAAGGCGGTGACAACGAGCAGCGCGCCGATGACGATCGAGGCGAAGAAGCTTTTCACCACCGTGAGGACGACCGGGGAGCCCAGCACCTCGCTGATCGTGCCGAGGAAATAGTCCGCGCCGTTGACGATGGCCATGCTGAAGATCAGCAGCCACAGAAGCTGCGCGCCGCGATCGGAAACCCGCACCAGCCGCCAGTGCCCGTCGCCGGGCGAAAGCACCGCATTGGCAAGCTGGGCGACGAAGAAGATCGCCACCATCACCGCCAGCGCGATCGAGATGATCGGCGCGATGTCGGAGCGCAGCACATTGAACGTATCGAGGAAGAAATAGCTCGTGCCGGCAAAGGCACCCGCCGCCATGCTCGGCAGGATCGTCGACCAGAAGGCGACGGAAAGCCGCGTGATGTAATGCGGCTTCTCCTGCTGCACGGCGCGCGTGATGAAGGGGGAGAACAGCCGGTAGCTGCCGGACAGCAGCACCAGCGCGGCCACCAGCGACAGCGCGACGGCACCCAGAAGCTGCATGCGCTTGAATTTCCAGACGAATTGCAGCCACGCCGTCACCGTGCGGCCGAACGTCGCCGCCTCGTGGGTCAGCGCACCGGAGGCTTCCGTGAAGAGCGCGGTGTTGACGCCCGTGCGCTTGAGGATGGCGTCGGTGAAGAGCTGCCGTCGGATTTCCGTGATGCGGTTCGAAAGCTTCGTCGCCTCGATGGAGAGGTTTTCCGCCTCGCCGGTCAGCGCGTTGATTTCGTTGCGCTCTACGGCAAGCTTCTTGCGCTCCTCCACCACGACGGCGCCTTCGGCCGGCGCACCCTCGGCCGGCGGGTCGCCAAGTTCGGCCTGGCGCGCCTTGATCGCCTCCAGCCGCGGCCGCGTCGCGACGGAAATGGCCAGGATCGTCCGGTTCAGCGCCTCGGCCTCGATCTTCAGCTCCACGAGCCGCGCATCGTCGTCCTTGTGGCGCTCCACCCGCTCGCGAATCGCATTGAGCTGGCCGCTGGCGCGGTCGAGATCGTTGCTCGCCTGCTCGATCTGCGTCGCATCGACGAGGGCGGGCGCGGCGGCGGTCTGCGCCCGGGCCGGCGCGGCCGCAAGCAGGAGGACCGTGAGAAGGACGCAGAGAAGGCGGAAGGTCGGCAACAGGCCATCCTCGATTGAACGGAAACAGACGATGCAGCGCGGGACACGCGATTGCGCCCCCGTTCTACCCGCGAATGCGGCCATTTTAAACCGGGCTGCCCGTGTTGCTAGAATCCGGCGCCCGGCTCGGCGAGATAGGCCGCCTCCTCCCGGGTCGAGACACGGCCGAGGAAGGCATTGCGATGCGGAAAGCGGCCATATTCGACGATGACGTCCCGGTGGCGGACGGCATAGTCGAGATACATCTCGTCGCCATGCGCCTCGAAGAGCGCGACGGAGAGGTCCTGGTCCGCAAGATCCTCGGAATGTTCGAGCGGCATGTAGAAGAAATGGCGGCGGTCATAGGGGACAGCCTTGTCGGCGCCAGCCTCCAGCGCAAGGCGCGCTTCGCGCCGGGCGATCCAGTCCGTGGCGAAGGCCAGCGGCGAGGCGCGGTACATGTTGCGGGGAAACTGGTCGAGCACGATGATGGCGGCAAGCCGCGCCTCCGGGCTTGCCTGCCACGGCGCCGTCACCGCCTGCGAGAGGGCGAAATGGGTTTCGGCGAAGGTCTCGCGCACATGCGCGTCGAGCGCCGGCGTCGATTGCCACCAGTCCTTGGCCGTCAGCGTCTCGCACCAGAAGTCGACGACCTCCAGCGGTGTCCTGATCCTGCTCTCGCCCATGCCATCCGTCTCCATTCGTCCTGGCGGCAATATGGCGGTGTGCGACCGGGTTGCAAGGGGGCGGCGTTAGCAAAGCGTTTCCCCTTTTCGTGAGCGGTGCCTTTACCTCGCCCGCGCTAGGCTGTGCGCACGCGACGAAAGCAGGGCAAGCGATGCTGAAATTCACCGGTCTTTCCACCTCCGCCTATCGGAAGACGGGTTTCGACCTGCTCCTTGCCCTGGAGGGCTCGACGCGGCGGGCCTATCTCGACACGGCGGCCGATCCGGCGCCGACGATCGGCATCGGCTTCAACCTGCGCTACAATCTCGAACCCGTGCTGAAGGCGATCGCCGGCAGCGGCTGGAGCGCGGCGCTGCAGGCGAAGCTGAAGGCCGTCATCGACCAGGGCTACGCCAGGGGCGAGACCGCGCTGCTCAACAGCCGGCTCGACAAGGTCATGGCCGACTGGAACGCCACGCGCGATCCGGGCGTGCCGAAGGCCTTCGCCTTCTCCTCCGATGCCGAGATCCAGACGGCGCTGGCCGCGCTCTCGCCGCGCTACGAGGCGGCGATCGACAAATGGCTCGCCGGCATCCCGAACTCCACCGAGCGCGCCGTGCTCTTCAGCATGGCCTACAATGCACCCGCCCTGCTCGGACCGAAGCTGAAGGCCGCGATCCTTGCAGGCGACCGGGCCGAGGCCTGGTACGAGATCCGCTACAATTCCAACGGCAGCGGCCATGCCGGCATCGCCAACCGGCGTTATGTCGAGGCCGAGCAATTCAAGCTCTTCGCCAGAGAGGGCACGGCGACGACGGCGGAGGCGCTCGACGCGGGCCGCATGTACGCCGCGCACCGGGAAAAGATCCTCTCCTATGAAAGCCGCTTCGACGCTGACGCCGCCGGCCGCATCAAGGGTTTTTCCGGCATCGATTCGATTTTCGAGGAGTATGCCCCCGCCATCGCCCGGCTGAAGGCCGCCTACGGCATAACCAGGGGCATGGCACTTGAGGAACTGCAGGTCGCCTCCGCCACAGCGCGCAATCTTACGGGCGACGGCACGGCGCATGATTCGGCCGCCAACGACGCCGACCTCCTCGTCGGGTCCTCGCACGCCAACACGCTTTCCGGCGGCCGCGGCGATGACGCGCTCGTGGGCCTTGCCGGCAACGACCGGCTCGACGGCGGCGCCGGCAACGACTGGCTGAACGGCGGGGCGGGTGCGGACCGGCTGACGGGCGGGGCGGGCGCCGACACCTTCGTCTTCCGCAGCGCCGCCGAGATCGGCCTTGCGACGCGCGACCGCATCACGGATTTCGAGCCCGGCCGCGACCGCATCGACCTTTCCGCCATCGACGCCAACGGTCCCGAGGCCGGCCACAGCTTCACCCTTCTTGCGCGGGGCAAGGCCTTCACGGGCGATGCCGGCGAATTGCGCTGGTACACGACGACGGCAAACGGCAAGGCCGTCACCATCGTGGAAGGCGACATCGACGGCGACAAGGCCGCCGATTTCCGCCTCGACCTCGACGGCAAGCTGGCGCTGAGCAAAGGCGACTTCCTGCTCTAGGACATGCCCTGACCCGAAGGCCTTTGGCGCGGCGCAGAGCAATCGCATATGGCGCAACAAAAGGTCTCCGGGCGGCCACGCTGTTCCCCAGGGAACAGCGCGACGCGGATGGTGCAATAGAACAGCGGTTCAGCCCCGCCGATTGCATGGATCCCCGGCCACCGGCGGCATGACCATAACGCCCAAACCGCACAGTTCATTCGATGACGAACGAAATTCTGACCATGGGTCTGTTGCTGTGCGCAGGGCACTGGCTGGCCGACTATCCCCTGCAATCGGACTTCCTGGTGAAGGCGAAGGTCGAGGGCCCCTTGCGGGCCTACCACCTCGTCGCCCATGCCGGCATCCACGGCGCCGTGGTGCTGCTGGTGACGGGAAGCGCCCTGCTCGGCCTTGCCGAATGGGTCCTGCATGTCCTGATCGACGAGACCAAGATCAGGCGGAAGATCAGCTTCGCGCAGGACCAGGCCCTGCATCTCCTATGCAAGCTCGTCTGGCTGGTTGCAAGCCTGGCCCTGATGGCGCCATGACGGGGACCGGGCGCCCTTCCGGGACGCGCCCGCCCGCTCATGCCTGCTTCTTCAGGCCGGTATCGCGGACGATCTCGGCGATCGTGGCGAACTGCGCCGAAAGCGGGTTGCTCTTGCGCCAGACCATGCCGATCGTCCGCGTCGGCCGGGGTTCGGCCAGCGACGATATGCAGACCGATGCGGACCGGGTTTCCGTATCGACCGCCATCTGCGGAATGAGCGTCACGCCGATGCCCGCCCCGACCATCTGCACCAGCGTCGAGAGCGAGCTTCCCTCCATCAGATCGCGCACCGACGATGCCCCGATATTGCAGACCGAAAGGGCCTGGTCGCGGAAGCAGTGCCCCTCCTCCAGCAACAGCAGGCGCATTTCGTGCAGCCTGTCGGAACTCGGCACCGGTTTTCCGGCATCCTCCAGAGGCCGCACCAGCACGAATTCCTCGTCGAAGAGCGCGATCTCCTTGAGGGCCGGCTCCGAAATCGGCAGCGCGACGATGGCGGCGTCGAGCTTTGCCTCCGTCAGGTCCTCGATCAGCCGCTGCGTGATCGCCTCGCGCGGCCGCGGGTCGATGCCGGGATAGTGCCGCGCCAGCGCCTTGATGATGTCCGGCAGGAGATAGGGCGCGACCGTCGGGATGACGCCGAGGCGAAGGCGGCCCGCGATCGGCCCGTGCGCCGCCCGCCCGAGATCCTCCAGCTCGTCGACCGAGCGCAGGATCGCCCGCGTCCGCTCGGCGAATTCCTCGCCAAGCCCCGTCAGCCGGATGCGCCGCCCGCCCCGCTCGACGAGCGGCACGCCCACCAGTTCCTCCAGCTCGCGGATCTGCACGGAGAGCGCCGGCTGCGAAATGGCGCAGCTCTCCGCCGCCCGGCCGAAATGGCCGATGCGGGCAAGCGCCTCGAAATAGCGCAGATGTTTCATGGTCAGGCCATTCATAACCTGAGCATATCGGAGCCTTTAGTTTTTACAATTGGAATTTATGACTGGCCTTTGCTACGCCTTGGCAACCCGGAAGACGCTTCACCGCGGCGCCGACCCAAGAGGCGCGCCTGCAAGTCCCCTTCCGGTGACCTGTCGAATCAAGAAAATCCGTTGGAGGACCAAATGGATACGAAGACGACGACGACCGGCAAGTGTCCGGTCATGCACGGCGGCGCCACCGCCCTCAACAATTCCGTCATGGACTGGTGGCCCAACGCGCTCAACCTCGACATCCTGCACCAGCACGACACGAAGACCAATCCGCTGGGCAAGGGCTTCAACTACCGCGAAGAGCTCAAGACGCTGGACGTCGAGGCGCTGAAGGCGGACCTGCGCGCCCTGATGACGGACAGCCAGGACTGGTGGCCGGCCGACTGGGGCAGCTATGTCGGCATGATGGCGCGCGTCACCTGGCATGCCGCCGGCTCCTATCGCGCCGCGGACGGCCGCGGCGGCGCCAATACGGGCAACCAGCGCTTTGCCCCGCTCAATTCCTGGCCGGACAACGTCAACACCGACAAGGGCCGCCGCCTGCTCTGGCCGATCAAGAAGAAATACGGCAACAAGATCTCCTGGGCCGACCTGATCGCGCTCGCCGGCACCATCGCCTATGACGTGGCGGGCCTGAAGACCTTCGGCTTCGCCTTCGGCCGCGAAGACATCTGGGCGCCGGAAAAGGACGTCTACTGGGGTGACGAAAAGCAGTGGCTCGCCCCGAGCGACGGCCGCTATGGCGACGTCTCCAAGCCGGAAACGCTGGAAAACCCGCTCGCCGCCGTGCAGATGGGCCTCATCTACGTCAACCCGGAAGGCGTCAACGGCAAGTCCGACCCGCTGGCGACGGCCGCGCAGATGCGCGAGACCTTCGCCCGCATGGGCATGGACGACGAGGAAACCGTCGCGCTGACGGCCGGCGGCCACACGATCGGCAAGTCGCACGGCAATGGCAGCGCGGGCGATCTCAGCCCGGATCCGGAAGCCGCCGGCCCGGAATTCCAGGGTCTCGGCTGGATGAACACGAAGGGCCGTGGCATCGGCCGCAACACGGTCGTCTCGGGCATCGAAGGCGCATGGACCTCCGAGCCGACGAAGTGGGACAACGGCTTCTTCGAAATGCTGTTCAAGCATGAATGGACGCTGACCCACAGCCCGGCCGGCGCATCGCAGTGGGCGCCGATCGTCATTGCCGAGGAAGACAAGCCGGTCGACGTGGAGGATCCCTCGATCCGCACCATCCCGATGATGACCGACGCGGACATGGCGCTCAAGGTGGACCCGATCTACCGCGAGATCTCGCTGCGCTTCAAGAACGACTTCGCCGCGTTCTCCGATGCCTTCGCCCGCGCCTGGTTCAAGCTGACCCATCGCGACATGGGCCCGAAGTCGCGTTACTTCGGCCCGGACGTGCCGGCGGAAGACCTCGTCTGGCAGGATCCGATCCCGGCCGGCCGCACGGACTATGACGTCGCCGCCGTCAAGGCGAAGATCGCCGCCTCCGGCCTTTCGGCCGCGGACCTCGTCGCCACCGCCTGGGACAGCGCCCGCACCTTCCGCGGTTCCGACTTCCGTGGCGGCGCGAACGGCGCGCGCATCCGCCTTGCCCCGCAGAAGGACTGGGAAGGCAACGAGCCGGCGCGTCTCGGCCGGGTGCTTGCCGTCCTGGAGCCGATCGCGGCCGCTTCGGGCGCAAGCCTTGCCGACGTCATCGTGCTCGCCGGCAACTGGGGTGTCGAGCAGGCGGCGAAGGCCGCGGGCTTCGACGTCACGGTCCCCTTCGCACCGGGCCGCGGTGATGCGACGGCCGAGCAGACCGATGTGGACGGCTTCGCCCCGCTGGAACCGCTCGCCGACGGTTTCCGCAACTGGCAGAAGAAGGACTATGTGGTAAGCCCGGAAGAGCTGCTGCTCGACCGCGCCCAGCTCATGGGCCTGACGGCACCGGAAATGACGGCCCTCGTCGGCGGCCTGCGCGTCATCGGCACAAACCATGCCGGCACCGCCCATGGCGTCTTCACCGACCGCGTCGGCGCGCTGACGACGGACTTCTTCGTCACGCTCACCGACATGGCCTATTCGTGGATCCCGACGGGCAACAACCTCTACGAGATCCGCGACCGCAAGTCGGGCGCCGCCAAATACTCGGCGACGCGCGTCGACCTCGTCTTCGGCTCGAACTCGATCCTGCGCGCCTATGCGGAAGTCTATGCCCAGGACGACAGCAAGGAAAAGTTCGTCAACGACTTCGTCGCCGCCTGGGTCAAGGTCATGAACGCCGACCGGTTCGATCTGGCCGCCTGACCGGCAGGCCATCAGACGCACGCCTTCCCCCGCATGAGCGGGGGAAGGCTTCAGCAGGAATGCAAGGCCGCAAGGCCGGAGCAATTCCGGCAAAAGGGCGGAAAAGCGGAAACGCCCTACGACGGATTTGCCGGGCTCTTCGGCTGCACGTCCCCGGATTTCGGCTTGCGCCCCTCCGGCGCCTTTCCGGCGCGCTCGCGCGCATGGGCCTCCGGGCCGGCAACGATCACGCCGGGCTTCTTCTCGTCCCGGCGCCTGTCTTCCTTCGACTTCGAAACCTGTGACTTCTCGTCCATGGCAACCTGTTCTCCATTGAAAGATGAGAGACGAACGATTCTGCCGGACGCTGGTTCCCGGAGATTCTTCGCTAGAGCCGCCAGGCGGACGTGATCGTCACGGATACGGTGTCACCCGGCATCGGCCTTTCGCGGCTGAAGGCCCGGAGGGTCTGGCCGTCCGCCAGGTCCAGCGTCACGCTGTAGCGCTCCCCCTCATAGAGCGATGAGCGGACACGCGCGGCAGCCCCCTCGCCGCCCAGCCTGACATCCTCCGGCCGGACCAGGACGTCGGCCAGAACGCCGCCGTCAGGCGCGGATGCGCCCAGCAGCGCGCAGATCGCGTCCCATTCGAGCTTGCGTGGCGCCGCCGCGGGCACGGCAAGCGAGAGGATGGCGCCGCGGCCGATCAGGCTGCCGACAAGCCGTCCTTCCGGACGCGCATAGATCTCCTGCGGCGACGCGACCTGCAGCAGTTCGCCCCGGGACATGACCGCGATGTCGGTGGCAAGCGCCATGGCCTCGCTCTGGTCATGCGTGACATAGACCATCGTCGCGCCGGAGCGCTGATGGAACTCGCGGAAGGTCTCCTCCATCTCCTGGCGCAGATGCCGGTCGAGATTGGCGAGCGGCTCGTCGAGCAGCACGACATCCGGCTGGGTGACGAGGCAGCGCGCGAGCGCGACACGCTGGCGCTGGCCGCCGGAAAGCTCCGCGGGGCGACGGTCGGCGAGATCGGCAAGGCGCACCGTATCGAGTGCCTCGCATATCCGGCGGCGGCGGACATCCTTCGAAACGCCACGCACCTTCAGCGGATAGCCGACATTGTCGGCGACGCTCATATGCGGCCACAGCGCATAGGACTGGAACACCATCGCCATGTTGCGCCGCTCGGGCGGCAGCGACTGGGCGGGATCGGCCAGGAGCCGTTCGCCGAGGAAGATCGCGCCGTCGCTCGGCGCCTCGAAGCCGGCGATCATCCGCAGCACGGTCGTCTTGCCGCAGCCGGACGGGCCGAGCAGCGCGAGGAAACCGCCCTCGCGCACGTCGAGCGAAACGCCGTTCACCGCCGGCCGGCCGGTGCCGAAGTCCTTGCTGACATGGTTGAGGATCAGCTTCGCCACGGCACCGCCCCCTTCGGCAGGTGCTTCGCCATCGCTTCGAGCAGCAGCATCATGGCGACGACCATGAGGACGACGAGCACGGAAAGCGCGGAGGCAAGATCGGAGCCGCCGCTGTCGTCGAGATTGTAGATCACGACGCCGAGCGTCTGCGTGCCCGCGGACCAGAGCAGCGCCGAAACCGTCAGTTCGTTGCAGGCGATGAGGAACACGAGGATGACGGAAGCGCCCGCGGCGGGCGCGACGAGCGGTATCATGATATCCCTGAGGCGCGTGAGGAAGCCGGCGCCGGCAAGGCGCGCCGCCTCCTCCAGCGCCGGGTCGAGCTGGCGATAGGCGCTGACGACGGGCTTGAGGCTGACCGCGAAGAAGCTCGCGAAATAGGCGACGAGGATGATCCAGATCGTGCCGTAGAGCGTCACGTTGAAGACCGGCAGCGGGGCCGCGAAGACGAGGATGAACGCCACGGCGACGACGATGCCGGGAAGCGCATAGGGGATCTCGATCAGGCTCGCCACCATGCGCGATGCCGCGTCCCGCCGGCGCGTCAGCAGATAGCCCGCAAGCACCGACAGGACGAGCAGGCCGATGGCAGTGACGGCGGCGAGAAACAGGGAATTGGCGAAGGCGGTCCGGGTGATCGCCTGCCGCAGCAACACCTCCTCGAAGGCGTGGAAGGACAGGGTCTCGACTGTCAGCGGCACACCATAGGCCGGCACCAGCGAACCGGCGAGCAGCGCGAGGAAGGGCGCGACCAGCATGAAGAAGAGCAGGATCGCCAGCACGGGCAGGAAGACGAACCGCCACCGGCCGACGGGAAGGCATGCCGCCGCGCCGGACTGGCCGAGAATGCGGTAATCCCGGCCGCCGAGCGCGCGCTCCTGCACGGCAAGCCCCGCCACCGAGATCAGCGCGATGACGCCGGAAAGCACCGCGACCTCGCCGAAGGTGCGATCCGTGAAGGCCGCGAACTTGGTGAAGACGAGGGTCGAAAGGGTGTAGATCGAGGCGGGGATGCCGAGGATCGCCGGGATGCCGAAATTGCCGATGCAGGAGACGAAGGCGATGGCGGCACCCGCGATCATGCCGGGCAGCGCCAGCGGCAGGACGATATCCCGGAACGTGCGCAGGGCCGAAGCGCCGGAAAGCCGCGCCGCCTCCATCCCGTCGCGGGGCACGTTCATCAGCCCCGCCCTGAGGGCGAGATAGACGAGCGGCGCATGCTGCACGCCGTAGAGCAGCGCGATCCCGCCCACCGAATAGAGCGGCTGCGGCGAGCCGAGGGGCGGCGCGATGTGCAGCGCCTTCAGGAGCGGGCTCGATGGGCCGGACATCTGCACCCAGGCGAGCGCCGTCACCTGCGGCGGGATCATCATGGGCAGCACGAAGAGAAAGCTCAGCGCCCCCCGGGCCGGCATGTCGGTCAAGGTCAGCAGGAAGGCGAAGAGTGAGCCGATCGCCAGCGAGACGAGGGTGCCGATGATGGCGGTGACCAGCGTGAAATAGGTTGCCGACCAGAGCGTGCGATCGAAAAGCACCTCGATGGCGCCGCCATCGGCAAACGCGGCGATGCCGGTCACCGCCAGCCGCATGAGGGGCAGCACACTGAGGACGACGACCACGCTTGCGATGAACGGAAACAGCCAGATGGGCTGGCTGTTTCCCGGACGAACATATCCATGCATGAAGCTGGCGGCGTGCCTCAGTTCGAGCCGAAATAACCGGAGAACGTCTTCAGGTCCGCATCGGTGTTGTTCAGCGCCGTCGCCGCATCGAGCGGCAGCACGCGGATCGTCTCGCGCGCCGGGAAACCGTCCGGCATGGCGATGCCGTTGCGGGCCGGAATGTAGCCGAGCTTGACGAAGCCTTCCTGGCCCTCGACCGAAAGAACGTAATCGACGAACTTCTTCGCCGCCTCGGCATTCTTCGAGGAGGCGAGGATGCCGACGGGCTCGGTGACGGCGGAAACGCCTTCGGCCGGGAAGACGAACGCGACCGGCGCGCCCTTCGCCTTTTCCCGGATCGGCATGTAGTCGACGACCATGCCATAGGCCTTCTCGCCCGAGGCGACGGCCTTCAGCACTGCGCCGTTGCCGCCCGCCGCCGTCGCGCCGTTTTCGGCAAGCGCCTTGTAGTAGTCCCAGCCGAGGCCGTCGACAGAGGCCAGCGTCTGGGCGTGGATGAGGGCGGCGCCCGAGGTCAGCGGGCTCGGCATGGTGGCAAGGCCCTTGGCCTCCGGCTTTGCGAGGTCCTGCCAGCTTGCCGGCTTCATCGCGGCCGCGGTATTATAGACGATGCCGGTGGTGATCAGCTTGGTCGAATAATAGTAGCCGTCCTTGTCGTAGAGGCTGGCATCGTAGTTGCCGGCTTCCGGCGAGGCATAGGCGAGCAGCTTGCCGTCCTGCTTCAGGCGCTCGAGCGTGACGGTATCGGCGATCAGCAGTACGTCGGCAACCGGATTGCCGGCCGCGATCTCGGCCTGGAGCTTGGCCATGATCTTCGGCGTGCCGTCGCGCACCCAGTCGACCTTGATATCGGGGTTGGCGGCCATGAAGCCGTCGACGGTCGCCTGTGCGTCCTCGTTCGGCTGGCTGGTGTAGAGCACGAGATTTGCGGCAGAGACCGGCAGGGCGGCAAGGCCGGCGGCGAGAAGGGCGAAGGCGGAAACAAGGGTTTTCATGAGAGCATCCTTCCGGGAACGTCATCGCTCCCTACCCCCATCGCTTGACACCTATGTGACACTTTTCCCGCATCGAGGTTCCGCGAACAGGACGCGAAGGCGGCTGGGAAGGCCAAGACCAGCGACGAGATTGAGCCGGCTAATGATTGCCAAAGCCGGCAAATCCGCCATTCGCCCCCCCGATCTCCCCGTCTCCGGCAAATTTTGTTTCGCCGGCACAGGGCCGTGTCTTCGACGAGGTCGCCATCCCCCCGACCGAAAGTCCCTGTTGACGGACACAGGCAGCTCTGGACGAAAGCCGCGCGATCCCGCTTTAACGGCGTGACACGCAATCATCTCCCGGACCGTCCTTCACCGATCGGAAAGCCATGCCAATCCACGAACTTGCCGCGCTGGGCGCCGCGACCTGCTGGGCCTTGACCGGACTGATCTCGGCCGGTCCCGCAGGCCATCTCGGCGCACCGGCCTTCAACCGGGCCCGCCAGGTCTTCGTCACCGGGCTCCTGGCATGTTACGTCCTGCTCATGGGCGTCTGGCGCGAGCTGGACATGGGGAGCGCCGGCCCGCTGCTTTTGTCCGGGCTGATCGGCATCTTCGTCGGCGACACGCTGCTCTTCGAAACGCTCAACCGTCTCGGCCCGCGCCGCTCCGGCATCCTCTTCGCCCTGAACGCACCCATCACCGCCCTGCTCGGCTGGCTGGTGCTCGGCGAAACGCTGTCGGCCTTCGCGGTGACGGGCATCCTGCTGACGGCATCGGGCGTGTTGCTCGCCATCGTCTTCGGCAAGCGCCGGGCGCAGATGCATCAATGGGAAACGATCAAGGGGCCGCTGTCGATCGGCGTGCTGCTCGGCATCGGCGCGGCGACGGGCCAGGCCATCGGCTCGATCCTCGCCCGGCCGGTCATGGCGACCGGCATCGATCCCTTCCTTGCCTCGCTCCTGCGCGTCGGCGTCGCCGCCTTCTGCCTCAGCATCCTCATCCAGTTGCCGATCCCCTCCATAAAACCGAAGGGACCGCTGACGCTCAAGGTCGCGGCGATGACCGCCCTGACCGGCATCCTCGCGCTCGCCATCGGCATGACGCTGCTGCTGTTTGCCCTGTCCGGCGGAAAGGTCGGCATCGTCTCGACGCTGTCCGCCACCTCGCCGGTGATGATCCTGCCCATGCTCTGGCTGAAGACCGGCGAACGGCCCGCCGGCGGCGCCTGGGCCGGCGCCGTCCTTGTCGTCATCGGCATGGGGCTGATCTTCATGTGAAAGGCGCCGGAGGCACGAGCAGAAGCATCGCCACTGCCGGCGCGGCCGCGCAGAACTCGCGGACCGGTCGACGACCTTGCCGCGGCGCCGAAAGGCAGGTGCCTGGTTCGAAGTCTAATCTTCGGGGCCGTAGCCCGGCATCCGGTAGATCGTATCGGGCCGCTGCTGAATATCAGGCACATAGACCCTGGCCATCCATTCCGCATCCTTGAAGTCCTCGATCGCGACCGATACGAGGTCTTCGCCGCATCCGAGCGTCGTCGTCACGGCCCGGGTGAGCGCCTCGGCGAGCGCCTTCTTCTGCTCTTCAGTGCGCCCCTCGACCATCTTGAGAATCACATGCGGCATTGCTGTCTCCCCGTTGCGATCTGCCTGTCGTCCTTCGCCGTGCTCACGGCCATGGCCTTGTCCATTCCTTCACCCACGCAAATCCCTCACGGGAACGCGAAAAACCGCTTCGCCCTTCTGCCGGAATTGCTCTAGCCGACCGCCAGATAGGGCATCACCTCCATCGCGCCGCGATAGATCATGTCGAGCGCGACATAGAGGATGATCGCAAGACCGATATAGGCGATCCAGCGGTGCTTGTTGAGCAGGTTGGCGATGAAGTTGGCCGCGATGCCCATCAGCGCGATGGAGAGCGCAAGGCCGATGATCAGCACGCTCGGATGCTCCCGCGCCGCACCGGCGACGGCCAGCACATTGTCGAGCGACATGGAAACATCGGCGACGACGATCTGCGTGGCGGCCTGCAGGAAGGTCTTTTTCGGCGTGTCCTGAAGGCTCACCTCCTCCTCGCCGCCATGACCGGCATGCAGCTCGCGCCACATCTTCCAGCACACCCAGAGCAGCAGCAGGCCGCCGGCGAGCAGGAGGCCGATGATCGCGAGCAGATGCACCGCAACCGTGGCGAAGGCGATGCGCAGCACGGTCGCCGCAAGGATGCCGACCAGGATCGCCTTCTTGCGCTGCTCGGCCGGAAGGCCCGCCGCCGCAAGACCGATGACCACCGCATTGTCGCCGGCAAGGACAAGGTCGATTGCGATGACCTGCAAAAGCGCCGTCAGGCCGGCGGCCGTCAGAATTTCCATGCTCCGTCACCCATTGGTATGCACCGGCTGGCGAGTACCGCGAAGACGGCCGGCGATTGTCTCTTTCATGCGCGAACGGATTGGATGCCGTAGCGGTCCCGCCCCTTCCCGCCCGTCCATTCATCGCCGAAAGCCGGGAAGAGGTCAAAGCGTCACGCCGACAATCCCCTGCCCCTTTTTCATTGCGGCAGGACGGCCGGTTCCGGAGCTCTCCCCGGATGCATCATCCCGATTGCAGGCGGCCGGCTGCTCCCCTATTGCATCGTCAAGACGTCTCATCGGGAGGACACCGCTTGGCCCTGTCTCACAATCTCATTCGCCGCCTGCAGAACCCGGCGCTGTTCGAAGCGATCGCCGAGCCCGCCTGGCTTGGCCTTGCCGCCGACAATCCCACGTTCGCGGTCTTCAATCCCGCCACCGGCGCGCTGCTGGCCGACATTCCCGACATGGGCACCGCCGAGGCGCGCGCGGCGATCGACCGGGCCGGCGAGGCCCAGACCGAATGGGCCGCGCGCACGGCGCGCGAGCGCTCCGATACGCTGTGGCGCTGGCACCAGCTCATCGTGCAGCATACGGACGACCTCGCCACCATCCTGACCGCCGAGATGGGCAAGCCGCTCGCCGAAGCGAAATCCGAGGTCTCGCATGCGGCAGCCTATCTGCAATGGTATGCGGAGGAAGCGAACCGGGTCTATGGCGAGACGATCCCGGCGCCCTCCCGCGACCGGCGCATGATCGTCATCAAGCAGCCGATCGGCGTTGTCGGCGCCATCACGCCCTGGAACTTCCCTGCCTCGATGGTGGCGCGAAAAATCTCGCCGGCGCTTGCGGCCGGCTGCACGGTCGTGCTCAAGCCGGCCGAACAGACGCCGCTGGTGGCGGGCGCGATGTTCGCGCTTGCCGAAAAGGCCGGCTTTCCGGCCGGCGTCGTCAACCTGGTCTATGCCTCCGAGGGGGATGCCATCGGGCGGGAGCTCTGCGCCAATGCCAAGGTGCGCAAGATCAGCTTCACCGGCTCGACGGAAGTGGGGCGGCTCCTGATGCGGCAATGCGCCGACCAGGTGAAGAAGCTCAGCCTGGAGCTCGGCGGCAACGCACCCTTCATCGTCTTCGACGATGCCGATGTCGAGGCTGCCGTGGACGGCGCCATCCAGGCCAAATTCCGCAATGCCGGCCAGACCTGCGTTTCCGCGAACCGGCTCTACGTCCAGGCCGGCGTGCACGACGAATTCGCACGGAAATTCACCGAGCGGGTGCGCACGCTCTCCGTCGGCGACGGTTTCGATCCCGATGTCGCGATCGGCCCGCTGATCGACACGCGGGCGCTCGCCAAGATCGAGGCGCATGTCGCCGATGCGGTCGAGCGCGGCGGCAGCGTCCATTGCGGCGGAACACGCATCGAGGGCGCCGGCACCTTCTTCGCGCCCACCGTGCTCACCGGCATTTCCCGCGACATGCGCATCGCGCAGGAGGAAACCTTCGGCCCGCTCGCCCCGATCATCCGCTTTACGGATGCCGATGCGGTGGTGCGCGAGGCGAACGACACGATCTACGGCCTCGCCGCCTATTTCTACGCCTCCAATCTCAGCCGCGTCTGGCGGGTGGCCGAGGCCCTGGAATACGGCATGGTCGGCATCAATACCGGCCGCATGTCCTCGGAGGCCGCCCCCTTCGGCGGCGTCAAGCAATCCGGCATGGGCCGCGAGGGCTCCCGCCACGGCCTGGAGGACTATCTGGAGATGAAGTACCTCTGCATGGGCGGCATCTGACGACCTGCCCCGGCGGCGCGCCGGGGCGCATCCGGCAAGACCCCGTCAATCCACCGGCGCCCACGGAGGCCCCGGCAAAACGCGCGCAGCTTAGCGGCCGCCTAATCAGCGCTGAATCAAACGCTCATGTCGGCGCTTTCCGCCTTCCACTACACATCGACCCCGACACAGCGGTAAGGGCCGGTCGCCGGGCCGGTGCTCCGGAAACGGGAAGGAAAGCGGCATGGCAGTGGAAAAAGTGGATACGCTCGTCATCGGTGCCGGTCAGGCGGGCGTGGCGATGAGCGAACATCTCGGCAGGCGCGGCATTGCCCATCTCGTGCTCGAAAAGGCCCGCATCGCCGAAAGCTGGCGCACCGCCCGCTGGGACAGCCTCGTCGCCAACGGCCCGGCCTGGCACGATCGTTTCCCCGGCCTGACCTTCGCCGGCCTCCACGACGACGCCTTCGCCCCGAAGGAGCAGGTGGCGGACTACTTCGTGACCTATGCGGAACAGATCAAGGCGCCGATCCGCTGCGGCGTCGAAGTGCGGTCCGTGCGCAAGGAGGGCGACACCTTCCGCGTCGAAACCTCCGACGGCGTGATCGAGGCGCGGAACGTGGTCTCCGCCACCGGCGCCTTCCAGCGCCCGGTCATGCCCGCCCTCGTGCCGGCGCAAGCGGGCCTCACGCAGATCCATTCCAACGCCTACCGCAATCCCGGCCGGCTGCCCGAGGGCGCGGTGCTGGTGATCGGCGCCGGCTCCTCCGGCACGCAGATCGCCGAAGAACTGCTGCGGTCCGGCCGGCGCGTCTACCTTTCCATCGGCCCGCACGACCGGCCGCCGCGGCGCTATCGCGGCAAGGACTTCTGCTGGTGGCTCGGCGTGCTCGGCATCTGGGACCTCAAGGTGCCCGCGCCGAACACCGAACACGTCACCATCGCCGTCAGCGGCGCCTATGGCGGCAACACCGTCGATTTCCGCCGCCTCGGCAATCGCGGCATGACGCTGCTCGGCCGGGCGGAGCGGTTTGCGGGCGGCGTGCTGCATGTCGCCGCCGATCTTGAGGAGAACATTGCGCGGGGCGATGCCAATCACCTCTCCCTGCTCGATCGCGCCGACGCCTATGTGGCCGAAAACCATCTCGACCTGCCGGAGGAGCCCGAGGCGCGCCGCAAGGAGCCGGATCCGGCCTGCCTGACCGATCCGATCCTTACGCTGGACCTCAAGGAAGCCGGCATAAGCACCATCATCTGGGCGACGGGCTATGCGGTCGACTACGGCTGGCTGAAGCTCGACGCGCTCGACGAGAAGGGCCGCCCCATCCACGACCGCGGCGTCTCCAAAGTGCCCGGTCTCTTCTTCGTCGGCCTGCCCTGGCTCTCGCGCCGTGCCTCCTCCTTCATCTGGGGCTGCTGGCACGATGCGGACTACCTTGCCGGCTACATCGCCGAGCATCGCAGCGCAGAGAGAACCGCCGCCGCCGCCGCGGCCTCCTGAAAGGCACCGGCACCGGCCGCCCGCAAGGAGGAAGCGAGCATGCCATGAACCGACATCCCGCCCCCGAGGACGACCCTGCCGTCCACAGCCCCGAGGCGCGCACCCTTTCCGCGCGTGCGAATCTGTTCCTTAATTGGCGCCTCAACAGGGGAACAGACATGGTGTTGCGCTTCACGCTCCGGCAACTGGAATATCTCGTCGCGGTCGGGGAATTCGGCTCGGTCACGGAGGCGGCCGAACGGGTGAACGTATCGGCCCCGTCCGTCTCGGCCGCGATCTCGCAGCTCGAGAAGGAATTCGGCATCAATCTCTTCGTGCGCCGCCACGCCCATGGCCTGTCGCTGACGCAGGCCGGCCACAGCTTCGTCGCGCAGGCACGGCAGATCCTCTCGGAAGCCGCCAAGCTCAACGCCCTTTCCAACGAGCTGACCGGCCAGGTGCGCGGGCCGCTGCATGTCGCCTGTCTCGTCACCTTCGCGCAGGCCGTCATCCCCTCGCTGCGCCGCGCCTTTTCCGATGTCTATCCCGACGTCGATTTCTTCCAGTACGAGCGCGACCAGGCGCGCATCCTCGAAGGCCTGCGCATGGCGCGCTTCGACATCGCGCTCAGCTACGACCTCGACATTCCCGCCGACGTGACCTTCCACGAGCTTGCCGTGCTGCCGCCCTACGCGGTGCTGCACGAGGACCATCCGCTGGCCGGCCGTCGCGGCGTGACGGTGGAGGAGCTCGCCCCCCATCCGATGATCCTGCTCGACCTGCCGCACAGCTCGGCCTATTTCCTCTCGCTCTTCCGCGAGGCCGGCGTGACGCCCCATATCGCCGAGCGCACGCGCGACATGTCCGTCATGCGCGCCATGGTCGCCAACCGCTTCGGCTATTCCATCGCCAATATCAGGCCGGTTTCCACCTATGCGCTGGATGGCGGCCGGCTCACCTTCGTGCCGCTGACCGGGAACCTGCGCCCCATGCGCATGGGCATCCTCTCGATGGCCGGCGCGACCCCGGCGCTCACCGTCCGGCGCTTCATCGATTTCTGCGGCGAGACGATCCGCGGCATGGGCATGGACCTGCCGGTTTGCGCCGACGACCCTCAGCAAGAGAAAGGCAGTTCATGACGACGACCACCGATTGGCGCGAACGCGCGGCACGCCTGAAATTCCGCAACGGCCTCTATATCGACGGCGGCTTTCGCGACGCGGCGAAGGGCGGCCGGTTCGAGACCGTGAACCCGGCCAATGCCGAAGTCCTGACCGCCGTTTCCCGCGGCACCGCCGAGGATATCGACATCGCCGTGGCATCCGCCCGCCGCGCCTTCGACGACGGCCGCTGGTCGGGCAGGTCGCCGGCCGAGCGCAAGGAGGTGCTGCTGCGCCTGGCCGCCCTCATCCGCGACAACATTCCGGAACTGGCCCTTCTCGAGACGCTCGACGTCGGCAAGCCGATCGGCGACAGCTCGACCATCGACGCCCCCGGTTCGGCCCATTTCTTCCAATGGCACGCCGAGGCCATCGACAAGCTCTATGACGAGATCGCCCCCACCGGCCGCGGCGATCTCGCCCTGATCCGCCGCGTGCCGCTCGGCGTCATCGGCGCCGTGGTGCCGTGGAACTTCCCGCTCGACATGGCGACGTGGAAGCTCGCGCCGGCGCTCGCCACGGGCAATTGCGTGGTGCTGAAACCGGCCGAACAATCGCCGCTCTCCGCCCTGATGCTGGCCGAACTCGCCTCCGAGGCCGGCCTGCCGGACGGCGTGCTCAACGTCGTGCCCGGCTATGGCGAGGATGCCGGCCGGGCGCTCGGCCTGCATGCGGATGTCGATGCGCTGGTCTTCACCGGCTCGACCAAGGTCGGCAAGCTCTTCATGACCTATGCCGGGCAAAGCAACATGAAGCAGGTCTGGCTGGAGACCGGCGGCAAGTCGCCGAACCTCGTCTTCGCCGACGCCGATCTCGACAAGGCGGCCGAGATGGCGGCCTTCGGCATCCTGTTCAATTCCGGCGAGGTGTGCTCGGCCAATTCGCGCCTGCTGGTGCACCGCTCCGTGCAGGAGGAATTCACGCAGAAGGTGATCGCCGCCACCGCCGCCTGGCCGCTCGGCGACCCGCTCGACCCGGCGACCCGCATGGGCCCGCTCGTCGAAAAGGCCCATGCCGACCGCGTCGCCTCCTATATCGAGATCGGCCGCAAGGAGGCCCGCCTCGCCCATGGCGGCCAGCGCGAGACGCGCGACGGCTCGGATTGCTATATCCGGCCGACGATCTTCAACGAGGTCGCGCCGGATGCCCGCATCGCGCGGGAGGAGATCTTCGGCCCCGTGCTCGCCATCACGCCCTTCGACAGCGACGAGGAGGCGCTGCGCATGGCCAACGACAGCGAATACGGCCTGGCCGCCTCCGTCTGGACGAAGGACCTTTCGCGCGCGCTCTGCGTTTCCGATCGCCTCCATGCCGGGACGGTTTCGGTCAACACGGTCGACGCGCTCTCGGCCATGACGCCCTTCGGCGGCATGAAGCAGTCCGGCTTCGGCCGCGACCTTTCCCTTCACAGCTTCGACAAATACTGCGCGCTCAAGACCGTGTGGGTGAAATACTAGGCACCGATCCACCGGGCCTTCGCCGCGCCCGGATCTCAGCCATCAAGGGCGCCGGTTCTCCACCGCGGGATCCGGCGCCCATCCTTTTCATAATTGACTGAAATCAAAAGATATTTTTCAAGCCGCTGAATAATCTCGCCCCGATCGGGAAAACCGGGCCGCCACACGGCCGGTCTCGATTAGCCTGAACCTAATCCATGCTTCCGGAACGCATCATTTACCCGAAGCCCTTCCGCCAATCCTATAGCCGCACAAACCCCGAGGATTGCCATGTGTGACGCCAAATACGACATCCTGTTCGAGCCCCTCGCGATCGGCCCGCATGTCGCGAAAAACCGGTTCTATCAGGTGCCGCACTGCAACGGCGGCGGCTATCGCGATCCGTCCGCGGCCGCGGCCATGCGCGGCATCAAGTCCGAGGGCGGCTGGGGCGTCATCTTCACCGAGCAGACCGAGATGCACCACACCTCGGAGATCACGCCCTTCATCGAGCTGCGCCTGTGGGAAGACAAGGACATTCCGGGCCTGCGCCGCATGTCCGACGCGATGAAGGTGCATGGCGCCCTCGCCGGCATCCAGCTCGCCTATTCCGGCATCAACGGCCCGAACTTCTATACGAAGGAAGTGCCGCTCGCCCCCTCCGCGCTGCCGATCCGCACCTTCACCAACGACCCGGTGCAGGCCCGCGCGCTCGACCGCACCGATATCAGGAATCTGCGCCGCTGGTTCGTCAACGCGGCCAAGCGCTCGAAGATCGCCGGCTTCGACCTCATCTGTCTTTACGGCGCGCACGGCTTCGGCATCTTCCAGCACTTCCTGTCGCGCGCCACCAACCAGCGCACCGACGACTATGGCGGGAGCCTGGAAAACCGCTCGCGCTTCGCCCGCGAGGTGGTGGCCGATATCCGCGAGGCCGTCGGCGACACGACCGCGATCACCATGCGCGTCAGCCTCGACGAGACCATCGGCGAGCTCGGCTTCTCCAATGCCGAGGTGCGCGAATTCGTCGAGATGAACGCCGACCTGCCGGATCTCTGGGACCTCGCGCATGGCGCCTGGGAGGACTGTTCCGGCCCCTCCCGCTTCAAGGAGGAGGGGGCGCAGGAAATCCTGGTGAAGGGCATCCGGGAACTCTCGACGAAACCCGTCGTCGGCGTCGGCCGCTTCACCTCGCCGGACGTGATGGCGCGCATGATCCGCCAGGGCGTGCTCGACTTCATCGGCTGCGCCCGTCCCTCCATCGCCGATCCCTTCCTGCCGAAGAAGATCGAGGAGGGTCGCATCGAGGACATCCGCGAATGCATCGGCTGCAACATGTGCATCACCGGCGACATGACCATGTCGATCAGCCGCTGCACGCAGAACCCGACCTTCATGGAGGAATGGCGCAAGGGCTGGCATCCCGAGCGCATGAACGCGAAGGGCGAGAGCCAGACCGTGCTCGTCGTCGGCGCCGGCCCGGCTGGGCTGGAGGCGACAAGGGCGCTCGCGCTGCGCGGCTATGACGTGACGCTGGCCGAGGCCACCACCACGCTCGGCGGCCGTGTTGCCCGCGAACGGCTGCTGCCCGGCCTTTCCGCCTGGGGCCGCGTCGTCGATTACCGCCAGTACCAGATTTCCCAGCGCACCAATGTCGAGACCTATTTCGACAGCCGCCTGACCGCCGAGGACGTGCTGGGCTTCGGCTTCGAGCATGTCGCCATCGCCACCGGCTCGCACTGGCGCCGCGACGGCGTCGCCCGCCAGCATGTCGTGCCCATGCCGATCGACCCGGGGATGACGCTCTGGACGCCCGACGACATCATGGCGAAGATCCATCCCGAAAACCTCGCGGGCAAGACCGTCGTCGTCTATGACGACGACCACTACTACATGGGCGGCGTCATGGCCGAGGTGATGGCGAAGGCCGGCGCGACGGTCATCCTCGTCACGCCCTCGGCCTATGTCTCCGACTGGACGCGCAACACGCTGGAACAGGGCGCGATCCATGTGCGCCTCGACGATCTCGGCGTCGATATCCGCCTCAACCGCGGCGTCACCGCCATCCGCGCCGGCGAGGTCGAAACGAACTGCACCTATACCGGCCGCCGCAAGGCCATCGGCTGCGACGCCGTCGTCATGGTCGCCTCGCGCCTTTCCGAGGACGCGCTCTACAACGACCTCCTCGCCCGCCAGGCGGACTGGCGGGACGCCGGCATCAGGACGGTCGAGATCATCGGCGATGCGAGCGCCCCCGCGCCGATCGCCTGGGCGACCTATGCCGGCCACCGCTATGCGCGGGAACTGGACACGCCCGACATCGGCGATGCCCTGCCCTTCCGCCGCGAAGTCACCCAGCTCGAACCGGCGTGAGGAACACGGCATGACCCAGCCCCATTCCACTGGAGCCCAAAAGGCCATCGAAGTGAAATCGGTCTCCAAGAGCTTCGGGGCCTACCAGGCGCTGAAATCGGTCAGCTTCGACATCGGCAGCAACGAGTTCTTCACGATGCTCGGCCCGTCCGGCTGCGGCAAGACCACGCTCCTGCGCATGCTGGCCGGTTTCGAAAGCCCGGATTCGGGCTCGATCCTCCTCAACGGCAAGGAGGTCGTCGCCATCCCGCCGCACAGGAGGCGGGTCAACACCGTGTTCCAGAGCTACGCGCTCTTCCCGCACATGACGCTGGAGCAGAACGTCGCCTACGGCCTCGAAAACCTCGGCTGGGAGCAGGCGCGCATCAAAAACCGCGTCGGCGAGATGCTGGAGCGCGTGCATATGGGCCCGATGGCCAGGCGCAGGCCCGCCCAGCTTTCCGGCGGCCAGCGCCAGCGCATCGCGCTCGCCCGCGCGCTTGCGCCCGAGCCGGAGGTGCTGCTGCTCGACGAGCCGCTTTCGGCGCTCGACCTGAAGCTGCGCCAGGCGATGCGCGACGAGTTGCGCACGCTCCAGCGCGACACCGGCATCACCTTCGTCTTCGTCACGCACGATCAGGAAGAAGCGCTCGACATGTCCGACCGCATCGCGGTTCTCGGCGGCGGCGAGGTGCAGCAGATCGGCACGCCGACGGAAATCTACGAGGAGCCGGTAAACCGCTTCGTCGCCGATTTCGTCGGCGAGACGAATTTCCTGGAAGTCGAGGTGCTGGAGACCGCTGGCGGAGAGGCGACCATCCGCACGCCCTTCGGCCTGTCGATCACCGTGCCGGCCACCGGCCCCACCGCCCGGGGCCGCGCAACGCTCTCCGTGCGCCCGGAAAAGATCAATCTCGGCAACCAGGCCCAGGGGCTCATCTTCGAAGGCCGCATCGTCAACAAGAACTATATGGGCGGCTACACCCATTACACGCTCGACGTTTCGGGAACGGAGCTGCGCGCCTCGCGCCGCAACGCCTCGCGCGAGGGCGACACGATCCCGCTCGGCGCGACGGTTCCGGTCGGCTTCGTGGCGGGTTCGGCGCGGGTGCTGGCGGCATGACGGACAGCGCCCTCCACGCCCCCGCCGAAACGGAGCACGCGCCCCGCGCCCGTTTCTGGCACGACCTCTCCTTCTGGGGGCTGTTGCCGTCGCGGCTGCTGATGGGCTTTGCGCTGATCCTGCCGATCTTCATCATCGCCGCCGTCTCGCTCGCCACGCGCGGCGCCCATGGCGGCTTTGCCTGGGACCTCAACCTTGCCGGCTACCGCCAGATCCTCTTCAACGAGGGCTGGACGGGCGAGCTGGAATTCACCCCGCAATACCTCCTGATCATCGGGCGCACCTTCCTGCTCGCCGGCGCGACGACGGTGATCTGCCTCCTCTTCGCCGTGCCGGTCGCCTATTTCATCTCGCGCCAGCCGCCCGGCCGCAAGGCGGCGCTCGTCTACCTCGTGACGCTGCCGTTCTGGGTCTCGATGATCCTGCGCGTCTATGCCTGGATGATCATCCTCGGCAAGGACGGCACCCTGCCGCGCCTCTTAGAGACCCTTGGATTTCCCGCCGGCATGAGCTTCATGTTCAACGACGGCGCGACGCTGACGGCGATGGTCTATACCGCCATGCCGCTGATGGTCCTGCCGGTCTTCGCCTCCATCGAGAAGCTGGACGGCACGCTGATCGAGGCCTCGCACGACCTCTACGGCGACCGCTGGGTGACGCTGCGCCGGGTGATCCTGCCGTTGACCGCCCCCGGCCTTACGGCCGGTGCCATCCTCGTCTTCGTGCCCTCACTCGGCGCGGTGCTGGAACCGACGCTGATGGGCGGCGGCAAGCAGATGATGATGGGCTCGCTGATCCAGCTGCAGTTCGGCGGCGGCCGCAACTGGCCTTTCGGCGCGGCGATCGCGATGACGCTGATGGCTCTCGTCATGATCTTCCTGATCGTCACGTCGCTGCGCGCTGCCCGTAGGGAGGTGGCGCCATGAGCATCAGCCACGACGTCAAGCGCTATCCGGGCCTCAGGCCCCTCACCGCCGTCTTCTTCCTCTATCTCTATGCCCCGCTCGCGGTCATCGTCGTCTATTCCTTCAACGCCAACCGCGTGGCCGGCGTCTGGACGGGCTTTTCGCTCAAATGGTACGGCTCGGCGCTCGACAATGCCGCGCTGGTGAACGCGCTGAAGACCTCGCTGACGGTGGCCGCCATCGCGACCGCCGTCTCCACCCTCATCGCGCTTTCCGCCGCGCTCGCCATCATCCGCGGCAAGAACCTGCGCTTCCGCAAGCTTTCCGAGACCATCGTCAACCTGCCGCTGCTCCTGCCGGAAATCGTGCTTGCCGTCGCCACGCTCATCCTCTTCTCGCTGCTCGACATCCAGAACGGCATGCTGCGGCTCGTCGTCGCCCACGCCGCCTTCTGCACGCCCTTCGCCTTCCTGCCGATCCGCGCCCGCCTGCAGGGCATGTCGCTCGATCTGGAAGAGGCGAGCGCCGACCTCTATGCCGATCGCTGGACGACCTTCCGCCGGGTGACGCTGCCTTTGATCTTTCCGGGCGTCTTCTCCGGCGCGATGCTCGCCTTCCTCATCTCGATGGACGACTTCATCACCTCGAACCTGCTTGCCACCGGCGGCTCGACGACGCTGCCCGTCTACATCTTCTCGCTGATCCGCGCCGGCACTTCGCCGGAATTGAACGCCATCGCGACGCTGTTGATCCTTGCCTCGCTCGTCCTTGCCACCGTCGCGCTGCTGGTCGCGGCGCGCGGCGCCCGTGAAGACGCCGAACCATGACAGGCCAAACCATAACCAAAGAGAGGAACAGACAATGAAGACATATCTCGCAGCCACGGCCCTTGCCCTCTGCTTCGCCACCGGCGCACAGGCGGCAGGAGAGCTGAACATCTACGCCTGGGCCGAATCCATCTCGCCGGCCCTCATCGAAAAGTTCTCCAGGGAGAACGACGTGAAGGTGAACGTCGACAGCTTCACCTCCAACGAAGACCTCCTGACCAAGCTGCAGGCCGGCTCTTCCGGCTACGACATCGCCACGCCCTCGCAGCACTTCCTGCGCGTGATGATCGACGAGGGCCTCATCGAGAATTTCGAGGCCAGCAAGCTGAAGGCCTTCGAGAACATCGAGGAGAAATGGCGCAACCAGTGGTGGGATGAGGAGCAGGCCTATTCGATCCCGCTCGCCTACGGCACCGCCGGCTTCGTGGTGAATACAGCCGAGTACAAGGGGCCGACCGACAGCTTCAGATATTTCTTCGAGCCGGACGGCGAACTCAAGGGCAAGATCGCCATGCTCTCCTATCCCGACGAGGTGATCGGCGCCGCCCAGCTCTATCTCGGCGTGCCCTTCTGCTCGGAGGACCAGGCCGAGATGAAGAAGGTGCTGGACCTGCTGATGGCCCAGAAACCGTCCGTCGCCGCCTATTCCTCCGACAATATCGCAAGCCGCCTCGCTTCCGGCGAGGTCTCGGCCCATTTCTGGTGGGACGGCGATTCGCTGAAGGCACGCAAGGCCGGCTCGCCCGTCAGCCTCGCCATGACCAAGGAAGGCCTCGTCGGCTGGATGGACAGCCTCGTCATCCCCAAGGGCGCGCCGAACCGCGACAATGCCGTGAAGTTCATCGAATTCCTCTCCACGCAGGAGAATGCCACCGACCAGATGAACTTCTACGCCCATTCCTCGCCGATGAAGGTCATCCAGGAAAAGGTCGTCTACACCAGAGACGAGGCGCCGGAACTCTATCCCGAGGTGCCGATCACCTTCTCGCGCACCTGCTCGGCCACCGCGCAGGATCTCGTGACCCGCGTCTGGACGCAGCTTCTGCAATAGCCCCGCCGCCGCGCCGCGGGCGACCGCGGCGCTTGCCGCCATCATCAAGGAGACATCCATGCCCGTGCACACCCGCATCCGCCCCTTCAACACGAAGGACACCTATCCCGAGCAAAAGCTGAACAACGACCTCTGCCAGGCGGTGGTGGCGCGCGGGGCGACGGTGTTCGTGCGCGGGCAGATCGCGCAGGATCTCGACACGCGCGAGAGCCTGCATATCGGCGATGCCGGCGCGCAGGCCCGCAAGGCCATGGAAAACATCAAGATGCTGCTGGAAGAGGCAGGCTCCGACCTCAGCCATATCTGCCGCGTCGTCGTCTACCTCGTCGACATCCGCTACCGCGAGGCCGTCTATACGGAGATGGGAAAATATCTCCAGGGCGTGTTCCCCGTCTCCACGGGCCTGGTGGTCTCGGCGCTCGCCCGGCCGGAATGGCTGGTCGAGATCGAGGCGACCGCCGTCATTCCCGACGAAGCCTGACGGAGGACGGCATGACCTTTTCCGTCTCCGGCCGCTGCGCCGACACCGGCATGTTCGGCATCGCCGTCTCCTCCTCCTCGCCGAGCGTTGCGGCGCGCTGCGCCCATGTGCGCGCCGGCGTCGGCGCCGTCTCGACGCAGAACGTCACCGATCCCCGCCTCGGCCCGAAGGGGCTCGACCTGATGGCGGGCGGGCTCTCGGCGGAGGCGGCCCTCGAGCGTCTCGTCGCGGAAGCCCCGCACATCGAATACCGCCAGCTCGCCCTCGTCGACGCGGCCGGCCGCACGGCCGCCTATTCGGGCGCAAGGACCCTCGGCACGCATGCGACCGCGCGCGGGAAGGACGTGGTCGCCGCCGGCAACATGCTGACGACGACGGAGATCCCGCGAAAGATGGTCGAGGCCTTCGAGGCCACGGCCGGGCAGCATCTCGGCGACCGGCTGATCGCCGCGATGCGCGCGGCCGTCGCCGCCGGCGGGGAGGAAGGACCGGTCCATTCCATGGGCCTCGTCATGGTCGACAAGGTCTCCTGGAACGTCGCGGACCTGCGCGTCGACTGGACCGACGGTGACCCGATCGAAGACTGCGCCGCGCTGTGGGAGCGCTGGCGCGGCGAGATGGACGCCTATGTCACGCGCGCACTCGACCCTTCGGGGGCCCCCAGCTACGGCGTGCCGGGCGACCTGTGAACCATGATCCCCGCAACCCCTGACATCCTCGCCCGCCTCGTCGCAAAACCGACGATCTCCCGCCGCTCCAATCTTGCGCTGCTCGATCATGTGGAAGGGTTGCTGCGCCCGGCGGGCGCGCGCATCGAGCGCTTCGCCCATCCGGACGGCAGCCGCGCCAACCTCTGGGCGAGCATCGGCCCGGAAGGACCGGGCGGCGTGGTCCTGTCGGGTCATACGGATGTGGTGCCGGTCGAGGGGCAGGCCTGGAGCAGCGATCCCTTCACGCTGACGGAGCGGAACGGGCGTCTTTACGGCCGCGGCACGGCGGACATGAAGGGCTTCGTCGCGGCAAGCCTGCGGGCCGCGCTCCTTGCCGCCGGCCGGCCGCTGAAACGCCCCCTGCATCTCGCCCTTTCCTACGACGAGGAGATCGGCTGCATCGGCGTGCGCGGCATGATCGCGGCGCTGGCGGGACGGGCCGAGCGGCCGGCGCTCTGCATCGTCGGCGAACCGACGCAGATGCGCATCGCCACCGGCCACAAGGGCAAGCAGGCGCTGCGGGCCTGCTGCCACGGACAGGAGGGCCATTCCGCCCTCGCCCCGAACGCCCTCAACGCGCTGCATCTCGGCGCCGCCTTCATAAGCGCGCTCCAGGCGCGGCAGGAGGCCCTTGCGGCAAGCGGCGTCCGCGACCCCGGCTACGACATCCCCTATTCCACCATCCATGCGGGCATGATGCGGGGCGGCACCGCGCTCAACATCGTGCCGAACCGCTGCGAGATCGATTTCGAGATCCGCACCATCGCCGAGGATGACCCGCGCACCATCCTCGACGGCATCGCAGCCGATGCCGAGGCCATCGCCAGCCCCTATCGCGACCGGTTTCCCATGGCCTGCATCGAGATCGAGCCCGTCTCGGACTATCCCGGCCTCGACACCCGCGCGGACGCGCCCGCCGTGCGCCTCCTGAAGAGGATTCTCGATGACGACGGCACGCACAAGGTCGCCTTCGGCACCGAGGGCGGGCTTTTCGAGCAGGGCCTTGGCCTTTCCACCGCGATCTGCGGCCCCGGCTCGATGGAGCAGGGCCACAAGCCGGACGAGTTCGTCAGCCGCGCCCAGCTCGATCGTTGCGATGCGGCGCTGGCTCGCCTGGTGGCCGAACTCGAAACGGCTTTTTAGAGAGTTTCCGCTTTTCTTCGAAGCGCGAAAACGCTCCAACTCTTTGTTTTAACGCAATTCCGGACGCAAACCACTTCGCACTTTTGCTGGAATTGCTCTAGGAACGCAGCCTCAGATAAACCGCCGGCAGCAGACGATCGAGCCGGTCGATCGTATCGATGACGGTCGCGCCGCGCGGGCCGAAAATGCGCTGGGCGTAGGAATCCGCATCGCAGTCCAGCGCCACGCAGAAGGTGTCGATGCCCTCGCGGCCAAGTTCGTGCACCGCCATCCGGGCGTCCTCCACCAGATAGCGCCGGTCGTCAACGTCGATGTCCGAGGGTTCGCCGTCCGTGACGACGAGCAGCAGCCTGCGATAGCTCCGCTGCCGGCGAAGATCGCGGCCGGCGTGGCGGATGACTGCGCCGAGCCTCGTCGAATAGTCGCCGGCAAGCCCCGCGAGGCGGGCCATGGCAAAGCGGTCGAAGGGACGGTCGAAATCCTTGACGCGCACATAGCGCACGTCCTCCCGCCCGTTGGAGCAGAAGGCGGCGATGGCGAAGGGATCGCCGACATCCGTCATCGCGCGGGCGAGCAGCGCCGTCGACAGCCGCTCCATCTCCAGCACGGAGCCTTGCGATCCCCGCACCCTCTCCGTCGTGGAGCGCGAGGCATCGATCAGCACGAGCACCGACATGTCGCGCGAACGCCGCTCGTAGCGGCCGTAGACCCGCGTATCCGGCACCTCGCCCGCCCGCCGCGCGATCATGGCGGCGATGCTCGCGTCCATGTCGAGGAACTCCCCCTCGGTCTGGCCGCGGACCCGCTGCTGGCGGCTGATCCGCGACGCCTTGATCAGCGTCGAAAGCCGCTCGACGATGTCGGAGCGCGCCTCGCCGAGGGCCGACGCCACGCGGGGCGCGCCGATCCCGCCCGGCATCTCGCGCACCCGGCACCATTCGGGCCGGTAGCGGCCGGTGACGTGATCGTATTCCGGATAGCGGGCGACGAGCAGGCCGTCCTCGTCCTGCGCCTCGGCCAGCCGCCCGCTCGCCGTATCGCCGTCCTCGCCCTCCTCGCGGCGGCCGTCGTCGCCGGCCTGCTGCTCGATCCGCGCCCCTTCGAGCATGGCCTCGATCTCGACCGGCGCCTGGCTGTCGTCCGGGCCGAAATCCCAGATGCCCATATTGTCGTCGCGATAGGCCGGCTGGACCACATAGGCCCTGGCGTCGAACTGCAGGCGCATCTGGCCGATATCGTTGCCGAGCAGCCCGCCGACGCGCCGGCTGAGCTGCTGGTCGCCGATATTCTCGCGAACGGCCTCGGCAAACAGCGCCCGCCCCTTTTCCACCCAGCCATGCGGGTCGGCGTAGTCGGGGTCCGCCAGCGCCCGCGAGAGCCGGGCCATCAGGGCGATCGCGATGGGCGGGCCTTCCGGCCGGGCGACGTGGAAGCGCCGCCAGAGGGCGGCAAGACCGGGCATCGTCCGGGCAGCGAGCCTTTCGACGCGCGCGTCCTCGATGAGGGAAACGAGGGCGATCTGCAGGGGTTTCAACCCGGTTGCGGGGAATTTCTCCCGCGTGAAACGGTGGTGGGCGCCGATATGGGCGACGGCGGCGCGATAGAGCAGCTTGGCCTCGCCATCCTCGAAGCCGGCGAAGGCGGCCGGCAGGCGCACGCCGCCGCCGCCGAAACCGGGCCTGCGCCGCATCTGGTCCGGCGCATCCGGGGGCGCCTCGGCGATCGGTGGCGCAAGGCCCCAGAGCGCATTGAGATAAAGGCCAAGGCCGTGGCGCAGACCGGCAAGGCCGCCATCGGCACCGCGTCCCTCGACCAGGCGGATCGCCTCGCCGCTTTCCAGCGCGAAGAAGGCGCGCCGGCGGCCGGCATCCTTGTCCCCGAGATGGAGGCCCATGCGCACGAAGGCGATGAAGTCCGGCAGAGCCAGCGCCTGGGCGAGCCGGCCGGTGTTTTCCAGAAGGGCAAGCACGGCCTCCGGCGCCCGGCGCGCGACATCCTCCACCGCCGCCGCCCAGGAATTCAGCGCCGCCTCGTCGAAATGCCGCGAGGCGGTCCGCGCCGCCTGCGGCACGAGGCTTGCGGCGAGCCGGCCCGAGCGGATCGCGACGTTCGAGATCGTGGCGGCGAGCCGTATGGCAAAGGCCGGGCCAACCTCGGCGGCAAGGGCCGGACCGGCGCGGCGATAGGCATCGGCGACGAGGTCGCCGTAGCCGGCCTGGTCGATGCGACCATGCGCGACATGCCAGCGCTCCCGCCATTCCGGCGGAAATCCATCGGACGCATTCATGGTTGCGGCCTCCTGCATGGCGCGCCTCAGAGGCAGGCGGCGATCGCGCCGGTGAGCGCGTCGCGCAGGTCCGGGTCGTCGGTGATCGGCACGACCATCGCCACCTGGCAGGCCGCCTCGATGGCGATGCCGGCGGCAACGAGCAGGCCGGCATTGATGAGCATGCGCGTGGAGGCCCCTTCTTCGAGGCCCTGCCCCTTGAGATTGCGCGACCGCTCGGCGATGCGCACCAGCACCTCCGCTGTGCGACGGTCGATGCCCGCCTCCCGGGCGACGATCTCCGCCTCGATATCCGGCGACGGATAGCCGAAGGCGATGGCGCCGAAGCGCTGCTTGGTCGATTCCTTCAGGTCCTTGAGCACGCTCTGGTAGCCCGGATTGTAGGAGATGACGACCTGGAAATCCGGGTGCGCCCGCACCACCTCGTTCTTCTTCTCGAGCGGCAGGATGCGCCGGTCGTCGGTCAGAGAATGGATGACGACGGTCGTGTCCTGCCGCGCCTCGACGATCTCGTCGAGATAGCAGATGGCGCCCTCGCGCACGGCGAGCGTCAGCGGCCCGTCGTGCCAGACCGTGCCGTCCGTATCGAGCAGGTAGCGGCCGACGAGGTCGGAGGCGGTCATGTCCTCGTGGCAGGAGACGGTGATCAGGGGCTTGCCGAGCCGCCAGGCCATGTGCTCGACGAAGCGCGTCTTGCCGCAGCCGGTCGGCCCTTTCAGCATGACGGGCATGCGGCTCTTGTGGGCGGCCTCGAACAGCGCGATCTCGCTTTCGACCGGCCGATAGAAGGGTTCGCTGGAAATGCGATAGGCATCCAGGTTCGTCACGATCAGACCTCATGGAGTTGGCGCCGCGATGCTCCCGGCCATCGCGGCGCGGGAAAATTCAGGACGCCAGCAGTTCCTTCAGCTTGTCGTCCAGGAACTTGACGTCGACGGGGTTGGTGCCCGGCCCGCCGGCAAAATGCCCCCAGATCGAGGGGATCGGCACATAGGTCGCGTTCGGCATGTTCGCGACCTCGTTCTCGCTGTCCTCCGGCGGAAAGTAGAGGTCGGTTCTGCCCGGCATGACATAGGTCTTCGCCTTGATCGCGCCGAGCGCGGCCTTGTAGTCGCCGTTGTAGAGTTCGTTTGCCGAGATGTCGCCGTTCTGCCAGGTCCACAGCATGGCGAGCAGGTTGTTCGGATCCTTAGGCAGGAAGAAGCCCTCCCAGAAGGAGACGAGAAAGTCCTCCAGCGAGGCGTAGCCCAGCGTCTTCAGGTCGAGCTCCTCGCGGTAGAAGGATTGCGAGAAGCCCCAGCCGGCATAGACGCGGGCGGCGGCGCGCAGGCCCTTGTGCGGCTTTTCCGTATACCAGCCGTCCTGGAAGGCACCGTCCGCCGTCAGGGCCGCCTTCACGCCTTCGAGGAAGACGAAGTTGTGGCGCGAGCATTTCGCCGAGCCGCAGAAGGGCGCCAAAAGGTCCATCATGTCGGGATACATCGCCCCCCAATGGAAGGTCTGGAGCCCGCCCATGGACCAGCCTGTCACCAGGCGCAGATGCGAAATCCCCAGATGCTCCGTCACCAGCCGGTGCTGGGCGCGCACATTGTCATAGGCCGTCACCTTCGAGAAGCGCGCGGCATTGTAGGGCTCCGGCGTGTTGCTCGGCGAGGAGGACAGGCCGTTGCCGAACATGTTGGGGATGATGATGAAATACCTGTCGGGATCGAGCGCCATGCCCCGGCCGACCAGCCATTCGTTGTCGTAGTGCTGGCCGGAATACCAGGTCGGGTAGAGGATGGCGTTGTCCTTCGCGGCATTGAGGCTGCCGAAGGTCTTGTAGGCGAGTTTGGCATCGCGCAGGATCGCGCCGTTCTGCAGGGCGAAATCGCCGAGTTCGAAGATTTCGTAATCAAGCGTCATGTCTGTTTTCCTTCATTGAAATTGCGCGTTCAGCACGCCGCCGCTTTCAGACGGATGCATCCACGGCGCGCCGCCGGTCCTTCAGCGAGGAGAGCGCGAAATGGGCGATGCCGGCGACGATGCCCGCGCTGATCGCGGTGGAAAGCTGCGGCGCATAGAACTCGACGAGGAAGCCGACCGCCGCGCCGATCGCCCAGGAAATGAAGGGCGTCGAGCGCCATTCCCTGTCCGCCATGCCGCCGCTTTTGAAGATGTAGGCTTCGACGAGGAGGATCATGCCGATGGGCGGGACCACGATGCCGAGCAGCGACAACCACTGGATGAAGAAGGCCCAGACATTGCCCGCGGCGATGACGATGCCGAGGATGCCGAGCACGACGGCGAGCAACCGCATCTTCGAGCCGAGGATGCGCGACCAGCCCGTCGCCGCATTGTAGAGGCAATGCGAGCAGACCGAGCCGAGGTTGATGTAGAGGAACAGGAAGGCGAGCGCGCTGAGCCAGCCGATCTGCAGCGTGTTCATGTAGCCGAACATGTTGTCCGCCCCGAACGGGTTGGCGTCCGGCACGGCAAGGGCCGCCGTCAGGATGCCGCCGACCAGCATGGCGACAAGGTTGGAGACCGGAAAGGCCGAGAAGGTCGCGATGAGGGAATGGGTGCCGGTCCGGGCCCAGCGGTTGAAGTCGGCGGTGACCGTGCCGGCATCGATGAAGAGGGCGATGACGACCGTCAGCCCGACGCCCATCGACATGGTGGCGACGCCGTTGTTGCCGGCATAGTTCCAGATCGCGTCGAAGGTGGTGGTCGAGGCGGAATGCACGACGACGAAGAGGCCGAGCACGAAGAACAGCGGCACCGAGACGAGGCCGATCAGGTGCAGGCCGCGCACGCCGATGAAGGTGATGGCGATGTAGAGCAGGCCCGCCACGATGGTCATCGCCACATAGTTCATCTCGTAGGTGCTGGCGATGAGCGCGCCGGTAATGCCGGTCTGCACGGCGAACCAGCCGAGCAGCAGCGTCGAGAGCAGGCCCGAGGCGAGCGCATAGCCCTTCGTGCCGAAGACCCCGGAGGCGATCAGCGCGAAATTCCGCCCGCTCCGCGTCGCCGAAAGCCCGAGCGCCCCGACATAGGCGAACATGATCAGGTTGCCGATGACCATCGCCGCGAGCGCGCGGGAAAAGCCCATGCCGAGCACGAGGATCGAGCCGGTCATGGAGCCGGTGATGATCGCCGGGAAGCCGGCCCAGACCGTCACCATGGAAAACAGGCTGTGCCGGGCCGAAAGCGGCACCGGCGCATGTTCGTATTCCTCGCCGAGCACATGGTCGGCATCGAGCGGCGACGGATCGCCAGGCCCTTTGGAGTGTGTAGACATGTTCGTTCCCCTCATGTCTTTCTTGTTGAGGAAGGCCATCCGGTTCCCAGGACCGGATGGCCCGGTTGGCATCAGCGATGGGCGGTGGCGTGCGGGATGCCGTCGATCGGGCATTCGTCGGTGCCGACCGTGCCGCGGGTCATGGCCTCGACCATCTCGCGCGTCCCGTCCGGATCGTTCACCCACCTGGCGTAGAAGTTGTACGGGCAGGCCGCCACGCCGCGGTCGCCGTCGCCGGAATTGATCGTGCCGGTGTAGCCGCGGTGCAGGAGCTTGAAGAGATGGTTCTGCGACTGGCCGTTGCGGCGGGCGTCGCGGATGGCCGAGACGGAGAGCTGGGCATATTGGATGCCGTTCTCCTCCGTGCCGCATTCGCCGAGCGTGCGCCCGTCGAAGCCGATGATCGCGGAATGGCCGAAATAGGAATAGACGCCGTCGAAGCCGGCGGCATTGGCGACCGCGACATAGACATTGTTCGCCCAGGCCATCGACTTGGAGATCTGCACCTGCTGCTCCTTGGCCGGATACATGTAGCCCTGGCAGCGGATGATGAGCTCGGCGCCCCGCATCGCGCAGTCGCGCCAGATTTCCGGATAGTTGCCGTCGTCGCAGATGATGAGGCTGATCTTCAGGCCCTTCGGCCCCTCGGAGACATAGGTGCAGTCGCCGGGATACCAGCCCTCGATCGGCACCCAGGGCATGATCTTGCGGTATTTCTGGACGATCTCGCCCTTGTTGTTCATGAGGATGAGCGTGTTGTAGGGCGCCTTGTTCGGGTGCTCCTCGTGGCGCTCGCCCGTCAGCGAGAAGACGCCCCAGACATCGGCCTTGCGGCAGGCCTCGGCGAAGATCGCCGTCTCCTCGCCCGGAATCTGCGAGGCGGTCTCGTACATCTCCTTGGAATCGTACATGATCCCGTGGGTCGAATATTCCGGGAAGACGACCAGATCCATGCCCGGCAGGCCGATCTTCATGCCCTCGATCATGGCGGCGATCTTGCGGGCATTGTCCAGCACTTCGGCCTTGGTGTGCAGCCGCGGCATCTTGTAGTTCACGACAGCAACGCCGACGGTATCTTTGCTGCTGCTGATGTCACCATGGTACATTTCAAGTCTCCTTAGACGACGAGGTGGCTCTGGATGAGCTCATCGCTGAGCGCGCCGATGTCGTCGGACAGGGCCACGCTTCCGCGATTGAGGATCGCGAAGCGGTGCGAGGCCCGCCGCGCGAATTTGATGTTCTGTTCGACGAGGATCACGGCGAGGCCGTGCTTGCGGTTGAGATCGATCAGCACGTCCTCGATCTGCTCGACGATGTTGGGCTGGATGCCCTCCGTCGGCTCGTCGAGCAGCAGGATCTTCGGCTCCGACAGGAGCGCCCGCGCGATGGCGAGCTGCTGCTGCTGGCCGCCCGAGAGATTGCCTCCGCGCCGGCCGAGGAACTCCTTGAGGATCGGGAAGAGATCGAAGATGTGGTCGGGGATCGTGCGGGCGGGCTTTTCCGCCGCGAAGGTGCCGATGAGAAGGTTCTCGCGCACGGTGAAGCTCGGCAGGATGCCCCGCCCCTGCGGCACGTAGCCGAGCCCGGCGCGGGCCCTCATGTGCGTGGGGAGATGATTGATCTCCGCCCCGTCGAGCCGGATCGAGCCGGCGCAGCGCGACATGAGGCCGAGGATGGTGCGCAGCAGCGTCGTCTTGCCGACGCCGTTGCGCCCGAGCACCGTCAGGAATTCTCCCTCCCGCACCGAGAGCGAGACGGACTGGAGCGCGCGGCTGCGGCCGTAGAAGCCGTCGACATCGGAAAGCTCAAGCATGGCCGATGCCTCCCGAACCGAGATAGGCCTCGCGGACCTTCGCATCCTGCGAAACCTCGTCGGCGGTGCCCTGCGCCAGCAGCTTGCCCTGATGCATGACCGAGATCGTCTCGGCGATGTCGCGCACGAAGCCCATGTCGTGCTCGACGACAATCAGCGTGTGCTTGCCGCGCAGCCGGTTGAAGAGCTCGGCGGTCATGTTGGTCTCATGCGCCGTCATGCCGGCCGTCGGCTCGTCCATCAGGATGAGCGCCGGGTCCTGGGCGAGGATGAGGGCGATCTCCAGCCACTGCGTCTGGCCGTGCGAGAGTTGCGCCGCCTGGGTTTCGAGATGATCCTCCAGCCCGACGAGGACGGCGAGGCGTTCCAGCCGCTCGGTATCCACCCCGCCGGTGAAGCGGAACAGGTTGCGCCAGACGCCCGGATCGCGCGAGCAGCCGATCTCCAGGTTTTCCCGGACGGTCAGTTCGCGAAAGACGCTCGGCACCTGGAACTTGCGGCCGATGCCGGTGCGCGCGATCCGGAACTCCCGGAAGGCATGGATCGGCGCGCCCCGGAAGGCGATCTCGCCGGCCGTGATGCGGGACTTGCCGCAGATGAGGTCGAGCGTCGTGGACTTGCCCGCGCCGTTCGGCCCGATCAGGCAGCGCAGTTCGCCCGATGCAACCTCGAAGTCGAGCCGGTCGACCGCGATGAAACCGGAAAAGGCCACGGTCACCTGTTTAAGCGCAAGGAGCTGTTCGCGGGCGGCCGTCATAGCGCACCTCCGAGATGGGGTTGGGATTTGGGGGATTGTTCGGCGGCATGGCGGGCGCCGCCCTCGCGCGCTGCCTTAGGGAAGCGGCGCACGAGGGCTTCGAAGGCGCCCGCCAGCCCCTTCGGCATGAACAGCACGATGAGGACGAAGAGGCCGCCCATGACGAGGGTCCAGGTTTCGAGGAAGGCCTCGGTTTCCGACAGTGCCCCCTGCACGCCGGTGACGAGCACCGCGCCCAGCATGGCGCCGAGAAGGCTCTGCCGGCCGCCGACGGCGACCCAGATCACGATGGAAAGGCTGAGCGGCACGCCGAGGAAGGTCGGCGAGGCGAATTCCATGATGATCGTGTAGAGCATGCCCGCAAGGCCGGCGATGGCGGCCGAAAGCGCGAAGACGAAGGTCTTGTAGAGCGCCACGTCATAGCCGAAGAAGCGCACCCGCTCCTCCTGGTCACGCACCGCCTGGAGGATGAGGCCGGTCTTGCTGCGCGAGACGGCGAGCGCGAGGAACAGCGTGACCGTGAGGCAGATCGCGACGAGATAGTAGGTCGAGGCCGAATAGGCATCGAAGGTCAGGCCGAAAATCTCGAACCGCGCGAGGTCGGTGATGCCGTTGAAGCCGCCGGTATAGCTCTGCTGGTCGATGATGATGAGATTGACCACCACCATGGCGGCAAGCGTGATGATCGCTGCATAGACGCCGGCAATGCGCCCGCCGAACATGAACCAGCCGAGCAGCGCCGCGAAGAGCGCCGGGACCAGGATGCCGGCAAGGAGCGCAACGGGCATGGAATGGAACGGCACCCAGATCCACGGCAGTTCGGTGACGTTGTTCCAGACCATGAAGTCGGGAAGGCCGTCGCTGCCGGTGTGGATCGGCACCGTCTTCAGCTTCAGGAACATGGCCATGCAGTAGGAGCCGAGGCCGAAGGTCGTCGCCTGGCCGAGATTGAGGATGCCGGCATAGCCCCAGGACAGGCTGAGCGCGATCGCCAGCATGCCGAAGATCAGGTAGCGGGCATATTTGTTGAGCAGGAAGGCGTCGTCGACCAGCACGGGCACGATGAGGATCGCCAGACAGACGACGCCGTAGAGGAGGATTTGGCGGGAGACTTTTCCAGACAAGACGGAACCTCTCGTTGACGCAGGCGGTCAGGCGCGCACACGCGGGGCGAACAAGCCCTGCGGCCGGAACCGGATGATGATGACGATGGCGACGAGGACGAGCGCCTTGGCGATCGTGTCGTTGCTGTAATAGGCAAGGAGCCCGGAGGTCTCGCCGAGCACGGCGGAACTCGCGAGCGTGCCGACGAGGCTCTGCACGCCGCCGAGCACGACCACCATGAAGGCATCGACGACATAGGTCGTGCCCATCTCGGGCGAGACGCTCTTCAAGGGCGAGATCAGCGCGCCGGCGAGCCCGGCGATGCCCGCCCCATAGGCAAAGGTCAGCCGGTAGGCTCTGGCGGAATTGATGCCGAAGCTCGACGCGATGGCGCGGTTCTGGGTGATGGCCCGGAGCTTCAGACCGAAGGACGTGTAGCGGTAAATGCACCAGGTCGCGAGGAAGAGGCCGAGCGCCACGGCGAGCACGAAGAGCCGGTAGGCCGAATCGGTCGCGCCGAGGATGTCGACGCTGCCGGACAGCGACGGCGGCATCTGGACGTAGCGCAACTCGCCGCCGGCCGTCAGACGCACGATCTGCTGGGTCATCACGCCAAGACCCCAGGTGGCAAGGATCGTGTCCAGCGGCCGGTCGTAGAGATGGCGGATGACGGCGACCTCGATCAGCCAGCCGAGCGCGGCGATCAGGAGGAAGATCACGGCAAGGCTCGCCAGCAGGCTCCAGCCGAACTGGACCTGCAGCAGCCAGGCGCAATAGGCGCCGAGCATCACGAACTCGCCGTGGGCAAGGTTGATGACGCCGGTCACCCCGTAGATGATCGCAAGCCCGAGGGCCACGAGAAGCAGGATCGACGACAGGCTGAGGCCCGTCAGGATTTGCGAAACGACGAAGTCCATATGCACCTTCTCCGCAGGTTGGGCCGGCGGCCGACCGACAGACGGCCGCCGGCTGCTTGGGGGATCAGACCTCCTTGAGGCCTTCGGCGGTGCACTTCTGGTTGGGATAGGCGCTGTACGGGTTGGGCTCCAGCCAGTCGGCGGACTGTGTCAGGATCTCGAACTGCCCGTCCGCCTTGCATTGCCCGATCTTCGGGCGCAGCCAGCAATGCAGGTTCTCCGGCTCCACCTTCACGAGGCCCTGCGGCGCCTTGTATTCCTCGCTCTTCACCGCCTCGCGGATGGCGAGCGGGCTGATGTCGCTCGCCGCAAGCTTGGCGACCGCCTGCTTGAAGAGGTGGATCTGGAAGTAGGAGGATTCCGACACGAAATGCGTGACCTTGTCGCCGCCCCAGCGGGAGCGATAGGCCTCGACGAAACGCTGGTTCTCCGGGGAATCGAAAACCATGAAATAGGGCGCGGAGGTGAAGTGGCCGGCGGCGGCGTCACCGCCCATCGCCGCGACCTCGTTCTCCGAGGTGGTGAGGCTCGCCATCGGCATGGTCGCCGGGTCGAGGCCGGCCGCACGGTACTGCCGGTGCAGCGCCACGACGGAATCGCCGACCACCGTCGAGAAGATGACGTTCGGCTTTTCCGAGCGGAACTTGTTGATGACGGAGGAGAATTCCGAATGGCCGAGCGGCACGTATTCCTCGGCGATGACCTCCGCGCCGAGCCCTTCGAGCAGCTTCTTGCAGTAGTTGTTCTCTTCCTTCGGATAGATGTAGTTCGAGCCGATCAGGTACCAGCGCTTGCCGAACTTCTCGACGAGCCAGGGGATGAAATCGTCCTGCTGCTGGTTCGGCACGGCGCCGGTATAGATGACGTTCTTGGAGCATTCGCGGCCCTCGTAGAGCGTCGGATACCAGAAGAGGTTCTCCTGCTTCTCGAAGACCGGCAGCACCGCCTTGCGGCTCGCCGAGGTATAGGAGCCGAAGACGGAGACGCAGCGGTCGGAGAGCACCAGCTTGCGGGCCTTCTCGGCGAAGGTCGCCGGGTCCGATGCCGGGTCCTCCACGACCGGCGTGATCTTCAGCCCGTTGATGCCGCCATTGGCGTTGATCTCCTCGATCGCCATCAGCGTCGCCTTGTTCAGCGACTCCTCGATGATCGCCGTCGTGCCGGTCAGCGAGAAGAGCACGCCCACCTTGATCTCGCCGTCCTGTGCGAAGGCCAGCGAGGAATTCTTCGACCAGATATGGGGAAAGCCGACCAGCGACACCGCGCCTGCTGCAGCTCCAACTTTCAGAAATTCGCGCCTGTTCTTGTTCACCCTCTGTCTCCATCAAAAAACAAAGGCCCCGAAGCGCTCCGCCGGTTCCGGCAGATCGTTTCGGGGCCTCTTCGCCTCTGGATTTGTTTGCGGCGTCCTCGCCGCGGGGAATGCGCTTCGTCTGGGCACGGACCGGATGCAACGCTGTTGCGTGCGTTCACCGGCTGTGCGTCAGGCCATGCAGAAAAACAAAAAACCCCACGTTCCGCTTTCGGCGGACCCGCGGGGTTTCGTCACCCTTTATGTGCGCAGCGTCTTTGCCGCGGACAATTTTGAAACGCTAACTGAGAAGTTCGTGCGAGTCAATCACCGCCGCAGCGACGGCGCCGATCGTCACGCGCTTCTCCATCGCCTGCTTGCGCAGGAAGTTGTAGGCCTCCTCTTCGCTCAGGTTTTTCAAGCGGATGAGCAGCGCCTTCGCCCGCTCGACGAGGCGCATGGTGCGCAGGTTCTCGTCGAGCTTGTCGATCCGCCCGCGAAGGCGCCGCTCATATTGGAAATGCTCGCGCGCCATCATCAGCACCGACTGGATCATCCGGGCGGTGGCCGGATAATGCAGCATGCCATGCGCCGCGCAGTTGTGGACGAGCTTGAGGTTGAGCGGCGCCTTGCCGTCATCCACGAGGATGAGCGCCGAGGACGGCTCGCCCGGCACCCAGGGGATGCGCTGGGGAAGATCGTCCGACAGGAGGCAGAAGATCGCATCATATTGCAGGGGGATCTGCGCCGGCTTCGGCCAGATGTGCCGCACGGCGACGCGCTGGCGCTGCAATTCCCGGATCAGGAACTCGCCGTTGTCGTCCCGCTCGACGATGACGGCGACCGTGAACTCGGCCGGCAGGCCGGCCTGCCGCGGGCGCTCCTCCACGGCAACGCGATTTTCCGGTCTTTGCCCACCGATCCAGCGGTCGTGTCCATAGTCCGCCCTCGACATGTCCGGCACCTGCTCCTCCCGCGCGGGATAGCGCGTTCCTGTACGCTGCATTCAACAATTCTCCAGACAACGGCCGTAGCCGATGAGATAGGGATCGGCTTTCACGCTCGCCTGCGACTCGAAGACGATATCGAACTGGCCCTGGCGGTTGGCCCGCCCGATGCGCGTCCAGACATCCGCATGGCCCCAGACGGGATTGATCGACACGCTGCCCTGCGGCGCCTCGAACTCCGCGCCCATGACGAAGGTGCGCAATTGCCTGGTGTCGAGGGAATTGGTCTCTTCGAGCGTGCGCGCGAAGAGGTTGACCTGAAAATACGAGGCTTCGAGGCACATATTGGTCGGCTCGTCGCCGCCGTAGCGTTTCTGGTAGTGGCTGACGAAGCTGTTGTTGCGCGCCGTCTCCACGCCCTGGAAATAGGACGCGGCCGTATAATGCCCCTCCCCGACATCATATCCCATGGCGCGGATCTCCGCCTCGGTCGTGGTGAGGCTGGCGATGGGCACCGTCTTCGGGTTGAGTCCGAGATCGTGATAGGCCTGATAGAGGAAGGTGGTGGATTCGCCGACGACGGTGGAGAAGATCACGTCCGGCTGCGCCTCCTTGATCTCGCGAACGAGCGGCACGAATTCACTGCGGTCCGCCTCGAGACGCAGATATCGCTCGCCCACGACCGTTCCGCCGTTGTTGCGCACCAGTTCCCGCATCACCCGGTTGGATTCACGCGGATAGACATAATCCGACCCGACGAAGAAGAAGCGGTTGCCGAACTGGCTCATCAGCGCCTTGCAAAGCTGCACGGAGTTCTGGTTCGGCGTGGCGCCCGTATAGATCACATTCGGCGAGAACTCGAAGCCCTCGTAGAGCGTCGGATACCACAGAAGGCCGTCCAGCCGTTCCACGACCGGCAGAACCGCCTTGCGGCTCGACGAGGTGTAGCAGCCGAAGATCGTACTCACGCCGTCCTCGACCATCAGGCGCTTGGCATATTGTCCGTAGGACCGGATCTCCGAGCCGGGATCGTAGACGATCGGCTCGATCGGGCGTCCGTTGACACCGCCCCGGTCGTTGATTTCATCGATGGCGATCAGCGTGCCGCGCAGTTGTGTTTCCTCTATGACCGACATGAAGCCGGTCTTGGAGAACAGAACCCCGACACGCCATGGCGCAGAAGTCCGTTGGTTTCGGTTTAGAGCTCCCATTGTCTCGGTTCATCCCTTTACTTGACCCCTCTTTTTATCGGTCACCGCTGGTGAGGTCTGATCGCCTCTTCGCCCCAGCTCGCCGAAGTGCCGCCCGTCCGCGTACCCCGGATGCGCCCGTTTTCTTTCTCCCGCCAGAAAACAAAAAACCTCCCAGCCTCGGAACGATGCGAGGCACGGGAGGCGACATTGCGCTCAGAAGTCCTGCGGCAACATTGCCGCCTCGTCAGCGGACTGACGTGTCGTCACGATAAGATCGACAAAGACGGAATGTCAACATGCGGCCCTTCGAGACCCCGTCCGCGGCCGTCGATGGACCGGCTACGTCTCGGCGGAGGCGGAGAGCACCGAACCGATCAATCCCGGAAACCGCGCCTCCAGATCGTCCCGCCGGAGGCTGAGGCGGCGGCCGCGTCCCAGGGGTTCGTTCCGGATGATGCCGGCCTCGCGCAGCACCTTCATCAGATGCGACTTGGTCGATTTCGGCATCGAGGGGTCGGAAAGATGGCATTGGGCCATTTCGAGCGGACCGCCGGCGAGCTGGCGCACGATGGCCAGGCGTTCGGGATCGCTCAGCGCAAAGAGCACGTCGGTCAGCCGCAGGTCGCTGCGGTCGGGATGCGAAAGTTCTGGGATCTCGGTTGCCATGGTTCGAATTTAGTTGAACCGTCACGAAAATGATAGTAGGGATTGGTTCGAAATTATTCGAACAATCAGGTGCCCTGTGACCGATACGACGCTCTCCCTGGCGATGCGCAACCTAGCGGGCTTCCGCATCACGCTTGCCGGCATGGCGGTGATGATGGCCGGCGCCAGCGCGCCCTCGCCCTTCTATCCCTCGCTGCAGCAGGAGATCGGCTTTTCGGCGGCAACGCTGACCGGCATCTTCGCGGTTTACACCGTCACGCTGCTGGCCTCTCTGCTCGTCACGGGCTCGCTGTCGGACCATGTCGGCCGGCGACCGGTGATCTCGACCGGCTTTGCCCTGTTGGCGCTGAGCCTGCTGTTGTTCTGGCAGGCGGGCGACGTGGCCGGATTGATCGTGGCGCGGGCGCTGCAGGGCGTCGCGGCAGGCCTGCTGCTCTCCGCCCTGTCGGCCGCGGTGGTCGATCTCGAGCCGAAGGACAGGCCGGGCAGCGCCTCGGTCTGGAACGCGGTCGTTCCGCTGGGCGGGCTTGCCGTGGGCGCCCTCGCGGCAGGCATCCTGATGGACGTGACGGACATGGCGGAAGCGGATGTGTTCGGCACGCTGGTCGCCGCCTATGCGCTGTTTGCCGCTGCGATCTGGCTCATCCCGGAGACCGCGCCGCGGCATGAGGGCGTCTGGGCCTCGCTCCGGCCGCGAGTCGGCATACCGGCCACCGCCGCCAGCTCCTTCTGGCGCAGCGCGCCGGCCGTCATCGCCGGCTGGGCGACGGGCGGGCTCTACCTCTCGCTCGGCGCGCCGATCATCCGGCACGTCTTCGGCGCGAAGGATCATGTGACCCAGGCCAGCGTGATCGTGCTGCTCTGCGCCGCCGGCGCCGTCGCCTGCTATGTCGCGCGCGGGCATTCCTCGCGGCGGGTGACGCTCTACGGAACCGCGGCGCTTTCGATCGGCACGGCACTGACGCTCGCGGCGATCGGCTGGCAATCGCTGCCCGCCTATCTCGCGGCCCTGGTGATTGCCGGAACGGGCTTTGGAACCTGCTTCTACGGCGTGCTGCGCTCGATCGTTCCGACCGTGCGTCCGGACGAGCGCGGCGAACTCTTCGCCTCGCTGTTCACGCTGAGCTACCTCGCATTCGGCCTGCCCACCCTGCTCGCCGGCATCGCGGTCGGCATCTTCGGGCTGACGGCGACGACGCTGGCCTACGGCACGCTGATCGCCCTGTTCTCGGCGACGGCGGGTCTGTTGCGAAGGTTCGGCACATCGGATTGAATTTGCCCGGCCAGGCCGGCGCCGTCTCCTGCCAGGCCGTCGATGATGCCGGAACCGTCAAGGCCCCGCGCCGACGCGGCTTTCGAAGCCGTGCCGCACCAGAAGCTGCTCCGCATGGTCCGACATCAGGAAATCGCGCAGGGCAACGGCTTCGTCCGCCGCCCCGTTGCGAAGCACGAGGCCATATTCGATATTCGGCGAATATTCGGGCGGGATGTCCACGATGCCAAGATCCGGATCTTTTTCATGGAGACGGGCATTCGAGGCATAGCCGAGGAAAAGATCGACCGCGCCGCCGGCGATCAGAGCGGCCGCGCTCCGTCCCGCCGGCGTGTGACGACCGCCGACCAGTTGCAGGGCGCGGGTCTTGAGCGCGTCGCCAAGGCCCGGATGGCAGATCTCCAGTCGGTCGAACATTTCGAACGCATAGTCGCCCGACGGGTCGTCGCCCGGCGTCGACGTGCCGATCCGGGTCGAGGGAGCCGAAAGCACGGTTACGAGATTTTCCATGGTCAGCCCGAGGCCGGCGCGCGCGAGGATGACAAGGCGATTGCGCGCGAAACAGATCGCCTCCTTCGCCAGTCCGATCGAAACGAGATGCCGCGGATGAGCCATGTTGGCGGACGCGAAGAGATCGAACGGGTCCCCCGCCTCGATCCGTTCGCGCAGCAGCCCGGCGGGTCCCAGCGACAGGGAGACCGGAATGCCGGTGGTTTCCTCGAAGGCGGCGGCGATGTCCGGCAGGGCATGCCGCAGGCTGCCGGCAGCGAGGATTCGGACGGGCTCAGCCATGGCGCCCGCTCCTGCGCGCCCGTTGCCGGAAGAGCGGCACGAAAGCGGTCTCCTCCCGGTCGCCGCTGCCGAGCCGTACCGCGCTGACGGGAACGCCATAGAGCGATTCCAGGCTCGATTCCGTCATGACGACCTCCGTCGGGCCGAAGAGGGTCTGCGTGTCCGGAAGCATCAGCAGGACCCTGTCCGCGATCGCCGTGGCATGGTTCGGCTGGTGCGTGGTGAAGGCGATCGCCAGCTTCTGGCCGTCGGCCAGCCTGCCGAGCAGGGAAAGCACGATGTCCTGGTTCTTCAGGTCGAGCGCGGAAGCCGGTTCGTCGAGCAGCAGGACGTCGTTCTCGCCGGCCAGCGCACGGGCGATCAAAACGAGCTGGCGCTCCCCGCCGGAGAGCGACCCGATGCTGCGTGCCGCATAATCCGCCATGCCCGTGGCATCCAGCGCCGCCATCGCCTTCTCGACATCGGCGGGGCCGGGCGTGCCGAAGAGCGCGATGTGCCGGGCACGCCCCATCAGCACGATGTCCAGCACCGAATAGGGAAAGGCGCCGGAAAACTCCTGCGGCACGAAACCGGTGCGCGGATTGCAATCGACGACACCGGAGGTCGGCTTCAGCAGCCCGGCAAGCACGCGCAAGAGCGTGGATTTGCCGCGGCCGTTCGGACCGAGGATGGCGGTGATCTCGCCCGCGCTGAGGCCGAGGTCGAGCGCGCGGAACTGCCAGCGCTCGCCGTCGTAGGAATGACCGGCCTTGTCGAGGCGGAGCATGACGAGGTCAGAGGCCATGGTTGCCCCGCTGCGTCTGCCGCAGCACCAGCGCGAAGACCGGCGTACCGATCAGCGCGGTCAGGATGCCGAGCGGGATCTCCGTGCTGGTGGCGGTGCGGGCCACCGTGTCGATCACCAGCAGGTAGAGGGCGCCCGTGATCAGCGAGGCCGGCATCATCACGCGATGATCCGGCCCGACCAGCAGGCGCGCCATATGCGGCACGACGAGACCGACCCAGCCGATGACGCCGCTGACGGCGACCTGCGCGGCGACGATGCACGAGACAAGCACCAGCACCAGCCAGCGCAGCGGCTCGACGGGGACGCCGAGGGTGCGGGCGTCCTCGTCGCCCATCGACAGGAGGTTGATGCGCCAGCGCAGGCCGATCAGCAGCAGGCCGCCAAGCACGACCGGCGCGGCGACCAGCAGAAACTTGTCCCGGTTCGCCGTGGCGAAACTGCCGAGCAGCCAGAACACCATGGCCGGAAGCTTGTCCTCGGTATCGGCGAGATATTGCACAAGGCTCACCAGCGCGCCGAAAAAGCCGGTGACGACGACACCGGCGAGGACGAGCGCAAGAATGTTGCGGCGCGCGACGATGCCGTTGAGGGCGTAGACGAGGACGATGGCCGACAGTCCGAAGGCGAAGGCCGAGGCGAGAAGCCCATAGCGCGGGAGACCGAGGAGGATGGCGAGCGTGCCGCCGAAGGCGGCGCCCGAGGAGACGCCGACCACCTGCGGCCCGACCAGCGGATTGCGGAACACGCCCTGCAGCGCCGCGCCGGACAGGGCAAGCCCCGCCCCCGCCAGCACCGCCATGAGAATGCGGGGCAAACGCACCGTGAACACGACATTCGCCTCCATCGGCGTGACGGCGATATCCGGCGGACTGACGGGCGCAAGCAGGATGGCGATCACGCGTAGAAAGGGAATGTCGTAGCGGCCGATGCCGAGCGCGGCAACGGCGGTGACCGCCAGCGCGATCACGAGAAGGACGATCGTTGCCCGGGCCGGCCGCCGCGCGGCACCCTCACTGCTCATTGCGCGGCGCGGTAGTCGGTGCGGTAGAACTCCTTGTAATAGGCGTCCGCCTCCTTCTGCATGTCGATGTCGGCGAAACGCTCCGGATAGAGCGTCTTCGCCATCCAGAGTTCGCCGAGCGCCATGGCTTCCGGCATCGGATAGCCCCAGGCCTTGGCATATTGCGGCATCAGGTGGATGCGGCCGTTCCTGACGGCGTCGATCGTCTGCCAGGATGCCGTCGTCTTGATCTCGTCGACCACGGCCGGATAACGCTCCTGCACGAAGATGACCGACGGGTTCCATTTGAGCACATCCTCCATCGTCACCTGCTTGAAGCCGGCAATCTCGTTGGCGACGTTGCGGGCGCCGGCGCGCTCCATCATCAGCCCGGTATATTTGCCGCGGCCATAGGTCGAAAGATCCGGATTGGCCATGTAGACCGGCACGCGCTGATCCTCGGGAATGTCGGCAAGACGCTCGGCGACGAGCGCACGGGTCTTCTTGGTGACCGCGATCATCGCCTCGCCCTTCTCCTTTTTATCGAGGATGTCGGCGATCAGCCGCACGCCCGCGGCAAAACCGGCATCGATCGCCGCCGGCTCGTCCGCGACGCTCGGGTTCATCTTGACGGCCTCTTCCGGCGGCACGTCGAGCAGCGAGATGGCGACGACGGCAAGCCCGGCATCCTCGATCTGCTTGACCATGTCGGCCGGCGCATAGTTCGTGACGAACACCACGTCCGGCTTCAGCGTCAAGAGCTCCTCGATGTTCACCTTGGTCAGGCCGCCCGGCATGGCAAGGTCCGGAAGGTTCGGCGCCAGCCGCACATAGTGCGCGCCGAGCTGCTTCTTCCACTCGTCGAGCACGCCGACGACCTTGTCCATTGCATCGAGCTGCACCGCGATGTTGAGGGTCTGGTGCTGCAGGATGACGACGCGGTTCACCTGATCGGGAACGTGCACCTCGCGGCCGATCTGGTCGGTGACGACCCGATCGGCCCAGGCGGGCGTGGCGAAGAGAAGGCCGGCGATCGCGAGCGCGATCTTCGGGGTTGCGGCAAGGCGAGCGAGCATGAAGAAATCCTCCCGTTAAGGCGCAGGGATAGCAGGTAGCCCCGGCAAGCGACAACGTTATATTTTCAGAAATATTACGTTGAGCGGCTTGCGGGAAAATGCCGGCAAATCTGGAGGTGTTTTCCCGGTTTGCATGGTAGTCACCGGGTGGCCCGGCATATTATGGCGCGCCGTCAACACACCAGCACAGGAGAACCCGATGAAAATCAGCGCACGCAACCGCCTCAAGGGCAAGATCGTCGAAGTGACCAAGGGCGCGACCACCGCCCATGTCCGCATCGAAGTCGCCGGCGGTGCCATCGTCACCGCGTCGATCACCAACGAATCCGTCGACGAGCTGGGCCTTGCCGTCGGCGGCGAGGCCTATGCGGTCGTCAAGGCGTCCGACGTGATGGTCGCGGTCGACTGAAACCTGCCTGGAAGATCGCTTGCCGCGACGCAAAGCGCGGCGAGCGGTCTCCTCACCAGCCCCGCTTTCCGGCGATCAGCAGCCACAGGAAGAAGGGCGCGCCGACCGTGGCCGTGAGAATGCCGAGCGGCACCTCGATGGCGGCGATGGAGCGCGCCAGCATGTCGACGACGAGGAGATACGCCGCCCCGAGCAGCATGGCGGCCGGCAACAGGCGGCGGAAATCCGGCCCGACGAGCATGCGGGCGATGTGCGGGATGACGAGGCCGATCCAGCCGATGATGCCCGTCACGGAGACCGTCGCTGCCGTCACCAGCGTCGCGCCGGCGATGAGCACGATGCGGGTCTTGCGCGTATCGATGCCGAGCGCGCGCGCCTCCTCCTCGCCGAGCGTCAGGATGTTCATGCGCCAGCGCAGCAGCACCAGCGGCACCAGGCCGACGACGACGGCGGGCAGGACGGAGACGACGTCGAAGCGGGTGATCGCCGTCATGCTGCCGAGCAGCCAGTAGGTGATGGCCGGCAGTTGATCGTAGGGATCGGCCAGCACCTTGATGAGCGAGATGCCGGCGCCGATCAGCGCCTGGATGGCGATGCCGGCCAGCACCAGCGTCAGCACCGGGTCCCGCTCGCGCACCAGCGCGCCGATGCCGGCGACGACAAGCACGGCCATGAGCCCGCCGGCAAAGGCGGCAAGCTGGATGGCGAGCACCGGCAGCGACAGAAAAATGCCGAGCACCGCCCCGAGGCTGGCGCCGACCGAGACGCCTAGCAGGTCCGGCGAGACAAGCGGATTGCGGAACAGCCCCTGATAGGTCGCCCCCGCCGCCGCCAGCCCCGCGCCGACGACCACCGCCGCCATGACGCGCGGCAGGCGCACGTTCCACAGCACGGTGGCAAGCAGCGGGTCCGTCGTCTCGCCCGTCACGAGCTGCCGCAGGGCCGAAAGCAGCGGCCGCGGCCCGTCGCCATATTTGCCCACCATCATCGACAGGAGGACCAGCGCGAGAAGGCCGCCAAGGCCGAGCCCTGCCGCCAGCCGGCCCGGCAGGGCGCGCACCCGCATCTACTTCGCCGCGCCTTCCCCGAGCAGCGTCCCGAGCTGTTCGTCGCTGAGCTCCACCTGGTAGAACAGCTTGAAGAAGGTCCGCACCTCCTCGTCGAGCGCGGCGGGAAACACGTCCGGATAGAGCGTGTGCTCCAGCCAGGCGACACCGATCAGGCGGTTGATGCCGGGCGGGGAATCGATCCAGCCGAAGGGCAGCGTCGGCGTCGCGTGGATGCGGCCGGCCTTCACCGCCTCCAGCCCCGCCCAGAGCGGATCGTCCTTCACGGCTTTCGCGAATTGCGGCGAGGCGGCGAGGATGACATCCGGCTTCCAGGAGAGCACCTGCTCCAGCGAGACCTGGGTGAGCCCGCCCGCGCCCGCGGCGGCCGCGACATTGCGCGCGCCGACCGCCTCGAGGATCTCCATGTTGATCGAGCCGGCAAGACCCGTTTCCAGCCCTTCCGCGCCGCGGCCGTAATAGACCGATGGGCGCCTGTCTCCCGGAAGGCCCGCAAGGCCTTTTTCCAGGGCGGCAAGCGTCTCGTCCGCATAGGCCGCCAGCGTTTCCGCCCGCACCTCGGCGCCGAGCAGGACACCGGCCTCGCGCAGCATCGCCCCGGTTCGGGCAAAGGCACCGTCGACGAGCACATAGGGAATGCCGGTCTGCGCCTGCACCTTGTCAGCGAGCGAGGCATAGGTCGGGTTCACCGTACCCACATCGATGATGATGTCGGGCTTGGCCGCCAGCACCGCCTCGATATTGGCCGTGCCGCCCTTGCCGGTCAACTGGCCGAAGGTCGGGAGGTCGCGCGTGGCGGGCAGCAGGAAGGCCTTCTCCTCCGCCTTCGGTTCGCGCACCCAGCCGGCAAGTTTTTCCGGCGCCAGCACGTAGACGAGCACCGAAGCCGGCGGGCCGGCGGCAAGCACCCGCTCCACCTTGTCCGGAATATCCACGACGCGCCCGGCCGCATCGGTGATCGAGCGCGCCGCAGCGGGCAGGACCGAGAGGAGCAGGGCAAGAAGAACGGCAAGGCAGCGCAGGGCCGGCATGAATCTCTCCCACGATATGTTCCGGGGAATATATCCGTGCTTTGCGTCCACATGGCAACAGCGCGGATCCTCGCACGCGCCCGATCAGCCGGCAAAACCCTGCCAGACCGGCAGGATGTCGACGAGTTCGCCCGCGCCGATCTCCGCCTCCCCGGGCTGGAGAAGGATCATGACATCCGCAAGCGCGAGAAAACGCAGGCCCGCCGATCCGGCATGAGGCAGCGGCTCCACCGTCGTCGCCCCGCCCTGCGGATCGAAGCGGAAGCGCCCCAGGCGCACATCGATCCGCCCGACGGGCCTTGCGAGCGGACGATCGACCGGCAGGCGCAGGAAGCCGCCGTCATTCGCCGGCCGCCCTTCGAGCCGCGCGAGGATCGCCCGGCCCACCAGCGCGAAGCCGACGGCGGCGGCAAGCGGGTTTCCAGGCAGGAGGAGGATCGGACAGTCGTCGATATCGCCGAAGCCGATCGGCTTTCCCGGCCGCATGTCCAGCTTCCAGAATTCGAGAAAGCCGCGGCGGGCGACGATTTTTGTCAGGTGATCGGCAAAACCGACCGACGCGCCGCCGGACGACAGCAGGAGGTCATGATCGGCCGCCGCCTCGACGAGCCGCGCAAGGATCGCCTCCGGGTCGTCCCGCGCAATGCCGAGATCCGTCACCTCGGCGCCGGCCGCAAGCAGCATGTGTGACAGCATGGGGCGGTTGGTATCGAAGATCTGGCCCGCCGCCAGCGCACCGGGATTTTCCACGAGCTCGTCGCCGGTGGAAAGCACGGCCACCTTCGGCCGGGGCGCCACCAGGACGGAGCGCAGGCCAAGGGCGGTGAGGAGCGCCATCTGGGCCGGACCGATGCGCATGCCGGCCCTGAGCAAGGTGTCACCCCGCGAAACGTCCTCGCCGACATGGCGGATATGCGGCCTGGCGCCGGCCTGCACGAGAAGGCGCACCGTGTCGCCATCGACCGCAGCGGCTTCCTGCACGACGATGCGGTCGGCCCCCGGCGGGACCGGCGCACCGGTCGTGATGCGCGCCGCCTCGCCCGCGCGAAGCTCGGGCACGGTGGCCTCGCCCGCCGTGATCGTCTGCGCGATCCTCAGAACGGCCGCCCCGTCGGGACCGATATCGCCGGAGCGGATGGCAAAACCGTCCATCGCGGCATTGTCGAAGCGCGGCAGGAAGACGGATGCGACGATATCCTCCGCGAGGACATGGCCGAAGGCAGCGGACAATGCCATCCGAACGGCCGGTAACGGCGTTTCGATATAGCCGGCGATGAAGGCCCGTGCGTCCTGCAGCGATTTCGGTGCATCCTCGGTCATGCGCTGCTCCTACGCCTTCACGTAGGCGAAGGCCCGCCGGCCCGATTTCAGGGTCACCTCGACGCGCTTGTAGTCCGAGACCTCATAGGCATCCGCCGCCGCCAGCTCTCGCGCGGTGATGCGAAAGACCTTGCCCGGCACTTCGTCTGCGGCTGTGCCCGAGGGCACGACGAGCGGATGAAAGCGCTCGCCGCTCCGGCGCAGCACGTCGGGATCGGTGATCTCGACCATGTCCTTGCGATAACCGGTCATCGCGTCGTCCTCCCCGTCGAGCAGGCGGCCGAAGGAGGAGAGCTGGACGCTTTTCAACTGCAGCGTGCCGTAGGAAAACAAGAGGATATCGGCGGGTTCGGTCATTCCAGGGGCCTTTGCACGACGGGTCATTGCGAAAGCGCGGAACGTCTTTCCCGTTGACAAGACGGCCGCGGTCGCCTTTTCGGTGGCGCGCTGTATTCGCAACGATATAGCGATGACAATGCCTCTACAAACCGAATCCGTCCCTCATGGCCGAATGACGACCGCCGCGCCGCCGCCCGGGGACTGCTGCCCATGATCATCCGCCCCGGCCCCATGCGCCGCCGGCGTTCAGGCCGCGTTCGAAACATTTCCTGGGTCAGTGGCAGGCATCGCCCTGATCGGCTGAAGCGACCGTTCTGGCCGGATGTCTATTCGGCGGCCATCGCAAGCGGGGCGTAGGCTCCGGCTGCGCCCTCCTCGCTCTCCGCCGGCTCCGGGTTTTCGCCCACCTTCTGCCGCTCCCGGCCGAAGAACAGCGCATAGCCGGCGGGCAGGACGAGGATGGTCAGCACGGTTGCGACCAGGATGCCGCCCATCATCGCATAAGCGAGCGGCCCCCAGAAGACGCCGCGCGAGATCGGGATCAGCGCTAGCACAGCCGTCAGCGCGGTCAGCATGATCGGCCGGAAGCGCCTGACCGCGGCGCCGACGATCGCCTCGGCGCGCGCCACGCCCGCGGCGATGTCCTGGTCGATCTGGTCGACGAGGATGATGGAGTTGCGGATGATGATGCCGAGCAGCGCGATGACGCCGAGGATGGCGACGAAGCCGAAGGGCGCGCCGCTGACCAGCAGGGCCGCCGCCGCGCCGATGATGCCGAGCGGCCCGGTGGCGAGCACCAGCATCGCCTTGCCGAAATGCTGGAGCTGCACCATCAGGAGCACGACGATGACGAGCAGCATGACCGGTGCCTTCGCCGCGATCGAGGCCTGGCTTTCCGCCGCATCCTCGGCCCCGCCCTGGATCTCGATCCGATAGCCTTCCGGCAGCCGGTCGCGCAGGTCCTGCATGCCGGCATGGAGCCGCATGGCGACGTCGTTGGCCTGCACGCCGTCGGGCAGCGTCGCCCGCACGGTGATCGTCGGCAACCGGTCGCGCCGCCATTCGATACCGGGTTCGAGCACCGGCACGACGCGGGCGACCTGCGACACCGGCACGAAGGCGCCCGTGTCGGTCGGCACATAGACCGAATTGACGGCCGACAACAGCGAGCGGCTCTCCGCCGGCTCGCGGGCGATGATCGAGATGGTCTCCTCGCCGTCGCGGAACGTATCCAGCGGCACGCCGGTCATCGCCGCCTGCAGCATCTGGCGCACGCGCTGCGAGGTGACGCCGAGCGCGCGGGCGCGGTCCTGGTCGATCACCAGGCGCATGGCCGGCACCGGCTCCAGCCAGTCGTCATGCACGGCGCCGAGCAACGGTTCGGCGTCGAAGCGCGCCTTCACCGCGTCGGCGATCCGGCGCACCTCGGCGCGATCCGGCCCCATGACGCGAAGCTGCACCGGCCAGCCGGTGGGCGGGCCGAGGAACAGGCGGTCCACCTTGGCGCGCACCGAGGGGAAGTCGGCGGCGAGGATGGTGCGGAGTTTCGTGATCAGCCGCTCGCGGGCCGGCTCGTCCTTCGCCATGACGAGAAGCTGGGCGAAATTCGGATTGCGCAATTGCTGGTCGAGCGGCAGGAAGAAGCGCGGCGCGCCCTCGCCGATATAGGTGGCGATGAAACGCTTGTCCCCGTCGTCCATCATCCGCGCCTCCAACGCCTTGGCCTGGGCTTCGACCTCCTTGATGCTCGTGCCCTCGGGCAGCCAGAGATCGACGAGGATTTCCGGCCGCTCGGACTGCGGGAAGAAATTCTGCGGGATGAACTGGAAGCTCCAGAGGCTGGCGGCGAAGACGGCGAGCGTCAGGGCGAGCACGGCGACGCGGTGGCGCACCGCCCAGCCGACGGTCGCACCGAGGCGTCGGTAGAAGGGCGTATCGAAGACGTCGTGATGCCCGCCGGCATGGCGGCGCTCCTTCAGGATCATGTGGCCGAGCCAGGGCGTGAAATAGACCGCCACGAACCAGGACACGACCAGCGCGATGCCGACCACGAAGAACAGCGAGCGGACATATTCGCCGGCGGTCGATTCGGCAAAACCGACCGGGATGAAGCCCGCCGTGGTGATCAGCGTGCCGGTCAGCATCGGGAAGGCGGTGGACCGGTAGGCGAAGCTCGCCGCATCGAGCTTGCCGAGCCCCTCTTCCAGCTTGCGCTCCATCAGTTCCACGACGATCATCGCGTCGTCCACCAGGAGGCCGAGCGCGATGATCAGCGCGCCGAGCGAGATGCGCTGCAGGTCGATGCCGAGCTGGTACATGACGGCGAAGGTGGCGGCCAGCACCAGCGGAATGGTGATGGCGATGACCAGCCCCGAGCGCCAGCCGATCGACAGGAAGGAGACGACGAGAACGATCAACAACGCTTCGCCGAGCGCCTTCATGAACTCGCCGATCGCGTCCGTGACCACCTCGGGCTGGTTGGCGATCTGCTCGATCTCGACGCCGTAGGGCAGCGCCTGCTCGAAGCGGCGGTAGGTCGCCTCCACCTCCGCGCCGACATCCGTCACCTTGAATCCCTTGGCCATGACGACGCCGATCTGCACGCTGTCCTTTCCGTTGAACCGGAACTTGCGCTCGTAGGGGTCTTCGAGGCCGGCCGTCACCGTGGCGATGTCGCCGAGCCGCGTGACGCTTTCCCCGGCACGAAGGCGCAGCTCCCGGATGTCCTCGACCCGCGTGACGTCGCCCGCGACGGAGATGCGCACGGAGCGCGTGCCGGTGTCGACGGAACCGGCCGGATCGACGCTGTTCTGCCCCCTGATGGCGTTCTGCACGTCCATCAGCGTCAGGCCGCGCTCGGCCAGCACCTTGGACGAGATGTCGATATGGATCGCCTGCGGCTGGTCGCCGATGACGACAGCCTTCTCGACGCCGGGTGTCGTCAGCAGCATGTCGCGCGCCTCGATGGCGAACCGCTTCAGCTCCTGATAGGAATAGCCCGCGCCGCTCACCGAATGCAGCGTGATGAAGGTGTCGCCGAATTCGTCGTTGAAATAGGGGCCGAGCAGGCCCGGCGGCAGGTCGCCTTCGATATCGCCGACCTTCTTGCGCACCTGGTAGAAGGCGTCCGCGACCTCGTCGGCGTCGGTGTCACCCTTGACCTGCAGCAGGATGACGGCGCTGCCGGCGCGCGTGTAGGAGCGCACGAAATCGAGATGCGGCGTTTCCTGCAGCTTGCGCTCGATCTTGTTGACCACCTGGTCCTGCATGTCCTCGATGGAGGCGCCCGGCCAGACGGCCTGCACGACCATGACGCGGAAGGTAAAGTCCGGATCCTCGCTCTGGCCCATGCGCAGGAGGCCGAAGCCGCCGGCGACGATGATCAGCGCGAAGAGGAAACGCGCGATGCTCGGATGGCCGATCGCCCAGCGCGACAGGTTGAAACGTGTCTTCTCGCTTGCAGACGCCGTCATGGCCGCCTCCATCGGGTTCGGGGAAGGTTTCCGGAGCGCCGTCTAGGGCAGCTTCACCTTCATGTTTTCCTGCATGAACTGCGTGCCGGCGGCGACGACGAGGTCGTTTTCCGCAAGGCCCTTCGATATCCGCACGCCGTCCGGCCCGAAATCGGCCACCTCGACGGCGCGGGCATGCACGGTCGCGCTCGCAGGGTCCGCCACCCAGACGATCTTGCCGCCATTCTTCTCGGCCAGCGCCTCCAGCGGAACGGAAACCAGCGGCGCGTCCGCGCCCACGCTTGCCCTGATCGTCGCCGTCATGCCGAGCAGGATGCGCGGATCGTCCGGCAGGCTGACGCGCACGCCGAATGTCCGCGAGCGCGGATCGGCGCTGCCGGCGATCTCGCGCACCTTGCCGTCCAGCTTCAACGTGTCGTCGGTCCACAAGCCGACCTCGACCGCCATGCCGGGTGTGAAGGAGCGGATCTCCGTTTCAGGCACGGCGACCTCGATCTCCTTCTCGCCGTCGACCGCCACCGAGACGACGGGCGTGCCGATGGCGACGACCTGGCCGCTATCCGCGCCGATCGCGGTGACGATGCCGCTGCGATCCGCCCGCAACTCCGTATAGCCGACCTGGTTCTTCGCCTGTTGCAGCGAGGCCGCCGCCGCATCGCGCGTCGCGATCGCCTGGTGATGGGCGAGCACCGCTTCGTCCAGGGCCGACTGCGAGGCAACGTTTTTCGCCGAAAGCCGCTCGGCGCGCCCGCGCGTCAGGGCGGCCGTCTCGACCTGTTTTCCGGCCGCCGCGAGGCTCGCTTCGGCGGCCGTCACCGCGAGCGTGTAGTCGGTGGCGTCGATCCGGGCGAGCAGGTCGCCGGCCTTCACGCGGTCGCCGATATCGACCGCCCGCTCGACGAGCTTGCCGGCCACGCGAAAACCGAGATCGGCCTGTCTGCGGGCCTTCACGGCACCGGAATACTCCACCACCCGCGCCGTCTCCGCCCGGCCGATCTCGACGAGCTTGACGGGGCGTTCGGCGGCGGGGACGGTTTCGCTCTGCGCTTCGGTGCAGGCGGCAAGGGTCGCACCGAGCGCGGCGACGAGCGCCAGCCTTGCCAGCGTACCCCTGAAAGAAAACTGCAACGCCATCATGGCATCAACTCCCATTGCCGGTTGGTTGCGTCATCTCAGTGCCCTGAGGGCGAATTCGATCAGCTCCTCGGGCGTCGCGCGGTTGGCCTTGCGCGCGCACTGGGCCACCATCTGCGGGTGGCACAGCATCGCGGTGCCCGCGCCGAAGCATTTCGCCGCGACATCCACATCGCGGTCGGCGAACTCGCCCGCCACGATGCCTTGGCGGATGATCTCCGCATAGACGGCATGGACCTGATCGATATGGCGCTCGATGACATGCCAGTCGCGCTCGATGGCGACGATCACCATCTCGTGCACCTTTTCCTGGTCGAGCATGGTTTCGACCGTCACGCGATGCTGCTCGGCGATGCAGCGGCGCAGGCGCTCCTCCGCCGGGAGCGGCAGCCGCGCGATGCCGGAAAGAGCCTCAAGCACCGCCGCCAGCATCCGGCCGCAGATCGCCTGGTGGATTTCGACCTTGGAGGCGAAGAACCGGTAGATATTGGCCGGCGACATGCCGAGGTCGCGGGCGATGTCGGCCACCGTCGTCTTCGAATAGCCGTAGTGCCGGAACAGCCGCTCCCCCGCCTCGAGAATACGCTCCACGGTGTCCTGCCGGTCGGGTTCCAACACTGCTTCCCCTGTCTCGCTCATGGCCTTGCCCATCGATTATGAATTACGACTGACGATTTTAGAATTTCGTCAGTCGTAATTCAAAGGCCTTCACATGTCAATCTTCACGAGCGTCTGTGAAACGGCGATCGATCGTGCGGTCCCTGTCCGGGATGCCACACCGGGACATGATCATCTGGACGGATAAGCAGCCGGCACGCTTTTGGTCAGCACCGCGTTATCGTCAGTTCATTCGGCCACGGATGGGGCTCCAGCGGCCTTCGAGCGTCATGGCGCAAGAAAATGAAAAGACTCGGCATTCCACGATCGCCGGCGGGACGGCGAACACCTTCGCATAGGCGCACCTTGACCGGGCGCGCGAAGAGAAAATCAAGCTGATGTCGGAGGTTTCCGGGCACTCTACGGATGAGTCGATCATCCGCAAGCACCATCTTGCCGGCCAAGAGGTCATCGATGCCATCGGCCGGGGAACAAATCGGAAATGAAATTGTAAAATTTCCGATTTGCTGTAAAATGCGGGTTGGTAGAATTCCGCTAAGTAATTGTATTTGGTGGGTGATCACGGGCTCGAACCGTGGACCCGCTGATTAAGAGTCAGCTGCTCTACCAACTGAGCTAATCACCCACTTGACCGCTCCAGCGGTCTGACGGGGCGTATAAAGGCCTTCGTGGAGCTTGTCCATAGCGATCCGGAAAAAAATGCGTTTGCGGATAAATTTCTTCCGCAGCGCAAAAATCCGTCACAAATCCAGCACCCCGGATGCAATGCGGATGGCCTCGCCGCCGATGCGCGCGCCGGCGATCGCCCCACCCGCGATATCGAGATGCAGGTGGATGAACGAGGGGCGGCCCATTTCGACGCCCTGCTCGATCAGCAGCGGATGGTGGCCGTCCACCAGCTTGTCGAAGAAGTGGATGGCGCCGGACATGGCGGCGACCGCGGCCCCCGTCGCCGGATCCTCGGCGATGCCCATGTCGGGCGCGAACATGCGGGTATGGAAGCGGGCGACGTGATTGACCCCGCCGCGGCAATAGAGGTAGGCCGAGGCAAGCCGCCCCTCGGCGAAGGGCGCGCAGCGCTCCCAGAGCGCCGGGTCGAATTCCACCGCGGCGGCCGCCGCAAGGTCGTGCACCGGGATCATCACGAAGGCGACACCAGCGCTCCACAGCGAGGGAACGTGATTCTCGAAGCCGATCTGGCCGGGCTTCAGGCTGAAGGCATCGGCAAGCGCCTGCCGGTCGAACGCGGCCTCCAGGCGCGCCGCCTTGCGCGGCACGTCGAATTCGGCAAAGGCGGCCTTGCGCGCGCCGAGTTTGACCGCGCAGCGCACCGGTCCGACATTTTCCTCCAGCACGCTGACGAGATCGCGCGGCACGGCCGCGTCCCCCTCGCCCGCCTCGGCAATGGCGATCGCCGCGCCCACCGTCGGATGGCCGGCAAAGGGCAGTTCCCGGCCGGGCGTGAAGATGCGCAGGCGCGCGCTGTGCGCCGGGTTTTCCGCCGTCCTGACGAAGACGGTCTCGGAAAGATTGAACTCGCCGGCAATCCGCTGCATCGTGCCGTCGTCGAGATCGTCGGCGTCGAAGACGACGGCCAGCGGATTGCCGGCAAGCCGCGTGTCGGTGAAGACGTCATAGATGGCGTAGCGACGGGACAAGGCATTCTCCCTGTTCAGTTTTTGCCCGAGAGCATTTTGCTAGAATTGCCCGAGGCCCATCCCGCGGGCAAGGGAAAATGACGCCGCCCGCCGCCCGGGCACTTCGCCGACGGCCGCAAAGCCGGGGCTTCACAGATCGAGCGTCATCACGACGGGGCAATGGTCGGAGGCCTTCGGCCGGTCCCAGCCGACGCGGGGATACCGCTCCACCTCCTGTCCCGGCGGGAAGGGCGTGCGGAAGGGCTGGCCGGCGCGGATGATGTCGGGAACGCGCTGCGCGTTGCGCTCGGCAAGCGAGGGCGAGAGCCAGATATAGTCGAGCTGGCAGAGATGGCGCTCCTCCGGCCCCCGGCTGTGATAGAGCGTCCAGCGATCGTCCACCGGCCGGCGCAGCATCGGATTCACGGCGAAGCCGTCCGCGCTGAAGGCATCGAGCGCGCTCACCGCCTCCTTGCGGGGGATGAAGCGAAAGCCGCTGCGCTTGTCGCCCTCGATCGCCAGCTTCTCCTGATAGTCGTTCATGTCGCCGCAGATGGCGAAGGCCTTGCCCGCCGTATGGCCGGCGCCGAAGCGATCCTCGATGATCCGGCGCACCGCCTTCGCCTCGGCCATACGCACCGGCATGGTCGACTGGCGCCCGTCCATGCCCTCCCTGCCCGGTCCCATCGACTTGAAATGCACCACATAGAGCGTCAGCGGCCGGCCGCCGATGCGCAGGTCCATCTCCAGGCAATCGCGCTTGAAGATCCTGTCGTCCGGATTGAGCCCCTGCCCGAGATCCGGCGTATGGAGGTCGAAATCGCGATAGGTGACCGCGGCATGGCTGCGGATGTCGACGCATTCGATGCGCTGGCCGTCGCGTGTTTCCTCGCGCATCAGCACGGAAACGTCGATGCCGCGGCTGTCATTGCCCTCGATCAGGTATTTCTGCCGGTAGCCGTTGCCGACCATGCGGAAGAGATAGCCGTATTCGAACGCCTGCAGGGCCGCCATGTTGTCGGTTTCCTGCAGGCAGAGGATGTCGGCATCCGCATCGGCGATGGCAAGCGCCGTATGCTGGCGGGTATCGTCCGTATGCGCGATGGTGCGCGCTTCCTCCAGCCGCTGGTATTCCGCCTCGTTGCGGATATCGAAGAGGCGCAGCACACGGTCCTGGCGAAGCTGGTTGCGAAAGCCCGTGAAATCGAAACGGGTCATGAGGTTTTCGATATTGAAGGTGGCGAGGCGTAGCGACATGGGGGCTTTCAAGGGTCCTTCCGGCAATGCCGGGCGAGTGTAACCGGCTGACCGGCAATGGAAAGCCGCTTTTCGTCCCACCACCTGCCATTGCCGGAATAAACCGGCTTGCCATGCCGTTATCCAGTACGGATGATGCGCATCCGGTGGCGGGCGGAGGATCGCTCATGGCTTTTGTTTCCAGCATCGTGCGGGCGTTCGTGGCCGCGTGGCTCGCCCTGCTGCTTCTTGCCTGCCCACCCGCCCGTGCCGCGGAAAGCTACATCACCAGCCCCGGCGAGGCCGCCCGTGCGGTGGGGCGCGTCGCCGAAGCGCTCGGCAGGACGCCGCAGGTGCACACGATCCGAATCACCGAGAAGGAAGTGAACCTCGTCGTCCAGGGGGCTGGCACCGGCGACGTGGACGAATGGCGGGTGCGGCAGGCGCCCCGCCTCCTGTTCTTCGAAGCGGAGATCGTCAGCGGCCCCTCGGCACGGTCCGCGCCGGCCATGGTCGCCGATCTGGCGAGCGGCCTCTTCCCGCTCGACGCGATCCCCCTTGCGAAGGCCGACCAGGTCGCCACCCGCGCCATCGGCTATGCCAGGCTGGAGGGCGGCGGCGCGGTGCAGTCGATCGAGATATCGAAGCGCGTGAATCTTTTGCCGACGCCCTCCTACGGCGATATCCGCTGGGCGATCTACGTCGCCTCGCCGCGCGAAAGCGCCACGGTCTATGCCGATGCCGCCGGCACGATCATCGGCGGCGACCTCTCCAACACCAACCGCGCCCGCCAGATGGATTTCTTCAGGGACGAGGACTGGCCGAAGGAGGCCGCGCTGGAAAGCCTCGCCTCCGTCATCGGCAACAAGCCCGTCGTCCGCGATCTGACGATCTACCCGAAATCCGTTCAGGTGAAAGCCGACCATCCCAGCCTGCCGGAAACCACGGTCGGCTATTCCTGGGATATTTCCGGCGTCACGCGCTCGCCCATCACCTCGCCGATGTTCCCGGGCACATCGGCCCTGCCCGGCTTTTCGATCGGCGATGTCGACCTCTCGAAGCTCACGATGATCCGCGACAAGGCGAAGGCGGCCTGGCAGAACGACAAGTCGACGATGAGCTACATGATGCTGAAACTCTCGACCGACGGGCCCGGCAAGCCGGAACTGCGCTGGGTGGTGAATCTCACCGATCTCGGCCAGCCGGGTGAAATGACGCTGTTTACCGCCAGCGGCACCGTGGAGCTGACGACGGACGGCACGGTGCGCGTCGCCAACCTGCCCGACGCCCGCAAGCCGAAGCGCAACTGGCTCGACCCCGCCATGACCTGGCAGACGTTCGGCTCGATCGGCGAGCAGTTCGGCAAGAACGCCCGCTTCGCCGAAATCACCGTCAGCAAGGATTCGATGAGCCTGCTTGCCGAAGTGCCCGACACGCCCGGCACCATGCGCGATTACAACGCCAACGACCGCGGCATCACCGCATCGAGCATGATGATGCCCTGGGATGCGGAATTCCGGCCGGAGCGGCTCTTCCGCATGGAGGACCTCGCCTTCTTCTCCGCCGAAAAGCTCGGCGAACTGACGGCGCGGACCTTCACCCGCCTGCAGGTCGGCACGGAAATGGCGGTGGCGCGCTACACCTTCTCCATCGGCCAGCTCATGTCGCCGGACGGCAGATTCATGGTGCCCTCGCCGGACGGCAAGGTGACGCTCGAAATCCGTCTGGAGGCCGCCGACGGCTGGAAGGGCGGGCGCATCACCTATTCCTCGACCGGCGAGGAAATCGACATCGTGATGCCGTAGGCCTCACAAGGTCGTCAGCAGCAGGCTGGTTTCCGATTTCGAGACGCCGTCCATGGCGCGGATGCCGCGCAGCACCCGCTCGAATTCCACGAGATTGTCCGCATGGATCTCCGCCACGAGGTCCCAGGCGCCGTTCGTCGTGTGCAGGGCGCGCACTTCCGGCAGGCCGCGCAACGCCTGGATGGCGGCAAGCGTCTTCTGGCCGGTGATCTCGATCATCATGATGGCGCGCACGGCATGCGGATCATCCGCCTCAGTCACGCGCACGGAAAAGCCGGCGATGACCCCGTCGCGCGTCAGGCGCTCGATCCGGTTCTGCACCGTGCCGCGCGAGACCTTCAAGTCCTCCGCGAGAGCCGAGAGCGAGGCGCGGCCATCCTTGCGCAGGAGGGCCAGGAGCTTGCGGTCGATCATATCCATCATACCTGCCGAATTGTCAGCCTTCGCTGGCGAAACGGCAATAGGACCTGCAATTTTTCCAAAAAATTGCCGTTTCGTCTGCCGTCGTCCTTGGCTAGCCTTGTGCTTCCCTCAATGCAACCGCTTTCGGCAGGCCCCATGACGAACGACACCGCACATGCCATCGCAACCGCGCGAGCCCGCGACCTCTCGCTCCTGATGACCCGCTGGCCGAGCGTGACGGGTTCGCCGGACGAGGCGCATTTTTCACAGCAACTGCGGGCGCATCTTGCCGAAACGCCCTATTTCACCCGCCATCCCGACCAGCTCTTCACCGTGGACAGCCATGGCGAACCGCTGACGCGGAGCGTCGCAGCGCTGGTGCGCGGCAGCGGGCGGCGCACGGTGGTGCTGGCGGGCCATTTCGACACCGTCTCGATCGCCAATTACGGCACGCTCGCGCCGCTCGCCTGCGATCCGGAACCGCTGACCGAGGCGCTTGTGAAGGAGCTGAGAAGCCGGCCGCTGAACGCCGCGGAAGCCAGGGCGCTGACGGATTTCGAAAGCGGCGACTTCATCGCCGGGCGCGGCCTGCTCGACATGAAGAGCGGCCTTGCCGCCGGCATCGCGGCGCTGGAGCGTTTTGCCGGACTGGAGGCCAGGGAGGGCAACATCCTCTTCGTGGCGACGCCCGACGAGGAGAACCGGTCGCGCGGCATGCGCAGCCTGCGCAATGCCCTGCCGGAGATCGCCCGGCGCTTCGACCTCGACATCGTCGGCGGCATCAACCTCGATGCCTCGAGCTGCGAGCGAGATGGCGCGGAAGGCCGCGCGGTCTATCTCGGCTCCATCGGCAAGTTCGCGCCCTTCGCCTTCGTCATCGGCCGGCCGACCCATGCCGGCTATCCGTTCAACGGCACGAGCGCCCATCGCATCAGCGCCGAGATCGTGCGCGCCATGGATACGGTGCCGGAGCTGAGCGACGAGGCCTTCGGCGAACGCTCCCCGCCGCCCGTCTGCCTGGAGGCGCGCGACATCCGCGACGGCTACGACGTGACGACACCGGATCGCGTCTGGCTCTCCTTCAACTGGCTGACGCACCGGCGCAGCGCCCGCGATATTCTCGGCGACTTCCAGGCCATCGTTTCCGATGCGCTGGAGACCGCGCTTCGAGCGCAGGACGACCACGCCACCCGCTACCGCGGGCGCGACGCCGGGAAGACGGAAGGGCTCGTGCTCGACTATGCCGAACTGCTGGAGCGGGTCACCGCGCGCGGCGGCCATGCGGCGCTTGCCCGGCTCAAGGCCCTCGACGACTCGCTTGCCGGCAGCACCGATCCCCTGAAGGTCAGCCGCGAGATCGTTTCCGCCGCGGCGACCGAGGCCGGCATCGAAGGGCCGGCGGTGATCATCGGCTTCGGCAGCCTGCATTATCCGCTGGTGCATCTCGACCAGTCCGAGGCCGGCCGCCGGATGCAGGCGCGTCTTCAGCCCGTGATGGAAAAGGCCGCAGCGCGGCACGGCACCTCGATCAAGTTCAAGCAGATCTTCGCCGGCATTTCCGACATGAGCTTCTTCGGCCATCGGCCGGAGGCCGGCGAGACGGGCCTGCTGACCGCCAACACCCCCTCGGCGGCCTTCACCGATGACGCGCCGGACGGCCTGCTCTCCTTCCCGACGGTGAATATCGGCCCCTGGGGTCGCGACTATCACCAGAAATGGGAGCGCGTGCATGCGCCCTATACGTTCGGCGTCTTACCGGACCTGGTGTTCGCATCGGCGCTGGCCTGCCTTGGGGAATAGGACCTAACGCCCCTCATCCGGCCTGCCGGCCACCTTCTCCCCGCAAGCGGGGCGAAGGAATATGGCGCACCCGCTTCTCCAACCAATGCCCGTTCGTAGGGCACGTCCCCTCTCCCCGCTTGCGGGGAGAGGGCTGGGGTGAGGGGCAAACCCCACCCGCATCGCCCCCCCCATTCAGGCCGCAAGGCGCTCGCTGGCGAGCAGCCGGCCGAGGCGGGAAATGCCTTCCTCGATCGTCGCATCGTCGGCGCAGGAGAAGCTGAGGCGCAGCGTGTTCGCGCCGCTGCCATCCGCATGGAAGGCCTGGCCAGGCACGAAGGCGACCTTTTCCGTCTCGATGGAGCGGGCGAGCAGCTTTGCCCCGTCCATGCCGGCCGGCAGCGTGACCCAGACGAACATGCCGCCTTCCGGCTTCGTCCAGGTAACGCCCTCGGGCATGTATTTCTGCAGGGCGGCGAGCATGGCGTTGCGGCGCGCGCTATAGGCCGCCTTGATCTTCGCCACCTGCGCATCGAAACCGCGCTCGGCGACATGGGCGATGGCCATCTGGTTGATGGTCGAGGAATGCAGGTCCGCCGCCTGCTTCATCAGCACGAGCTTGCGGATGACGGGCGCGGCCGCGACGATGTAGCCGACGCGCAGGCCCGGCGCGAGCGTCTTGGAGAAGCTGCCGCAATAGATCGTGCGCGCCGCGTCGATGCTGCCCTTGCGGGCGATTTCCAGCGCCAGGATCGGCGGAATGGCCTCGCCGTCATAGCGCAGCGACTGGTAGGCGGCATCCTCGATGACGGGAATTTCCAGCTCTTCGGCGAGGTCGAGCAACCTTTCGCGGCCCGCCCGGTCGACCGTCTCGCCGGTCGGGTTGGCGAAATCGGCGGAGAGATAGGCGAACTTGACGCGGCCGCCGGCCTCCGCCGCCGTCGCGCGATAGGCATCCGGCGTGCGGTTGCCGGAAAGGTTCAGCCGGTCGTAGGTCGGCTCATAGGCGTTGAAGGCCTGCAGCGCGCCGAGATAGGTCGGCCAGGTGACGAGCGCGGTGTCCTTGGGCGAGAGGAAGAGCTTTCCGAGATAATCGAGGCCCTGCTGCGAGCCGGAGACGATGAAGACGTTTTCCGCCGTGCAGGCGATGCCGATCTTGCCCATCTCGCCGGCGAGCCAGTCGCGCAGCGGCTTGTAGCCCTCGCTGACGGAATATTGCAGGCCCGCCGCGGCGCTGTCGCCGGACAGCACGTCGGCATAGGCGGCGGAGAAGGCTTCCTTGGGAAACAGCGCCGGATCCGGAATGCCGCCTGCGAACGAGATGATGTCGGGCCGTTCCAGGAGTTTCAGCAATTCACGGATTTCGGACGCCTTCATGCGCGACGCACGCGTCGCGAAGGCTTGTTCCCATTTGAACATAGGGGTTTCCTCGGGCTTGTTGTTTGAACGCACCTCATCACGGCGCGGTTTTTATGTCAATAATGCTGACCTAAATATTCGCACCAATAAAAGACACCGGCGACCCAAGGTTTCGCGCGGATCTAATCTCGCCGGAGCGCCCATGCCCCGGCAGCCGTTTCAGGCGCCCATGGCGCTCAGGTGGCGCGATCGCTGTAAAGGCTGAGCAGCACCAGCGTCGCTATACTGCCGAGGATCAACAGATCGAACCAGGCGAAGTATTGGATAATGGTGGACATCGCATTTTCCTCCCGATACCGGAACGAAACACGCGCGTATTTTGTTCCTGTTCGCCCTCCGGCGCAAGTTCATTACTTGCTGCACTGCAAGAGAGAGGAAGGATGCACTGCATTATTTCAGGTAGCCTGAAATAGAAAGCCGGGCGGAAATCCGCCCGGCCCCTGCCTCTGCAAAGGCAGAAGCAATCTGTTGACGGCCTTGTCGGCAAGCCGTTAGTTGACGGCCTTGTCGACCAGCTTGTTCTTGCCGATCCACGGCATCATGCCGCGGAGTTTCGCGCCGACTTCCTCGATCTGGTGCGAGTCGTTGTTGCGGCGGATACCCTTGAAGCGGGCGCCGCCGGCCTTCCATTCCTGCATCCACTCGGAGGTGAACTTGCCGGTCTGGATGTCGTGGAGGACGCGCTTCATCTCGGCCTTGGTCTCGGCGGTGATGATACGCGGGCCCGTGACATATTCGCCCCACTCGGCCGTGTTGGAGATCGAGTAGTTCATGTTGGCGATGCCGCCTTCATAGATCAGGTCGACGATCAGCTTCACTTCGTGCAGGCACTCGAAATAGGCCATTTCCGGCGCGTAGCCGGCTTCGACCAGCGTTTCGAAACCGGCGCGGATGAGCTCGACGAGGCCGCCGCACAGGACGACCTGCTCGCCGAAGAGGTCGGTTTCGCACTCTTCCTTGAAGTTGGTCTCGATGATGCCCGAACGGCCGCCGCCGACGCCGCAGGCGTAGGAGAGCGCGAGGTCAAGCGCGTTGCCGGAAGCGTTCTGGTGAACGGCGACGAGGCAGGGAACGCCGCCGCCCTTCTGGTATTCGCCGCGAACCGTGTGGCCCGGGCCCTTCGGCGCGATCATGACGACGTCGACCGAGGCCTTCGGCTCGATGAGGCCGAAATGGACGTTGAGGCCGTGCGCGAAGGCGATGGCCGCGCCGTCGCGGATGTTGCCAGCGATCTCGCCCTTGTAGATGTCGGCCTGGAGCTCGTCCGGGGTCGCCATCATCAGGAGGTCGGCCCAGGCGGCGGCTTCGGCGACGGTCATGACCTTGAAGCCGTCGGCTTCGGCCTTCTTGATGGTCGGCGAGCCGGCCTTGAGGGCGATCACGAGGTTCTTGGCGCCGGAATCCTTGAGGTTGAGGGCGTGGGCACGGCCCTGCGAGCCGTAGCCGACGACGGCGACGTTCTTCGCCTTGATGAGGTTGAGATCGGCATCACGATCGTAATAGACGCGCATCGATGGTTCCTTCCCTTCGCTAGTCTGTTTGCGTTGAACCGGCGGGTTGCTGCCGGCTTATCCTTTCGCGCCATGAAGCGTCAGGAAGGCGTCGACCGCCTTCTCCGCGCGGGGCGAGAATTCCTTCTTGAGCGCTGCGGCATTCTCGCCGAGCAGCATGCGCAGATGCATGTCGGAGACGATCAGGCCGTAGAGCGTGCCGTATGCCTCGTCCGCACTGTCAAAGGCAAGCAGCTTCGCCTTGCGGCCCGCCTCCAGGAGAGCGGCGGCACGCTTGCTGATCTGCCGGCGGCCGCGCTCCTGCAGGAGGCGGCCGAGACCGGCGCCCTCGCGGCTCGCCTGGCCGATGGCAAGACGGTTCAGCGCCAGCGACACATCGCCGGAAAGCACGTCGATCAGGTCGCAGGCGAAGGCGATGAGGTGCTTGCGCAGCGTCTCGGCCGTCAGCGCGCCGGCGCTCACCTCGACCGTGCGCACCTTGCCGGCCTGGTAGGTGATCATCGCCGAGATCAGCCCGTCGCGGTCGCCGAACCACTTATAGAGGCTTTCCTTCGAACAGTTCGCCGCGCGGGCGACACCGGCCGTCGTCAACGCCCGCTCGCCGCCCTCCACGAGCAGGCCCAGCGCACGCTCCAGCACCGCGCCCTGACGTTCCGTCAGTCCCGCGGCCGCAGCCCCCGCCTTTGCCTGTTCGAACCCCTGCAAGATATCCATCCATCCGATTGCGTACCGTACCGTACGGTTCGGCTCCTTCTAGCGATCTCCGCACGGCCGGTCAACAGCCTTCTGCCAATGAAGGAAAGATAAGTGATTTGCCGTGCTAAATCCCGTTTCGAACCGCGACATCCGGCATGCAATAATCGCTGCAATGCACAATGAAGTCGAAATTTTCTTTCCGCTATGTCGCTGATTTGAAACATATCTCTACGCCAAACCGGCAAGAGGCCCGCCCGGCACAAAATTTTTCGCTTCCCAATCCGTTTCCGCTTGTTAAGATTTGTGAGACCTGCGGTGCAGCAGGCCGTTCGCATCACGCGTCGGCACGCCGGCATCGGGGCTCTTAGTCAGGAGTATGAAGCCAATCGCCCTTACGCCAAGGAGACAGAAGATGATGAATTTCCTGCCAGACCTTCACGAAGGACATGCGCCCATCACTCTGCAGCAGCTGTTCGGCGCCGCTTTTGAAGCGCTCGACGCCTGGGAAGACGAACCCGCCGAACCGATGGTGATCTACGAGGACCAGATCGTTCCGATCGGCATCGTTTTCGAAAGCATGCGGGCGTGCACCGATATCCTGCCGCGTACCTTGTCGGACATCGTTTCCGACACGCTCGCCCGCAATCCGGCAGCGGCCGGCACGGAGATCAGCACCTTCGGCGATGCCGCCCAGCTTGCCGGCGCCCTCGTCGAGCAGCGTCGCCTGTGCGGCGAGACCGCCATCGCCGCCTTCCTCGACCATCACCGGGTCGACAAGCGCCGCCCGGCCTGATTCCCAGAAACCCCGCCCCGGGGCGGAAAAAAGAGGCAGGCGCTGCACATCTTGGCAGCGCCTGCACGAAGGTGAAGGTCGACGCCTCGCAAGGCCGGGTCGTCGTCAGTCACAGCGTCCGGCAACTGCGGGTCTTGCAGCGCTGCCGCCAGTCGAATGAAAACCTTGGGCGATCCCGGCCGCACGCATCTTGACCCGGACCACCGAACCACTTATTTCTCCCCACATCGAGATTTGAACGTTGACTTCTGCATTTGCAGGCGCTTACGCCTGCAGTTACGAACCTACCCTTCAAATTCGACCTCCCATGGTTGCCGTCCCGGCGACCGAAGATTGATTTGACGGCTTAGGAAAGGTTTCGTCATGGCAACTGGTACCGTAAAGTGGTTCAACACGACCAAGGGTTACGGCTTCATTCAGCAGGACAGCGGTGAGCCGGACGTTTTCGTCCACATCTCCGCCGTTCAGCGCGCTGGCCTTGCAGCGCTCAACGAAGGTCAGAAGGTCAGCTTCGAGCTGGTTCGCGACCGCAAGTCCGGCAAGATGTCGGCTGACCAGCTCGTCGCAGCCTGATCGGCCGCGACAGCATTGAAATCGGAAAGGCCGGAGCGATCCGGCCTTTTTTGCGTCTGTCCCTTGATATGCTTGCCACGCAACGGCAGCGACGCAAATTACTTGACTCAGTCAAATAAATAGCGACCATGGTGATCGAAGGAGATCATCATGACGGCCATTGCCCCTGAGGAAACCGGTTCGGACACGATCGAGGCGGTCCGCGCTTTCAACCGCTTCTACACCAACCGCATCGGCGTGCTCGACCGCGCCTATCTCGACACGCCCTATACGCTGACCGAGGCGCGCGTCATCTACGAACTCGCCAATGGCGGCGCGACCGCCGCCTCGCAGCTGACGACGGAACTGTCGCTCGATCCCGCCTATGTCAGCCGCATGCTGAAGGGCTTTTCCGGCACGGGTCTGGTCGACATCCGCAAGGACCCTGCCGATGGCCGGGGACGGCTGCTGAGCCTCACGGAGAGCGGCCGGGCCGTCGCCGCCGACCTCGCCACGCGGTCGCGGGCGAGCATCGCGACCCTGATCGAGCCGCTCGACGAAGCGGCGCGGCACAGGCTGACCGCGGCGCTCCGCGACGTCACGGCCCTCCTTGCCGGCGAAAGCCTTTCAGGCCCGATCCGGATCCGCCCCCACCGGGCCGGCGACATGGGCAGGGTGATCGCCAGCCAGGCCCAAAGCTATGCGGAAAGCTACGGCTGGAACGAGGAATACGAGGCGCTCGTCGCCGAGATCTGCGCAAAATTCCTGCGCGACTTCGATCCGACCCGCGAGCACTGCTGGATCGCCGAGCAGGACGGCGCGCTTGTCGGCAGCATCTTCCTGGTGAAGGCCAGCGAGACGACGGCCAGGCTGCGCCTGCTGCATGTCGCCGAGGCCGCGCGCGGCCATGGCCTCGGCACCCGGCTGGTGACGGATTGCATCCGCTTTGCGCAAGGTGCCGGCTACAGGCGGCTGGAACTCTGGACGAACGACATCCTGACGGCGGCCCGCCGCATCTACCAGGCCGCCGGCTTCACGCTGGAGAAGGAGGAGGCGCACCACAGCTTCGGCCAGGACCTCGTGGGGCAGACCTGGGTACTCGACCTGGCCGGCTGGCAGGAACCGCTCACGCCTCCTGCAGCGCGCGCTCCGGCCAGCAGCACTCCTGAAGCCCCGCCCGCGTGAACGGGTCGGCAAGCGTGCCGGAGACGATGGCCGCAAGGATCTGCGGTGCCGGCGGGACTTTCGCGACGGTCGCCACCAGCCGGTCGCGCAGCCAGGCGATCGCCCGCGAATCCGACTGGTAGAAGGGCGTGAAGACGTAGGAGAGGAGCTGGAACAGCCGGACATGGTTGCGCCGGGCGGCCGCATAGGCCGCCAGCCCTTCCTCCAGGGTGGAAGCCGCGGACAGGGCATGGGCCAGCGCCGCCGCATCGAGCAGCGCCATGTTCGCCCCCTGCCCGAGCTGCGGGCTGGTCGAATGGGCGCTGTCGCCGATGAAGGCGATGCCGTCCGCCACGGGCGGCAGCGTGGTGCGGTGGGCATAACGGGCGAGCGTCAACTGGTCCCAGTCCGTGATCTGGTCGAGGAAGGGCGCGGTCTCGGGCCAGTAGTCGAGGATGCGCGCCTTCCAGTGCTGAAGGCCGGCCCGCTGCACCGCGTCCGCGTCGGCCACCTTCAGGCTCCAGAAGAAGGCGACCTTCTGCCCCTCGCCCGCATGGGCCCGGCCGACCGGCAGCACGCCGATCATCACCTTCGCAGCGTCATAGCGTTGCACGAGCGCCCGCGCATCATGCGCGATGCCGTCGCAATCGAGCGTCGCCCAGAAGGCGCCCCAGGGCAGTTCGCGCACAGCGGGCGCGACGACGGACGCGGCGGCAAGCTGCGACCGGGCGCCCGTCGCGTCGACCACCAGGTCGTAGTCGCCGACGATCTCGCCCTCTGGATCGTGCAGGGCCGTGCGGGCCTGCCGCGTCTCGGCCTTGGCAAGCGTGATGCCGGTGCGGATGTGCAGGCCCGCGGCCGCCACCGCATCATGCAGGGTCGCAAAGAGCGCCGCCCGGTGCACGGCAAGGCCATAGCGGCCGCCGGCCAGCGCATCGTAGCGCACGTCGAGCACCGTCCGCCCGCTGCGCGCGTCGGCACCGTGCAGCCGGTCGATACGGTTGCCGAGCGCGTGAATGGCCGGGGAAAGGCCGAGCGCATCGAGCACGGTGAGCCCCGTCGGCTGCATCAGCAGGCCGGAGCCGACCGGGGACGGCTGCTCGAAGCGTTCGATCAGCTCCACCCGGTGGCCGGCGCGCGACAGAAACAGCGCCGCCGCAAGCCCCGCAGGCCCCGCGCCGGCGATAGCGATATCGAGTGGCTTCATGGCCCGCCTTCCCTGCATGCGGCTCCGGAGCGCCAGGGCCGGAGCGTCAGTCCTGAGCCGCGTCGTAGACCTGCCGGGCGGCCCGGATCGCGGCGTGGTTCTCGGAAGACCACTGCACGAGGGAGCGCAGAAGCGCAAGGAAGGAATGGCCGAGCGGCGTCAGGCAATATTCGACGCTCGGCGGCTGGGTGGGGTAGACGGTGCGGGTGAGATAGCCGTCGCGCTGCAGGTCGCGCAGCGTCTGGGTCAGCATGCGCTGCGATATGTCGGGGATGAAGCGGCGCAACTGCGAAAAGCGGCGCGGCCCGTCGGCAAGGCCGAGGATCATCAGCGACGTCCACTTGCCGCCGACGCTGTCCAGCACGTCGCGCACCGGACAATCGTCCATCGACATGGCAATGCCGTCGATGAGAATGACGCGCTCGCCCTCGGCACGGTCGACGATCCTGTTCATGGCCGGTTCCCTCCAGGTAACCACCGCAGAAAAAACTGCCTTCTTTACAGCTCCTAGCAGATTACCAGATAAGAGCAAGTCTCGATTAGAGACCAATCGCAGCAGGACCAGGGCGCCTCCCCGCCACGCCTGCAGGAACGGTCCGCAAGGGCCCAGAAAGGCAAAGACATGACCGACACAGTTCTCGTTACCGGCGCCTCCGGCCAGCTCGGCCGCCTCGTCATCGACGCGCTCCTCGCCTCCGGCAAGCTCGCGCCCGCCGATATCATCGCCACGACCCGCGACGTCTCCAAGCTCGCCGCCTATGCCGACAAGGGCGTCACCGTGCGCGCCGCCGACTTCGACGATCCCGCCTCGCTCGACGCGGCCTTCGCCGGCGCCGGCAAGGTGCTGATCATCTCCACCGACGCGCTCGACACGCCCGGCAAGCGCCTCGCCCAGCACAAGGCCGCCATCGCCGCCGCCGCCAAGGCGGGCGCAAAGCACATCCTCTACACGTCGATGCCGCAGCCGGACGATTCGCTCGTCACCTTCGCCCCCGACCATCTCGGCAGCGAGGAGGCCATCAAGGCGACCGGCATCCCCTACACGATCCTGCGCGACGGCTGGTATGCGGAAAACCTCTTCATGTCGCTGCCGCATGCGCTGCAGACGGGCTCCTGGTACACCTCGACCGGCGCGGGCCGGATTGCCCACATCACCCGCGCCGACACCGCGGCCGCCCTTGTCGGCGCCGTGCTGAAGGCCGGAAACGAGAGCCGCACCTACACCCTGACCGGCACGAAGACGCATACGGCCGAGGAGATCGCCGCCATCGTCTCCGCGGCGACGGGCAAGCCGCTCGCCGTCGTGCATGTCACGGATGCCCAGCTTGCCGAGGGGCTGAAGGCCGCCGGCCTGCCGGAAGGCTTCGTGCCGACCATCGTCTCCTTCGACGCCAACACGCGCGAAGGCAAGATCGCGATGGTGACGGAAGACGCCGAGGCGCTTTCCGGCCGCGCACCGACATCCCTTGTGGACTTCGTCGCCGCGAACAAGGCCGCGTTTCTCGGTTGATGCTATTCAAGGTGCGGCGCTCGACCGGGCGCCGCACGGACTTGTCAGACGTCCTGGCCGCAGGCGCGGCAGAAGCGCCGCACGGTTTCCGCCATGCCGTATTCCAGCGCATCGGCGGTCAGGCCATGGCCGATCGACACTTCGGCAAGGCGCGGGATGCGCGCGACGAGCGCCGGCAGGTTGGCGACCGTCAGGTCATGGCCGGCATTGACGTCAAGGCCGAGCCCGAAGGCGATATCCGCGGTCTCTCCAAGCCGCTCGACGAGCCGCGCCGCCTCGGCCGGATCGTCGTAGCAGCCGCCATAGGGGCCGGTGTAAAGCTCGATCCGGTCCGCGCCAACCTCCTTCGCGATGGTCAGCGCCTCGCGGTCCGGCTCGCCATCGGCAAAGACCGAGACGCGCAGGCCGAGCGCCTTCAGCCGGCCGACGATGTTGCCGAGGAGATTGTGGTTCGCACGGAAGTCCCAGCCATGGTCGGAGGTCGCCTGGGAGGGATCGTCGGGCACGAGCGTCACCTGCTCGGGACGATGCTCCTCGACGAGCCGCATGAACCCCTCTTCCGGAAAACCTTCCATGTTGAATTCCGTGCCCGAGAACTCGGTGTCGATGAGGCTGCGGATCGGCGCGAGATCGGAGAAGCGTATATGGCGCTGGTCGGGCCTTGGGTGCACGGTGAGGCCGCTCGCACCCGCCTGAAGGGCGATCCGGCCAAGGCCGGTGACGCTCGGCCAGGGCAGATCCCGCCGGTTGCGCAGCATGGCAATGGCATTGAGATTGACCGACAGTTTCGCAGGCATGGCGACGCACACTCCTCTTGCAGGCCACAAGCTCTAGCCTGTTGTTTCCACAAGGGCAATCGCCTCGAAGGCCCGCCTTGCCGCCGCCCTGCGGCTTTGTGGCGGGAGCCTGTGCATGCCCTCTTGCCGTTGCGCAAGAATCACCGGTAGAATCCCCCGTGATTTTGGGGGATGCCGCGCCGGCGTCCCGTCGTGGGGAACGGGAAAGGAATCGGGCAGCAGCGATGGTCTCCTCTGTGGTGGCACCATGAGCAGGACCGACAGGCCGGCGTGCGAACGTGTGCGGCGCGCGCTCGATGCCATCATCGCAAGCGAAGCGTTCGCCCGGTCCGAGCGGTTGCGCTCGTTCCTCTCCTATATCGTCGAAAACGAGCTTTCCGGCAAAGCCGCCCAGTTGAAGGGCTACACCATCGGCATCGACGTCTTCGGCCGCCCGCCGGGCTTCGATGCCGGCAACGATCCGCTCGTGCGCGTCCAGGCCGGCAAGCTCCGGAAATTGCTGGAGCAGTATTACGAGACGGAGGGCGCGACAGACCGCCTGCGCATCCGCGTGCCGCTCGGCAGCTACGTGCCGGAATACAGCGCCGCCGAGGACGAGCCGGAGACCGCGGGCAAAGCCCCGCACACACCGCCTTCCACCGTGCGGCCGCTCCGGCAGAAGCCGGCAGTGCGCCGCTCCTGGCTTCCCGCGCCGGTCTCCTCGCCGCTCGCTCTCTTCTCGCTGCTGCCGCTCTTCTTCCTGGCCCCTTCGATCTATCCGGATGCCTCCAGCACGGCGATCGCCAAGGCCCAGCTCGTGCTGTCGGTGCAGAACAAGCTCGCGGGGCGCGTCCAGGCGCTGCCGAGCCTCCACATCATGCAATGCTGGCCATCGGGCGGCGAATGCAATGCGCTGGCCCGCGCCATCGCCGGATCCGCCGGCTACCACAGGACCGTGCATCTCGTCGATTCGCGCGATGCAGCGGAACCGCACGCGCTTTCCTATGCCATCCGCATCGAGAGCCAGCCGAACGGACAAGGCATCTATGCCCGGCTGGTCCACCAACCATCCGGCACCACGGTCTTCACCCGCCATTTTTCACGCGAGCAGCTGCGCGGCGAAGGCGGCATCGCCTATGAGGCGGTCACCTTCACCGCCCGTGCCCTCACCGCCACCGGCCCGCTGTATCGCCATGCCATGCGCACGGGTGTGGCCAGCAACCTCATGGAATGTCTCGCACAAGGGGAGCAGGATCCGCCGCGCGGAACACCCCTTGCCGGCGAGCCGGCAGCCTGCAGCCATCTGCCCGCGGCGCTTGCCGACGTCTCGCCGGAAGAAGGCCCCGACATCACGCTGACGCGTTGAACGCCCTTTCTCCAGCCCGCAGGCAACGCCAGAAAATACATCCCTAGATATAACGATAGGCACATCCCCCCCTTGGGTTTATTTTAGAATGCAGGGCGGATTGGTAATGTGTGCCGCTCGGATTCACGATCCCGCACAATTAAAGCGCGAAATGGATCTGGAATCCCTGCACGATCGTATACAGTTTTACCGGCATGCACAGCCGGCGAAACAGGGGCATTGTCCGCCGGCTTGTCATCCAGCCTTCGCAATGAGGCTGGCCACGGGCCGGCGACCGGGGGTTAAGCACATGACCAATCTACTTGTTTGCGGGCTGCTTTCATGATGACCAATGAGTCGAAGAAGGCCGACAGCCGTTCGGGCACGCGCAAATCCATCCGTTTCCTGCCGGTCGCGCCCGTGCCGGAGAACCTGCCCGAAGGACGCCTTGCCATCGCCGACATGGCCAATGCCTTCGGCGTGACCCATCGCACGCTGCATTTCTACGAGGAGAAGGGCCTTCTGACCGCGGCCCGCGTCGGCCCCATGCGGGTCTACGGCCCGGATGAAATCCAGCAGATGGCGGTGGTCAACACCTGCCGCGAGACGGGCATGCCCGTCGCGGTGATCCAGGAATTGCTGGAGCGCCTTTCGTCCGCCGAAAGCCAGGAGGAAGCCGACGGCGTCTTCCGCAACGCCATGATCGCCCGCAAGCGCGAACTGGTGGCGCAGCAATCGACGATCCGCCGGCAGATGCAGCAGATCAACGAATTGCTCGATTTCAGCTCCGCCCACGAGCCGGAGACGAACGACAACACCCCCTGCGCCAACCTGGCGCCGGCCGAACTGCGCTGCCTCGCTCTGATGGCGGAAGGCTATCCGACGAGCCGCATCGCCCGCGCGCTCGAGATCGAGCCCGGCGAAGTGCAGGTGATGGAAAAGAACATCATCGCGAAATTCGACAGCAACAACCGTTTCCAGGCCGTCGCCAAGGCGGTCATGCTCGGCATCGTCGGTCACTGAGACCGATGAGACGGGCCGGACATGACGACCGGCCCCTTCCATCCGCTTCCTGAGGAGCGGTCCGCCGTGCGGGTCTCAACTATCGCACGACGGTGAGCGTTTCCGCGGCGCGCGTAATGGCGGTGTAGAGCCAGCGTTCGCGCGTGTCGCGGAAAGCATAACTTTCATCGAACAGCACGACATTGTTCCACTGCGAGCCCTGCGCCTTGTGCACGGTCAGCGCATAGCCGAAATCGAACTCGTCATAGCGCTTGCGCGTCGACCAGGGGATTTCCTCGTCGAGATTCTCGAAGGCGGCCTTCAGGAGCTTGATCTTGGCCGCGCCGCGATCCATGTCGTCGTCCTCCGGCCGGATCATCAGGTTGATGCCGGGCTTCACCGTCTCCTTCGACGAGCTCATCACCTGCCAGAGCGAGCCGTTGAGCAGGCCCTTGGCCGGGTCGTTGCGCAGGCACACCAGCTTGTCGCCGGATTGCGGATAGTCGGTGGTGAACCCCTTCAGCTCGCGCAGGCGCTGGTTGTAGCGCCGCCGCGTCCGGTTCGTGCCGACGAGCACCTGGTCGGCATCGAGCACGAGCGTCTGGTCCACCTCGTTGCGACCGATGACGCGCGCGGCGCCATAGTCGCCATAGGCGATGTCACTGCCTTCGCGCACCTGCATGGCGAGCTGGATGATGGGATTGTCGCGCGCCTGCCGGTGGATGTCCGTCAAAAGGTAATCCGGCTCCTGGTTGGTGAAGTAGCCGCCACCGGAAACCGGCGGAAGCTGGCCGGGATCGCCGAGCACGAGGATCGGCGTGCCGAAGCTCATCAGGTCCTTGCCGAGCGCCTCGTCGACCATCGAGCACTCGTCGACGACGACGAGGGCGGCCTTGGCCACCGGGCTCTGGCGGTTGATGGAGAACATCGGCGAGATCGAGGTCTTGCCCGTCTCCTCGTCCGACACCTCTTCCTCGCCGCGCGGGCGATAGATCAGCGAATGGATCGTCTTGGCATTGGTCGCGCCCTTGGAGCGCAGCACCTGGGCCGCCTTGCCGGTGAAGGCGGCGAACAGCACCTCGCCGTCGACATTTTCCGCAAAATGGCGCGCCAGCGTCGTCTTGCCCGTGCCGGCATAACCGAACAGGCGGAACAAAGGCTCGCGCCCGTCCTTCAGCCACCGCGCGACGGCCTTCAGCGCGTCATCCTGTTGGGGTGCAAATTCCATGACCGGACTTGGCAGGATTCGGCGCCGTGAAGCAAGAGAAACGTGCCCCTTTCACGGTTCGACGGACGGAATCGGCCCCCGGGCGATTTTCCCCTGTTCGCCGGTGCGCTGCCGCGCTATTGAGGGCCCAGTTTTCCGGAGCGATCCTTGTCCCGCGCCTCCCCTTCCACAAAGAACACCGCCGTGCCGACGGGGATCGGCAAGCTGTCCGCCGTCCTGCAATGGGCCACGGTCGGCGCGCTCTCGATCGTCATCACGGTGCCACTTGAACTCGGGGGCTTTCCCGCCGCCCTGCTGATGGGACCGATGCTGGCCGGCATCGTCGTGGCGCTGGGCGGCGGAACGATCCGCCTGCCGCGCATCTTCTTCTTCATCGTCCAGGTCGTGCTGGCGCTGATGATCGCCACCACGGTCTCCGAGGATTTCCTCGGGACCTTCCAGCGCAACTGGCCGCTGATGCTGTTCGTCGTGGTCTCCGTCATCAGCGTCAGCACGCTGTGCGGCTGGCTGATCACGCGCACCGGCATCCTGCCCGGCACGACGGCGATCTGGGGCTCTTCCGCCGGCGCCGCCTCGACCATGATGATGATGGCGGAAGCCTATGGCGCCGATGCCCGGCTCGTCGCCTTCATGCAGTATCTGCGCGTCGTCTTCGTCGCCAGCCTCGCCACGCTCGTCGCCCATTTCGGCGGGCACGACGGCGCGGCCGTGCCGCCGTATGCCTGGTTCGAGCCGGTGCCGCTGCCGCCGCTCGTCCTGATGCTGGCGGTCGGCATCGTCTGCGGCCTCGCCGGCCAGAAGCTGCGCATCCCGGCCGGCGCCTTCCTGGTGCCCTTCGCGCTCGCCGCCGTGCTCAACGCCTCCGGCACGATCAGCATCGAACTGCCGCAATGGCTGCTCGTCATCGCCTTCACGCTGCTCGGCTGGAACATCGGCCTCGGCTTCACCCGCGCCATCCTCCTGCATGCGCGCCGGGCGCTCCTGCCGACGGTGCTCTCCATCCTTGCGCTGATCAGCTTTTCCGGCCTGCTTGCCGGCCTGCTGATCCTCGTCCTCGGCATCGACCCGCTGACGGCCTATCTCTCGACCAGCCCCGGCGGCCTCGATTCCATCGCCGTCATCGCTGCCTCCAGCAAGGTCGACATCGCTTTCGTCATGACGCTGCAGACGGCCCGCCTCATCCTCGTGACCCTGTTCGGCCCGTGGCTCGCCCGCTTCGTCGCCGACCGGGCTTAGGATCAATCGACATCCAGCCCAGACCGGCATGGGCTGAAGGGCGACTGGTCCTGGTCGGCTGCGTTTTCAAGGAGGATGGGCTTTCCGTGCGGCGTCGCCTCGGCGGCGCGGGCCCAGCGATCGGACAGCGCGGCCTGCTCCGCCTCGCTCGCAACGCCCCTTTCGGCCAGCAGCGAGGACAGCGCGGCAACCCAGCAGTCGAAATAATCGGCACCATCGGCCGCCCTTGCGGGCCGGTGAACCTCGCGCGACAGGGCCTCGGCCCACTCGCCCCAGGTGAAGACGCCCCGTTCGTGGAGGCGCACCGTCATCGCGAAGGCCTGCGCCTGCCAGGGTTCGGCAAAGACCGGGTCGCCTTCCCGGGATTTCGGCAGGCCGGGCGAATCGGCGGGCGTCTCACACCGGCTCAAGATAGCTCTCCCAGGCGTCGATCGAGACGGTGAGGCCGGGCGCGGCCCCCTCGCCCCAGATCTCGCCGCCGTCGAAGACGACGGTATAGACCCATTGCGGGTTCTCGCCCTTGCCGTGCGCGCTGTCGTCCGGAAAGACGAAGGAGCCCTGCACGGTCTCGACCATGCCGACCTTGCCGCGGGCATAGCGCGGCAGGCGGGTATGCGTCGCCGGATTGACATTGCGGGTGCGCACGCGCGCGCCGGCGGCAAACCGTGGCGCCGTGTCGAGCGGCCGGTCGCACGGCCCGCCCCTCGCAAGGACGGCCGGCACCATCTCCGCCGTCAGCACGCGCTTCGGCGTCGCACCCTTCTCCAGCATCCGGCCCTCGGCGAGCTCCGCCCCGCTGACGAAGCCGTGGCGCGCAAGCAGCGTTTCCAGCGCCCGGATCCAGATCTCGTAATAGCTTGCGGCAAGATAGATGGCCGGCGGAATGTTTTCCCGCGCATGGCGGCTTTCGTCGATGGTCCAGGCGCCGAAGGCGCCGCAGGAGAGCGTCACGCCGAGCGCCCGCTTTTCCCACTCGGCATGGAAATACGGCTCGTCAGCCTCCGGCGCGACGGGGCCGAAGCCGTGCAGGCCGCCGAGATCGTGCGGCCCGTTCATGCCCGCGCCTCGGGGGAAAGCGCCAGCCCGGTGCCGATCATGGCATCGCGCGTCACGAGATCGGCAAGCGCTTCCTGGTCGAGCCCCTCGCTGCCCGCCGGCCGCTCCGGCACGACAAGATAGCGCAGCTCCGCCGTCGAATCCCACACGCGGATCTTCCGGTCGGCCGGCAGCGTGACGCCGAATTCCTCCAGCACGCCGCGCGGGTCCATCACAGCGCGCGCGCGATAGGCCGGCGCCTTGTACCAGACGGGCGGCAGGCCGAGCACGGACCAGGGATAACAGGAGCAGAGCGTGCAGACGACGAGGTTGTGCGTCTCGCCGTCGTTGAACACCGCCCGCATATGCTCGCCCTGCCGGCCGGTATAACCGAGGCTGGCGATCGCCGCCGTCGCATCCTGTTTCAGCCAGGCGGCGAAATCCGGCTCCGCCCAGGCCTTGGCGACGACGCGCGCGCCGTTGCGCGGGCCGATCTTCGTCTCGTAGGTCTCCACGATGACGTCGATGGCCTTCGGATCGATCAGGCCCTTCTCCGTCAGGATGGTTTCGAGCGCGCGCACGCGCGCTTCCATTGGCGAGAAATGGTTGTCGTGATGATGGTCGTCGTCGTGGTCATGGATGTGCATGGCGGTCCCTCCGCTCCGGCTTTCCTTTTACGCGCCTAGCGCAGCATCGGCCAGAGGCTTGCGACGAGCAGCAGGGCCATCGTCATGTTGAACCATTTCAGCCGCACCGGATCGGAGAGCCACTGGCGCAGCGCCGAGCCGAAGCCGGCCCAAGTGGAGACGCTGGGGAAATTGACGATGGCGAAGGCGATGCCGACGATCAGCACGCTCATCGTGTAGTTCGCCGCGTTCGTATAGGTCGCCATGGCGGAGACGGCCATCACCCAGGCCTTCGGGTTGACCCACTGGAAGGCGGCTGCCTCAAGGAAGCTCATCGGCCGCGCCCCCGTCTTGCCTTCGCTCAGCGAGCGCGACGTGCCGATCTTCCAGGCGATCCAGATGAGATAGGCACCGCCCGCGAATTTCAGCAGCGTATAGACCAGCGGGACGGCCTCCAGCAGCGCGCCGAGCCCGAAGCCGACGGCGAGCAGCAGCACGAGGAAACCGACGCCGATGCCGCACATATGCGGGATCGTGCGCACGAAACCGAAGTTCACGCCGGAGGCGAAGAGCATCATGTTGTTCGGGCCGGGGGTGATGGAGGTGGTGAAGGCGAAGACCAGAAGCGCCAGAAAAATCTCGATCTGCATGGGAGGTCCTGAATAACCCGGTTGTTTTTTTCGATTGATAGTCCATCTCCTTGCAACGACCAGCCAATTCTTGTCATGCATGCAATTCGGATGGCTGATGCATGGCCCTTGCAAGCGGAGCGCACCATGAAAGCGGAACTACCGGCAGTCACCTTCCCCGGCGGTCGGCAGGTACCGGCCCTTGGCCTCGGCACCTGGCACATGGGCGAAGGCGATGCCTCGATGGCCGAGGAGGCGAACAGCCTGCGCGCCGGCATCGACCTCGGCATGACGCTGATCGACACGGCGGAAATGTATGCCGACGGCGGCGCCGAGACCGTGGTCGGCGAGGCGATCCGGGGGCGGCGCGATGCGGTGTACCTCGTCAGCAAGGTGCTGCCCTACAATGCCAGCCGCAGCGGCACGATCGCCGCCTGCGAGGCAAGCCTGAAGCGCCTCGGCACCGACCATGTCGACCTCTACCTCCTGCACTGGCGCGGCCGCCATCCGCTTGCCGAGACGGTCGAGGCCTTCGAGATGCTGAAGGCTGAGGGCAAGATCGGCGCCTGGGGCGTCTCCAACTTCGACAAGGACGACATGCTGGAACTGCTCGACGCCGCCGAGCCCGCCCGTCCCGCCGCCAACCAGGTGCTCTACAACCTGTCCCGCCGCGGCATCGAGTTCGATCTCCTGCGCTGGAGCCAGGTGCAGGGCATCCCGATCATGGCCTATTCGCCGCTCGACGAGGGCCGCCTCGTCGGCCACCCGGTGCTGGAGGAGATCGGCCGCATCCACAAGGCGAGCGCCGCCCAGGTCGCCCTCGCCTTCCTCCTGACGAGGCCCGGCGTCATCGCCATCCCGAAATCCGGCTCGCCGGACCGCGTGCGCGAAAACTTCCACGCCGCCGAAATCCGCCTGACCTCGGAAGACCTCCGCCTCCTCGACGACGCCTTCCCGCCGCCGACGCGCAAGCGGCCGCTGGAGATGATCTGAAAGGAAGGGGCGTCCGCGCTTGGGCGGCAGGCCCCTGCCATACGTTTTACACCTCGCCTCGCCCCGCCCTCTGCCGTCATCCTCGGGCTTGACCCGAGGATCCATACCACGAACTCAAGGCGGGCCGCGGAATGTGGATCCTCGGGTCAAGCCCGAGGATGACGGAGGAGAGGTTTTTAGGTCCAGTCGCCCGTCAATACACCGGGAGGCTGACGCCGGTCGAACACGTCTGAAGGCTTCCGCCCCCCTACCCGCTCACATGCCCTGCGGACCGCGATTCATCGCGGCGATGCCCGTGCGGCACACTTCGCTGAGGCCGAGCGGCTTCATGACCGCCACGAACTGGTCGACCTTGGACGACTTGCCGGTGATCTCGAAGATGAAATGCTCGGTGGTCGCATCGACGACCTTGGCGTGGAAGGCATCGGCAAGGCGCAGGGTTTCCGCGCGCAATTCGCCGGCCCCCGTGACCTTGACCAGCGCGACCTCCCGCTCGATCGGCCGTTCCTGGCCCATCGTCTTGGCGCGGACGGTGAGATCGACGACCCGGTGCACCGGCACGATGCGCTCGAGCTGCGACTTGATCTGTTCGAGAACACCGGGCGTGCCGCGCGTCACGATGGTGATGCGCGAAAGGTGCGCCTCATGCTCGGTCTCGGAAACCGTGAGGCTCTCGATGTTGTACCCGCGGCCGGAGAACAGGCCGATGACGCGGGCAAGCACGCCCGGCTCGTTGTCGACCAGCACGGAGAGCGTGTGGCTCTCCGCGACCTGGGTTTCCTTGGCGATGAAATAGGCGGAGCCCGTGGGCTGAAGGTGTGCGTTCATGATCTTCTTTCCTCACGCAATTCCAAACGCAAAACCGCTTCACGCTTTTGCTGGAATTGCTCTCCTTTCCATCAAACGAGCTGGCGGCCCTTGGCGTCGATCGCATTGGCGACCGCTTCGTCCGTGGCCTCGTCGGGCAGCAGCATTTCATTGTGCGCCTTGCCCGAAGGGATCATCGGGAAGCAGTTGGCAAGGTTCGCCACGCGGCAGTCGAAGATGACCGGGCGCTTGACGTCGATCATCTCCTGGATCGCACCGTCGAGATCGCCGGGCTTGTCGCAGGCGATGCCGACACCGCCATAGGCTTCCGCGAGCTTGACGAAGTCAGGCATCGCCTCCGTGTAGGAATTCGACAGGCGGTTGCCATGCAGGAGCTGCTGCCACTGGCGCACCATGCCCATATACTGGTTGTTCAGGATGAAGATCTTGACCGGCAGGTTATACTGGACCGCACAGCTCATCTCCTGGATGCACATCTGGATCGAGGCATCGCCCGCGATGTCGATGACGAGGCTGTCGCGGTGCGCGACCTGCACGCCGATCGCCGCCGGGAAGCCGTAGCCCATCGTGCCGAGGCCGCCCGAGGTCATCCAGCGGTTCGGCTGCTCGAAGCCGTAGAACTGCGCCGCCCACATCTGGTGCTGGCCGACTTCCGTCGTGATGTAGGTGTCGCGGTCCTTGGTCAGTTCGTAGAGCCGCTGGATCGCATATTGCGGCATGATCACGTCGTCGCTCGCCTTGTAGGCGAACGAGTTGCGCGCGCGCCACTTGGCGATCGACGTCCACCAGTCGTTCTGGACCGCCTTGTCGTAATCCTTCGCGGCAGCACGCCACTGGCGGACCATGTCCTCCAGGATCGCGCCGACATCGCCGAGGATCGGAACGTCGACACGGACGTTCTTGTTGATCGAGGACGGGTCGATGTCGATGTGGATCTTCTTCGAGTTCGGCGAAAAGGCGTTAAGGCGGCCGGTGATGCGGTCGTCGAAGCGCGCACCGATGCAGACCATGACGTCGCAGTCATGCATCGCCATGTTCGCCTCGTAGGATCCGTGCATGCCCAGCATGCCCAGCCAGTTCTTGCCGGAGGCCGGATAGGCACCAAGGCCCATCAGCGTCGAGGTGATCGGGAAGCCGGTGATCTCGACCAGCTCGCGCAGCAGGCGCGAGGCTTCCGGCCCGGAATTCACGACGCCGCCGCCGGAATAGATGATCGGCCGGCGGGCCGAGCGCATCAGGCTGACGGCAGCCGCGATCTGGTTCGCATCGCCCTGCAGCTTCGGCTGGTAGCTCTTCTGGATGGGCGCTGCGGAGGGCGGCGTATAGGTGCCGGTCGCGAACTGGACGTCCTTCGGGATATCGACGACGACGGGACCGGGACGGCCGGACTGCGCGATGCGGAAGGCCTCGTGGATGATGCGGGCGAGATCGTTGACGTCCTTGACCAGCCAGTTGTGCTTGGTGCAGGGGCGCGTGATGCCGACCGTGTCGCATTCCTGGAAGGCGTCCGATCCGATGAGCGTGGTCGGAACCTGACCGGTGAGGCAGACGAGCGGGATGGAATCCATCAACGCGTCCTGCAGCGGCGTGACGGCATTGGTCGCGCCCGGACCCGAGGTGACGAGCATGACGCCGACCTTGCCGGTGGAGCGGGCATAGCCTTCGGCCATGTGGCCGGCGCCCTGCTCGTGGCGCACCAGGATGTGCTCGATGTCGTCCTGCTGGAAGATCTCGTCATAGATCGGCAGGACGGCACCGCCCGGATAGCCGAAGATATGTTCCACGCCATTGTCTTTCAGGGCCTGCAAGACAATTTCGGCGCCCGTCATCTGATTTTCTGTTCCGCTCATCGGATTTCCGTCCGTCTCTTTCGTATTTCGGGTGATTATCGAATTTCTGGGCATAAAAAAAGGCCCCTTGGAGGAGCCTGCTTACCGCGCATGGGTGCTTTCGCCGGGTGGTTACACCACCCTGCCCATGCGCGTTCCCACCACAAGAATGATAGAGGTCAGATTTTTCATGGGGCGAAGTGTTAACGGCAAAGCCCACGCGCGTCAACGCCTTTCCGTCTGTTTCGAAACGGCACGGATTCGCGCATATCTCCGAAATTGCAATCCAGGGATGCATCATGACGAAACGTCTTATTAAGCGCCAGCCGTTAGACTTCGCCTTTGATGGCAAGGAGTGCCGTGATTGCTGAACAGTGATTTTCAAAGTTCCATCGTGGCTGGGGAGCAGGAGCGCCGGGACGGCGTTTCGACGGGCAACCGCCTGCTCGGCCGCGTCGTCGCCTGCAACGGCTCGCATGCCACCATCAGCGCCGTCGCCGAAGGCGGGGAAACGGCGCTCACGGAACTGTGGGCCGTCGGCCGACTGATTTCCATCTCCGTCGGCCGCAACCGGATCGTCGCGCTCGTCTATTCCATGTCCACCGACCAGCAAAGCTGGGTGGAGAACCACGACACGGTCTTCCGCATCGAGGTCGAGCTGCTGGGCGAAGTGCATGTCAGCGCCGATGGCCGCGAGGAATTTTCCGCCGGCATCACCGACTATCCGCATCTCGGCGCCATCGCCCATCGCATCCGCGCTTCGGATCTCGCCAAGGTCTACGACACCGGCAAGAACGATGTCTGCGCCATCGGCAAGCTGACGCAGGACGAGACGATCGACGCGACGATCCACGTGCCCTCCATGCTGGAGAAGCACTTCGCCATCGTCGGCACGACCGGCGTCGGCAAGTCCACCGCCGTCACGCTGCTGCTGCACAAGGCGATCCAGGCCGATCCGCGCCTGCGCGTGCTCATTCTCGACCCGCACAACGAATTCGCTTCCGCCTTCGGCGATCTTGCAGTCATCATCGACACCGACACGCTGGACCTGCCCTTCTGGCTGTTCCGGCTGGAGGAATTCGCCGAAGTCGTCTTCCGCGGCCGCCCGCCGGTGCCGGAGGAGATGGACATCCTGCGCGACCTGATCCCGGAGGCCAAGCGCGCCTTCCGCGGATCGAGCGACAACGGCCTGATGCGCCGCAGCAGCGAGAAAAGCTCGGTGACGGCCGATACGCCGGTGCCCTTCCGCATCGCCGACCTGCTCGCCCTCGTCGACGAGCGCATCGGGCGCCTGGAGGGCCGGGCGGAAAAGCCGCACCTGCGCTCGCTCAAGGTCAAGATCATGTCGGCGATCAACGACCCGCGCTACCATTTCATGTTCTCCTCGAACACGATCACCGACACGATCCTCGATACGATCGCCCGCATCTTCCGCATTCCCGGCGACGGCAAGCCGGTGACGACCTTCCAGCTCGCCGGCATTCCTTCCGAAGTCGTCAATTCGGTCGCCTCCGTGCTCTGCCGCATGGCCTTCGAGATCGGCCTTTGGAGCAATGGCGGCGTGCACATGCTCGTCGTCTGCGAGGAGGCGCACCGCTACGTGCCGGCCGACATGAAGCTCGGCTTCATGCCGACGCGCCAGGCCATCGCCCGCATCGCCAAGGAAGGCCGCAAATACGGCGTCTCGCTCGGCATCATCACCCAGCGCCCCGGCGAGCTCGACCCGACGATCCTCTCCCAGTGCTCGACGATCTTCGCCATGCGCCTTGCCAACGAGCACGACCAGGAGATCATCCGCTCGGCGATCCCCAACTCATCGTCCTCGACGACCAGCTTCATCTCCTCCATCGGCAATGGCGAGGCGATCGCCTTCGGCGAGGCCGTGGCCGTGCCGATGCGTATGCGCTTTTCGCGCGTCGAGGCCAATCGCCTGCCGAAGGCGAACGGCACCGGCGTCAAGATCAGCGACGAGACGCCGCAAAGCGTCGACCTGCGCTCCATCGTCGCCCGCATGCGCGCCATCACCGGGCCCGACATTTCCGGCTTCCAGAGTTCCTACCTCGCCGCCCAGGGCCAGAACACCCCGTTGCCGACCGGCTACGAGGATGCGCCCTACGAGGACGAGGAAGACTATGTCGAGACGCTGCGGGCCGCAGAGGCCGCGCGTCCCGCCGCCCAGCCGCTCCAGCACGAGCCGTACCGGCCCGACATGCTGCCGGGCGCCCAGGGCGCCTACGACCCCTCGCCCCAGGAACGGTTCGAGGCGATCCGCCGGGAATTGACCTCCGAGCCGCAGCGCCCGGCGGCCGATCCCTATCGCCAGCCGGCAACACGCCCCGCGCCCGCCTTCGGCGAGCAGCAGGAGCCGCGGCGCGAGGGCTCCATCCGCGAACAGCTTCTCAAGAAGCCGCTGAGCAGCCTGATCCGGCGCTGAGACGTTTCCACCGACCGCTACGCACCCGCGCCGGGCGTGCCTTCTGCGGCCAGCGGATCGATGCGCCGCCAGCTCTCGTCGAGCTGGTTGCGGAACCAGGTCATCTGGCGCTTGGCATATTGCCGCGTCGCCGCCGCGCCACGCTCGACAACCTCCGCCGCACTCATCGTCCCGGCCAGCATCGCCGTGATCTGCGGCACGCCGATCGCCTTCATGACGGGCATGGCGGGGGAAAGATCGAGCGCCAGCAGGGCCTGCACCTCCTCCACCGCGCCGGATGCCAGCATGTCTGCGAAACGCCGGTCGATGCGGGCGGCAAGCACTGCCCGGTCCGGCAGGACGACGAGTTTCTCCGCCCGGTCCGCATCAATGACGGCCGGTCCTGCCGCCGCCTGGAAGGCCGAGATCGACTGCCCCGTCGCCTCCAGCACCTCCAGCGCCCGCACGATGCGCTGCCCGTCGCCCGGCTTGAGGCGCACCGCCGTCTGCGCATCGCGCGCCTCAAGGTCACGGTAGAGGGCTTCTGCCCCCTCGTCCGCGAGGCGGCCGCGCAGGTGGGCGCGGACAGCTTCGGGGATGGCGGGCATGTCGGAGAGCCCGCCCGTCAGCGCGCGGAAATAAAGCCCCGTGCCGCCGACAAAGACAGGCAGTTTCTCCCGCTGCCGCAATTCCGCAACGACCGCCGCCGCCTCGCGCAGCCAGTCGCCGGTGGAATAGGCCGCGCCGGCCGGCACATGGCCGTAGAGCCGATGCTCGATGCCGGCCATATCCGCCGGCTGCGGGCGGGCGGTGAGCACGTTCAGCGTGTCGTAGACCTGCATGCTGTCGGCATTCACCACCACGCCATCGTGCTCGGCCGCCAGCCGTACGGCGAGCGCGGACTTGCCGCTGGCCGTCGGGCCCGTTATCAGGATCGCGTCCCGCTTTCGATCAAGGTTTCTCATCATGGCTTTCGTTGCCACGCTTGTCGCCAATCCGTCAAATCCCGTCCTGACGCCCAGCCTTGCCGAAAAGGCCGCCGATGCGGTCAACGCATCCGGGCTTTACTGGCTTGCCGACGGCATCGCCTGCGACATCGCGCTGCGCGACGGCAGCGACCTTGGCGCCGCTGAGGCCGCAATCCGCGCCGTCATCGGCGGCGAGCCGGTCGATCTTGCCATCCAGGAAGCGGAAACGCGGCGCAAGAAACTGCTGATCGCCGACATGGATTCGACGATGATCGGCCAGGAATGCATCGACGAACTGGCCGCCGAAGTCGGCCTCAAGGACAAGGTCGCGGCGATCACCGCCCGCGCCATGAACGGCGAGATCGCCTTCGAGCCCGCGCTTCGCGAGCGCGTCGCCCTTCTCAAGGGGCTTCCCGTCTCCGTCATCGACGAGGTCATCGAAAAGCGCATCACGCTGACGCCGGGCGGACGCGAACTGATCGCGACGATGAAGGCCAAGGGGTATTATACCGCCCTCGTCTCCGGCGGCTTCACCGTGTTCACGAGCCGCATCGCCGCCATGCTCGGCTTCGACGAGAACCGCGCCAACCTGCTGCTCGACGCCGACGGCAAGCTCACCGGCGCGGTCGCCGAGCCGATCCTCGGCAAGCAGGCCAAGGTCGACGCTCTCACCGAGATTTCCGAACGGCTCGGCATCTCGCCGGACGAAGCCATGGCTGTCGGCGACGGCGCGAACGACCTCGGCATGCTGCACCTGTCGGGCGCCGGCGTCGCGCTGCACGCCAAGCCGGCCGTCGCGGCGGAGGCGAAGATCCGCATCGACCACGGCGACCTCACCGCCCTGCTCTACCTCCAGGGCTACCGCAGATCCGATTTCGTGACCGGCTGATGCCCATCGCCACGACCAGGCGCCTGACGCTCCGGAACTGGGAGGAAAAGGACCGGGACCTCTTCCACGAGATCAATTCCGATCCCGTGGTGATGGAATTCTTCCCGTTCCTGCGCACGCGCGCCCAGTCCGACGAGCTCTTCGAGCGCATCCGCGGCATCATCGCCGAGACCGGCCTCGGCTTCTACGCGCTCGCCGAGCGGGAAAGCGGCGTCGCCCTCGGCTTCTGCGGCCTCTCGCGCACGACGGAGCGGCTGGAACCGCACCTGCCGGCCGGCACGGTGGAGATCGGCTGGCGGCTGGCGCGGCGCCATTGGGGCCGGGGCTACGTCACCGAGGCCGCCGAACGGCTGCTCGCCTTCGGCTTCGAGGAGAAAGGCCTCGCCGAAATCGTCTCCTTCGCCGTCGCCGGCAACACGCGCTCCGTCGCTGTCATGCAGCGCATCGGCATGCGCGCCTTCCCGGAGCGGAATTTCGACATGCCAGGCCTCGACGACCCCACCCTTCGCCCGCATGTCCTCTACGCGCTGGATCGCGCCGGCTGGCAGCGCCGCTGAGAGAAATCCCCTCATCCGGCCCTTTCGGCGACCTTCTTCCCGACGGAGAGAAGGAAAACGAGACACCGGCGATCTCCCCCCAACGGGAGGAAGGTGCCGGCAGGCGGATGACGGGTTTTTCATGCAGTCCCATAAAAAGGCCGCTGAAGCAATACTCCAGCGGCCCGATTCCATCTCGCAGCTTTCGCCCGCAAGCCCCTGAAGGGACTCGCCTTAATCGATGCGCACGGTGATGTAGCGCAGCGCCCCCGTGCGGTTGGCGATCATCATCAGCGCGTTGCGGCGGTCTTCCGACTTCAGCTTGGCGATGCGGCTCTTGACCTCCTCCGCCGTCGTCACCGCCTCCTGGCCGATCTCGACGATCACGTCGCCGGGCACGATGCCGCGCTCGGCGGCGGCCGAATCGGGCGCCACCTCGGTGATGACGACGCCCTTGACGCTTTCGACGATCTCGAAGGTCTTGCGCGCCTCCTCGCCGAGGTCGCTGATGCCCATGCCGAGCACCCTGTCGACCTTGCTGGGCTGGGCTTCGCCGGTCTCGGGCGTCGTGCCCTCGTCCGGCGTGTCCTCGCCCTCGGTCACCTCGTCGTCGTCAGCCTGCTTCTCGCCGTCCTCGAGGCGGCCGAGCGTGACCTTGATGGTCATCTCCTTGCCGTCGCGCAGCAGCACGACGTCGACGGCCTTGCCAACCGGGCTTTCGGCGACGACGCGCGGCAGGTCGCGCATCTCGTCGACATCCTTGCCGTCGAAACGGATGATGACGTCGCCGGTCATGATCGAGCCGTTGTCGACCGGGCCACCCTTGATGATGCCGGCGACGAGCGCGCCCTTGGCCTCGCTCATGCCGATGCTTTCGGCGATGTCGTCGGTGACCGGCTGGATGCGCACGCCGAGCCAGCCGCGCCGCGTCTCGCCGAAATCGCGCAATTGCAGGAAGATGTTCTGCGCGAGCTCCGTCGGCACGGAGAAGCCGATGCCGATCGACCCGCCGGAGGGCGAGATGATCGCCGTGTTGATGCCGATGACCTCGCCCTTCATGTTGAACAGCGGGCCGCCGGAATTGCCGCGGTTGATGGCCGCGTCCGTCTGGATGAAGTTGTCGTAGGGACCGGCATTGATGTTGCGCCCGCGCGCCGAGATGATGCCGACCGTCACCGAGCCGCCGAGGCCGAACGGGTTGCCGATCGCCATCACCCAGTCGCCGATGCGCATGGTGCGCGAATCGCCGAAGGGCACTGCCTTCAGCGGTGCCTTCGGCTCGACCTTCAGGAGCGCAAGATCGGTCTTCGGATCGGTGCCGACGAGCTTCGCCTTCAGCTTGGAGCCATTGGCGAAGTTCACCTCGATATCGTCCGCGCCCTCGATGACGTGGTTGTTGGTGGCGATGTAACCCGTGGGATCGATGACGAAGCCGGAGCCGAGCGAATTGACGGTCTGGCCCTGGTTGCCGCCTTCGCCGCCCTCGCCCTTGAAGAACTCGTCGAAGAAATCCTGGAAGGGCGAGCCTTCAGGCACTTGCGGAACGGGCGCCTTGTCATCGCTCTTGACGTTCTGCGAGGTGGAGATGTTCACCACGGCGTCGAGCAGGCTTTCGGCGAGGTCGGCGACCGATTCCGGGCCGTTCGGCTGGACCTGCGCCGCCGCCGGGACGACGAACGGTCCTCCCGCGACCAGCGAAAAACTCACCGCGAGCGCGAGTGCCGCATGGGCAACGCTGGACCTCATCTTCAAAGCCATGGTCGGCATCCTCTTTCGTCTGGATTGTCGCGGCGAGTGTTTGCCCCGGATACGGCAAAAATCAGTCCGCCGCGCTGAAATCATGTGAAGTCTTGCCCGTCTTCGCGGGCAGCCGCAAGGGCCGCGTTCACGCGCCGCGGATGAACCACACCATGGCAACGCCGAGCGCCACGGCAACGAGCCCGGAGGCACGCAGCTGGCTTTCCGGAATCTGCGGCAGCATTTCCGCCATGCGCTTCAAAATCGAAGGGGCCAGTGCGTACACCAGCCCCTCGATGATCAGGAAGAACGCGATCCCCGTCAGGAAATCGGACATGGCGTTCTCAGTCTGCGGTCGACGGCGTCGTCGTCGTGCCGGTGCCCGCTGCCGCGCCCGAGGTTGCAGGCGTCGTGCCGGCGGCGTCCTCGAAGTAGCGGAAGAACTCCGACTGCGGCGACAGCACCAGCGTGGTGTCGGACGCGGTCATCGAGGTCCGGTAGGCGCTCATCGACCGGTAGAAGTCGAAGAAGGCCGGATCCTGCGAGAAGGCTTCGCCGAAGACGCGGTTGCGCTCGCCTTCGCCCTCACCTCTGAGGATTTCCGAATCGCGCTGTGCGGCCGCGAGGAACTCGACGACCTGGCGATCGGCGATGGCGCGGCGGCGCTGACCGGCCTCGTTGCCGCGCGCGCGGATGAGTTCGGCTTCGGCAAGACGCTCGGCCTTCATGCGCTCGAAGGTCTGTTGCGAGACTTCCTGCGTGAGATCCGTCCGGCGGATACGCACGTCGGAGATCGTGAGACCGAGGTTCGAGGCGTCGTTCGTCAGCTCGCCGCGCACTTCGCGCATCATCGACGCACGCTCTTCGGACAGGGCGGATTCGAAGCCGCGCAGACCGTAGACGCGGCGCAGAGCCGCATCGAGACGGGTGCGCAGGCGCGCTTCGGCCGATTCCCGGTCGCCCGAGACGGCTTCGCGGAAGCGGCGGGCATCCGTGATCTTGTAGACCACGAAGGCATCGACCTCGTAGAACTTGCCGCCCGAGACCTGGACGCGGATGTCGTCGAGATCGAAGCGCAGCGCCTGGTCCTGGATGTACTGCACGCTGTCGGCATCCATGAAGCCGAAGGGCAGCTTGAAGTAGAGGCCCGGCTCGGACTTGACGTCCTGGATCTGGCCGAAGCGGATGACGATCGCCTGCTGGCGCTCGTTGACGACGAACACCGAGGAATAGGCGATGAAGAGAAGAACGCCGACGGCGATCAGAATGGTCGGTATCCGGTTGCCCATTACTGCGTGCCTCCTACGCTCTGCTGCTGCTGGGTCGCGTCACGGCCCAGTTCGTGCAGCGGCAGGAAGGGAACGACACCCTGTCCGCCCTGCTTCTCGTCGATGATGACCTTCTTGGAGTTCTTCATCACGCCTTCCATCGTTTCGAGGAAGAGACGCTTGCGGGTGACGTCGGGAGCGACCTTGTACTGTTCGTAGATCGACAGGAAGCGGGCTGCTTCACCTTCGGCTTCCTTGACGACACGGTCCTTGTAGGCGGCCGCCTCTTCGCGGACCTGCGCGGCCTGACCGCGGGCAAGACCGAGCTTCTGGTTGGCATACTGGTTGGCTTCTTCGAGGAAACGGTCCTCGTCCTGCTCGGCGCGCTGCACCTCGTCGAACGCATCGGCGACTTCGCGCGGCGGGGCCGCGTCCTCGATCGCGACGGTGTTGATCGAGATGCCGGAGCCATAGGCGTCCATGGTCGCCTGGATCGTCGTCTTCACGCCTTCCGCGATCGCCTGACGGTTGTCGCGGAAGATGTCCTGGGCGGGACGGCGGCCGACGACCTCGCGCATGGCGCTTTCGGCAACCTGCTGCAGCGTCTCGGCAGGATATTCGAGGTTGAAGAGGTAGGCCTGCGGATCCGTGACCGAGTAGAGCACCGAGAACTGCACGTTGACGATGTTCTGGTCGCCCGTCAGCATCAGGCCGGAGCTGTCGGAACTGGAAGCGGCCGTGCGGCGGCCGATATTCTGCTGCTGCTCGGTGATCTTCACGAGTTCGACGGTTTCCAGCGGCCAGAGGTGGAAATGCAGGCCGGGCATGGAGACTTCCTGCTTCGGCTTGCCGAAGCGCAGCTCGACGCCGCGCTCGTCCGGCTGGACGGTGTAGATGGAGTTCATCAGCCAGAAGACGCCGACGAGAAGCAGCGCGATGACCACGACGCCGCCGTTGATGCCGCCAGGCATGACGTTCTTCAGCTGGTCCTGGCCGCGCCGGATGATGTCCTCAAGGTCGGGCGGCCCGCCATTGCCGCCGCCGCCGCGGGGGCGGTTCGGTCCCTGCCCCCATGGCCCCTGATTGTTTCCGCCGCCGCCGCCCCAAGGGCCGCCGCCGCCGTTCTGATTGCTCCAGGGCATCAATACCTCTTTCTTTTTATCCCTACGTGCCGCATTTCGCGGAGTGTTTCACCGCGCAACGCGAGGTGAACCCGTTATAGGTATCCCTCCGGCACCTTTCAACAAATCCGCGTGTGCTTGCGGGCTTGTGCGGCAAAATAGTTCGTGATCGGGGCCTATGCGGCCGCTTTTCGGCGCCAGGTGACGAAATGCATGGCGTGGCTGTCCTTCTCGCCCTGCGGAATGGGCTCTTCCGCCACCTTCTCGAAGATGGCCGGATCGATGTCGGGAAAGCGCGTATCGCCCTCCACGTCCGCCTCCACACGGGTGACGTGCAGGATATCCGCCCGGTCGAAGGCCTGGGCATAGATCTGCCCGCCGCCGATGACGCAGACCTCGTCGACCCCGAGTTTTTCCGCCTCGCGGCGGGCGGCATCCAGTCCCTCGTCGAGCGAGGAGACGACCGCGGCACCGTGCGCGCAAAACGTCGTGTCGCGGGTCATGACGATGTTCGGCCGGCCGGGCAGCGGCTTGCCGATCGAATCCCAGGTCTTCCGCCCCATCAGCACCGGCTTGCCGAGCGTCAGTTGCTTGAAGCGCTTGAGGTCCGACGGCAGGCGCCACGGCAGGTCGCCGTCGCGGCCGATGACGCCGTTCCGGGCGACGGCCACGACGAGGACGATCTTGGCTTCAGTCATGCGGATACCCGAAAATCAGACGGCGATGGGCGCCTTGATGGTTGAATCGGCTTCGTAGCCGATCAGGGTGAAGTCCTCGAACTTGAAGGAGAAAAGGTCCTTCACATCGGGGTTGAGCTTCATGAAGGGCAAGGGTTTCGGGCGGCGCGTCAACTGGGTGCGCACCTGCTCGAAATGGTTGGAATAGATATGCGCGTCGCCGAGCGTGTGCACGAAATCACCCGGCTGCAGGCCGGTCGCCTGCGCCACCATCATGGTCAGCAGCGCATAGGAGGCGATATTGAAGGGCACGCCGAGGAAGATGTCGGCGGAACGCTGGTAGAGCTGGCAGGAGAGCTTTCCGTCCGCCACGTAGAACTGGAACAGGCAATGGCAGGGCGGCAGCGCCATCTCGTCGACCAGCGCCGGGTTCCAGGCCGAGACGATATGGCGGCGCGAGTTCGGATTGCGCCTGATGCTGTCGAGGACGGCGACGATCTGGTCGAGATGGCGCCCGTCATGGGTCGGCCAGGAGCGCCACTGGTAGCCGTAGACCGGGCCGAGTTCGCCCTCGGCATCGGCCCATTCGTCCCAGATGGTCACGCCGTTCTCGTGGAGATAGGCGATGTTGGTGTCGCCCTTCAGGAACCACAGGAGTTCATGGATGATCGAGCGAAGGTGCAGCTTCTTGGTGGTCAGAACCGGAAAGCCTTCCGAAAGGTCGAAGCGCATCTGGTAACCGAAGACGCCGCGCGTGCCCGTGCCGGTCCGGTCGCCGCGGTCGGTGCCGTTTTCCATCACATGGGCGAGAAGGTCGAGATATTGCTGCATGGTCGCCGCCGATTCGTTGTCCAGCGTAAGATACTAGAGCGGGAACGGCGGCGGCCAAAGCGTGAAATCGGGTTGTCCCGGTTTTCCTCAGGCGAGCGCGCCGAGCGTGCCGAGCTCCTTGGCCGTGAGATAGTAGAAGGTGACGCGCGATTTCGTGCGGTCGTCGGCCATGGTCTTGCAGACGGCCTCCACCGCCTTGTCGGCTGCCTCGCCCGTGATGCCGAACTTCTTGGCGCACCACTTTTCCTTGACGCGGTTCAGCTCTTCCGGATCCGAGCAGGAGACGAGCGAGGAGTCGCGGTTGCGCAGCGCGATGCCGAGATGGCTCACGATCTTTTTGACGATGGCCTCGTCCGCACCGCTGTCATACTTGCGGACGTCTGCGAGATAGTCGGTCATGGTATCCCCTCTCCGATTGCCCGGCCGCCGCCCTCATGACGGACCTGCCGCGCCGCCATGTTTTTCATGCGGCCTCGGCAAGTCAAGCGCTAATAAAGCACGACCGGAAGCCGCCGGCTTGCGCAAGCTCCGCCCGCCTGGGTTACAACGGGCAACATTTTTGCACTTTCTGAAGGAATTTCCGTTACAGCTATCCGGCCAAAAGCCCGATGGACCAATCCGCAGCGAGCACCCCCGCATGTGAGACACACTGACGACTATTCCGATCGCTTCCGGCTCGTCTATGCCACGGCCTCGCTCGCCGCGGGCGTGCTGACGGCCGGCTGGGGCGTCGTCTTCGCGGCGATGCAGGAATGGTCGATGGTCGCCATGGATATCGCGCTGGTCACCGTCGCCGTCGCGAGCTTCGTGCTCGTCCGCCGCCGCCAGCTGACCGCCGCCATCCTCTTCTCCCAGGTCGCCTTCCTCGTCATCATCGCCGCCTTCTGCCTGCTGTTCGATGTCCCGAACGATGTCGCCCCGCGGGTCTCGCATCTCTTCCTGCTCGTGCTGGCGATGATCGGCTACATCAACTACCAGCAACGCCCCTCGCGCCGGCAGATGGCCATCGTCGCGCTCTCGCTCGCCGCCTTCGTCGTCTTCGCCAGCACGCAGCTCGCCCTGCCCTTCGCCCGGCCGATCTCCGATGATTTCCGCTTCGTCGGCGCATGGGTCAACGTGACGATCGCGGTCGCCATGCTGTGCGGCTGCCTCTACATGATGCGGCAGGAATTCGCCCGCAATCTCGGCCGGGAGCGCGACATCGCCGCCGCGCTGAAGAACCGCGAGTTCGAACTCTTCTACCAGCCGCAGGTGGACCAGGCGGGCGCGGTCACCGGTGCGGAGGCGCTGCTGCGCTGGCGGCGGCCGGACGGCAGCTTCGTCTCGCCCGGCGACTTCATCCCCATCGCCGAGCAGGCCGGCCTGATGCCCGCCATCGGCGACTGGGTGCTGAACGAGGCGCTCAAGACGCTGTCCTTCTGGCAGCAGGATGACGGAACGCGCCACCTGAGGCTCGCGGTCAATGTCAGCGCCGACCAGTTCATGAAAGCCGATTTCGCCGACGCCGTGCTCGCCCGGATCCGCGCGCAGGACATCGACCCCGCACGCCTCAAGCTGGAACTGACCGAAAGCATGATGGCGAACGATGTCGACGCCATCGCGGAAAAGATGGGCGTGCTGCGTGCGGCCGGCCTCACCCTCTCGCTCGACGATTTCGGCACCGGCTATTCCTCGCTCAGCCACCTGCGCCGCCTGCCGATCCAGGAGATCAAGATCGACCGCTCCTTCGTCAAGGATGCGCCGGAGAGCAAGCGCAACCGCCTGCTCCTGAAGAGCATCTTCGACATCGCCCGCACGCTCGACCTTGCCGTCGTCGCCGAAGGCATCGAGACGAAGGAACAGTTCCTGCTCCTGCAATCCTTCGGCGGCATGGCCTTCCAGGGTTTCTATTTCGGCCGCCCCGTGCCGCTGGCCGACTTCCAGACGCAATGGGCCGCGGAAACCCCGCCGCCGCTCGCCGAAACCGCCTGAACCTGAAAACTTTGCCAAATCCCTGTCACAAAGCCCTTTTCTTGGGAGCAGAGAGCGCCTATATGAAGGGTGCTGCCTCGGCAGCTATGGCAATAAACGGGCGGTGTAATAAACCCATTGGACCCGGGGGCGGTACCCGGCGCCTCCACCAAAAACCGGTCTTGAAGCGGACCGGCTTTTGATGGGGGCGAAATAGGATCGACAAGGGCGTAAAGATCGACTTTTTGCTCGGCATTGTACCACCGTTATCGGGCTAAACTTGTAGTTGCAAACGACAACTATGCGGAAGCTCGTCTCGCTGCCTAATGGCGGTGTGACACTTCACTCAAAGTCCTGACGGGTCGCACCGGCAGGCGGGGTCCGAAGGCACCTGGCAACAGAAGCCTTCACCTTCTCCAATCTCTTGAAATGGTCTATAGCTGTGCCAGATGACTCGTGCCGGAAGGTGTGAGTAGACAAGCAATGCCTGAACACAAAGGCTGGAAGAAAGACAGGAACGGATGGCGCAAGACCACATTCGCTACGACATTCTCGCCCAGGACGCGCTGCGCAGCGTCATCCGCAAGGTTTTGTCCGAGGTCGCCGTCACCGGGCACCTGCCGGGCGAGCACCACTTCTTCATCACCTTCCTCACCAACGCCCCCGGCGTGCGCATCTCGCAGCACCTGAAGGCGAAATATGCCGAGCAGATGACCATCGTCATCCAGCACCAGTTCTGGGATCTCAAGGTCACCGAGAGCCTGTTCGAGATCGGCCTTTCCTTCTCCGACACGCCGGAAAAGCTCGTCATCCCGTTCAACGCCATCCGCGGCTTCTATGACCCGTCGGTAAGCTTCGAGCTGGAATTCGACGTGCCGGCCGTCGAGGAAGACGAACACTCCGCCGAGATCACCGCCTATCCCGCCGTGGCGGAAAAGACCGAGGAAACCACCGAGGATCCGGCACCGCCGACCGGTGGCGACGACAACAACAAGGGTGGTGGTTCCGTCGTCTCGCTCGATTCCTTCCGCAAGAAGAACTGAGGCCGCGCGATGAGCGGCGACGTCGTCAATCTCCGCCAGGTCCGCAAGCAGAAGGCCCGCTCCGAAAAGGAGAAGCAGGCCGAGCAGAACCGCGTCAGCTTCGGCCGCACCAAGGCGGAGAAGGCATTGACGCGCGCGCTGAACGACAAGGCGCAGAAGGCGTTCGAACAGGGCCACTTGGAACGGCCGGAAGACGGCCCCAAGGACGGCAAAGACTGATCTTTCAAGCCCCTGCCGGCAGGAGCGGAATCGATTTCAAAGAGCGTTCCGGCGTTTCTCGGGTCAGAGAGCGCCCCTTGGCTCCCGCGCTTTCGAGCACGCAACAGCCGTGCTCTGCTGGAATGGCTCCAACCGGACGGCGGTGTGTGCAGGGATGGCCATGATCCGAAAATATTCGACCACCCTGCACGGCCACCGCACGAGCTTCTCGCTCGAACCCGCCTTTCATGACGAACTGAAGGCCATTGCCGGCGAGCGCGGCCTGCCGCTCGCCGCCCTCATCCGCGACATCGACGACACGAGGGGTGTCGAGGGCAACCTGTCCTCGGCCCTTCGGCTGCATGTGCTGGACTGGCTGAAGCACAAGGCGGGGGGCGCGGCGTAGCGCAGAAGCCGCAAAAGCATCGTCGGCCGCCCTTTCCCGGGATTGGCGCGGCCCGCCGGCTTCGCCCCCCTTTGCCGGGACGGCTCAGTTGACGCCCGGCAGCGTATCGAAATTCAGGTTCTGCCCGCTATCGAGGGGCGGCAGTTCGCCGCCGCGCTCGACGCCCTCGCCCCGCAGCGCGGGCAGGCGGCGGCGCTCGGCCTCTTCCTCGGCCCGGCGGGCTTCCTCCGCGGCGCGCTGCTCGGCAAGGCGGCGGGCCTGTTCCTCGGCCGCCTGCAGGCGGCGCGCGTCGTCCGCGGCCTTGCGGCGGGCGCGCTCGGCCGCTTCGGCGGCCTCCCGCGCGCTCCGTTCCCGCTCGGCGCGATCGCGGGCCTCGGTGCGGCGGCGCTGTTCCTCCTCCATCTGCAGCCGCATCGCCTCGGCAAGTGCGGCCCGCGCCTCGGCACGCGAACGGTAGAGCGCCGCCTCGCGCCGCAGGCGCTGCTTTTCCAGCACATTGGCCTGCAGGGTTTCCACCCGGCGGCGCTCCGTCTCGAAGCGGCGCAGTGAGAGGTAGTTGGCAAGCGGCTGCACGTCGAGCGTCACGCCCGGCGCTTCCAAGAGGCCGCGATAGTCGAGCGCCACTTCGGGCTCCGCTCCCGCAAGCGCCTCCTCGCCGGCCGCATAGGTGACGGACAGACGGCCCGTCATCGCATCGCCGGCAAGATCGATATCCGCATCCCCGGAAAAGCCGGCCTTGCCGTCCCCGGCGGTCACGTTCTGGACGCGCAGCTTGCCGCCGGCAAGCGCGAAGGGCATGCGCACCGCGCCCAGCGCCGCCTCGCCCCTGAGGATCGCATCCGCCGCGAACCCGGCCACGCGCTCGGGCGTGATGTCGCCCTCGATGTCGTCCGCCGCCTTCAGCAGCGCCGGCAGCGCGCCCGTATCGAGCCCGCGCAGGGTGAGATCGGAGATCCGCGCCTCGCCCGAGCCGCTGGCCCCCTCGACCATGGCGCGCACGCTTTTACCCGAGGCATCGACGGCCAGCGTCACATCCGCCTTGCCCGTGGCGACGGCGCCCTCGGGGCCGGCCCAGACGATCCTGGCGAGATCGACACCCGACAGTTCCGCCCGCGCCTCGAACAGACCGTTCTCCTCGGCATTGGCGACCTTGAGGCGTCCGGCCAACCGTCCGCCCAGCCAGTCGCCGGCCATGTCGGTCAGCGTCAGCTCGCCGCCCTTCCAGACGAGATTGCCCGAAAAACCCTCCACCGCGCCGTAGAGGCCCGGCCAGAACGAACCGGCCTCCAGCGCGACGGATAGATCGGCCGCATCCTGAAGCGGCTGCACGAGCGGCGCCGCATTCAGCCCGCCTTCGAGGAGATCCGTCACCGGCCCGGCGACGGCCTCGGCGAGGAAGGCGAAGTCGACCGTATCGAAACGCAGCGCGCCCGTGCCCCTGAGCGTCGGCGCCGTGCGATCGAGCGTCAGGCGGCCGGAAAAGGCGTTGCGGTCGGCCTCCCCTGCAATGTCGGTGATCGTGATCGCCTCGGCGCTCGTGGCGACGGACGCCTGCAGCGCAAGCGGCAGGCCGGCGCCGGCCTGCGGCACGGCGATGCCGTTCATCATCAGATAGGGCTCGATGTCGTCGCTTTTCGCCGAAAGCGCGAGCGCACCGACGGGGAAATCGGCAGCGTTGAGCGCAGCGGTGCCCTTGACGGAGATCGTCGTGCTGCCGGCATTGAAGGCCGCCGAGACATCGGCCGGGCCATCCTCCGGCTGCTTCACGCGGAAGGTGACGCTGCCGTCGGGGTCCGCATCAAAGGGCAGCGGGTCGAGCCCGACCTGTCCGGCCAGCACGACCGACTGCGGATTGAAGATGCTGCCCTCGATCTCGAAATTGCGCCCCTCCAGCAGATCGACGGGCGTTGCGGCCGAGAGCTTCATCTCGACCCGCCCGTCATTGACGGGACCGCTGAGCGTCAGCGTCGCCGGATTTCCCGCCTCGCCGGAAAAGGCCAGCCGGACGGCAAGGTCCGCATCGTCATAGTAGCCGGCATTGGCGAGGAAACGGGCAAGCACCGGATGGGCCGGTAGGTGCCGCGCCAGGAGCTCGGCCACCGGGCGCATCGCGGCCGCCTTCACCCTCATGTCGAGCCCGGCGCTCGGCGCCAGAAGGGAGCCGCCGAGCGTGCCGCTGGCCGAGAGGGCCGCACCGTCCAGCGAGGCAATGTTCAGACGGCTCAGCGTCATGAGGCCGTCCTTGACGGACAGCGCCGCATTGACGCCGGACACGCTCTCGCCGAAGGCGAGGAAATGGTCGGCCTTGATGTCGAGCGCGATCGAATGCTCCAGCACGGCCGAAAGCGAGGCATCGCCCGCCACGAGGCCGACAAGCGCCTGGAGCGATTCCAGCGCGATCTCGTTGCCGCGCAGTTGCAGCGACAGGGTGGGCACGGCATCCGCGCGCGATTCGCGCTCCATGCGGCCGAGCAGCGAGGCGGCGCCGATGGCGATTTCGAGATTTTCGAAGCGTTGCAGCTCGTCGGTCAGGTTCACCTCGGCGGAAAAACCGGCCGTCTTGAGCTTGCGGATTTCCGGATCGACGGATCCGGCAAGCCAGGTCGCCAGTCCCGAGGGCTGGTTCGAGGCGACCAGCAGGTCGCCGACGAAGCCGCGGTTCTCCTTGAGCCGCAGCCGGCCCTTGGCCTCCAGCGTGGTGCGACCGGGCAGAATCGCATCCGCCCGGTCGATCCGCCAGCCCTCGCCGTCCGGCTTCACGTCGAGGCGCACCTCGCGCACCGTCGTGTCGCCGACCACCACGGCCGGCAGGAACAGGCTGGCGCGGCCCGGCACCTGCGGGATCGGGATGTCGGCGGCGATCGCCAGCAGCGCCTGGAGCCGCTGGCGCACGGAGACCTGCGGGTTGCGGCCGGTCTTGCCGCCCTCGCCGCTGTTGCCGATGCGCGAGACGTCTATCTGCTGGCCGTCGGCGATCAGGAGAAACTCCGGCGCGCGGCCGGTATCGAGCGTCGCCTCGCCGGTCACCACATAGGGGTCTTCGTGCGGGCCGGCTTCGAGGCGGTATTCCGGCACGCGGATGCGCTCGTTGGAAAGCTCGAACTTTCCCGCAACGCGGATCGGATCGGCCGGCCCCTCGCCCTTCGGCCGCGGCTTTTCCGAGACGGTGAAGTCGCCGTGATATTGCGGGCGGAAATCGACGACCTTCAGCGCACCGTCGAGATCGGCGGTGAAGGCGAGCCGGTCGGGCACGATGCGGGCGCGCAGGGAAAGCGCGCCGTTCTCCACCTGGCCGCTCGAAAGCTGGAAGGCGCCGCTCTCGCCATCGAGCGCCGCGCGCCCGTCGATGCGCCACGGGCCGGCGAGCGACTTTGCCGAGACCTGCGCATCGAGGCCGGTGACATGGCGGGTGCGGCCGGTCTGCGCATCGACGAACTCGATCTCGCCGCCTGATATCGCGACATTTTCGAGGATGACGGTGCGGGCCGGGATATCGGACTTGCGGCCGCGCGCCCAGTCCAGCGTGCCGTCCTCGAAAAGCTTGATGCGCGCCTTCGGCTCCTCGATGCGCATGTCGAAGATCAGCGCCTCGCCGGAGAGGAACGGCGCCAGCTCCGCATCCATGGAAAAGCGTGCGACCTCGACCAGCGGCTGCCCGTCCTCGGGCGCCCCGACCCGCACGTCGTTGAGCGTCACGGAGGGGAACGGGATCAGACGGGCATCGACGCTGCCATGCACCACGACAGTGCGGCCCATGATGCGGCTCGCCTCGCGCTCGAAATCCTGGCGGAAGCTGGTCCAGTCGACGAAGAGCGGCGCGAGCAGCGCCGCAAAGAGCGCCACGACCACCAAGCCGCCAACGAAGAGCATAATTCTCGAAAGCACGCCGCCTGCCTTGAATTTCGTTTCACCGCCTCAGGATAACGACTAATTGCCCGAGAGGGTCGAAAAAATCTTGCCGGGGTTCAGAATGTTGTCCGGGTCGAGCGCCTGCTTGATCTGCCGCATCAACTGGACCGTGCCGCCGAGCTCGCCCGGCAGGAAGCCCTGCTTGCCCTGGCCGATGCCGTGTTCGCCGGTGCAGGTGCCATCCATGGCGAGCGCCCGGGCATTGAGCCGGCCGACGAAGGCCTCCACCTCGGCGACATGCGCCGGGTCCTTGTCGTCGAAGACGAGGCTGACATGGAAATTGCCGTCGCCGGCATGGCCGACGATCGGCGCCAGCAGCCCGTGCTCCTCGATATCCACTTCCGTTTCGGCCACGCAGTCGGCAAGGCGCGAGATCGGCACGCAGACGTCGGTCGCGATCGCCTCCCAGCCGGGCCGCAGCGCCTTGGCCGACCAGTAGACATTGTGCCGCGCCTTCCAGAGCTTCGCGCGCTCCTCCGCGTCCGAACTCCACTGGAACGCCCCGCCGCCGCATTCGGCGGCGATCGCGCCGAACTCTTCCGACTGCAGGCGCACGCTCTCCTCGTTGCCGTGGAACTCGACGAAGAGCGTCGGCTGCTCCGGCAGCGTCAGGCCGGAATAGGCGTTGCAGGCCTTGATCTGCAGCGTGTTGACGAGCTCGATGCGGGCGACGGGAATGCCGAGCTGGATGGTCATGATGACGGCATTGCAGGCGTCCTTCAGCGTCGGGAAGCCGCAGATGCCGCCGGCGATGACCGCGGGGATGCCCTGGAGGCGCAGCGTGATCGAGGTCAGCACGCCGAGCGTTCCCTCGGCGCCGACGAAGAGCCGCGTCAGGTCGTAGCCGGCGGAGGATTTTCGCGCGCGGCGGGCGGTGCGGATCTCCTCGCCGGTGGCGGTGACGGCGGTCACGGCGAGCACATTGTCCTTCATCGTGCCGTAGCGCACCGCATTGGTGCCCGAGGCGCGCGTCGAGGTCATGCCGCCGATCGAGGCGTTCGCGCCGGGATCGATCGGGAAGAAGAGACCGGTATCGCGCAGGTAGACGTTCAGCTCCTCGCGCGTGATGCCGGGCTCGACGGTGCAGTCGAGGTCTTCGGCATTGACCTCAAGGACCCGCTTCATGTTGCTGAAATCGATGGAGATGCCGCCGTTCGGCGCGTTCACCTGCCCCTCCAGCGAGGAGCCCGTGCCGAAGGGAATGACCGGCACCTTCAGTTCGGCGCAGAGGGAGACGACGGCCTTCACCTCCTCGGCATTCTCGACGAAGACGACGCCGTCCGGCAACTGGGCGGGAATATAGGTAGTGGTGTGCGCATGCTGGGCGCGGATCGCCTCGCCCGTCTGGAACCGCGCGCCGAAGCGCCCGGCAAGCCGCGGCAGCGCCGCGGCGATGCCCTCCTCGTTGCGCGCGCCGCCCCTGATATCCGCCAAAGCCATCGTAAGGTCCTCAATTCCGTGAGGATTTACTCAGCAAATTGGCGGGCGGCTGTCCAGCCGCAATTGCGCGAAGGATGAAAGTCTTGGTAGCCCCTCATCCGGCCTGCCGGCCACCTTCTCCCCGCAAGCGGGGCGAAGGGATATGCCGCACCGATTTCCCCAATTCCTCAACGTTTCGCGGAGCAAGTCGCCTCTCCCCGCTTGCGGGGAGAGGGTTAGGGTGAGGGGCAATCGCCACAGGGGACAGCGCCGCCGGCCTTTACTCCGCCGCCTGCGGCAGGACTTCCGCCGGCGGCGGCAAGGCCTCGTCCTTGCGCCTGCCGAGCGTCTCGGCATGGGCCAGCTCGGCGGCGAGGCGCTTCTCCTCGTCGGCATGCGGACTGGTGAAGCCGGCGATGACCAGATAGGCGACGGGGGTCAGGTAGAGCGTGACGACGGTGGCAAGGCCGAGGCCGCCGACCAGCACCCAGCCGAGCGAGATGCGCGCCTCCGCGCCCGCCCCGCTGGCGAGGATCAGCGGCAGGGCGCCGACGACGGTGGCGATCATCGTCATCAGGACCGGGCGCAGGCGGATGTTCGAGGCATCCTCGATGGCGCTGCGGATATCCTGCCCGCGGTCGCGCAACTGGTTGGCGAATTCGACGATCAGGATGCCGTTCTTCGCCATGATGCCGACGAGCAGCACGAGCCCGATCTGGCTGTAGATGTTCAGCGTCGTGCCCGTAATGATCATCGCGAAGACCGCGCAGGCAAGCCCCAGCGGCACCGTCACCATGATGATGATCGCGCTGACGAAGCTCTCGAACTGCGCGGCGAGCACCAGGAAGATGATGGCGAGCGCGAAGCCGAAGGTGATGAAGAGCCCGTTGGAATTCTCCTGCAGCGTCGCCGCCTCGGCCATCGGCAATACGCGGGAGCCTTCCGGCAGCAGCGGCGCGGCCATCTCCTGAACCAGGGACAGCGCCTCGCCGAGCGCCAGGCCGTCCTTGAGGCCGGCCGACAGCGAGACGGCGCGCAACTGCTGTTCGCGCGAAAGCTGCGGGGCGACGGCCTTTTCCTCCAGCGAGGCGATGGACGACATGGGCACGATCTTGCCGTCGCCGGTCTTGAGGAAGATGTTCTCCAGATCCATCGGGTCGTTGATCGGCTGCGTCGTCGAGGACAGCTTGACGGGGTAGGCCTGCCCCTCGACATAGATGTCGACGACGCTCGTGCCTTCCAGCATGGCCTGCAGCGCCGCGGAAAGACCGGTGATGTCGATGCCGAGATCGGCGGCGCGCTCGCGGTCGACGCTCACGGAAAGCTGGGCCTGGTTGGCCTCGTAGTTCAGCCGCACGTTCTGGAAGCGGCCGCTGTCCTCGATCTGGCGCACGAGTTCGGCCGCCGCATTGCCGAGCTTGGTATAGTCGTTGCCGACAAGCGCGACCTGCAGGCCGTTGCCGGCGCCGCGGATGCCGAGGCTGTTCGGCTGCATGGCGAAGGCGCGCACCGAGGGCACGGAACCGACCGCCGCGTTGATGTCCTGCACGATCTCCTGCTGCGTGCGCTCGCGCTCGCCCCAGGGCGCCAGCGTCAGCACCATGAAGCCGCTGTTCGTCGAGCCGCCCTGGCCGGAGATCGAGAAGATGTTGACGATCTCGCCGTCCTCGTAGAGCGGGCGCAGCTTGTTCTCGATCAGCTTCATCTGGTCCTGCGCATATTCCAGCGACACGCCCTGCGGCGCGTTCACGCGCAGCATGACCATGGACCGGTCCTCGCTCGGCGTCAGCTCGGACTTGATGGTGAAGAAGGAGGTGGCGCCCGCCGCGGTGAAGATGAGTGCCACGACGAAGACGATGACGGGCGCACCGAGGCAGGCGTGCAGGGTCGAGCGGTAGAGGCGTGAGGCCGCGCCGCCGATGCGGGCGAGAAGGCCCGTATGCCCGTGCGTCATGTCCTTGGTCAGCATGCGCGAGGCCAGCATCGGGCAGAGCGTCAGCGCCACGAAGGACGACAGGAGGATGGCGAAGGCGAGCACGAAGCCGAATTCGCGGAAGAGCCGCCCCGCCTGGCCGGGAAGGAAGGAGAGCGGCACGAAGACGGCGGCAAGCGTCGCCGTGGTCGCGATGACCGCGAAGAACACTTCCAGCGTGCCGAGGATGGCGGCCGCGCGCGGCTTCAGGCCCTCGGCCCGGCGGCGCACGATGTTTTCGAGGACGACGATGGCGTCGTCCACCACGAGCCCCGTCGCCAGCACGATGGCGAGCAAAGTCAGGATGTTGACGGAGAACCCGGCCATGTAGATGGCGGCGATCGTGCCGATGAGCGCGATCGGCATGCTGATCGTCGGGATCAGCGTCGCGCGCCAGTCGAGCAGGAAGAGATAGATGACGAGCGTGACGATCGACACCGCGACGATGAGCGCGATCTCCACCTCGTGGATCGCGCCCTCGATGAAGACGGCGTCGTCGCTGGTGATCTTGATCTCGGTGCCCTCGGGCAGGATGCTCCCGAACTGCGCCACCATCTGCTTCACGCCGGCCGAGATATCGAGCGTGTTGGACTGCGCCTGGCGGATGATGCCGAGGCCGATGCCCTGGCGGCCGTTGGAGCGCAGCGCGGTGGAGCCCTCGTCCGGGCCCATCGTCACCATGGCCACGTCGCCGATACGCACGCGGTTCTTCAGGATCAGGTTCTCGAAATCGGCGGGCGTCTTCAGGTCCGCCGTCGCGCGCACCGTGATGTCCTGGCTCTGGCTCTTCAGCGAACCGGCGGGCACGTCGAAGGCGGCGGTCGCCAGCGCGTTGCGCAGGTCCGCGACCGTCAGGCCGCGCGCGGCGAGCTTCGACTGGTCGACATCGACGCGAAAGATCTTCTCCTGGTCGCCATAGGCGACGACGTCGGCGACGCCCTCGACGGAGGCGAGCCGGTCGGTGATCTCGTTCTCGGCGAGCAGCGTCAGGTCTTCGAGCGAGAGCGTGTCGGAGGTCAGCGCCAGGCGCATGATCGGCTGGCTGTCCGCATCGGCCTTCACGACGCGCGGCTCGTCGGCACCGTCGGGAAGCTGGTTGGCCACGCGGCCGAGCGCATCGCGCACGTCGTTGGCCGCCTGGTTGACGTCGGTCGTGTCGGAGAATTGCAGGGTGACGCGGCTGCGGCCGAAGGAAGAGGACGAGGAAATGTCCTTGATGCCCTGGACGCGCGAGACTGCGCCCTCGATCGCATCGGTCAGCTCGCGGTCGACGGTTTCCGGCGAGGCGCCGTCGAAGGTGGTCGAGACGCTGATGACCGGCTGGTCGACGGAGGGAAGCTCGCGGATCTCCACGCCGTTGAAGGCGGCAAGGCCGGCGACGACGATCAGCGTGTTGAGCACGAGGGCGAAGATCGGCCGGCGGATGAAGAGCGCGGTGAACCCCGCCTTGCCGGATGTGTCGAGCGCGTTCGTCTCCCCCGACATTACGACCCCTCCGTCACGGAGGAGGTCGTCTGCTGGTCGCGCTCCCGGGCGGCCGTGCGCACCGCGCCGCCCGGCCTCAGCGTCTGCACGCCCTCGGTGACGATCTGGTCGCCCTCGGCGATCTCGGCCTTCACCAGAACCTTGTCCGGGTTGCGCTGCACGATATGGACCGGCACGCGCTCGACCTTTTCGTCCTTCACGCGCCAGACATAGGAACCGTCGGCGCTCCACTGCACGGAAAGCGGATCGACGCTCGGATAGAGGTCGCCGGCAAAGCGCATGGTCACCTGGAAGGACATGCCCGCGCGCAGGAGGTCCTCGGGATTGTCGATCTGGGCGCGCACGCGCAACGTCCGGCTCTCCTGGTCGATGCGGTTGTCGATCGCCTGCACCTCGCCGGTGAAGGTCTCGCCCGGCCGCGCGACCGCCGTCGCCGTCACGGCGCCGCCGACGCGCACGCTCGTCGCAAACCGCTCCGGCACCCAGAAATCGACGAGGATTTCCGAACGGTCATCGATGCGGGCGATCGCCGACGACGTGGTGACGTAGTCGCCGGGATTGACGGAGATGATGCCGACGACGCCGCTATAGGGCGCGGTGATGTCCCGGCGGCGCAGCGTCAGCTCTGCGTTCTGCAAGGCGAGTTCGGCAGCCTGCAGCGCCGTCTGGGCGTCCTGCAGCTCGGCGGTGCTCATGGTGGATTTCAGGTTCTCGATGCGCGTCAGCTTCTGCCGGGCGCTGTCTCGCGCCACGCGCGCCTGGTCGGCGGCGATGCGCTGCTCGTCGCTGTCGAGGCGGGCGATCACCTGGCCCTGCTCCACCCGTTCGCCGGATTTCACCAGAACCTCCGTGAGGTTCCCGGTGGCATAGGGCGTCACGGTCACGGTGCGGATCGCCTCGCCGTCGCCGATGGCGTTCAGCCGGTCGTTGACGACGGACATGGCCACCTTCTTGGTGGCGACCAGTGCCGGCCCGCCGCCGAAGCCGCCGCGGCGGCCACCCTCGCGGCCGCCCTGCGCCTCGCCGTCGCCGGCCGGCGCGATGGCCGCCACGAGCGTGCCGGGCAGGCCCGTGGCCTCCAGCATGGCATTTGCCCCGGGCACGAAGCGACCCCAGAGCAAGACCCCCGCCGAAATGACGCCAAGGCTTATGAGGAGCTGTTTCCAAACCCGCATGCAATCTGTCTCCGAAGGAAGCGAACCGTCATCTGTTGCGGCGCGACATAGGCCAAGTATCCCGCTTTGAAAATGAACGGGCAATGAAAGAATGCGTTCATTACGGAAATGTAAGGTTGTCGGCCCGCTCTGTTACCGAAATGTAAGAAAAGGCGGAGAAATCTTCCCTCGCCGCCCCTTCTGCGAGCATGCGCATGACTGGACGCTTCCTCCACTTGTGATAGCTTTTTCCCGGCCACAGCGGCCGAGCCCTATTTCAGTATTCTTTCATCAACGCATTGAACGACAGGGGGAATTCCATGTGTGACGCCTGTGTCATCGATACCGTCAAGAACCGCATGCTTTCGAGGAGGAGCTTTTTCCGCGCGGCTGCCGCGGGGGCAGCAACGGTCGCCGCCGCAAGTTCCGGCGCGCTCAGCCCGGCGCTCGCCCAGGCGCCGACGAAGGCAACGGACCTCACCCATGAACTCTACGAGGAATTTCCGACCTTTTTCGGAGAGCAGCAGTTCTGGCGCGAGCAGAAGTTCAATTACAAGGAACACAAGTTCAATCTCTTCGAACTGCGCGTGAACGAGCATACCGGCACCCATCTCGACGCACCGCTGCATTTCTCCGAGGACGGCACATCGGTGGCGGAAATCCCGGTCTCCGATCTCGTCGTGCCGCTCGCCGTCATCGATATCAGGGAAAAGGCCGCCGCCAATGCCGATGCGCAACTGACGCCGGACGACATCAAGGCCTGGATCGCGGCCAATGGCGAGCTGCCGGAAAGGGCCTGCGTCGCGCTGCTGTCCGGCTGGGACAAGCATCTCGGCACAGACAAGTTCCGCAATGCCGATGGCGAGGGCAAGATGCACTTCCCCGGCTTCCATGTCGAAGCGGTGCAATACCTCGCGGAAAATTCGAGCGCGGTCGGCATCGCCGTCGATACGCTCTCGCTCGACTACGGCATTTCCCCGGATTTCGCGACGCACTATTCCTGGCTTGCCTCCGGCCATTGGGGGCTTGAGGCGGCCGCCAATCTGGATCAGCTTCCGGCCAGGGGCGCGACCCTCGTCGTCGGCGCGCCCAAGGTGCGCGGCGGCACGGGCGGCCCGACCCGCGTCATCGCGCTGGCCTGATCCCCATCCGGCCGGCGGTTCCGCCGCCGGCCCATTCTCCCGGAGGAACCATGAGCACCGTCAAGCCCGCCGACGATCTGGAAGCCGACCCGCGCGTCAAGGCGGTGTTCGACGACATCCGCGCCACCCGCAAATCGGACTTCGTCAACAATATGTGGCGCTACCTCGCCTTCGACCCGGCGCTACTGGAGCGCACCTGGGCGGAGGTGAAGGCCGTCATGGCGACGCCCTCGGCGCTCGATCCGCTGGTCAAGGAAATGCTCTACATCGCCGTCTCGGTGACGAACGGCTGCAGCTACTGCGTCCATTCCCACACCGCCGCCGCGAAAGCCAAGGGCATGACGGATGCGCACCATGCCGAGCTGCTCGCCATCGTCTCGCTCGCCGGCAAGACGAACCAGCTCGCCACCGCCTTGCAGGTGCCCGTGGACGAGGTCTTCGACGCCGACCGCCGAAAGCCCTGAACGGCGCCGCTTTCCACAATCTTCCGGCCAATCTTTTTCCCCGCGGAATAAAAGCAGAACGGAAAACTGGCCTTTCGGGACCGAATCACTACATTGAGCCGCATGATCAGCGGTTACGACGACATTCCCTTCTTCGACGAGGACCCGCAACTGGCCGGCAAGCCCGCGGCGCCGGCCAAGCCGACGGGCGGCATCGCCGCGCGCGCCATGGCGGCGCGCGATGCGCACCGGGCGCCGGATTATCTCTCCGGCCTCAATCCCGAGCAGCGTGAGGCGGTGGAAACGCTCGACGGCCCCGTGCTGGTGCTCGCCGGCGCCGGCACCGGCAAGACGCGCGTGCTCACCACCCGCATCGCCCATATCCTCGCCACCGGCCGCGCCTTCCCCAGCCAGATGCTGGCCGTGACCTTCACCAACAAGGCCGCGCGCGAGATGAAGGAGCGCATCGGCCTCCTCGTCGGCGGCGCCGTCGAGGGCATGCCCTGGCTCGGCACCTTCCACTCGATCGGCGTCAAGCTGCTGCGCCGCCATGCCGAACTCGTCGGCCTCAGGTCGGATTTCTCCATCCTCGACACCGATGACGTGGTGCGGCTGATCAAGCAGATCATCCAGGCCGAGGGCATCGACGACAAGCGCTGGCCGGCCAAGCAGTTCGCCGGCATGATCGACACCTGGAAGAACAAGGGCCTCGACCCGGCGCAGATCCCGGAAGGCGACGCCCGCGCCTTCGCCAACGGCAAGGGCCGCGAACTCTACGTCGCCTACCAGAACCGCCTGAAGACGCTGAACGCCTGCGATTTCGGCGACCTCCTGCTGCACCCGATCCGCCTGTTCCGCGCCAATCCGGATGTGCTCGCCGAATACCACCAGAAATTCCGCTACATCCTCGTCGACGAATACCAGGACACCAACACCGCGCAGTACATGTGGCTGCGTCTTCTCGCCCAGCGGCCGAAGGGCACGCCGCAGAACGTCTGCTGCGTCGGCGACGACGACCAGTCGATCTACGGCTGGCGCGGCGCGGAGGTGGACAACATCCTGCGCTTCGAGAAGGATTTCCCGGGCGCGAAGGTCATCAAGCTGGAGCGCAACTACCGCTCCACCGCCCATATCCTCGGCGCGGCCGGCCATCTCATCGCCCATAACGAGGATCGTCTCGGCAAGACGCTCTTTACCGACCGGCACGATCCCGACGACGACAAGGTCGTGGTGCACGCCGCCTGGGATTCGGAAGAGGAGGCCCGCGCCGTCGGCGAGGAGATCGAGCAGCTCCAGCGCAAGGCGCACAAGCTGAACGACATGGCGATCCTCGTGCGCGCCTCCTTCCAGATGCGCGAATTCGAAGACCGCTTCGTCACGCTCGGCCTCAACTACCGCGTCATCGGCGGCCCGCGCTTCTACGAGCGGCTCGAGATCCGCGACGCGATGGCCTATTTCCGCCTGGTCAGCCAGCCGGCCGACGACCTCGCCTTCGAGCGCATCGTCAACACGCCGAAGCGCGGCCTCGGCGATACGACGATCCGCAACCTGCACGACTATGCCCGCGCCCGCGACATCCCCATGCTCGCCGCCGCCGCCGACATCATCGAGACGGACGAACTGAAGCCGAAGGCGCGCAAGGCCCTCTTCGACGTCGTCACCGATTTCAGCCGCTGGCAGTCGCTGCTGGAGACCATGCCGCACACCGAGCTTGCCGAGCAGATCCTCGACGAGAGCGGCTATACCGCCATGTGGCAGGCCGACAAATCGGCCGAGGCGCCGGGGCGGCTGGAAAACCTGAAAGAACTCATCCGCTCGATGGAGGCCTTCGAATCGATGCGCGGCTTCCTCGAACATGTCTCGCTCGTCATGGATGCCGAGCAGAACGAGAATCTCGACGCCGTCTCGATCATGACGCTGCATTCGGCCAAGGGCCTCGAATTCGAGACCGTCTTCCTGCCCGGCTGGGAGGAAGGCCTGTTCCCGCACCAGCGCTCGCTCGACGAGGGCGGCCGCTCGGGCCTGGAAGAAGAACGCCGCCTCGCCTATGTCGGCATCACGCGGGCCAAGCGCCGCTGCCACATCTGGTTCGTCTCGAACCGTCGCATCCACGGTCTCTGGCAGACGACCCTGCCCTCGCGCTTCCTCGACGAACTGCCGGAAGCCCATGTCGAGGTGGCGGAGGTGGAGCAATCCTATGGCGGTTACGGCCGCGGCGGCTACGGCCAGTCCCGCTTCGACAAGCAGGAGCCCTTTCAGAACGCCTATTCGACGCCCGGCTGGCGGCGCGCCCAGGCGAACCGCACCGACGCGACGCGCGACAACTGGGGCTCACGCTCCGGCCACGCCGTCGAGCGCATCGGCTATGGGGAAAGCGGCCCGCGGGCAAAAACCATCGACGGCGAGCTCGTGGCGAAATCGACCGTGAGCGAGCCGTCGAAATTTGCGGTCGGCGACCGGGTCTTCCACATCAAGTTCGGCAACGGCAACGTGGCGGCGATCGAGGGCAACAAGCTGACGATCGATTTCGACCGCGCGGGCCAGAAGCGCGTTCTGGACGGCTTTGTCGAGCGAGCCTGATACCGGCGGCATCTGATTATTAGCGTGTCCGGTACACCCCCCTCTGCCCTGCCGGGCATCTCCCCCTCAAGCGGGGAGATCGGCAAGCCGCGAAAACCTTGCTCGATCAGCAACGTCTTGATTTGACGAAACGGTCCTCCATCCAATCTCCCCCCTTGAGGGGGAGATGCCCGGCAGGGCAGAGGGGGGCCACCGCCGAGGATGAGAGCAATCAGGCGCCGGCCTTGCGATAGAGCGCGGCAAGCTGGGTGCGCGAGGACGGCAGTTCAGGGACCACGACCATCATCGTGACATGGCCGCGCTTGAAGGCGTTGAGGAACGGCTCGTAGTTCTGGAAGGCGACGCAGCCATGCGAGCCCTTCTGGCCGCGCAGCAGGTTGGTGTGCGTCAGAAGGCCCGTGCGGTTCTTCGGGTCCCGCCCGTCGATCGAGGTCATGCGGATCGCCTCGACGCCGTGGAAGCGCCGCTCGCGCATCTTCAGACGATAGATGCCGGCCGGGGTCGGGCCGTTCATCTTGACGTGCTCATAGCGCGGATTGTCGCGCATCTTGCCGATGCCGGAATGGGCGCGCAGCTTCGTGCCGTCGGGCATGTAGACCGTCGCGTTGGAGACATCGTAGATCGCCACCTTCGTGCCGCGGCCCGGCCAGCCGGTGCTGCTGCCGCCCTTGCCCTTGAAGAGATCGCCGAACAGCGAGCGCTCGGGCTTGACGAGGGCGACGTCTTCCTTGTCCTTCGCCTTTTCGCGCCGGCTGCGCGCGACAGGCTTTTCCTCGACCACCGGCTTTTCGATGGTGACCGTCTCCAGCGCGGGTTTTGCTTCCGGCAGCGGGATCACGCTGAGGAGATTTTCCTCCTCTTCCTCCGGCTTCTGCATGACGAGGCCGAAGGGCTGGATGTCCTTGCGGGCCGAAACGTCCTCGACCAGCGCGGTCACCATGGTCGGCTGGCCGGTGATCCGCTTCTCGTCCTCGACGGAGCGCTCGGCACGGGCGATGGCCGCCTCGATCATCGCGGCCTTGGCCTTCTCGCGCTTGACGGCGGAGGCGAGCTGGACGGAGATGCGGCGCTGGTGCGCGATCTGGATCGCCTCGGCGGTCAACTGCTTCTGGCGGATCTCGCTGTCCGAGGGCTGCGAAAGCCGCGAGAATTTTGCGACCTTCACCACGCGCTCGGCAAGCCTCTGCGTGGTAGCGGGCTTTTCGTGCAGCGAGCCGGCAAGGGTCTTGCTGCCCTCGGAGAGCGTGGACGCCGCCCCCTGCATCGCGCCGAGCGTCGAGACGACGGCCCAGACGGAGCCGGCGATGACGCCGCAGGCAAGGATTGTGCTGAGAAGGATACCCCCGGAACGACCCCGACGGGATTTGGACGCGGAACGCGCGGAACCGTATACAGACGCCATGATACTCGTTACCCGATACTCGTTACTCGACGCGGCCGCGGAAAACACGCTCCGGAAGCCGTTACGCTTGCGGCAGGCGGCGGGATCACGCGTCCCGGGCTTCTGCCGAACAAGCAAAGAATGACGAAATATGGTAAGCAATTCCTAAACGGCGCCTCGCGTTTTTGAAGGAGTCCGCCGGCAGGTCCTCAACATCCGGCAAGGCTGCCTGTCACGAGAATGCGGCGCTGGCGTGTCGAAAGCCCCCGTATCCCTAGAACTGGGGATGCCGGGCGAGCCAGTCGGTCGCCGCCTCGTAGCGCGCGGCGACCGCCAGCACGTCGCTGTCAGCCCGCGGACGGCCGATGATCTGGATGCCGGCGGGCAATCCCCCCGCCCCGAAACCGGCCGGCATGGCGGCGACGGGAAGGCCGGCCAGCGTCGGGCCGATGACCACCTCCATCCAGCGATGATAGGTGTCCATCGCCCGCCCCGCGATCGCCTTCGGCCAGTCGAGTTCGGCCTCGAAGGGGAAGACCTGGGCGGTGGGCAGGATGAGGAAATCGTAGCGTTCGAAGAGGCCGGAGACGTGGCGCAGCCAGTCGCTGCGGCCGAGCGAGGCGGCATAGACCTCCGCCGCCGAGAGGTTCTGGCCGTTCTCGATTTCCCAGATCATCTCCGGCTTCATGCGCGCGCGCCGGACCGGATCGGCATAGTCGGCCGCCTGGCCGTTGGCGACGAGGAAATGGCGCAGCGTGCGCCAGATCTGCCAGAGCCGCGCCATGTCGAAGCCCGGCGGCACCTCCTCCACGCGGCATCCAAGCCGCCGGAAGACGTCGAGCGAGGCGCGGCAAAGCTCCAGCACGCCGGGCTCGAAGGGAAGGTAGCCGCCGAAATCGCCGAGCCAGCCGATGCGGGCGCCGGAGAGATCGCGGTCGGCATCGAACGCGAGGCCATCGTCGGGAAGCGACAGCGGGTCGCGCGGATGTTGGCCGGATTGCGTCGCCAGGAGGGCAGCGACATCGGCGACGCTGCGCCCCATCGGGCCGTTGACGGCGAGCTGGCCGAGGAAGAGCTCGGTGTTGAGCGAGGGCACCCGGCCGAAGGACGGGCGGAAGCCGACGACATTGTTGAAGCCGGCGGGATTGCGCAGCGAGCCCATCATGTCGCTGCCATCGGCGACCGGCAGCAGCCGCGCCGCCAGCCCCGCCGCCGCGCCGCCCGAGGAGCCGCCGGCGCTCCTGCCGGTATCGTAGGGATTGCGCGTGACGCCGAAGACCGGGTTGTAAGTGTGCGAGCCGAGGCCCATTTCCGGCGCATTGGTCTTGCCGATGATGATGGCGCCGGCGGCACTGATGCGCTCGACATGGATGTCGTCGTAGTCGGGCACGAAATCCGCATAATTGGCCGAACCGAAGGAGCAGATGATGCCCTTCGCCTCGGAAAGGTCCTTCACCGCGAAAGGCATGCCGTGCAACCAGCCGTGACGGTCCCCCGCCGCGAGCGCCCGGTCCGCCGCCTCCGCCTCGGCCAGCAGCACATCGGTCGGGCGCAGGCTGACAAGGGCGTTGAGGCGCGGGTTGATCGCCTCGATGCGGGAAAGATAGGCCGCCATGACGCTGCGGCAGTCGAGCCGGCGCTCGGCGATGGCAGCGGAAAGGGCAAGGGCGGAAAGGTCGGTGATGTCCTGCAAGGTCGGCTCCGGCATTCGTCTGGAACAGAGCTAGCAGGCGGAAGGAAGGAGCGCCAGCCCGGTCCTAGCCGAGCGGGACGCCCTGGCGGAAGGCGAGTGCGAAGAAACCGACGGCAGCGAGCGAGCCGACCGTGCGCACGTGGTTCCACATCGTCCAGACGCCGAGATAGCGCTGCCAGAGGGCCGCCTGTTCAGGGCTGCCGGCGGGTGCGGCGGCGAGCGCATCGTTGAGCGGCACGTTGAAGACAACGGTCACGCCGATGACGGCGACAAGGAAGACGACACCGCCCGCCGCGGCCAGCAGACCGCCGGCTCCGCCCTGCAGGAAGCCGAGGACCGCCAGCACCAGCGACAGCAACGCCCCGCCGAAGAAGGCCGAGAAGAACCAGGGGTTCTGGATGACGGCATTGATGGCGTTCATCGCCGCCGCCCCTTCCGCAGGCGAAAGACGGGCAAAGGCCGCCATGATGCAGACCGAGAAGATGAAGAACAGCCCGGCATTCAGCGCCGCGGCGAGAATGGAAAGGAAGGTCAGGATGGGAAAGGCGCTTGCCATGGTCGGGTCCTCCGGAAGCCGTTTCGTCCGCATCACGGGCGAACTCGAAAAATCGCGTGGCGGTCGGCCGGCCACGCGCGGCATCACCACCCGGATGCACGTTCCACCTGTCATCGCCGCCCAAAAATATGAGCAATCCTCATATTTGCAAAATGTGAGGAATCCTCGTATTTGTCAAGACCAATCGAAAGTCCTTTCGGAAAGACCGATGGCCGAACCGCAGACCCGCCGCGCACCGACCCAGAAACGCAGCCGCGAACGGGTGGACGCCATCCTCGCCAATGCGACGGACATGATCGCGCAGGCGGGCAGCGACGCCCTGCGCATGAGCGAACTCGCCCAGCGCACGGGCATCTCGATCGGCTCGCTCTACCAGTATTTTCCCGACAAGAGCGCCGTGGTGCACGCGCTTGCCGAACGCTGCAATGCGGAAAGCCGCGCCTGCATCGCCGAAGGCCTTGCCGCCGTCGGCAGCATGGAGGCGCTTGCCGACGCCTTCGGCAGCCTAATCGACACCTATTACGCGCTCTTCCTCGCCGAACCGGTCATCCGCGACATCTGGTCCGCCGTGCAGGCGGACGGGGCGCTGCGGGCCATGGAGGCGGAGGAGAGCCGCCGCAACGGTGCCCTGCTCGCCGCCCGGCTGCGGATGTTGCGCCCCAAGGCCGATGCCGCCCGGATCGAGGCGACCGCCCTCCTCGTCATGCATCTCGGCGAGGCGACGATGCGCCTTGCCGTCTCGGTCGACCGGGCGGAGGGCGACAGGCTGGTCGAGGCCTACAAGCGCATGGCGATCCGGGAGCTGACGGCGCTGTAGCCTATCGGGCGCGCCGCGCCTCCAGCACCTCGGCCGCCTCGAGCAGCGTGGCGAAGAGATGGGCGATCTTGTCGCTGCGCGTATCGCCGTACCAGATCTGCGGCACCATCACGCGGAAGCGGGTTTGGAGCAGATCCGCCAGCGCCTCGGTGTCGCCCATCCATTCCAGCATGTCGGCATAGAGGTTCATCACGCTCGGCGCGGGAAAGCGCGACAGGAGGTCCTCGAAACCCTGTTTCGCCATGTCCGGATCGCAGAGCGTATCGGCAAGCGCGTGGTCGCCGACCTCGGTGTTGGCCTGCTGGATCAGCGCGTAGAAGCCGAGGCCGAAACGATCCTGCGTCAGTGCCGCCGCCCGGCGGGCGAAGTTTTCGAGATCCTGCGCATCGCGCCCCAGCCAGCGCGGCATGATCATGCGGGCATGCGCGCGACAGAGGTCGATATTGTAGCGATCGAGCCGCCAGGCCTGCTCGAAGCGCGCCGCGAATGTCTCGAAATCGCCGTCATTGGCCGAGCGGCGGTAGTCGCTCATCCGCCAGCAGAAATTGTCCGGGTCGACCTGGCTGTCGAGCACATCGTCCGCCGCCTTCAGCAACGCCTCGCAGCTCTGCCACTGCTCCGCCCGGACAAGGTGCCCGTAGGCGGTGCCGCGCTGCGCGAAGGCCGCCACGCGCAGGGCATCGGCATAGGTCGCGGCGGAAAAGGCCGACGGGCTGCGCTCGAAGAAAGCCCGGAAGGGTTCCAGCCCGGCGACATGCGCCGCCGCCTCGTCGTCCGGCAACTCCAGGAACGGTTCGAGGAACCATTCCTTGACCAGCGAATAGAGCGGCCGGCCGCTTTCCGTGATGACGCCGCTCGCCCGCGCCGCCTCGAAGGCCCGCTGATAGGCCTCGAAATCGCCGTTGCGCCAGGCCGCGCGCAGGGCGTCGCGCTGCGGCACGAGGGCCGGTATTTCGTCGTGGAGATCGACGAGATAGAGGTCGTAGTCGCGCACCAGCCGCTCCTCCGGCGACAGGAGTTCCTGCGGCGCCGCGCTCGCCCGGCCGAACATCCTGTTGCGCAAAGTGGCAAGAATATCCCTGAAAACCATGTCGATCCGCTTTCTCAGCCCCCGGTCCACCCGCATGCGGCGGGAACCAGCGGAAGACGGCTGCAGCCCGGCGGCTATTCGCCTGTCATCACCGATTTTTGAAGAGCGCATGCTCTTTCCCTCCGCCGGTCGTGATACATTTCCAAACCCCGGATGCACGGATGGGTGACGGCCATGCTGACAACGCTTGCCTTGCTGATGAGCCTGATGCCCGGCGCGGAACTCGCCGCCGGGGACGTTGAGGTGGATGTGGAACTGGTGCTGGCGGTCGACGTCTCCGGCTCCATGGACCTCGAGGAGGCGCAGGTGCAGCGCGCCGGTTACGTCGATGCCCTGCGCCACCCCGACTTCATCAATGCCGTGCGCGACGGGCTGACCGGCCGCATCGCCATCAGCTATTTCGAATGGGCCGGCACGATCCGCGACAATTCCCTCGTGCCCTGGCAGATCATCTCCGGCCCGGAGGACGCCGACGCCTTCGCCGCCCAGCTCGAAGCCCGCCCGATCGCCACGCGCCGCGGCACGTCGATATCAGGCGCCATTGCCTATGGCGCGCAACTCTTCGATGCCAACGGCTATACCGGCCTGCGCCGCGTCATCGATGTATCCGGCGACGGCCCGAACAATTTCGGCCCGCCGGTGACGCCGGCGCGCGACGCGGCGACCGCGCTCGGCATCATCATCAACGGCCTTGCCATCATGATCCGCCCCTCCGCCGCCTATGGCTCGCTCGACGACTACTATGCCAACTGCGTCATCGGCGGCCCCGGCGCCTTCGTGCTGCCGGTGCAGGAGCCGGAGGATTTCGCCATCGCCATCCGCCGCAAGCTGATCCTCGAAGTCAGCGGCATCGAGCCGCCTGCCCGCATCATTCCGGCCGCCGGAGGGCCGGCCGATTGCCTGATCGGCGAAAAGCTGAGGCCCAGCTACATGGAGCGCTTCTATCCGGAACTCGACCGCTGAGCCCTGTTCCAACCGAAACAGCGCCGTCCCGGTCCCCCATGCGACAGTCCCCCTGCTGGATGAAATGGTTCGTCCATTGACTGGTAGAGAGGAGACTGAAATGCGCAAGTTCATCATGTCCGCCGTTGTCGCGACCGTCGCAGCGGTGTCCTTCGCCGCCCCTTCGCAGGCCGGCGGCTTCTATATCGGCTTCGGCCATGGCTGGGGCGTCCATCACCACGGCTATGTCAGCCACTACTATGGCCATCACCGCCATTGCTTCTGGAAGAAGGTCAAGCGCTACAACAAGTGGGGACACGTCGTCTACAAGCGCGTGAAGGTCTGCCGTTAAGCATCGGTCCTGGCGCGGTTTTCCGCGGAGAATCCGCCCTGCCCCGGCCGCCCTGCGGCCGGGGTTTTGCCATTGTGAAAACACACGGCGTTCGCAACCTATTCCTTTTGAACGGAAATCGTGCTTATATTGAATGAACGTTCAGCAAAAGACAGGGGAGCGACATGAACGAGATGATCCGCGATATCAGCGTTCCGAACGACTGGGACAGGAGCGGACTTCCCGGCTGGTGTTATCACAGCCCCGCCCTCCTCGAATTGGAGAAGCAGCATGTCTTCCGCGAGCACTGGCAGATCGCCTGCCACGTCTCCGACATTCCCGAGCCCGGCAACTACCTCGCCATGGACGTCGTCGGCGAGCGCGCGCTCATCCTGCGCGGGCAGGACGGCACGGTGCGTGCCTTCCACAACATCTGCCGCCATCGCGGCTCGCGTCTCGTCGCCGACGAGAAGGGCAGTTGCCGCAACGCGCTGGTCTGTCCCTTCCACGGCTGGGTCTACAATCTTGACGGCACGCTGCGCGGCGCCGCGCGCCCCCGCAGCTTTCCCCCGCTCGACAAGAACGAATTCGCACTGAAAACGCTGGAATGCGAGGTCTGGCAGGGCTTCGTCTTCATCCGCTTCGCGCCCGGCCCGCAGCCTTCCGTCGTCGAGCTGATGAAGCCCTTCGAAGAGGAGCTGGCGCATTACCGCACCGAGGAGATGATCCCGGCGGGCGAGATCTGGACCCAGGAGACGCCCGTCAACTGGAAATCCGTGCGCGATGTCGACAACGAGGGCTACCACGTCGCCATGGCGCATCCCGCCCTGCAGGACCTCTACGGCTCGACCTACTACGACGAGCCCTTCGTCGATGGCCTCTGCCGCTCCTTCGCCACCTACAACCCGCATGCCGGCCGGCGCTGGAGCGTGCGCAACTATGTGAAGATCTCTCCCGAAAACCATGCGCTGCCGGAGCGGCTGCGCAAGGCCTGGATCTATTTCGGCCTGTTCCCGAATGCCGTCATCGCCGTCACGCCGGAGACCGTGCAGTTCTACCAGGAATTTCCGCTCGGCGTCGGCCGCACGCTGCTGCGCGGCGGCATCTACCGTTACCGGCAGGAGGAGCGCGCCCACCGCCTCGCCCGCTACCTCGCCTTCCGCATCGACCGCGACACCCAGGCCGAGGACGTGCAGCTCACCGTCTGGTCGAACGAGGCGATGACCTCCAACGCCTTTGCCGGCTTCTACCTCTCCGACCTCGAATACGGCGTGCGCACCCATCACGACCATCTGCGCAAGGTGCTGCCGGTGGTGACGCTGAAGGACGCGCCGGAGGAGAAGGCGATGGCGGAGGTCAATGCCGGGCTGCGGCAAGGCTAGGCTTCTCCGGCAGGGCCGTGGGTGCCGCGCGGATCCTCGGGTCAAGCCCGAGGATGACGATGGAAGAGAAGCACGGCGGGCAAAAGCGACATGGCCATATGCTGCACCGCTTGACGGGTGGGAGCCTCCTCCCCGTCATCCTCGGGCTTGACCCGAGGACCCACATCACACGGCAGGCCCAACGCGAAGAGCCTCAGCCCTTCCAGAGCCCTTCGCGCGTCAAGTCGTCCATCGTCAGCTCGATGCCACGACGCAGGATCGATGCCATGTCGTCGATCTGTTCCAGCGAAATGGTGAGCGGCGGCGACATCACGCACATGTTGATGAGCGGGCGCACCAGCAGGCCGAGATCCTGGCAATGCCGGTCGATGCGCTTGCCGACTTCCAGATCGAGCGTCAGCGGGTTCTTGCTGACGCGGTCGGCGACGCATTCCACGCAGGCCATCAGGCCGAGGCCGCGCACCTCGCCGACCAGCGGCAGCTCCTCCAGCGCCTTCAGGCTCGCCTGGAAATGGTCGGTGACGGCGCGCGCATGGTCGAGCAGCCCGTCCTCCAGGATGTCGAGGTTCTTCAGCGCCACCGCGCAGCCGACCGGATGGCTGGAATAGGTGAGGCCATGCGCGAACATCGCCTCCGAATGGCTCGAACGGCGCAGTTCCTCGAAGAGGCGCCCGGCGATCATCACCCCGCCGAGCGGGAAATAGCCCGACGTCACGCCCTTGGCGAAGGTGATCATGTCCGGGTCGATGCCGAAGACGTCCTGCGAGGCGAAGACATGGCCGAGGCGGCCGAAGGCGGTCACCACCTCGTCCGCGATGAAGAGGATGTCGTTGGCGCGGCAGAGCGCGTGCATGCGTTTGAGGTAACCGGCGGGCGGCACGATGACCCCGCCGGAGGCCATGACCGGCTCGGCGATGAAGGCGCCGATATGTTCCGCCCCCCTCTCTTCGATGACCGCGCGGAACTCCTCGACGAGGAAATCGCAGAAGGCCTCGACGCTCATGCCCTCCGGCCGGCGGAACGGATCGGGGCAGGAGAGCTTGACAACGAGATCGGCGGCGCTGTCCATCCAGTCATGATCGCGCGGCCGGCCGTTGAGCGAGGCGGAGAGGTATGTCGAGCCGTGATAGCCGCCCTGGCGCGAGACGATCAGCTTCTTCTCCGGACGGCCCTTCACATTGTTGGCGAACTGCATGAAGCGCAGCGCCGTCTCGACCGCCGACGAGCCGCCGGTCGTGTAGAAGACATGGTCGATCCCGTCGGGCGCATGTTCGGCAAGGCGGGCGGAGAGCACGGCGGACGGCGTGTTGGTCGTGTACCAGGGCGAATTGTAGGAGAGCTCCATCGCCTGCGCAGCCATGACGTCGGCCAGTTGCCTGTTGCGATGCCCCGCATTGACGCACCACATGCCGGCAGGCCCGTCGATCAGGCGGCGACCGGCGGCGTCGGTCACATAGATGCCCTCGCCCGCCTCGATGCGCCCGCGCGCTTCCGCGCCGATGGAGCCGGAAACCGGCCAGGGCTGCACCAGGTGGCGCTCGGCCAGCCGGGTGAGTTCGTCACCGGCCGCCTCGTCGGCACGCAGGTCCTCGTTCGCCGTCTTCGGAATTGCCGCCATGTCCCTCTCCATCGATTATTTACCAGAAAGAATCTTGGAACAACGATATGAAAGATTTTGGTTTTCCCAATCATATTGAATGTTCGTTCAATCAATATTGCAGAAACAGGGCTTGATTTCAACGGGGATTTCGGCGCATGCTGTCCATCAGGGAACAGCAGCGTGCCCGAAAACGAGCACACAGAGGCCGAAAAGGCGCAAGCGCATGGGAACGGGAAATCTCACGCTCCATGAGAGTTGTCGCGGCGGGAGGTGCGGCCGATGACGGCGGCGGCGTTTGGCGCGCTTGCCGACACGCCCTCCTCCGGGAGGCGCAGGGCCTGGATGCGCAGCGAGGAGGCCCGCGGCCTCGCCCTGATCTCGCCGACCTTCCTCTATGCGCTGGCGCTGCTCTTCCTCCCGGTCCTCATCGTCATCGCCTACAGTTTCTGGACCCAGGACTATCTCGACATCGACCGCACCTTCACGCTGGAAAACTACCGGCAAGCCCTCACCGAGCCGATCTATCGTGACCTCTTCATCCGCTCGCTGTGGATCTCGCTGACGGTCAGCATCGTCACCGTCGTCTTCTCCTATCCGATCGCCTGGTTCATCTCCTTCCACGGCGGGGTGCACAAGAACCTCTGGCTCTTCCTCGTCACCGTGCCCTGCTGGACGAGCTATCTTCTGCGCGTCATGTCGTGGAAGGTCATCCTCGGCTATGGCGGCGTCATGAACACCGGCCTCATCTCGATGGGCCTCATCGACAAGCCGCTGACCTCGCTGCTCTACAATTCCAACGCCGTCGTCATCACGCTGGTGCATAGCTGGGCGGCCTTCGCCATCCTGCCGATCTACGTCTCGCTGCAGAAGATCGACCGCACGCTGATCGAGGCGGCGCGCGATCTCGGCGACAGCCGCTTCAAGGCTTTCCTGCGCATCACCCTGCCGCTCTCGCTGCCCGGCATCATCTCCGCCTTCCTGATCGTGATGATCCCGACCGTCGGCGACTATGTCACGCCGCGCCTCGTCGGCGGCAAGGACGGCGTGATGATCGCGACCGCCATCCAGGCGCAGTTCGGCAAGGGCGCCAACTGGCCGCTCGGCGCCGCCCTCTCCGTCACGACCATGGTGCTCGTCTCGCTGACGGCAGCAGCCGTCGTGCTGGCGCTGAAATTCACCGTCAGGAGGATCAGATGAGCCTCCTCACGCAGCGCCTGCGCGTCCTTCCGTTCCTGCCGGCCTATGTCGCGCTCTATTTCCTCTTCCTCTACCTGCCGATCCTGCTTCTGCCGGTCTTCTCCCTCAACGATGCGGCGACGACCACCTTCCCCCTCGCCGGCTTCACCACCAAGTGGTACGCCTCGCTCGCCGGCAATTCGGTCATGCTGCAAGCGGCCTGGAACAGCCTCGTCGTCGGCGTCGCCGTCTCGCTGCTCTCCACCGTGCTCGGCATTTGCGCCGCCCGCGCCATCACGCGCTACCGCTTCCGCGGCCAGAGGGCGGCAGCCGGCCTCATCATGGCGCCGCTCTTCCTGCCGGAGATCATCGTTGCCGTCTCGCTCTTGATGATCGTGCTGGCGATGGGCGTCGAACTGTCGCTGATCACGGTCATCCTCGGCCAGACGGTGTTCTGCGTGCCCTATGCCATGTCGGTGCTGGTCTCCGGCTTCGAGGGGTTCGACCGCAGCCTGGAGGAGGCCTCCTACGATCTCGGTGAGACCGCCATCGGCACCTTCCGGCGCGTCACGCTGCCGGTCGTCGCGCCGGCCATCGTTTCCAGCCTGCTCGTCACCTTCACCATCTCGCTCGACGAGTTCATCCTCGCCTTCTTCCTTTCCGGCACCGAGCCGACGCTGCCGGTCTATATCTGGGGGCAGTTGCGCTTCGCGGCGAAGCTGCCGGGCGTGCTGGCGCTCGGCACCGTCATGCTCGTCGCCTCCATCCTCATGCTCACCCTTACCGAAATCCTGCGCCGCCGGGCCGAACGCCGCACGCAGATGGCCTTCACGCTGCCCTAGGAAGAGGAACCGGACATGGCCGACCGCCCGATGATCGAGATCGCCAACGTGTCGAAGTTCTACGGCATCTACAAGGCGCTCGACGATGTCTCGCTCACCATCGGCGAAGGCGAGTTCTTCTCGCTGCTCGGCCCGTCCGGCTGCGGCAAGACCACGCTGCTGCGCTCGATTGCCGGCTTCGAGACGCCGACGGCGGGCGAGATCTTCATCGACGGCGTGCCCTCCCTCGCGCTGCCGCCGAACAGGCGCCCGACCAACATGGTCTTCCAGAACTACGCCATCTTTCCCCATCTCGACGTCGCCGAAAACGTCGCCTACGGCCTGAAGCGGCTGAGGCTTTCCGCGCAGGACGAGAGGAAGCGGGTGGGCGACGCGCTCGACCAGGTGCGCCTCACGGGCCTCGGCCAACGCAAGGCGCATGAACTCTCCGGCGGCCAGCGCCAGCGCGTGGCGCTCGCCCGCGCCCTCGTCATGCGGCCGAAGGTGCTGCTGCTCGACGAACCGCTCTCCGCCCTCGACAAGAAGCTGCGCGAGGAGATGCAGGTGGAGCTGCGCACGCTGCAGAAGGCCGTCGGCATCACCTTCATCCTCGTCACGCACGACCAGTACGAGGCGCTGGCGCTCTCCGACCGCATCGCCGTGATGTTCGGCGGCCGCATCGCCCAGATCGCCAGCCCGAAGGAAATCTACCAGCGCCCGCGCACGCGAAAAGTCGCCGACTTCCTCGGCGGCATGAACTTTTTGAAGGCGAAGGTGCTGGGAGAACAGGGCAACGCCGTCTCCGTCGACGCCGCCCGCTTCGGCGCGGTCAGCCTCGACAAGCCGCAGGGCTTTGCCGCCACCAACGGCCATGTCACCGTCGGCATCCGCCCGGAACGGCTGCGGCTCCTGTGGGACGACGACCGCGCCCCGCACGAGCTTGCCGGCCGCATCGAGAACCGCGCCTATTTCGGGGAGGTCACCCACCTGACGGTCGGCGTGGACGGGCTGGAACAGCCGCTCTCCATGGTCGAGACGAACAATTTCGGCGCCGACGACCTGCCGGTCGGCGCGGAGATCCGGCTGGCCTATGATCCGGAGGCGTTCGTGCTTTTGGCGGAAGACCCGCCGGTTACGCGCGTGTGACTTAGCCCCTCATCCCGCTGCCGCGACCTTCTCCCCGCAAGCGGGGAGAAGGAAGCTGTGGTGACGCTTTTGCGATGATAGAGGGAAAACCCTGCGGCAATGTCCCTTCTCCCCGCCTGCGGGGAGAAGGTGGCCGGCAGGCCGGATGAGGGGCAGCCGCCCTCTCAATACCCCGATTTGATCTTCTCGAACTCCGCGATCATCTTCTGCCGCAGCTCCGTCGGGATCGGCGCCTGGAACAGGGTGTTGGCGACGAAGGCCTCGACATCCGCATAGCCCTTGTCGGCGAGGATCTTCGGGTCGACGGCGGCCATGCCCTTGGCGTTGGAATGGCCGTAGCCCCAGCTTTCGACCATGTAGGCCGCGACGGCCGGATCGGTGACGGCGTTGAGGTAGTCATAGGCAAGGTCGAGGCTGCCTTCGCCGCCCTTCAGCCGCGAATAGCCGCAGACCCAGGTGGACAGTCCCTCCTTGGTGTCCTTCTTGATGGCGACCGGCTGGCTTTCGGCCTGCAGCGTCGTCGCCGTCTCGTTCCAGGCCCAGGCGAGATCGACCTCGCCGCTCGCCAGCGCCTGGCTGAGGTCGGTATTGTCCGTCCAGTAGAGCCGCACGTTCTTGTGCACCTCGCGCAGGAAGGCGGAAGCCTCCTCGAACTGCGCGTCCGTCAGGCTCGCCCAGTCCTTGACGCCGATGGCAAGGCTCGCCAGCGCATAGGCGTCGTCGACATTGTCGCCGATCGAGACGCGATCCTTGAACTTCGGATCGGCAAAGGCCCTGAGCGAGGCGATTTCTTCCGGCTTCACCGTGTCGGTGCGGTAGGTCAGCACCGTGTTGCCCCATTCGAAGGGCAGGAACCAGGCCGTTCCGTCGTCCGAGGTCATCAGGTTCTTCATGTCCTTGAAGGCCGGCAGGATATCGTTCCACGCGGCCAGCCTGGCGGTGTCGAGCGGCTCCAGCAGCCCGGCCTCGCGCCATTTGACGATGCTTTGCGCGCAGGGATGCGCGACATCGGCCTTGAAGCCGGAGCGCAGCTTCTGGAAGGCCTCCTCCTCGTCGCCGAAGAACGAGAAATCCGGCGAGTTGCCGTGCTTTTCCGTGTAAGCGGGGTGGAAGGCGGGGTCCTCGTAGCCGGACCAGTCGAAGACGGTGAGCGTATCGGCGGAAAAGGCTGGAAGGGCGGTTCCGAAGGCGAGGAAGGCGGCCAATGCCGCCAGTGTGGTGCGCCTGGCCGTGTGTGCAGTCTTCATGCCGTACTCCTTCCCCGTTTCGGGTTCCCTATTGTGATTGTGGTCCTTGCAAGGTGAGATGCTTCGGGAAGATCGCGACGACGAAGGCGATGGCCGCCTCCAGCGCCTTTTCCCGCGTGGTGCCGTCGCCCATCATCAGGCGCAGCCACAGGCCCTCCAGCATGGCGCAGAGCGAGAGCGCCATCGGCTCCGGCTCGTAGGCATAGCCGCCCTCCGCCTTCAGCGCGGCGCAGAGCGAGATCACGGTCTCCTGGTACTTCACGTCACGCGCGCCGCACAGCGCCTGGTAGGTCGGCCGCGACTTGGCCTCGCCCCAGAAGGCGCACCAGGCGGCAAGCTTGCGCTTGGTGCAGATCTTGCGGTCGAAATCCGCATGCACGAGGGCCCAGACGCGGCTCGCCGCGCTCGGGCCGGCCTTTTCCAGCGCCGCGTTCCAGTGGTCCGCATATTCCTCGGACATGAACTGCAGCGTGGCGATGAGCAGGTTTTCCTTGCTCTCGAAATGGAAGTTGACGATGCCGCGCGAAAGGCCGGCACCGTCCGCGACGTCCGCGAGCGTCGTGTCGGAATAGCCGCGCCTGGCGAGCGAATCGATCGTCGCCTCGACGAGCTGCTGCCGCCGCGTCTCCTTGGAGGCCTTGCGCCCCCGCTTCTCGCCGTCGCCCGAGCCCTGTTCAGCCCCGCCTGCCCGCATCTTCACCGCCACCTTGCCTTTGGGATTGCGCATCGTCACGGTCACGGGCGAACTCCCGCGGCCGGCTTGATGCCGCGCAGATGAGCCGGACAATGCTCCCCGCTGTCAAGAACCTTCTGCATGGCCGTCCAGGTGCGGATGTTCTTGGCGACATAGGCTTCGCCGACCGCCGCCACCGCCTCGGCATGGAGCGGCCCCTTGAGCCGCGCCAGCTCGCCGCGCGCCACCTCGCGATACCAGGCATTGCGGCTCTCCACCCTGCCATCGGCAAAGCCCGCCGCCGCCATGGCCTCAAGATAGCGGCGCGGCGAGGCCATGCCGAAGCTCAGCCCTTCGGCGGCGATGTAGTCCTGCATGTCCGGGCTCGGCGCGCCGTCATGGCCGATCAGCCAGTCGGACGCGGCCAGAACGCCGCCCGGCTTCAGCACGCGGTAAAGCTCGGCGAACAGCGCCTCCTTGTCCGGCACATGGATCATCGCATCCTTGGAGAAGACGACGTCGAATTCATTATCGTCGAACGGCAGGCGGCCCGGAGGACTGGAGACGAAACGTGCGACCGCGGAAAGCCCTGCTTTGGCCGCCGCCGCCCGCGCCCGGTCGATGACCGGCTGCTCCACGTCGTAGCCGACGATCTCGGCCGGACCATGCGTCCTTGCGATATGCAGCGTGATGCCGCCGGCCCCGCAGCCGAAATCGAGGACACGCCGGCCCTTGAGGTCGACGCCCGCAAGGACGCGATCGACCTCCGCCGGGCCGCCCGGCGAAAGATAACCCTCGCCCCACAGGACCGCGAGGAAGCGGATCGCCGCCTCGTCATATTCCGGCTCCGCCGCCGCACCGTCCCTGCCTGTTGCCGTCATGGCCTCCGTCACCCTTCGGCCGCATGGCCGGCGCGCTTTTTCCCTGGCCGAAATTCTAGCGCATAATCAGGCGATTGCAAGATACTTGCTGAATGATCATTCAGAATATCTGGACAACATTTTGCTTTTGATGCAGCTTTTAGAAACAAGGGAGACATCAATAATGCAAAAGTACGATGCCCTGATCGTCGGCGGCGGCCATAACGGGCTGGTTACCGCCTGTTATCTCCAGCGCTCCGGCCTGAACGTCGCGGTGCTCGAAAAGAACGGCTGGGTCGGCGGGGCTGCGACGAGCCGCGAACTGACCCCGGGCTTCCTCTACTCCAACTGTTCCTATGTCTGCTCCCTCTTCCGGCCGGAGATCATGCGCGACCTGGAACTGCCGAAACACGGCCTCCAGGTCATCGCCTACGAGGGCGGCGCGGTCTTCACCCGCGACGGCGACTACCTCGCCTCCTACCGTGACCACGACAGCCACCGCCGCGAATTCGCGCGCTATTCGAAACGCGACGCCGAGGCCTACGAGCGCTACGCCCGCGACGTGACGCGCCAGTGCCGCTTCATCCAGCCGCTCCTGATGCGCACCGCGCCGGATCCCTTCGGTTTTCGCCCACGCGACATTTCCGAATTCCTCTATCTCGCCAAGAAGTTCGGCGAGTTCAGCCCGCAGGAAATGGCCGAGACGCTGCGCTTCTGGACCATGTCGATCTCCGACTTCCTCGACGAATATTTCGAGACCGACGTCATCAAGGCCTATCTCGCGCTCTCGGGCATCATCGGCACCGCGCTCGGCCCCATGTCGCCCGGCACCGCCTATGTCCTGCTGCACCACTACATGGGCGAGGTGGACGGCTCCGTCGGCGCCTGGGGCTATGCGCGCGGCGGCATGGGCGCGGTGACGCAGGCCCTCGCCCGCTCCTTCGAGGCCGCCGGCGGCACGATCCGCACCGACGCCGAGGTCTCCAAAATTCTCACCCGCGGCGGCCGCACCACCGGCGTCGTGCTCGCCAACGGCGACGAGGTGCGCGCCGACCTCGTCGTCTCGAATGCCGACGTGAAGCGCACCTTCCTCAAGCTCGTCGACGAGGACACCCTGCCCGGCGACTTCGTCCACCGGGTCAGGCATTTCAAGATGCGCGGCTCCTCCGGCAAGGTGAACATCGCGCTCGACAGCCTGCCGGAGTTCCCGGCCCTGCCGGAAGGCTCCTCCTGCATACGCGGCGACATGCATTTCACCGATTCGATCGAGCGCATGGAGCGCGCCTATGACGACTGGAAGGCGGGGCGCTGGTCGGCCGATCCCTTCCTCGACATGGTGATCCCGACGACGCTCGACCCGACCATGGCCTCGCCAGGAAAGCACTTCATGAGCTGCTTCGTCCAGTACTGCCCGCCAAAACTTCAGGGCCGCGACTGGACGGATGCCGACCGCGACGCCTTCGCCGAGACGGTGATCGGCCAGATCGCGGACTATTCGCCGGGCTTCCGAGAGCGCATCGTGCATATGGAGGTGCGCACGCCGCGCGAGATCGAGAACGAGGTCGGCCTGACGGAAGGCAACATCTTCCAGGGCGAGCTCACCTTCGACCAGTTGCTCTTCAACCGGCCCGTGCCCGGCTACGCCCAGTACCGCAGCCCGATATCCGGCCTCTACATGTGCGGCTCCTCCACCCATCCGGGCGGCGGGGTGATGGGCGCGCCCGGCCGCAACGCCGCCGCCGAGATCCTGCGCGACCTGAAGCGTTCCCCCGAACAGATGAGCAAAGCCCATGACGTCATTTGATGCCATCGTGATCGGCGCCGGCCACAACGGCCTTGCCGCCGCCACGCGCCTCGCCAAGGGCGGCCGCAAGGTCCTGGTGCTGGAAGCAGCAAGCGAACCGGGCGGGGCGACGCGCGGCCGCGAATTCGCGCCCGGCTTCCGCTCCGCCGGCCTTGCCCATCTCGTCAACCGGCTCGATGCGGACGTGGCGCGCGACATCGGCCTCGACCTTGCCGGCACGGACACCTTGCTGCCGACCACGGTTCTCGACGGCTCGGGAAAGGCCGCCGTGCTGCACGGCGCCTATGGCGAGCGCATCGACGGCGTCTCGCCCGAGGAGGCGGAGGCCTTCGCGGCGCTGCGCAGGAAGCTGGTCTTCCAGGCGGGCATCCTGAAGCGGTTCCTCCGCCGCCCCCCGCCGCAGATCGGCGCGCTCTCGCTCGGCGACCTCTCCACCTTCGCTTCCGCCGGCTTCGGCCTCATCCGCAAGGGGCGCGGCGAGGGCCGCGATTTCCTGCGCATGCTGCTGATGAACGTCGCCGACGTCGCCGACGAATATCTTTCGGACGACCGGCTGAAAGGCCTCCTCGCCTTCGATGCGACGCTCGGCATCCATCTCGGTCCCCGCTCGCCGACCTCCCTGCTCGGCCTCTACTATCGCCTGACCGGCGAGGTCGCGGGCAAGGCCGGCGGCCAGTTCGTGCCGGCGGGCGGCATGGCGCGCGTCGCGCCCGCCTTCCTGCGCGCCGCGGAAAAGGCCGGCGTCACCCTGCGCTGCGGCACGCCCGTCGGCCGCATCCTCGCCGATCGCGGCCGGGCGAGCGGCGTCGTTCTCGGCGACGGCACGGAGATCACCGCCCCCGTCATCGTCTCGGCGATCCACCCGCAGACGACCTTCCTCCACCTCGTCGATCCCGCCGAAAGCGGCACCGGCTTCGTGCGCTCGGTCAAGAACGTGCGCAGCCACGGCAATGTCGCCAAGCTCGACCTCGCGCTCGACCGCGTCCCGGATTTCACCGGCCTGCCGGCGGAAGCCCGCGGCGGGCGCATCGTGCTGGTGCGCTCGATGGAGCAGGTCGAGGAGGCCTTCAACCCGGCGAAATACGGCGAATTCTCCAGCGATCCCGTCATGGAGGTGACGTTGCCGAGCCTTACCGACCCGTCATTGTCCCCTGGCGGCGCCTGCACGCTCTCGGCGCTCGTGCAATATGCGCCCTATCGCCTCAAGGCAGGCTGGGAGAGCGGCAAGCCGGCCTTCCTCAAGATCGTGCTCGACACGCTGGAGCGCCATGCGCCCGGCCTCGAAAAGTCCGTGGTCGCGGCCAGCCTGATGACGCCGGTCGATATCGAGGCGGAATACAACCTGCCCGGCGGCCACTGGCATCACGGCGAGCTGCAGGCCGACCAGCTCCTCGTCAACCGACCGACCAGCGCCGCCTCCGGCTACCGCACGCCGATCGAAGGCCTTTATCTCGCGAGCGCCGGCGCGCATCCGGGCGGCGGCATTTCCGGCCTGCCGGGCTGGAACGCGGCCCGCCACATCCTTTCGGGAGCGAGCGCATGAACGCCATGACGAAATCCGCCGCGGACCTGCGCCGCGCCGCCCGCAACCATATCCTCGCGCCGCGGCTGGAAAGCCCGTTCCATGACCGCCTGATCGCGCTGAGCGAGGTCAACGACTGGTACAACTGGGCCGGCTACAAGGCGCCGCATGCGCTGTTCGACGGCGAGCTCGAATATTTCGCCATCCGCTCCACCGCCGCCCTCTTCGACATATCGCCGATGGTGAAGTACCGCATAACCGGCCCGGATGCCGGGCGCTACCTCAACCGGCTGACCCTGCGAGACGTGCGCAAGCTCGGCGTGAACCGCGTGCACTACACCGCCTGGTGCGACGACCACGGCCATGTGCTGGACGACGGCACGCTCTTCCGCCTCGGCGAAAACGAATTCCGCCTTTGCTGCCAGGAACGCCACCTGCCCTGGCTCCTCGACAGCGCCTTCGGCTTTGCGGTCGACATCCACGAGGAGACGGAGGAGATCGCCGGCCTCGCCCTGCAGGGGCCGACGAGCTACGCGGTGCTGCGCGATGCCGGGTTTGCCGGCGTGGAGGCGTTGAAACCCTTCCATATCGGCACCTTCCCGCACGAGGACGGCGCGGTGACCATCTCGCGCACCGGCTTCACCGGCGATCTCGGCTACGAACTCTTCGTGCCCCGCGCCAGGGCGCTCTCGCTGTGGGACCGGCTGTGGCGCGCCGGCGAGCCGCACACGATCCGCGCCATCGGCTACGGCGCGCTCAATGAGGCACGCATCGAGGCCGGCTTCATCGTCGCCAATACGGATTTCGTCACCGCCGAGGGAGCGCTGCGCGCCGACCGGGTGCGCATGCCCGACGAGATCGGCCTCGACTGGCTGGTCGATCCGGACAAGCCGAATTTCAACGGACGCCGGGCGATCCTCGACGCGCGGCGGAATCAATCTCTCAAGCACATCCTCGTCGGCCTTGAAATCGAAGGGAATATTCCCGCCGAGCATGCCATCGTCTATCATCGGAAAAAGCACGAGGCGGGCCTCGTCACCGCCGCGATCTGGTCGCCGACGGCCAAGCGCAACATCGCCATCGCCAGCCTCGAACGGCCCTACGGATCGAAGTTCACGGAGGACCTCTGGGTGGAGATCTATGCGATGCGGGAGCTGAAATACCAGAAGCTGATGAAACGGGCGAAGATCGTGCCGCGCCCCTTCGTCAGGCTCGCCCGGCGCACGGCGAGCCCGCCTGGCCTCGCCTGACATGGACGAGGAGACCCGCCGCAACTGGGAGATCATCACCATGCCGCCCGGCGCCGAATGGTCCGGGCGCGCGCGCTATGCGGCGGCCATGTATTTCTGCCAGCGCGGCGAGATGGCGCCTGACGTGCTGGAGGTCTACCGCATCTGCTCGCGGCTCGATGCGGAGGATCCCGTCTCGGTGCTCAAGCGCTGGCAGATCGGCGCGGAATGGATCGCGCGGCTCAAGGCCTATCGGTCAGAGTGACGGAACGTGGGAGGCGTAGGTGCGGAACAGGCGCCGCAGCGCCTCCTTGCCTTCGATCGCGATGTCGAACCGCCGCCCGAACAACAGCCACTCCGAACACAGGCCCTTGATGACCCAGCGCAGCATGGAAGCGGCGGACCGCGGCGTCCAGCAGGCGCAGAGCTTGCCCTGCCCCTGCGCCTTGGCGAACGCGGCTTCCAGCGCCTGCATGTGCTCATCGTTGATGTCGTTCTGACGCTCCGAGATGGCGGCGAATTCGCCCGACGTATCGCAACGCAGGAGGATCGACAGGATGCGCTGGCGGTGTTCGTCCGTGGCGAGCAGTTCGAGCCATTCCCGTCCGACCCGCTCCAGAACGGCGAAGACGTCGGCGTTCTCCGCCTCCAGCTCGCGGGCGATCAGCTCTTCCTGCGGCATGGGCAGTGAATTGTAGAGTTCCAGCACGAGATCCGCCCGGTTGGCGAAGTGCCAGTAGATGGCGCCGCGGGTGACCCCCGCGGCGCGCGCCACATCCGCCATGGAGGCGTGGGCGACACCCTTTTCGTAGAAGACCTTCTCCGCCGCCAGCAGGATCTGCTGGCGGGTTTCCTCGGCCTCGGCCTTGGTCCGGCGCATGGCGGCCTACTCCGCCGGGCTTGCCGCCGGAGCCGCCTCCTCCTTCTTCTTCTTGCCGTAGCCGAACAGCTTCATCACGAAGACGAAGAAGATGGGCACGAAGAAGATGGCGAGCACCGTGGCCGTGATCATGCCGCCCATCACGCCGGTGCCGATGGCGCGCTGGCTGCCCGAGCTTGCGCCCGTGGCGATCGCGAGCGGCAGAACGCCGAGCGTGAAGGCGAGCGAGGTCATCAGGATCGGGCGGAAGCGCAGGTGGCAGGCCTCGATCGTCGCCTCGATCAGCGACTTGCCGTCCTCCATCAGTTCCTTGGCGAACTCGATGATCAGGATCGCGTTCTTCGCCGAAAGGCCGATGATCGCGATCAGGCCCACCTTGAAGTAGACGTCGTTCGACATGTCGCGCAGGGTGACTGCGATGACCGCGCCGATGACGCCGAGCGGCACGACGAGGATGACCGCGAACGGGATCGACCAGCTTTCGTAGAGCGCCGCAAGGCACAGGAAGACCAGCAGGATCGACAGGCCGACGAGGATCGGCGCCTGCGAACCGGACTGGATCTCCTGCAGAGACTGGCCCGTCCACTCATAGCCGAAGCCCGGCGGAAGCTGGGCGGCGAGCCGCTGCATTTCCGCGATCGCGTCACCGGACGAGAAGCCCGGCTTCGTATCGCCGCTGAAGCGGACGGACGGGTAGCCGTTGTAGCCGACGGTCTGCGTCGGCGCCATCGTCCACTCCGCGGTCGCGAAGGCGGAGATCGGCACCATGCCGCCCGACGCGTTCCGGACATTGAGCTTCATGAGGTCGGCCACCTGCATGCGTTCGTTCTGGTCCGCCTGGACCGTCACGCGCTGCATGCGCCCGGCATTCGGGAAGTCGTTGACATAGGTCGAGCCGAGATTGGTCGAGATCGTCGTGTTGATGTCGGCGAAGGTCACGCCGAAGGTGTTGGCCTTCTCGCGGTCGATCGTGACATTGACCTGGGCCGCATCCGGCATGCCTTCGACGCGCACGCCCGCCACGACATTGCTCTGGGCGGCAAGGCCGAGGAGCTGGGCGCTCGCGGCCGACAGCGCCTGCTGGCCGAGGCCGCCACGGTCCTGCAGGCGGAACGAGAAGCCGCCCGTCGTGCCGAGGCCCTGGATCGGCGGCGGCGACAGCGCGAAGCTGATCGCATCCTTGATCTGGCTCATGGCCATGCTGGCCCGCCCGGCGATCGCCTGTGCCGAATTCTCCGGCCCACGCTCGCTCCAGTCCTTCAGCGTCACGAAGGCAAGGCCCGCATTCTGCCCCGAACCGAAGAAGGAGAAGCCGTTGATACCGACGATCGTGTTGACGGCGGGCTCCTGGCCGAAGATCTTCTCGACCTGGGTCAGAACCTCGTCGGTCCGGTGGCCCGTCGCCTCGGAGGGGAGCTGCATCATGACGATGGCGAAGCCCTGGTCCTCGTCCGGCAGGAACGACGACGGCAGCTTCACGAACAGGTAGCCGAGGCCCGCGAGGATCGCGAGGTAGATCACCATGAAGCGGCCCGCCCGGTGCACCAGCCAGCCGACGCTGCGGCTATAGCCTTTCGACGAGCGGTCGAAGCCGCGGTTGAACCAGCCGAAGAAGCCGCGCTTGGTGTGATGATGGCCCTTGGGAACCTGCTTCAGGAAGCTGCCGGCCAGCGCCGGCGTCAGCGACAGCGCGAGGAAGGCCGAGAACAGGATCGACACGACCATCGTCAGCGAGAACTGCTGGTAGATGACGCCGACCGCGCCCGGGAAGAAGCCCATCGGAATGAACACCGAGGCGAGCACCAGCGTGATGCCGATGACGGCGCCGGTGATCTGCTTCATCGCCTTGCGGGTCGCCTCCTTCGGCGGCAGGCCCTCTTCCGACATGATGCGCTCGACGTTCTCCACGACGATGATCGCATCGTCGACGAGGATGCCGATGGCGAGCACCATGGCGAACATGGTGAGCACGTTGATCGAGAAACCCATGGCGAGCATGACGGCACAGGTGCCGAGCAGCGCGACCGGGACGACGAGCGTCGGGATGATGGTGTAGCGGATGTTCTGCAGGAACAGGAACATCACGAGGAAGACGAGGCCGACGGCTTCGAGCAGCGTGTGCAGCACCTTCTCGATCGACACCTTGACGAAGGGCGAGGTGTCATAGGGCGTCGAATATTCGAGGCCCGGCGGGAAGAACTGCGCAAGCTCGTCCATGCGGGCCTTGATCGCCTCGGAGGTCGCCATGGCGTTGCCGGTCGGCGAAAGCTGCACGGCGACGGCGGCCGAAGGCTGGCCGTTGAGGCGCGTCGAGAACGAATAGGTCTCGCCGCCCACTTCGATGCGCGCGACGTCGCGCAGGCGCACGGCCGAACCGTCCGCATTGGCGCGAAGCACGATGGCGCCGAACTCTTCCGGCGTCGTCAACTGGCCCTTGATGTTGACGGGGGCCGCGATCTGCTGGGTGATCGGGTTCGGCTGCGCGCCGATGCTGCCGGCCGCGATCTGGGCGTTCTGCGCCTGAACGGCGGCGGTGACATCGGCAGCCGTCAGGTTGAGGCCGAGCATCTTGGCGGGATCGAGCCAGATGCGCATGGAGCGCTGCGTGGCAAAAAGCTGCGCACGGCCGACGCCGGGCACGCGCTGGATTTCCGACAGGACGTTGCGGTTGACGTAGTCGCCGAGGCTGATGGCGTCCATCGAGCCGTCGGTGGAGGTCAGCGCGACGATCAGGAGGAAGCCTGAACCGGCCTCTTCCACCTGCACGCCCTGGCGGCGCACGGAATCGGGCAGGCGCGGCTCGACGCGGCTGACGCGGTTCTGCACGTCGACCGAAGCCTGGCTCGGATCGGTGCCCGGCGCGAAGGTGATGTTGATTTCGGCCGAACCCGAGGCACTCGAGGTCGATTCGAAATAGAGCATGCCCTCGACGCCGTTCAGCTCATCCTCGATGAGCTTGGTGACGCTCTGGTAGGTGTCCTGCGAGGACGCGCCGGAATAGGTCGTCGACACCGTGATCTGCGGCGGGGCGACGTCGGGATATTGCGCGATCGGCAGGAGGGGAACGGAGATGGCGCCGGCGATCATGATGAAGATCGCGACGACCCAGGCGAAAATCGGCCTGTCGATGAAAAAACTGGGCATCCTTCAGATCCTCACTTCGCCTGCTCGGCCTTGGCGGCATCCTCGCCGCCCTCCGCCGTGCCGGCCTCGCCGGTCTGCGCGGCGCCGGCATCGCCAGCCTCAGCCGCGCCACCTTCGGCAGCCGGCTGGTCGGCCTTCGCCCCCGCATTCGGGTTCCACTCGGTCGGCACGACTTCGCCACCCGGCTGAACCTTCTGGAAACCTTCGACGATGATCTTCTCGCCGTCCTTCAGGCCGTCGGGAATGACCCAGTTCGTGCCGATGGCCCGCCCGACGCGCACAGAGCGGGTGCCGGCCTTGTTGTCGGCGGAGACGACATAGACGAGCGCGCTGCCCGAGCTGTCGCGCTGCACGGCCTGCTGCGGCACGATGACGGCATTCTTCTCGATGCCCTGCTCGATCTGCACGCGCACATACATGCCCGGAAGCAGGTCGCCGTCCGGGTTCGGGAACTCGCCGCGCAGCGTCACCTGGCCGGTCGTCTCGTCGACGGCGGCTTCGGAGAACAAGAGCTTGCCCGAATGCGGATAGGCGGAACCATCGTCCAGCACCAGCTTGACGTCGGCCGAATTGTTGTCGGCCATCAGGGCGCCGTCCTGCAGCGCCTTGCGCAGGCGGATGAGATCGGTCGCCGACTGGGTGAAGTCGGCATAAACAGGGTCGAGCTGCTGGATCGTCGCAAGGTTTTCCGTGCCGTTGGCCGAAACCAGCGCACCCTCGGTGATCAGCGCGCGGCCGATGCGGCCGCTGATCGGCGCCTTGACCTCGGTATATTCGAGATTGAGCTTCGCGGTCGCAAGGCTCGCCTCGGCGATCGCGACATCCGCATCCGCCTGCGCGAGCTGGGCGACGGCATCGTCATAGGTCTGCACGGAGGCGACGTTCGACTTGCGCAACTGCTCCTGGCGCTCGGCGGTGTTGCGCGCCTGGGCCTGAACGGCCCGGGCACGGCGCAGCGTCGCCTCGGCGCTGTCGACCTGCACCTGGAACGGCGCGGGATCGATGCGGTAGAGCACGTCGCCTTCCTTGACCTGCGAGCCCTGCTCGAAGATGCGCTCGATGACGATGCCGGTCGCACGCGGGCGGACTTCCGCCGTGCGGGTCGCGGCGATGCGGCCCGGCAGGTCGTTGGTGATCGGCACATCCTCTGCCTTCACGGTGATGACGGCCACCTGCGGCGGCGGAAATGCAAAGCCGCCCTGCGCCGCCTGCTCGTCCTGGCAGCCGGCGAGAATCAAAAGGGCGCCGAAGGTCGCAATCGAAATCGGTCTCGTGAAACGCATGGGTTCTTCCATAAGCGGTGCCGCCCGAAGCGCGGCAGGGTGCTGAAAACGTGAAGATGCGGTGATCGCAGGACCACCGCATCGCAACATACAAACAAGGCTGTATGTTAGTTTCCGATCTTTGACAATCGTCAGCGCGACACCAGTCACGGAATTGTGATGAGGGGCCTCATCGTATGGCTTGGCCATTTGCATCGAAGCGATGCATCTGGTCCGCCGCCGGCGTGGCAAAGACCACGTCATCAGGCTGATAGTGATGCTCCCCGAACAGGCGGACAGTGAAGGCACCGACCTTTTCCGATTCGAGATAGACGATCGTGTCCGCACCCAGATGCTCGACATGCACGGCTTTCGCCTGCCAGTCGCCGCTCTCGCGCGACAGCGTGATGTGCTCCGGGCGCACGCCGATGGTCCTGGCATCGGAGATGCCGAGGCGCTCGGCGTCGATGAAGTTCATGCCTGGCGAGCCGATGAAGCCGGCGACGAAGAGGTTGGCCGGCCGGTTGTAGAGCTCCATCGGCGAGCCGACCTGCTGGATGACGCCCGCATCCAGCACCACGATCTTGTCCGCCAGCGTCATCGCCTCGACCTGGTCGTGCGTGACGTAGATCATGGTGGCCTTCAGCTCGCGGTGCAGCCGGGCGATCTCCAGGCGGGTGTTGACGCGCAGCGCCGCATCGAGGTTGGAAAGCGGCTCGTCGAACAGGAACAGCTTCGGCTCGCGCACGATGGCGCGGCCGATGGCGACGCGCTGGCGCTGGCCGCCGGACAGTTCCGCCGGGCGACGGGCGAGGTACTTTTCCAGCGACAGCATGCCCGAGGCCTTGGCGACGCGCTTTTCGATTTCGTCCTTCGGGGCGCCCGCCTGCTTGAGGCCGAGGCCCATATTGTCCTTGACCGTCAGGTGCGGATAGAGCGCGTAGGACTGGAACACCATGGCGATGCCGCGCTTTGCCGGCGGCACGGTCACGACTTCCGCGCCGTCGATGGTGATCGAGCCGGAGGTCGCATCCTCGAGGCCCGCGATGATGCGCAGCAGCGTGGACTTGCCGCAGCCCGAGGGGCCGACGAAGATGACGAACTCGCCGTCCTTCACGTCGAGGTCGATGCCCTTGATCACGTCGACAGTGCCGAAGGACTTGCGTACGGATTTGAGTTGAAGAGAGCCCACTGATATCCCCTTAAAGCTTGACCGTTTGACCGGTTCTGACACTTTCATCGGCCGCCAGGCAGATCCGCAGCGACTGCACCGCATCGTCCATGTGCCGCGTGAGGTCGATGTCCTCGCGTATCGCCTTCAGCACATAGGCCTGCTCGCGGTCGCACAGTTCCTGGTGGCCGGGCTCCCCGGCCATCCTCAGGTCCTCGTCCGGCGACAGGAACCTGCCGTCCGGGCCGGTGGCCGCATTGTGCAGGCGGATGACCGCCGTCTTGGTGTGGGTGTCGATGTCGTCCGACTTGGCGTTCGGATCCATGACGATCGAGACGGAGCCGTTCGGCGACATGACGTCCTTCACGAAGAAAGCCGTTTCCGAGATCATCGGCCCCCAGCCCGCCTCGTACCAGCCGAGTGAACCGTCGTCGAAGAGCACCTGGAGATGGCCGTAATTGTACATGTCCGGCGCGATCTCGTCGGAGAGGCGCAGGCCCATGCCGCGCACCTCGACGGGTTTGGCGTCGGTGATCTGGCACATCACGTCGACATAGTGCACGCCGCAGTCGACGATCGGCGGCGTCGTCTGCATCAGCGCCTTGTGGGTCGCCCAGGTCGGCCCGCTCGACTGCTGGTTCAGGTTCATGCGGAAGACGTAGGGCCCGCCGAGCTTGCGCGCTTCCTCGATGAGCCGCATCCAGGAAGGATGGTGGCGCAGGATGTAGCCGACGACGAGCTTGCGGCCGTTCGCCTTGGCGCAGGCCACCACCCGCTCGGCATCCGCCACGGTCGTCGCCAGCGGCTTTTCCACGAAGACATGGGCGCCCGCTTCCATCGCGGCGATCGCATATTCGGCATGGCTGTCCGAATAGGTGTTGATCGAGCAGAGCTCCGGCTTCAGCTCCTTCAGCGCCTCGTGGAAGGACGGCAGGATCTCGTAGCCTTCGAGCCCGGCCGGAACCGGAACCTTCGAGCGGTTGACCAGCCCGACGATCGTAAAGCCCGGATTTTCATGATAGGCGAGCGCATGGCTGCGGCCCATATTGCCGAGGCCGGCGGAAAGAACGCGAATGGCAGAACTCACTTGACTGCTCCCGAGGTGATGCCGCGGATCAGTTGCCGCGAGAAGATGAAGTAGAGGATGAGGACGGGCAGGATCGCGAGCGAGAGCGCGGCGAGCACTGCGTTCCAGTTGGTAACGAACTGGCCGATGAAGATCTGCGAGCCCAGCGTCACCGTCTTGGTCGCCTCGCTCGGCGCCAGGATCAGCGGGAACCACAGGTCGTTCCAGATCGGGATCATGGTGAAGACCGCGACCGTCGCCATGGCCGGCCGCACGAGCGGCAGGACGAGGCGGAAGAAGATCGCATATTCCGAAAGGCCGTCGATGCGCCCGGCATTCTTGAGGTCGTCGGAGACGGTCCGCATGAACTCGGAGAGGATGAAGACGGCGAGCGGGATGCCCTGCGCGGTATAGACGAGGACCAGCGCCGTCAGCGTGTTGACGAGCCCCGTCGCGACCATGCCCTGCAGGATCGCCACCGTGCCGAGACGGATCGGGATCATGATGCCGATGGCAAGGTAGAGGCCCATCAGCGTGTTACCGCGGAAGCGGTATTCCGAGAGCGCGAAGGCGGCCATGGCGCCGAACAGCAGCACCAGCGCGATGGAGGCCACCGTGACGATGAAGCTGTTCTGGAAGTAGGTCGCGAAATCCCCCTGCCCCAGCACCGTCGTATAGCCGACGAGGTCGAAGGTCTCCGGCGTCGGAAGCTGCATCGGGTTGCGGAAGATGGCGTTGCGGTCCTTCATCGAGTTGATGAGCGTCAGGAACACCGGGAAGACCGAGATGATCGCGTAGCCGATCAGCGCCAGGTGGACGAGCGATGTGCGGGTCAGCGAAGTGCGTGCCTTGGACATGTCCGGCCCTCCCGATCAGAACTGGTAGCGACGCATGCGCCGCTGAATGGCGAAGAGATAGAGCGAGACGCCGGCGAGGATGATGAGGAACATGACTGTCGCGATCGTCGCGCCCATCGAGCGGTCACCGAGCTGGAGCTGGAAGCCGAAGAAGGTGCGGTAGAGCAGCGTGCCGAGGATGTCGGTGGACTTGTCTGGCCCCGCCAATGCGCCCTGCACGGTGTAGATGAGGTCGAACGCGTTGAAGTTGCCGACGAAGGTGAGGATCGAGATGATGCCGATGGCGGGCAGGATCAGCGGCAGCTTGATCTTCCAGAACTGGCTCCAGCCGGTGACGCCGTCGCATTCGGCCGCCTCGATCACCTCTTCCGGGATGTTGAGCAGCGCCGCATAGATCAGCATCATCGGGATGCCGACATATTGCCAGACCGAGATCAGCGACACGGCAATCAGCGCCGAACCCGGCTTGCCGAGCCAGGGCGAGAAGAAGGACTTCAGGCCGACGAGATCCATCAGGTAGGGCGAGACGCCCCAGATCGGCGAGAGGATCAGCTTCCAGATGAAGCCGACGATCACGAAGGAGAGCAGCGTCGGCAGGAAGATCGCCGTGCGGTAGAAGGCGGCAAAGCGCAGCTTCGGAATCGACAACATGGCCGCGAGCGCCACCCCGATCGGGTTCTGCACCAGCATGTGGATGATGAAGAAGATGACGTTGTTCTTCAGCGCGTTCCAGAAATCGGCCGCCCAGCGCTCGTCGCCGAACAGCACCATGAAGTTGCCGAGGCCGACGAAGGCCGGCTGGCCGTCCACCGTGTTGAACAGCGACAGGCGCAGCGTCTCGATGAGCGGCAGGATCATGACCGCCGAATAAACGATGAAGGCCGGCAGCAGGAAAACGCCGATATGCCAGCGCCTTGGCCGCCTGATCGGTCCTGTTGCCTCATGGGAAGAAGGTATGTCGCTCATGGCCCAACGTGCCCCGTCCGGTTGTTATTGGTTGGGTCCGCGCATGCACGGACGCGTTGCGCGGCTGGTTGTGCCGCACATGACAAATTCAGCATACACGATAGTGCCGGGGTCGCTCCCCGATTTTGCCTTGCGGCGTCCTGACCTCTCCACCTTCGGAAAGATCGGGGGCACCCAGCCCCTCATCCGGCCTGCCGGCCACCTTCTCCCCGCAAGCAGGGAGAAGGAGACTTGCCGCAACGTCTCGGTCCCCCTCTCCCTGCCTGCGGGGAGAGGGCTAGGGTGAGGGGCATCCCCCTCCCCGCGCATCCATTTGTCCCGGTCTTAATTGGCCGGCTTGTACCAGCTATCGAGGCCCTTCTGGAGCTTCTCGCCGGCCACCTCAGGCGTGTCTGTGCCGTTGATGACGTTGGCCGATTCGGTCCAGGTCTCGTTTTCGAGGTTCGGCGTGCCGCGCGACAGGATCTGGTAGGTCGAGCGGATCGTCGGCTGGCACTTCTCGCGCCAGGAGACGAATTCCTGCGCCAGCGGGTCGTTCATCTTCACGGCCGTCGAATTCAGGCTGAAGAAGCCCGGCAGCGAGTTGGCGTAGATGTCAGCGAATTCCGGCGAGGCGACGAAGCTGAGGAACGTCTTGGCAGCCTCCGCATTGCCGCCCTTGGCGTTGAGGCCGATGCCGATGTCGTTGTGGTCCGAGATGTAGCAGGTGTCGCCGGCATTCTTCACCGGCGGCGGGAACGCGCCCATCTTGAACTGCGCCTGTGTGTTGAACAGGCCGATTTCCCACGAGCCGGCCGGGTAGATGGCAGCGCGGCCGAGCGTGAAGAGGTTCTGGCTGTCCGGATAGGTTTGGGCTTCGAAGCCGTCGCCGAGATAGTCCTTCCACTTGGCGAGAACGCGGTAGGGCTCGACCCAGGCGTCGTCGGTCAGCTTCTGCGTGCCGGCGATCAGCGCCTTGCGGCCTTCCTCGCCCTTCCAGTAGGTCGGGCCGATGTTCTGGTAGCCCATGGTCGCGGCTTCCCAGAGGTCCTTCGTGCCCATGGCCATCGGGATGTAGCTGCCCTCTTCCTTGATCTTGTCGAGGGCGGCGAAGAATTCGGCTTCCGTCGCCGGAACGGCGATGCCGAGCTGGTCGAAGGCGTCCTTGTTGTAGATGAAGCCGTGGATGACCGAGGCCATCGGCACGCAGAAGGTCGTCGCGCCGTCGTCCGTCGTCCAGGCGGACTTGGCGACGTCGGAGAAGTTCTCCATGCCCGGCAGGTCGTTCAGGCCGGCAAGGTGCCCCTTGTTGAAGAGTTCGAGCGAGGCGTCGAACGGACGGCAGGTGATGAGGTCGCCGGCCGAGCCGGCGTCGAGCTTGGCGTTCAGCGCGGCGTTGTATTCGGTCGGCGCGGTCGGCGAGAAGACGACCTTGATGCCGGGATTCTTGGCTTCGAAGGCCGGGATGATCTTTTCCTGCCAGATGGACAGGTCGTCGTTACGCCAGCTTTCGACCGTCAGCGTGACGTCCTGCGCCTGGGCAAGCCCGGCCGTGCCGAGGATGCTCGTGGCGAGCAACAGGCCTTTGATTGCGGTGCGTGTCATTTCATTCTCCCCTTTTATGCGCCGCAGCGCGTTTTGAGACCAGTTTATCCAAGGGCTTTCAGGGCGCGCCGGAGGCTCTGCCCCGAGCGGTCCAGCGCCGCCTGCGCCGCGCCGGCATCCCGCGCCCCCGCAGCGAGCAGCACGGCCGTCTTGACCGAGCCTTCGGAGCGCTGAAGGAGGCGTTCCGCCTCGTCGAGCCCGACACCGGAAATGTCGGAGACGATGCGGCAGGCACGCCCTCTCAATTTGATGTTGTCGGCCTTGAGATTGACCATGTGGCCATCGTGCACATGGCCGAGATGCACGCCGACGAGCGTGGAAAACATGTTGAAGGCGATCTTCTGCGCCGTGCCGGCGCCCATGCGCGTCGAACCGGAGATGACCTCCGGCGGCGTTTCGAGCAGGATCGCAACATCGGCGCCCTCGAACAGCGCGGCGCCGGGATTGTTGGCGAGCGCCACGACCCGGGCGCCCTTCTCCTTCGCATGGGATGCGATCGCCAGCGCATAGGGCGTGCTGCCGCTCGCCGAAACGGCGACCACGCAGTCGTGCGGGCCGATATCGGCCGCCGCGGCGTCGCCGACGGCAAGCGCGCGGTCGTCTTCATAGCCGCCCGCCAGGTCTTCGAGGCTCGCGGCCCCGCCGGCGAGCAGGATGACGATGCGATCGCGGGAAATGCCGTAGGTGCCGGGAAGTTCGAGCGCGTCGGCCATGGCCATCAGGCCGGAACTGCCGGCACCGACATAGACGAGGCGTCCGCCGGACAGAAGCGCATCGGCCGCAAGACGGGCCGCAGCAGCGATATCGGCAAGCGCCGCATCGACGGCGCCGGCCGCGGCCTTCTGGGCATCCGCAAGCACTTTCAGCACATCCACGGGCTGACGTTCGTCCAGCCCGCTTGCCTGATCGTGTCTGCCTTCTGTCCTGCCTGCAGCCATCGCCGTGTCTCCTCTGGCCGGAATTAATGCCAAAAAAATACCAATTGTCCATAGGAAATTAATTTTTGAGACCACTTTTTTGGTATCAAACATTTTTATCATTTAAAAACAGCAGTTTGAACGAAAGCTTATTTTCGATACCACCATACCCCTTGGTTAATGGTATTTTTTTGGTATCGTTGTGCTCGGAGGTGCCCATGACAGATCTTATTCTCGGTATCGACGGCGGGGGAACGAGTTGCCGTGCGGCGGTCGCACGCCCGGACGGCACCATCCTGGGGCGCGGCAAGAGCGGCGCGGCCAATATCCTGACCGATCCCAACAATGCGATCATCTCCATCACCGAAGCGGCCAGGGCCGCCTATCGCGACGCAGGGCTCGACGAGGCCGGCATCGACGGCGCCTCCGCCTTCCTCGGCCTTGCCGGCACCAATGTCGGCGATCTTACCCGCTACGTGCACGACCGCCTGCCCTTCCGCCATACGGATATCGATTCCGACGGCCTGATCGCCCTGCAGGGCGCGATCGGCGACATGGACGGGGCCGTCGCGATCCTCGGCACCGGCTCCATCTATATGGGGCGCAAGAACAACGTGGTCCGCTATGTCGGCGGCTGGGGTTTTACCGTCGGCGATCTCGGCGGCGGCGCGCGCATCGGCCATGCAGCGCTCCAGGAAGCGCTGCTCGCCCATGACGGCGTGCATCCGCGCTCGGGCCTCACGGATGCCATTCTCGACGAGTTCAAGCACGATCCGCGCGGCATCGTCGAATTCGCTCGCCTCTCCAAGCCCGGCGATTTCGGCCGTTATGCCCCCCTCGTCTTCACCCGTGCGAAGGAGGGCGACCCGCAGGCGATCGCCATCGTCACGGCGGGGGCGGCAAGCGTCAACGAATCCCTCGACGCCATCATGGCGCTGGCCGGCGCGCCGCGCCTGTGCCTGCTCGGCGGCCTTGCGCCGCTCTATCCGCAATGGCTGTCCGAACATCACCGCGCGATCCTGGTGGAGGCCGAGGCGGACGCCCTGACCGGCGCCGTGGCGCTGGCCGCCAAGGGTTACAGAGAGCGAACGGGAGCTGCCGCATGACCACGCCCCTTGCCGCGATCCTCACGCCGGAAAGCCTGCAGTCGGGCGTGCCCGGCCCGCTCTATGTCAAGCTGCGCCAGATGCTGGAGGAGGCGATCACCTCGGGCAAGCTGAACTACGGCGACGCCCTGCCCGCCGAGCGTGACCTTGCCGACCATGCCAATGTCAGCCGCGTCACCGTGCGCAAGGCCGTCGACGACCTCGTCAAGGACGGCCTGCTGGTACGCCGCCACGGCTCCGGCACCTTCGTCGCCAAGCCCGTCGCCAAGGTGCAGCAGTCGCTCTCCCGCCTCACCTCCTTTACCGAGGACATGGCACGCCGCGGCCTCGTCACCCGCGCCGAATGGCTGGACCGCGGCCTGTTCCACCCTTCGCCGGACGAGATGATGATGCTCGGCCTTCCCGCCGATGCGCTCGTCGCGCGGCTCGGGCGCCTGCGCGTCGCCGACGACATGCCGCTCGCCATCGAGCGCGCCTGCATCTCGGCGGAATTCCTGCCGGATCCGATGCAGGTCACGACCTCGCTCTATGCCGCGCTGGAAAAACGCGGCTGCCGGCCGGTGCGCGCCGTGCAGCGCATCTCCGCCTACAACATGAAGGATCCGGACGCGGCCATGCTCGGCGTGCCCGCCGGCTCCGCCGGGCTTTCCATCGAGCGGGTGTCCTATCTGCGCTCCGGCCGGGTGGTCGAGTTCACCCGCTCCATCTATCGCGGCGATGCCTACGATTTCGTCGCCGAACTGACGCTTTCCGAGACGTGACCAACCGCAAAGGCAATTCCATGCAGACCAACATGCGCAAAGAGATCAACGAAATCCCGGAAGCGGCGGCGCGCCTGCTCGAAAATTCCGCCAGCGCCGTTACGGCGGCCGGCAAGGCGCTCCGGGAGCGTGATCCGCAGTTCTTCGTCACCGTCGCCCGCGGCTCCTCCGACCATGCCGCGCTCTTCCTGAAATATGCAATCGAACTCACCGCCGGCCGGCCCGTCGCCTCGCTCGGCCCGTCGCTCGCCTCCATCTACGGCGCGAAGCTGAAGCTCGGCGGCGCGGCCGCCATCGCCATCTCCCAGTCCGGCAAGAGCCCCGACATCGTCGCCATGGCCGAGGGCGCGACCAAGGGCGGCGCGATCTCCATCGCGCTCACCAACACCCTGCCCTCGCCGCTGGCGGATGCCTGCACGCACTCGCTCGATCTTTCCGCCGGCCCGGAACTCAGCGTCGCCGCGACGAAATCCTACGTCAACTCCATCGTCGCCGGCCTTGCCGTGCTCGCCGAATGGACGGGCGATTCCGACCTCGACCGCGCCGTGAAGACCCTGCCGGAACAGTTCGCGAAGGCCGTCGCGCTCGACTGGTCCGACCTTGCCGGCGACCTCAAGGACGCCCAGTCGCTCTACGTTCTCGGCCGCGGCCCGGGCCTTGCGATCGCCAGCGAGGCGGCGCTGAAGTTCAAGGAAACCTCCGGCATGCACGCCGAGGCCTATTCCTCCGCCGAAGTGCTGCACGGCCCGGTCGCCCTCGTCGGCCCGTCCTTCCCGGTCATCGCGCTGGCCGCGCGCGACGCGGCGGAAGCCTCGGTCACCGGCATGGCCGACAGCCTCGCCGATCGCGGCGCCTATGCCTGCGTCACAGCCGCCGGCGCGAAAAGCGCGCGAAAGCTCCCCTTCGTCGCCACCGGCCATCCGATCACCGATGCGCTCGCCCTCATCGTGCCGTTCTACGGCTTCGTCGAGGCCTGGTCGCGCGGCAAGGGCCTCGATCCCGACAAGCCGGTCAACCTGAAGAAAGTGACGGAAACCCGATGACAGCACTCACCGCCCTTACCGGCGCCCGCATCTTCGACGGCGATCTGTGGCATGAGGACAGCGTGCTGCTGGTCGCGGACGGCAAGGTCGCGGCCATCGCGCCCCTTCGCGATGTGCCGGCCGACGCCCGCGCCGTGCCGATGGACGGGCTCTCGCTCGTTCCCGGCTTCATCGACCTGCAGGTCAATGGCGGCGGCGGCGTGCTGCTCAACGAGCGGCCGGACCTCGAAGGCATCCGCACGATCTGCGCCGCCCATGCCCGCTTCGGCACGACGGCCCTCCTGCCGACGCTGATCACCGACACTGTCGAGGTGACGACGGAAACCGTCGCCGCCGGCCTTGCGGCGCAGCAGGCGAAGGTGCCGGGCTTCCTCGGCCTCCATCTCGAAGGCCCGCATCTTTCGGTCGCCCGCAAGGGCGCGCATGATCCGAACCTCATCCGCCCGATGGAAGAAGCCGACCTCGCCCGCACCATCGCGGCGCGAAAGGGCCTCGATGCCCTCCTGATGACGCTGGCGCCGGAAAACGCCACCAACGAGCAGATCGCCGCGCTCCATGCGGCGGGCGTCACCGTCAGCCTCGGCCATTCGGATTGCGGCTACAGGACCGCCGCCGCCGCCGTCGAGGCCGGCGCCAGCATGATGACCCATCTCTTCAACGCCATGAGCCCGCTCGGCCACCGCGAGCCCGGCATGGTCGGCGCGGCGCTCGATCTCGGCCACCTCAATGCCGGCCTGATCGCCGATGGCTTCCATGTCGATCCGGCCTCCATCGGCGTGGCGCTGCGGGCCAAGCGCGGCCCCGGCCGCATCTTCCTCGTCACCGACGCGATGTCGACCATCGGCACCGACATGACGAGCTTCTTCCTCAACGGCCGCGAGATTTTTCGCGAAGGCGGGCGCCTGACGCTGGCCGACGGCACGCTCGCCGGCGCCGATATCGACATGGCCTCCTGCATCCGCTTCATGCGCGACCATGCCGGCCTCGACCTGGAGGAGGCGCTGCGCATGGCCTCGCTCTACCCTGCCGAGGCGATCGGCATGACGGGCCGCAAGGGCCGCCTTACCCACGGCCACGATGCCGACTTCGCGGTCATAGACGGCAATATCAACGTCCTCTCCACCTGGATCGCCGGCACGCCGGTCTTCGCCGCCTGATGTCGCCGCCACGGTTCTTGCGGGCCGCGGCGGAATCGGTTCTACCCCGTCGGATGATCTGACGTATCGATCCGGGAGCGCCTCATGCAATTGATCTTCGACGGCCACAACGACGTCCTCCTGCGCCTGTGGGAGAATGCCCGGAAGGGCGCCGACCCGATCGCCGAATTCATCGACGGAACGGACCAGGGCCATATCGACGCCCCGCGCGCAAAGAAGGGCGGCCTTGCCGGCGGCTTCTGCGCCATGTTCATTCCGCCGGTGGAGGACTATCCGCCGCGCGAGGTCGACGAGAACGGTCACTACAACATCCCGATGGTCGGACCGCGCGAGCATGCAGACGCACTGAAGATCGCGCTCGACATGGCCGACATCGCCGCCCGGCTGGAAAAGGCCGGCGGCCTTTCGATCTGCCGCTCCACGGCGGCGATCCGCGCGGCCATGGATGCCGGCCGCTTCGCCACCGTGCTCCATATCGAAGGCTGCGAGCCGATCGCCGAGGACCTGTCGAACCTCGAAAGCCTCTATGACAACGGCCTGCGCTCGCTCGGACCCGTCTGGAGCCGCCACAACCTGTTCGGCCATGGCGTGCCCTTCGCCTATCCCTCCTCGCCCGATACCGGCCCAGGCCTGACGGCGGCCGGCGTCGAACTGGTGAAGGCTTGCGACCGGCTCGGCATCATGATCGACCTCGCCCACATCACCGAACAGGGTTTTTGGGACGTGGCGCGCGAAAGCAGCCAGCCGCTCGTCGCCACCCATTCCAACGCCCACGCCCTGACGCCGATCTCGCGCAACCTCACCGACCGCCAGCTCGACGCGATCCGCGAGCGCAAGGGCATTGCCGGCCTCAACTACGCCACGACCATGCTGAGGGCCGACGGCCTCGAAAACCCCGAAACACCGCTTTCCGACATGGTGCGCCACATCGACCACATGGTGGAGCGCATGGGCATCGATTGCGTGGCGCTCGGCTCGGATTTCGACGGCGCGACCATTCCCGGCGCGATCCACGACGCCGCCGGCAGCCAGGCGCTCGTCGAGACGCTGCGCCAGGCCGGCTACGGCGAGGACGACCTCGCAAAGCTCTGCCGGGAAAACTGGCTGCGGCTCCTCAAGACCGTCTGGCGCGAAGCCTGACCAGAACAACCGGAAGGACACCATGGCCAAGCCCCTCATCGAACTCTGCGTCGAAGGCATCGACGGTTTTCTCGCCGCCCAGGATGCCGGCGCCGACCGCGTGGAACTCTGCGCCAGCCTGGTGGAGGGCGGCCTGACGCCGAGCCTTGCGACGATCCGCGCCGCGGTGACGGCGGCCAAGATCCCCGTCCATGTCATCATCCGCCCGCGCGGCGGCGACTTCCTCTATTCGCAGACGGAATTCGAGACGATGGTGGAGGACGTCACCGCCCTTGGGGACGAAGGCGTTTCCGGCGTCGTCATCGGCTGCCTGACGCCCGATGGCAGGATCGACGAGGCGCGCACGAAGCAGCTGGTCGAGGCCGCCCGGCCGATGTCCGTCACCTGCCACCGCGCCTTCGACATGACGGCCGATGCCGGCGAGGCGCTGGAGGCGCTCATCCGCTGCGGCGTCGACCGCGTGCTGACCTCCGGCCAGCGCGACAGCGCGCTGGAGGGCCTCGCCATCCTGAAGGCCGCCAACGAGCAGGCCGCCGGCCGCATCGTCATCATGGGCTGCGGCGCGCTCGATGCGGACAACATCCGAAAGGTCCGCGACGGCGCCAATCTCACAGAGCTGCACTTCGCCGCGCTGAAGACCGTGCCAAGCGGCATGGCCTTCCGCAACCCGCATGTCGGCATGGGCGGTACGCAGAAGGACCGGGAATACGAGGTGACGCTGACCGACGGGGACGCGGTGCGCGCCACCATCGCCGCGGCAAAATCGTAAGAGCAAGTCCGGCAAAAGCGAAAATGCTTCAAGGGCCGGCTTGCAAGCGGCCGGCGCCTCCTTACGTTGAGGACGGAACAAGGAGACCTGCCATGCCGCTGACGATTTCTGCCGCCCCCCGCCTTCGCACGGCCATCGCCGCCGGCCTGATGGCGCTTGCCGCCCTGCCCGCCGCCGCCGAGACGGTCGGCAAGGTCGGCGTCGACTGGATCGGCAACGACATCTACATCGACGCGGTGACCGACCCTAAGGTATCCGGCGTCACCTGCCACGTCACCTATTTCGACCGCAGCGTCATCGACCGGCTGAAGAAGGGCAACTGGTTCGAGGACCCCTCGAACAATGCCATCTCCTGCCAGCAGACCGGCCCGATCACGATCGGCGACATCGACCTCGACCGCGGCGGCGAGGAGGTCTTCAAGTCCGGCCTGTCGCTGATCTGGAAGTCGCTGATCGTCACGCGCATCTATGACAGGAAGAACGACACGCTGATCTATCTCGCCCATTCGCGCGAACTGACCGAGGGATCGGCGAAGATGTCGATCTCCACCGTGCCGCTCTATGGCGAGACCGTCACCTGGACCAACGGCAAGCCCTGAAAAAACGCCCCGGCACCTGAAGAGGTCCGGGGCGTTTTCGTTGATGGGGCAGCGGTTTACTTGACGTAGACAACCTTGCCGCCATCACCCGATGTCTGGATTTCGATGACGTTCTGCAGCTGGACGTTCTTGGAAGCCAGCGCTTCGGCCAGGCCCGGTTCGCCCTGCAGCTCGGCCTGGACCTTCTCCATCGTGGCCGGGTCGTTGGCCTTGAGGCTGAGGCGTTCGGCTTCGCCGCGCTTGCTGTCGTCAGCCTCCAGCGAGGACAGCGTGACGACATTCACATTGTCCGCGCTGATCGAACCCGTGGACATGCTGTCCGAGGTCATGGGCATCGTGGCGTCCTGGGCATAGGCGATGCTTGCCGCCGGCGCGGCGACAAGAAGCGAAGCAAGGGCAATCGTAACGGTCTTCTTCATGAGAATTCTCCATGTTGTCTTTATGGGTAGCATGGAAGAAACGGGGCGGGCTTCGCATGGTTCCTGACAAATCGCCGCGAAACCGCGCATTATTAAATGTTAATTTAGGATAATATACCGGAATTGTCTTCGGACGGCCGAAGGCACCCGGCCGGAAAACCGGCCAGATGCCCGAAATCGGAACGCTCTTCCTGCTGCGATCAGGCGGCCTGGGCGAGTTCGTCGGCGATGACGGTGTCGAGGTTGAGGAAGCAGACCATCGACTTCTCCAGCGCGACGATGCCGCGGCAGAAGGCGCGCTGGGCTTCCGGGATGATTTCCGGCGCCGGCTGGAGGGCTTCGCTCTTGATGGTCATCATGTCGGAGACCTGCTCGACGAGCAGGCCGACGAGCTTGCCGGCAATGTCCGTGACGATGATCGCCGAACGCTCGGACGGCTCCGTCATCTTCATGCCGAGGCGGCAGGCCATGTCGATAACCGGGATCACCGCGCCGCGCAGGTTGATGAGGCCGAGCACATAGGGCGGCGTGTGCGGCATCGGCGTCACCGGCGCCCAGCCGCGGATTTCGCGGATGGCCATGATGTCGATGCAGAATTCCTGCTCCCCGAGATGGAAGGAGACGATTTCGAGATAGGCGCCGGACTGTTTCAGGGCGTTGGACATGGGTGAGGCTCTTTCCAATCGACAATGGACTTGTTGGAATGCGCTGCACGGCGGACATCATGTCCAGCGGGTCTGACCGGCCCTTTGCGCGTTGTCCGAAAGTGGCAAAGAGAGATTAAACAATGGCTAAGGAACGGCACCGGAAACTGCTATTTTAGCCTCTTTCGATAAAATCCGGGCAGCAAACCGCCTTCCGTTACGGCAGTCCGCCCCGGTTTGAAATCCCGCGATTCCGGGCTATACTTGCCGGCATGGACAAGACCGCCCGCCGATACACCGCCCTGCCCGCTGCGCTCCTCGTGCTCGGCCTCGGCGTGATGGCCGCCACCGCCGCCTTTGCCGGCTGGCTGGAGCATGGCACGGCGATCTTCCTCAGCCTTGCCGAATCCGGCATGGCCTGGTGCTTCTGATCACAATTCCGCGAGACGCCGATCCTGCTTCGCATTGCGGCAATTGGCCCGTTTGCGCGCGTCCGACCGAAGGACTATGACACCGGCAGACCTCGGGACCTTGCTTATCGAAGGACTGCCATGAAGACCCTGCGCCTCGTACTGTGGATCGCCGTCGCGCTCGTCGCGGCCCTGCTCGGCTGGCTGACGCTGGAAATGACCAGGACGAAGGACGAGGTCGCGGGCGGCCCGTTCGGCGTGCCCTTCGAACTCGTCGCGCAGGATGGCAAGCCGATCACCGAAAAGGCCTTCACCGGCAAGCCCACCGCCCTCTTCTTCGGCTTCACCCATTGCCCGGAAGTCTGCCCGACGACGCTGTTCGAGATGAACGGCTGGCTCACCAAGGTCGATCCCGACGGCTCGAAGCTGCAGGCCTATTTCGTCACCGTCGATCCCGAGCGCGACACGCCGGAGCTGATCGGCCAGTATGTCGGCAACGTCTCCAGGCGCATCACCGGAATTTCCGGCCCGGTGGACAAGGTGCTGGACATGGTCAAGGGCTACCGCGTCTACTATCGCAAGGTGCCGCTCGACGAAGAAAAGCCCGACGGGGACTACACGATGGACCACACGGCCTCCGTCTTCCTGCTCGACGCGACCGGCCGCTTCGTCGGCACCATCGCCTATGGCGAGAACCCCGAGGTCGCCGAGCAGAAGCTCGCCAACCTGATCAAGGGATAAGGCTGCCGGCGGGCGATCCACCTTTGCCCTCGGCTTTCGGACATGCTAGGCGGACCTGAAACAACAGGGACCCCGAGCCGTGAGCGAAATCCGCCTCTACATCACCACGACCGAGAAGCGGGCCGAGATCGCCCTCTCGCTGATGACCGACGTCTTCGAGGACGAAGGCTATGCCATCGCGACGATGGAGATCGACGAGAAGAAGGACATCTGGGAAGCCTCCGTCTACATGTTCCGTAAGGACGAGGCGGAGATCCACGCGCGTTTCGCCGCGCTGCTTGCCGGCGAGTTTCCCGATGCGACGATCGAGCGCGAGGAACTGCCCGACATCGACTGGATCGCCAAGTCGCTGGAAGGCCTGAAGCCCGTGCGCGCCGCCCGTTTCGTCGTTCATGGCTCGCATGACCGCGGCAAGGTGCGGGCCGGCGAGATCGCCATCGAGATCGACGCCGGCCAGGCCTTCGGCACCGGCCATCACGGCACGACGGCGGGCTGCCTGGAGGTGATCTCCGACGTGATGCGCACGCGCAAGGTCAGGCGCGTGCTCGACCTCGGCACCGGCAGCGGCGTGCTGGCGATCGCCGCGCGCAAGCTTGCCCCGGTCACGGTGCTGGCGACGGATATCGACCCGGTCGCCACCCGCGTCGCGCAGGAAAACGTCCGCCTCAACGGCATCGCCTCCGGCATCACGCTGGAGACGGCGCCGGGCTTCCACTCCACCGCCTTCGGCCGCCACGGCCCCTTCGACCTCATCATCGCCAACATCCTCGCCCGGCCGCTGATGCGCATGGCGCCGCAGCTCTCCGCCCAGTTGGCGCCGCAGGGCGACGTTATCCTGTCCGGCATCCTCGCCTCGCAGCGCTGGAAGGTGCTTGCCGCCTATAACTGCGCGGGCCTGCGCCATGTGCGCACGATCTGGCGCGAAGGCTGGGTGACGATCCATCTCGACAATCGTCGGTGACGACGCCAGCTTGAAGCGGGGTGGCAACATTCCGCTTCAACGCGCGGGAATCGCAGGCAAAATAAAAGGCGGTGCCAGAGGCACCGCCTATGGGCCGGCAAACCGGCCTGCCCGCGAGCTTGAGGAGGAGTGCTCAAGCGGGCCTATGTGTTCCGAGCGCCTTCCCGGAGGAGGGAGGAGGAGTGACCGGCAAGACGCCTGATCGGAACACCTAGTCTTTTGCCTTTCGGCAGTTCATTTTGCGATCCGAAGGACTGGAGGAACTTTCACTTCGTTTCGCTTGAAGCGCGTTTTGTTTCGCTTCGTTGGCGCCGCTTATACAGGATTCGAAAATTCGCGACAGGGCCTTTGAGACATGGGTGCCATGCACGAAACGCATAAGTCCAATTGCAGACCTCTTCGCGATGCCGCGGGGTTTTCCTGAGCATGGCCGCCACCGTCATCCCGCTCATCGCGCTTGCGGTCATCGTCTTCGTGCTGTGGATCGCGATCCGCGCCAATATCGAGGCGCGCAAGAACCCCTACCGGGTCGAAAGCGCCACCCGCACCGAGGCGGAGCGCCGCCGCATCGCCGAATCCCTGCGTGATGCCCTCAGCCGCAAGCCGCTCGGCGCGGCGCTGGCCGAACGGCTCTGGCACAAGCTGACGAACGAGATGCCCGGCAATGGCGTGATCTACGACCATCACCGGGATTTCTGCGGCCAGGGCCTCATCCGTACCGAGGACGGCGTGATGCTGGCCGACGTGCAGGACGGCGGGGCCTATTTCGGCCCGCCCATCGCGGAATGGAAATCCGAGGAGGACTTCGTCGCCTTCCTCGCCCGCCAGTCGGATTTCTCGATGAGCGGCTGGGATGCCGGCGAACCCGCCTTCTTCACCGAGGACGACTGGTATCGCAACAACCAGCGCCTGACCCGCGCGGTGCTGGAACGCTATCTCGCCCGCCTCTGACGCGGCCGGCCGATGGGCTAAAGCGCATCGCGATCTTCCAGATTCGCTCCTTGCGCCTTAGCTCTTTGGTTTTTCGCATGTCGTTGCCGCAAAACCGCTGCACACTTTTGCGCGACATGCTTTAGATTGCCGGCACGATTCATCGCCATACCGGAAGTCTTCCATGTTCCAGAGTTTCGACGTCACCTCCACGCCCCAGTTCGGCCGCGAACGCGCCGATGCGCTGCGCGCCACCTTCGATGCGCTCGGCATCGACGGCTTCCTCGTGCCCCGCGCCGACGAATACCAGGGCGAATACGTGCCCGCCTCGGCCGAGCGCCTCTCCTGGCTGACGGGCTTCACCGGCTCGGCCGGCGTGGCGCTCGTCATGCGCGCCAACGCCGTGGTGTTCGTCGATGGCCGCTATGTCACGCAGCTTGCCGAGCAGGTGGACGGCAGCGTCTTCACCGGCGGCGACCTCGTCGGCGAACCGCCGCATCTCTGGCTGCAGAACCACGCCCCGAAGGGTTTCCGCCTCGGCATCGACCCGTGGCTGCACACCGGCGCGGAGGTGCGCCGGCTGGAAAAGGCGCTTGCCGGCCTCGGCGGCGCCCTCGTCCTCCTGCCCCACAACCCGCTCGACAAGGCCTGGACCGACCGTCCGAGCGAACCGCTCGGCCGCGTGACGATCCAGGCGATCGACCAGGCCGGGGAATTGGCCAGGGACAAGCTCGCCAAGATGGCGGAGGCGACCGCCAAGGCCGGCGCCGATGCCCTCGCCGTCACCGATCCCTCCTCCATCGCCTGGATTTTCAACATCCGCGGCAGCGACGTGCCGCACACGCCGCATCCGCTGGCCCGCGCCATCATTCCGGCAGAGGGTCGCCCGCAGCTCTTCCTCGACAAGCGCAAGACCGGCATCGAGCCCGAGGCCTATCTCACCCAGCTCGCCGACCTCGTGCCGCCGTCGCAGTTCGACGAGCGCATCGCGGCGCTCGCCGCCGAGGGCAAGCGCATCCTGATCGATCCCGACCAGGCTCCTTTCGCGCTTGCCGAGATCGTGCGCCGCAAGGGCGGCACGCTGGTCGAGGCCAACGACCCCGCCCGCCTGCCCCGCGCCTGCAAGAACGCCGTCGAGCTGCAGGGCTCCGCGCGCGCCCACCTTCAGGACGGCGCGGCCATGGTGGAATTCCTCGCCTGGCTCGATGAAACGACGCCGGGCACGCAGACCGAGATCGCCGTCACGAAGAAGCTGGAGGCCGTGCGCGCCAGCGTCGGCGAGCGCCACCAGAACCCGCTGAAGGACGTATCCTTCGACACGATTGCCGGCGCCGGCGCCCATGCCGCCATCATGCACTATCGCGTCACCACCGCGTCGGACACCGTCATCGAGCCCGGCACGCTCTTCCTGATCGATTCCGGTGCGCAATATATCAACGGCACGACGGACATCACCCGCACGGTGGCGATCGGCACGGTGCCGGAGGAGCAGAAGCGCTTCTTCACCCTGGTGCTGAAGGGCATGATCGCGATCAGCACCGCGCGCTTCCCGAAGGGCACGCGCGGCTGCGACCTCGATCCGCTCGCCCGCATCGCGCTGTGGAAGGCCGGCGCCGATTTCGCCCACGGCACCGGCCACGGCGTCGGCTCCTATCTTTCCGTGCACGAGGGCCCGCAGCGCATCTCGCGGCTTTCGACGCAGGAACTGCTTGCCGGCATGATCCTGTCCAACGAGCCCGGCTACTATCGCCCCGGCGCCTTCGGCATCCGCATCGAGAACCTGATCCACGTCCTGCCGGCGGCCCCGGTCGAGGGCGGCGACATGGACATGCTCGGCTTCGAAACGCTGACCTTCTGCCCGATCGACCGCCGGCTCGTCGTGCCCGCCCTGATGACGGACGAGGAGCTTGCCTGGCTCAACGCCTACCACGCGGATGTGCGCGAGAAGATCACGCCGCTGCTGGCGGACGACACGACGAAGCGCTGGCTGGAAAAGGCGACGGCGCCGGTCAGCCGATAAACTGACGCAGGACCATCACGACGACCCAGCCGATGGCCAGCACCGGAAGCAGCGAAAGACGCAGGCCAACGAGGAGGGCGACCGCCATCGTCAGGCTGACATCCAGCCCGCCCGTCACGGCTGCCGGCGCCACCAGCGTGGTGAGCACGGCGGCCGGAACGGCATTCAGCGCCGCTTCGGCGCGCGGCGGGATGCGCTTCATGCGCGTGATGAAGACATAGCCGCCGACGCGCGTGAGATAGGTCGCGATCGCGCCGGCGGCGATGATCAGCAGCGTCTGCATATGGAACAGCGTATCCATGCTCACGCCTCCCCTTCCACGACATCGCCGACCGTTGCCTCGTCGCCGTCGAGCGGCATGAGCGCGGCAACGAGGATGCCGGCCAGCGCCCCCAGGCTGACATGCCAGGGCGAACCGACGAAATGCAGCGCCAGGATCGAGCCCGCCGAGGAGGCCAGCACCACCGGCAGCCAGTTCGCCCGGCTGCGGAAGCCGAGCACGAGGCCCATGAAGTAGATCGGCAGCAGCACGTCGATGCCGATCGCCTTGGGATCGCTGATCAGGTTGCCGAGCAGGCCGCCGACGATCGTCAGGCAGAGCCAGGGCACATAGACGCTGAGGCCGAGCACAAGGGACCAGATATAGCTGACGCGGATGCCCGCATCGGCGCGGCGTTCGGTTTCGGCGAACTGCGGATCGGTGAGGAAGAACAGCGACGTCGCCTTCTGCCAGAAGGTGAGGTGCCGGATATGGGCGGCGATCGCCGCCGAATAGAGCACATGCCGGAAATTCACGGCGAAGATCGACAGCACCACCAGCCAGGGCGCGACATTGTGATCGAAGAGCTCGACGCCGACGAGCTGGCTGGCGCCGGCATAGAGCGTCGCGCTCATCAGCGCCGCTTCCGCGATCGTCAGGCCGTTGTCGATGGCGACGGCACCGAACAGGACGGCAAACGGTGCCGCGGCGATCGCCACGGCGCTGCCACGCCGGAAGGCATCGCGGATTTCATCTTTCGTGGCGGGGGTCATGGGTCTGCTCTATCTTGGGATCGTACAGCCATAGAGCAGCAAGGGTCCACCTGCAAACCAATATGGCTGATGGATCGTTCAGCGCCGTTGATCGATCAGCGTCGAATTTCGTCTGATGCTGATGGATGTCGCCCCCTCTACTCCGTCATGGTCGGGCTTGACCCGACCATCCACGCGGCAGCACCCGGGGCTGTGGATGGTCGGGTCAAGCCCGACCATGACGAAAGAGAGATAGAGCCAAGCGAAAGAGAGATGGCGCCGGGCGGAAGAGAGGTGGAGCCATGGATATGGCGCCAGACGAATGGAGAGCTGGCGCCCAGACGGAAGAGTGGCGCCCGGCAGTGCCGACAATCACCCCTTCTTGAGCTGGAACGTGTGCTCCGGCCCCGGGAAGCTGCGCGCCTTCACCTCTTCGGCATAGGTCGCGAAGGCCTCGCTCATGACGGGCGCGAGATTGGCGAAATGCTTGACGAAGCGCGGCTTGAAATCCGTGAAGATGCCGAGCACGTCGTCGACGACCAGCACCTGGCCGTCGCAGGCCGGCGAGGCGCCGATGCCGATGGTCGGCACCTTGACCTTGCCGGTGATCTCGCGCGCCAGCGGCTCGACCGTGCCCTCGATGACGATGGCGAAGGCGCCGGCTTCGTCGATGGCCGCGGCGTCCCGGCGGATCTTCTCGACCTCCTTGTCATTGCGGCCGAGCGAACGGTAGCCGCCTGTCGTGTTGATGAGCTGCGGCATCAGGCCGACATGGCCGAGCACCGGAATACCGCGCTGGGTGAGGAAATGCACCGTCTCGGCCATTTCCGCCCCGCCCTCCAGCTTGATCGCCGAACAGCCGGTTTCCTTGAGCACCCGGGCGGCCGTCGCAAAGGCCTGCTCCTTCGACTGCTGGTAGGAGCCGAAGGGCAGGTCGACGACGACGCAGGCATTGGACGAGCCGCGCATGACGGCCTGGCCGTGCGCGATCATCATCTCGATCGTCACGCCGACGGTGGAATCGAGGCCGTAGAGCACCATGCCGAGGCTGTCGCCCACCAGCATGAAATCGACATGCGGATCCATGAGCTTGGCGACCGGGGTCGTATAGGCGGTGAGGCTGACGATCGGGCGCTCGCCCTTGAGGGCCCTGATATCGGCGGGCGCCAGACGGCGCTTGGCGGTGTGTACGCTCATGTCACGCTACCTTTTTCGCGTTTTTCGGGCCAAGAACCCGGTTATCGAGGAGTTTCGTGCTCCCAAAGCGCACGAAAAGCAACAAAAGAACCGGCCTGTCGCCAACCGTGTCGATCTTGGCGAGCGTCTGCGGATCGCGGATCGCGACCACTTCGGGCCTTGCCAGCGGCTCGCTGGCAAGGAAGGCAGTAACGCTCGCCTCCAGCCGTTTCGCATCGGTCTCGCCGGCCATTATCAGCCGCTCGGCCTCCTCCAGCGCGCGCGGCACGATGACGGCAGCGGCGCGCTCCTCGGCCGAAAGGTAGACATTGCGGGAGGAACAGGCGAGCCCGTCCGCCTCGCGCACCGTCGGCACGCCGATCACCTCGACCGGCTGCGCCAGGTCCTCGGCCATGCGGCGGATGATGGTGAGCTGCTGGAAATCCTTCTCGCCGAAATAGGCGCGGTGCGGCTGGGCGATGTTGAAGAGCTTGGTGACGACGGTGGCGACCCCCGCAAAATGCCCGGGCCGGACGGATCCTTCGAGCTCCGAGCCGAGCGTCGGCACATCGACGACGGTCTCCATCGGCCGCGGATACATGTCCGCGACGCCGGGCGCGAAGAGATAGTGCACGCCTTCCGCCTCCAGCATCGCCTGGTCGCGGGCAAGATCGCGCGGATAGCGCGCCAGGTCCTCGTTGGCGCCGAACTGCAGGGGGTTGACGAAAATGGTGGCGACGACGACGTCGTTGTCGGCGCAGGCCCGCCGGGCAAGCTCCATATGGCCGACATGAAGATAGCCCATGGTGGGCACGAGGCCGATCGTGCGGCCGTCCAGCCGGTGGGGCGCCAGCGCCGCGCGCAGGTCCGCGATGGTGGTGAAGGTCTGCATCGGCGGTTCCTCCTTGCTCTCGCGCTCTCCCGCGGGCGATGCCCCCGCACGATCTCTGCGGATCGTTCCAGGAGGCGCCGTTTTCTATCTTGTGCAGCGCAAAAAGACAATCGGCAAACACCTTTGGCGGCTATCGTCCGCCCCGCTCGGCAGCATTGCATTTTGCGCACTGTACATTTCGCTCAATGCCCAGTAGAGAGCGCGTTGACACGCCCGTCGCATACGAGCGCAGAGTGCGACGCCAGATCGTCGCGGAACCCGAATTCCGAAAGACCCTACATGACGAGTTTTGAAGGCCTCGCTCCGGCGATGGCAAAGGCGTTGGAAAAACGCGGCTATACCACTTTGACGCCGGTGCAGGTCGCCGTCTCCGACCCCAAGATCGGCGATGCGGATGCGCTGGTTTCCGCCCAGACCGGCTCCGGCAAGACCGTCGCCTTCGGCCTCGCGCTCGCTCCGACGCTGCTTCAGGGCGAAGAGCGTTTTGCACGCGCCGGGAACCCGCTTGCCCTCGTCATCGCCCCGACGCGCGAACTTGCCATGCAGGTCAAGCGCGAGCTGGAATGGCTCTACGAGATGACCGGCGCCGTCATCGCCTCCTGCGTCGGCGGCATGGACGTGCGCAACGAGCGGCGCGCGCTGGAGCGCGGCGCCCATATCATCGTCGGCACGCCGGGGCGTCTTCGCGACCACATCACCCGCGGCAATCTCGACCTGTCCGAGATCCGCGCCGTGGTGCTCGACGAGGCCGACGAGATGCTCGACCTCGGTTTCCGCGAGGACCTCGAATTCATCCTGGAAGCCGCGCCGGAAGAGCGCCGCACGCTGATGTTCTCGGCCACCGTGTCGAAGGAGATCGCCACGCTCGCCAAGAACTACCAGCGTGATGCGCTGCGCATCTCGACCGCCGCCGAGCGCGAACAGCATGTCGACATCGACTATCGCGCCCTGCTGGTCGTGCCGGCCGACCGCGAGAACGCCATCATCAACGTGCTGCGCTACTACGATGCGCAGAACGCCATCGTCTTCTGTTCGACGCGCGCGGCGGTGAACCATCTGACCGCCCGCTTCAACAACCGCGGCTTCTCGGTCGTCGCCCTCTCCGGCGAACTCAGCCAGAACGAACGCACCCACGCGCTGCAGGCCATGCGCGACGGCCGCGCCCGCGTCTGCATCGCCACGGACGTCGCCGCGCGCGGCATCGACCTGCCGAATCTCGAACTGGTCGTGCATGCCGACCTGCCGACCAATCCGGAAACGCTGCTGCACCGCTCGGGCCGCACCGGCCGCGCCGGCCGCAAGGGCGTCAGCGCGCTCATCGTGCCGCTCAGCGCCCGCCGCAAGGCCGAGCGCCTGCTGCAGGCGGCGAACCTCAAGGCGAACTGGGCGACCCCGCCGTCCGCCGAGGACATCCTGCGCCGCGACGACGAGCGCCTGCTCGCCGACCCGATGCTGACCGACACGATCGGCGAAGACGAGATCGAGACGATCGACGCCCTCGCCGCGCGCTTCGATGCCCGCCAGCTCGCCGCCGCCGTCGCCCGCTTCTTCAAGGCCGGCCGCTCGGCGCCGGAAGACCTGGTCGAGGTCTCGCTCGAGCAGCGCAAGCCGCGCGAACGCGGCAACGACTTCATCCCGGCCGAAACCAAGCGCCCGCGCGAGGGTTTCGGATCGAGCGTGTGGATCTCCGTCTCGGTCGGCCGCAAGCAGCGCGCCGAGCCGCGCTGGCTGATCCCCATGCTCTGCCGCAACGGCAGCATCACCAAGAACGAGATCGGCGCGATCAAGATGCAGCCGGAGGAGACCTATATCGAGCTCTCCGCCGATGCCGCCGACGGCTTCCTCGGCCATCTCGGCCCGAACAGCATGCTGGAGCGCGGCATCCGCGTCACCGTGCTGGAGGGCCAGCCCGACCTGACGCCGCAGCCCTATGCCCGCACGCCCGGCGAGAAGACGCAGCGCTACGACCGGCCGGAACGCCGTGCCGACTGGAAGCCGAAGGGCGACTTCGACAAGAAGCCGCGTTTCGAGAAGAAGCGCGATTTCGACAAGCCCGAAGGCGCCGCCGCCAAGCCGCACTGGAAGGACCGCGAGGACGGCGGCAAGAAGCCGGCAAAGCCGTTTGCCGGCGCCAAACCCTTCAAGGGCAAGCGCGACGAGAAGTTCGCCAAGCCCGACGGCGCCCCGCGCAAGCCGAAGGCCAAGAAGCCGGACCGCTTCTGACGCGGCCGGCGCGTTTGGCCGTGGTTTGGCGACACACCGCGCGCCATTCTCAACGTCATCCACGGCGTGCCGGTGGGATGGATGCTCGGGTCAAGCCCGAGCATGACGGAGGAGAGCGTAGCAGGAGCCAAGGCCAACAGGCCTGTCGATCCAGCGCGGAACTTTCATCACCGCGCCGCATTACCCTCGCGCTTTTGCGAGGGGATTTTCATGACACGCGCCGAGGGCGACAAGGACGAGTTCAACCGCTTCGTGACCGGCCTCGGCCGGGGCGTCGCCGGCGCCCTCTTCCTCGCACTGCCCATGCTGATGACCATGGAAATGTGGTATCTCGGCTTCTACATGGCGCGCGAGCGCCTGTTCCTGCTGCTGCTCCTCAACATCCCCCTGCTGATCCTGCTCGCCCACCGCATCGGCTTCGAGAAGACCTTCAGCTGGCGCGAGGCGACACGCGACGCGGCGATCGCCTACGGCATCGGCATCCTGACCAGCCTGGTGGTGCTGACGGCGCTCGGCCTCCTGCGCGGCGGCATGCCGGCGAGCGAACTTGTCGGCAAGGTCGCGCTGCAATCGGTTCCCGCCAGCATCGGCGCCATGCTCGGCCGCAGCCAGCTCGGCCACAGTGAGGACGATGCCGACACCAGGGAGACGAGCTATCCCGGCGAACTGCTCCTGATGGCGGCCGGCGCGCTCTTCCTTTCGCTCAACATCGCGCCGACCGACGAGATGATGGTGCTCGCCTACAAGATGACGATCTGGCATGCCCTCGTCGTCTCCCTCCTCTCCATCGCCCTCATGCACGGCTTTGTCTATGCGGTGTCCTTCATCGGCGGCCACGAGCTTTCGCCGCAGACACCCTGGTGGCACGCCTTCGTGCGCTTCACCCTGCCCGGCTACGTCGTCGCGCTGGCGATCAGCGTCTTGGCGCTATGGATCTTCGAACGCCTCGACGACAGCTCGCCGGTCGAGATCATGCTGTCCGTCATCGTGCTCGGCTTTCCCGCCGCGCTCGGCGCCGCCGCTGCGCGGCTGATCCTGTGAGGCCGCCATGACCCGATCCGAACAGGGCCGCCACAGGGAAAGTCACGATCCGCACTGGATCGAGTGGCTGACCGGCCTCGTTTCCGCCCTGCTGATTGCCGGCATGCTCGGCTGGATCGGCTGGGAGGCCTTCACGCGGGAAGCGACACCGCCGGACCTTTCCATCGTGGTGCTGGCGACGGAGAAGACCGGCGCCGGATATCGCGTCACCTTCGACATTGCCAATTCCGCGACCACGACCGCCGCCGCCGTCACCGTCCTCGGCCGGCTGACGGAGGGAGAGAAGATCGTCGAGGAGAACCATGTGATCTTCGACTATGTCGCCGCGGAATCGAAATCGACAGGCGCCCTCCTGTTCGCAAACGATCCGGCCGGGCGGCGGGTGGAGATCCGCGCCGCCGGCTACACCGATCCGTGACGGCCGGCGTGAAAACGGGAACCAATTTCGCATCTGGGGATTGAACAAACGCAAGTATCCATGTCCGCATCGAAATGGGCATTCGACCGACCCTGCAAGGCTCCACCATGGCATGGCCCATTCTCATCCTGCTGATCACCCAGGTCCTCCTGCCGGCCTTCTTCCTTTCCTGGCTCTGGCTGCCGCGCCCGGTCGACCGGCTCGGCTGGTTCACGCGCGCCGCCTATGGCGCCGCCTATTTCTCCTTCATCGCCGTCATCGGGCGCTGGGATTTCCTGGGGGCGGCGCTCGCCTTCCTCCTGCCGGCCGCCTACGTCGTGGCGGCCGCCCTTTCCTATCTGCGCGTTCGCGACCGCCCCTGGAACGCGTCGTCCTCCCTGCTGCGCACGCACGGCTTCACCGCGGCCATGGCTGTCTTCTTCCTGGCGCTGACGGCCCGGGCCCTTTCCGGCTACGGCTACCAGGAGACGGCAGTGGAACTCGCCTTTCCCTTCGCCGCCGGCACCTATTATATCGGCCAGGGCGGCGGCACGGCCTCGATCAACCATCACCACGGCAACCAGAGCCAGCGCTTCGCGCTCGACATCGTCGCGCTCAACACGTTCGGCATGCGGGCGAACGGGCTGCTGCCGGAGGACCTTGCGGACTACGTGATCTATGACCAGGAGGTGGAGAGCCCCTGCAACGGCATTGCCATCTCGACCCATGACGGCATCGACGACAACCGCATTTCCGAGACGAACACCGAGGAGCCGGCGGGCAACCACGTCATCCTCGCCTGCGGCACGGCGCGCATCCTGCTCGCCCATTTCCGCAAGGGCTCGATCGCGGTCGCCGCCGGCGCGATCGTCACGAAAGGGCAAGCGCTCGGCCGGGTCGGCAATTCCGGCAATTCATCCGAGCCGCACCTGCACATGCACGCCTATCTCGGCGGCACGCGGGACTATAACGAAGGCCAGGGTGTCCCTATGACCTTCGATGGCCGCTTCCTCGTGCGCGGCTCGACCGTCACGGTGCCTTGATCCGCTCGAACCAGCCGTCTTCGTCGATCACCTCGACATTGAATTCCCGTGCCTTGTCGAGCTTGGAGCCGGCGCCCGGCCCCGCCACCACGAGGTCGGTCTTCTTGGAGACCGAGCCCGCCACCTTGGCGCCCAACCGCTCGGCCATGGCCTTCGCCTCGTCGCGCGTCATCTTTTCCAGCGAGCCGGTGAAGACCACCGTCTTGCCGGCGACCGGGCTCGAGCTTGCCACGACCGCCTCGGCCGCCTCCGGCGTCACCTCCTGCAGCAGCCGGTCGATCACGTCGAGATTGCGCGGCTCCTTGTAGAATTCGACCATCGCCCGGGCGACGACCTCGCCGATGCCGTCGATGCTGTTCAGCTCGTTCCAGGCCTCGCCGGAGAGCGAGACGGAGGCCTTCATCCCCTCCTCGAAGGCCGCATAGGTGCCGTAGGCGCGCGCCAGGAGCTTGGCATTGGTCTCGCCGACATGGCGGATGCCGAGGGCATAGATGAAGCGGTTGAGCGCGATCGACCGGCGGGCACCGATGGCATCATAGAGCTTGCGCACGCTGACCTTGCCGAAACCGTCGATGTTCTCCAGCTTGGTGAGCGAATCGGCCTGCCGCTTCTCAAGCGTGAAGATGTCGGGCGCGGTGCGGATCGTCAGCGACGGATCTTCCGCCGCGAAGAAGAAATCGATCTGCTTGGCGCCCAGCCCCTCGATGTCGAAGGCATTGCGCGAGACGAAATGCTTCAGGTGCTCCACGGCCTGCGCGCGGCAGACGAAACCGCCCGTGCAGCGCGTGACGGAATCGAGTCGGCCCGTCTTCTCGTTGCGCTCGCGCACGGCATGGCTGCCGCAGACCGGGCAGGTCTTCGGGAATTCGTAGCGCTGCGCCTCCGCCGGCCGCTTTTCCATCACCACGTCCAGCACCTGCGGGATCACGTCGCCCGCGCGCTGCACGATGACGGTGTCGCCGATGCGGATGTCATGGTCTTCCGCGCGGATGCGCTCGCCGCTATTGCCGATGCCCTCGATATAGTCGGCATTGTGCAGCGTCGCATTGGTGACGACCACGCCGCCGACCGTGACGGGCGTCAGCCGCGCGACGGGCGTCAGCGCACCGGTGCGGCCGACCTGGATGTCGATCTTCTCGACGGTGGTGAAGGCCTGCTCGGCCGGGAACTTGTGCGCCGTCGCCCAGCGCGGCGAGCGGGAGCGGAAACCGAGGCGTTCCTGCAGCGCCAGCTCGTCCACCTTGTAGACGACGCCGTCGATGTCGTAGTCGAGGTCCGGGCGGGCAAGGCCGATCTCGCGGTAATGCGCGATGATGTCGTCGACGCGGCAGAGCCGTTGCGTCAGCGGATTGACGGGGAAGCCCCAGGCCTTCAGCACCTCGATCATGCCATATTGCGTATCGGCCGGCATCGCCGACATCTCGCCCCAGGCATAGGCGAAGAAGCGCAGCTTGCGGCTTGCCGTCACCGTGGCGTCGAGCTGGCGCAGCGAGCCCGCCGCCGTGTTGCGCGGATTGACATAGGTCTGCTTGCCCTCCGCCGCCATCTTCTCGTTGAGCGCCAGGAAGTCGCTCTTGGCCATGTAGACCTCGCCGCGCACCTCGACGACGGCGGGCGCGCCGGCCGGCAGGCGGTTCGGAATCTCGGCGATGGTCAGCACGTTGGCGGTGACGTTCTCGCCCGTCGTGCCGTCGCCGCGCGTCGCCGCCGTCGTGAGACGCCCGTTCTCGTAGCGGATCGACATGGAAAGGCCGTCGATCTTCGGCTCGGCGGTAAAGGCGATCGAATCGTCCGGCAGACGGCCGAGGAAACGGTAGACGGAGGCGACGAAATCGCGGACGTCCTCGTCGGAGAAGGTGTTGTCGAGCGAGAGCATCGGGCGTGCATGGGTGATCGGCGCAAAGGTCGGCAGCGGGGCGGAGCCTACCCGGCGCGACGGGCTGTCGTCGCGGACGAGCGCCGGGAACCGCGCCTCGATCGCCTCGTTGCGCCGCTTCAGCGCATCGTAGTCGGCGTCCGAGATCTCCGGCGCGTCCTGGCCGTGATAGAGCTCGTCATGGCGCGCGATTTCCGCCGCCAGATAGGCAAGCTCGGCCGCGGCCTCTTCCTCGGTGAGATTGTCGACGGGGGTTTTCACATTTGCCATGGTCTGCTCCGGATCAGGCCACCGGTTTTAGAGAAAAGCTGACGAAAGGAAAGATGGAACAACCCCTCATCCCGCTGCCGCGACCTTCTCCCCGCAAGCGGGGAGAAGGGGAACGCCGCCCGGGCTTCCCAGATTTTCTCCGCCGATTGTTTGGGAACGGAGCCACATCGCCCTTCGCCCCGCTTGCGGGGAGAAGGTGCCGGCAGGCGGATGAGGGGCAGCCTCGCTACACCCCGCCTGAAAGCAGCCGCGCCGCGGCCGCCCTCGCCTCGTCGGTCACCGAGGCGCCGGCGAGCATGCGGGCGATCTCCTCGGTGCGGGCGCCGTCATCCATCCGGGCGACGCGGGTGGCGACCGTCTCGCTGCCTTCGACCGGCCCCTTGGAGATGAGCAGATGCGTCGCCGCGCGGGCCGCGACCTGCGGAGCGTGGGTGACGGAGAGCACCTGCACGGTCGAGGAGAGCCGCTTCAGCCGCTGGCCGATCGCATCGGCCACCGCGCCGCCGACGCCGGTGTCGATTTCGTCGAAGACGAGGGTCGGCGCGGAGCCGCGATCGGCGAGCGCCACCTTCAGCGCCAGCAGGAAGCGCGAGAGTTCGCCGCCGGAGGCCACCTTCATGATCGGGCCGGGGCGCGTGCCGGGATTGGTCTGGACATGGAATTCGACCGTGTCGATCCCCTCCTCCGCGCCGCCTTCCGGATCGGTGGCGATCTCGACGGTGAAGCGCGCACGCTCCAGCTTCAGCGCCGGCAGTTCCGCCATCACGGCGGCGGCGAGCGCCTCGGCCGCATGGTGCCGCTTGTCGGAGAGCGCGCGGGCGGCCTGGTCGAATGCGGCGCGCGTCTCGGCAAGATGGGCCTGAAGCCGCACCAGCTTCTCCTCGCCGGCATCGAGATCGGCAAGATCGGCGATCATCTTGGCTGCAAGCGCCGGAAGGCCGGTGACGGGCACGGAATATTTGCGCGCGGCGGCGCGCAGCGCGAAAAGACGCTCCTCCGTGCGCTCCAGCTCCTTGGGGTCGTATTCGGTCTTGCGCAGCGCCACCTCGACGGCCATCTGCGCATCGGAAAGCTGGTTCAGCGCCTGGTCGAGCAGTTCGACCGTCTCCTCCAGAAGGCCCGGCGCCTCGTGGCTCTTGCGCTCCAGGCGGCGCACGAGCGCCGCGATGAGCGGCACGGGCGAGGCATTGCCGTTCAGGAACTCGCTCGCCTCGTTGATGTCGCCGGCGATGCGCTCGGCCTTCATCATGCGGGCGCGGGTTTCCGCCAGCGCATCCTCCTCGCCGTCCTGCGGCGAGAGGGCCTCCAGTTCCTCGACGGAGGAGCGCAGGTAATCGGCCTCGCGGGCAGCGGCCTCCACCTTTTCGCGGTGGCGGCGCAGCGTGCGTTCGGCCTCCTTCCACTGGTGATAGAGCGTGCCGACATCGCCCGCCGCCTCGCCGAGGCCGCCGAAGGCATCGAGCAGCAGGCGGTGCGCATCGGTGTCGACGAGCGCGCGGTCGTCGTGCTGACCGTGGATCTCGACGAGACGCTGGCCGGCCTGCCGCATCAACTGCACGGAGACCGGCTGGTCGTTGACGAAGGCCTTGGTGCGCCCGTCGGCGGATTGCTGGCGGCGGAAGATGAGGTCGCCGTCGTCGTCTATGCCGTTGTCGCGCAGCAGCGCACGGGCGGCATGGCCGGGCGGCACGTCGAAGACGGCCGTCACCTGGCCGCGCTCCACGCCGTGGCGCACCAGAGAGCCGTCACCCCGCCCGCCAAGGGCGAGCGACAGGCTGTCGAGAAGGATGGACTTGCCGGCGCCCGTCTCGCCCGTCAGCACGGAGAGACCCGGCTCGAAAGCGAGGTCGAGCCGTTCGATCAGGACGATATCGCGGATCGAAAGCTGCGCCAGCATGCCGTGTTTGCTCTTCGGTCAGACGCCGAGCAGGTTCTTGCCGGCGCGCGAAATCCAGGATCCGCTGTTTTCACGCGGCTCAAGCCCCTTCGACTGAAGCAGCTTGTAGCTGTCGGCATACCACTGGCTGTCGGGATAGTTATGGCCGAGCACCGCCGCGGCCGTCTGCGCTTCCGTATCAACGCCCATGGCGTAATAGGTCTCGACGAGACGGGCGAGCGCTTCCTCGATCTGGTTGGTCATCGGATATTTCTCGACGACGACGCGGAAGCGGCTGGCGGCCGCGATATATTCCTTGCGCTCGAGATAGTAGCGGCCGACCTGCATTTCCTTGCCGGCGAGCTGGTCGCGGGCAAAGCGCATCTTGGTCTGCGCGTCCTCGACATATTCCGAATCGGGATAGTTCTCGACGACGGCCTGCATGGCTTCCAGCGTCTGCTGGGAGGCACGCTGGTCCTGCGTCACGCTCGGGATCTGCTTCCAGTAGGCAAGGCCGACGATGTACTGCGCGTAGGCCGCATCGGAAGAGCCCGGATACAGGTTGAGATAGCGCTTGCCGGCGGCGATCGCCTCTTCGTTGCGACCCTGGCGATAATTCGTGAAGGCCGACATGACGAGCGCCTTGCGCGCTTCCTCGGAGAAGGGGTGCTGGCGGTCGACGGCCTCGAACTTGCGGCTCGCCTCCCCCACCTTGCCGGCATTGAGGTTGGCAAGGCCCTGGTTGTAAAGCGTGTCGGCGGGTTCGGTCTCGCCGGTCAGCTTGGTGATGTCGATGTCCGGATCCGACTGGCACGCGGAAAGAACGACAGGCGAAGCTGCCGCAAAAAGCGTAAGATAGACAATGCGCGCCGTCTTCTTCACACCAACAGACCCTGCAACAACCATGTGACAATCCCAGTTCAACGGACGCGATGCAGTGACCCGCCGCGCGCGCCCCGCGTTGTATCTCCAAATGCCTGAAGACCGCAACGCCATGCCGACGCATTAACGCATTTTTATGGCAAGGCTGGCTGGAAAGCGGCGGCCGGGAACGTTCCCCTCAAAGGGACCAGGGTGCGAATTCCGGCGCATTGACGGCGATCAGCTCGCGCTGGCCGGGGCGCGAGCGCGGCGCGGCGGCTTCGACGACCTCATAGGCCGTGCGGTCGCTGAGCAGCGCCTTCAGCGCATGGGCGTTCATCTTGTGGCCGCCGCGATAGGAGCGGTAGCAGCCGATGAACTGCGCGCCGGCAAGCGCAAGGTCGCCGACCGCGTCGAGCGTCTTGTGGCGCACGAACTCGTCCTTGGCGTAGCGCAGGCCCTCGACATTGATCACAGCGTTGTCGTCGGAGATGACGACGGAGTTTTCCAGCGACGAGCCGAGCGCAAAGCCGGCAGCCCAGAGCTTTTCCACGTCGCGCATGAAACCGAAGGTGCGGGCGCGCGACAGTTCGTTGCGGAAGGTCATCGGCGTCAGGTCGCCCTTCCAGGACTGGCGGCCGATCAGCGGGCAGTCGAAATCGATCTCGACCTCGAATCGCGTGCCGTCATAGGGCGAGAACTCGGCCCAGGAGGCGCCGGCCTCGACGCGCACCGGCTTGACGATGCGGATATAGCGGCGCTTGACGGCGAGCGGGACGAGGCCGACCTGGTCGATCGCGTCGATGAAGGGCGCGGAACTGCCGTCCATGATCGGCATTTCGGCGCCGTGGACTTCGATGAGGACATTGTCGAGGCCGAGCGCATAGAGCGCGGCCATGACGTGCTCGACGGTGGCGATCGACGTCGCGGGCGTGAAGCCGAGCACGGTGCACAGATCCGTGTTGCCGACCTGCGCGGAGACCGCGCGGTATTCGCTGACGGTGCCGTCGTTATGCAGGCGCTGGAAGACGATGCCGCTGTCGGCTTCGGCCGGGTTGAAGATGATCGACACGGCAGCGCCGGAATGGACACCCGTGCCCGAAATGGTCACAGGGCTCGCAATCGTCGTCTGGAAACCGAGCATACCGATCGTCATGTGCATTCGCCTCGTCTTACTGTCGGCTCATTTCTCGCCGACATTCCGTCTTTCATGGGCTCGCGGGAGCCCCCGGTATTTCATTGGCCCAAGGATACCCCTGGCCGGGCGCGCTGCGCCCACCGACAAGTCCGCCTCAACGTCTGGAGTGATTTGATGCGCTCCGGCGTGATGCCGGCATCCGATCCCTGACTGGCCCCTGTGCCTAGGCTGAATGTAGTAGGTCCCTCAGGGCTACACAAATCACTGTTTCTTTCGCTTTGTTACGCTTTATTCCAGCGGCAAGCTCTTGATATCAGACGGGAATCAAAAATGCCCGGACGAGGGTCCGGGCATTTTGAAAACGGGCTCCGAAGAAGGCCTCAGTTCGACTGGCGGCGCAGGAAGGCCGGGATTTCGAGCTGGTCGTCCTCACCGAGCGAACGCGGCTGCGGGTTGGCGCGGCCGTGGTCGTCGAGCTGGCCGCGACGCGGGGCGTAGAGGCTGGCTTCGGCCGAGAGCGGGCGGCGCTGCTGCTGCGGCTGGGCGACCGGCTCCTGGGCGGCCTGCGGCTCCTCGTGACGGCCGAGCGAGGACGTCAGGCGCTTGAGCAGGCCCATCGGGCCCCGCTCTTCGCTGTGCGCGGCGGCCGGCTGCTGGGCGGAGCGGTGGTCGATCTCGGCCTGCACGACCGGCGGGAAGTCCTCGATCTTCGGCATGCGCATGGTCTGCGGCTCCTGACGGATGATCGGAGCGGCGGGCTCGACGCGCTGCTGCATGACCGGGGCCTGCTGCACCGGCTGCTGCTGGACCGGACGCTGCACCGGCATCTCGGCCGGGGCGGCGAAGAGGCGGTTCTGCAGGCGCGGCTCTTCCTGGACGGAAGCGACCGGCTGCTGGACCGGAGCCGGGCGGTTCACCGGAATGGCGAGTTCCCGCTCCAGGCTCTCTTCCGAGGCGCGGATGGCTTCGGCGATCGGGTCGACCACCGGCTGCTGGGCGACCGGCTGCTGCATGACGGGCTGCTGCTGGACCGGCTGCGGCTGGGGCGCGGCGGCCTGAACCTGCGGCTGGACCGGAACGGCGGCGGAGGGGCGGACTACCGGCTTGCTGTGGCTGCGAAAGTCAGCATGACGCGCAGCCACCTCCGAGGCCGCGCGGTCGATACCGGTTGCAACAACGGAGACGCGGATGAGGCCTTCGAGCTCTTCGTCGAAGGTTGCGCCAAGGATGATGTTTGCGTCCGGATCGACTTCCTCGCGGATGCGGGTCGCGGCTTCGTCGACTTCGAAGAGGGTGAGGTCACGACCGCCGGTGATGGAGATCAAGAGGCCCTGCGCGCCCTTCATCGAGGTCTCGTCGAGCAGCGGGTTGGCGATCGCCGCTTCCGCGGCGGCCATGGCGCGGCCTTCGCCCGACGCTTCGCCCGTACCCATCATGGCGCGACCCATCTCGCGCATCACCGAGCGGACGTCGGCGAAGTCGAGGTTGATGAGGCCTTCCTTGACCATGAGGTCGGTGATGCAGGCGACGCCCGAATAGAGCACCTGGTCGGCCATCGCGAAGGCGTCGGCAAACGTGGTCTTGTCGTTGGCGATGCGGAAGAGATTCTGGTTCGGGATGACGATCAGCGTGTCGACCGACTTCTGCAGTTCCTGGATGCCCTCTTCGGCAAGACGCATGCGGCGGCCGCCTTCGAAGTGGAACGGCTTGGTGACGACGCCGACGGTCAGGATGCCCTTGTTGCGGGCCGCCTGGGCGACGACCGGCGCTGCGCCCGTGCCCGTGCCGCCGCCCATGCCGGCGGTGACGAAGCACATGTGGGTGCCGTTCAGGTGATCGATGATCTCGTCGATGCACTCTTCCGCGGCGGCGCGGCCGACTTCCGGCTGCGAGCCGGCGCCGAGGCCTTCCGTGACGGCGACGCCCATCTGGATGATCCGCGAAGCCTTGGTCATCGTCAGCGCCTGGGCGTCGGTGTTGGCGACGACGAAGTCGACGCCTTCCAGGCCCGCGGTGATCATGTTGTTGACAGCATTGCCACCGCCCCCGCCAACACCGAAGACGGTGATGCGGGGCTTCAGCTCGGTGATGTCCGGCTTCTGGAGCTTGATAGTCATTGCAGTGTTCCTTTCGTTTCCGGCTGCTTCGCCCAGCCGGTCTATTCCCAAAACTCAAGTGTCGGTCTTTCCCGGCCGTAACGCCGCCGGGAAACCCGTCAGAAACTCTCCTTCAGCCACTGGCCCATGCGGGCAATGCGGCCGTTGCCACCCGTGAGCTGCGAGAGCATGCCGCCCTGCACAGCGTGTTCTTCCAGTTCCGCGACCTGCGGATAGATCATCAGGCCCACCGCCGTCGAAAAGGCCGGGCCCTTGGCCGCCGTCGGCAGGCCGGAGACGCCGAGCGGGCGGCCGATGCGGACGTTGCGGGCGAGGATGCGGCGGGCCGCTTCCGGCAGGCCGGTGAGCTGGCTGGCGCCGCCCGTCAGCACGATCCTTTTCCCGACGATCGGCGAGAAGCCGGAGCGCTGGATGCGGTCGCGGATGAGTTCGAGCGTCTCCTCGATGCGGGCGCGCACGATGCGCGACAGCAGCGCGCGCGGCACATGGGTCGGCTGGTCGCGGTCGTCCTCGCCGATCGGCGGGACGGTGACGATATCGCGTTCGTCGCCGGCGTTCGGCAGGGCCGAGCCGTGCACGACCTTCAGGCGTTCGGCATCTTCGATGCGGGTCGACAGACCGCGCGCAAGATCCGTCGTGACGTGGTGGCCGCCAAGCGAGACGGCGTCGGAATGCACCAGCTTGCCTTCGGCGAAGACGGAGATCGTCGTCGTGCCGCCGCCCATGTCGATCGAGGCGCAGCCGAGTTCGACCTCGTCGTCGACGAGGGCCGAAAGGCCGCTCGCATAGGGCGTCGCCACCATGCCCTCGACGGAGAGGTGGGCGCGGTTGATGCAGAGTTCGAGGTTCTTCAGCGCGGCGCGTTCGGCCGTCAGCACATGCATGTCGACGCCGAGCACGTCGCCGAACATGGAGAGCGGATCGCGGATGCCGCGCTCGCCGTCGAGCGAGAAGCCCGTCGGCAGCGAGTGGAGGATGGCGCGGTCCTGGCGCAGCGACTGCTGGCCGGCGACGGCGAGCACCTTGCGCAGGTCGTTGGCGTCCACTTCCTGGCCGCCGAGATCGATGGTGGCGGTGTAGACGTCGCTCTGCAGGCGGCCGGCCGAGACGTTGACGATCAGGCTCTCGATGGTAAGGCCCGCCATGCGCTCGGCGGCATCGACCGCGAGGCGCACCACGCTTTCGGCGGCATCCAGATCGGTGATGACACCGTTCTTCACGCCGCGCGACTTCTGGTGGCCGATGCCGATGACCTCCACATTGTGCGTGCGGCCCGGGAGGATCTCGCTTTCGGCGCGCGGCGTCAGCCGGCCGATCATGCAGACGATCTTGGTGGAGCCGATGTCGAGGACCGAAACGACATGCGCCCGCTTGGAGGAAAGCGGCTTCAAGCGCGGCAGGCCGAAATGGGACGAACCGAAAATGCTCATGTGCGCTTCGCTGCCTTCTTCAGATCCTTCGTCCTCTGCTCGACCGCCGCATTGCGGCGTTCCAGCGCCCCTTCCGTCAAACGGACCGTCGTGCGGTCTTCGAGCCGAAGATCGACGGCCGCGATGTCGCGCTCCAGGATCCCCTGCTCCGCCTCCAGCGTCGCCAGCGTGTCCATGGCGCGCGGCACGTTGTGCTCCGGCAGCTTGACGACGATGCCGTTGTCGAGCCTCAGGTCCCAGCGACGGCCGGCGACCCGGATATAGGCCTTCACCCGCGCCTTGATTTCCGGCCAGTTGTCGAACTCGTCGGCAAAGCCGGCCGCGGCCGTCTCCGCGTCGCGGCCGACGAACAGCGGCAGCGTCGAAAACTTGTTGTCGCGCAGCGGCGCGATGACGCTGCCGTTCTTCTCGATCAGCGACAGGTCGCTGCCGTGCTGCCAGATGGCGAAGGCTTCCCGCTCCTTCAGCGCGATCTCGATCGTGCCCGGATAGACTTTCCGCACGGATACATCCTCGACCCAGGGCAGCTCCGTGAGCTGCTTGCGGGCTTCCTTGACGTCGAGGGCGACCAGCGAGGTAGTGCCGTCGAGGCCGAGGCGCTCCAGAATGTCGATTTCCGAGGTCTCGCGGTTGCCGGAGACCTTGACGTCCTCGATGGCAAAGCCGATCGCCGTCGTCGAGGCCTGCGCGACATCCTGCGAGTGGCCGCCGAGCGACATGCCATAAAGGCCCGTCGCACCGATGAACAGCGCGGTCGCGATGCTGCCGGTGTGGCGCGGAATATGGATGCGGCCGGCCGCCAGGCTGACCAGGAACCGGACGATCCGGCGCAGCGGGCGCGGCAGCACGCGACCGGCTTCCGCTTCCGGAAGCCCGACGGGGCGCACCCTGCTCTTCTTGACGCTCAACGCAAACACGACGCGTCCTCCACCATCCACCGCAAGAATTCACCAAAGGAATGGCCGGCATGGACGGCCATTTCGGGCACCAGGGAGGTCGGGGTCATGCCGGGCTGGGTGTTGATCTCCAGCCAGATAAGCTCGCCATTCTCGGAGAATCGGTCGTCGTAACGGAAGTCGGAACGGCTGACGCCACGGCACCCGATCGCTTGATGCGCCTTGAGGGAGAGTGTTTGTACTTTTTGGTAAATATTCGGTGAAATTTGCGCCGGGATGACGTGTTTCGAGCCGCCTTTCACATATTTGGAATCATAGTCGTAGAAGGCGTGGCCCTGCGGCACCACTTCGGTGACGCCGAGCGCGACGTCGCCCATGACGCCGCAGGTCAGTTCCCGGCCGTAGATGTAGCGCTCGACCATGACGCTGTCGCCATAGCGCCATTCCGGGGACGTGATGATCTGCGGGGGATGCGACTGGTCTTCCTTCACCATGACGACGCCGAAGGACGAGCCTTCGCGCACCGGCTTGACCACGTATGGCGGCTTCATCGGATGCGCCGAGGTGAAATCGAATCGATCCATCAGCCGCTGCTCGGCGATCGGAATGCCGGCGGCCTTGGCGATGATCTTCGCCTGCGCCTTGTCCATTGCAAGAGCGGAAGCGAGCACGCCGGAATGGGTATAGGGGATTTCGAGATATTCGAGGATGCCCTGGATGGTGCCGTCCTCGCCGAAGGGGCCGTGCAGCGCGTTGAAGGCGACATCCGGCTTCAGTTCGGCAAGCACGCTGGCGACGTCGTGGCCGACATCGACGCGCGTCACCCGGTAGCCCTCGGCCTCAAGCGCGTCGGCGCAGGCGTTGCCCGACGAAAGGCTCACCGGCCGCTCCGACGAAAAACCACCCATCAGCATCGCGACATGCTTCACGCTCATAGAACCCCCAACTGAATTCCGCACACTGCCTCTCGTCCCTTGCGCGGACCTGATTTGCCTCTGCGATCCGACTCGGCGAGCGAGATGGGACCACTAGAGCGTCATTAAGGTTAATGAAGCGTTTACTTTCGTTAACCGAAGCCGCCCGGAGGCGAATTTTCCTGTCCCGAATCAAGTCGCGCTTCGATTCTCTCTCTGGAATCAGAGAGTTGTGGCCGGCGCAAGAAAAAGAAGAATTTAGAATTCTCTAAAGCGGGGCCGCAGGACGGCCCCATAGCCGCAAAGCCTTGGTAAACGCGGGCTCGCCCGCACGCGCACGAAAAGTACGATTTTTTACCGCCCGGTATACTTTTATTGTTTCGCTGACCGCTCGGTTGGCGTAATAAACCGCCGCTGCCTCCCAAGACAGCTTCAAGAACCAAGAAAAAGGCACCCATGATGAGTGATATGCTCGCTTCCGGGTCGCCGACCGCAACGCATTCCAACCGCGCTGGACTCAACTCTCCGGCGCGCGTTCTTTTTGCAAGCCTGGTCGGAACGACCATCGAATTCTTCGATTTCTACGTCTATGCCACGGCCGCCGTGCTGGTCTTCCCGACGCTGTTCTTCCCGAACAGCGATCCGACGACGGCCCTCCTCGCCTCCTTCGCGACCTTCTCGATCGCCTTCTTCGCCCGCCCGCTCGGCGCGATCGTCTTCGGGCATTATGGCGACCGCATCGGCCGCAAGACGACGCTCGTGGCGGCGCTTCTGACCATGGGCGTCTCGACCGTGATCATCGGCCTGCTGCCCTCCTACGAGACGATCGGCGTTCTTGCGCCGCTGCTCCTGGCGCTTTGCCGATTCGGCCAGGGTTTCGGCCTTGGCGGCGAATGGGGCGGCGCGGTGCTGCTGGCGACGGAAAACGCCCCGCCCGGCAAGCGCAGCTGGTACGGCATGTTCCCGCAGCTCGGCGCGCCCGTCGGGCTCTTCCTCTCCTCCGGCGTCTTCTGGCTGCTGCTGCATGTCATGTCGCAGGAATCGCTGCTCGCCTGGGGCTGGCGCATCCCCTTCGTCGCCTCGATCGTGCTGATCGCCGTCGGCCTCTGGGTCCGCCTGTCGATCACCGAGACGCCGGCCTTCCAGAAGGCCATCGAGAAGCAGGAGCGCGTCGAGGTCCCGGTCGTGGAGCTCTTCCGCAACCACAAGCGCAGCCTCGTGCTCGGCACCTTCGTGGCGCTCGCCACCTTCGTGCTGTTCTATATCGGCTCGGCCTACCTGCTCTCCTATAATGTCAAGGTCCTGAAGCTGCCCTTCGTCGAGGCGCTGGAGATCCAGTTGCTCGGCTCGGTGCTGTTCGGCCTCTTCATTCCCCTCGCCGGCAAGCTCGCCGAAAGGTTCGGCCGTCGGGAGGTGCTGATCCTCACGACCGTGCTGATCGGCGCCTTCTCGTTCGTCCTGCCGGGACTGATGACGAGCGGCGAGAGCGGCATCTTCGTCTTCGTCATCCTCGCCATGGCGCTGATGGGCATGACCTACGGTCTCATCGGCACGGCGCTCGCCGCACCCTTCCCCACCAAGGTGCGCTACACGGGTTCGTCGATCACCTTCAACTTCGCCGGCATCTTCGGCGCCTCGCTCGCGCCCTATATCGCGACGTGGCTGCAGGCGAACTACGGCATGACCTATGTCGGCTACTATCTCGGCATATCGGCCGTGATCACGCTGGCCTGCATCCTGCTTTCGGGCAAGGAAGAGGTCTGAGCCCTTCGGGACCTTTGAGAGAAAACCCGCCGCGGCGACGCGGCGGGTTCTTTTTGCCCGCGATCAGTCGTCCTCACCGACGACCTTCCAGATCACCGCGCCGATGACGGCCCCAAGCACCGGGGCGAGCCAGAACAGCCAAAGCTGCGAGAGCGCCGCCGTATCGGCAAAGAGCGCGACGCCGGTCGAGCGGGCCGGATTGACCGAGGTGTTCGTCACCGGGATCGAGATGAGATGGATCAGCGTCAGGCCGAGGCCGATGGCGATCGGTGCGAAGCCGACCGGCGCACGGCCATGGGTCGAGCCGAGGATGATGATGAGGAAGAAGGCCGTCAGCACCACTTCGGCAACCAGCGCCGCCGTCAGCGAATAGCCGCCGGGCGACAGGTCGCCATATCCGTTGGAAGCGAATCCGCCCGCCTGGAAGCCCGTCTTGCCGGAAGCGATGAGATAAAGCACCACCGCCGCGACGACCGCGCCCACGACCTGCGCCGCGATATAGGGCGCAAGGCTGGACGCCGGGAACTTGCCGGCCACCGTCAGGCCCACGGAGACGGCCGGGTTGAAGTGCCCGCCGGAAATGCCGCCGACCGTATAGGCCATGGTGAGCACCGTAAGGCCGAAGGCGAAGGCGACACCGAGATGGCCGATGCCGACCTCCGGGAAGGCGGCGGCCAGCACCGCGCTGCCGCAACCGCCGAAGACGAGCCAGAACGTGCCGAGGAATTCGGCTGAGAGTTTCTTGAACATGAATGCCCCCTGGTCAAAACCCCGCTGGAGCGGGGCTCCATCGCGCAACCATCGCGCGACCGAGCATAGCCTTCGCTAAACCCCTATGAACAGGGGCTGAACGAAGAAAATGAATCTGCGCGCCTGCTGATCAGGCACGCAGATTCGCCTTCAATGCAAGGGCGGGGTCGGCCTGCGCCGCACTGCTTTCGCCGACGAGCCTCCAGGCCACCGCGCCGGCGACGGCGCCGAGAACAGGGGCGAGCCAGAACAGCCAGAGCTGCGAGAGGGCCGCCGTCTCGGCAAAGAAGGCGACGCCCGTCGAGCGGGCCGGGTTGAGGGAGGTGTTGGTGACCGGGATCAAAACGAGGTTGATCGCCGTCAGGCTGAGGCCGATGACGACGGGCGCGACATCCACCGGCGCGCGGCGACGGGTCGCGCCGAGGACGATGAAGAGGAAGAGCGCCGTCAGCACCACTTCGCTCACGAGGCCGGCCGTCAGCGAATAGCCGCCCGGGGAGAGATCGCCATAGCCGTTCGCGGCAAAGCCGCCCGGCTGGAAGCCCGCCTTGCCGGAGGCGATGAGATAGAGAACGGCGCCCGCAGCCGTCGCCCCCGCGACCTGCGCCACCATGTAGGGCAGGATATGACCGGCCGGAAACCGGCCGGCGACGGCAAGGCCCACGGAAACGGCCGGATTCATGTGCCCGCCGGAAATGCCGCCGATCGTGTAGATCATCGCCATCAGCGCGATGCCGGCGACAAGGGAGACGCCGGCAAGGCCGATGCCGGCCTCCGGAAACGCCGCGGCCAATATGCCGCTGCCGCAGCCGCAGAAGACGAGCCAGAACGTGCCGATGAACTCGGCGGCAAGTTTCCTGTTCATGAATACCCCCATCAGGACCCTGGCATGCAGGGCCGCGTCGCGCGCCGGAGGCGCGACGTCACACGGTTTCGTTTCGGTGAACTTGCCTGTGAGGGAGAGGGCGTTTGTCGAACGCCCCAGCAAGAATCGTGTCGGATCAGGCCGTTGCGCGGCCCAGAAACTCCTTGACCTCGTAGCCCGGCATGAAATTGCCGAGGCGCTTGATTTCCCATTGCAGCATGATGCCGGAATGCTCCAGCACGCGGCTGCGCACGGTCTCGCCGAGATATTCCAGCTCGTAGCCGGTGGCCTGGCCCGTGTTGATCATGAAGTTGCAGTGCATCGGCGACATCTGCGCGCCGCCGATCATCATGCCGCGGCAGCCCGCCTCGTCGATCAGCTTCCAGGCCGAATGCCCTTCCGGGTTCTTGAAGGTCGAACCGCCGGTCTTCTCGCGGATCGGCTGCACGGTCTCGCGATGCTGGCGCACCGCATCCATCCTGCCGCGGATATCCGTCTTGTCGCCCGCCTCGCCCTGGAAGATCGCATGGGTGAAGATCAGGTCGGACGGCGCGGCGGAATGGCGATAGGTATAGCCCATATCCGCATTGGACAGCACATGCGGATTGCCCTTGCGGTCGATCGCGTGCACCTCCACGACGAGATCCTTGGTCTCGCCGCCATTGGCGCCGGCATTCATGCGCAGCGCGCCGCCGATCGAGCCGGGAATGCCGTAATAGAACTCGAAGCCGGCAATGCCGTGGTCGAGCGCCATGGCGGCGATGTTCTTGTCCGGGCAGATCGCGCCCGCCTTGATCCGGTTCTCGCCGACGAGCTCGACATCGCCGAACCCCTTGGCCGAGAGGCGGATGACGACGCCGGGAATGCCGCCGTCGCGCACCAGAAGGTTCGAGCCGACGCCGGTCACGGTGATCGGCACCTCCTCCGGCACGAGCTTGAGGAAGGTCGCGAGATCCTCGGTGTCATGCGGATGGAACATCAGCTCGGCAAGGCCGCCGGCGCGGAACCAGGTGACGCGGTCCATCGGCGCATCCGGCGTCAGGCGTCCGCGGACCTCTTTGATCCCCTCGCCCAACGACGCCAGAAGTTTTTCCCCGTCCACCTGCTTCATGCCACCTGCCCCGAAATGCCTGCCAAGTCCTTCGGCAGCGTCTGCGCCCAATACGTGATGCTGCCAGCCCCCAAGAGAACCACAAAGTCACCGGGCTTTGCAATGCCGGCGACGACGGGCGCCAAAGCTTCCGGCGACGGCAGGAAGCGCGCGTCCCGGTGGCCGGCGGATTTGATGCGGGAAACCATCTCCTCCGCGGTGACGCCGTCGACCGGGTCCTCGCCCGCCGCATAGATCGGCGCGATCATCACCGTGTCGGCCTCGTTGAAGCAGCCGGCGAACTCCTCGAAGAGGCTCGCGACGCGGCTGTAGCGGTGCGGCTGGTGAACGGCGATGACGCGGCCCGCGCAGGCCTCGCGCGCCGCGCGCAGCACGGCCTTGATCTCGACCGGGTGGTGGCCGTAGTCGTCGTAGACATTGACGCCGTTCCAGCTACCGGTCAGCGTGAAGCGGCGCTTGACGCCGCCGAAGCCGGCAAGCCCCCGGGCGATCGCCTCCGGCGACATGCCGAGACGCTGGGCGACGGCGATGGCCGCGGTGGCGTTGGAAACGTTGTGGCGGCCCGGCATCGGCAGGCGCAGGTCCTTCAGCGCGATGACCTGGCCGGTGCGGCGGCGGCGGATCTCGACGTCGAAGACGGAGGTCGCGCCGTCCATGCGGATATTGGAAAAGCGCACGTCGGCCTGCGGGTTCTCGCCATAGGTGATGACCTTGCGGTCCTCGATGCGGCTGACCATGGCCTGCACCTCCGGATGGTCGAGGCACATGACGCCGAAGCCGTAGAACGGCACGTTCTCGACGAACTGGCGGAAGGCCGCGCGCACGGCATCGAAATTGCCGTAGTGGTCGAGATGTTCGGGGTCGATGTTGGTGACGACGGCGATGTCGGCGGGCAGCTTCAGGAAGGTGCCGTCCGATTCGTCCGCCTCCACCACCATCCATTCGCCCTCGCCCATGCGGGCATTGGTGCCATAGGCATTGATGATGCCGCCGTTGATGACGGTCGGGTCGAGGCCGCCGGCTTCCAGCAGCGTCGCGACCATCGAGGTCGTCGTCGTCTTGCCGTGGGTGCCGCCGATGGCGATGGCATTGCGGAAGCGCATCAGCTCGGCGAGCATTTCCGCCCGGCGCACGACCGGCAGCAGCTTTTCGCGCGCGGCCACCAGCTCGGGATTGTTCTTCCTGATGGCGGTGGAGACGACGACCACTTCGGCATCGCCCAGGTTTTCCGCCCTGTGGCCGACGAAGACCTCGATGCCCTTCTCGCGCAGGCGCTGCACATTGGCGCTGTCCGCCTGGTCGGAGCCCTGCACCTTGTGGCCGAGATTGTGCAGCACCTCGGCGATGCCGCTCATGCCGATGCCGCCAATGCCGATGAAATGAACGAGCCCTATGCTCTGCGGCATCTTCATGGCCGTTCTCCCTTGAATTGTACGCCCTTGAACTGTGCAATGGACCTGCCGCCCGCAATAGCCTCAACCATTAAGGCGAGCAAGCGCGCGGCGTCCGGTTTGCCCGCCTTTCTGGCGTTTGCGGCCATGGCCGCCATGCCCGCCGGGTCATGCATCGCCTTGGAGACGATGCCCGCCAGGCGCTCCGTCGAAAGCTCTCCCTGCGCGATCACCTTCGCCCCGCCGCCCGAAGCCAGCGCCGCGGCATTCGCCGCCTGGTCGTGATCAAGCGCATAGGGATAGGGCACGAGGATGGCGGGACGGCCAATGACCGAGACTTCGGAGACGGTCGAGGCGCCGGAACGGCTGATGACGAGATGGGCATTGCCGATGCGCGACGCCATATCGGTGAAGAAGGGCGAGACATCGGCCGGAATGCCGAGCTCGTCATAGGTGCGCACCACCTCGTCGCGGTCTTCCGGACGCGCCTGCTGGGTGATTCTGAGCCTTGCCCGGTCGGTAGGCTCCAGCGCCGCGATCGCCGAGGGAATGGCCTTGGAGAAGAACTGCGCGCCCTGGCTGCCGCCGAAGACGACGAGGCGGAATTCGCCATCCGTCGAGGCCTCATAGGGAATGGTCGCCGCTTCGAGCACGGCGGGGCGGACCGGGTTGCCCGTCGTCACCGTCTTTGCCGCATATTGCCCGCCCGTCTCCGGCAGGAAGCCGCCGGCAATCGCCTTCACGCGGTTCGCCAGCGCCTTGTTGGCGCGGCCCATCACCGCATTCTGCTCGTGGATCATCGAGGGGATGCCCATGCCCGTCGCGGCGAGAAGCGGCGGAACGGTGGGATAACCGCCGAAGCCGACGACCACCTTCGGCCGCAGGCGCGCCATCAGTTTGCGCGCGACGCGAATGCCCTTCCACAGCGTGAAGAGCGATTTCACGACGCTGACCGGGTTCTTCGAGCCGATCGTCGCGGAGGGAACGACATGGATTTCGTCCGCCGGAAATTTTCCGGCAAAACGCTCGGCGCGGCTGTCGGTGACAAGATGCACCGACCAGCCGCCGGCCTTCAGCTCATGCGCCAGCGCCTCTGCGGGAAAGAGATGGCCGCCGGTGCCCCCGGCGGCGAGGAGAACGATGCCTTTGCTCATGAGGTGCATGCCTTGTGCGTTGCGGAGGCATTACCCCCCTCTGCCCTGCCGGGCATCTCCCCCTCATGGGGGGAGATCGATTCGTGGCACCGCCTTGCCTCCAGCCGATCTCCCCCCTTGAGGGGGAGATGCCCGGCAGGGCAGAGGGGGGTGAAACCCGCATACGCCATCGAACCGATCACTCCGCAGGCGCCACGATGCCGCCGCGGAAGAGGCTGCGCTCGGAGGCGCGCTTTTCCGGGCGGTGGCGGGTCAGCGCCAGGATGAAGCCGGCCGTCACGCAGATCGCGATCATCGACGAGCCGCCATAGGAGATCAGCGGCAGCGTCATGCCCTTGGCCGGCAGCAACTCCAGGTTCACGCCGATATTGATCATCGACTGCGTGCCGATCTGCAGCACGAGGCCGGCGACGGCGAAACGCGTGAAATCGTTGCGCTCCTTGAAGGCATGGTTGAGGCCGCGCATCACCACGAAGGCGAAGATCATGACGATGACCATGCAGAAGAGGATGCCGAACTCCTCGGCCGCGACGGAGAAGATGAAGTCGGTATGGCTGTCCGGGATGATGCGCTTGACCGTGCCCTCGCCCGGCCCCTGGCCGAACCAGTCGCCGCGGATGATGGCCTCGCGCGCCGTGTCCATCTGGAACGTATCGCCCTCGCCGGTCAGGAACTTGTCGATACGGCCCGCCACGTGCGGCAGGAACGTATAGGCCGTCAGGAGGCCGCCGACGGCCGCGCCGCCGAGCACGATGATCCACAGCCACGGCATGCCGGCCATGAAGAACATGCCGCCCCAGACGGCGGCCGTCAGGATGGTCTGGCCAAGGTCGGGCTGGGCGACGAGCAGCGCCGCGACGATGCCGAAAAGGATGATGGCGAAGAGGTTGCCGGGAATTTCCGGCTGGCGGGCATGTTCGGCAAAGAGCCAGGCGCAGATGACGACGAAGGCCGGCTTCATGAATTCGGACGGCTGGATGGAGAAGCTGCCGATGGAGATCCAGCGCCGCGAGCCCTTGACCTCGACGCCGAAGAACAGCGCCAGCACCATGGCCGCAAGCGAGACGACGAGCAGGATCATCGCCGCGCGCCGCACCTGCCGCGGCGACATGAAGGAAATGCCGAACATCACCGCGATGGCCGGGATCAGGAACATGGCGTGGCGCTTGACGAAGTGGAAGCTGTCGAGCCCGAGGCGCTCGGCAACCGGCGGGCTGGCCGCGAAGGACAGCATGAAGCCGAGGCCCATCAACAGGATGAAGGCCGCCAGGAAGAACCGGTCTATCGTCCAGAACCAGTCCGCCAATGCACCACGTTCGGCACGACTAACCATGTCTCGTTCCTCTCGCTGAGCGGTTCGGAATCCGCTGCGTCCACTCCCTCCCCTCCGTCATCCTCGGGCTTGACCCAAGGATCCACGCGGCACGCACGGCGCAAATGGATCCTCGGGTCAAGCCCGAGGATGGCGGAGAGGCAGGGAGCAAGGTCGCAAATCCCGACACCATCCTAAACCTCGACCAGCATGGACACGCCCGGCAGGGCCGAAACGTGTTTCACGAAGGCATCACCCCTGACTTCAAAGTTCTTGTACTGGTCGAAGCTTGCGCAAGCCGGGGAAAGCAGAACGGTAACGGGGCCGTTTCCATCCCGCTCGGCATCCGCCGCCGCATCCTGGACCGCCCGTTCCAGCGTGCCGGACATCTCGAAGGGCACGGCCTCGCCGAGCGTCGCCGCGAAGGCGGGCGCCGCCTCGCCGATGAGATAGGCCTTGGCGATCTTGGGGAAGAACGTGCCGAGCGAGGAAATCCCGCCCTCCTTCGGCACGCCCCCGGCGATCCAGTAGATGCGCTCGAAGCTCGACAGGGCCGGCGCGGCCGCATCGGCATTCGTCGCCTTCGAATCGTTGACGAACAGCGTCTCGCCCTTGCGGCCGACCGGCTGCATGCGGTGCTTCAGGCCCGGGAAGGACGCAAGGCCGGTGCGGATCTCGTCCTCGCCGACGCCGACCGCAAGGCAGGCCGCGACGGCGGCGGCGGCGTTCTGCGCATTGTGGGCGCCGCGCAGGGTCTCGATCGAGGAAAGGTCCGCGATCACGCGGGTCGCCCCGCCCTGCGCCAGGACGAGGCGCGGGCCATCGGCATAGATGCCGTCGGCCAGCACGTTGCGCTTGGAGATGCGCACGACCTTCGTGCCGGCCCGCTCGACGCGGTCGGCGATGCGCTCGCAGAAACTGTCGTCGACGCCGACGATCGCCGTCCGGCTGCCGGCGACGAGGCGTTCCTTGACATCGGCATAGTGCTCCATCGAGCCGTGGCGGTCGAGATGGTCGGGCGTCAGGTTGAGAAGGATGCCGGCGGACGGGTTCAGCGTCGGCGCCAGGTCGATCTGGTAGGAGGAGCACTCCACCACATAGAAGCGGCCGGCCTTCGGCGGATCGAGCGTCAGCACCGCGGTGCCGATATTGCCGCCGAGCTGGGTATCGCGCCCGCTCGCCTTGAGGATATGGGCGATCAGCGCCGTCGTGGTCGACTTGCCGTTCGTGCCTGTTATGGCGACGAAGGGGCAATCGGGCGCATGCGCCCGGCGCTCGCGCACGAAGAGCTCGACATCGCCGATGATCTCGACGCCGGCTGCGCGGGCAAGCTCCGCGCTCCAATGGGGTTTCGGATGGGTGAGCGGCACGCCGGGCGAAAGCACCAGCGCATCCACGGCCTTCCAGTCGAGCCTGCGCAGGTCGCCCGTCCGGATGCCGGCGGACGACGCGTTCTCGACGCTCGCCGCGCTGTCGTCCCAGGCGGTGACCTCGGCGCCGCCCGCGGCAAGCGCCAGCGCCGTCGCAAGGCCGGAGCCGCCGAGCCCGAAGAGCGCGACCGTCTTTCCCTTGAAGGTGGTGACGGGGATCATGACCTCTTCACCGCAGCTTGAGCGTGGAGAGGCCGACCAGCGCCAGCACGACGGCGATGATCCAGAAGCGCACGACGACCTGGCTTTCCGTCCAGCCCTTCTTCTCGAAATGGTGGTGGATCGGCGCCATCAGGAAGACGCGCCTGCCCGTGAGCTTGAAGGAGGCGACCTGGATGATGACCGACAGCGTCTCCATGACGAAGAGGCCGCCGATGATCGCCATGACGATCTCGTGCTTGGTGGCGACGGCGACCGTGCCGATGAGGCCACCGAGCGCCAGCGAACCGGTGTCGCCCATGAAGATGGCGGCCGGCGGGGCGTTGAACCACAGGAAGCCGAGGCCGGCGCCGATGACCGCACCGAGCACGACGGCAAGCTCGCCCGTGCCGGGCACGAAATGGATCTGCAGGTAGTTCGCGAAGACCGCGTTGCCGGCAAGATAGGCGATGACGCCGAAGGAGGCGGCCGAGATCATCACGGGAACCGTGGCAAGGCCGTCGAGCCCGTCCGTCAGGTTCACCGCATTGCCGGCCGCCACGATGACGAAGCCGCCGAACAGCACGAAGAAGAGGCCGAGATTGATCAGGAAATCCTTGGCGAAGGGAAAGGCGATGGAGGAGCCGAAGGTCGAGCCGGCCGCCCCCGCGGACAACGAGGCGCGCATCATGAAATAGGTCGCAGCCCCCGCGATGATGAATTCGAGGCCGAGGCGCGCCTTGCCGGAAAAGCCCTTCTCCGTCTGCTTGGTGACCTTGAGATAGTCGTCGTAGAAGCCGATCGCGCCGAAGCCGAGCGTCACGAGCAGGGTCGCGACCACATAGACGTTGGAAAGATCGGCCCAGAGCAGCGCGCTGCCGACGATGCCGGCGAGGATCATCAGGCCGCCCATGGTGGGCGTGCCGGCCTTCTTGAAGTGCGTCTGCGGCCCGTCGGCACGGATCGGCTGGCCCTTGCCCTGGCGGATGCGCAGCGAGGAGATGATCATCGGTCCGAAGAGGAAGACGATGGTGGCCGAGGTGAACAGCGCAGCGCCCGTCCGGAAGGTAATGTAGCGGAACAGGTTGAACACCTGCACGGTGTCAGCCAGCTCGACGAGCCAAAGCAGCATTGTCACCCTTTCCCCAAAAGGTTCCCCGCATCATCCGCGGCGTGACCGACCGCGGACGGAGATGTCGATTCCATAAAAAAGAAGGCCCGGCGGGCATCTGCCCGGCCGAACCTCCCTCAAAGCTCGCGTTCCCTCTCCGGGAACGTCGGATATTTGTCAAGCAGGGCCGCCACGATACGGCTGAATCCCGTGCCCTTCGACGATTTCACGACCAGAACGTCGCCCGGCTGCACCGCATCGAGCGCATGGGCGGCAAGCGCGTCCGCCGTGTCGCGGTATTCAGTCGCCACGCCCTCCGGCAGCACATCCCGCAGCGCCGCCATGTCCGGTCCGCCGAGCCAGACGTCGCCGATACCCGCCTCCAGAAGCGGTTCGGCAAGGCCGGCATGGACGAGAAGCGAATGCTCGCCCATTTCCAGCATGTCGCCGAGCACGGCGATGCGCCGGCCCCGGCCATGCGGCTCGGCGTCGCGCAACAGCGCGATCGTCGCGCGCATCGAGGCCGGGTTGGCATTGTAGCTCTCGTCGATCAGCGTGAACCAGCCGCCGTCCTTGGCGAGCCGGTAGCGGCGTCCCCGCCCCTTCTCCGCCTGCATGGTGGCAAGCCCCGCCATCGCCTTCTCGATATCGCCGCCGGCAAGATGCACCGCGCCGAGCACGGCGACGGCGTTTTCGGCGATGTGCCGCCCGGGCGCACCCATCGGCACTTCCAGCGTCTGTCCGCCGACCGCGGCGCGCAAAAGCCCGCCCTCGGCACTCGGGATGAAATCGAGCAGGCGGAACTCCGCCGTCGGATCGGCACCGAAACTGTGGACATGCGAGACGCCGGCCGCCTGCGCCGCCTTTTCGAGGAAGGCGAACTGCTCGTTGTCGCGGTTGAGAAGGGCGTGCCCCCCCGGCACGACACCCTCGAAAATCTCCGCCTTGGCGGCGGCGATCTCCTCCAGATCACGGAAATTGCCGAGATGGGCCGGCGCGATCGTCGTGATCATCGCCACATGCGGGCGCACCATGGCGACCAGCGGGCGGATCTCGCCGGGATGGTTCATGCCGATCTCGAAGACGCCGTAGTCGGTGGTCTCCGGCATGCGGGCGAGCGTCAGTGGCACGCCCCAATGGTTGTTGAAGGAGGCGACGGAGGCGTGCACGCTGCCGGAAGGCGAAAGCGCCTGGCGCAGCATCTCCTTGGTCGTCGTCTTGCCGACGGAGCCGGTGACGGCGACGATGCGGGCCGCCGTGCGGTCGCGCGCCGCGCAGCCGAGGTCGACGAGCGCCTGGAGCACGTCCGGCACCACGATCATCGGCGTGACGAGCCGGCCGAGCGCCGGCAGCTTGCCTTCGCTGACAACGAGCAGCGCCGCGCCGTTGGCGACCGCGAAGCTTGCGAAATCATGGCCGTCGACGCGATCGCCCTTGATGGCGAAGAAGGCTTCGCCGGGCGCGATGTTGCGGCTGTCGATGGAAATGCCGGTGACGCCCTGCGGCAGGTTGCCGATGGGGCGGCCGTGCAGGGCGGCGACGAGATCAGGCGTGGTCCAGAGCCATTTCAACGGTCGAGTTCCTCCAGGGCCTTCAGCAATTCCGCGTGGTCGGAGAACGGCAGCGTCACGGTGCCGACGGTCTGCCCCTCCTCATGCCCCTTTCCGGCGACGATCAGCGTGTCGCCGGACTGCAGCATGCGGACGGCGCTGCGGATCGCCTCGGCGCGATCGCCGATCTCGGTCGCGCCCCTGGCCGCCGCCATGATCTCGGAGCGGATGACTTCAGGCACCTCGGAGCGCGGATTGTCGTCGGTGACGACCACCACGTCGGCAAGGCGCGTGGCGATCTCGCCCATGATCGGCCGCTTGCCCTTGTCGCGGTCCCCGCCGCAGCCGAAGACCACGATGACACGGCCCGTCGTGAAGGGGCGCACGGAGGTCAGCACGTTTTCCAGCGCATCCGGCTTGTGGGCATAGTCGACATAGGCGAGCGCGCCGTTCCTGGCGTGGCCCACCAGTTCGAGCCGGCCGGAGGCGCCGATCAGCTTTTCGAGGGCGGCCATGGCGACGGCGGCGGGGACGCCGGTCGACATGGCAAGGCCTGCCGCGACGAGCGCGTTCGCCACCTGGAAATCGCCGGCGAGCGGGATATGCACTTCATAGATGGCATCGCCGACATGCACCTCGGCCGTCTGCTTGTGGCGGAAATGCTCGACACGCTTCAGCGTCAGGTATTCGCCCTTGCGGCCGACCGTGCGCACGTCGAGCCCGGCCTTCCGCGCCGCCTCGATCGCAACGCCCGACCATTCGTCATCGGCATAGATGACGGCGGGCGCGCCCTTGGCGAGCAGCGTATCGAACAGCCGCATCTTCGAGGCCATGTAGTGCTCGACCGTCGGATGGTAGTCCATGTGGTCGCGGCCGAGATTGGTGAAGGCGGCGGCGGAGAGCTTCACGCCGTCGAGACGCGCCTGGTCGAGGCCGTGGCTGGACGCCTCCATCGCGGCATGGGTGACGCCGGCATCGGCAAGCTCGGCGAGCAGTTCGTGCAGCGACACCGGATCGGGCGTCGTCAGCGAGCCGTAGTCGTTGCGGCCGGGCGCGACGACGCCGGTCGTGCCGATCATCGCGGCGGCGTGGCCGGCATGGGCCCAGATCTGGCGGGTGAAGGAGGCGACGGAGGTCTTTCCGGCCGTGCCGGTCACGGCGACCATGGTTTCCGGCTGACGGCCGTAGAAGCGGGCGGCGGCAAGCGCCAGGAACCGGCGCGGCTCGGCGACGGGGATGACCGGGACGGAGGCTTCGGCCTTGCTGCCGGCGGCAACGGCAACCGCGGCGGCGCCGCGCGAGACGGCATCGGCGATGAAGGCGCTGCCATCGGCCCTGGTGCCTGAGAGTGCAACGAAGAGATCGCCCGGCTTCACCTTCCGGCTGTCGCTGGCAATGCCGCCGATGTCTATCGCGGCTGCGGCGGAAAGGTCTTCGGTTTCGGGTCCGGCGAGGTCACTGATCTTCATTGTCCGCTCTGCTGCTTTCCAGTGGAAGCCGTTTCCATTCGAATCGGCCTCCCGTCTTCTCCATTCAATAAGACACAAGCAAGGCAGACCCGTCCTCACCAAATTTCGGCTTTACACCGAGAAGGGCGGCCGAGCGGCGGATGATCTCGCCGACCATCGGCGCGGCGTTGAGGCCGGCGGTGCGCCCCCCGCCCTCACCCGTCTGCGGCGCGTCGATGAAGGTGAGGACCACATATTTCGGGTCGTCGATCGGGAAGGCGGAGAGGAAGGCGTTGAAGTTCTGGGTGTTGGAATAACGGCCGCCGACGACCTTGTTGGCCGTGCCCGTCTTGCCGCCGACATTGAAGCCCGGAACGAGCGCGCGGCGGCCGGAACCGTCGTTCGCGTTGAGCTTGAAGAGGTAGCGCATCTTGTCGCCGGTCTCCGGCTTGACGACGACCTTGGCCACCTCGTTCGCCTCCTCCACCGTGCGCGGCAGGAAGGTCGGGTTGATCAGGAGGCCGCCGTTCATCAGCGCCGCCGCGGCCACCGCCGTCTGCAGCGGCGTCGTCGAGACGCCGTGGCCGAAGGAGATGGTGATCGAGTTGATCTTCTTCCATTCACGCGGCTGCGTCGGGGTCTTCACCTCCGGCAGCTCGGTTTCGAGCCGGGTCAGAAGGCCGAGCCGCGTCAGGAACTCCTTGTGGCCGGCGATTCCGACGACGTCGGCCATCTTGGCCGTGCCGATGTTGGAGGAATACTGGAAGATCTCCGGCACGGTCAGCACGCGGTGCTTGCCGTGGAAGTCCTTGATGGTGAAGCCGCCGATGCGGATCGGCGCGCGGGCGTCGAAGCTGTCGGTGATCTTCACCTTGCCCGAATCGAGCGCCATCGCCGTCGTGAAGCTCTTGAAGGTGGAGCCCATCTCGAACGTGCCGTTCGACATGCGGTTCATCCAGCCTTCCTTGGCGCCTTCGGCCGGGTTGTTGGGATCGTAGTCCGGCACCGAGGCCATGGCGAGGATCTCGCCCGTATGCACGTCCATCACGACGGCGCCGGCGGCGATCGCCTTGTATTTCTCCATGCCCGTCGCCACGACGTCGCGCACGATGGCCTGGACGCGCAGGTCGATGGACAGGCGCACCGGCTCCAGCTTGGCATCGCTCGTCATGCCGATCGCGGCAAGGTCGGCGAGACCCTGGTTGTCGATGTAGCGCTCCATGCCGGCAATGCCGCGGTTGTCGATGTTGACATGGCCGACGATATGCGAGGCGGTGACGCCGCCCGGATAGAAGCGGCGCTTTTCCGGCCGGAAGCCGACGCCGGGAATGCCGAGCGCCAGGATGCGGCTCTGCTGCTTGGGCGTCAGCTGGCGCTTCAGCCACTGGAAGCGGGATTTCGAGGTGAGCTTGCGGTAGATGCCGCGCCGGTCGAGGTCGGGCATGACGGTGGCGAGCATTTCCACCGCCTCGTCCGCATCGACGATCTTGTGCGGCTCGGCATAGAGCGAGACGGTGCGGATGTCGGTGGCGAGGATCTCGCCGTTGCGGTCGACGATGTCGGGACGCGAGGCCATCAGGTGGTCGGCGGGGCCGATCGAGGACACGGTTTCGGGCGAGGCCATGCCATATTGCACGAGGCGGCCGCCGATGACGGCATAGACCATGCCGAAGCAGCAGATGATGACGGCGACGCGGCTGCGGGCCTGCGAGCCGGAGCGCTTGCGCGTGCCCTCGAAGGCATGGCCGCCATGGCTGCCGGCCCGGTTGTTGTTGCCGCCGGCGCTGAAATGCGCCTTGCTCTTGAGGTCCATGATGCGGGAGAGAAACGACATCAGTTTGCCACCGATCCGGTTTGGATTGCGTCCGTGCCTTTGGCTTTCTTCTGGCTCTTGGCGACCTTCTCGTCCTTCTCCGGCGCCAGCGCCGGCAGTTCGGCCGTCGGCATGGGCAGTTCGTTCGGCTGGGCGAGCTGGATCGATTCGGTCGGAACGAGCTTCAGGTCGGCCTCGAAGGTCTTCACCAGGCGGTTCAGGCGGTTCGGCTGGGTGAGCAGCGCCCAGTCGGCCTTGAGGAGGTCGATCGTGTCCTCCTCCAGCTTGATCTCGGCGTCGAGCTTGCGCACCTCTTCCAGCTTGTTCTCGGCCTGGTGCTTGATCGAATAGGTGACGGTGGCTGCTGCGGTCATGACGGCGATCATCACGACATCAAGGGTACGGAACATCACTCAGCTTCCCATCTTCGCAAGGTCGGCAAGGTTCGGCAGGTTGAAAATGGACAGATCATCCGTCCCGGCGGGGGCGCTCGTGCGCTCGCCCGCCCGCAGCTTCGCGGATCGGGCGCGCGGATTGACCGCGCTCTCCTCGTCGCTGGCCGCCACCATAGGGCGCCCGACTGGTGCGAAGGTTGCGGCCTTGTCGTGGACTTCCGGCAGATGCCGCGAGCCCGCCGCCTTTCCGGCGCGGTCCTGGAAGAATTTCTTGACGATCCGGTCCTCCAGCGAATGGAAGGAGACGACGACCAGCCGCCCGCCCGGCTTCAATACGCGCTCGGCGGCGAACAGGGCTTCGGCAAGTTCGCCGAGCTCGTCGTTGACGAAGACGCGCAGCGCCTGGAAGACGCGCGTCGCCGGGTGGATCTTGTCCTTGGCCTTGCGCGGCGTCGTCAGCTCGATGAGGTTGGCGAGCTGGCGCGTCGTGGTGAAGGGTTCCTTCTCGCGCGCCTTCTCGATGGCGCGGGCGATGCGCCCGGCCTGCTTCTCCTCGCCGAGGAAGCCGAAGATGCGGATGAGATCGGAGACCTTTGCGCGGTTCACCACATCGGCAGCCGAGACGCCGGTGGCAGACATGCGCATGTCGAGCGGCCCGTTCTTCTGGAACGAGAAGCCGCGGTCGGCCTCGTCGATCTGCATGGAGGAGACGCCGATATCGAGCACGACGCCGTCGAGCCCGCCCGCGGGCGCATGCTCGGCAAGCTCGGAAAAGCGCGAATGGATGAGGGTCAGCCGGCCGCCGGACGCTTCGGCCAGCGCCTTGCCGCCCGCAATGGCGTTGGGATCGCGGTCGAGCGCGATGACATTTGCCCCCTCGGCGAGGATGGCGGACGTATAGCCGCCTGCCCCGAACGTGCCGTCGAGGATGACCTGGCCGGGTTTCGGCGAAAGCGCCGCGAGGACCTCGGAGAGAAGAACCGGAATGTGACGGACCGGTCCGCCATCGGCATCAGAAAAACCTCCGCCAAGATCCGCCGCCATTCCGATTCTCCGTCTTACCCCAAGCCCAGACCTCGCGTCCTGAACTCTTCCCGGGCAGCCGCCTGCGTGGCTAGGAATGTCTGCGGTGCCCAGAGCTGAAAATGATCCGCCCGACCGACAAAGGTCACCTCCGTGGTGATGCCCGTATAGTCGCGGATGAAATCCGTGACCGGCAGGCGCCCCTCCGAATCGAGCTTCATGAAGACCCCGCCCCCGTGGACCAGGAGCGACATCCGGTTGGCTTGCGGCGAAAGAACGTCCTCGCTGGCGATCTGGCGCTCGAAACGATCGAGCAGATCCAGCCCGCCGACGCTGATCGCCGGAAACAAGAAATCCTGGAAGCAGTACAGCTCCCGGATGTCGCGCTGCGACAGGACGGAGCGAAAGGCCGACGGAACGGAAACCCGCCCCTTGGCATCGATCCTGTTTGTCGCATTCGACAGGAACCGGTTCATGACGCGATACAGCCGCTTCCAGAGCCATGGCGCTGTGCATCCGCCCCGGCTCACCCAACACAACACCGCACACGCAAGCCAGCCCTGATACGTCGCCTACGCGCCGTACCATCCCCAGCCGGTCAGCCTCAAAGCTTTGCGATGATCGGACGCTCATGCGTCCTTGTGCAGTGTGAGTTTGGGATACCATGGGACCATATGGGCGTCAATGGGAAGTGACCTCGTTCCCGGTGATGAGACCGTCAAATGCGAACAGTTGCGTCGCGCAAATCCACATCCTCTCGGCAGCCTGAATTGCGGGCGAAAACAGTTTGTTAACCCTACATTCCGAGGGTTAACACGAGGTTAAAAACGACGCCCGAGGAACAAAACAGGAAACCCGCAGCCTGCGCCTACATCCGCCTGAGTTCACAGCAGCAATTGTAGGGAGAGGGACAGCGAAAGGGATGGAATTGGCGCAGGCATCGGCCCGGAAACACGAATTGTTATAGGGAGACACATTCCGTGATATCGGCGTGAGCGGTTCCGGAAGAAGCCGGGCACAGGTTCGGTGAGAGCACGAGGGCCGGCGCGAACGGCGCTTCCCATAGGCCGGCAAGCCCCCCGGATCGCGCCAATCCGACCGCACGCCCAAAATCCGTGCCCGAACTAAAGAGGATGAACCACGAAATCGTTGGGGAAGGTCAGAATCCTGGGCTGATACGGCTGGATGGAGCCGTCCGCTCGCTTCGCGTCAAGGATGTCAAGGAACTCTTCCACCTTCGTGAAAGGCAGTCCTTGGAACGACGTGAAGGAGTAGTCGTGCCATCGGCTGGCGAGAAGGCGTGCGATGATCTTTTCCGCAAAGCGCATCTTCACCACGCGCCCCGGATTGCCGACAACCACCGCATAGGACGGCACGTCCTTGGTCACGACCGCATCCGTGCCGATGATGGCGCCATCGCCGATGTGAACTCCGCCGCGGATATAGGCGCGGTCGCCGATCCAGACATCGTTGCCGATCGTGATGTCCCTGTATCGCGGATGCGAGACGTCCTGGTCGACCGGGTCGAAACCGCCGTTCTGCTCGGCAAAGCCGCTGCCCAGGAAGGACCGGGCGTAAAAGGCGCTTGATGTGCTGATCCAGTCCGTCGGGTGCTCCCCCGCACCGAAGGCGACATTCGTCGCGATCGAGCAGTACCGACCGACGCGGCTGACGCGCGTGAGCATGGACCAGGAATAGGAGAACGCGCCGAACGTCAGCGGGTTGTCCACGGAGACACCGCCGAAAAGCCCGCAGGGTGCTTCCATCCTGATCCCGTCTTGCGCCCTGAAGAGCCCGCCTATCTGGACGCTGACATGCTGCTCCTTCAACCGCTGCGCAAGTTCCGGAGAGATCGAAAGGACATGCATGTTTGTTTCCCTATGGTCGGCCAGAAGGTGTTTTTCCTCGAAGAGGACTCACCTGACAAGGCCCTTCCGGGACAAACTGACACTCATCCCCTTCGAGGGGCCCTGGCCACCCGTATTCGGGAGGAGAACCGGCAGGCACCCGCATCTGCCCGGAGTGCGCGGTCGCAGGCGCAACCCTTCGGATTTCAGCGCATTGGCGCGTCGTGAAGAACCGTCCTGCGGAGGAGGTTTTTGCCAGTTGGCCTGTAAGCCGGGTTCTGTATGGCTCCGGCTTTCGCCGGAACGTGGCAGCCATTCATCTGGGACCGGACTTGCGCCCGGCCTCTTGCAACCCACCCGGATGACCGGCCCGGAAACGGGCTGAAGCGCTTGCGCGCTTCGCGTCATCCCTATTCGGTTTTGCTCCCGGTGGGGTTTACCGTGCCGTCCATGTCGCCATGGCCGCGGTGGGCTCTTACCCCACCCTTTCACCCTTACCTTCCGGAGAAGGCGGTTTGCTTTCTGTGGCACTTTCCCTGGGGTCGCCCCCGCCGGACGTTATCCGGCACCGTGTTTCCGTGGAGCCCGGACTTTCCTCACCCTGCGGCCTTTCGACCCTTGCAAGGCGCGGCTGCCCGGCCAACTGGCAGGCGCTGACTAACCGATACCGAGAGGAAAGACCAGTGTCTTATCGGAAATGAACCGCGAAATCCGTCGTGTAGTCCGGTTCGTCCATCTTTCCGCGAATCACCAGGTCCGCGCCGATGCGGCCGATCTCGTCGGAACTCTTCGCCGCCGCCCCGTTGCCGCCGGTCAGGAGCGCGACACGATCACCCTCCACGAAGCCGGCATAGGGATAGCCGTGCACCGTATAGGTCGTGACGCAGGGTGCGGAGACAAGACGCACCGGATCGAGATCGGGAATGGACCGCGCAAGCAGGCGCTTCAGATGCACGATCGCCTCCGGCCGCCCCTCGCCGCGGAACCAGTCGCGAATCGCCTGCTCCTCCTCGATCGCGACCTCCGTCGGATCGCCACCGATCTTGAGATAGGAATGGCCGTCCGGATAGACGATCGGCGGCAGGAAGTAGAAATGGTCGGCCGGATCGGCGCTCTCGTCGATCCAGGACGGCATGGCGCGATAGGCCTCGGCCTGTTCGGGCGACAATTGCGCCAGCACGACGGTGCGTGCCTTGACGACAAGGGCCGGCACCCTCGGCAACAGCCCGGGCGCACGGGAGAAACCGCCGGTCGCCACCAGCACGCGCCCGCCGGTGACCGCACCGCCCGATTTCAACGCCACCGCGGCACGGCCGCCGGCATCCGTCACCGAAAGGGCATCGTCGAGGATGGAAACGCCGCCGGCCTTTTCCATGCAGGCGACCTGTGCAGCGACGAGCTTGCGCGGATCGATATAGCCGGCACCCTTCACCTCGAAGACGCCGGCCGAGCTCTCCGGCAGGTCGAACCAGGGAAACCGCGCCCGCAGCGCCGCCCGGTCGAGCAGCGGCGCCTCCAGCGCATAGCGCTTCGCCACGGCCTCGACGGCAGTGAGGAAATCGCCGCCGGCAGGACCGCTGATCAGGCAGCCCGTCTCGCCGTAGAAGTCTATGCCGCTCTCGGCCTCGATGGTGCGGTAGCGGGCGATCGACCGCTTGGCGAGCAGGGCCCAGTCCGGGTCCTGGTCGATCGTGCGGGTGATGCGGCCGCTGTCATAGTGGCTGGCGAAGACGCCGTCGTGCTTCTGCCAGTCGGCCGGTTCCCCCCGCCCGACGAGCGCCACGGAGGCGCCCGTTGCGGCAAGGTGGCGTGCGGCCGCCGCCCCCATCATGCCCCTGCCCACGACGACGAAATCGAAATGCCGATCCATGCCCTACCCTCGCTTTTCACCGATGGCATAGCATGACCGCGGGCCGATTCCAGCCCGCGAAACGTCGCGCCGGTCAGTCGATGATGCTCTGCACCTTGCCGCAATAGCGCTTGGAGACCGGGTTCATGCGCTTGGCGCCATGGCCGGCATTGTAGCGCAGGATCGTGCCGCAGGTCGTGCCGCCGCTGAGATCGTGCGCCATGGCGAGATACTTCATGCCGAACTTGATGTTGGTCTCGGGATCGTAGAGGCCCTTGGCGCCGCCGCGATACCCCATCATGCGGGCCGTGGCCGGCTTGATCTGCATGAGGCCGATCTCGCCGGCGCTGCCGCGGGCCTTCGGATTGAAGTTGCTCTCGACGCGCACCACCGCATGGGCGAGGTCGACGGGCACGCCATAGGCCTTGGCATAGGTCTGGATCAGGCCGGAATAGCCGGCCGTCTTGCGCTCCGCCGACAGCGGATTCTCCGCCTTGGGGTAGCCGGTCGTGCTCTTGTAGGTCTTCAGTTTGCCGACGACCACGCCGTCCTTGTCGATGACGGTCGTGCGCTTGTTGCTGCGCTTGCTGGAAACCTTGCGCGGCTTCTGCTTGCCGGCGGCCTCCTGTTTTTCGGAAGTCTGGAACAGATACTGTTTCTTGGCCGAGCCCCGGGAAGGTTCGGCATAGGCCGTGGCGGCGGAAAAAACGGACACACAAAAGCAGGCCGCACTGAAGGCGGCAAGAAGTCTTCTCATCTAGTCATCGTCTCCAAAAGGCGCAAAGGCAGAGCCTTGGCCCGCGGCATCTCAAGCCGCGCAGCCCGCGCAAACGTCTCGATCCTCGTTGATTGCGGTCAGGCCCTGACCGCATGCTGCGCTGCGATGAACGCAAGCGGAAAGAACATGCCCAATCGGGTCAGGATGTGGCGAAACGGTAAACTTCTGTTACAGACCGTAATATTCGAATATTCGGATAGGCTGTCAGGCCGCCAGTCGCGGCAGCGCGGAAAGCAGCCGGTGCAGCGTGTCGATGGTCGAGAAATCGGCGATGCCATCGACCCGCCGGGGCCGGAAATGGCGCTGGAAAGCGGCGACGGCGCCTTCCGTTTTCTCCGAATAAACCCCATCGATTTCAGTGCCATAGCCGTAGAGCGACAGCATGGTCTGCAGGGCCTCGACCGGCTGGCCGGCGTCCCCCTTCTGGAAGAACCGCCCGCCGGCGATCGGCGATGGCGCTACCCAGTGCCCGACACCCCCGGCATGGAGGCGCTCCCACGGGAATTTTTCACCCGGATCGACCTTGCGAACGGGGGCCACATCGGAGTGCGCGAGCACCCGTTCCGGGGCGATTTGCCACCTCTTGCCACAATCGCGACACAGTTCGACGACCGCCGCGACCTGCGCATCGGGGAAATCCGGCAGGCCGCCGGGATGCCCGGCATTGGCGATCTCGATGCCGATCGAGGCCGAGTTGATGTCGGTCTCGCCCTTCCAGAAGCTCTTTCCCGCATGCCAGGCGCGGTCCGCCTCGCGCACGAGCTGCTCGACGCGCCCGTCCTCGTGCACGAAGTAATGACAGGAAACCTGGCTTTCCGGCGCGCAGAGCCATTTCAGCGCGCCGTCAGCCGTTTCCATGCCGGTATAATGCAGGAGGATGATATCCGGCGTGCGCCCGCCTGCCCGCTCGCCGAAATTCGGCGACGGCGCGGCCGTCGCGCCGGCATAGTCACAGATGAATGCGCTCATGCAGCGCAGCGTTCCTTCTCGATCGCCTCATAGGCAGCGTTGAGCGCGGCCATGCGGTCGTTCGCGATCTGATGGAACTCGGCCGGCACGCCACGCGCCACCAGCCTATCAGGATGGTTCTCCGAGGCAAGCACCCGGCAACGCTTGCGGATTTCCGCAAAGTCGTCGCTCGGCTTGACGCCCAGCACCTTGTAGGGGTCCCGGCCGCTGACATGGACATGCCGCGCCGTGATCTGCTCGAAACGCTCGTCCGCCATGCCGAAGATCTCGGCGACGCGGCCGAGGAAGGCCATTTCCTTCTCGTGGATCAGGCCGTCGGCCTTGGCGATATGGAACAGGCCGTCGACGATGTCCTCGAGGATCGGGCAGTTCTTCTCGCAGGAGACGCAGAGCGCCTTCATCTTCTCCGCATAGGCCTCGTAGCCGGCGACATCCTGGCGCGCGAGGTTGTAGAGCCGGGCGACATTGGCCGCCTGGTTGTCGGGATACTTGAAGATGTCCTTGAAGGCATCGACCTCGGCGGTCGTCACGACGCCGTCCGCCTTCGCCATCTTGGCGGAAAGCGCGATCATCGCCACGGAAAAGGCGACCTGCTTGCGGGTTTCCGGATCGCCTTCGAACAGCGTGCGCACGGCCTCGACCACGCCGGACAGCACATTGCTGGCGGTATCCGAGACCATGCCGACGAGGCGATCCCACACGGCACTGATGAAGCAACTGGGCGAATTCTGGAACATAAGGTGATCTTGATCAGACAATTGCAGGGAAAGCAAGGCGGGAAATGCTTGAATGACAAAATTTTGATGGCCCTCATCAAGTGGAGGCATCGAAATTTTCCGGCCAAAACATTTTCCCCGCCATGCATGAAAGACAATCCGTCATGGAGTGCGGATAAGTTCGCCGCGCCGTTCCCCTTCCGGGGATTCTGCGCTAGAGCAACTGCACATCGAGACGGGCTGACGCCGAGGAGGAAACATGGCCAAGCAGAAAGTCGCAATGCTGACCGCGGGCGGGCTCGCCCCCTGTCTGTCGTCCGCCGTCGGAGGCCTCATCGAACGCTACAGCGACATCGCGCCCGACATCGAGCTCGCCGCCTATCGTTCGGGTTATCAGGGCCTCCTGCTTGCCGACCGCATCGAAATCACGAAGGACATGCGCGAAAAGGCGCCCCTTCTCCATCGTTATGGCGGCTCGCCGATCGGCAACAGCCGCGTCAAGCTGACCAACGCCGCCGACTGCGTGAAGCGCGGCCTCGTCAAGGAAGGCGAGAACCCGCTGCGCGTGGCGGCCGAACGGCTCGCCAAGGACGGCGTGACCATCCTGCACACGATCGGCGGCGACGACACCAACACGACGGCGGCCGACCTTGCCGCCTATCTCGGCGCCAACGGCTACGACCTCACCGTCGTCGGCCTGCCGAAGACGGTCGACAACGACGTCGTGCCGATCCGCCAGTCGCTCGGCGCCTGGACGGCCGCCGAAGTCGGCGCCGGCTTCTTCGACCATGTCAGCAACGAGCAGAGCGCCGCGCCGAAAACGCTCGTCGTGCACGAGGTGATGGGCCGCCATTGCGGCTGGCTCACCGCCGCGACGGCGCGTGCCTATATCGAGAAGACCAGCGGCAACGACTATGTCGACGGCTTCATGATGAACACGCAGCTCAAGAACATCGACGGCCTCTACCTGCCGGAGCTGGACTTCAACCTGGAAGCCGAGGCCGAGCGCCTCAAGGGCATCATGGACCGCGCCGGCTTCGTCACCCTCTTCGTTTCGGAAGGCGCCTGCCTCGATGCGATCGTCGCCGAGCGGGAGGCTTCCGGCGAAACCGTCAAGCGCGACGCCTTCGGCCATGTGAAGATCGACACGATCAATGTCGGCAACTGGTTCTCCAAGCAGTTTGCCGCCCTGCTCGGCGCCGAGCGCTCCATGGTGCAGAAGTCCGGCTACTACGCCCGCTCCGCCCCCGCCAACCGCGACGACCTCCGCCTCATCCAGAGCATGACCGACCTTGCCGTCGAAAGCGCGCTCAACAAGGTCTCCGGCGTCACCGGCCATGACGAGGGGCAGGGCGGCAAGCTGCGCACCATCGAGTTTCCGCGCATCAAGGGCGGCAAGCACTTCGACACGTCGGCAAAATGGTTCGGCGAGGTGATGGACGTCATCGGCCAGAAGTGGAAGCCGGCCGCCTGACGCCTGCCGCGCAAAACGGCGCAGCGGTTTTGCGACAGCGACCGGTGCGGGACGAATCCTGGACGCGGGAGCGCATTCGAAAGATCGCGGCACGTTCCAGATCCCGCTTGACGGCGAAAATTCGTGATGGCTTGCTCCCCGGATTGCACTCGATCCGGGGAGTTTTCATGTCCTTCGAACATTGGCTTGCCTTCGCCGCCGCCTCCGCCATCATGCTGGCCATTCCGGGCCCGACCATCCTCCTCGTGATCTCCTATGCGCTCGGCCACGGGCGTCGCACGGCCGGCGCCACCGTCGCCGGCGTCGCGCTCGGCGACTTCACCGCCATGACCGCCTCCATGCTCGGCCTCGGCGCGCTGCTCGCCACCTCGGCGACGATCTTCACCGTGCTGAAATGGGTGGGTGCGGCCTATCTCGTCTGGCTCGGCATCAAGCTGTGGCGCGCGCCCGTCGCGGCCGGCGCCGAGGGTGCGGCACCGGCGGAGGAAAGGCCCGTCCGCATCTTCGCCCATGCCTATGTGGTGACCGCGCTGAACCCCAAGAGCATCGTCTTCTTCGTCGCCTTCCTGCCGCAGTTCCTCGATCTCTCGCAGCCGGTCCTGCCGCAGATGGTGATCTTCGAGATCACCTTCCTCGTGCTCGCGACGCTGAACGCCTTTTCCTATGCCCTGCTCGCCGCCGCGGCCCGCAAGACCATTCGAAAACCCTCGGTCCAGAAGGTCGTCAACCGCACCGGCGGCACGCTGCTGATCGGCGCCGGACTGCTCACCGCCGGCCTCAAACGGGCAGCCGCCTGACGCTTGGCAAGGCCTACGGGTTGCCGCTTCGCGCCCGATCGGCTATGGACGGGGAACGGCCACGGCCGATTGATTTGCAAAGAAGCGGGCGTTCCGGCGCCCGCGCACCCCGGCAAACCGAGAGCGACGACCATGGCTGATACCCCCGTTTCCCGTCCGGCACGCATTGCCACGCTTGCCTGCGCAGGCCTTCTTGCGACGCTGGCCGGCTGCGCCAGCGTTGCCGACGACGCGACCTCGGCCAGGACCGTGACGCCCGCATCGGCGGAAACCACGGATATCGCCGCCGCCGACGGCGCGACGACGGAAGTCTCCTACGCCGCCCTGCCCGACGCCAAGCCGGGCACGGAAAACACGCCGGACGCCCTGCCGACGCCGATCGCCGTCGCAGGCGACACCACGGACGCTGCCGTCCCCGTCTCGGCCCTTGCGGAAGCCAGGCCCATGACCGGCGCCGCGGCCGCCACCGCCGCACTTGCCGGCAACGACGTCGCCGGCGTCGCGACCGAAACGCAGCAGGGCTACGACACCGTCATCGGCGTTTCCGTCATGGAACCCGGCTTCGACAGCGGCGAGCCCGAAGGGCTCGAACAGCTCGTCGCCAGCCGCAAGATCGTGCCGATGGCAAAACCCGCACTGGCGGGCAATGCCGTGCTGACGACGGAGACCCGTCTTGTTGTTCCGCAGGCCGAGCAGCCGTTCACGAAGTCGGGCACGCCGATCGACGCGATCATCAGCAAATATGCCGCGCTCTACGGCATACCGGAATCGCTCCTGCACCGCGTCGTCAAGCGCGAAAGCACCTACAATCCCAAGGCCTACAACCGCGGCCATTACGGGCTGATGCAGATCAAGTACGCCACGGCCAGGAGCATGGGCTACGAAGGCCCGCCGGAAGGCCTGTTCGACGCCGAGACGAACATCAAATATGCCGGAAAATACCTGCGCGGCGCCTGGATGGTGGCCGACGACAAGAATGACGGCGCCGTGCGCCTCTATGCGGCCGGCTACTACTACCATGCCAAGCGCAAGGGCCTGCTGGACGAGACCGGCCTGAGGTAAGGATCTGCCCCTCATCCGCCTGCCGGCACCTTCTCCCCGCACGCGGGGCGAAGGGGGTTGCGGAGCGCGTTTCCTCCCCATTGTCGTCTGAATATTGACGTCCTTGCGATTTGCAGGAAGCCGGATCGGCATGGGCGGCAGCCGGTTGAGGGGCTACCGTGCCGGCTTCAGCCAGAACGTCATCGGCTTTTCCGTCTCCTCCGCCGCGCCGATATCCTGCCAGGCGAGCAGGGTGCCGAGATCCGCGCGGCGCTCATAACCGCGCTTGCCCCAGAATTCATCGAGCGGCACGTACTCCGACGGCCGCAGCGGGTGGTCCTTCGGGCGATCGACGGCGCAGAAGGCGCACCAGTCGAAACGGCCGAGGCGCCGGGCATAGGCCTCGCGCTCCTCGAAGAACCGCACGCCGAGCCCCCTGCCCCGATAGGCCGGAAGCAGCACGGATTCGCCGAAATAGAAGACTTTTGCCGGATCGATGCCGGCGGCAACGAACGGCGCCTGGAAAACCTCCGAGGCGTCCGCCATCGGCACCCCCGTCGAGGCGCCGACGATGCGCGCGCCGTCCAGCGCCAGCACGAAGAGGCTTTCGGGCGATTGCGCATAGGTCGCGAGATAGGACGCCTCGTAGTCCTCGCTGCCCTCGTAGAGATAGGGGAAGGCGCGGAAGACGTCGATGCGCAGGCGCGCGAGATCGGCGATATGCGGCGTCACGGCCGCGCCATGGACAATCTTGATCTGCATGATCCGCGAATATTCCCAACGATTTGAACAATGCTATAAGGCGGACGGGCTCCGCCCGGAAGACAACGATATGAGGGATGACATGCCAGCAAAAGAGACGATCCGCGCCTATTACGATGCTTTCAACAGGCAGGACATGGAGGCCTTCTTCGACCTCCTGCACGAGGACGTCATCCACGACATCAACCAGGGCGGCCGCCAGGTCGGCAAGGACACCTTCCGCGACTTCATGGCGCACATGAACCGCAGCTACCGCGAGACGCTGACGGACATCGTCATCATGTCGAACGACGACGGCACGCGCGGGGCGGCCGAGTTCACCGTCAACGGCCAGTACCTCGCCACCGACGAGGGCCTGCCGGAAGCCAACGGCCAGACCTATGTGCTGCCCGCCGGCGCCTTCTTCGAGATCCGCGACGGCAAGGTCGCGCGCATCTCCAACACCTACAACCTCAATGACTGGATCGCTCAGGTCGGCGCCTGACCGGCCTCCAGCTTCGCTGCGTCCAGGATGTCGAGGACGCCTTTCACCAGCGGCTGGGGCCGGTAGCCGAGTTTCGACGGCGTCAGCCCCAGCCGGATCACCGCGAGCCTCTTCGAGGGAATGACGGCGGCCGACTGGCCGTCATGGCCGAGGATCCAGAACGCCTCGTCCGGCAGGTCGTAATCCGCATCGCTCCTGTCGCCCGGCCCCTTCGCCCAGGTCTGCATGTGGGTGTAGGCGCCGCCGGATGCCTTCGTCGGCATCGCCATGGCCCCGACGAACCCGACCGGCAGCAGCCGGTCGCCCTTCCACACCCCGTCGTCGAGCAGGAAGAGCGCAAAGCGCGCCCAGTCGCGCGCGGTGGCATACATGTAGGAGGAGCCGACGAAAATGCCGGTCTCGTCCGGCTCCATCACCGCGCTCGCCATGCCGAGCGGCGCAAAGAGCGCCCGCGCCGGGAAGGACAGCGCCTGGCTGCGCCCGCCGAGCGCGCCCATCCAGATGCGCGACAGGAGCACCGCCGTGCCGCTCGAATAGGTGAAGCGCTCGCCCGGATTGGCCTCCAGCGGCAGCGACAGAACGAAGCGCGACATGTCCGGCTCCAGAAACAGCATGCGCGTGACGTCCGCCACGCTGCCGTAGCTCTCGTTGAAGGCGAGCCCGCTCTCCATGGCGAGGAGGTGGGCGAGCGTGATCTGCGACCGCGCATCGCCGCGCCATTCCGGAAAGAGATCGTCCATGCCCGGCGACAGGGCGCCGGCCTGCATCAGCCGGCCGACCAGCGCCGCATTGACCGTCTTGGTCATCGACCAGCCGAGCAGCGGCACCGTCTCGGAAAAACCGTCCCCATAGGCCTCCGCAACGATGCGCCCGTCATGCACGACGACGATCGCCCGCATCCCCGGACCGGCAAGCGCGGGATCGGCGAGAAGCGCGGCGATGCGCGCGTCCTCCGTCACCGCCTCGCCATCGGGCCAGGCGACGGCAGGATCCCCGGGCGGGACCTTCGGCAAGGCGACATCGGAGACCGCCTGCCGCGCCGCCTCGAAATCGCCGTCCGGCACGCCGGAGCAGCCGAAACCCTCATGCCAGACGGCATAACCCGGCGCGAAGAGGCCGAGAAGGCGCGTCGTCACCGTCTTGCCGGCAAGATCGACATCCTGCCGCATGAGTTTCAGGAGAGGATGGCCGGGGGCCTGCACGTCCTCGGCCAGCACCTGCTGCGGATCGCGGCCGGAGATGAAGACGCTGGAGCAGACGATCTTGGCGGCATAGCCGGAGCCGACGCTGAGCAGCGCGGGCGGCGACACGATGAGCCAGCTCGCCCCCACCAGCACGACGAGGGCAAGGACGGAAAGCGTCCAGGCGGCAAGCCTGTAGAATCGTCTCATACCGGCCTCTCCTTCGAGCCCCGAGACAATCAGGATTTGCCTGTCATGAAAAGACCTTTCGCAGTCACGCCGAAAGCCTGTCGTCGGATTGGGAAAGGAAGCGCATCACGTCGGACGCCGCCACCGGCCCGGAGATCAGGTAGCCCTGTGCCTCGGAGGCGCCGCGCTGGCGGATGAAGTCAAGCTGCCCTTCGGATTCGATGCCCTCCACCGTCGTCGTCACCTGGAACGTCCGTCCGAGCTTCAGGATGATGTCGACGAGGTCGGCATCGCGCTTGCTCTCCATCATGGCCTGCGCGAAGGAACGGTCGATCTTCAACTGATCGATCGGGAAGGCGCGCAGGTTGTTGATCGAGGAAAAGCCGATGCCGAAATCGTCGAGCGCCACGCGCACGCCATGGCTGCGCAGCTCCGAAAGGCTCTCCCGGATGACCGTCTCGTCGACCGAGAAGACCGATTCCGTCACCTCGATCGTCAGGCGTCCCGGGGCAAGCCCGGTCTCCATGAGGCATTGCTTGACATAGCCGACGAAGGCGCGGTCCTTGAACTGGTCGCCGACGACATTGATGGCGACGCCCGCCGGCGCCGGCCAGGCTGCCGCCTCGCGGCAGGCCTCGCGCACCACCCAGTTGCCGAGCGGCAGGATGAGGCCGGTCTTCTCCGCCGCCGGAATGAAGACATCGGGCATGATCCGCCCTTTCTCGGGGTGCCGCCAGCGCAGCAGCGCCTCGAAGGCGCGCACCGTGCGGCTCTCCACGCCGACGATCGGCTGGTATTCGAGGAAGAATTCCTCGGCGCGGATCGCGCGCGCAAGATCGTTCTCGATGGCCGAGCGGGCCTGCACATCGGCCGCCAGCGCCGCATCGAAGAAGCGGAAGCCGCTGCCGGGCATCGCCTTCGCCTCGTAGAGCGCGAGATCGGCGCGCTTCAGCAGCTCGGACATCGACGTGTCGCCCGCATCCATGAAGGTCACGCCGATGCTGCAGCCGCTGGCGACCCGGTGGCGCTTCAGTTCGAACGGTTCGGCAAAGAGGTCGCAGATCGTGCGGCAGACATCCTCGATCTTGCCCGCGGACGGCCGCCCGGCGATCGTCACGACGAATTCGTCGCCGCCGAGCCGGTAGACGCCGGTCGTCGCGCACAGCGCGCGCCGCAGCCGCCCGGCAATGGCGGCCAGCAGCGCATCGCCCGCGTCGTGGCCGAGGCTGTCGTTGACGAACTTGAAGCGATCGAGATCGAGCAGCAGGAGTGCCGGCCGGTCCGCTTCCTCGCTCCTCTCGACGATCGCCTGGATGTCGCGCTCGAGGCAGAACCGGTTGGCAAGCCCCGTCAGCCGGTCGTGATAGGCATCGTGCGTCAGCCGCTGCTCCGTCTGCCGGCGCTGGCTGAGTTCGGCGATGAGCAGCGCCTTCGACCGGCCGATCTGGTAGAAGCCGACGCCGAAGAAGACCGGCATGAGCGCAAGCGCCGTGGCGGTCGGCGCGGAAAAGCCGAAAAGGCTTGCCTGCGCGCTGTCGCGCAGCAACTGGTCGGCGGCAAAGCAGATGGTTGGCAGGAAGGCTCCGAAAATCGACCCCGTCAGCGCATAGCGCTGCTCGATCCTCGGCAACAAGGTTTTCAACATCATGTAACCCTAAACCGTTGTTATCATGACAACAGGGTGCATCGGGCCGGCACCGGCCCCGCGGATGTTTCTAGCGGACAAAGAATGACAGAGTGTTAAGGGAGCGTTGGCATCCGCCCCCAAGATTCAAGGGGTTCCTTTTCTTCGGAACCATCGGGGCCCTCAGACGTTCGAAACCTGTTGTCATTCGTGCGTGGGGCTTCGTGCGAGTATTCGAGTGGGAAGGACCATCAGATGAAATCCATGATATTCGGTGCCGCCGGCATCCTCGTCACCGCCGGTGCGCTCCCGGCCTTCGCGGCCGACATGACCATTGCCGAACCGCCGATGGAAACGCCGATCGTCGAGACGGCCGCCGGCGTCTATGACTGGGGCGGCTTCTATGTCGGCGTGAACACCGGCTACGCCTGGACGAATGCCAGCTCCGGCGGCCCGGCGCCCGCCATAGACGAGGGCCTCGACGATTTTGCGCTCGGCGCCTATGCCGGCTACAACTTCTTCAACGACGGCTGGGTCTACGGCGTGGAAGCCGACGTCAAGCACGACTTCAACAATGAGCGCTTCTCCTCGGGCGGCACGCGCTACGAGGCGGAGACGAACTGGGGCGGCTCGGTGCGCGCCCGTCTCGGCTATGCCTTCGACCGCACCCTGATCTACGGCACGGGCGGCTGGGCCTTCACCCGCGCGGAGCTTGAGAACCGCGATGCCGGCGTGAAGGAGAAGGACACGGTCCACGGCTGGACGATCGGCGCGGGTGTCGAGCAGGCCTTCACCGACACGGTGGCGGGCCGCGTCGAATACCGCTACACCGACTACGGCAAGTCCGACATCTTCGATGCCGCCGGCCGGCGGGGCGACCTCGATTCGCACTCGATCATGCTCGGCGTGAGCATGAAGTTCTGACGCAAGCCGGATTCGGCCGCCAAACCCCCTCCCCGTGCTGAACGGTGAGGGGCTTTCGCGCGCGGCTTAACGGGCCGCTAACCATAATTTTACGGAAACATGCGAGTGGTGTTCGATCCGTCTCGCGCGTCCGCCCTTTACGACCCGCCCCGTTCGAGGCAGGATTAGGAAACGCGCAACAACGGGACCTCCATGCGTCGGCTCATTCTGGCTCTGCTGCCCCTCGCCCTTCTCGCCTCGTCCTGTTCCACCACCGACTACGACCTCGTGTCGACCGCCTCCGTGCCGCCCCGTTTCGACGACAAGGACCCGCAGGATTTCGGCGCGCGCACTCCGCACCGCCACGATATCCACGGCATCGACGTTTCCAAGTGGAACGGCGACATCGACTGGCAGGCCGTGAAGAAGAGCGGCGTCTCCTTCGCCTTCCTGAAGGCGACCGAGGGCACCGACCGCCTCGACAGCCGCTTTGCCGAATACTGGCGCGGCGCGCGCGCGGCCGGCGTGGCCCATGCGCCCTACCATTTCTACTATTTCTGCTCGACGGCGGACGCCCAGGCCGACTGGTTCATCGCCAATGTGCCGAAGGAGGCCGTGCAGCTGCCGCCGGTGCTGGACGCCGAATGGAACCCCGTCTCGCCGACCTGCAAGCTGCGCCCGCCTCCGGACGAGGTGCGCACGGTCCTGCAACGCTTCATGGACCGTATCGAAAAGCACTACGGCAAGCGGCCGATCATCTACACCACGGTCGATTTCCACCGCGACAACCTCGTCGGCCATTTCGAGGGCTACCCCTTCTGGCTGCGCTCGGTGGCGAACCATCCGGAGAACATCTATTCGGCGCGCAAGTGGGCGTTCTGGCAATATACGTCGACAGGCGTCGTGCCGGGCATATCGGGCAATACCGACATCAACGTCTTCGCCGGCTCCGCGAAGAACTGGAATAGCTGGGTCAAGACGGTTTCCCGCTGAACCCGGGCAGGTCACAGGCGGTCTTGCATCTCGAAGACGAAGGTCGCCCGAAAGGCACAATCGCGTGAAAAGGGTGGCTGCACGCCGCAGCCGCCTTTTTCTTCTTGCTTTCGTCACATTCACCTGAGACAGCCGGGCCAGCAACGGACCAAGGAGCATTCGAGATGCGGCTAAACCTGAAGACGAAACTTGGTGTGGGCCTCACGGCCCTTCTTCTCGCCGGCAACGCACATGCCCAGTCGACGGCAGCCTGCGGCGGCGACTTGAACGCCTTCCTCCAGGGCGTGAAGGCCGAGGCGCTGACGCGCGGCGTTTCCGCCGAGGTCGCCGACCGGGCGCTCGCCGGCGCCGCCATCGACCAGAAGGTGCTGTCGCGTGACCGCGCCCAGGGCGTCTTCCGCCAGACCTTCCTCGAATTCTCCAAGCGCACGGTCAGCCAGTCGCGCCTCGACATCGGCCGCAAGAAGCTGAAGGACCTCGCCCCGGTCTTCCAGCGCGCCGAGCAGGAATTCGGCGTGCCGGGCCCGATCATCGCCGCCTTCTGGGCGATGGAAACCGATTTCGGCGCCGTGCAGGGCGATTTCAACACCCGCAACGCGCTGGTCACGCTCGCGCACGATTGCCGCCGGCCCGAGCTCTTCCGCCCGCAGCTTCTCGCCGCCATCGAGATGGTCGGCCATGGCGACCTCGACCCGAACGGCACGACGGGCGCCTGGGCCGGCGAGATCGGCCAGGTGCAAATGCTGCCGAAGGACATCATCGAATTCGGCGTCGACGGCGACGGCGACAACCATATCAACGTCAAGCAGTCCTCGCCGGACGCCATCCTGACGGCCGCCAAGTTCATCCAGCATCTCGGCTTCGTGAAGGGCCAGCCCTGGATCCAGGAAGTCTCCGTGCCCGACGTGCTGCCCTTCGAGAAGACCGGCCTGCAACCGGGCATGACGGCGGCCGACTGGTTCGCCCTCGGCGTGACGCCGCGCAACGGCGACACCTCCTTCGGCAACCTGGAAGCCTCGCTGGTGCTGCCGCAGGGCCGCAAGGGCCCGGCCTTCATCACCTACCCGAACTTCAACATCTATCTCGAATGGAACCAGTCGTTCATCTACACGACGTCGGCGGCCTATTTCGCGACCCGCCTTGCCGGCGCCCCGCCCTATGAGCGCGGCGCGCCGGAGGAAGGCCTGTCCGAGGACAGCATGAAGCAGTTGCAGACCAAGTTGCAGGGCCTCGGCCACGATGTCGGCAAGATCGACGGCATCCTCGGCTCCGGCACGCGCGCCGCGATCCAGAAGGAGCAGCTCCGCCTCGGCCTGCCCGCCGACGGCTGGGCGACCCAGGCTCTCCTTTCCGCGCTCTGACGGAAATCGGGTGGCGGCGCGCCGCCACGATTATATAGGCACGAAGAGACCCAGAGCGGCAGCGCGGTCGAAACCCGGCTGCCGCTCTGTCTTTTTGCCTGGCCGCTTGTAGGGTAGACGAGCGGGCGGCGGGATGCCCGGGAGAACGCACAATGAAACAGCAGGCGGCAGCGCGCATGAGCGCACAGACCTGGGGCCTGCTCGCGCTCCTCGGCATGATCTGGGGCGGCTCCTTCTTCTTCGCCCGCGTCGCCGTCGCCCATGTGCCGCCGGCGACCCTCGTGCTGCTGCGCGTCGGCATCGCCGCGCTTGCGCTGCACATCTATATTGCCGGCCGGTTCGACATCTATGCGACGCTGCGGGCCCGCTGGCGCGAGTTCCTGCTGCTCGGCCTCATCAACAATGCCGTGCCGCACATGCTGATCTTCCTCGGCCAGACGCAGATCGGCGCGGGTCTCGCCTCCATCCTCAACGCGACGACGCCGATCTTCACCGTGCTCATCGCCAACCGGTTCACGCTGGACGAAAAGCTCTCCTCGGAAAAGATCGCCGGCTGCCTCATCGGCCTCGTCGGCACCGCGGTGCTGATCGGCCCGCGCGCGCTCGCCCCCTTCACCGGCAACAGCGGCCCGCCGCTCTGGGCCGTCGTCCTGCCGGTGCTCGCCGCCGTCTCCTACGGTTTTGCCGCGACCTACGGCAAGCGCTTCCGCGGCACCGCCGCGCCCGTCACCGCCGCCGGCCAGCTCACCGCATCGACGCTGCTGATGCTGCCCGTCTCCCTGGCGCTCGACACGCCCTGGCAGCTCCCCCTGCCCCCGCTGCCGGCCATCCTCGCCGTGCTGGCACTGGCGCTCGTCTCGACCGCCTATGGCTACATCCTGTTCTTCCGGATCATGGCGGCCGCCGGCGCCACCAACACCTCGCTCGTCACGTTGCTCGTGCCGCCGAGCGCCATCCTCGCCGGCATGCTCTTCCTCGGCGAAACCCTGACGCCGCTCGGCATGCTCGGCATGGTGCTCGTCCTCTTCGGCCTCGTCGTGCTCGACGGGCGTGTTTTCGCCCGTTTCCGCAGCGCCTGAGAAAGCCGGGAACAAAGCGCCTTCCCGGCCGTTTCATGGCAATCCGCCGGATTATCCGCCCGACTTTCGCCATACTGGTAAATGCACAATGTCGGCATTCGTCATCCGGTAGGGATTGTGAATTTTTTGTGGCATTCGCAATAGAGGAGTAAATTCAGCAGGTTAGCGCTGTGAATAAGTGCCCGTCGGCGGACCGATGTTGCGGCGCAGCAACAAAACACCTTTCCAACACGCTTTTTTCGGTCGTAATATCGCACCGTAAACGCAAGGAGGTAGCCATGGGACTCACACATTCCTTGAATGTTCTGATGATCAGTGCAGCGTTCCTCTTCATCGCAACGATGATCTTCATCTGAGGCGATCAAAGCGCAGTCCGGGAGGTCAGGGACAAAAGCAACAAACCCTGCCGAAACCTATTCAGGAAAAATGCATGGCCCCGGAAACGGCGCCATGCATTTTCGTTTCGGGCACAGATTTATCGGACGGTGCCGGCGGTCAGGCCGCCGCCCCTGCCGCGTGGCGGTCGTTGCGGGCAAAGCCGACGCGGTCGCAGACGGCCGAGACCAGCGTGGCGCGGTTCATCGTGTAGAAATGGAACTCGCCGATGCCGCGGGCGATGAGATCCTCCACCTGCCGGGCGGCGAGGTCGATCGCCACCGCCGCGCGCTCCTGCGGCCGGTCGTCGACGGGCGCCAGCCGGTCGGCGAGCCAGCCGGGCACGGAAGCCCCGCACAGGCCGGCGAACTTCTGCACCTGGGAAAGATTGTGCACCGGCAGGATGCCCGGCACGACCGGGATCGCGATGCCGGCCTTGCGCACGCGCTCCAGATAGCGCTCGAAATCGTCGTTCTCGAAGAAGAACTGGGTGAGCGCGCGCGTCGCGCCGGCATCCACCTTGCGCTTGAGCATGTCGATGTCGGCGGCGACGTCGGGGCTCTGCGGATGCTTTTCCGGATAGGCGGACACGGAGATCTCGAAATCGGCAAGGCTGCGCAGGCCGGCGGTCAGTTCCGCCGCATTCGCATAGCCGCCGGGATGCGGCCGGTAGGCCGTGCCGACGCCGCCCGGCGGATCGCCGCGCAGCGCCACGAAATGCCTGACGCCGACCGCCTGGAACTCGGCGACGACGGCATGCACCTCCTCCTTCGTCGCCCCGACGCAGGTGAGGTGCGAAGCGGCCGGAAGGCCCATTGCAAGGAGATGGCGGACGGTGGCGAGCGTCGGCGCCTTGGTGGAGCCGCCGGCGCCGTAGGTCACCGACATGAAACCCGGCTCATAGGCCGAAAGCGCGGCGGCCGTCTCCCACAACTGGCCTTCGGCTTCCGCCGATTTCGGCGGGAAGAATTCGAACGACAGGCGGATGTCCTTGCGGGCTGGGCTGGCGGTCGCCGGTTTCATGTCAACTCCTCCTGCGGATGGCAATGGTGTCGGCCGCCCGCGCACGCTGGTCACGGGCAAGCCAGATGGTGACGGTCAGCGCATCGGCGGCCGAATGCGCGGGCTTGAGGTCGACGATCTCCTCGACGGCGAGCCCCGCCTTTTCCAGCCACTCGGCAAGCGTCTGGTGCGAGAAGCCGAGGCGGATATGGGCGTGCTCGTCGCGCAGGTGTTCGAGCGCGTGCGGGGCAAGGTCGATGATGGCGAGGCGCCCGCCGGGGGCGAGCATGCGTGCGGCCTCCGCCACCGCCGCCTCCGGCTCGTCGAGGAAGTGCAGCACCTGGTGGATCGTCACGACATCGAACTCGTCGCGCTCCAGCGGCAGGTTGAAGATGTCGCCGTGCCGGATCGAGGCCTTGGTGATGCCGGCGCGGTCGAGATTGGCGCGCGCCACCGCCAGCATGTCGCGGCTGGCATCGACGCCGACGCCGCGCCTGTAGAGCCCTTCGAAGAGCTGCAGGATGCGCCCCGTGCCCGTGCCGAGATCGAGGAAGGCGTCCACCGGCTCGGTGCCGATCATCGCGGCAAGCTTCGCCTCCACCTCCGCCTCGCTGACATGCAGGCGGCGCACGGCGTCCCATTCGGCGGCGTTGCGGCTGAAATAGGCCTGCGCCTTGTCGGCGCGGATCTTCTTCAGCACCCGCAGCCGCTCGTCGTCGCGCGCGAAAACCGCATCCGCCGGATCGGCGGCCTCGAGGAGCTGGCGGGCGAGCGCCACGGCCGGGCCGCCCTGGCTCAGCCGGAAGAAGGCCCAGGCGCCCTCCTGGTAGCGATCGACCAGCGCGGCTTCGGCGAGCAGCTTCAGGTGGCGCGAGATGCGTGGCTGGGACTGGCCGAGGATGTCGGTCAGGTCGGTCACGGTCAGGTCGCCATGCGAAAGCAGCGCGAGGAGGCGAAGGCGCGTCGGCTCGCCCGCCGCCTTCAGGATCTCCACGATGTCGTCCAGTCCGAGTTTCTGCGTGTCGCCCATGGCCCATCCAATCAAGACATAAAGATATGTTTATGTGATTAACCCGCATCGCGCAAGGGCAAATCCGTGTCGTCGATCTTCCCACCGATACGCCCAAAGAAAAACCCCGGCGAACCGGGGTTTCTCAAAGCGCGGGAAGCAACGTCCGTCAGCGCGTCAGGCGCTTGTAGGTCACGCGCTTCGGGTTGACGGCATCCGCGCCGAGGCGGCGGATCTTGTCCTGCTCGTAATCCTCGAAGTTGCCTTCGAACCATTCGACATGGCTGTCGCCCTCGAAGGCGAGGATGTGGGTCGCCAGGCGGTCGAGGAACATGCGGTCGTGCGAGATGATGACGGCGCAGCCGGCGAAGTTCTCCAGCGCATCTTCGAGCGCGCCCAGCGTTTCGGTGTCGAGGTCGTTGGTCGGTTCGTCGAGCAGGATGACGTTGCCGCCGGCCTTCAGCATCTTGGCGAGGTGCACGCGGTTGCGCTGGCCGCCTGAGAGCGTGCCGACCTTCTGCTGCTGGTCGCCGCCCTTGAAGTTGAAGGCGCCGCAATAGGCGCGGCTGTTCATCTCGTGCTTGCCGAGCTTGATGATGTCGTTGCCGCCGGAAATCTCCTCCCAGACGGTCTTGTCGCCGGCGAGCGCATCGCGGCTCTGGTCGACATAACCGAGATCGACGGTCTCGCCGACGGTGATCGAGCCCGAATCCGGCTGTTCCTGGCCGGTGATCATGCGGAAGAGCGTCGTCTTGCCGGCGCCGTTCGGGCCGATGACGCCGACGATGCCGCCGGGCGGCAGCTTGAACGTCAGGTTCTCGATCAGCACGCGGTCGCCGTAGGACTTGGTGAGGTTCTCCGCCTCGATGACCACGTTGCCGAGGCGCTCGCCGACCGGGATGACGATCTGCGCGTCGCCGGGACGGCGATCGGCCGCGGCCTGCACCAGTTCGTCATAGGCGCGGATACGGGCCTTGGACTTGGCCTGGCGGGCCTTCGGCGAGGAGGCGATCCACTCCTGCTCGCGGGCGAGCGCCTTCTGCCGGGTCGCCTCTTCGCGGCCTTCCTGCTGCATGCGCTTGGCCTTGGCCTGCAGGTAGGCGGAATAGTTGCCCTCGTAGGGGATGCCGCGGCCGCGGTCGAGCTCGAGGATCCAGCCGGTGACATTGTCGAGGAAGTAGCGATCGTGCGTGATCATCAGCACGGAGCCCGGATATTCGCGCAGGTGCTTTTCGAGCCAGGCGATCGTCTCGGCGTCGAGATGGTTGGTCGGTTCGTCGAGCAGCAGCAGGTCCGGCTGCGAGAGCAGCAGCTTGCAGAGCGCGACGCGGCGCTTTTCACCGCCCGAGAGATTGTCGACCGAGGCATCGCCCGGCGGGCAGCGCAGCGCGTCCATCGCCATCTCGACCTGGCTTTCGAGGTCCCAGAGGTTCTGGCTGTCGATGATGTCCTGGAGCTTCGCGCCCTCTTCCGCCGTCTCGTCGGAATAGTTCATCATCAGTTCGTTGTAGCGGTCGAGGATCGCCTTTTTGGAGGCGACGCCCTCCATGACGTTTTCGAGCACGGTCTTGGAGGCATCGAGCTGCGGTTCCTGCGGCAGGTAGCCGAGGGTCGCGCCGTCGGCAAGCCAGGCCTCGCCCGTGAACTCCTTGTCGAGGCCGGCCATGATGCGCAGCACGGTCGACTTGCCGGCGCCGTTCGGGCCGAGGATGCCGATCTTGGCATCCGGATAGAACGACAGATGGATGTTCTCGAGGATCTTCTTGTTGCCATAGGCCTTGTTGAGCCCCGACATGTGGTAGATGAACTGACGTGCCATGAAAACGCGCTCCGGATCGGACAAATTTGCCCGCTATGTAGGCGAATTCTCCGCCCGCGGCAATCTGGGAAAGCCGCATCGTGCCCCGGGGCGGAAACGCCGCCCCGCATCGCCGCGATACCCCCCGCGGCAGCACGGCAGTCCAGATCGGCGCGGCACCCTGCCCGCATGCCGGGCGGGATGGCATCCCGCCCGTCCGCCGCCCCTACCCCGCCTGCCCCGCGCCCGTCGCCCCCTCGGTGCAGCGGGATTTCGTCGGCGAGGCGGCGGCGATGCGGTCCGCGAGCGTCGGCGCGTCGCCGGCAAGGCCGATGGTGAGGCCGGTCACGACAGGCCCGCCGTCCGTCTTGCGGCAGATGAGGCGCACCCGCTCGCCGGCCCCCGCCCCGAAGGCGGCGTCGAAGGCGGCGCGGACTTCGGCAAGGGTGATCGCCGCCCCCGCCTTCTGCGCGAAGAGCGCGCGCACCGGCGAGGCGTTGAGCGCATCCAGCAGGTCGAGCGAGCGGCTGTAATAGACCTCCGGCGAGGCGGCGACGCAGCTACCGCTGCGCAGCCATTGCTGGCGGTCGAGGCCGAGGCGCGCGGCGGGCATCGCAGCCATCAGGCGCACCTTCGTGCCGGAAGCGAGCACGATATCCGGCAGCTCCGTCCACTTGCCCTTGCGCGCCTGCTGCTTGAGCCCCGCCTCGACGCCGCAATAGCTCTTGCGCAACTGGAAGCGGCTGAGCAGTGAGAACTGCCGGGCGGCCGGCGCGTCCACGGAGAAATCCGCGCAGCCGCGGCTTTTCGGCCGGGCGGCGCAGTAGCCGGCCTGCCAGCCGAGGGAAAGGACCTCGCGCGCGCCGCCGCCCGCTGGCGCCGTCTGCGCGACGGCAGGACGGAAACCGGCAGCCAGCGCGAGACACGCGAGAAGCAACGGCAGGACGGCAAGGAAAAGGACGGCTTTGAAAGTCAGTGCGGCATTGGTCGTCATGACCGGCTCCCCAATGAGAACAAAACAAGATCATATACAACCAAAAATCCGGAAAATGCAACCGTGAATCGGAAAAATCGCGACATGCGGGAGAAAATCGAAAAATACACGCCGCATCCCATTGTCTTTCAACGGCAAATCGCGTTGACCTTGCCAGAACGGGAGGGCCGAAACGGGAGGATGGACCGGTGTTTTCGCAGGCTTCCACGCTGCAAAGCCCGAGCGGGGCGAGCCTTGCGCTGCGGCACGAGGCTGCCCGGGGCGTTCCCCGCGGCATCCTGCTGATCAGCCACGGCCTTGCCGAGCACAGCGCGCGATATGCGGCGTTCGCCGCGCGCCTGGCGGCGGAGGGGTTCCATGTCTATGCCCACGACCATCGCGGCCACGGCTTCACCAGCGCGCCGGATGCCCCGCGCGGCCAGTTCGCGCCGAAGGGCGGCATCGCCCGGGTGATCGCGGACATGCGCGCCGTGCGCGACCATGCGGCGGCACGGCATCCCGGCCTGCCGGTCGTGCTCTTCGGCCACTCGATGGGCGGGCTCATGGCGCTCGCCTTCGCCGAGGCACACCCCGGCGATATCGACGCGCTCGCCGTGTGGAACTCCAATCTCGCGCCGGGGCTTGCCGGGCGCGCGGCGCAGGCCGTGCTGGCGGCGGAGCGCATGCTGAAGGGATCGGACGTGCCGAGCGACGTGCTGCCGCGCCTGACTTTCGGGGCCTGGGGCCGCTCCATCGCGAACCGCCGCACGGATTTCGACTGGCTGTCGCACGACCCGGCCGAGGTGGACGCCTATATCGCCGATCCCCATTGCGGTTTCGACGTCAATGTCGCGATGTGGATCGACATCTTCGCCGTCACCTTCGCCAATGCCTCGGCGCAAGGGCTTGCGCGCCTGCCGAGGCGGCTGCCGATCCATCTCGTCGGCGGCGAGGAGGACCCGGCGACGGATTTCGGCCGCGCCGTGCACGTCCTTGCCGGGCGACTGAAAAAATCGCGGCTTGAGGACGTCACGACAACCGTCTATCGCGGCATGCGTCACGAAACGCTCAAGGAGAGCCGGCCGCTCCGCGATCCCGCCGTCGACGCCTTTGCCGGCTGGTGCCGGCGGGTGGCCGAAGCCTGGACCCGCGCCCCGGAACACGCATGACCACATCCGCCACCATCGCCCCGCTGCGCAACGAGGTCGGCCTCGGGCTCCTGCTCATGGTGCTCTCGGTGCTCATCTCGCCGATCATCGATATCTTCGCCAAGCTCGCGGTCACGTCGGTCCCCGCGACCGAGATCACCTTCGTGCGCCTGCTCTTCCAGATGACCGTGCTGGGGCCGATCTGTCTCCTGCGCGGCACGCTTTTGGACGTGACCGTCCGGAAGATGGGCCTGCATGCCGCCCGCGGCCTGCTGATGGCCATCACCATGATCACCTTCGTCACGCCGCTCGCCGTCATGGAAGTGGCCGATGCCATCGCCATCTTCTTCGTCGAGCCGATCATCCTGACCATCCTCGGCTCGATCTTCCTGAAAGAGACCATCGGCTGGCGGCGCTACACGGCCTGCGGCGTCGGTTTCCTCGGCTCGCTGCTGGTCATCCAGCCGAGCCTGCAGGAGGTCGGCCCCATCGCGCTGCTGCCGGTGGTGGCGGCCTTCTCGCTCGCGCTGTTCTTCCTCCTCACGCGGCTCGTCGCCCAGAAGGAGGATCCCTGGTCCATGCAGTTCTATGCGGGCCTGTGGGGCGCGCTGTTTTCCGGCCTGCTCCTTCTTGCCGGCGGCAGGCTCGGCATCGCCATGCTGACGCCCGTCGTGCCGGACATGGCGAACACGCTCTACATCGCCGGCGCCGCCGTCGCCGCCACCATTGCCGGCGTGCTCGGCGTCTATGCCTATCGCTCGGCGCCCGCCTCCACGCTCGCCCCGCTGCAATATCTGGAGATCGTCTCGGCGACGATCCTCGGCTGGTTCGTGTTCGGCCATCTGCCGGATGCCGTGAAATGGCTCGGCATCGCCATCATCATCGCCTCCGGCCTCTATGTCATCTGGCGCGAACGCAAGCTCAACAAGACGGCGACGATACCGCCCGTCTCCACGCCGATCTGACGCCGCCCGGCCGCGCGGGCGGCGCGGCAGGCATCATGTCAGTCTGAGCCGTCATGATCTCCCCTCGGGCGCCGTCTATCGTGCCCGGCAGCTTTTTGTTATCCAAAGGGAAACGGGCGAAAGGCCCGGCGGGCGGCCGCGTTCCGGCACCGCCGGGAAGGGAGTGCACGATGGAGAAGTCGAACCTGCCGCTGTCAGGCATAAGGGTCATCGAGCTGGCGCGGGTCCTCGCCGGTCCCTGGGCCGGGCAGATGCTGGCCGATATGGGCGCAGACGTCATCAAGATCGAGAACCCCGACGGCGGCGACGACACGCGCGCCTGGGGCCCACCCTTCGTGACCGGCAAGGACGGCGAGAACCTCTCGGCCGCCTATTACCACTCAACCAACCGCGGCAAGCGCTCGATCGCCGTCGACCTCAAGACCGAGGAAGGCCGCGCCGTCGTCCACCGCCTCATCGCGACGGCCGACGTGGTCATCGAGAACTTCAAGGTCGGCGGCCTCGTCAAGTACGGGCTCGATTACCAGAGTCTTGCCAAGGTGCATCCGAAACTCGTCTACTGCTCGATCACCGGCTTCGGCCAGGATGGCCCCTACGCTGCCCGCGCCGGATACGACTATATCGTGCAGGGCATGTCCGGCTTCATGTCGGTGACGGGCGCGCCGGATGGCGAGCCGATGAAGGCGGGCGTCGCCATCGCCGATATCTTCACCGGCATCTATGCCGTCGCCGCCATCCAGGGCGCGCTCATCCATGTCATGAAGACCGGCCAGGGCCAGCATGTCGACATGGCGCTGCTCGACGTGCAGTCGGCCGTCATGGCGAACCAGAACATGAACTTCCTCGCCTCCGGCAATGCGCCGACGCGGCTCGGCAATGCGCATCCGAACATTTCGCCCTACGAGGTGGTGCCGGCGTCCGACGGGCACATCATCCTCGCCGTCGGCAATGACGGGCAGTTCCGCAAGCTCTGCGGCATCCTGAAGCTCGAGGGCGTCGCCGACGACGAGCGCTTTGCCACCAACCGGGCGCGCGTCGCCCATCGCGGCGAGGTGCGCCGCCTCGTCACCGGGGCGACCGCCGGTGTCAGCAAGGCCGAGCTTCTCGCCGCCTGCGAGCGCGAGGGCGTGCCGGCCGGGCCGATCAATTCCATCGCCGAGACCTTCGCGGATCCGCAGGTGAAGGCGCGGGGCTTGCGCATCGACCTGCCGGATGCCGACGGCAACCGCATTCCCGGCGTGCGCACGCCGATCGTCTATTCGGGCACGCCCCTTGCCTATGACCGGCCGAGCCCGCGGCTTGGCGAACATACCGACGCCGTGATGGCGGAACTCGACATCCTCGAAGCAGGAAAGAAAAGCGCATGAAGACCGGTGGCCAGTTGATCGTCGACGCCCTCGTTGCCAATGGCGTCAGGCGCGTCGCCTGCGTGCCGGGCGAAAGCTACCTCGCCGTGCTCGATGCGCTGCACGACACCGATATCGACGTCCTTGTCTGCCGCCAGGAAGGCGGCGCGGCGATGATGGCGGATTGCTGGGGCCGGCTGACGGGCGAGCCCGGCATCTGCATGGTCACGCGCGGGCCTGGCGCCACCAATGCCTCGGCGGGCCTGCACATCGCGCGGCAGGATTCGATCCCGATGATCCTCTTCATCGGCCAGGTGCAGCGCGATGCGCGCGAGCGCGAGGCCTTCCAGGAGGTGGAATACCGCCGCGCCTTCACCGAGGTCGCCAAATGGGTGGCGGAGATCGACGATGCCCGCCGCATCCCCGAATTCATCACCCGCGCCTTTGCCGTCGCCACCTCCGGCCGTCCGGGCCCGGTGGTGCTGGCGCTGCCCGAGGACATGCTGACGGACACGGTCGAGGCAGTCGAGGCGAAGGCCTATGCGCCGGTCGAGGCCCATCCGGGCCGCAGGCAGGTGGAGGAACTGGCACGCCGTCTTGAAGCCGCCGAGCGCCCGCTCGTCATCCTCGGCGGCACGCGCTGGTCCGAGGAGAGCGTCGCGGGCTTTACGGCCTTCGCGGAGCGCTGGTCCCTGCCGGTCGCCTGTTCCTTCCGCCGCCAGATGCTGTTCGATCACCGGCATCCGAACTATGCCGGCGACAGCGGCATCGGCATCAACCCGGCGCTCGGCAGGGAGATCCGCGAGGCGGATCTCGTCATCCTGCTCGGCGGCCGCTATTCGGAAATGCCGTCCTCGACCTACAGCCTGCTCAAGGTGCCCTACCCGCAGCAGACGCTGGTGCATGTCTATCCGGATCCGTCCGAGCTCGGCCGCGTCTACCGGCCGGACCTTGCGATCTGCGCCGCGCCGGAGGATTTCGTCGCCGCGCTCGACGGCCTCGCGCCGAAGGCCGCCCCGCGCTGGGCCGCGCGAACCGCCGCCATGCACGAATCCTACCTGAAATGGTCGACCCCGCCGGAAACCGGCCCGGGCGGCGTGCAGATGGGCCCGATCATGGCCTGGCTGGAGGAAAACACGCCTGACGATACGATCTTCACCAACGGCGCCGGCAACTATGCCACCTGGGTGCATCGCTTCCACCGCTTCCGCCGCTTCGCGACGCAGGCCGCCCCCACCTCCGGCTCGATGGGCTACGGCCTGCCGGCCGCGGTTGCCGCCAAGCAGCTCTTCCCGGAGCGTGAGGTCATCTGCTTTGCCGGCGACGGCTGCTTCATGATGCACGGCCAGGAATTCGCCACCGCCGTACGCTACAACCTTCCGATCATCACCGTCGTCGTCAACAACGGCATCTACGGCACGATCCGCATGCACCAGGAGCGGGAATATCCCGGCCGCGTCAGCGCCACGGACCTCACCAACCCGGATTTCGCCGCACTCGCCCGCGCCTATGGCGGCCATGGCGAGACGGTGGAGGCGACGGAGGACTTCGCGCCCGCCTTCCTGCGCGCCCGCTCGAGCGGCAAGCCTGCGATCATCGAGGTGAAGCTCGATCCGGAAGCGATCACGCCGACGCGCACGCTCTCGGATATCCGCAGCGGGACGTGATGTTTTTAAGGGCGTGAAAGCCCCTCATCCCGCTGCCGCGACCTTCTCCCCGCAAGCGGGGAGAAGGCGGATGGGGCAATGCCTCGCCCTCCAAATATCGTCGATGCTTTGGGAAACCGGTGCAGCATTCCCCTTCGCCCCGCTTGCGGGGAGAAGGTGCCGGCAGGCGGATGAGGGGCCAGGCCCTCAGCCGCGGATATGCTGCGTCTGCTCGTAGATCTTCGTCGAGCGCATGCCGGAGCGGCAATAGCCGAGCATCGGGCGCGGCAGTTCGTCGAGCGCGTCGACCATGCCGTGCACGGCCTCGGCCGTCACGCCCATCGGGCCGACCGGCACATGGGCGACCTCGATGCCGAGTTCCTTCGCGCGCGCCGCGATGACGGAGAATTCCGGCTGGTCGGGCTGCTCGTGGTCCGGGCGGTGGCAGACGATGGATTTGAAGCCCAGGGCGGCGATGGCGTCGAGATCCTCGACGGCGATCTGGCCGGAGACGGAATATTCGTCGTTGATCTCGCGGATATCCATGGGCGGTTCCTTCTAGAAAACAGGGGTGCTCACCGTTTAAGCCCGCACCGCGGGAGCGTCAATCACGCAAAATCTATAGCAATTCCCGAAAAGGCGCGAAGCGTGCCGCCCCCGGAACGCGCGAACGCCCCTCTCCGCTCGAAAAGCGTGCAAATATCCTAGCGGACCTCGAAGGCGAGGCCGTAGCCGACGCTTTCGCCGGGCGCGAAATCGGCGGCCTCGCCGGAGGCGATCAGCTCGGCGCGCGGCGCGAGCCGGTGCGAGACGGGCTCGATGCCGAGCACCGCCGAGCCCGGCGACAGGTTCCGCCAGACCTGGAGATGCGGCAGCGTATCCGTGCGGAAGCGGATATGGACGCTGCGACCGCCAAGCGCGGCGATCGGGCCGATGGCGATCTCCGCCCAGCCATGCGTTGCCGTTTCAGCCGCCGGCACGCAGAAGAGCTCGCGGTCGCCCTCGCCGAAGCGCCACGGCAGGCTGCCGCCGGGCAGCATCGCCCCGGTCAGCCGCGTGTCCGCATCGAAGAGGCCGGTGCCGAAATTGATGTGATACATGCCGAAGGGCGGCCAGGGCGTCTCGCCGGTATTGGTGACGACATCGTCGAGCGTGATATGGCCGGTGCGCCGGTCGGCGCGCCATCGGCGCGCGAGATCGGCCTTGCCGCCATGGGCGAGCGAAACGGCGACGCGCCCCTCGCAGACCACCTCCCCCTCGTCCTCCTCGATCAGCACGTCCCGCGCCGGCGAGGACGAGAACGAGCCGTGCAGCGGATAGAGCCGCCCGTCGGCCGCACCCTCGACCGGCACCGGGTGGCGGATATGATCCGGACCGCAAGTGAACAGGAAGCCGGGCAGCGCCTTGTCGATGCGCGGATCGCCATCCGACGGCACGGCCGCGCCCGGCGCGAGATCGACGCCATGGAAGACGGCGCCGGCGACGTCGAGCACCGATTGCGGCGTCAGGTCAAGGCGGAAGGACTGGTCGGGGGTTTGGGCGGTAAGGGAAAAGGTCATCCGGGACTCCGGCAAGGGGCAATCAATCGGCGGCATGCTAGGGTCTGTACTCCATCAGCACAGACCCTAGAGCAATTCCCGCAAAAGTGCGAAGCGGTTTTGCGTCCGGAACCGCAGCAAAACAAAAGGATAGCGTGTTTTCGCGATTCGGCGAAAAACGGAAACGCTCCCACGGCAGGGCGCCGGTCCGTCATGACCGGCAGACCTCGCTCTCATCGCCTCCACGGAACCTCACGGCCGGTCACAAGTTTTTGCACGGCGCGTTGACCTTCCGTTCACCATCGATTCAGTTTTTTCATATTAAGGTCTGAATTGAAGTGTTCCGTCCGCGCGACATGGGCAAGCAGGCAGGTCAAGAGTCGTGAATTCTATTTTTAAAACAAGCGTTTCGCTCCTTACCGCGGCCTCCGTCCTCGGATTCGCCATCTTGCCGGCGCAGGCCCAGCAGCGGTTCTTCGCACGCGACACGGTCCTGGTTTCGCCGGAAGGCGACATCCTCGACTACATTCCGGACGACGGCAGCGTGCGCGTGATGCGCGACAACCGCGGCCGCACCGTCTATGTCGACGGCTGGGGCAACATCGTTGCCACCGCCATGCAGGCCGACCGCTACTTCGCCCGCGGCGACGATTACCGCCCGCGCCGTGACCGCTATCGCGAGATGCGCGGTTATCCGGAAGCGAACCCCGACTATTTCCCGCCGGCGCCCGAGGCCGACTATGGCGACGAGCTGACGACGAGTTCCGTGCCGGAAATGCGCGAGGGCCTGCCGGGCGACATCGAGCGCCAGCCCCTGCCGGATGCCGATTTCGGCGGTTCGCAGGCCCTGCCCGATTTTTCCGGCGACAGCGCGGCCCTGCCGGAAAACGGCACCGATCCCGATGCGGAATTCGTGCCCGGCCCGAAATTCGACCCGGCGATCGCGATCGGCAAGATGTCGTCCGCCGAGATCACCGCGCTTCAGGTCTTCCTCGACCGCGAGGGCTTTTCGCCGGGCGTGATCGACGGCAAGAAGGGCTCGAACGTCACCAAGGCGATCGAGGCCTGGCAGCAGGCGACGGGCGAGACGCTCGACCCGAACAATGCCGACGACATCCTGGAGCGGCTGCGCCTGTCCGGCGGCCTTGCCTTCACCACCTACGAGATCACCGCCGCCGACGCGGCCGGCCCCTATGTCGCCGCCATCCCCGACGACTATGCCCAGAAGGCGGCGCTGCCGCATCTCTCCTTCACCTCGACCACCGAGATGCTGGCCGAGAAGTTCCACATGGACGAGGCCTATCTGAAGGAGATCAATCCGGGCGTCGACTTCACCATTCCCGGCACGATCATCAAGGTCGTCGACACGGGCGAGAGGAAGACCGGCAAGGTCGCCAAGATCCTCGCTGACAAGGGCCGCAAGCAGGTGCTCGCCTATGACGAGAACGGCACGCTGATCGCCGCCTATCCGGCCAGCATCGGCTCGGCCGACACGCCCTCTCCATCAGGCACGGTGACGGTCGAGCGCATCGCGCTCAATCCGGGCTATACCTACAATCCGAAGATCAATTTCCAGCAGGGCAACAACAACAAGGTGCTGACCCTGCAGCCCGGCCCGAACGGCCCGGTCGGCACGGTCTGGATCGCGCTGTCGAAGCCGACCTACGGCATCCACGGCACGCCGGAACCCTCGAAGATCGGCAAGACCCAGAGCCACGGCTGCATTCGCCTCACCAACTGGGACGCGACGGAGCTCGCCAAGATGACCAGCGCCGGCGTGACGGTCGAATTCGTCGACTGACGATCGGGGGGTAGCCCCTCATCCGGCTGCCGCCACCTTCTCCCCGCAAGCGGGGAGAAGGGATATGCCGCGCCGGCTTCCTCGCCCAATGACCGCTTGTAGGTAAGCCTCTCCCGCTTGCCAGTAATCGGATATGAATGAATCGTTGCTCCATCCCCTTCTCCCCGCTTGCGGGGAGAAGGTGCCGGCAGGCGGATGAGGGGCAGCCCGACGGCAGAGAAGGCCAGCGGTCAAGCCGCCCGCACATACCCCGATCCCTGGGCCGGGCGGGCCTCGCCGCTGGTGCGGAAGGCGCTGAGCTGGGCGGCGATGGAGGCGGCCTCTTGCGTCAGCGCCTGGCTGGCGGCATTCGCCTCCTCCACCATGGCGGCGTTCTGCTGGGTGATCTGGTCCATGGCGTTGACCGCCTGGTTGACCGCCTGCAGGCCCGTCGCCTGCTCCGCCGTGCTGGCGCGGATCGTGTTGAACACGGCGCTGACCTCCACGACCTGGGTGACGATCTGGCGCAGCGACTGGGCGACCTCACCCACCGAGCGCACGCCGTCCTCGACCTGGCCGTGCGACTTGGCGATGAGGTTCTGGATGTCCTTCGCCGCATCGGCGCAGCGCTGCGCGAGCGCCCGCACTTCCGAGGCCACGACGGCAAAGCCGCGCCCCGCCTCGCCGGCCCGCGCCGCCTCGATGCCCGCATTGAGCGCGAGCAGATTGGTCTGGAAGGCGATCTCGTCGATCACCTCGATGATGTTGGCGATGGCCGAGGAGGAAGCCTGGATCTCGCCCATGGCGACGATCGCGTGTTCCACGACCTCGCCGCCGCGCTGCGCATTGTCGCGCGCCGCCATGACGAGGGCGTTCGCCTCGTTGGCGCTCTGGGCGGTCTGGCGCACGGTGGTGGTCACCTGCTCGACGGCGGCCGCCGTCTCCTCCAGGTTCGCGGCCTGCCGCTCCGTGCGCTTGGCAAGGTCGTCGGAGGCCGCTGCGATCTCCTGCGCGCTCAGATGGATGGAGCCCGCGCCGGCGCCGATATTGCCGATCGCCTGCGAGAGCGTGGAAATGGCGTGGTTGAAGTCGTCGCGCAGCGCCTCGTAGGCCTCCGGCAGCGGGCCGGTGATGCGCGCGGTGAGGTCGCCGTCGGAGATGCGCTTCAGCGCGGCGCCGAAACTGTCGCTGACGATCTTGCGCTCCTCGGCAACGACCTGCGCCTGCACCGCCTGCTGCTTGGCGAGGTCCGACATGTCGTTGTAGACGGAGATGGAGAGGTCCATGTCGAGGAACATGGCCTTGAGCAGGCTGGAGAACCGCGCCGCAAATTCCTCCGGCCCGATTTCCTGGCGGGCAAAGAGCCCCTGCTTCGGCCAGAGCGATTTCACGGCCTCCGTCAGGAGATGCTCGACGATCAGCGCATAGCCGCCGATATACCAGCGCGGCTCCAGTCCGATGCGCGCATGCACATGGCCGATCGTCTGCACCTTGGAAGCATAGTCGCCGGTGAAATCGCCGGCCGCGATATTCGCCCAATGGCCGAGCTGGGCATTCTTCGCCCGATTCATGTGGGCGTCGTTGGAGAAGAGGTGATTCACCTCCGGGCTCTTGCGCACGATCGCATAGAACTTGTCCAGCGCCGGGCCGAGCTCCTTCTCGATGAAGGGTTTGAGCGTGCGAAGCCGCTTCAGCGCTGCCTCGTCGAGGCCGAGATAGTCCAGACGGCGCGCGATGTCGTGGTTCTGGCTGGCGGTCTGCGGGGCTGGCTTCATTCCGGGGGTATCCTGGCAACTCGAGAAAACGGGGAAAGCAACGGAAAATCGGGGCAGCAGCGCCGGGCAGCACCGCATCTTGCCCGTAACCCTTCATGGGTCCCCATGGCGACGCATCGCCGAAGGGGTGGCTTTCTGACGCGATATCATTAGGTTAAGCGTGGTAAATTGTTCATTACCAACCTTGCATTGCGGCGCAAAAAACGGCCGCGCCATTCGTCGCAGCCGTTCTTGTCATTCGTCAATCCGGAAGGTTCAGGCCGCCCGCTGCAGCGTGCGGAAGAAGCCGCGTTCGGTGGCGATGCGCTTGCGCACCGGCAGGAGGCGCAGGACCTCGTCGGCAAAGAGGCGCGCATTCTCGCAGGCCTTGTCGAGATTGCTCACCCTGGCCGCATCCATCGTATAGAGCGTGCCGCCGCAATCGAAGATGTCGCGGAAGGCGGTGCGCTCGCCGATCGGCGTATCGAGCACGGCAACGCCGCGGGCGGCGAGCAGCGCCTTGATGGCGCTCATCGCGCGCGTCGTCACCAGCGAATTCATGCGGGTGAGCACGACCGAATGGTTGATGCGGATGCCCGCCTTCTCGTCGAGCTGCTTCAGCAGTTCGAGGATATGCGCTGCCCCGCGCGCATCCATGGCACAGCCCTGCACCGGGATCATCACATGGTCGGAAAGGCCGATGGCGGTGGCGACCAGCGCATCGCGCGCGCCGGCAAGGTCGATGATGAAATAGTCGGTCGTCTGCCGGTTCTCGCGGATATGGCACTGGAGGGAGGCCATCGAGACTTCGGAGATGACGGCGATGTTGCGCTGGCGGCCGGAAACCTCGTGCCAGTGGCTGATCCAGCGCTGCGGGTCCGCATCGAGAATGGTGATGCGGTGGCCGCGGCTCGCAAGCTCGGTGGCGAGAATGAGCGCTGCGGTGGTCTTGCCCGCGCCGCCCTTGGCATTGGCAAATGTGATGACTGGCATGTCTTTCCTCATGAATGCTGCGAGCTTTGCATCGCTCTCGTCAGACGGCCCGGTGAGAATGGCGCCCGCTTGCTCAAACCTTTCAAAACATGGTTAACGAAATGGAAACATGCGCATGGCGAAGATTAACGAGAACGGCGCCGAATTTGCGCTTTCTCAAGCAAAAGGCCCGGAAAACGGCGGTTTTCCGGGCCCCTGTCATTTGTTAACGGCAAGAATTCAGATGCACTCGACGAAGAGGCGCTTGGCCGCGTCCAGCGTCAGCTCCACCGGATTGCCGCCGGCCGTCGGGTCGACGATCGCCATGGCGGCCATCTCGTCGATCCGGTCCGTGCCGACGCCGAGCGCCGACAGCTTGTCCGGCACGCCGAGCTCCTCGCGCAGGCGCAGCACATAGTCGAAGAAGCCGTCGAAGCCGCCCTCTATGCCGAGATAGGCGGCGGCGCTGGCGATCTTCGCCTCGATGGCCGGGCGATTGAAGGTCAGCACCGGCGGCATCACGACGGCATTGGTCATGCCATGGTGCGTGTTGTAGATGGCGCCGACCGGATGCGACAGCGAGTGGATCGCGCCGAGGCCTTTCTGGAAGGCGACGGCGCCCATGGCGGCGGCCGACATCATGTTGGCACGGGCCTCGATATCGGTCCCGTCCCTGTAGGCGCGCGGCAGGAATTCCTTGACGAGACGCATGCCCTCCAGCGCGATGCCCTGGCTCATCGGGTGGTAGAACGGCGAGGAATAGGCTTCCAGGCAATGGGCGAAGGCGTCCATGCCGGTGCCGGAGGTGATGACCTTCGGCATGCCGACCGTCAGCTCCGGGTCGCAGATCGTCACCGAAGGCAGGAACTTCGGATGGAAGATCACCTTCTTGGTATGCGTCTCGGAATTGGTGATGACCGAGGCGCGGCCGACTTCCGAGCCGGTGCCGGCCGTCGTCGGCACGGCGACGATGGGCGCGATGCCGTCGGAATTGGCGCGGGTCCACCAGTCGCCGATATCCTCGAAATCCCAGACCGGCCGCGTCTGGCCGGCCATGAAGGCGACGGCCTTGCCGAGGTCGAGGCCCGAGCCGCCGCCGAAGGCGACGACGCCGTCATGGCCGCCGTCGCGGAACGCCTTGACGCCGGCTTCGAGGTTCCTGTCGGTCGGGTTCGGATCGACCTCGGCGAACATCGCCCGGCCGAGGCCGGCGGCGTCGAGAATGTCGAGCGCTTCCTTCGTGATCGCCATGGTCGAAAGGCCGCGGTCGGTGACGAGCAGCGGCTTCTTCATGCCCACGGCCTTGCAGTGGTCGGCGAGTTCCTTGATGCGGCCGGCCCCGAACTTGATCGCGGTCGGGTAGCTCCAGTTGGCGGTGATGGTCATGCTCTTCAAGCTTTCCTGAAATGGTAGGACTTCGGTCGGGTGAGATTGTGGAAGCCGATGACGGAGAGCGAGCCGCCGCGGCCCGTTTCCTTGACGCCCGTCCAGCAGAGCGCCGGGTCGAGATAGTCGGCGCGGTTCATGAAGACGGTGCCGGTCTCAAGGTCGCGGGCGATGTTTGCCGCGCGGTCAGCGTCCTTCGTCCAGAGCGAGACGGTGAGGCCGTATTTGCAGTCGTTCATCAGGGCGAGCGCTTCTTCGTCGCTCTTGACCTTCATGATGCCAACGGCCGGGCCGAAGGTCTCCTCGGTCATGAACTCCATCGAATGGTCGACATCGACGAGGATCTGCGGGGCGACATAGGCGCCGCCGTCATCAGCCGGGAAGAGCTTGGGATCGACCAGCGCCCTGGCGCCCTTCGCGACCGCATCGGCGATCTGCGAACGCACGGTGGCGGCGAAACGCTTGTGCGCCATCGGGCCGAGGGTGGTTTCCGGATCGAGCGGATTGCCGAGCTTGTAGTTGGACACCCAGGCGACGGACTTTTCCACGAAGGCGTCGTAGAGCTTCTCGTTGACGTAGATGCGCTCGATGCCGCAGCAGCACTGGCCGGAATTGTAGGTCGCGCCGTCCATCAGCGTGTCGACGGCGGCATCGAGGTCGGCGTCTTCCATGACGTAGCCCGGATCCTTGCCGCCGAGTTCGAGGCCGACCGGCGTGAAGGTGCCGGCCGCCGCGCGCTCGATCGACCGGCCGCCTTCGACCGAACCGGTGAAGTTGACGAAGTCGAACGCGTTGCCGGCGATCAGCGCCGAGGTCGTGTCATGGTCGAGGAAGACGTTCTGGAAGACATCCTCCGGCACGCCCGCCTCGTTGAAGGCACGCACCAGCCGTTCGCCGACGAGCAAGGTCTGGGCGGCGTGCTTGATGATGACGACATTGCCGGCCATCAGCGCCGGCGCGACCGTGTTGATCGCGGTCATGTAGGGATAGTTCCACGGCGCGATGACGAAGACGACGCCATGCGGCTCGCGCTCGATGCGGCGCTCGAAACGCTCGCTGTTCTCGATGACGATCGGCGCCAGCGAGGAGCCGGCGATCTCGGCGACATAGTTGGAGCGTTCGTTGAAGCCCTTGAACTCGCCGCCGTAGCGGACCGGGCGGCCCATCTGCCAGGCGATTTCCGGCACGATCTCGTCGGCCATCTCGTTGACGCGGGCAACGCCCTTGAGGACGAGCTGGACGCGCTCTTCGAGCGGGCGCCTGGCCCAGGCCTTCTGCGCCTTCTTCGCACGGGCGACGGCCTCTTGCGCGGCCGCCAGCGGCATCGCCTCGCGCTCGGCATAGACCGAGCCGTCCACGGGGGATATGCATTTGATCACAGTCATGATCGACTTCCTGTTGGTTCTATTCGGAATTTCAGTTCTGGCGCAGATGCCGCCCCTCATCCGCCTGCCGGCACCTTCTCCCCGCAGGCGGGGAGAAGGGATTTGCCGCGCCGTCTCGTCCCCCTCTCCCCGCTTGCGGGGAGAGGGGCAAATCTGCACACGCTTCTACGCCCTCTCGAAGCCGCGCGCCACCTCCCAGTCGGTGATGCGGCGGTCGTATTCTTCCTGCTCCCATTCGGCCGCGCGCACATAGTGGTCGACGACGTCGTCGCCGAAAGCCTCGCGCAGCATGTCGGATTCCTTCAACGCGGCGGCCGCGCCGCGCAGGGTCTTGGGGATCTCGCGGATGTCCTTGCCGCCATAGGCGTCGCCCTCGAAGGGCGCCTCCAGCTCCAGCTTCTGCTCGATGCCGGCCATGCCGGCCGCCAGCAGCGCCGCCATGGCGAGATAGGGGTTGAGGTCGGAGCCGCCGACGCGGCATTCGATGCGGATGCCCTTGGTGCCCTCGCCGCACAGGCGATACCCGGCGGTGCGGTTGTCCTTGCTCCAGATCGCCTTGGTCGGCGCGAAGGTGCCGGCGACGAAGCGCTTGTAGGAATTGATGTAGGGCGCGAGGAAATAGGTGATCTCGCTGGCATGGGCGAGCAGGCCCGCCACATACATGCGCATCAGCTCCGACATGCCGTACTTGCCATCCCTGTCGAAGAACTTCGGCTCCTTGCCGTCGAGGCTCCACAGCGACTGGTGGATATGCGAGGAGGAGCCGGCCAGGTTGTAGTTCCACTTGGCGAGGAAGGTAACGGCCTTGCCGCGCTGCCAGGCGATCTCCTTGGTGGCGTTCTTGATGATCGAATGCCGGTCGGCCATGGTCAGCGCCTCGGCATACCGCACGTTGATCTCCTCCTGGCCAGGCGAGGCCTCGCCCTTGGAATTCTCGACCGGAATGCCGGCGCCCTGCAGGCCGTTGCGCAGCGCCCGCATGACATCCTCTTCCTTGGTGGTCTGGAAGATGTGGTAGTCCTCGTTGTAGCCGGACGCCGTGCGCAGGTCGCGGTAGCCGCTCTCGCGCGCATCGTCGAAGGTCTGGTCGAACAGGTAGAATTCGAGCTCGCTCGCCATGAAGGGCTTCAGGCCCAGGGCCTCCAGCCGCTTGACCTGCTTCTTCAGCACGGCCCGCGGCGAATGCGGAACCTCGGCATGGGTGTGGTGGTCGAGCACGTCGCAGAGCACGAGCGCCGTGCCTTCGAGCCAGGGCAGCTTGCGCAGCGTCGCAAGGTCCGGCTTCATCGTGTAGTCGCCATAGCCGGCGGCCCAGCTCGTCGACTTGTAACCCGAAACGGTCTCCATCTCCATGTCGGTCGCCAGCAGGTAGTTGCAGCTATGCGTCTCTTCATAAGCGCTGTCGATGAAATACTGCGCATGGAAACGCTTGCCCATCAGGCGCCCCTGCATGTCGACGAGGCATGCCAGAACGGTATCGATGCGGCCTTCGGCCACATCCTTCTTCAGGTCGTCAAAACTATAGGTCATGGTCATCGGTGGCGGTCCTGGGGGTTGCTGCGTTCATGCCGGACCGGGCCTTGCCGGCCCGGTCCGAAGGGACTGGATGCGGTCAGCCGTTGACGTAGGGCGGGCCGGCCTTGGTGATGATGGCATTGTAGTCCTCGAAGATCTTCACGACCTTGGCGGCCGTCTCGCTCTGGCCGGCGATCTCCTTCCAGAACACCTTCGCCGCATCCTCGACGACCTTCCATTCCTCGGTCGGGATGCTGGTGAGCTTCAGCTTGGTGCCTTCGGCGCGCAGCTTGGCCTCGCCGCCCCAGTACCACTGGTCGCGGTAGTTGTTGCCGGCCTCGATCGCCGTCATGACCAGCTTCTTCAGGTGGTCCGGCAGTTCCGCCCACTTCTGCTCGTTGACGAAGAAGGAGCCGATCCAGGCGCCCGAGATGTTGTTGGTCAGGAAGTGGTCCGTCACGTCGGCCCAGCCGACCGTGTAGTCCTCGGTGATGCCCGACCAGGCCATGCCGTCGAGTTCGCCGGTCTGCACGGCGACCTGCGCGTCTTCATAGGGGATCGTCACCGGCACGACGCCGAACTGGCTGAGGAAGCGGCCGGCCGTCGGGAAGGTGTAGAGGCGCAGGCCTTCGAGATCCTTGACGGAGGTGATCGGCTTCTTGGTGTTGAAGTGGCACGGGTCCTGCCCGGAGGAGGAGAGCCAGACGACGCCGCCGACCTTCTCGTAGGACGACTTCCAGATCTCGGCGAGGCCGTACTGCTTGAAGAGCACCGGCACGTCGAGGATCTGCTTGGTGGCGAGCGGGAAGTAGCCGCCGAAGGTGGCGACGTCCGCAGGGGACGCCATGGAATCGTCGTCCGAATGCACGGCGTCGATCGTGCCGGCCTGGAGCGCGCGGAACAGTTCGCCCGTCGGCACGATCTGGTCGGAGAAATAGAGCTCGATCTCCAGTTCGCCCTTGGCAGCGGCGTTGATCGCGTCGACGATCGGCTTGGTGACGTGCTCGCCGAGCGCGGCGCCCGCATAGGTCTGGAAGCGCCACTTGATGGCGGTCTGCGCCTTCACGATGGCGGGGGCGGAAAGCGTGGCGGCACCGGCCCCGATCGTGACTGCCCCGGCGCGTGTCAGAAATTGCCGTCTGTTGGTCATATCTCTATCCCTCTGGTTAAACGTCTCGCTTTTGCCGGGAACGGCCGTTCATCCCGGTCGGTCGATCATTTCTTCTTCTGTCGGCCTCATTGCTCCTTGATGCCGGCGGCCTTTGCCGCCGGCCAGTTCCTCACTTGGCGTAGTAGTTGTTCGGCAGCCACGTCGCGATTTCCGGGAAAACGCCGATGATGATCAGGCTCGCCAGCATGATGCCGACGAAGGGCCAGATCGAACGGTAGATGTCCCGCATGCCGATCTCGGGCGGCGCCATCGCCCGCATCATGAACAGGTTGTAGCCGAAGGGCGGGGTGATGTAGGCGATCTGGCAGGTGATCGTGTAGAGGATGCCGTACCAGACGAGGTCGAAGCCGAGCTTCTGCACCAGCGGGATGTAGAGCGGCGCGACGATGACGAGCATGGCCGTGTCGTCGAGGAACATGCCCATGACGAGGAACGAGACCTGCATCAGCACCAGAACCTGCCAGGGTTCGAGGCCGAGGTCGCCCAGGAAGAAGCGCTCGATCGACTTGACCGCGCCGAGACCGTCGAAGACGGCGCCGAAGCAGAGCGAGGCGATGAGGATCCACATGAACATGCAGGTGATGCCGAGCGTCTTCTGCAAGACGTCGTTCCACAGCCGCACGCTGAGGCGGCCGCGCCACCAGGCGACCAGCGCCGAGCAGATGGCGCCGATGGCGGAGCTTTCCACCAGGCTCGCAATGCCGCTGAGGAACAGCCACATCATCAGCACGAAGATGCCGAGCGGCACGATGCCGGCAGACAGGAGCGCCACTTTCTCGCGCAACGGCACGTTGCGCTCCTCGACCGGCAGGGCCGGGCCGAGCGACGGGTTGATCCGGCAGCGCACATAGACGTAGATCGCCATCAGCGCCGCCATCATCAGGCCGGGGAACACGCCGGCGAGCCAGAGCTGGCCGACCGGCACGCGGGCGATCATGCCGTAGAGCACGAGCACGACGCTCGGCGGCAGGAGGATGCCGAGCGTCGAGCCGCCCTGCACGACGCCCGTCATCATGACCTTGTCGTAGCCGCGGCGCAGCAACTCGGGCAGCGCGATGGTGGCGCCGATCGCCATGCCGGCGACCGACAGACCGTTCATGGCGGAGATGATGACCATGAGGCCGACCGTGCCGAGCGCAAGGCCGCCGTTGATCGGCCCCATCCAGACGTGGATCGCCTTGTACATGTCCTCGGCGATGCCCGATTCCGACAGCATGTAGCCCATGAAGACGAACATCGGCACCGTCAGCATCGGGTACCATTTGACGAGCTTCATGGCCGAGGCGAAGCCCATTTCCGAGCCCCCCGTGCCCCACAGCAGGAAGGCCGCGACGACGCCGACGAAACCGATGACGGCAAAGACGCGCTGCCCGGTGAGCAGCAGCACCATCATGCCGGCGAACATCGTTATAGCGATGAATTCATAACTCATGCGATGGGCCTTCCCCGCAGCTCGGCGATGTCCTTGAAGAGCGAGGAGATGGCCTGCGCGAGCATCATCAAGACGCCGAAGGTCATGACGATCTTGATCGGCGCCATGTAGGGCGCCCAGGCGGTAAAGCTCTTTTCCTTGAACTGGATGGCGTAGGTCGTGCTGGTGATGCCGCCATAGAGCATGAAGCCCAGGAACACGATCAGCGCGACGGCCGTGACCGTGTCGAAGATCGCACGCTTGCGCACCGACCAGGTGCCGTAGAACAGGTCCATGCGCACATGGTCGCCGGTCTGCATGGCGAAGGCGCCGCCGAGCATGTAGTAGGCCGCCATGGTGAACTGTGCCGATTCCAGCGTCCAGTTCGCCGGCAGGTGGAAGGCCTTCGAGACGGAGGAATACAGCAGGATCGCGAACATCGCGAAGATCAGGTACATCGCAAAAAGGCCGACACGCCGGTTGAACGTGTCGACGAAGCGAACATAGGTCTTGATGACATCAGGCATGGCCCCGACCTCCACCGACGGCGGTCTTCTCAACCGGGCCACACCCCTCGTGTAACAACGCAAGCATCCGCTTGGCCTCTCCTGTTTATGGTCTTGTCCGTCTCCACGGATGCCGTTCCCCGGGGTCTTGTCATTGGATTGCCGGAAGGCTCTTTTCGAGCAGTCCCGTCAGATAGCCGGCCACGACCCCTTGGCCGGCTTCGTCTTTTATGAGGTCGTTGCGGACCTCGATCATCACATTGGCAAGGCCGTTGGCAAGGCCGTGCTCCTTCAGCGTATGCGTCACGCCGTCTTCCGGTCCATAGGGTTCGTTGCGGCGGATATCGTAGGGGCCGGCGCTGCCGGCCGCGGCCAGCATGGCGTCGGCAAGGCGCGTGTCGGCGTCGTGCAGGATGCCGATCTCGACGGCGCGCGGCTTGCCGAAATAGACCGGCGTGAAACTGTGCATGGTGACGATGACCGGCGCCCTGCCTTCTGCGATCCGGCTCTTCACCAGGCCGGACAGCCTGTCGCGGAACGGCAGGTAGAGCGCCTCGGTGCGGGCATCGCGCGCTGCCTGGTCGAGGCCGGCATTGCCGGGAACCGCGAAGACCTCGCTCTTTTCCGGCATGGCGGCCGGCGATTCCGGCGGGCGGTTGCAATCGTAGACGAGGCGCGAGAAACGCTGGAAAACCAGCGTCGCATCCAGGCTTTCCGCCATCAGGCGCGCAACGGCGAGCGCGCCCGGATCCCAGGCGATATGGCTTTCAAGCGCCTCCTCGGTGAGGCCGAGCGTACCGAGCGCCTTCGGAAGCAGGCGGGAAGCATGCTCGCAGACCAGGATGACCGGGCCGCGGGCAATACTATTCTCCAGGGCGACGGGGTCGCCCTCCTCTCCAGTCAGAATTCCCATCAGCCTGATCCCCTCGACCGGCTCTTATCGTTAATGAAGAGAATTCTTCACAGTCTTGCCGCTGTCAACGGGGTATTGAAAAAATCTCTTCAAAAAAACATTTGACTCGAATTGTGACAGCGATGTTTAATTTCCCGAACTCCGGCGAAGACCGGAGCGCAGGGGAACAATTTGACACTCAACCAAGCATCCATGACGGTGTCGGATGTGATCAGTGCCCATTTCGACGCGTTGACGCGTGCCGAAAAGCAGCTGGCCACGTCATTGCTCGACAACTATCCCGTCTCCGGCCTCGGCAGCATCACGACGGTGGCGGAAAACGCCGGCGTGTCGACGCCGACGGTCGCCCGCATGGTGCAGAAGCTCGGCTTCCGCGGTTTCCCGGATTTCCAGGCCCGCCTGCACCACGAGCTGGAAGCCACCCTGTCGAGCCCGATCAGCAAGCACGACCGCTGGGCGGCCAGGGCGCCCGGCACGCATATCCTCAACCGCTTCGCCGACGCGATCATGACCAACCTGCGCCAGACGCTCTCGCAGGTCGAGACCGCCGACTTCGACAGCGCCAGCGCCCTCCTCGCCGACCGCCAGCGCAGCATCTACATCATCGGCGGGCGCATCACGAAGGCGCTGGCCGACTACCTCTTCACCCATCTCCAGGTCATTCGCCCGAACGTCACGCAGATCGCCGCCAATCCCAGTTCCTGGCCGCACTACGTCTTGAACATGAAGGCCGGCGACGTGCTCGTCATCTTCGACATCCGCCGCTACGAGCAGGAGATGGAGACGCTGGGCCGCGTCGCGCGCGAACGCGGCGTGGAGATCGTGCTCTTCACCGACCAGTGGGCCTCGCCCGTCGCCAAGGTCGCGGCGAAGGTCTTTCGCGTGCACATCGAGGCGCCGTCGGCCTGGGACTCGTCCGTCGTGACGCTGTTCATCGTTGAGGCGCTGATCGAAGCCGTCCAGAGTTCGGGCTGGGAGGAAACCAGCGGCCGAATGAAGACGCTGGAGGGCCTCTTCGAGGCCAGCCGGCTTTTCCGCAAGCCCCGGCCGGAGGTTCCCGGCAAACCCTGATAGACATCCGAAAAAAACGAAATAAAACTGTCACATAAGCTTCATCTGCCGCCAGTATCAGCTTCGCCGAAGTTGACTGACTCACAAAAGGAGAACACCCGTGATGTCACATACGAAACGTCTGCTTTCGCTCTCCACCGCGCTGGCGATTGCCGTCCCCTCGCTCGCCTTCGCCGAGCCGAGCGCCGAACTGATCGAAGCCGCCAAGAAGGAAGGCATGCTGACGACGATCGCACTGCCGCACGACTGGTGCGGCTATGGCGACGTCATCGCCTCCTTCAAGGCCAAGTATCCGGAAATCCAGGTCAACGAACTGAACCCGGACGCCGGCTCGGCCGACGAGATCGAAGCCATCAAGGCCAACAAGGACAATACGGGCCCGCAGTCGCCCGACGTGATCGACGTCGGCCTCGCCTTCGGCCCGTCCGCCAAGGCCGAAGGCCTGCTGCAGCCCTACAAGGTCTCCACCTGGGACGAGATCCCGGACACCATCAAGGATGCCGAAGGCTACTGGTACGGCGACTATTACGGCGTGATGTCCTTCCTCGTGAACAAGGACCTCGTCGAGAACACGCCGAAGGACTGGGCGGACCTCCTGAAGCCGGAATATGCCGGCCAGGTCGCGCTTGCCGGCGACCCGCGCGCCTCCAACCAGGCGATCCTCGGCGTTCTCGCCGCCGGTCTCGCCAAGGACGCGAAGTCGGGCAAGGAAGCCGGCGAAGCGGGCCTTGCCTACTTTGCCGAGCTGAACAAGGCCGGCAACTTCGTTCCGGTCATCGGCAAGTCCGGTACGCTGGCGCAGGGTTCCACCCCGATCGTCATCGCCTGGGACTACAACGCCCTCGGCTGGGCCAAGACCCTCAACGGCAACCCGCCGACGGAAGTCGTCGTTCCGGAGAAGGGCGTTCTCGCCGGCGTCTACGTCCAGGCCATTTCGGCCTATGCGCCGCACCCGAACGCCGCCAAGCTGTGGATGGAGCACCTCTATTCCGACGAAGGTCAGCTCGGCTGGCTGAAGGGCTATTGCCATCCGGCGCGCTTCAACGCCATGGTCAAGGCCGGCAAGGTTCCGCAGGACCTGATCGACGCGCTGCCGCCGGCAGAATCCTATGAAAAGGCCTACTTCCCGACGCTCGAGGAAGTCGACGCCAACAAGGCGGCCGTGACCGGCGCCTGGGATTCCGTGGTCGGCGCCAACGTGCAGTAAACGACATCCCCGTCGCCCCGGCTGCACGGCCGGGGCGACGATTGCGGTGTGCCAATGACGGCAACCCCATGAGGCCAACTTAATGTCATCAGACAGCTCAGCAGCACCGCCCCCCGCGCGGGCGCCCTTCCGCCTCCCGCTGCACTGGCTCGGCGCCGTGCCGTTCGCGATCTTCGTCCTGTTGTTCCTGATCATGCCGACGATGCGCATCGTCGTCGGCGCCTTTCAGACGCCGGAGGGCAGCTTCACGCTCGAAAACATCCGGGGCCTGTTCACCACCTCCATCCTCTCGGCCTACTGGATCTCGATCAAGATCTCCATCGCCTCGGCCCTGCTCGGCTGCCTGATCGGCTTTTCCGTCGCATCCGCCGCGGTGCTTGGCGGCCTGCCGAAATGGATCCGCGGACCGCTCCTGACCTTTTCCGGCGTCGCCTCCAACTTCGCCGGCGTGCCGCTCGCCTTCGCCTTCCTCGCGACGCTCGGCCCGGTCGGCCTCATCACGGTGTTCCTGAAGAGCCAGCTCGGCATCGACCTGCGCGCGCTCGGCTTCAACATCCTGTCCTTCTGGGGCCTGACGATCACCTATCTGTTCTTCCAGATCCCGCTGATGATCCTCATCATCACGCCCGCGCTCGACGGCCTGAAGCGCGAATGGCGGGAGGCGGCGCAGATCCTCGGCGCGACGAACGCGCAGTACTGGCGCCTGGTTGCCTTCCCGATCCTGCTGCCCTCCTTCCTCGGCACGCTGGCGCTGCTCTTTGCGAACGCCTTCGGGGCCGTCGCAACCGCCATCGCGCTCACCGGCTCCTCGCTCTCCATCGTGCCGATCCTGCTCTTCGCGCAGATCCGCGGCGACGTGCTGGGCAATCCGCATCTCGGCTATGCGCTCGCCTTCGGCATGATCGTCGTGACGGGCATCGCCAACACGATCTACATCTGGCTGCGCGCCCGCAGTGAAAGGTGGCTGAAATGAAGAAGTTCTGGGCCTGGGGCGCCCTCATCTTCGGGCTGCTCTATTTCATTCTGCCGCTCATCGGCATGACCAACTTCTCCCTGAAGATGCGCCGCGGCGTCTATTCGCTCGATGCCTATGCCGTCGTGCTCGGCGATCCGCGCTTCCAGCAGACCTTCACCTATTCGATCCTGATGGCGCTCGCGACCATCGTCTTCGGCGTGCTGCTCGTGGTGCCGACCGCCTACTGGGTGCGGCTGAAGCTGCCGGGCCTGCGCCCCTATATCGAGTTCGTCACGCTGCTGCCGCTCGTCATCCCGGCCATCGTCATCGTCTTCGGCTACATCAGGCTCTACAACACGTCGAGCTGGCTGCCGCTGACCGGCTCGATCACCGGCACGAACATCCTCTTGATGTTCGGCTATGCGACGCTGGCGCTGCCCTACATGTACCGCTCGGTCGACACGGGCCTGCGCTCCATCGACATCGCGACGCTGACGGAAGCGGCCCAGAGCCTCGGCGCCGGCTGGACGACGATCCTCGCGAAGATCATCCTGCCGAACGTGCTGGTCGCGGTGCTGTCGGGCGCCTTCCTCACCTTCGCCATCGTTATCGGCGAATTCACCATGGCCGCTCTCCTCAACCGCCCGGCCTTCGGCCCCTACATGCAGCTGCTCGGCGCCAACCGCGCCTACGAGCCGGCCGCGCTCGCGGTCATGTCCTTCGCGCTGACCTGGGGCTGCCTCGGCCTGATCCAGCTTGTTTCCCGTTTCCAGAAGGGCGCGCAGAGCGCGACTTAAGGATTTTCCATGAGCTTTCTCACCCTCACCAGCCTCCAGAAGTCCTTCGGCCCCGTCCAGGTGGTCAAGGATTTCAACATGTCGATCGAAAAGGGCGAGTTCATCTCGTTCCTCGGCCCGTCGGGCTGCGGCAAGACCACGGTGCTGCGCATGATCGCCGGCTTCGAGACGCCCTCGGGCGGCGCGATCACCATCGACGGCAAGAGCCAGCAGAACCTGCGCCCCAACCAGCGCAATATCGGCATGGTGTTCCAGGCCTATGCCCTCTTCCCGAACATGAACGTCGCCGAAAACGTCGCCTTCGGCCTCAAGGTCGCCGGCCGGCCGAAGGCCGAGATCGACGCGCGCGTGAAGGAGATGCTCGGCCTCATCAAGCTCGACCACCTCGCCGACCGCTACCCCTACCAGATGTCCGGCGGCCAGCAGCAGCGCGTGGCGCTCGCCCGGGCGCTGGCGCCCAAGCCCCAGGTCCTCCTGCTCGACGAACCGCTCTCCGCCCTCGACGCCAAGATCCGCGTGTCGCTGCGTGAGGAAATCCGGCAGATCCAGCAGCAGCTCGGCATCACCACGGTTTTCGTCACCCATGACCAGGAAGAGGCCCTGTCGATCTCCGACCGCATCGTCGTGATGAATGCCGGCAAGGCGGACCAGATCGGCAAGCCCGCGGACATCTACAACCGCCCTGCCACCCGCTTCGTCGCGGGCTTCGTCGGCACGCTGAATCTCATCGAGGCGAAGGTCGTCGACCCCGCCGCCAACCGCATCTCGATCGGCGACCAGGGCGTGACGCTGCGCGAGCCGCTCGGCAATGCGAAGGCCGGCGACACCGTCTCGCTGGCGCTGCGCCCGGAGGCCGGTTCCATCGCCCCCGATGCCAAGGGCGACACGGCGCTGACGGGCGAGGTCGTCTCCTCGAACTTCCTCGGCTCGGTCATCCGCACGCGCATGAAGGTCGGCGAAAGCATCATTTCCTTCGACATGTTCAACAGCCCCGGCCTCGTGCCCCCGACGGTCGGCGAGACGGTCACGCTACGCTTCACGGCCGGCGATCTTCTGGTCATCCGCGACTGAGCGTTCCGGCCCGGCCGCGAAGAAGTTTTCCAAGCTTCGGCCGCGCTTTGGAAAAATCTGTCGTGAATTGCGTCTTTTGCGTCGCCCGCGGATTTGATCTGCGGGCTTTCGCCGGCTAGTCTCCCATCGTTCTCAGGGCGGGGTGAAACTCCCCACCGGCGGTATCGGGCGTCAAAACCCGGAGCCCGCGAGCGCCTTGCCCCAAAGGCAAGGGTCAGCAGATCCGGTGCGATGCCGGAGCCGACGGTCACAGTCCGGATGGAAGAGAGCAAGCAGGAGCCACCCGCCGTCAGCGGCGGGGTCGCGTCCTGCGTGTTCGCCCAAGGGGACCGTTGCAAAATGGCTCAACCCTTGAAAGGCCTAGACATGAATGTGAATGCCACCCCCGCCGCCCGCATCGCCGTCATCCGTGCCCGCTGGCACGCCGGCATCGTCGACCAGGCGGTCGATTCCTTCGTCGCCGAATGGACGGCGCTCGGCGGCCGCGCCGAAGAGGTCGACATCGTCGACGTGCCCGGCGCCCTCGAAATCCCGCTGCATGCCCAGCTTCTCGCCCGCACGGGCCGCTATTCCGCCATTCTCGGCGTCGCCCTCGTCGTCGACGGCGGCATCTACCGCCACGATTTCGTCGCCGGCACCGTGGTGGACGCCATCGTGCGTGTCGGCCTCGACACCGGCGTGCCGGTGCTCTCCGCCGTGCTGACGCCGCACAATTTCCAGGAATCGGACGCCCACATCGCCTTCTTCCGCGACCATTTCGTCATCAAGGGCAAGGAAGCCGCCAACGCCGCCCGCCAGATCATCGACGCGCGGGCGCAGGTGGCGCTGGCGACGGTCGCTTGAATCACTGTCTCAAGCAGCGGAATCGATCTTTCAGGAGGATATAGCAAGCCTTTGAAAAGATTAGACGGAGCCACGTACCCACAAGCCTCCTTCGCTCCCGCCTGGGGCCGTGCCTCCGCCCCTGCCGCTGCTTCTGTCTCTGCCCTCTCCATCGTCACCCTCGGGCTTGACCCGAGGGTCCACTCACCAAGGCACATCTTCACGCGTGGCATGGATCCTCGGGTCAAGCCCGAGGATGACGGTGGGGGGTGAGGCGCTTTCCCGCCTATCGGCCGATGCGGTTGCTGCCCAGCCTAAGAGCGCCTGACAAAACTTCCGGGCGGAGGATTGGCGACGACGCGAAGGCAAAAAGCACCGGCAAGCCGACCCCGCGAGGTTTTGGCAGGCACTCTAAGACTGAAGATTCTTCAGATAGATCGACAGCAACTGGATCTGCGAGGAGATGCCGAGCTTGCGGTAGACGTTGCGGCGGTGGACCTTCACCGTTCCGGTGGAAATGTCGAGCTTCAGGCCGATCGATTCCGACGAGTGCCCCTGCAGGACGAGTTCGATGATCGAGGCCTCGCGGTCCGTCAGGTTCAGCTTGCGCCACACCCTGTCGGCCGCGCTCAAGGGCTCGCTCCGCCGCCCCCGCCCCTGGCCCGTCTCCGCGAAGCGCCCGGCAAGCCCGCTCCAGGCGCGCCGCACCACGGCGGCGACGAAGGGTTCGGCATCGCCGAGCAGCGCGAATTCCGGCGCGGGGAAGACGCCGGTCTTCTCGCGCCGCATCAGCGAGACCACCACCGTCACGCCATCCTCCACCGGCACGAAGAAACCGATCTCCTCGGCAAGCCGGGTCTGCGAGTAATAGGTGCGGAAATATTCGCTGGAGAAGAACCGGTCCGGCGCCAGCTCCCGCATGCGGAAGATGCCGGCGCGGCCGGCGCGCGTCGTGCGGTAGAACGGATCGAGCAGGTAGGGCCCGGCCTGGTAGAGCGTCACGAAGACGTGGTGGTCGTCCGCATCGAAGGTGCTGAAGAGGTCGATCGGCCGCGCCTTCTCGTGATAGGCGAAGATGACGATGTCGTCGAAGCGAACCAGCGCCCGCATCATCGCAAGCAGGGTCTCTCCGGTCTGCCGGTCGGAGCTCTCCGGTGCGCCGGCCCAGTCGGCCAGGGTGCGAAAAAGTGCCGTGAAATCGACCCGCATGGCGCCGCTGCTCCCCCGATTTCCCCCGCGGCAGCCGGAATGGACTGCCGCCGGATATACTCCTTCCACAGCCGATTTACGGATAAAATACCTCTCTCGGGGTATATACCACCCATCGGCCGCTGACTAGCATCTCCCTCGACGGTGGCCAGGGCGGCAGAGATCGCCAAGAGACCAACAACCGCAGGGAACAGACGTGACATCCGCCCCAACGAACGACATCGAGTTCCGTTCGGTGACCAAGCGCTATGGCGCGGTGACCGCGGTCTCCGACATCAATCTCTCCGTGCCGAAGGGCGCCTTCGTCGCGCTTCTCGGCCCGTCCGGCTGCGGCAAGACCACCTGTCTTCGCATGATCGGCGGCTTCGAGCAGCCGAGCGAGGGCGAGGTGCTGATCGCCGGAAAGGTCGCCAATGGCGTGCCGGCCTATCGCCGCCCGGTCAACATGGTCTTCCAGCACTATGCCCTCTTCCCGCATTTCGACGTGGAGAGGAACGTTGCCTACGGGCTGCGGCAGCTGCGCCCGAGGCTACCGGCGGCGGAGATCGCCCGCCGCGTCGGCGAGGCGCTGGAGATGGTGCGCCTCACCGGTTTCGCCAGGCGCCGCATCCATGAAATGTCCGGCGGCCAGCAGCAGCGCGTGGCGCTCGCCCGCGCGCTCGTCAACAAGCCCTCGGTGCTTCTCCTCGACGAGCCGCTCGCCGCGCTCGACAAGAAGCTGCGCACCGCCATGCAGATCGAGTTGCAGACGCTGCAGCGCGATCTCGGCATCACCTTCGTGCTCGTCACGCACGACCAGGAGGAGGCGCTGTCGATGAGCGATCTCGTCTGCGTGATGAGCGCCGGCCGCATCCGCCAGCTCGCGACGCCGCAGGAGGTCTACGACCGGCCCGCCGATCTCTTCGTGGCCGATTTCGTCGGCAAGACGAACCGTTTTGCCGGCACGCTGGAAACCGGCGGCACCGTGCGCCTCGGCAATGGCGCGGCCCTGCCCGCCGCGCGCGCCGATCTTGCACCAGGCGCGGTCACGGTTGCGCTCCGCCCCGAGGCGATCCGCCTTTCGCGCGGCACGGCCGGCGCGACCACGCTGGAAGGCACGGTCACGCATCGCATCTTCCTCGGCTCGGCCGCCGAATATTCCGTCGCCGTCGACGGGCTCGGCGATCTGCTCGTCACCGCCGAACGCCACAGCCAATCGCAAAACGACCTCGTCGCGCCGGGCGAACGGGTCGCCATAAGCTTCGATCCCGGCCAGACGCATATCTTTCCGGCCTGAGGGAAACAGGCCCAACAGGGGAACAGCATCATGTCGAAATGGTTCAGAGAGAATGCCCCGATCAGCGCTCGGGAATTGACGGACGAATTCATGCGGCTGAAGCGCGGCTCCGTCACGCGCCGCCACTTCCTCGCCGTCACCGGCCTCGGCCTTGCCGCCGCCGTGCTGGCGCGCCAGCCCGGGCTCTTCACCGGCGAGGCACACGCCCAGGAAGACCTCGGCTCCGCCATGTCGCTCGCCACCTGGCCGAACTACCACGATCCGGCGACCTTCGAGGCCTTCACCGCCGCGACGGGTGTCGCCGTCGAGGTCAACGTCTTCGGCTCGAACGAGGAGATGCTGGCCAAGCTCCAGGCCGGCGGCACCGGCTGGGATCTCTTCGTGCCGACCAACTACACGATCTCCACCTATGCCGGCCTCGGCCTGATCGACCCGCTCGACCTTGCCAAGGTGCCGAACTTCGACCCCGGCACCCAGAACACCCGCTTCACCAACGAGGGCACGGTCGACGGCAAGATCTATGCGCTGCCGAAGAACTGGGGCACGACGGGCATCGCCGTCAATGCCGACAAGGTGAAGGCGAAGGTGACGAGCTGGAAGGAATTCTTCGAGGTCGCCATGACCGAGGCGGACGGACGGGCCATGGTGCACGACTACCAGCTCACCACGATCGGCAACGCCCTCGTCTCGCTCGGCTTCTCCTTCAATTCGGTCAAGCCCGAGGAACTGGCCAAGGCCGAGGAACTGCTGATCAGGGTCAAGCCGCATCTCTACGCCATCAACAGCGACTACCAGCCCTCCATGCGCGCCTCCGACGCCTGGATGACCATGTGCTGGACGAATGACGGCGCGCAGCTCAACCGCGACATTCCGGAAATCCAGTTCGCGCTCGGCTCCGACGGCGGCGAGATCTGGTCGGATTTCTACGCGGTGCCGACGAGCGCGGCCAACAAGCCGGCCGGCTACGCCCTGCTCAACTTCCTGATGGACCCGCAGAACGCGGTGAAGGAGCACATCGCCAACGGCGCGCCGACGACGGACAGCCGCGTGCTCTCGCTGCTGCCGGCCGAAATCACCGGCAACAGGATCGTCTACCCGGACGAGGCCGCCCTGACCCCGCTCGAATTCGGCGCCGCCGTGACGCTGACGGACCCGGCGCGGGCGGAGCTGATGGCGCGGTTCAAGTCGGCTTAGCGGAAAGCCCCTCATCCGGCTGCCGCCACCTTCTCCCCGCAGGCGGGGCGAAGGGGTACGCGGCACCGCATCATTCCCTTCGAGAGGGAACGGGACGCAGCCACACATTTCCTTCTCCCCGCCTGTGGGGAGAAGGTGGCCGGCAGGCCGGATGAGGGGCAACCCACCAATACGCAACAGGATCAACCGCAATGCCCCTGACGATGACGACGAAGAGACGGCTGGTGACGGCGGCGCTGCTGGCGCCGGCCTCCGCCTGGCTGTTCGTCTTCCTCGTGCTGCCCTTCATCGCCATGCTGGTCTTCTCCGTCGGCGAGCGGGGGCCGGCGGGCGGCTACCAAGCGGCGTTCACCTTCGCGCAATATGCCAACCTGCCGGCCCGGTCCGCCGCCTATTGGAACACCCTCATGCTGGCGCCCGCCGGCGCCTTCCTGTGCCTTCTCGTCGCCTATCCGACGGCCTATTACCTCGCCGTCAAGGCGAGCCCGCGCCATCGGCTGCTGCTCGTCTCGCTGGTCGTCGTGCCGTTCTGGACGAGCCTGCTCGTGCGCACCTATGCCTGGATGTACATCCTCGGCTCGCGCGGCATTCCCAATCTGCTCGACATGATCGGTATTGCCGACGTGCGCCTGCTCAACACGCCGGGCGCCGTTCTGCTCGGCATCGTCTACGGCTACCTGCCGCTGATGATCATGCCGATCTATGTCAGCCTCGAAAAGCTCGACCGCCGCCTGCTCGAAGCCTCCGCCGACCTCGGCGCAAAGCCCCTGTCGACCTTCTTCTCCGTCACCCTGCCGCTGTCGCTGCCCGGCGTGATGACGGGCGTCGCGCTCGTCACCATCCTGCTGCTCGGCGAATATCTCATCCCGCAGCTCCTCGGCGGCGGCAAGGTCTTCTTCATCGGCAATGCGCTGGTCGATCTCTTCCTGCAGTCGCGCAACTGGCCCTTCGGCTCGGCCATCGCCGTCACGCTGGTCGCCATCGTCGTCGTGGTGCTGACGGTCGCCATGCGCATCGCCTGGCGGATTTCCGGCACGAGACAGGTGGACCTCGTCTGATGCGCGCGCTGATCACCGCCGTCTATCTCTTCCTCTACGCGCCGATCGCGCTCGTCGTGCTGTTCTCCTTCAATGCGGGGCGCAATGCGAGCGAGTTCACCGGCTTTTCCGTCGAATGGTACGGCAAGGCGCTCGCCAATCCGTTCCTCATCACGGCCTTGCAGAACAGCCTGATCATCGCCCTCGTCAGCGCCACGCTCGCCGCCGTCTTCGGCACCATGGCCGCGCTCGGCCTCGAACGGCTGGGCAGCCGCGCCCGCGCGGTCTTTGACGGCCTGCTCGCCGCCGCCATCGTCGTGCCAGGCGTCGTCATCGGCATCGCGACGCTCGTCGCCCTCGTCGCCGTCTTCGGCGCGATCAACCCGGCGATCGCCGCCATCTGGCCCGGCGAAAGGCCGCCGCAGCTCGGCCTCGGCTACGGCTCGATCATCGCCGCGCACGGCCTTTTCACCATGGCGCTCGTCACCATGATCGTGAAGGCGCGCATCGCGACGCTCGGGCGCGACATCGTCGAGGCCTCGGCCGATCTCTACGCGACGCCGCTCACCACCTTCCGCGATATCGTGCTGCCGCAGATCCTGCCCTCGGTGCTGGCCGGCTTCCTCCTCGCCTTCACCTTCTCTTTTGATGATTTCATCGTGGCCTTCTTCGTCGCGGGCTCCAAGACGACGCTGCCGATCTACGTCTTCGCCTCGATCCGCCGCGGCGTGACGCCGGAAGTGAACGCCATCGCGACGATGGTGCTGGTCGCCTCGCTGCTCCTGATCCTCATCGCCCGCCTGCTGATGCGGGAGAAAACCCGAAAATCGCCTGCCGGAGAGTAAGACCGATGATCCTGAAGAACCGTGTCGCCATCGTCACCGGAGCGGGCTCCGGCATCGGCCGGGCCGGCGCGCGCATCATGGCGCGCGAGGGCGCCACGGTCTGCGTCGCCGACCGCGACGAGGCACGCGCGGCCGAGACCGTCGATTTCATCCGCGCCGACGGCGGCAAGGCCGAAGCCGTCATCGTCGACGTCACCGACGACGTGGAACTGAAAATGGCGGTCGCGTCCGTGCTGTCGCGCCACGGCCGCATCGATATCCTGCACAACCATGCCGGCGCGCAGGTCGCCGGCGATCTGGAAAGCGTGCCGCTCGACGGGCTCGACCTCTCCTGGAACCTCAACGTACGCGCGCACCTGATCGCCGCCCGCCTCGTCATGCCAGCCATGAGGGCGCAGGGCAAGGGCGTCATCCTCAACACGGCCTCCTCCTCCGGCGTGCTCTACGACCGCGAGATGATCGCCTATACGACGACGAAACACGCCGTCATCGCCATGACCAGGCAGATGGCCGGCGACTATGCCCGCCACGGCATCCGCGTCAACGCGCTCTGCCCGGGCTGGGTGGACACGCCCTTCAACGCCCCGTTCATCAGCCAGATGGGCGGGCGCGAGGCGATCGAAGGCTATATAAGGGAAAAGGTGCCGATGGGGCGCTGGGCGGATGTGGAGGAGATCGCCGAACCGATCCTCTTCCTCGTCTCCGACCGGTCAAGCTACATGACCGGCCAGATTCTCGTGGTCGACGGCGGAGAGACCGTCACTTAGGTTCAGACGGACGCCATCGCCCCCTGATGCACGACGATGCGGGCGTGATAGGGCACGCGCTTGTAGAGGTCGAGCACATCCTGGTTGATCAGCCGCACGCAGCCGGACGAGGTCGCCTTGCCGATCGACTTCCACTCCGGCGAGCCATGCAGGCGGTAGAGCGTGTCCTTGCCGTTCTGGAAGATGTAGAGCGCCCGCGCGCCGAGCGGGTTCTTGATGCCCGGCTCCATGCCGCCGTTCTCGACGGAATACCTGGCAAGGCTCGGCGTGCGCGCGATCATGTCGGCCGGCACCTTCCAGCGCGGCCAGGGCTGGCGCCAGTGGATGATGCCCTCGCCTTCCCAGGCGAAACCCTCGCGGCCGATGCCGACGCCGTAGCGCATCGCCGTGCCGCCCGGCTCCACCACGTAGAGGAAGCGGCCGGGCGTATCGACGACCACCGTGCCCGGCGTCTCGCCGGTCGGGTCCTTCACGCGCTGGCGATAGTATTTCGGATCGATTTCCCGGTAGGGAATGGCGGGGATGAGATGGCCGCCATCCTCGACGGCGGCATAGCGCGCGGCCAGCTCCTCGTCGCTCGCCGGCACGATCGGATAGCTGACCTTCTGCGGAACCGGGGCATTCCTGACCGACGTTTCCGTGGTTGCGCATCCCGCAAGCGTCGCGGCGGCGCCCAGGAAAAAGGCTCTGCGCGACAATGTGCACACCGTAGGCATTCTCTTTACGATCTCCTTGGGAAGAAAAGGAAGGTTTGTCAGATGGCTAGCCAAACCGCGGGCGGGCTGGCAAGAAACATCGGGATCACTTCTTCGGCATTAGTCCCTGCCCGGCCGGGCGGCCAGTGCACGAAGGACACGGCTCACCGGAAAACGGGGGAAACACGATGGCACCTGTGGAAATCAACCCTGCCCATGTCCGCGAATTTCCCGGGCAGGAAGAATTCTATCGCTGGCTGGCGGAAAACCACGCCGCGGCGCCCGAGGTCTGGATAAGGATCCACAAGCGCGCCTCCGGCCTTGCCTCCATCAATCCCGAAGAGGCGATCGAGGTTGTGCTCTGCTGGGGCTGGATCGACGGCATCCGCAAGGGGCTCGACGAGAAGAGCTTTTTCCAGCGCTACAGCCCGCGGGGCAGGAAGAGCGTATGGAGCAAGAAGAACGTCGAGACGGTGGGCCGGCTGATTAAGGACGGGCGAATGACCGAACACGGCCTGAAACAGGTGGAAGCCGCCAAGGCGGACGGCCGCTGGGACAAGGCCTATGGCAGCGGCAAGGACATGAAGATCCCGCCGGACCTGCAGGCCGCGATCGACGCCGAGCCGGCCGCAAGGGCGATGCTCGGCAGGCTCACGGAGCAGAACCGCTTCGCCTTCGCCTTCCGCGTCCACACGATGAAGACCGAGGCCGGCCGCAGGCGGAAGATCGAGACCTTCGTGGAGATGCTGAAGCGCGGCGAGACGATCTATCCGCAGAAGCGGAGATAGATCGTCCGGCTCATCCGCCTGCCGTCGTCGACAATCAGTCGCGGCTGGCCGAGCGCTGGCCGGCAAGCCAGTTGTGCCAGTCGTTCACGCTGCCGTAGAAGACGTTGAGGTCGATCTTGCCGGTGACGCCGTGCGACAGGCCCGAGCCGGAATACTGCCAGAACACCCAGCGGCGGTTCGGATAGCGCTTGGACGGATGGGCGGCGACCGAGCGCAGCCAGAACGGATGGTTCGTCAGCTCGCCGGAAAGATTGTCCTCGTAGAAATCCGGCGCCGTATAGATGATCGGCCGCTTGCCGTAATGGCGTTCCAGCATCTCGGAGAAGACGCGGATCTTCTCGACATACTGGGCGCGCGTCAGGCGCTTCTTGCAGCGCGATTCACCGTTGTATTCCGCATCGATGACCGGCGGCAGCGCGTCGGGATCCTTCGGCACGTTGCGGATGAACCATTCGGCCTGCGAGCTTGCGGCGCGGCACCAGTAGAAGAAGTGATAGGCACCGCGCTTGATGCCGGCTTCCTTGGCCTTGCGCCAGTTCTTCTGGAACATCGGATCGAGATGGTCGCCGCCATCCGTCGCCTTGATGAAGGCGAAGTTGGCGCCCTGCATGCGCAGCTTCGTCCAGTCGATGTCGCCCTGCCAGCGCGACACGTCGACGCCGTGCACCTGATAATGCTGGGGCGCGCGCTTGCCGAAATTGATCGGCTTGGCATCGCGGAACTGCTGGCTGTAGACGCGCGAGCGCTTCCGCGAGCCGCCTTCGGACGCGGGCTCCTCCGCCGTCGCGGCCTCCGCCGGTCGCTCGGCGGGAATGGCCGATTGCTGGGTCACGCTCTCGAAGACGTGGGTTCCCGCCGCCGGGCCGGCCCAGGCGAGCATCTCCGCGCCGTCCGCCGTCACCTTGCTCTCGCCGACGGCGACTTCCGGCACGGGGCCGCTCGCCTTCGAAACCGAGGCGGTGGTCTCCGCGGACGGCTTGATGGCGAGCGCCGACACGGGGTTGGAGCTCGACGCACACCCCGTCATGGCGGCACAGGCAAGGAGGACCGTTGTAAGGACCGAAAGACGCATAGGCACCCGCACGCAAAACAAACCGAAGCCCCGCCCTTTCGACACATGGACGGAATTACTAACGGAAGATTACCGCGAAATGTTAAATGCAACGTTTACGGCATCACCGACATTTCAGGGAGTTAGCCCCGCCCGCATCACGATTCCCGCCGGCTCGCCTTCACGAAAGCGTGTCCGCGCGGCTAAAGCCGGTAGCCGACGGCAAGGCTCTCCGTCAGCCCCAGTTCCTTGAGCTGCCGGATCTTCCGCTTGAGCGCCAGCTTCTCCACGCCGAGCCGTTCGGCCATGTCGGCGGCGGTGCGCCCGTCCCTTTCCCCGATCATCGCGAGCACCGCGCACGTCCACGGTGCCGTGCGGTCGAGCGCGTCCAGCCGGGCGTCCAGCGCGGCGATATCGGACGGACCGACCGTATCGTTTTCACGCAGGCTTTCCCGCGGGTCCCTGCCCGCGACATGGAAGGCGATCCGGTAAAGCTGCCCCTCCGGCCGGAGGTCGCCGAGCAGGTCGGCCCGCGCGGCATAACCGGCCGCCCGCACATCCGCGTCGGGAACGGTGTTAATATCCGCGGCCGCGACACTGTCGATGGCGAGCACGCCCGCGGCGGTGCGCAGCGTGCCGCCGGCCCTGACCGTCGGCTTCAACCAGCGGCGGAAGGCGAGCGTCACCTCGCCCCTGCCGATCCTTTCAAGCACGTCCGCCTTGAACAGCATCGCCCCTCGCCGCAATCAGCCCACCGTCACGTAGCCGATGCCCTTCTTCGCGATCTCGTCGAGCGATTCGTCATAACCGGCATCGGCATAGCGGATGACGCCGAGCGACGTGTCGTTCGTCAAGGCGTGCTCCAGCCGTTCCGCACCGTCCGCCGTGCCGTCGGCGACGAGCGTCACGCCGCAGCTCGTCATATAGCCCGCATAACCACCGCCGCCCGAATGGATGACGACGAGATCGGCCATGGAGGAGGAGAGCAGCATGGCGTCCAGCAACGGCCAGTCGGCAATGGCGTCCGAGCCGTCTTTCATGCGCTCGGTCATGATGTTCGGGTGCGCCATGGCCCCGGCATCGAGATGGTCGCGCGAAAAGGCGACCGGCCCCTTGAGTTCGCCGGCCGCCACCAGCCGGTTGACCGCCAGCGCCAGCGCCGTGCGCTCGCCGTGGCCGAGCCAGGCGATGCGCGCCGGCAGGCCCTCGAAGGGCACGTTTTCCCGTGCCAGCCGGATCCAGTTGGTGACGATCCCGTTGTCCGGGAACATCTCCACGACGAGGTCGTCGATCCGCGCGATGTCGCTCTCCGCGCCGGACAGCGCCATCCAGCGGAACGGCCCGATGGCCCGTGCGAAGAGCGGCCGCAGATAGGCCTCGGTGAAGATCGGGATGTCGAAGGCATTGGCGACGCCCCCTTCCCGCGCCTGCGTGCGGATCAGATTGCCGTTGTCGAACACCTCGGCGCCCTGCCTCTGGAATTCCAGCATGGCCGAGACATGCTCGACGATGGAGGCGCGGCTCGCCGCCATCAACTGCCCCTGCCCGTCGTCGCGCAGGCCCCGCACCTGGTCGAGGCTCATGCCCTTCGGCACATAGCCGTAGACGAGATCGTGCGCCGAGGTCTGGTCGGTGACGATGTCGGGCACGATGCCGCGCCGGGCGATTTCCGGGTAGATTTCCGCCGCATTGCCGACGAGCCCGATCGAGGTCGCGCGCTTCTCCTTCACGGCTTGGCCGATCATCCCGAGCGCCGTATCGAGATCCGGCGCGACATGCTCCAGATAGCCGACGGCCTTGCGCGCCGCCGCGCGCGCCGGATCGATATCGACGCACAGGATGGCCGCCCCCGCCATGCGCCCGGCGAGCGGCTGCGCCCCGCCCATGCCGCCGAGGCCGGCCGTCAGGATGAAGCGGCCGGCGAGGCTGCCGCCGAAGCGCTTCTCCGCGATGCGCATGAAGATCTCGTAGGTGCCCTGGATGACGCCCTGGCTGCCGATATACTGCCAGGCCCCGGCCGTGAGGCCCCCCCAGCAGATCAGCCCCTTGCGCTGGAGCTCGTAGAAAACCTCGGCCTTCGCCCATTGCCCGACGATGTTGCAATTCGCCATGATGACGAGCGGCGCCTTGGCATGGGTCTTCAGCAGGCCGACCGGCTTGCCGGACTGGATGATGAGCGTCTGGTCCTCGTCCATCTCCGTCAGCGCCTTGACGATGGCCCTGTGCGCCGCCCAGTTGCGCGCCGCCTTGCCGAGCGCGGCATAGACGATGAGATTGTCCGGATCCTCACCGACCGACAGAACGTTCTCGAGGAGCCGCAGCAGCGCCTCCTGCCGCCAGCCCTTCGCGCGCAAAACGTCGCCGCTCGGGATCGGATGGTTCGGATGGCGCAGATTGGGCTTGGGCATGGTCGTCTCCTGTTCGTTCGTGGGGCGCGGCCCCTCATCCGCCTCGGCACCTTCTCCCCGTAAACGGGGCGAAGGAATATGCCGCGCCGATTTCCCCAATCAGTACCCGTTCGTGGGCAAGTCCCCTCTCCCCGCTTGCGGGGAGAGGGTTAGGGTGAGGGGCAGCCTGCATCAGCCGCCAAGCGCATACCGCACCAGCTCGATCCCCATCGCCTTCTCGACGGAGGGATAGACGGTCGGGTCGAGCACGCTGGAGGCGAGCGGGATGATCGTCTTCGGCACATGCAAGACGAAGACCGTCATGCCAACCTCAAGCTGGCCGACGCTGAGCGGCTCGCCCTCGGGCGAGAGCGTGGTGATGACGTCGGGGAACGTGGCGAGGCGCTTGCCGCCCGCCGATTCCACCGCCATGTATTCGTTCATCACATGCAGCACGGAGGCATCGTTCCCCCTGCCGACCGTCACCGTGCCGATGTCGAAGGCTTCCTTGGTGTAGACCACCGACTTGTCCGTGATGACACCCTCTGCGAGGATCGAGCCGCCCGTCGTCCTGACGATGGCGTCGATGATCGCCGCACCGCCCTTGCCCTCGGCGGCAATGATCGCCTCGCCGAGTTCCAGGGCCAGCGAGATGCCGCCGAGCGCCGCGTTCCTGCGCACATAGGAGGCGCGCAGCGGATTGCGGCAGGAGGCGATGAAGCCGCCGGACATGTCGGAGGCCGTGCGCAGGATCGGCGAGACCTTCGCGGTCGCGCCGCGCACGACGAGCTCGATATAGCGGTTCTCGTCGCGGTTTCCTCCGACGGCGGTCTGGATCATCTGCTCGGGCGAGCCCGCCATGCCGATCGACCCCATATCCCCGGTCGGATGCGCCCGCATGTCGCCGACAGCGTCGAGCACCTTCGTGCCGAGGATCGCCGCGGGCAGCCAGCCGTTGAGCGTCGAGGACTTGCCGTTCTGCCCGACCATCAGCGCCGCGACCTTCTCGCCGAGCGCGTCCTGCAGAAGCTCCACCGCCTTCACATAATCGACGCCGCGCATTTCCCAGGGCGTGGTCGAGGCCGGCGCGCCGATGGCGGCGGCGGTCGCCACCCAGTCGTCATCGGACAATTCATCGATGGATACCAGCTCCGGCTTGCCGATCGAGACGGCGGCATAGCCGAGCATGCGGCCATGGTCCGCCCAGCCCCCGCCGCCGGCGGCATAGACCGAGCCGCCCTTGACCGCCGCCTCGACGTCTTTTTCCTTTAAGATCCGGCCCATCGGTCGTCCTCCTGACTCAATGTCTTATCCAGTTGAATCACCGCGTTAAAAAGCACCGCCGCGCCGAGCGCGATATCGTCCGTCTCGGCGAACTCCTCCGGCGCATGGCTGCGCCCGCCGAGGCAGGGCACGAAGATCATCGCCGCCCGCGTCACCTTCGCCAGGAAGGCCGTGTCATGCCCGGCGCCGGAGGCCATGCGGCGATGGCGCGCGCCGGCCATCTCGCAGGCTGCGTCCAGTACATCGAGCAGCAGCGGATCGCCGGGCGTCGGCATGTTGTCGGAGAGGCGGCGCGGCGGCGCGATGAGCGTGCCGGTCTCCCGTGCGAGCTGCTCCGCCATCTGCTCGACGGAGGCGGCAAAAACATCCATCGTGGTGCGGTGCTCGGCCCGCGCGTCGATCAACAGGCGCGCGCGCGACGGCACGACATTGGCCGCGTTCGGCGCGATGGAGAATTCGCCGACGGTCGCCGTGAAATGCCCCGGCCCTTCCGAGAGCGACTTCGCCAGCGCCTCGATGCCCGTTACCAGCCGCGCGGCGGCCGCCAGCGCATCGGCGCGCGCGCCCATCGGCGTCGTGCCGGCATGGTCCGCCCGGCCCTCGACGATGATCTCGATGCGCGTGATGCCTGAAATCGCCGTCACCACGCCGATATCCAGTTTCTCCGTTTCCAGCACCGGCCCCTGCTCGATATGCAGTTCGAGGAAGGCCGCGATGTCCCGGCGCGCCTCCGCCTGCAGGCGCGCCGGATCGCCGCCGGCATCGCGAATGCCCTGCTCCAGCGTCAGGCCGCTGCTCTCGCGCGCCAGCCAGTCCGCCGGCAGGACGCCGGCCATGCCACGGCTGCCGATGCAGGAGACGCCGAAGATCGACACTTCCTCGGCAAGGAAATCGACGACCTCCAGGTCATGGTCGAGTTCGATCCCCTGGTCGGCAATGGCGCGGGCGACTTCCAGCGCCACCGCCACGCCGGCAATGCCGTCGTAACGCCCGCCATCCGGCACCGTATCGGAATGGGAACCGAGCATGATCGTGCCGAGACCCGGTTTCCTGCCCGGCCGCCGGGCGATGAGATTGCCCGCGGCGTCGATGCGCGTTTCGAGCCCGGCCGCCCGAAACCTCTGGTCAAGAAAATCCCGCCCCGCCGGGAACAGAGCGGTAAAGGCACGCCGTGTGTAGGGCCGGCCGGGCTCGGTGAGCCGGGCAAGCCCGTCGATCACATCCTCTATGCGGGCGGGATCGACCGGCAGATTGATTCGCGGCGCCGCCATCAGCGACCACCTGCGGAAACGAGCGTCGGCAACGGGCGCACGAAGGCGCCGGAACCGGGTTCGGCGAGCACCTGTTTGCCGTCGAAGGCGAGCCTGCCGCGCAGCCAGGTCGCCGAGACGCGCCACGGCAGGCGAATGCCGTTATAGGGCGACCAGCCGACGACGTTGTGGCCGCTCGCCGCCGCGTCATAGCTATAGGGCTCGGGCGTCAGCACGGTGATGTCCGCGTCCTTGTCCGCTTCGAGCGCGCCCTTCACATGATCGAGCCGGAAATGCCGGGCGGGGTTCAGCGCCATCAGCTCGGCCGCCCGCGTCAGCGGAATGCCGCGCTCCAGCGCGCCCTTGACGAAGAGCGGCACCATGACCTCCAGCCCCGGCACGCCGGAGGCGTTGGCCAGCATGTCCGGATTGGACTTTCGGTCCTCCGACCAGCTCACATGGTCGGTGGAAACGAGCGTCACATTGCCCGCGGCGACATGCCGCCAGAGCTTTTCGACCTCGGCGCGCGGGCGGATCGGCGGATTGATCTTCGCCTTGCCGCCGAGCCGCGCGACGTCGTTCTCCTCGTCGAGCGTCAGGTAGTGGATGCAGCACTCGATGGTCGCCCGAAAACCCTGCGCGCGATAGGCGCTAGCGATCTCGTAGCCCCGGCCGAGCGAGCAATGCACCACATGGGCCGGGCAGCCGGTTGCCGCGCCGGTCTCGTAGATCTGGTTGGAGGCGATGAGCTCCGTCAGCGGCGGGCGCGACAGGCCATGGGCGCGGTAATCCGTGATGCCGGCCGCCCTCACCCGGGCGATCGCGGCGCGCACCGCCTCGTCGTCCTCGTTGTGCACGCCGGCCGTCAGACCGGTCGGGGCGATGGCGCGGAAACAATCCTCAAGGAGTGCCGCCGGGATGCGCGGAAAGCGCTTCGGATCCGTGCCGAAGGTGGAGAACTTGAAGGCCGCGACACCCGCCTCGACCATTTCGCCGATCCGCGCCGGCCCCTCCTGCGGATCGACCGTGCCGTAGAGCGCGAAATCGACGCGCGCCTGCGGCCCGGCATGGTCCACCTTGCGCCGCACCGCTTCCGCCGATGACACGAGATTGCCCTCGTCATAGGGCATGTCGACGATGGTGGTGACGCCGCCGGCCGCCGCCGAGCGCGTCGACCAGATGAAATCCTCCTGGCTCTTCTGCGACAGCGAATGCACCTGCGCGTCGATCGCGCCGGGCAGGATCAGCGCGCCCGAAAGGTCGTGCCGTTCCTTCGCCGCCGGCATGGCTCCCTGGCCGACATGCGCCACCTTGCCGTCACGCACCGCGACATGGCCGCCGTCGACGATACGATCCGCCAGAACCACGGTGCCTTTCAGGACGAGATCGAAATCGGCCATGGTCTGTCTCCGTCAGGCTGTGAGGGCGAAGAAGGCGTCGAATTGCGCCATGGGCGCGGCCTCGACGAAGGCGGCAAGCGCCTCGGGGCTGGCAAGATCGCGGTCGAGTGCCTCGATCTCGGCGGAAAGCGGCCGGTCCTTGCGGTAGAACGGGCTGATCGCCCGCGTGCGCCGGTAGGCGATGGCGACGACGCCCTCGACATTGTCGCCGGCAAGGTCGATCGCCTGGGCGGAGAGCATGGCTTCGAGGGCGGCGAGCTGGCGCAGGTCCCGCACCTGGCTCTCCATGCGCTCGACGATCAGCGGCAGGAAGGTCGCCTCCTCTTCCAGCCCGCCGGCGACGACGATGGACTGCGCCGAGATCGGCACCGCCAGCGACTGGATGCGCATGTAGAGCTCCACCGCAAGCTTCAGCAGCGGCCCGAAGCCCGTCGCCGTCTCGCCGGGCGCCACGAGGTTGACCGGCAGGTTGCGGCGCACGCCGTTGGCAAGCAGCACGCAGCGGTTCAGCACGTTGCGGGCAAGATGGGCAAAACCCGTCTGCGCCGCCTCGACATAGAGCGTCGTCGAGAGCGGCAGCGAGCCGCCGGACGCCATGACATGGTTGTCGAGCACGACCGGATTGTCGTCGGACTGCGCCGTCGCCTCGACGATGCGCTCGGCGGCGTTCATCAGCGTATCGAGGCAGGCGCCGAAGACCTGCGCGGTCATGCGCAGGCTGAGCGGATCGTGGATCGCCGACGGTTTCGGCCAATGGCCGGAGGCGGCCTGCGCCTCGAACCAGGTGCCGGCAAGCGCCTCGCCATGGGCCGAGAGCCGTGCCGCCACGCGCCAGGGATCGGCCGAGGCGCCGAGCGCCAGCGAGGAGAGAACGCCCGTCACCATGAGATTGCGGATCGCCATCGCCGCCTCGCGCACCACATTGGCCGCCGCGGCATGCGAGATGGCATTGACGCTGAGGGCGGCCAGCGCATCGCGCGGCTGCATGCGATAGGGCTGGAGGCCGGCGCGCTTCAGCGCCTCCAGGGCCGGCAGGCGTTCGCCGCCGTACCAGGCCTCGCCCTCGCCGGTCAGGACCGCCGCGATCTGGCCCATCAGGCCGATATCGGCGCAACCCATCGAGCCATGCCGGCGCACGACGGGCACGACATCCCGTTCGAGCAGCCCGAGCAGGGCGTCGATCAGCTCCGGGCTGCAGCCGGAATAGCCGCCGAGCGCGGTGTTGACACGAATGCCCATCGCCTTGCGCACGATCGGCAGCGTGAACGGTTCGCCGGTGCCGAAATGGTGGGCCCGCACCAGGCTGTTGTTGAACTCGATGAGGTCGTCGGCCGTCCAGAGCTTGTCCTTCATAGAGCCGACGCCGGTATTCGCGCCGTAGATCGGCAGGCCCGTGGCGAGGCGGTCGGTGATGACGCGGCGCGACGCGCCGACACGCCCCATGCCGATCTCGCAGGCCACCGGCCGCCGCGCGGCCGTGCCGATCGCCTCCAGCGTCGCGAAATCGAGCGGCTGGCCGGTCAGATAGAGCGTGTCGGCGGAAGCGAGCATTTCAAAAAGCCTGTCTCGAACAGCAATTCCGGCAAAAGCGCCTGTCCGGAATGCATAAACCGAATGCGGATGTTATGCGGAACGCGGCCCGAACCCATATCCCAAAATCCGTACGGTTCATGCTATGAACCGAACAGTTGGGAAAACCCGAAGGAGCCGCCCGTGGATTTATCCACGCTTCGCCTTGTGCACAGCATTCTCGAAGAACGCGGCATCCGCAGGGCGGCGACCGCGGAAGGGCGCCCCGCCTCCAGCGCCAGCGCGGCGCTGCGCCGGGTCGAAGCCGTGCTCTCGGTGCCGCTGGTGCGGCGCGACGGGCAGGCGCTCGTTCCGACGCTCGATGCCGAGGCTCGCCTGCCGCGCTTTGCCGAAATCGCCGAAGCGGCCGCCGCACTGGCCGCCCTCGGCAAAGGCGGGGAAACGAGGCCGGCCGTCTCGCTCGCCGCCCTCGCCCGCTTCGCCGCCACGGCCCGCGCCGGCAGCATCAACGGCGCCGCCAAGACCCTCGGCCTCGGCCAGCCGCAGCTCACCCGCCAGCTCAGCCATCTGGAGGCGGCGATCGGCTGCAAGCTCCTCGCGCGTTCGGCGACGGGCATCGCCTGCACGCCCGCGGGCCTGGAAGCGCTGGCGCTCGCGGAACGCATCGGCGCGGCCTGGGAGTCCCTCTCCACCGCCTCGGCCGAACGGTTCCGCCGCAGCGCCGCCACCTGGCGGCTCGGCGCGATCATCCCCTTCGGCCATGAAAGCGAGATCGCCGCCATGCTCGCCCGCCTCGCCGTGGCGTGGCGCGCGGCGCGGCCCCGCCAGCCGCTCTTCCTCTCCTCCACCACGGCGGACGAACTGGTCTCGGGCCTGAAAAACCGCCGCTTCGACCTGATCCTGCTCGACACCGACCGCTACCCCGCCGAATTCGAAGGCAGCCTGATCGGCCGTTCCCGGCTGGCGCTTGCCGGCCCGCGCAGGCTGGACAGCGCCGAAAAGCAGGATTTCGCCACGCTGCTATGCCAGTACCCGATCGCCGTGCCGAGCCCGCGCAGCGGCCTGCGGCAGATGACCGACCGCTTCCTCGAAGCGACGCTTTCCCCCGCCGAGCGCACCCGCCTGACGCTGGTCGAGGTGGATTCGATCCCCGTCATCATCAACCTCGTGCTCGACCACGGCCATCTCTCGGTGCTGCCGGAGCACTCCGTCGCCAACATCAATCCGCCGCCGACGCTGCTGCCGCTCGATGACGCCTACCAGCAATCGCTGAGCCTCGTCTGGCCGCGCGACGCGCTTTCCCGCAAGGCCGCCGAGACGATGCTCGCGCTCCTGACGAAAACCTAGCCCTTCGCCCCGGCCCTCAGCCGCCGGCGCGTTTCCGTCGGGCTCTCGTGATAGTGCGCCCGGTAGCTGCGCGAGAAGGCGGAGGAGGAGTTGAAGCCGGTGAGCGCCGCGATGTCGGCGAACTCGGCCCTCGTCTCGATGACCTTGCGCCGGGCGGCATTGAGGCGGAGCGCAAGATAGTGCTGGTGCGGCGCGACGCCCATCGTCTCCTGGAACAGGTCCTGGAGATGGCGCGCGCTGACGCCGACGCGCTTTGCAAGCCGCGTCAGGGTGAGCGGCACGTCCACCGTCTCCTCCATCAGCCGCACCGCCTGGCTGACGCGCTGGTCGGCAACGCGCATGTTGCCGAGCGCCGGCACCTGCAGCAGGCCGCCGGTGCGCTCGTGCTCGTAGATGAAGAGCCGCGAGACTTCGAGCGCCAGCGAATAGCCCTGCCGGCGGCGGATGATCTCCAGCATCAGGTCGAGCGTCGGCAGGGAGCCGCCGGTGGTGATGCGCTTGCCGTCGATGACGTAGCGCTGCCGCTCGACGTCGATCTGCGGATAGGCGGAGGCGAATTCTTCCATGTCCTCCCAGTGGATCGTTACGGAATGGCCGTCGAGCAGGCTCGCCTCGGCAAGCAGCCAGCTACCCGATTCGATGCCGGCCATGGCGATGCGGTGGCGGGCGGTCTGCGAGAGCTGGCGGCGCAACAAAGGCGTCGCACTCATCTGCCATTGATAGCTCGACAGCACGAAAAGCGGCTGGGTCTCCCGCTCCGGCCGGAACGGACCGTCCACGGGCACGGGGATGCGACTGCGCGTTTCGACCGCCAGGCCGTCGGGCGAAAAAATCCGCCAGCGGTAGAGGTCCTGGCCGGAGATGCGGTTGGCGGCGCGCAGGGGCTCGATGACCGAGGCGACGAGGATGAGGTTCGTCTCGGGCAGGACGAGAATATCGATGTCGAGTGTCTCGGAGGAGGGATCCAGCATGCGGCGATCCTGTGATCCCGTCTCCCGAATTGTCAAGGATGGATCCGAAAAGTGAAAGCACTGCGCCTTCTCTTGGCTCGTAATGGCTTCAACGAGAATACTGGGAGAACGACAATGCCCCTAGCGATGAACCGCGACGTTTTCATCACCTGCGCCGTCACCGGCTCCGGCGACACCGCCGGCAAATCCCCCCATGTGCCGCGCTCGCCGAGAGAGATCGCCGAATCGGCGATCGAGGCCGCCAAGGCCGGCGCCGCCGTCGTGCACTGCCATGTGCGCGATCCGGAAACCGGCGCGCCGAGCCGCCGCAACGACCTCTACCGTGAAGTGACCGAGCGCATCCGCGACGCGGAAGTCGACGTGGTGCTGAACCTCACCGCCGGCATGGGCGGCGACATGATCTTCGGCAACACCGAGCAGCCGCTGCCGCTCAATCCCAACGGCACCGACATGGCCGGCGCGACGGAGCGCGTCTCCCACGTCGCCGAATGCCTGCCGGAAATCTGTACGCTCGATTGCGGCACGATGAACTTCTCGCTCGGCGACTACGTGATGACCAACACGCCGTCCATGCTGCGCGCGATGGGCCGGATGATGACCGATCTCGGCGTGCGTCCGGAGATCGAGGCCTTCGACACCGGCCATCTCTGGTTCGCCAAGCAGCTCGTAGAGGAAGGCGTCATCGAGGATCCGGTGCTCATCCAGCTCTGCATGGGCATTCCGTGGGGCGCGCCCGACGACCTCAACACCTTCATGGCGATGGTCAACAACGTGCCCTCGAACTGGACCTTCTCGGCCTTCTCCATCGGCCGCAACGCCATGGCCTATCCGGCCGCGGCGGTGCTTGCCGGCGGCAATGTCCGCGTCGGCCTGGAGGACAACCTCTATGTCGGCAAGGGCCAGCTCGCCACCAATGCGCAGCTCGTCGACAAGGCGGTCAACATCATCGAGAGCATGGGGGCCCGGGTCATCGGCCCGGCAGAGGTGCGCGAGAAGCTGAAGCTTACGAAGCGGGCACCGCGCGGCTGACGGGAACGAGGCACGAGGGCGCAACGCGTTTACCCCCCTCTGCCCTGCCGGGCATCTCCCCCTCAAGGGGGAGATCGGCAAGAAGCAAGTTCCTTGTCTCAACCGCAACGTCTGTAGCGGGCAAGGCATCTCCCCATCCGATCTCCCCCCTTGAGGGGGAGATGCCCGGCAGGGCAGAGGGGGGTGCCGCATCTGGACACCAAGAGTTATGAAGGCAGCATCTCTATGACCACCATCAACAAGGCAGCCTGTGTCGGCGGCGGCGTCATCGGCGGCGCATGGGTCGCCCGCTTCGCGCTGGCCGGCATCGACGTGAACATCTTCGATCCGCATCCGGAAGCCGAGCGCATCATCGGCGAGGTCATGGCCAATGCCGAGCGCGCCTATGGCATGCTCACCATGGCCCCGCTGCCGCCGAAGGGAAAAATCACCTTCTGCAAGAGCCTTGAAGACGCCGTGCAAGACGCTGACTGGATTCAGGAAAGCGTGCCCGAGCGGCTGGAGCTGAAACGCGGCGTGCTGACGAAGATCGACGCGGCGGCAAAGCCCGACGCCCTCATCGGCTCCTCGACGTCCGGCCTGATGCCGACGGACCTCCAGCGCGACATGAAGCATCCCGAGCGCCTGTTCGTCGCGCACCCCTACAATCCCGTCTACCTGCTGCCGCTCGCCGAACTCGTCGGCGGTCAGAAGACGTCGCGCGCCGTCTTGGAAGACGCCAGGGCCAAGCTCGCGCCGATCGGCATGAAGGGCGTGATCATCAACAAGGAGATCGAGGCCTTCGTCGGCGACCGCCTGCTGGAAGCCGTCTGGCGCGAGGGCCTCTGGCTCATCAAGGACGACATCTGCGACACCGAGACGCTCGACGACGTGATCCGCTATTCGTTCGGCATGCGCTGGGCGCAGATGGGCATGTTCGAGACCTACCGCATCGCCGGCGGCGAAGCGGGCATGCGCCACTTCCTCGCCCAGTTCGGCCCCTGCCTCTCCTGGCCCTGGACGAAGCTGACCGACGTCGTCGACCTCGACGACGAACTCGTCGAAAAGATCGCCGGCCAGTCGGACGCCCAGTCCGGCGCGCGCGGCATCCGCGAGCTGGAACGCATCCGCGACCAGAACCTCGTCGGCATCATGCACGCGCTGAAGGCAGGCGACGAAGGCCGCGGCTGGGGTTCGGGCAAGCTGCTCGCCGAGTTCGAGGCGCATCTCTGGGCGAAGGCCGGCAAGGCGAAGGTCGAGGTCTCCGCCACCGAGCCGCTGCGCCTCGTCGACACCAAGGTCAACGCCGCCTGGGTCGACTACAACGGCCACATGACCGAGCACCGCTATCTCCAGCTCTTCGGCGACACGACCGACGCGCTGCTGCGGCTGGTCGGCGTCGACTTCACCTATGTCGAGGCCGGCCACAGCTACTACACCGTGGAGACCCATATCCGCCATCTCGGCGAGGCCAAGCTCGGCCAGGCGCTCTACACGACGCTCCAGTTGCTCTCCTTCGACAACAAGCGCATGCACTACTTCACCCGCATCCACGACGCGGCGACGGGCGACGTCATCGCGACGGCCGAGCAGATGGTGCTGCATGTCGATTCGAAGGCCGGCAAGAGCGTCGACGCGCCCGCCGAGGTGCTGGCGAAGATCGCGCCGATCGCCGAAGCCCATGCCGGGCTGCCGAAGCCGGACGGCGCAGGCCGCAGCGTCGGGCAAAGAAAGAACTGACGGCGCGAGCCGCCACCCCCCTCTGCCCTGCCGGGCATCTCCCCCTCAAGGGGGGAGATCGGCAGGGGGCAAGCCTGCCGCCCATACGGCGGCGGTTCGAGGGAAGCGACGAGCAAGCCACAACCGATCTCCCCCCTTGAGGGGGAGATGCCCGGCAGGGCAGAGGGGGGTAGCCACACGCGCCTCCCGTAAAAGAAATACCGGGAGGACTTTTCCATGAATTTCGCATTGACCGACGAACAGCAGATGATCGTGGACACGGTCCGCGCCTTCGTCGAAACGGAAATCTATCCGCACGAAAACGAGGTCGAGCGCACCGGCCATGTGCCGCCGGAACTCGGCCAGGAGATCGCCCGCAAGTGCAAGGAGATCGGCTTCTTCGGCTGCAACATGCCGGAGGAAGTGGGCGGCGCCGGTCTCGACCACACCTCCTTCACCCTCGTCGAGCGCGAGCTCGGCCGCGGCTCCATGGCGCTGACCGTCTTCTTCGGCCGCCCCTCCGGCATCCTGATGGCCTGCAACGACGAGCAGCGTGAAAAATACCTGCTGCCCGCCGTCAGCGGCGAGAAATTCGACGCGCTCGCCATGACCGAGCCGGATGCCGGCTCGGACGTGCGCGGCATGAAATGTTTCGCCCGCAAGGACGGCGACGACTGGGTGGTCAACGGCACCAAACACTTCATCAGCCACGCCAACATCGCCGATTTCGTCATCGTCTTCATCGCCACCGGCGAGGAGGACACGCCGCGCGGCAAGAAGAAGCTGATCACCTGCTTCCTCGTCGACCGCGGCACGCCGGGCTTCGAGATCCGCGACGGCTACAATTCCGTCTCGCACCGCGGCTACAAGAACTGCATCCTCAATTTCGACGAATGCCGCCTGCCCTCCGCCCAGATCCTCGGCGAGGTGCACAAGGGTTTCGACATCGCCAACGACTGGCTCTACGCGACGCGCCTGACGGTCGCCGCCACCTCCGTCGGCCGCGCCCGCCGCGCCTTCGACTACGCGCTCAACTACGCCGCCGAGCGAAAGCAGTTCGGCAAGCCGATCGGCGCCAACCAGGGCGTCTCCTTCAAGCTCGCCGACATGATCACCGAGATCGACGCCGCCGACCTTCTGACGCTGTCGGCCGCCTGGCGCCTCGACCAGGGCCTGCCGTCGAACCGCGAGATCGCCTCGGCAAAGGTCTACGCCACGGAAATGCTCGCCCGCGTCACCGACGAGGCGATCCAGATCTTTGGCGGCATGGGCCTGATGGACGACCTGCCCCTCGCCCGCTTCTGGCGCGATGCGCGTGTCGAGCGCATCTGGGACGGCACGTCGGAAATCCAGCGGCACATCATCAGCCGCGACCTGCTCAGGCCGCTGGGGGCGTGAGGATGGCAGGCGTGGCCCGCATCACCCCCCTCTGCCCTGCCGGGCATCTCCCCCTCAAGGGAGGAGATCGGCAGGAGGCGAAAACCTCGCCTGATCGGCAACGCCGGCGGTGGGTGAAACGGTCCCCCATCCAATCTCCCCCCTTGAGGGGGAGATGCCCGGCAGGGCAGAGGGGGGTATCCTCGTGACCCGCTCCCTCGACCGCCTCATCCGCCCGAAATCCATCGCCGTCTTCGGCGGCAAGGAAGCCCGCCGGGTCATCTACCAATGCGACAAGATGGGCTTTTCCGGCGAAATCTGGCCCGTTCACCCGCGCGAGGACGAAATCCTCGGCCGCAAATGCTACCGCTCCGTCGCCGACCTGCCGGGCGCACCGGATGCCTCCTTCATCGGCGTCAACCGCGAGCTGACCATCGGCATCATCCGCGACCTCTCTGCCCGCGGCGCAGGCGGGGCCGTCTGCTACGCCTCCGGTTTCCGCGAGGCCGTCAGCGAACTTTCCGACGGCGACGACCTGCAGAAGGCGCTGGTGGACGCGGCCGGCGACATGCCGATCCTCGGGCCGAACTGCTACGGCTTCATCAACATGCTGGACGGCGCGCTGCTCTGGCCGGACCAGCACGGCATGCTGCGCATCGAAAAGGGCGTCGCCGTCCTCACCCAGTCGTCCAACATCGCCTGCAACATCTCCATGCAGCAGCGCGGCCTGCCGCTCGCCTATATCCTGACCGCCGGCAACCAGGCCCAGACAGGCCTTGCCGACCTCGCCTGCGCGGTCCTCGAAGACCCGCGTGTCACCGCCGTCGGCCTCCATATCGAGGGCTTCGACAGCCTCGAAGCGCTGGAACGCCTCGGCCAGCGCGCGCGCGACCTGAAGAAGCCGGTCGTCACGCTGAAGGTCGGCAAGTCGGAACAGGCGCAGCTTGCGACGGTCTCGCACACCGCCTCGCTTGCCGGCAACGACGCCGTCTCTTCGGCGCTCCTCGCCCGCCTCGGCATCGGCCGCGTCGAGACGCTGCCGGAGCTTCTGGAGACGCTGAAGCTGCTGCATGTCGCCGGCCCCCTGCCCAACCACGACATCTCCTCGATGAGCTGCTCGGGGGGCGAGGCCTCGCTGATGGCCGATGCCGGGGTGAAGCGGAAGGTGAACTACCGCGCGCTCGAAGATTTCCAGCGCCAGCCGCTGCGCGAAACGCTCGGCCAGATGGTGACGATCTCCAACCCGCTCGACTACCACACCTTCGTCTGGGGCAACCGCGAGAAGCAGACCGAAGCCTTCACGACGATGATGCAGGGCGGCTACGGCCTCAACCTCGTCGTGCTCGATTTCCCCCGCCTCGACCGCTGCGATGCGGCGGATTGGATCACCACCTGCCACGCCGTCATCGACGCCGCGAAAACCTCCGGCGCGAATGCCGGCATCGTCGCCAGCATGGCGGAAAACATGCCGGAGGAGACCGCCGAGATGCTGATGCGGAACGGCGTCGTGCCCTTCTACGGCATCGAGGAGGCGCTCGCCGCCGCCGATGCCGCCGCCGGCATCGGCGAGGCCTGGGCCAAACCGCAATCCGCCCCGCTTCTCAAGGCCGCCGCCGGCGAAGGCGCGCCCGTCACCCTCACCGAGCACGCGGCCAAGCAGGCGCTCGCCGCCCATGGCCTGCCGGTCCCGAAGGGGGTTTCCGCCGAGACGGCGGCGGCCGCCGCGGACGCCGCCGAAGAGCTCGGCTTCCCGGTCGTGCTCAAGGGCCTTGGCGTCGCGCACAAGACCGAGGCGGGGGCGGTGAAGCTCAATCTCGCGAACCGCGAGGCGGTGCTGGAGGCCGCGAACGCCATGGCCGGCGTCGCCGCCGGCTTCCTCGTCGAAAAGATGGTGGGCAAACCGGTCGCCGAGCTCATCGTCGGCGCCATGCGCGATCCGGTCGCCGGCCCCGTCCTGACGATCGGCGCGGGCGGCATCCTCGTCGAACTGCTCGAAGATTCCGCGATCCTGACCCTGCCGACGGACGAAAGGACGATCCGCGAGGCGATCTCCGGCCTGAATATCGCAAAACTGCTGGGCGGCTATCGCGGCGGTCCGAAGGGCGATATCGATGCTCTCGTCGCCGCCGTCGCATCAGCGGCATCCTATGTCGTTTCAAACGCTTCAATAGTCGAAGAACTGGACGTTAATCCCATAATGGTGCTGCCGGAAGGCGACGGTGTCGTCGCGGCCGACGCGCTGATCCGTCTGAGGAAGAACCCATGACCGGACCGATAAGACAGCGCCGCGAAGGCGGCATCCTGGAAGTCACCATCGATCGCCCCAAGGCGAACGCCATCGACCTTGCGACCAGCCGCATCATGGGCAAGATCTTCGCCGATTTCCGCGATGACGAAAGCCTGCGCGTCGCCATCATCACCGGCGCGGGGGAAAAATTCTTCTGTCCGGGATGGGACCTGAAGGCCGCTGCCGCGGGCGACGCGGTCGATGGCGACTACGGTGTCGGCGGTTTCGGCGGCATGCAGGAGCTGCGCGACCTCAACAAGCCGATCATCGCGGCCGTCAACGGCATCTGCTGCGGCGGCGGCCTCGAGATCGCGCTTTCCACCGACCTCATCCTCGCCGCCGAACACGCGACCTTCGCGCTGCCGGAAATCCGCTCCGGCACGGTGGCCGATGCCGCCTCGATCAAGCTGCCGAAGCGCATCCCCTATCACATCGCCATGGACATGCTGCTCACCGGCCGCTGGCTAGACGTGCAGGAGGCGCACCGCTGGGGCTTCGTCAACGAGATCCTGCCGGCCGACAGGCTGCTGGACCGGGCCTGGGAGCTGGCGCGCCTGCTCGAAAGCGGCCCGCCGCTCGTCTACGCCGCCATCAAGGAAGTGGTGCGCGCCGCCGAGGGCGAGACCTTCCAGACGACCATGAACAAGATCACCCGGCGGCAGTTCCGCACGGTCGACATTCTCTATTCCAGCGAGGACCAGCTCGAAGGCGCCCGCGCCTTCGCGGAAAAACGCGATCCCGTCTGGAAGGGACGATGAGGAGCGCGCCCCTGCATCGGGCGCAATCCGCATTCTTCCATAAGCTCCGCTTGTGGCAGAAATAGATAATTTAGGGCGTTACATATAGCTTGTGCGTGGCTAATTTATGGGAAAACGAGCCGCATCGCGGCGCAGGGAGGAGGCTTTCGGAAGACGGGAATGCACTGCCGCCGGCAAAAATCGCCGGCTGTAAGGTTGCCTTAGAGGCGAAAAACAGAAATTCTGCCAATCATAACGACAAATGCCCACTTAATGGGCCAGCAAAAGGGAACAGGGGAATGACTGATTACACCAGATACCTCACCAGCCAGGTCACGCTCGGCAAGATGAACCGCCGCGAGTTCATGGGCCGCGCCGCCGCCTTCGGCATCACGCTCGCCGCCGCCGGCACGATGTTCGACACCGCCGCCAAGGCCCAGGAGCCCAAGCGCGGCGGCCATCTGAAGCTCGGCCTCGAAGGCGCGGCCGCGACCGATTCGAAGGATCCGGCCAAGGCGCTCTCGCAGTTCATGTTCGTCGTCGGCCGCAACTGGGGCGACATGCTCGTCGAATCCGAACCGCTGACCGGCCAGCCCGTGCCGGCGCTCGCCGAATCGTGGGAACCGTCCGCCGACGCCGCCACCTGGACCTTCACGATCCGCAAGGGCGTGAAATTCCACGACGGCAAGGAACTGACCGTCGACGATGTCATCAAGACCCTGCAGCGCCACACCGACGAGAAGTCGGAATCCGGCGCCCTCGGCGTCATGAAGTCGATCAAGGAGATCAAGGCCGACGGCGACAAGCTGGTCCTCGTGCTGAGCGAAGGCAATGCCGACCTGCCGCTGCTCCTGACCGACTACCACCTCGTCATCCAGCCGAATGGCGGCCTCGACGATCCGAACGCCATGATCGGCACCGGCCCCTACAAGGTCACCAGCTTCGAGGCCGGCGTGCGCGCCACCTTCGAGCGCAACACGGACGACTGGCGCCAGGACCGCGGCTTCGTCGATTCGATCGAGATGATCGCGATGAACGACGCGACGGCCCGCATCGCCGCGCTCTCCTCCGGCCAGGTGCACTACATCAACCGCGTCGACCCGAAGACGGTCGACCTCCTGAAGCGCGCGCCGACGGTCGAGATCCTCTCCACCTCCGGCCGCGGCCACTACGTCTTCATCATGCATTGCAACACGGCGCCGTTCGACAACAACGACCTGCGCCTGGCGCTGAAATATGCGATGGACCGCGAGACCATGCTGGAAAAGGTCCTCGGCGGCTACGGCAAGGTCGGCAACGACTTCCCGATCAACGAGACCTATGCCCTCTTCCCGGAAGACATCGAGCAGCGCACCTACGATCCGGACAAGGCCGCCTTCCACTACAAGCAGTCGGGCCACAGCGGCTCGGTGCTGCTGCGCACCTCGGACGTCGCCTTCCCCGGCGCGGTCGATGCGGCGGTGCTCTACCAGGAAAGCGCCAAGAAGGCCGGCATCGACATCGAGGTGAAGCGCGAGCCGGGCGACGGCTACTGGTCGAACGTCTGGAACGTGCAGCCCTTCTCGACCTCCTACTGGGGCGGTCGCCCGACGCAGGACCAGATGTATTCCACCGCCTATCTCTCGACCGCGGACTGGAACGACACCCGCTTCCTGCGCGAGGATTTCGACAAGCTGCTGCTCGAAGCCCGTTCGGAACTCGACGAGGCCAAGCGCAAGGACATGTACCGCACCATGGCCATGATGGTGCGTGACGAGGGCGGCCTGATCCTGCCGATGTTCAACGACTTCGTGAACGCCTGCGGCAAGAACGTGAAGGGCTATGTCCACGACATCGGCAACGACATGTCGAACGGCTATGTCGCAACCCGCGTGTGGCTCGACGCCTGATGACCGGCGGCGGACCGGCGCACGGTCCGGAGCTGACGGCAAAGGCGGCTGCGGGTGAAGTCCCGCAGTCTGCCGGCGCCGCCGGGTCGGTTGCGTCCACTGGAACCCCCGTGATCGAGGGCACGCCTTCGTTCTGGGCGAAATTCAGCAAGAGCAGCCCCCTGGTTGCGCTCATCCTGCAACGCCTCGCGCTCAGCGTGGCCTTGCTCTTCGCCGTGTCCCTGATGATCTTCGGGGGCGTGGAAGCCCTGCCGGGCGATTTCGCCACGACCTATCTCGGCCAGTCCGCAACGCCGCAGGCGGTGGAGAACATCCGCAAGGACCTCGGTCTCGACCAGCCCGCCACCACGCGTTACTTCAAGTGGCTCGGCGGCGCGATCCAGGGCGACTTCGGCAATTCCTGGGCGTCGAAGAACTCGGTCAGCGAACAGATCGGCAAGCGCCTCGGCAATTCGCTGTTCCTCGCCTTCTTCGCGGCGATCATCTCGGTGCCGCTGGCGGTCGGCCTCGGCATGCTCGCGGTGCAATACAGGAACCGCCTGCCCGACAAGATCATCAACGTCATCTCGCTGGCGGCGATCTCGCTGCCGGAATTCTTCGTCGGCTATCTCCTGATCCTGTTCTTCGCCGTGCAATTGGGCATCGCGACCTTCCCGGCGACGGTCTATGACTCGATGACCATCGGCCAGCGCCTCTCGGCCATCGCCCTGCCGACCGCCACCCTCGTCCTCGTCGTGCTCGCCCACATGATGCGCATGACGCGGGCGGCGATCCTCAACGTCATGTCCTCGGCCTATGTGGAAACGGCGGAACTCAAGGGCCTCTCCAGCCTGCGCATCATCGCCAAGCATGCGGCGCCGAACGCCGTCGCCCCGGTCATCAACGTCATCGCGCTCAACCTCGCCTATCTCGTGGTCGGCGTCGTCGTCGTGGAGGTGGTGTTCGTCTATCCCGGCATGGGCCAGTACATGGTCGACGCCGTGACGGTGCGTGACATGCCCGTCGTGCAGGCCTGCGGCCTGATCTTCGCCGCCTTCTACATCTTCCTCAACATGTTCGCCGACATCCTCGCGATCGTCGCGAACCCCAGATTGAGGCACCCGCGATGAGACTTTCCACCATCCCCATCAGCGCCTGGGTCGGCATCCTTGGCATCGCGCTCGCGATCTTCTGCGCCGTCTTCGCCCCGCTCATCGCCCCCTATGGCGAAAGCCAGATCGTCGGCTCCGTCTGGCAGCCGATGGGCGGCGACCATCTGCTCGGCACCGACAATCTCGGCCGCGACCTCTTCTCGCGGCTGATCTTCGGCGCGCGCACCACGATCTTCGTGGCGCTGGCGGCCACCGTGCTGTCCTTCTCGCTCGGCATGCTGCTCTCCTTCACGGCGGCGGTGACGGGCGGGTTCATCGACCAGGCCTTCTCGCGCTTCAACGACCTGATGATGGCGATCCCGACGCTGATCTTCGCCCTCGTCGTGCTCGCCGTGCTGCCGCAGCAGCTCTGGATCCTCATCCTCGTCATGGCGGTCCTTGACAGTACCCGCGTCTACCGCATCGGCCGCGCCGTCGCGCTCGATGTGGCCGTCATGGAATTCGTGGAGGCGGCAAGGCTGCGCGGCGAAGGCACGGGCTGGATCATCTTCCGGGAGATCCTGCCCAACACGCTCTCGCCGCTGCTCGCCGAATTCGGCCTGCGCTTCGCCTTCTCGATCCTGTTCCTCTCCACCCTCTCCTTCCTCGGCCTCGGCATCCAGCCGCCGGCGGCGGACTGGGGCGGCATGGTGAAGGACAACAAGGACGGCATCATCTTCGGCATTTCGGCCGCCCTCATTCCGGGCGGCGCGATCGCGGGGCTCGCCATCTGCGTCAACCTCGTCGTCGACTGGCTGATGAAACGGACTTCCAGCCTCAAGGGGGGCCGCGGCGATGCCTGATCTTCTTTCCGTCAAGAACCTCAAGATTGAGGCGACCAGCTACCCGCCGGGCGAGCCGCCCCGGACGGTGACGCTCGTCGAAGGCGTCTCCTTCGACGTCGAGAAGGGCAAGGTGCTCGGCCTCATCGGCGAATCGGGCGCGGGAAAATCGACCATCGGCCTCACCGCGCTCGCCTATGGCCGCGGCGGGGTGCGCATCACCGGCGGCGAGGTAAAACTCAACGGCGAGGATATTCTAAAGCTCTCGCCGGCCGGCATCCGCAAGGTGCGCGGCTGCAAGGTCTGCTACGTCGCCCAGTCGGCGGCAGCGGCTTTCAACCCCGCCCACCGGCTCGGCGAACAGGTGATCGAGGCCTCGCTGAAACACGGTATCATGAGCCGGGCGGACGCGGAAAAGCGCGCGCTCTACCTCTTCAAGGTGCTCGGCCTGCCCAATCCCGAAACCTTCGGCCAGCGCTACCCGCACCAGGTCTCGGGCGGCCAGCTCCAGCGCGCCATGACCGCCATGGCGCTCTGCCCCAATCCGGAACTCATCGTCTTCGACGAGCCGACCACCGCGCTCGACGTGACGACCCAGATCGACGTGCTCGCCGCCATCAAGCACGCCATCGAGGAGACGCATACGGCCGCGCTCTACATCACCCACGACCTCGCCGTCGTGGCGCAGATCACGGACGATATCCTCGTGCTCCGCCACGGCAAGATGGTGGAATACGGCTCGGTGAAACAGATCATCGAAGCCCCGACGCAGGATTATACCCGCGCGCTGGTCAACGTGCGCGGCACCAAGCGGGACGAGGCGCCCGACCAGTCGGATACGCTCCTCAAGGTCGACAACATCACCGCCGGCTATTCCAACGGCTTCAAGGTGCTGCAGAACGTCTCGCTGCACCTGCCGAAGGGCCAGACGCTGGCGGTGGTGGGCGAATCGGGCTCCGGCAAGTCCACCCTCGCCCGCGTCATCACCGGCCTCTTGCCGCCGCAGGAGGGCACGATCAGCTTCGACGGCAAACCCTTGCCGCGGGCGCTGAAGGGCCGGTCGAACGACGAACTGCGCCGCATCCAGATGATCTACCAGATGGCCGACACCGCGATGAACCCGCGCCAGACGGTGCGCGACATCGTCGGCCGTCCGCTCACCTTCTACTATGGCATGCGCGGCCAGCAAAAAACGGAGCGGGTGAAGGAACTGCTGGAGCAGATCGAGATGGGCGGCCGCTTCGCCGACCGCTATCCGGCGGAACTCTCCGGCGGCCAGAAGCAGCGCGTCGCCATCGCACGGGCGCTGGCGGCCCAGCCCGAGCTCATCCTCTGCGACGAACCGACTTCCGCCCTCGACCCGCTGGTGGCCGAAGGCATCCTGAAACTTCTCCTGAAACTCCAGGACGAGACCCATGTCTCCTACATGTTCATCACCCACGACATCGCCATCGTCCGCGCGATTGCCGATTCGGTGGCCGTGATGCATCGGGGAAAGCTCGTGCGTTTCGGCCCGAAATCGAAGGTGCTCTCGCCGCCCTTCGACGATTACACCGACCTCCTGCTGAAATCCGTTCCCGAAATGGAGATCGGCTGGCTGGAGAAGGTGCTGACGACACGGCGCATGGAAAGCGCCGGCAACTGACAAAAACGGGCGGCTTCGGCCGCCCGTTTCCTTTTACGGCAATTCCCCGGGCCGCCCCTCATCCGGCCTGCCGGCCACCTTCTCCCCGTAAACGGGGTGAAGGGGATATGCCGCACCGGTTTCCCCAACCAATACCCGTTAGCAGGGCAAGTCCCCTCTCCCGCTTGCGGGAAGAGGGTTATGTGAGGGACAAATCCTCCGAACATTCAATTCTGCGTGCAGGTACGGCAATTCCCCGGGCCGCCCCTCATCCGGCCTGCCGGCCACCTTCTCCCCGTAAACGGGGCGAAGGGAATATGCCGCACCGGTTTCCCCAACCAATACCCGTTAGCAGGGCAAGTCCCCTCTCCCCGCTTGCGGGGAGAGGGCTAGGGCGAGGGACAAATCCTCCGAACATTCAATTCTGCGTGCAGGTCACATCGCCGAGCCGGCTGGCCGATTCGCCTTCGGCCATCACCGTCTCCTCGCCACGCGCCGTGCAATTGCCCTTCTCGCCGACGCCCGTGCGGAATTTCACCATGGGCTGGCCCTCGATCATGATGCTCGGCACGATTTCGTAGAGTTCCGGCGGGCAGTTCACCACGTCGGAGAGGCGCAGCGCCGGCGCACCGCCGATGAAGACGCTCTTCGAACCGGACATGGCGCAGGATGGAATGGGCTGGGGCGCATCCTCAGCGACGGAAACGGACGGCCCCGCCGCCCCGAGAGCGAAGCCCAGAACGGCACCCGCAAACGGCAAAGATCTCATCACCTGTCTCCCTTTTCACGCGCCGCACGCGACAGCACACGCAACGTTTCCAATGCCCGTTCGCCATCCCGCTCCGGCACGAATATATGGTCATGATGGTAGCCGGCAACCACGTTGGCGCTGATGCCTTCCGTCGTCAGCGCCGTGGCGAAGGCCGCCGTCAGCCCCACTGCCTCCAGCGAGGAGTGCACGGTGAGCGTGATCATCCGCATCGGCGGGCTTGCCGCCAGCCCTTCCGCCGCCTCGGCCGGCAGGATCAGCGTCACGCCCTCCGCCTCGCGGAAGAGACCGACCGGCCCGCGAGAAAGATGGCCTTCCAGATCGCCGGCCGGCACGCAGGCATAGACGAAAGCCCCGTCCGCCAGCGCCGGCTCCATCGTCGCCAGCAATTCGTCGAGATCGGTGATCCCGCTCATGGATGGGCCATCCGGCGCACGGCATCGCACAGCGCCGCAAAACCGGCCTTCGCGCCCGCGCTCATGAAACGCGCGCGCAGCCAGGCGTGGATCATCTGCCTCTCCTCGCGAAACTCCACCGCAACACCGGCAAGCGCCAGCCGCGCCGCATAGGCCCGCGCATCGTCGCGCAGCGGATCGAAATGAGCGCCGGTGATGAAGGCGGGCGGCAGGCCGGCAAGGTTTTCCGCCCGCAGCGGGAAGGCATGCACGGCCTCCTCCGGCGCCTTGTAGACCTCCCGGTAATAGGCGACGTCGGCGGTCGAAAGACCCGGCGCCTCGGCCATCTCCAGGTAGGAGCCGGAGGCAAGGTCGCCGCCAAGGCCCGGATAGACCAGCGCCTGCCCGGCAATGCCCGTCAGCCCCTCGTCGCGCGCCTTCAGCACGATGCCGGCCGCAAGGTTGCCGCCCGCGCTGTCGCCGACCACCACGACCGGATGGCTTTCCAGGAGAAGCTCGATCAGCACGGCCCAGCAATCGTCGAAAGCGGCGGGCCAGACATGCTCCGGCGACAGGCGGTAATCGACGGACACGAGTTCGGCGCCCGCGGCCTCGGAAAGCTCGGCACAGATCGCATCATGGCTGTCGAGCGAGCCGACGACGAAGCCGCCGCCGTGGATGTAGAAAAGCCGCGTCGCGCTCGTCACCGCCGCCGGGCGATAACGGCGCACCGGGATGCGTCCCGCGATGACGCCGTCCTGCTTGATCATGCCCGCCGGCGGCGGCGCGTCGAAGGCGGCGCAGAGCGCATCGTACCAGCCGCGCTGCCGCCCGATATCCGCGTCGACGGCATCGGCGGGATAAAAATCCTCGCAGCGCTTGTGGAAGGCCAGGATGCCCTCCTCGGTCGGCATGGGGCGTTCGGTCATGGCGGCTCCTCGTTGCCGGCGCCGTTCCGGCGTGACGGAACTGGCATCAGGACGTATCCTGTCGCATTGTCAGGTGCCGGAGCGACGCTGCCCCGGCTGGAAATGGCGGGGATCATAGCAGCGCACACCCCGCGCGCCTGTCCCGTCCGCGGCTTTCCCAAGGAATTTTCGGCGCTTGCCTCGCCCGCGCCGGGCATATTAACTGCCGCCATGGCGTTCACCTTCCGGCAATTGCAATATTTCGTCGCCGTCGCGGAGCAGGGTTCCGTGACGCGCGCGGCGCAAAACCTCTCGATCTCGCAATCCTCGATCACCGAGGCGATCAAGGAGCTCGAATCCGACCTCGGCGTCGAGCTCTTCGAGCGCCATCCGCGCGGCCTCACGACGACGCACAACGGCCACCAGTTCCTGCGCCACGCCACGAAGATCCTGGCAAACGTCTCGGATGCCCGTCGCTCCTTCTCCGACAACCGCACGGCGGAAAAGGGCCAGCTCAATCTCGGCGTCACCTCCCTCGTCGCCGGCTACGTGCTGTCGGACCTGCTCTCGCGCTATCGTCGCGCCTTTCCCGGCATCGAGGTGAGCGCCATCGAAGACAACGGCTCCTATCTGGAGCATCTCCTGGTCGGCGGCGAGCTGGACGTCGCCGTCATGGTCATCTCGAACCTGCGCGACCGTATGGCGCTGCAGGCGGAGATCCTCGAAACCTCGCCCTACCGCCTCTGGCTGCCGATCGGCCATCCGCTCGTCTCGGCCGACATCATTTCCGTCAGCGACATCGCCAAGGAGCCGCTGATCATGCTGACGGTCGACGAAATCGAGGAGAACACCGGCAAGCTGCTGACCGCGCTCGGCGCCCGCCCGCATGTCGCCTTCCGCACCCGCTCGGTGGAGGCGGTGCGCAGCCTCGTCGCCACCGGGGCCGGCATCGCGCTGCTGCCCGACCTCGTCTATCGCCCCTGGTCGCTGGAAGGCGATCGCATCGAAAGCCGCGACGTGTCGGGGGCGCTTCCCGTCGTGCAGGTCGGCATGGTCTGGCGCAAGGGCTCCAGCCTGCCGCAGGCGGCACGGGATTTCGTCGGGCTGGCGGAGGCGCTGCGAAGCGGTCGGGGGCGGTAGCGGCGGCGTCGAACCTCTTCCTGCAGCTTCATCCCCACACGCCAGCGCGCCGGGGTTTTGCGGGAGCATTCGGACGGGGCGCTGGAGGCTGCCTCGACTGAATGTTTGTATGTGGCACCGTCCAGCGCCCCGTTCGGCGGTTTTTGCCCGCGACTTCGGCCTCTCTGCAATGGCGGGGTGCGTGGGAACGGTGGCGCGCCCTTCCGAAGAAAGGTCATGCACGCCCTCAGGATTCACGGTGCCGCAGCCATGACTGCCGGTCGGCACCGTCTTCCACTGCGCCGCACGAGCCGCCATGTTGTGTGCCACACAGGCACGCCCGGCGACGTGATCGGGGCAAAACGGCGGGGCGTGTTTTTTAGCGGCGAGGGCGTGCCGTGGGGCGTGGGTCCTCGGGTCAAGCCCGAGGATGACGGAGAGGAGGAGAGGTTGCCAGCCTCTTGGCCGGTGCGGCACGCGGGCCCCTCTCTTTGTCTGACGCCCTCTCTTCTGTCGTCATCCTCGGGCTTGACCCGAGGATCCACAAGACACGGCACACCTCCGCCGCTTTCGGAATTTCCGATACCGACATTCTGATTAATGAATTTGCGAAAGCGGCGAAAGCGCGGCACCTTCTCGTCCGGGAACAATACCGCAGACAAGCGGACCAAACCGGGAGACTGTCATGAAGCGACTTCTGCATTCCTGCACCGCGCTTACCCTTTCGCTCGCCTTCGCCACCGCCGCCATCGCCCAGGAGCCGCTGAAGGAGCTTGGGCCAGGCGAGGGCGAAGTCTCCATCGTCGCCTGGGCCGGCTATATCGAGCGCGGCGAGACGGACAAGAACTACGACTGGGTCAGCGAATTCGAGAAGAACACGAGCTGCAAGGTGACGGTGAAGACCGCCGCCACCTCGGATGAAATGGTGGCGCTGATGAACGAGGGCGGCTTCGACCTCGTCACCGCCTCGGGCGACGCCTCGCTCCGCCTCGTCGCGGGCAAGCGCGTGCAGCCGATCAACACCGACCTCATCCCGAGCTGGAAGACCGTCGACGAGCGCCTGCAGAACGCGCCCTGGCACACGGTGAACGGCGTGCACTACGGAACGCCCTATCTGTGGGGGCCGAACGTGCTGATGTACAACACCGAGGCCTTCAAGGACGCGGCGCCGACGAGCTGGAAGGTCGTCTTCGAGGAGATGACGCTGCCGGACGGCAAGTCGAACAAAGGCCGCGTGCAGGCCTATGACGGCCCGATCCACATCGCGGACGCGGCGACCTACCTGATGGCGCACAGCCCGGACCTCGGCATCAAGGACCCCTACGAACTCAACGAGGACCAGTACAAGGCCGCGCTCGACCTCTTGCGCGTCCAGCGCACGCTGGTCGGCCGCTACTGGCACGACGCGATGATCCAGATCGACGACTTCAAGAACGAGGGCGTCGTCGCCTCCGGCTCCTGGCCGTTCCAGGTGAACCTGATGCAGGCGGAAAAGCAGCCGATCGCCTCGACCTTCCCGGAAGAGGGCGTGACGGGCTGGTCGGACACGACCATGCTGCATGCCGAAAGCCAGCATCCGAACTGCGCCTATATGTGGATGGAACATTCGCTTTCCGCCAAGGTGCAGGGCGATGCCGCCGCCTGGTTCGGCGCGGTTCCCTCGGTCCCGGCGGCCTGCAAGGGCAATGCGCTCCTGACCGACGAGGGATGCTCGACCAACGGTTTCGACAATTTCGAAAAGATCCGCTTCTGGCGCACGCCGGTGACCAAGTGCGAAAGCCAGGGGGAATGCGTGCCCTACCACCGCTGGGTCTCCGACTATATCGGCGTGATCGGCGGGCGTTGAGCTGCCGACGACGAACGGTCGCGTAAGCCACGCCGCCGCCGCCCGTCCCCTTCTCCCCGGCGGGGAGAAGGGACATGAGGCACGCTCGCGGTTTTCATATGCGGTGATTTTGCCGTTGCTGCAGATTGAAGAGACGCGCCGATTTTCCGCCACGAAGCTTCAGGCGACGGACGCTCCAGCCCCTCGCCCAGACAACACCGGGAGTCCCCCATGACCGCCGTCCTGTTCCAGCAAGTCTCCCGCCATTTCGGCACTGTCCGCGCCGTCGACAGCGTGGATCTCGCCATCGCCGAGGGCGAATTCTTCGCCATGCTGGGGCCGTCCGGTTCCGGCAAGACGACGTGCCTGCGCCTGATGGCCGGCTTCGAGCAGCCGACGTCGGGCCATATCGAGATCTTCGGCGAGACGGCGGAGGGCGTGCCGCCCTACCGGCGCAACGTCAACACGGTGTTCCAGGACTATGCCCTCTTCCCGCATCTCTCGATCCTTGAAAACGTCGCCTACGGGCTGATGGTCAAGGGCGTCGGCAAGGCCGAGCGGCTGAAGGCGGCCGAGGAGGCGCTCGCCATGGTGAAGCTGCCCGGCTACGGCGCGCGCCGGCCCGGCCAGCTCTCCGGCGGCCAGCGCCAGCGCGTGGCGCTCGCCCGGGCGCTCGTCAACCGGCCCCGCGTGCTGCTGCTCGACGAACCGCTCGGCGCGCTCGACCTCAAGCTGCGCGAGCAGATGCAGGAAGAATTGAAATCGCTGCAGAAATCGCTCGGCATCACCTTCGTCTTCGTCACGCACGACCAGGGCGAGGCGCTGTCGATGGCCGACCGCATCGCGGTGTTCAGCGATGGCAGGATCCAGCAGCTCGGCACGCCGGAAGAGGTCTACAAGAAGCCGAAAACGCGTTTCGTCGCCGATTTCGTCGGCTCCTCCAACGTGCTGCCGCCGGATTTCGTTCGCACCCTCGGCTTCGGCGATAGCTATGCCAGCCTGAGGCCGGAGGCGATCACGCTCGGGGATGGCCTCGGCCGCAAGAATTTTGCCGGCCGCGTTGTCGCGACCAGTTTTCTGGGCGCGGCGAACCGCGTGACGGTCGAGGCCGCGGGGGCGCGCATTGCGGCCATGACGCCGGCCTCCATCGCCCCGCCGGCGCTCGGCGAGACGGTGACCCTGTCCTTCCTGCCGGAAGACCTGCACCCGATGGATGGCGCCCGATGAGCATCGTCGCCGACACCTCCATCCTCGCGCGCCGCGAAGGCACCTCCGGGCGGCTTTCCGATTTCTTCTGGCGCAACCCGAAGATCCTGCTGCTCTTGATGCTGACGCCGCCGCTGCTCTGGCTCGGCGTCATCTATCTCGGCTCGCTCTTCGCGCTGCTCCTGCAGAGCTTCTTCTCGATCGACGACTTTTCCGGGCTGATCAACTACGAGTTCACGCTCGCCACCTACCGGCAACTGCTCATACCCTCGAATTTCGACATCATCCTGCGCACCGTGCTGATGGCCGCGCTCGTGACGCTCGCCTCCGCCGCCATCGCCTTTCCGATCGCCTATTACGCGGCGCGCTATGCCAAGGGCAAATGGAAGGTCGTCTTCTATCTCGGCGTCATGCTGCCGCTGTGGTCGAGCTATCTCGTCAAGGTCTATGCCTGGAAGCTGATCCTCGCCAAGGAGGGCATCGTCACCTGGGCCTTCGCCAAGCTCCACCTTTCCTGGCTGCTCGATGCGTGGCTTTCGCTGCCTGTCGTCGGCGGCTCGTCGCTGTCGATCAGCTATACCGGCACCTTCATCGTCTTCATCTATGTCTGGATGCCCTTCATGATCCTGCCGATCCAGGCGGCGCTGGAGCGCGTGCCGGGCAACCTGATCGAGGCCTCCGCCGATCTCGGCGGCCACCCGGCGCAGACCTTCCGCCACGTGCTCTTCCCGCTCGCCCTGCCCGGCATCATCGCCGGCTCGATCTTCACCTTCTCTCTGACGCTGGGCGACTACATCATCCCGCAGATCATCGGCTCGTCGCGGCTTTTCATCGGCCAGGCGGTCTATGCCCAGCAGGGCACGGCCGGCAACATCCCGCTCGCGGCCGCCTTCTCCGTCGTGCCGATCGTCATCATGGGCCTCTATCTCTGGATGGCCAAGCGACAGGGGGCCTTCGATGCGCTCTGACAGAAACACCTCCGCCCCGCTCGGCCTCAAGATCGCCGCAGGCCTCGGCCTCGCCTTCCTGCACCTGCCGATCCTGCTCATCTTCCTCTACGCCTTCACGACGGAGGAGAAGAGCTACCAGTTCCCGCCGCCGGGCTACACGCTCAAATGGTTCGCCGTCACCTGGAACCGGCCGGACGTCTGGGAGGCGATGGGGCTTTCCGTGCGCGTCGCGTCCATCTCCACCGCCGTCGCCCTCGTGCTCGGCACGCTGTGCGCCGCCGCCGTTTCCCGCACGAAATTCTTCGGCCGGGAGACGATCTCGCTGCTCGTCATCCTGCCGATCGCCCTGCCCGGCATCATCACCGGCATCGCGCTGCGCTCGGCCTTCTCGTTCGCGGAGATCCCCTTCTCCTTCTGGACGATCGTGCTCGGCCACGCCACCTTCTGCGTCGTGGTCGTCTACAACAACGCCGTCGCCCGCTTCCGCCGCGTCTCGGGCTCGCTGATCGAGGCCTCGATGGACCTCGGCGCCGACAGCTTCCAGACCTTCCGCTATGTCATCCTGCCGAACATCGGCACGGCCCTGCTCGCCGGCGGCATGCTCGCCTTCGCGCTGTCCTTCGACGAGGTGATCGTGACCACCTTCACCGCCGGCCAGCAATCGACCCTGCCGATCTGGATGCTGGAGGAGCTGGTGCGTCCGCGCCAGCGCCCGGTGACCAATGTCGTCGCCATGGTCGTGGTGCTCGTCACCTTCCTGCCGATCCTCGGCGCCTACTACCTCACCCGCGACGGCGACCAGGTCGCCGGCGCCGGAAAATGAACATGAGCGAATAGGGAGTAGCGAACAGCGAATAGAGGAAAATGACGGCCCGCCGGCCCGAAACTATTCGCTACTCGCTATTCGCCATTCGCTCCTCAACAACGGAGAACACGCCATGGACACCCAGATGCTGATCGGCTCGCGCTTCGAAGCCGGCACCGAGGCCGAGGAGCACATCCTGAACCCGAAGACCGGCGCGAAGATCGTCGACCTGCCGGAGGCCTCCCATGCGCAGATCGACGCGGCCGTCGACGCCGCCGAAAAGGCCTTCGTCTCCTGGGCGACCACCACGCCCGCGGAACGCTCCGGCTATCTCCTGAAGATCGCCGACGCGATCGAGAAGGACGCCGATGCCTTCGCGGCCCTCGAAGCGCTCAATTGCGGCAAGCCGATCAACGCCGCCCGCAATGACGAGCTGCCGGCCATCGTCGACTGCTGGCGCTTCTTCGCCGGCGCGATCCGCTCGCTGCATGCGCCGGTCGCCGCCGAATACCTGCCCGGCTTCACCTCCATGGTGCGCCGCGATCCGATCGGCATCGTCGGCTCGATCGCGCCGTGGAACTATCCGCTGATGATGATGGCCTGGAAACTGGCGCCGGCGATTGCCGGCGGCAACACCGTCGTCTTCAAGCCTTCCGAGCAGACGCCGCTGACGGCGCTGAAGATGGCCAAGCTTTTGGCCGACATCCTGCCGGAAGGCGTGGTCAACATCGTGCTCGGCCGCGGCGAGACGGTCGGCAATGCGCTGATCAACCATCCGAAGATCAACATGGTCTCGATCACCGGCGATGTGGCGACCGGCAAGAAGGTGCTGGCCGCGGCGGCGAAGACCGTCAAGCGCACCCATCTGGAGCTCGGCGGCAAGGCCCCGGTCGTCGTCTTCGACGACGCGGATCTGGAAGCCGTCGTCTCGGGCATCCGCGCCTTCGGCTACTACAATGCCGGCCAGGACTGCACGGCCGCCTGCCGCATCTATGCCGAGGACGGCATCTACGAGAAGCTGGTCGCCGACCTCTCGGCCGCCGTCTCCACCATCAAATACAACGACCCCGACGACACGCTGAACGAGATCGGCCCGCTGATCTCCAAGCGCCAGCGCGACCGGGTGGCAAGCTTCGTCGAGCGCGCGGCCGAGGTGAAGCATATCGAGATCACCACGGGCGGCCGGGCCGGCAGCGACGACGGCTACTTCTTCCAGCCGACGGTGGTGGCCGGCGCCACGCAGGACGACGAGATCGTGCGCCGCGAAGTGTTCGGCCCCGTCGTCTCCGTCACCCGCTTCTCCGAGGCGGACCAGGCCATCGCCTGGGCCAACGACAGCGACTACGGCCTCGCCTCCTCCGTCTGGACGAAGGACATCGGCAAGGCGATGAAAGCCGCCGCCCGCCTGCAATACGGCTGCACCTGGATCAACACCCACTTCATGCTGACGACCGAGATGCCGCATGGCGGCGTCAAGCAGTCGGGCTACGGCAAGGACATGTCGATCTATGCGCTGGAGGATTATACCGCCGTGCGCCATGTGATGGTCAGCCACGGCTGACCATGGGGCTACCCCCTCTGCCCTGCCGGGCATCTCCCCCACAAGGGCCGGGCAATCGCAGATGGACTGTAATCGTCGCTGCAACTCCCTTCTCCCCCCGGGGGAGAAGGGGTTGCGGCATCGTCCTGCCCCATAGGCAATTGCCGGCCCTTGTGGGGAGACGCCCGGCAGGCAGAGGGGGTGCCCGCCCTTTCGGGTACGGACGGGCGCCGGCTCCTTCCGGGAACATTTTCAGCCCTCGCGCGTCTTCACTCCGACACAATCGGAGGCATCGCCATGCTGAAATGGGCACTCATTTTCCTCGTCATCTCGCTGATCGCCGGCTTTCTCGGCTTCTCCGGCGTCTCGGCCGCCACAGCGACGATCGCCAAAGTGCTCTTCGCCATCGCGCTCATCATCTTCCTGATCTTCCTTGTGCTTGCAGTGATGGCCGGCAGCCTCGCCTTCTGAGTGCGGATCCTCCACAGCCTGTGTTGCATCCGGGCAACACAGGTCAAATCCTGAGCATTTAAGTCATATAATTTGTTGCAGCAGGCCAAATCCTGATAAAAACGATCACGTTATCGATCCGCTTCGTCAGAAAGTTCCCGCATGCACAAGCCCTCCCGCACGATGTTCCGCCTGGCGCTCGCCGGCACGTCCCTCCTCACGCTCGCCTCGCTCGCCCTTGCCCAGGACGAGGGGACAACGACGGCGGGCGGCGCGACCGTGCTCGAAGACATCGTCGTCAACGGCGGCAGCGGCGGCGTCATCACGGCGGACGGCTATGTCGGCAAGAGCAGCGCGACGGGCGCCAAGGTCGACACGCCCTTCATCCAGACGCCGCAGTCGATCTCCTCGGTCACGCAGCAGCAGCTCGAAGACCGCAACCCGCAGACCCTGCTCGACACGCTCGCCTATACGCCCGGCACCCGCGTCGGCGGCTACGGCTTCGACCCGCGCTTCGACAGCTTTACCGTGCGCGGTTTCGACGTGACCTATACCGGCGTCTTCCGCGACAACCTGCGCCAGCCGGGCGCCGGCTCCTCGCTGTTCAAGACGGAACCCTACGGCCTCGAAGGCGTCTCGATCCTGCGCGGCCCCTCCTCCGCGCTCTACGGTGCCTCCGGCGCCGGCGGCCTCTACAACCTCATCAGCAAGCGCCCGACGGAAGAGGCGCTGCGCGAGATCCAGCTGCAATATGGCAGCCACGACCGCTACCAGGGCCAGTTCGACCTTTCCGGCCCGATCAACGAGGAAGACCCGGTCTACTATCGCCTGACGGGCCTCCTGCGCAGCGCCGATACCGAGCAGGTCGGCGTTCCCGACGACCGCGCCTACATCGCACCGGCCTTCACCTGGAAGCCGGACGAGGACACCAGGCTGACCATCCTCGGCGAATATTCCCGCACCAAGACGGGCGGCACGGCGGCCTATTACTACGATCCGATCACCGGCAAGGTCAGCGACTTCTTCGCCGGCAACCCGACCTTCAACGATTCCGTGCAGAACCAGGGCCGCATCGGCTACGAGTTCGAGCATCGCCTGAACGAGGTCTTCACCTTCCGCCAGAACGCCCGCGCCTCCTGGCTCAACATCGACGCCGACTGGGCCTTCGCCTACCAGCCGAACGCCGCCGACCCGACGCTGCTCGACAGCAGTGCCGGCTCGTTCGAAGAGTGGATGAACACCTACACGATCGACAACCAGCTCGAAGCGAAGTTCGAGACCGGCGCGCTGGAACACACGCTTCTGACCGGCATCGACTTCACCAAGGTCTACTGGAAGTCGCTGAACGGCTACGGCGTGACGCCGCCGCTCGACACCACCGACCCGACGCGCGGCCGCCCGACGGACCCGATCGGCTTCCAGACCAAGAGCGTGCAGGACCAGTTCATCACCGGCCTCTACCTGCAGGACCAGATCCGCTACGACGCGCTGACCTTCACGCTCGGCGGCCGCTACGACTGGGTCTCGACCGACACCGACAACACGGACCTCGCCTCCGGCGCGCTCGACACGATCAAGCAGAGCGACCGCGCCTTCACCTGGCGCGCCGGCGTGACCTACGAGACCGAATGGGGCATCACCCCCTATGCAAGCTATTCGACCGCCTTCTCGCCGAATGCCGGCGTGAACATGGCCACCGGCAACCCCTTTAAGCCGACCGAGAGCGAACAGCAGGAAGTGGGCGTAAAATACCTGCTGCCGGACAGCAACACGCTGCTGACCGCCGCGCTGTTCAACATCGACCAGACCAACGGCCTCTATTACGAGGTCGTCGATCTGCCGACCGGCCCGGCCAACATCCAGGTCCAGCGCGGCAAGCTGCGTTCGCGCGGCCTGGAACTGGAAGCCTCCACCAGCCTCGACAACGGCCTGTCGCTGATCGCTTCCTACACCTATACCCAGGCGAAGATCATCGACGGCCCGGCCGGCACCGTCAACAACGACGTCTCCTCCGTGCCGCGCCACATGGCCTCGCTCTGGGCGCACTACACCATGCCGGAAGACGGCGCGCTGGCCGGCCTCGGCTTCGGCGCGGGCGTCCGCTTCACCGGCGAAAGCTACGGCGACGACGCCAACAGCATGAAAAACAAGGCACGCGCCTTCGTCGATGCGTCGATCGACTACGACTTCGCCGCCATCGACAAGGACTTCGCCGGCCTGAAGCTGCAGGTCAACGCGACGAACCTCTTCGACCGCCAGGATGCCGTCTGCTCGGCCGGCTTCTGCTACCGCGACCAGGGCCGCACGATCATCGGCAGCCTGAAATATTCCTGGTAAGCGCTTGACGGCGCTGTCCCCCCACGATGGCGAGACCGCCTTCCGGCCGGACGGCCTGAAGGCGGTCTTTACCGGTGAGCACGCCTGGTGCGGCGAGAAGATGATGCTCTCGTCGGATCTCGACGGCGCCGTGCCGCTCGCCGAGTTCCTGGGAGGAGACGGGTTTTCCCGGACGATCGACCGCTATGCGGAAAGCCACGGCAAGGCCGACCGGCGCGCCGCCGCCTCCTTCTGGTCGCTCTACTATTTCTCCGCCCTCACCATCCCCTATGTCGTGGCGCGCCGCGCGGAACGGACCCTGCCCGTCGCCTTCGAGGAGATGACCATCGCCATCGGCGAGGACGGCCTGCCGCACGCCTTCGGCCTGCCGCACGAGGGCGACTGGAGCGAGGGGGGCGAGCTCGTCGATTTCGTCACGCCGCTGGTCGATTGCCATCTCGCCCGTGCCGTCGCCCTGTTCAAGGAAAAGACCGGCATCGCGCCGAAACTCGCCTGGAACAACGCGGCCGTCTATATCGACTATGCCTTCAACGCGACGGACCGTTCGCCGCCCGAAAGCGACGACCACTGGCCGTCCCGCCCCCTCTTCGATTGTCCGCTGCTGGCGAACGGCAGCCGCAATCCCTTCCATGGATGCCTGCGCCACGAGCTGGACGCGGGTGCCGTCCACTGTCGCCGCAAGGTCTGCTGCCTGCGCTACATGCTGCCCGGCATTCCGGGCTGCGGCGAGCTGTGCGCCCTGCCGGAGCTGAGAAAACAATGATCCTGCGCCTTTCCGCCCTCATCGCCGTCGCCTTCCTGCTCCTGGCCGCCCTGCCCGCCCGCGCCGAGGTGGCCTATCCGCTGACCGTCAAGGACGCCTTCGGCCGCGAGGTGATCATTGCCGCCGAACCCAAGGCGGTGCTGCTCGGCAGTGGCTTCAACCTGGTCGCACTTTCGCTGATCCATCCCGATCCGGTCAGCATCCTTGCCGGCTGGGCGAGCGACATGAAGGGCGACAACCCGGAGATCTATGACCGCTTCAAGGACAGGTTCCCGGCAATCGACGACGTGCCGATCATCGGCGACGGCGTCACCGTCTCGTTCGAGGCCGCGCTCTCGCTGAAGGCGGATCTCGCCATCCTCGCCAACTGGCAGGCCGACACGGACCTCGGCAGGCAGGCGATCGACTATCTGGAGAGAAGCGGCGTCCCCGTCGTCGTGGTCGATTTCAACAGCGACGCGCTGAACAACACCGCGGACAACATGCGCCTCCTCGGCACGGTGCTGAACCGGGAGGAGCAGGCGAACGCCTTCGCCGATTTCCACGAGGAACGGGTCAAGCGCATCCGCGACCGCGTGGCCGGGCACAAGGAGCCCGGCCCGACCGTGCTGATGGACGCCTTCCCCAACCCGGAAAAGTGCTGCTACGCCTACGGCACCGGCGGGCTCGGCGCCTTCATCGCCATCACCGGCAGCCGCAACATCGCCGAAAGCCTGCCGGCGCAGGGCGGCATCGTCAGCTCGGAATTCATCGTCGCGGCGGATCCCGACGTCTATATCGCAACCGCCTCGCCGGGCGGCACCTACAGCACCTTCTCGGTCGGCCCCGGCGTTGCGCCGGAGGAGGCACGCGAGACATTGGCGCGCGCCGTGTCCGGCCCGTTCCTCAAGAACCTCAAGGCGGTGAAGGAGGAGCGCGTGCACGGCCTGTGGAACTTCTTCAACGCCGTGCCGCTGAACATCCTCGCCGCCGAAGCCTTCGCCCATTGGCTGCGCCCCGAGATTTTCGCCGACATCGACCCGGATGCGACGCTGGCGGAAATCAACGCGCGCTTCGCCGCCGTACCCTTCGACGGCGCCTATTGGATCAGCCTCAAGGCAAAGTGACAGAACCGGCCTTTCGGTCGCTTCTTCCGCAGGCTATATCATGCCCAGGAGGACCTGCATGATCTGGGCATTCGCAGTCGCGGCAGCGGCCATACTCTATCTCGCATTGCGCTTCCGGCGCTTCCAAAGCTGGGTCGAACCCGTTCTCACCATCGTGGTGGCCATCGGCCTTGCAAGCGCGCTTCTCATCTGGTTCGTCGAGGACCGCACGCCCTCCGGCACCGCCGTCACGCCAAACGCAACCGTTTCGGCGCTGTCCGCGGATGGGGCGGAACTCTCCGAGATGCAGGCCAGCGCCGGCCAGACGAAGACGAGCTTTCGCGTGACCGGCCGAATCGCCAACAAGGGCAGCCAGCCGATGCAGTCCTTCCGCCTCGATGTCGTGCTGTCCGATTGCCCTGGCGGCACCTGCCGCGAGGTCGGCCGCGACAGCGCGCTGATCGTGCTGCGCGTGCAGCCGGGCGAAAGCCAGCCCTTCTCCACCTTCGCCGTCTTCCCCGGCATCGACCTCAACCCCGTCATAGCCCCCGAATGGGATTTCGGCGTGCGCGAGGTGAGGGCCGCGACCCGCTAGAGCATTTCCGCTTTTCTTCGAATCGCGAAAACGCTCTATCTGTTTGTTTTCTCTAGAGGCCAGCCACGATCTCTGCCGTGCGCAGCACCGTCGCGAATTCGTGGCGCAGCGTCGCGACATGGGCGCGGTGCACGTCGCGGGCGGCGATCGTCCCGCCCTCCCCGTCCGGCAGGTCGAAGCAGTCGCAGGCGTCCTCGACCAGGATCACCCGGTAGCCGAGATTGGCCCCGACGCGCACGCTGGTCGACACGCACATATCCGTGGACACGCCGAACAGCACGACCGTATCGGCCCCAAGACGGCGCAGGCGCAGATCGAGATCCGTGCCGATGAAGGCGGCATTGACGCTCTTCGTCACCAGTGGCTCGCCCTCCTGCGGCGCAAAACCCGGGCGGAACGCGTTGCCCGGCGCCTCCGGCCGCAGGGTGGAGGCGGGTTCGACGCTGTCGTGCCGCACATGGATGATCGGCCGGCGGGCGGCCCGCCAGGCGGCAAGGAGCGCAAGGCCGTTCTCGTCCAGCCTTTCGTTCCAGCGCCGCGGCCAGGGCGCGGCGTCGAAGGCCTGCTGCATGTCGATCGGGATCAGGACGGCATTTTCCGGCAGGGTCGGCATCGGTCTCTCCTTGAAGCGATGTCCGACGAATAGTTGCTTTTCCGTCCGGTTTCGCGCAGCAAGAAGGCAGCGTGCCGGACGATCATCCGGCAACAGGGAGATTTTCCGGATGAACGAACTGGACGACAAGGACAGGCTGCTGCTCGCCGCGCTCCGCGCCGATGCCCGGCAGAGCCTCGTGGAGCTTGCGCGCCATGCGGGGCTGTCGCGGAGCGCCGTGCACGAGCGCATCCGGCGGCTGGAGGCGAGAGGCGTGATCGCAGGCTATACGGTCAAGCTCGGCATCGACCGGGAGCGGCCGGGCGTCGAGGCACTGATCGCCGTCGGCTTCCAGCAGGGCCGCAACTGCGATCACATCGTGCCGCATCTCACCGGCATTCCGAACGTCGTGACCTGCTGGTCGCTCGCCGGGCCGACGGACCTGATGCTGCTCGTCGAATGCGCCTCGAACGGCGAGCTCGACACCGTGCGCCGCCAGATCGCCACGACGCCGGGCATCGCGACCGTGCAGACGCATGTGTCGCTGCGCACCCATTTCGATCGGCGGAGCTGACTTTCGGCCGAAAGGCGTCAGAAGTAGATCTTGAACTTTTCCCGCACCGCCTGGTCCGTCGCGAAATCGAAAAGCGGGCCGCCGGCTTCGGCGAGAATGCGGTTCTTGCGTTCGATCGCCTTCTGCACGAGGTCCGGCCGGCCGATCTCGGCCCATTCCTTCGGGCTCGTGCGGTCGGCGACGGCGGGGTAGATATATTCTGTCTGCATCAGCGACAGGGTCTGCGGGTCGCCGAGATAGTGGCCCGGTCCATCGAGGCAGACGGAGCGCATGGTCTCCAGCGAGACGGAATCCTCCGTGACGTCGATGCCGCGCACGCAGCGCTGCACCTGGCCGAGAAGATCGTCGCCGAGCACGAGGCTTTCCAGGCAGAAGCCGAGCAGCGAGGCGTGCATGCCGACCGCCTCATAGACCATGTTGAGGCCGGACAGGCCCGCCATGACATTGGAGATCGCCTGTTCCCAGCCCGCCTGCATGTCCGGCAGCTTGGAATCGGCGATACCCGCGGCCGCGCCGCCGGGAAGCTTGTAGAACTGGTGCATCTGCGCGCAGCCCGCCGTCAGCAACGCCTGCTCGCCCGAACCGCCCGACATGGCGCCCGTCCTGAGGTCCGACACGAAGGGCCAGGTGCCGAAGATCGCCGGGTGGCCGGGCGCCATGGCGTTGACATAGACGACGCCCGCAAGGCACTCGGCGACGGCCTGCACGATGGCGGTGGCAAGCGGCGCCGGCGCCGTCGCGCCGGCCTGCCCGGCCGAGAGCAGCAGGATCGGCATGCCGGCCCGGATGCAGGCCTCCATGGTGATGCAGCTTTCCTCAGCGAACTTCATCGGCGGCACGACGAAGCAGTTGGAATTCGACACGAAGGGCCGTGCCCGCCACTTGTCCTCGCCGCCCGCCATCATGTGGATGAGGTCGAAGCAGCCGGCGACATGCGAGGGATCGGAGAAACTGGTGCCGACATGTTTCGACGTGCCGGCGCAGCAGCCGTAGAGCGTGTTGATGTCCATCAGGAAATTGTCGGCGACGTCGCGGCAGACCATCGCCCGCTGGAAGAAATGCACATTGTCGAGGTGGTGGACGAGCTGGGCGGCGTTGTAGAGGTCCTTCGCCGTCGATTCGCGGTATTCCCGCTTCTCCACGTCGACGATATGCACCGCCGCGCCCGCCGTGCCGTAATAGACGCGGGTGCCCGACAGTTCGAGGTCGTATTTCGGATCGCGGCCATGGAGCGTGATGTCGCGCGCGGCAAGCGCCAGCATGTCCTCCACCAGCGCGCGCGGAAAGCGCAGGCGCCCGTCCTCGCCGAGGATGGCGCCGGCCCCGGTCGTGATCTCGATGCCGGATTTCGGCGCATTGGCAAGGCCGATATTCTCCAGCGCATCCAGCGCCGCCTCGTGGATGCGGCGCACGCCCGCCTCCGTCAGCGGCTTGTACTGGCCACCGGGAAGACCCGGCCGCACCGGCCGGACGTTTTCCGCCAAGGGTGCGGCGCGCATCGCGACCCGTGCCGCACGCCCGCCCGATCGCCGGGACAAAACTGCCTGTTCACTCATGACCCGTCTCCCCCGCACCGGCGGCAAGCATTCTGTTGATGAGATCCCCCGACGCCGCGGCGGACAATTTCGCGAAACTGCCATCCTTCACGATGGCCTCCATCTGCTCGGCGATCGCGGCATGGGTGACGCGGGCGATCATCGAGCCGAGCGAGATGCGCCGCACGCCGAGCGCGGCGAAGTCCGGCACGGTGAGCTGGCGCAGCGGCCCCGCGGCAAGCCCGTTCACCGGCACCCCGACCGATTGCACGACGCGCCTGAGCTCCTCCGGCCCCGGCGGCACCGGCACATAGACGAGGTCCGCGCCCGCCTTCTCGAAAGCCTGGATGCGCCGGATCGCCTCGTCGAGGTCGTAGACACCGTTCATCACGCCATCGGCCCTGGCGCAGAGGATGAAGGGACGGCCGAGCGAACGGGCGGCATCGGCGGCGGCACGGATGCGCTCCACGGCGAGATCGAAGGCATAGGCCGGGTTGCCCTCGACCATCCGCGTATCCTCGATCGAGCAACCGGACAGCCCGACCTCGGCGGCGAGCCGGATCGTCTCGGCCACGTCGTCCGGCGCATCGGCAAAACCGTTCTCGAAATCGCCCGAGACCGGCAGCGGCGTGGCGCGCACGATATCCTGCGCATGCCGCAGCGCCTCGTCGCGCGTCACGCGGCCCATGTCGGGCCGTCCCAGCGTGAAGGCGAAGCCGGCGGAGGTGGTGGCGAGCGCCACGGCGCCCGACGCCGCCATCATGCGAGCGGAGCCCATGTCCCACGGATTGGGGATGACGAAGCAGCCCGACTGGTGCAGGGCGTGAAAACGCCGGTGGCGTTCGGCAAGGTTGCTCACGCGCGTACCCTCTCGGCTTTCGGATCGTACATCGGCACGAGCGAGGCCTCGGCCTTCACCCGCACGCCGGCGATCTCGATCTCGTAGTTGGAGGCCAGCACGTCCGCCTCGCTCTCACCGACGCATGGCACGTAGCCCATGCCGATCGCGCCGCCGAGATGGTGGCCATAATTGCCCGAGGTGACGGTCGAGACGATCCTGCCGTCGCGCACCAGCGCCTCGTTGTGGAAGAGCAGCGGCCCGGGATCGGTCAGCCTGAACTGCACCATGCGGCGCTTCAGCCCCGCTTCCTCCTTGCGCAGCACCGCGTCGCGGCCGATGAAATCGCCCTTCCTCGTGCGCACGGCAAAGCCGAGGCCGGCTTCCAGCACATGGTCCTCGTCGGTGATGTCATGGCCGAAATGGCGGAACGCCTTTTCGATGCGGCAACTGTCGAGCGTGTGCAGGCCGCAGAGTTTCAGGCCGACATCCGCCCCCGCCGCCTCCAGCGCCTCGAAGACATGGGCCGCCTGGTCGGTGGAAACGTAGAGCTCCCAGCCGAGTTCGCCGACATAGGTGACGCGGTGCGCCCGGGCGAGGCCCATGCCCACCTCGATCTGCCGCGCCGTGGCGAAGGGATGCGCCGCATTGGAAAAGTCGTTCGGGCTCACCTTCTGCATCAGGTCGCGCGCCTTGGGGCCCATGACGCAGAGCACGCTTTCGGCCGCCGTCACATCGGTGATGACCACGAACTCGTCCGCAAGGTGCTTGCGCAGCCAGGCAAGGTCGCGCTGCAGCGTCGCGCCGGGCACGACGAGGAAGAACGCCGTCTCGGAAAGGCGCGTCACCGTCAGGTCGCTCTCGATGCCGCCGCGTTCGTTGAGCATCTGCGTGTAGACGATCCGGCCGGGGGCGACGTCCATCTGGTTGGCGCAGAGGCGTTGCAGGAAGGCCAGCGCATCGCGGCCCTCCACGCGGATCTTGCCGAAAGAGGTCATGTCGAACAGGCCGACGCCGTTGCGCACGGCAAGATGCTCCTCGCGCTGATTCTCGAACCAGTTCTGCCGCTTCCACGAATAGCGGTACTCCCGCTCCTGCCCCTCCTTGGCGAACCAGTTGGCGCGCTCCCAGCCGGCGACCTCGCCGAAGACCGCGCCGCGGGCCTTCAGGTGCTCGTGCAGCGGCGATCGGCGCACGCCGCGCGCCGTCGCCATCTGGCGATAGGGGAAGTGATCGGCATAGAGCAGGCCGAGCGTTTCGGAGACGCGGTCCTTGAGATAGGCGCGGTTCTTCTGGAACGGCTGGGCGCGGCGGATATCCACCTCCCAGAGATCGAAGGGCGGCTCGCCGTCGTTCATCCACTGGGCGAGCGCCATGCCGGCCCCGCCGGAGGAGACGATGCCGATGGAATTGTAGCCGGCGGCGACCCAGTAGCCCTTCAGCTCCGGCGCCTCGCCGAGATAGTAGCGGTCATCCGGCGTGAAGCTCTCCGGACCGTTGAAGAAGGTATGGATGCCGGCCGTCTCCAGCATGGGCATGCGGTGGATGGCGTTTTCGAGGATCGGCTGGAAGTGGTCGAAATCCTCCGGAAGCTGGTCGAAGCAGAAGTCTTCCGAAATGCCGTCCATGCCCCAGGGCTTGGCCTTCAATTCGAAGGCGCCGATCAGCATCTTGCCGGCATCTTCCTTGTAGTAGGTGCATTCGTCCGGCACGCGCAGAACGGGCAGCCTCTGCAGGTTCGCGATCGGCTCGGTGACGATGTAGAAATGCTCGCAGGCGTGCAGCGGCAGGGTGACGCCCGACATGTCGGCGAGCGTGCGACCCCACATGCCGGCGGCGTTGACGACGTTTTCCGTCTCGATGCTGAACGTCTCGCCGTTCTGCTCGCAGGTGACGCCCGTCACGCGGCCGTCCTTCGTCAACACCGACGTCACCTTGACGCCTTCGATGACGGTCGCGCCGTTCTGCCGCGCGCCCTTCGCCAAGGCCATGGCGATGTTGGCGGGATCGCACTGGCCGTCGAGCGGCAGGTGCACGGCGGCCTTCACATCCGCCGTGTTGAGATGCGGATAGAGCGCCTTCACCTCCTCGACGGTGATCTCGCGTACGTCGATGTCGAAGGCACGGGCGAGCGAGGCCTGGCGGTAGATCTCTTCCTTTCGCTCGTCCGTCAGCGCCACCGTCATCGAGCCGCACTGGCGCATGCCGGTGCCGATGCCGGTCTCGGCTTCGAGCTTGACGTAGAGGTCGGCGGAATATTTCGCGAGCCGCGTCATGTTCTGCGAGGCGCGAAGCTGGCCGATCAGGCCGGCGGCATGCCAGGTGGTGCCTGAGGTGAGCTGCTTGCGCTCCAGCAGCACCACATCCGTCCAGCCGAGTTTGGCCAGGTGATAGGCGACCGAGCAGCCGGACACGCCGCCGCCGATGATGACGGCTCTCGCCTTGGAAGGGATGGGCTTCGTCATGCGCGCAGTCTTTCATTGTTGGGGTCGAAGAGCGGGCCGTCGGGCTGGACGGTCGCCTTGAAGCGCTCGCCGTAGATTTCCACCTCGATCTGCGTGCCCGGCACGGCGAGGTCGGCCCTCAGCATGCCGAGCGCGATGGATCTGCCGGTGCGGTAGCCCCAGTTGCCGGAGGTCGTCTCGCCGACGACCTTGCCGCCGTGCCAGAGCGTCGACATGTAGGGCGCATCGCAGTCCCCGGCCTCGACGGTCAGCGTCACGAAGCGCTTGGTGACGCCCTGCTGCTTCTCCCGCTCCAGCGCGGCCTTGCCCTTGAAGGCGGGCTTGGTCCAGTCGACGAAGCGTTCGAGGCCGCCCTGCAGGATGGTGTAGTCGGTCGAAAGATCGCCCTTCCAGGCGCGATAGCCCTTCTCGATGCGCAGGCTGTCGAGCGCCTCCATGCCGAAGGGCTTCAGGCCATGCTTCTGCCCCGCCGCCCAGACGGCGTCGAAGATGACGGCCGTATCCTCCACCTTGGTGTGGATCTCCCAGCCGAGTTCGCCGGCGAAGGAGACGCGCACGAGCTGGCACCAGAGACCGGCGATCTCCACCGGCTGGTGGGTGAGCCAGGGCATGGTGAGGTCCGCCTTGCAGACATCCGAAAGGATGGCGCGGGAATTCGGGCCGGAGAGGATCTGGCACGAAAAGTTCTCCGTGACGTCCTCCAGCGTGAAGACGGGATTTTCCGGCAGGTGTTTCTGCAGCCACTCGAAATCGTGCCACTGCGCCGCCGCGGCGGTGATGAGGAAGAAGAAATCCTCCGCCAGCATCATGACCGACATTTCCGTGACGATGCGGCCCTTGTCGTCGGCGAAATAGGCAAGGCCGATGCGGCCCGGTTTCGGCACGCGGCCGGTGATCAGCGAGGAGAGCCAGGCCGTCGCGCCCTCCCCCTTCACGCGGAAGCGCGAGAAGCCGGGCAGGTCGAGGATGCCGGCGGCCTCGGTGACGGCGCGGCACTCCGCCTCGATGCGCGGCCGCCAGGGGCCTTCGCGGTTCCAGGTCTGGGTCGCGGCCTCCGACGTGTCGTCGCCGGGCCCGGCATACCAGTTGGCGCGCTCCCAGCCGTTATAGGGCTTGAACTGCGCGCCGAGCGCCGCGATGCGGTCGTGGATCGGCGACAGCTTCCGGTTCCGGCCGGCCGGCCAGGCGTGTTTCGGGAAATGCATGGCATATTCGTGGCCGTAGACCTCCATGCCCTTGGCCACGCAATAGTCCTTGTCGGCAGCAAAGGACGTGTAGCGGCGCGGGTCGCAGGACCACATGTCCCATTCCGTCTCGCCTTCCGTCACCCATTCGGCCAGCACCTTGCCCGCGCCGCCCGCCTGGCAGATGCCGAAGGTGAAGACGCAGGCCTCGAAGGCGTTCGGCACGCCGGGCATCGGGCCGATCAGCGGGTTGCCGTCCGGCGCATAGGGGATGGGACCGTTGATCATGCGCGACAGGCCGGCGGTGCCGAGGATCGGCACGCGCTCGACGGCGTCGTTGAGATACCATTCCAGCCGGTCGAGATCGTCCGGGAAGAGCTGGAAGGAGAAATCGTCCGGCATCGGATCGTCGGGCGTCGTCCAGTGCGCCTTGCAGTTCCGCTCGTAGGGGCCGAGATTCATGCCCGTCTTTTCCTGGCGGAGATAATAGGACGAATCCACATCGCGCAGCAGCGGCAGCTTGTGGCCGGCCTCCTTCGACCAGGCGGCAAGCTCCGGGATCTCCTCGAACAGCATGTATTGATGGCTCATCACCATCATCGGCACGTCGCGGCCGAACCATTTGCCGACTTCCCGGGCATAGTAGCCGGCGGCGTTGACGACCTTTTCGCAGCGGATCTCGCCCTGAGGCGTCGAGATCACCCATTCCTCGCCCTCGCGGCGCGCGCCGGTCGCCGGACAGAAGCGGAAGATCTTCGCGCCCATGTCGCGCGCACCCTTGGCGAGCGCCTGCGTGAGCTGCGCCGGGTCGATGTCGCCGTCATAGGGGTCGTAGAGTGCACCGGTGAGGTCGTGCGTTTCGAGGAACGGATATTTCCCGCGCATCTCGTCGGGCGAGAGGATGTCGAGGTCCATGCCCTGGTAGCGGCCCATGCCGACGACGCGCTTGAACTCCTGCAGGCGCTCCTTCGAATGGCCGAGGCGGATCGAGCCGGTGACGTGGTAGTTCATGGGATAGTCGACCAGCGCGCCCAGCTCGCGGTAGAGCGCGGCGGAATAGCGCTGCATGTTCATAATCGACCAGGAGGAGGAGAAGGTCGGCACGTTGCCGGCGGCATGCCAGGTGGAGCCGGCGGTCAGCTCGTTCTTTTCCAGAAGCACGCAATCCGTCCACCCGGCCTTCGCCAGATGATAGAGCGCCGACGCCCCGACGGCGCCTCCGCCGATGATGACGACACGGGCATGGCTTGGCAGTGCGGACATTCTCGTTCCCCTTCTTCGCCCCGGATTTGTGGCAACCAAAGCGGCGCGCAGCAAGCGGATGGATTTTGCTTTATTAATCGACTTTCTCGATTACACTTCCGCTGAACACTAGGAAAAATCGGCGCATTCATGCAAATTGTCCTGATTGAGACATTCCTCGACCTGATGGAAACGCGCAATTTCAACCGCACGGCCGAGCGGCTGAACATCACGCAGTCGACGGTCACGCACCGCATCAACGCGCTGGAAGGAATGTTCGCGCGAAAGCTCTTCGCGCGCAACAAGGGCGGCACCCAGCCGACCGCGGCGGGCCTGCGCTTCCTCGATCACGCCAAGGCGCTGCAGCACCAGTGGCACGAGGCGGCGCGCGCGGTGGAAACGGCCGGCGCCTACGAGCGCTCCATGCGCATCGGCCTGCAGCACGACCTTGCCGCCCACTTTGCCGGCGACTGGCTGGCGGCGGTGCGCAAGGAGCTGCCGGGCACCTCGATCTATGTGGAGGTCGATTATTCCAACCAGATGAACCGCGACCTCGGCGCGGGCGACCTCGACCTTGCGATCCTCTTCACCCCGCACTACCTGCCGGACCTTGCCTATGAGCGCATCGGCGAGGTGCAATACGAGATGGTGAGCAACAGGGTGGCGCGGATCGAGGACGTCCGGCCGGAGGACTATATCCAGGCCGTCTATTCCCCCGCCTTCGACCGGCTGCACCGCCAGGCGCATCCGACCCTCTCGACCGCGCCGATCGCCAGCGGCGAGACGACGGCGATCCTCGCCCTGCTGCAGAAGCTCGGCGGCTCCGCCTTCGTGATGACGCACGATGCGAAGCGGCTGCTGCGCTCCGGCGCGGTGAGCCGCGTTACCGGCGCCGAGCCGATCGCGCAGGCCGTCTATGCCGCCACCAATGTGCGCACGCGCCACGCCCACCAGCACCGGCGCATCGTCGCCATCATGCAGGCCTTGCTCGCCGCGTGACGCCCGGCCATTGAAACGGCCCGCCGCTGCGCCTATGAACGGTCCGCCGACATTTGACGAAGGAGTTTCCATGGCCGCCCGTGACCGCTATTCGCGCAAGCTCGAATGCGCCATGTGCGGCAATTCCGGTTATGCCGAGGTCTCGGAAGACGACATGCCGAGCCGCAAGCACCCGGATTTCACCATCGATTCGCTGCCGCGCGGCTTCCTCACGGAGCGCGCCTCGAAATATCCGGACAAGCACATGCTGCGCTGCCGCTGCGGCCATGTCTTCAAGTTCCAGCAGAAGACCGTCTACGCCGAGGGCGGCGAGCCGCGGCGCTGAACCTACCCGCGCCCGACGAAGGGCATGGTCGTCGCCATGACCGTCATGGTCAGCACATTGGCATCGAGCGGCAGGCTGGCCATGTAGACCACCGCATCGGCGACGTGCTTGACCGACATGGTCGGCTCGCTGGCGATCTCGCCGTTCGGCTGGAGGATGCCGGCGCTCATGCGCTTCGTCATGTCCGTCGCCGCATTGCCGATATCGATCTGGCCGCAGGCGATGTCGTATTTGCGCCCGTCGAGGGCGGTCGATTTGGTAAGGCCGGTGATCGCGTGTTTCGTCGCCGTATAGGGCGCGGAGTTCGGCCGCGGCGTCGTGGCGGAGATCGAGCCGTTGTTGATGATGCGCCCGCCGCGCGGGCTCTGCTCCTTCATCAGTTTGAAGGCCTGCTGGGTGCAGAGGAAGGCACCCGTGAGGTTTACGGCGAGGATGTTGCTCCACTCCTCGAAGGGAATGTCCTCCAGCAGCGCCGGGGAGACGTTGGAGCCGGCATTGTTGACCAGCACGTCGAGCCGGCCGAAAGCATGCCTGATCTCGGCAAAGACCGCGGCGACCTCGCCCGGATCGCCGACATTGCAGGCAATCGCGCGGACCGGATTGCCCGTTTCACCGGTGATGGCGGCGGCGGCCTCCTCCAGCACCGCGGCCCGGCGGCCGGTGACGACGACCGCATAGCCCTCGGCGCTGAGGCCCCGGGCGATGGCAAGGCCGATGCCCGTGCCGCCGCCCGTCACCAGCGCGATCTTGCCCATGCCGGTCCGGCCCCAATCGGTCATGTCGTCCTCCTCCTTTGACGCCTTCTTCCGGTTTGCTCGAAAAGCGCATCCGCTGCAAGCGGTCATGAAAAAGTCCCCGGCACCGGCCGGGGACCTGGCTTTCCGACAAGCATCGCCCTCCACCATCGTCATCCTCGGGTTCAACCAGAGGAACCAAGTCTCACCCGCGGCGGTGGATGGACGGGTCGAGCCCGACCATGACGGAGGAGAGGGCGTCTCCGGAAGGATCTCAGAACAGCGCGGCGGTGCTCTTCAGCGTCACCCAGATGCCCCAGAGGAGCGGAAGGCCGACGACGGCCCAGGCGAGCGCCGCCCTGGCGTCGAGCCCGCCCTTGCCGATGCCGAAGGAACCGGTCGGGCCGGCATTGGCGGCCGCGGTCTTCGCCTGCAGGGAGGCGACCTCCTCGTCCGACATGAACCATTTGTCGGAAAGCGGCCGCACCAGCATGTTGGCGATGAGGCCGAGCGCCAGCATGCCGGCGAGGATGTACATGGTGCCGGTATAGAGCGCCGGCCCCGGCGCCACGCCGGCGGCGATCTGCGCCTCGCGGATATAGTTGACCACGACCGGGCCGACGATGCCGGCGGTCGCCCAGGCGGTCAGCAGGCGGCCATGGATCGCACCGACGAACTGCGTGCCGAAGATGTCGGCGAGATAGGCCGGAACGGTGGCGAAGCCCCCGCCATACATCGACAGGATGATGCCGAAAGCGAGCACGAAGAGCGCCTTGCTGCCCATGTCCGCCAGCGTCGGCGCGAGCGCGTAGAGCACGATGCCGAGGATGAAGAAGGTATAATAGGTGTTCTTGCGGCCGATCTTGTCGGAGAGCGAGGCCCAGACGAAGCGCCCGCCGATGTTGAACAGCGAGAGCAGGCCGGTAAAGCCCGCGGCGATCGCCGCGATGGCGGCCTTCTGGTCGGTATCGAGCTGGCCGAAACTCAGCTCGGGCTGGCCGATGAGGCGGCCGCCGAAGATTTCCTGCAGCATCGGCGAGGCCATGCCGATGACGCCGATGCCGGCCGAGACGTTGAGGCAGAGCACCAGCCAGATCAGCCAGAACTGCGTCGTCTTGTGCGCGTCGCGCAGGTGGACATGCTTGGTGGTGATCATCGTCGACTTGGAGGCCGGCGGCGTCCAGCCCTCCGGCCGCCAGCCGGCCGGCGGAATGCGGTAGCCGAAGGCACCGCCCATCATGAAGCAGAAATAGATGGCGGCCATGACGAGGAAGGTCTGCCAGACGCCGGCCGTCGTGTCGGTCTTGAAGACGTTCATCAGGAGGTTCGCGAGCGGGGCGCCGATCATCGCGCCGCCGCCGAACCCCATGATCGCCATGCCGGTCGCCATGCCGCGCCGGTCCGGGAACCACTTGATCAGCGTGGAGACCGGGGAGATGTAGCCGAGGCCGAGGCCGATGCCGCCGATGACGCCCGCGCCGAGCCACATCAGCCACAATTGATGGGTCATGACGCCGAGCGCCGCGACGACGATGCCGCCGCACCAGCAGCAGGCCGAGACGAAGCCCGCCTTGCGCGGGCCGACGCGCTCCAGCCAGCCGCCCCAGATGGCCGCCGAACAGCCGAGCAGCACGAAGAACAGCGTGTAGATCCAGCCGAGATCGGCGACGCGCCAGTTGCAGCTCGTGGTGAAGAGCGCGGAGACGAGGTTGAGATCGGCGCAGGCCGCATCGGCAGCGCCCGGAATGGCCCTGGACAGCGGCAGCCAGAACACGCTGAAGCCGTAGGCCATGCCGATGCAGAGATGGATGGCGAGCGCGGCCGGCGGAACGAGCCAGCGGTTGAAGCCGGGTTTGGCGATGATGCGCTCCCGGTCGAGGATGCTGCCGGAATAGTCGCCGGCATAGGTCTCGGTCGATGCAGTCATTGGGTCTCCTCCGCGACGCACCCCTCGGTGCGAAGATTTTCGTGATGGGGAGCCGGCGAAAACCGCCCCTTCGACGCCCGGATGCCTGCATCCCTCCTGCAGGCGGCCGGAGGCCGAACCTCCCGCGCGGACCGAAGCAAGGCCCATGCCAGAATGGATGTCCTTTGGAATCAGGAGGTTGGAAGAAAAAACGGGAGTAAAACGGACACTTTGTCCGGAGGGCGGACAAAGTGTCCGGTCAGGCCGCCTCGGGCAGCCAGATGGTGAAGGTCGCGCCCTCGCCCGGCCGGCTCGCCACCGAGATGGCGCCGCCCTGCCGCGTCACCAGCGTCTGGCTGATGGAAAGGCCGAGGCCCGTGCCCTCCTGCCGCTTCGTGGTGAAGAACGGATCGAAGACCTTTGCGACGAGATCCGGCTCCATGCCGACCCCGGTATCGCTGACGACGATCTCGACGCCCGGGCGCCCGCCGCGGTCGCTGTCGCGGGTGACGATGGTCAGCCTGCCGCCATCCGGCATGGCGTGGATGGCGTTGACGACGAGGTTGACGACGACCTGCTGCAGCTCGGTGCGGTTCATCAGCACCAGCCGTTCGGCCGTGTCCTCCAGCCGCACCTCGATCGCCGCCCTGGCGAGCAGGTGCTGGACGAGCGGCATGCAATCGGCCACCGCCGTGCCGGGCGCATGGCGATCGACGAAACCGGCGAATTCCTCGGGCTTGGCGAATTGCAGGAGTTTCGTGACGATCTGGCTGATGCGCTGGATCTGTTCGTCGAGGAGCTGGAACTCGACCTTGGCCAGCGCCGCCCGGTCGCCGACCACGGAGCGGATGACCTCCAGATTGCCCTGCATGACGGCGATCGGGTTGTTGATCTCATGGGCAACGCCGGCGGTGATCTCGCCGATGGCGGCAAGCTTTTCCGACAGGATGAGCTGCTTGGTCGTCGCCTCCAGCCGGCGGTTGGCGAGCTGCAGCTCGCGGGTGCGCTCGTCGACGCGCGCATTCAGCTCCTCGTTCCAGCGGCGCAACTCCAGATCGTTCTGCTCGAGCTGGTTCAGGAGGTCGTCGAGATGCACGGCGACGCGGCCGATCTCGTCCTGGCTGTCGACCGGACCGGTGCGCGCACCGAGATCGCCGCTCTCCACCCGCGCGATGGTGGCGTCCACCCGCTCCAGCGGCTCGAAGATGCCGCGCGCCCAGCGCAGAAAGATCGGCACGCTGGCCGCCGTGATGGCGAGGAAGGCGACGACGATGGTGAGCACCGTCTGGTACTTCGCCGCCGTGAACGGCGCCTCGAGGAAGCCGACATAGAGCATGCCGACGCGCTCGCCGCGGCTGTCGGTGATCGGCTCGTAGGCGGAAATGTACCAGTCGTTGACGACGAAGGCGCTGTCGAGCCAGGTGCGCCCCTCGCCCAGCACGGCCGAGCGCACGGCGGCCGAGACGCGCGTGCCGAGCGCGCGGCGCCCTTCGAACAGGCGCACATTCGTGCTGATGCGCACGTCGTCGAGGAACAGCGTCGCCGTGCCCTGGCTGCCCTCCGGCAGGCTCGCCTCGCGGTAGACGAGGTCGTTGATCGTGTCGATGAAGACGAGGTTCTGGTTGAGCAGGATGCCGCCGACGAGCACCGCCGCGCGCCCGTCGCCGAGCGTGACGGGGCTGGCACTCTGCACGACCATGCCGCGCGTCTCCTCCGTGCGCTCGGTCGGCACCGCATTCGGCGTCGAGACGAGCGGCAGCCGCGCGCGGGCGGCAAGGTCGGGCGAGAGCCGTTCGAGATCGGCGTTCTCGAAGATATCCACCCCCGTCGCCGGCTTGCCGGCCAGCGCGTCGCGGATGACCGGCCAGTCGGTGCGCAGCGTTTCCGCCGTGGTCGCGGTCACGGAGACGACGAGCCGGCCGTCGGGCGCGATGACATAGAGGAAATCGAGCTCCAGCCGCGCCCGCGCCTCGTCGAGCAGGGCTTTCAGCGCGCCGGTGTCGCCGGCGCTGTCGCGGAAGCGCACGGAGCCGCCGAGCGCGGTGACGTGCTCGCCGGTATTGTCGAGGATATGGGCGAGATACTGGTGCGCGATGGTGAGGTCGCCGTTGACCTTGGAGATCAGCGTGGCGTCGAACTTCTCGTTCCAGCGGTAGACGGTGATGCCGAGCAGGAGCGGCAGGATTACCAGCATCGGCAGGAGCGCGATGGCCAGCAGCCGGTAGCGCACCGAGCGCGCCGGCCGGATGACGCCCTGCCTGCCGTCAGCCATCCCAGGCCGCCAGCTTGCGGTCGATCGTCTTGCGGGAAATGCCGAGCTGGCGCGCCGCCTCGTCGCGCTGGCCATTGCAGGCGGCAAGCACCGAGAGGATGTGGCGCCGCTCGACATCGGCAAGCGAGCCGCCCTCCCTGCCGGCCGCCGCCTGCCCGAATCCGTCCGGGAAGCGGCCGAGGATCAGCGTGCGCTCGATGAGATTGCGCAGTTCGCGCACATTGCCCGGCCAGTCATAGGCCGATAGCGCCCGGCGGGCCGCCTCGTCGATCGGCACGGCGGGCATGGCGAGCTGCGCCGAGAGCTTCTTCATGAAGAGGACGGCCAGCTCCACCGCATCGCCGTCGCGGTCCTTCAGCGGCGGCAGGTGGATCTGCATGACATTGATGCGGAAGAAGAGATCGGCCCGGAAGCGCCCGGCCTGCACCTCCTTTTCCAGCTCCGCATTGGTGGCGAAGACGAAGCGCAGATCGACCGGCACCTCGCGTTCGGAACCGACGGGCCGCACCTTGCGATCCTCCAGCACGCGCAGCAGCTTGCTTTGCGTGGCCGGCGGCATCTCGCTGATCTCGTCGAGGAAGAGCGTGCCGCCCTGTGCATGCAGGAACAGGCCCTCGCGCGCCCGTTCGGCGCCGGTGAAGGCGCCCTTCAGGTGGCCGAACAGCTCGCTTTCGATCATATCCGCCGGGATCGCCCCGCAATTGACCGGCACGAAGGGTTTCGCCGCGCGGTCGGACAGCGTGTGCAGCGAGCGGGCCGCCACCTCCTTGCCGGTGCCCGACTGGCCAGTGAGCAGGACCGAGGTCGGCAGCGGGGCGACGCGGGCGATGGTTTCGCGCACGCGGGCGATGGCCGTCGATTCGCCGATCAGCCGGTCGCGCAGGAGGATATGGTCGGACGTCGCCTTCAACTCGTAGCGCAGCACGTAGTTTTCGCGCTGCAGGCGGATGCGGTCGAGGCAGCGCGCGACGGCATTGAGCAACTGGTTGGAGCGGAAGGGTTTCAGGATGAAATCGACCGCGCCGGCCCTGAGCGCCTGGATCGCGGTTTCGAGGTCGGCATAGGCGGTCATCAGGATGGCATCGGCGAAGAAGCCGATGGCCCGCTGCTCGGCAAGCCATTCCACGCCGTTCTTCTTCGGCATGATGTTGTCGAGGATGACCACGTCGAAATGGTTCTGGTCGAGCTTGCGCGAGGCCTCGTCCGTATCGGCCGCCAGCTCCAGTTGGCGGCAGCGCGGCCCGAGCGTGCGCATCAGGAAGTTGCGCATGCCCGGCTCGTCGTCGACGACGAGGATCGAGGCCTGCGCCAGCCACGGCCCGAATTCCGGGTCGGCGGACGTGTCGCGCAGCACGCGCGCGGCTTCAGTCGACACCTCATCTCCTCCCGATGGTCAGGCGCGTCAGGTTTGCACGCCCGGATGCGAAAGCGCTGCACGCTTCTGCCCGGACGGCTTGAACACCTACCATAGAAAGCCGCCGCCGCGAGCACAAGGCGAGCGCGGCGGCAGAGCGGGAGGAATTGTCAGGAATGTAGACGAATGCGCTCACGGCGTTCACGCATCGCCGCAAGCTCCTGTTCGATATGAATTTTTCGAGCATCCTCCATCGCCGCGGCGATGGTTTCGCTGATCACGCGCACGCTGTCTTCCGAGATGAGCGGCGATGCCCCCTGGCACTCCGCTGCATGCAGTTTGCAAAGCGCGCTGGCGAGCAGCCGCGCATAGTCTTCCGGTTTGCGACCCATGTTCCCCACCTTTTTTGATTAGAGCCACAGAAAACCACACAATAAGGCAAAAAGCCACAGGTTTCTCACATGCTAATGGAAAAAAATGTGGGCATTCGCATCGGGCCGCCCGCGCGGGAATGCCGGGAAACGAGACTGTTCAGAAATGAGGCAGGGGAAATGCCGGGCGGCGTCAGTGCGCGGCCGGAAACACGATGTCTGCCTGGAAACCGTCAACACGCCCGGCAATGGGCGATGTGAGGACGAGGCTGGCGCGCATCTGCGCCAACAGCCGCTCGGCGATGGAAAGCCCGAGACCGGAGCCCGCGGCAAGCGTCCTGCCGCGGGAAAAGCGCTTGCGCACCGCGCCAAGCTCCGCCTCGGACAGAACAGGCGCGCCGTTGCGGATGCTGACGATGCCCGTTTCGGTGAGATGGATCTCGACCGGTTCATCCGCCCGCCCGTGCAGCAGCGCGTTTTCGACGAGGTTGCGCAGCACGATGGCGAAGGCGTCGGCCGTGCCCTCGCGCAAGGCCGGTCCCGCGAGATCGTTCCGGAAGCGGATGCGGCTTGCCGCGTCCGATGCGCGCTGGAAATCCGTGACGACGACGCCGAGCACATCCACGAGGTCGAAGGTCGTGTCGCTGACGCCGATCCCGGCCTCGGCGCGGGCAAGCTGGAGCAGCTTTTCGGTGAGTTTCGTCAGCTTCTGTAGGGAGGCCTCGATCTGCCGGGCGCGGGCACGGGTCGGGCCGTCCTTCAGTTCGGCCGTGAGCAGTTGCGTCTGCGCCAGCGCGCCGGCGATCGGCGTGCGCAGTTCATGCGCGCTGTTGGCGGTGAATTCCCGCTCCGCCGCCAGCGCGGCGCGCAGGCGCGCGAGCAGGAGATTGACGGAGCGCAGGATCGGCTGCAGTTCCTGCGGCAGGCCCGCCGCCGCGATCGCCGCGAGATTGCCGCCGTCCTTTTCACCGATCGCCGCCCGCAGCGTCTCGACCGGCCGGAGCACGCGGCGCACGACGAACCACACGGCCAGCACCGTGACCGGCACGATGAGCAGCACCGGCAGCAGCAGCGCCAGCGCGCCCTCCAGCATCGCCTCCCGCCGCTCCTCGGCCGAATCCTCCACCTGCACGAAGATCGAGCCGTCCGCCGTCGCGGCGGTGTAGACCCGGCCCCGCGCGCCATCCCGGAAACCGACCCTCAGCGGCACGTCGAACGGTTCCGCCGAGGCGGTGTGCGAATGCAGCAGCACCCGGCCCGCACGGTCGCGCACCTGGTAGGTCAGGTATTCCTCGCCGGGCTGCGCGGGCGAGCGCTCGATGCGCCGGGGGGCGTTCAGGTCGTCGCGACGGTTGAGGTCGTCGATGACGAGCGGCACCAGGCGCTCGGCGGTCTCCTGCAGGGCGCTGTCGAAGATCTCGCCGAACTCGTCCTGCATGACGAGCGCGCCGAACCCCACCGCGACGAGCCAGAGGCAGGTGGTGATGACGGTGATCCACAGCATGAGCTGGCCGGCGAGGCTCTTCGGCCGGAAGGCGCTTGCGTGCGGTTTCCCGCTCTGCGGTGCCGGCCCCGTCATCGGCCGAGCCTGTAGCCGATGCCGCGCAGCGTCTCGACGCAGTCCTTGCCGAGCTTCTTGCGCAGCCGGCTGACATAGACCTCGACCGTGTTGCTCTCGATCTCCGCGCCGAAGGCATAGAGCGCCTCCTCGATCTCGCCCTTGGAGACGACGGCATTCGGCCGCGTGGCGAGCCGCGCCAGCACGGCCCATTCGCGGCCGGACAGATCGACCGGCGCGCCATCGCGCAGGACCCGTCGGTCGGCCAGCGCGATCGCCAGCGACCCGGATTGCAGCACCGGCAGCGAGGAGGCCGAGTAGCGCCGCGCGACGGCGAGCATACGGGCGCCGAGCTCGCCGAGGTTGAACGGCTTGACGAGATAGTCGTCCGCCCCGCTGTTCAAGCCCTCGATACGGTCGGAAATCTGGTCATGCGCGGTGAGGATGATGACCGGCACCGCCGTGCCGGCGCGGCGCAGGTCCTTCAGCAGCGAAAGCCCGCTGCCGTCGGGCAGGCGGAGATCCAGCAGGATCAGCTCGTAGCCGACCGCCTCCGCCGCCGTGCGGCCGTCCTCGAGCGTCTGCATCCAGTCGACCGCATGGCCGAGCCCGGCCACATAGTCGCGCACCGCCTCGCCCAGAACGGCATCGTCCTCGATCAGCAGAACCCTCACGCGCCCGTCTCTCCGCACCATGGCGACGGCCTGCCCATGCGCCCGCGCGTCACCTTCCGAAACCGGAGAATACACGGGGGAAGCCAGGCTTGCCACCGCCCGTCCCGATCAGGATACGGCGCCGCGCCGGCAGGAGGACATGAGGTCGAGCGCGGGGTCGCGCACCTTGGTTTCCACCCGCATCATGCCGAGCACGGTGTGGAAGAGTATGTCGTGCGATTGCGGCTTCACCGTCTGTGCATCGAGGCAGGCGCCGGAATAGGCGGCCTTCGCATCCTCGCCGAGCCAGAGCACGAAGGGCACATGGGTCTGCTCGCCCGGCGCGATCATGTAAGGCGCGCCGTGCAGGTAGAGGCCGAGCTCGCCGAGCGATTCGCCGTGGTCGGACATGTAGAGCATCGAAACGTCGAGGCTGCCTTCGGCCTTCTGCAGCCGGTCGATCACACCGGCGAGGATATGGTCGGTATAGGCGATCGTGTTGTCATAGGCATTCACGATCTCCTCGCGCGTGCAATCGGAAAACTCGGCGCTGCGGCAATCCGGCCTGAAGCGGCGGAATGCCTCCGGATACCGCAGGTAATAGGACGGGCCGTGGCTGCCGATCTGGTGCAGAACCAGCACGGTGTCCGCCTTCACCGAGCCGATCCAGGCGTCGAGCGCGTCGAGCATCACCTGGTCCTGGCACTCGCCGCCCGAGCAGTCGCGCGGGTTGCCGCCCGCGATCAGCGAGCGCTCCCTCACGCGGGCGGCGATCTTCTTGCTGCCGGTATTGTTGTCCCACCATTCGACGGCGACGCCCGCATGGGCGAGCACGTCGAGCAGGTTCTCGGCCTCCAGCCCCTTGCGGTGCGAATAGTCGGCGCGGGTATAGACGGAGAACATGCAGGGCAGCGAGACGGCGGTCGCCGTGCCGCAGCTCGTCGTGTCGCCGAAATAGCGGATGTCCTTCGTCTTCAGTTCGGGATTGGTCTCGCGCGCATAACCGCCGAGCGAAAAGTTGGCGGCGCGCGCCGTCTCGCCGGCAACGACGACCAGCAGCCGCGGCTTGCGCCCGGTGACGGGACCATCACCGATACGGGCATCCGTGCCGAGCGGGGCGGCGACCACGTTGCGATCGGCCGACTGGCCGGCGGCGAACTGCACGGCCGTGACGAGCGGCACGAAGGGGTTCAGCGTCTCGAACCAGTCGTGATGCGCCCGCACGGTGGCGGCATAGACGCGGGCATGGGAAAGGCCGGCGACCAGCGCGATGACCAGCGCGGGCAGGATGATGGCGAGATTGGCGCGCAGCTTCCAGAAGAAGGTGTGGTGACGCACCTTGACCCACAGGAGCAGCGCTGCGGGCAGCACGCCATAGGCCAGCATGTGCAGGACGAAACCCGGCGTGATCAGGTGCCCGGCCTCCGCGCTGTTCGTCTCGGCCGCGTTGCGGATCATCTCCATGTCGATGATCACGCCGTAGCGGTCCATGAACCAGGCGCCGGCGGCGCTTGCCAGGATGAGCAGGATGAAGACCGGCTTCATCACATATTTCAGCGAGACCGCGACGCAGAACGCGATGTAGAGGCAGGCAATGCCGACGGCGATGGAGAAAAGCGTGGTCGGCCGGCCATCGAGATAGAGCCAGCCCTTCGACCAGAAGCTGCGGTTGGTCAAGGCGAGCAGGTAGAGCGCCGTCAGGATGCTGACGGCAATGCTGCCGAGCTGCGGCCGCCAGACGGCGGGGAAGCCGGCCTTGCCGGTTGTTTCGCGCATCGGATGTCCTTTCGAAAGCGTCTCAGGCAGCCCGCGGGCCGCCATCCCGCGCCTCCCTGCCCCGCGAAGCTGACAGCCGCCTGAACGAGCTGACGGCCGCGTTCAGCGCCGCGTCAGGTTGGTGGCGGACAAGACGGCTGTTCGAATGTGAGGTGACGCGTGAAATCGAGACTGCTGCATCCGGGAATGCTGTTCGTGACGGCCCTGGTCTTCCTGGTCCTGTCGATCCCCCTCGCCCAGATGCAATTTTCAAGGCCGCATGGCCAGGATCTGAGGCAGGTGCTGCTGCTGCGCGCGGGATGAAAAAACCGATTGCAAAACGCAATCAGATTTGCGACAACGTCCGCAGACGCGGAGGTTGCCATGAAACCCGTTCTGTATGCTCATCCCTTTTCCAGCTACTGCCAGAAGGTGCTGATCGCGCTTTATGAAAACGGCACCGATTTCGACTACCGCCTGCTCGACCACAACGACGCCGAAACGCTCGCGGATTTCGAAAGGCGCTGGCCGATCAAGCGCTTCCCGATCCTCGTCGACGGCGACCGGACGATCGTCGAGGCGAGCATCGTCATCGAATATCTCGGGCTTTATCACCCCGGGCCGGTAAAGCTCATTCCCGACGATCCGAAGGCGGCGATCGAGGTGCGCATGCTCGACCGCTTCTTCGACAACTACGTCTCGACGCCGCAGCAGAGGATCGTCTTCAACGCCATCCGGCCTGAGGAGAACCGCGATCCCTACGGCGAGAAGGATGCGCGCGACATGCTGGAAACGGCCTATGCCTGGCTCGATACCCACATGGACGGCCGGATCTGGGTCACGGGCGACACCTTCACGCTGGCCGACTGCGGCGCCGCTCCCTTCCTCTTCTATGCGGACTGGACGCACGCCATCGACCCGGCCTTCGCCAATGTGCATGCCTATCGCAAACGCCTGCTCGCCCGCCCCTCCTTCGCCCGCGCCGTGGACGAAGCCCGGCCCTTCCGGAAGTTCTTCCCGCTCGGGGCGCCCGATCGCGACTAGATGCCCAACGGCTAGCCGGCGCGGCAGTGCCGCCGTTCATCGGCCGTGGCCTCGCGCTCGATGCCGGTGACGACGAGGACCGGCAGGCTCTGCCGCCGGCCGGCGATCTCCTGGTCGCGATCCTCGACATGGCCACGCAGGACAAGCCGGCCGTAGTAGAGTGCATCCGTCTCGCGGATGCGCTGCCGGTCCGATTCGGCCAACCCGTCGATATCAGGGGAGACGCCGCGCGTTTCCGCACCGCTGTCGAGATTGCGGATGGCGGAGGACGGGCATGGCGCCGTCACACAGCGAAGGCCGTTGTCGCAGACGACATAGCGCTCCTCCGCGGCAGCGAGCGGAGAGGCGAACAGGGGCAGCACGGCGGCAAGGGCAAGGGTTCGAAGGCGCATGCATCATCCTCCGCAAGGATTGCGGCCAAATAGCGTTACTTGCGGCCATCCCGCTCGCGGCGCATCTCGGCAAGCGCGCGGATGGCGTCCTGCCGGCCGGTCTCGCCCAGCGCCTCGAACAGGCGCATGGCATCGACGCGCATGCCGAGATTCTTGTAGGCATAGGCGCGCAGCACCATCAGGTCCGCCGGCTCGGCATGGAACTGGCGGCGCTGGTCGAGGAAGACCAGGGTTTCGCGATAGCGTTGCGCGCGAAAACTGCTGACGGCGCGATCGCCGAGAATGGCGGTCTGCAATTCGGCGACACGCCCCTGCTCCAGCCGCGCCTTGGTGGCGGAGACCGCGGCATCGCTCGTCAGCCCGGCGCGCAGATAGGCAAGGCTCTGGCCATAGGCGGCATCGCTGCGCGTGCGGCCCTCGCCGGCCAGCGCCGCCTCAAAGGCCTGCACGGCCTCCAGCGGCCGGTTGATCTCCATCAGGCACCAGCCGAGCGAGAGCGCACCCGCCGCCGAGAGGCGGCCGGGATCACGCGTGCTGCGGCAATCGACGGCGCCGTCCGTACGGCGCGCCGTGCGGGCGCCGCGCTGCGGCGTCAGGGCGACCTCCTCGACCACTTCGCGCACCGGCACGCGGCGTTCGGTGCGGGCGGTCCGCGCCTGCCGGTCGCGTAGCGCCGGCGCGGCATCCCCGCTCGTGTCCCGTTCGCCAAGCAGCGCGATGCGCTCGGACCGGCCGGCCCAGGCCTGCTTGACGGCGGCGAGACCGGCGCGGTCCTCCAGCCTCAACCGCGCGACGCCGAGCCCGTAGGCGGCAGGCTCGTAATCCGCCCTCCACGCGAGCACCTGCGAAAACCATTCCTCCGCCGTGCCCGGCTGGTCCATGGCGAGCGCATACCAGCCGAACTGCTCGCCGGTCTGCGGATGCTTCTCCTCCAGCGTCACCTGCGCGATGCGGCCGAGCACCTTGGCGTCGAGCTTCGGCGGCGGATCGAGCGCCAGGAGGTTGGCAGTGGCGGCGAGATAGGTCTGCATCGCCTGGTCGGAGGTCGTGCGCCAGGCATACATCACCTCCTCCGCCTCGCCCGGCATCTTGCGCGCGAGAAGGATGAGGGCGAGGCCCTGCGAGGCCGAGGCGGAATCCTCGACGGCGCGCGCCTTGCGGAAGAAGGGTTCGGCCAGCGCATTCTGCTCGCGCCGGAGGTGATACCAGCCGAGCAGCAGCGCATCGGAGGCGAGCCCCTCGTCCGTCACCAGCTTCTCGACGAGCTTCAGATAGGCCGGAGCGACCGTGATCGCCGCGTCCTCGTCGCCCTCGCCGACGAAGCGGCGGGCGAGATCGTTGCGGATCGTGTCGAATTCCTTGACGCCATCGGCGCCGGTGCGCTCGCGGGCGATGAGATCCTGCATGTCGGCATAGCCGAGCAGGGTCGAGGCCTTCTGCACGGTGGCGACACGGATCGGCCCGTCCGAGCAATTGTCGAGCATGTAGCCGTAGGCATCCTTGGCGCGCTGCACGCGCTCGGTCTTCACGAAGGCCTCGGCGACGCGCCAGAGCACATCCGCATCCGAGCAGGTGAGCAGGCTCGGCGTCTCCGCGCCGAGGCGCACGACATCCTCGCTGCGCCCCGCATTGGAGGCGGCCACCAGCTCGGCGCGCTTCTCCGCCACGTCGAGGCGCTCGACGAGGTCGGCTGGCGGCGTCCATTGCGGGTCGTCCTGCTGGCGCCGGGCGATCGCCGCGCGCACGTCCGCGTAGCGCGACTGGGCATAGAGCGCCCACATCTCCTCGAGCTGCCGGTCCTCGTTGACCGGCACGGCGAGCGGGTTTTCCGGCGGTGTCCAGGTGGGATAGAGCGCGCGCAGCCGGGCGATCTCCGCATTCAGCCGGGCGGTGTCACCGCGGGCGGCGAAGTAGCGCAATGCGCTTTCGTCGACGATCGGCTTGTTCTGCGTGACCTCCACGACGGGCGTCGGCTCCGTGCCGGTGCCGGCCGCCTGTCCGGTCTGCTGCGCCTGCGCGATTTCCACGCGCGGCTGCTTCGTCAGGGCAGCCGGCGCTTCATCGAGGCTGCCGGTGGTGACGCCGTCGGTTCCCGCACCAAGGCGCGGCAGGCCCTTCACCAGACCGGCAGGCACGCCGAAGGATACGCCTGCGACACTGGCCGCGCCGGCGGAGACGATGACGAGCGCCACGAGGATCGACTTCATCCCGAATTTCCTTCGGTCCATCACTGCCATACAGCGCCGGGCATCGGTCATGACGCACGAGGGGCGCTGCAACATTCCAACTTCAAATCGGCCCGCCCCGGTCCGCGGCGACACCATGCGCCATGAACGGCGGGACATCTCGCCCCGCCCCCGGGAAGAGCCAATCAATCGTGATAAAACCCCGATAGGGTTAACCGTCGGTAAACAGGCCCCCTCAGACTTCCCTACCGAAGCGGCGCAGGAGGCCGGACGTGGCGATGCCGAGCAGGATCGACAGGACGCAGAACACCGCCGCATAGGCGAGGATGTTGGAGGACAGCCAGTTCGCCGCGACCAGCCGCATGTTGGAGAAGGTCCAGGGCTGCGTCGCCACGAAGCGGGTGCGGCTGACCGGGCGCGTGTCGAGCGCATCCGCGTCCTTGCTGTCCAGGCTGACATAGCCGTCGAGCTGCTGCCAGCGTTCGTCCTGCGCGACCGCGACCATGCCGGCCTTGAGGTCGGCGCCGGTCGGCGCGGAGAGCACGGTCCAGGTCGCGCTCTCGTCAGGGCTGTTGCCCTGCGCAACGAGGAAGCGCGCCGTATCGCCGGGCGCCACGAGCGGTTCTTCGCCGGGCAGCAGGCGGAGTGAGGCGAGCGGGATGTCGAAGGTCTCCTGCAGCCAGGCCTCCAGCGCGGAAATCTGCCCGCGCCAGGAACCGCCGCGCACGCGCGACTGCCACTCGTCGATGGCGTCTTGGGTCGCGCCGTGCTGCGCGCCGCCATCGGCCGGCCCACCCCAGGCGGAGGCGCTTTCGGCGGCGATATGCGTCTGGCCGAGCACGAGCGGGGGAAGCTGCGAGATCGTGCCGACCAGGATGGCATTGCGTTCGCCGATGGCGAGCGCCGAGGATTCCGGACGCACCTGCAGCGCCCGCCCGCTCGACACCGCCATCTTGCCGAGGAAGGTCGCGCTGGTCGAAAGCGTGTCCGCATCGAGGCGGTCGAGATAGAGCGCCACCGGATCGGCCTGGCCGTTATAGGGAAAGCCCGTGCCCGACAGGGCGGCAAGGCTGGGAAGCTGCGCGACGCGGGCAAAGCGCGGCATGCGGAACTCGGAGGTATCGAACAGCGCGAAGCGCGGCTCGTCGCTGGCGCTGGCGCCCGGTGCGCAGATCTTGTCCGCCTCGGTCAGGAGCGCGGTCTCGATGTCGATGCGGTTCGGCCCCGGCCGGAAATGCCGCATGGTCACGCGGATCGGCAGATGGCGGAAGATGCCGCCGTTGCGGTTGGTGATCGGCACGGTCGTGGCGATGTTGCCGTTCACATAGATGTCGATATGGCTGCCCGGCAACACTTCGGGCGAATAGGCCGCATCAAGCAGCAGCGTCGCCTCGCCATAGGCATCCGCATAGAAATCCGAGGGAATGCCGACGTCGAAGCCGATGCGATAGCGCCGGCCGCTGAATTCGCCGGTGCGCACGCCGAGCGAGGCGAAGGTCGGCGACGTCTCCCCCAGGATGAGCGGCATGTCCGCGCCGTTGCGCTGGCGCACGCTGAGCGCTTCGCGCGTCACGCCGAGCGGCCGGTCGATGGGCGAGACCATGCCTTCCACCGCGCCCTCGATCGACGGCCAGTCCGGCCCGCTGACGACGAAGACCTTGCGGTCGCCGTCCGGCGCATCGACGAAGGTGGCGACGGCCGAGGAGCGCGCCGTCGCGGGCAGGCCCGGCAGCAGCGCCGCCAGATTGCCGGCCGTGCCGACCAGCACCGTCAACTCCCCGGCCCCCGCCGCCAACGGCAGCGTATCGGTGATGTCGAAGGTCTGGTTCGGCATCTTCGCGATCAGCGCCAGCCCCTGGCTGAGCCGCATCAGCGCATTGGTGGCGACGGGCTGGCCCATTTCCGGCACGACCATGACGAATTTCGTCTGCCCCGTCGGCCCGAGGCCGATAGCGGCGATGTCGTCGGTCGTCAGGAGGCGGCCGCTCGTGTCGCGCGGCACCGTCAGATAGGTGCGCGACGGGTCGAGCGACGTCCAGAGATCATAGGTCGAGCGGATCGTGCAATCCGTCCGGTGGCGGTGCACGGCGTTGAAGGTCACCCGGTTGACGCCGGGGCGCAGGAGGCCCGCCGGCAGGTCGAAGCGCACGTCCTTGATGCCTTCCGCGGACTGGACCGGCAGCTCGCCGACGACCGTGTCGTTGACGATGACGGTGAGCCGCGAGGCCTCCGGGGCCACCACGACGGCATTGGAATAGCCGAGATTGATCGCCGTCGCGCTGCCCGCCTGTTGCGGGGTCAGGAAGAGCGGGAAGGACTGGCTTGCGACCTCCCCTTCCAGAAGCAGCGACGTCGCCGGAACGATATAGCGCCGGGTGGAAAGATCGGGCATCGCCGCCTTCTTCTCCGGCTGCTTCGTTTCCCGCACGGCAGGGGTGTTTTCCTCCGTCGCCGGCGTGTTCTCGACGGCAGGGCCGCGTTCGCCGGACATGTCGAAGGGAACGGAGGTATCCTGCGCGAGGGCGACGGATGCGCAGAGCGAGAAGGTGAGGCCGCAAAGCGCGGCCCTGACGGGCAGGAGCATCACGAGGCAACCTCCTTCTTGCGGCCGCCGCCGAAGCTGCGCACGAGATAGAGAAGGCCGCGGCTCGTCTGGTAGAGGGCGATGCCGAGGAACCACAGCGAGCCGCGGAACAGGCCCGGATTGTAGCGGCGCGAGACCTGGAAATCGCTCCACTGGTTGGAATTGGCAAAGATCAGGTCGGCGACGAGCGAATGGTGCCGCGCCACCTCCGGCATGAAGCGGCAGCCGACCGCGACCACGCTGCCGAGGTTTTCGACATTGCGCACGTCGACCGGCAAGACCTCCTCATGCGCCGCGCCGTAGGGGGTGAAGCGCAGCGCGCAGCGCGCGTCCGTCGCAAGGTCCGGCTCCAGCCCGAAGACCTGCACGCGCGCGCCGTTGGCCGAGACGTTCTCCAACGTGGAGGGATATTCCCGCCCGTCGGCGATGAAGGTGCAGCGCCGCTTGACCGTCACGCGCCGGCTCGCCGCCCGTTCGCTGCGCTCCGACACGACGCCGAGCGCGCAGCCGGCGATGATGAGGTTGAGCAGGTTCCAGCCGCCGACGACGAAGGTGACGTCGGCCTTGTAGGGCTCGGAATAGAAGCGGTAGATGCTCATCAGGAAGGCGACGAACAGCACGGCGAAGATGACGAAGAACGGCCGGCTGATCTCCGAAAGCCGCGATTCGCGGATCGACTCGTCCTTCGCGGTCACCTTGAAGGTCGGCTTGGTCGGGTTGAGCATGACCGAGACGACGGCGGGCAGGAGATGCACGCTCTGCACATATTCGTAGAGCTCGGAGATCCAGGGCCAGCGGAACGAGCCGTAGAGATAGTTCTGCATCATCAGGTTCACGAACATGTAGGCGAGCGTATAGCCGAGGAATTCGCCGCCGGAGGCCGTGAAGATCTCCAGGTCGAAGAACAGGTAGAACAGCGGCGCGAAGAGGAAGATCGTGCGCGGGAAGGGAAACAGCCAGAACAGCATCGACGACATGTAGCAGAGCCGCTGCGGCACGGAGAGGCCGCGCTTGAACAGCGGGAAGCGGAAGCGCAGGATCTGCATCATGCCCTGCGCCCAGCGGCTGCGCTGGCCGATGAAGCTGGCGAAGGTGGCGGGCTGCAGGCCGGCGATCAGCGGCTTGTCGACATAGACGCTGTTCCAGCCGCGCGAATGCAGCGCCAGCGCCGTCTCGCAATCCTCGGTGATCGAAAGGCCGGAAAAGCCGCCCGCCTCGTTGAGCGCGGTGCGCCGCAGCACCGCGGCCGAGCCGCAGAAGAAGGCAGCGTTCCACTTGTCGAGGCCGCGCTGGATGATGCCGTAGAACATCTCGTTCTCGCTCGGCATCGTCTCGAAGGTCCGCAGGTTCCGCTCCAGCGGATCCGGGTTGAGGAAGAAATGCGGCGTCTGGACGAGGAAGAGCTTCGGGTCGTCGGCAAAGTAGCCCACCGTCTGGCGCAGGAAATCGCGCGCCGGCGCATGGTCCGCATCGAAGACGGCGATCAGCTCGCCGGTCGAGTGCTGCATGCCGTTGTTCATGTTGCCGGCCTTGGCATGCTCGTTGCGGGCGCGGGTGAGGTAATTGACGCCGAGATCGCGGCAGAGCGCCTGGAGCTCGCGGTGGCGGGCCTCGGCCACCTGCGCCTCGATCACCGCCGCGGCATTGCGCTTCTGCTCCGTGCCGCCGTCGTCGAGCAGCCAGACGGTGAGCTTGTCCGCCGGGTAATCCATCGCCTTGGCGGCGGCGAGCGTGTTGGCGAGAAGGCCGATATCCTCGTTGTAGCTCGGCACGAAGACATCGACGGACGGCAGCCTGCCCTCCTCGGCCAGCCGGCTCTTGCGCGGCGGCAGCGGCATCGCCACGACGAAGAGGCTGAGCGCCAGCATCATCACGCTGTACATCTCGGCAAGATAGAGCAGGAAGCCGGGAATGAAGTTCTCAAGCTGGTTCAGCGGCGGCAGCGTGCTGGTTGTGCGCCAGTAGACATAGCGCAGCACGACGGCCGTGCCGAAGGCGAGCGCGATCAGTCGCCAGATACCCTCGGCGCGCAGCACCTTGATGACAGCCATGAAGGTGACCACGGCGATGCTGGCGACGAGCTGGGTCTGCAGGTTGATGGGCAGCGTGATCACGAGGATCACCAGGGCGGAGACCAGTGCCCACAGGATGATCGTGCCGATATGTCTCATACGCCGTCCTTCGCCGTCATAGCGTTCCAACCCGGGACCTTACGCCCCATTATGTTAAGGAAAAATTAGGCGCTATTCAATTGCAGGTTGTCGAACCCGAAGAAGACGTAACGCAGACGGGTGACGGCACCACGACGGCCTCCCCTTCCGTTTCCGAGACCGCGCCGCCCGTCGGCGACGGCACGATGACGGTATCGCCCCTGTCGAGCGCTTCCGCGCGCCGCACGACGGGCCGCTTTTCCGTCTGGCGGCGGACCGCCGGCACGCGCGTCCCGGTCTCCACGACGACGGTCGCCGGCGCCCTGCGCTCCTCGATCGCGACCCGCAGCGGCTCGCCGCCGCCGATCCCGCTGTCGACCGCGGCCGGCGTGCCGTAGGGGTTCCAGGTCGTGCCGGAAAAGCCGCCGACGATGGTGTAGCCATACATCATCTCGACCAACTCCTTCTCGCCGGCGCCGGACTGGCAGACGCGCAGGCGGATCTGGATCGAGCCGTAGCTGTTGAGCCTGCCGCGGTCCGCCTCGTCCGCCCGGATCTGCTGCCAGCCATAGAGGCAGCCGTCATCGCCCGCGCCCCGCCCATAGGCGTAGCCGAACGGCCCGTAGCTGTTGCGCACGAAATTCGACGAGATCGCCAGCGCGCGGCCGGGCAGCGCGGCGCGGATCTCGCTTCGGATCGCCGAATGCTGCACCGGCTTGAAGGCCAGCGTGCCGCCGGGCATCGCCGTCGTCTCCACCGGGCCGAAGGCCTGGATGCTGATGAAATTCTGGCCGGGCGTTGCCGCCGAGGTGGACAGCGCGATCTGCTGCTCGACCGCATTGGTATATTGCCGCTGGATCACGCTGACGATCGACAGCGTGCCGGGAGCGGGCAACACCAGCGCGCTCGACGCCGGAACGGTGGTGGAAAGCGTCGCGACACCGACGCCGGGCCGCGCCGCACAGCCGGCGGCCAATACTGCCGCCGCGCAGGTCGCAAGCAGGACGCTCCTCTGAAACACCCTGCCGCCACGACCGGAAAAACGAATCGCCGCCGAATCATCCATGCAGCACTCATATTTCGCCCGGGCGCGAATAGGAATCCCCCATATCCAGCCATGGCACTGCCGGCATCAGCTTCGGGCAAGCGGCACCTTTGGCCGCCCGAACGGCAAAAAGCCCCGGCATCCGCATGATGCCGGGGCTTTTTCGTCGCGTCGACGGTGTCTTATTTCAGCTTGGCGCTGACGGCCTCGATGCCGGCGCGGGCGCATTCGTCGTCGATATCGCCGCTCGGCGCGCCGCCGACGCCGATGCCGCCGATCGTCTCGTCACCGGCCTTGACCGGCACGCCGCCGGCAAGCACCAGCAGGCCCTCGATCGAAACGAGCTGGGCAGCGGCCGGGTTCTTGCCGACATTTTCGGCGATCGTCTGGGTCGGCGTGCGCATGGACGCGGCGGTGTAGGCCTTGCGAACGGCGCTGTCGAGCGTGTGCGGGCCGGCGCGGTCGGCGCGCAGGACAGCGCGGGTGACGCCGGCGCGGTCGACGACGGCGACCGATACGTTGAATTTCTTGGCAGCGCAGGCCTTCACGGCGGCGTCGGCCGCCTCGACGGCGATGTCGAGCGGCATGTTGCGCTCGGTGAGGATTTCAGCCCGGGCGGCGCCGGCAAGCGTGAGGGCGGCGAAGGCGGCGGCAACGAAGGTCTTCATGTCTATCTCCATCTGGGCCGCCCGGTCTTCCCGGCGGCGACGGCCCTCTTTTCGGAGATTTCCGGCTTTCGCGGTATCGGTGGACGGACGGAGCGGGGTCGGTAGGACTACGGAGCCTGCCCGATCAGCGAAAGGCGCGCGAATTCCGCGACCGAGGTCGTGCCGAGCTTCTGGGCGATGTTGGCCCGGTGCGTATCGACCGTGCGGGGCGAGAGCTGCAGGGCTTCGGCGATCTCCTTCGTCGACCAGCCGCGCCCCACCATGTCCAGCACCTCGCGCTCGCGCTCGGTGAGCTGCGCCACCAGTTTCGCCGCCTCGGCCCGCTCCGCATGCACGTCCAGCGCGCCGGAGGCCTGCTGCAGCGCCTCGACCAGCACCTGCTCGTCGATGGGCTTGGTGAGGAAATCGACGACGCCGGCCTTGAAGGCGCGGCGGCAGGCGTGCACGTCGCCATGGCCGGTGCAGATGATCGTCGGCCAGTCGCAGCCGATGGCGGCGAGCTTCTCGTGCAGTTGCAGGCCCGTGATCGCCGGCATGCGCAGGTCGAGCAGCAGCACGCCGGGCTTGAGTTTCGGCGCGCGGGCGAGGAACGCGGTGGGATCGCCGAAGGTCTCGATGCGGATGCCGTAGGTGCCGAGCAGCAGCGACAGCGCGCTGCGCACCCCCTCGTCGTCATCGACCAGATAGACCGGCGCCATCGTCATTCCGCTGCCTCTTCCCGTTCCTCGATGCCGTCCGCCGCCGGCAGCCGCACGGTGAAGACCGCGCCGCCCGCCGCCGCGTTTTCCGCCGAAATGCTGCCGTCGAAACGCTCGACGATGCTTTCGCACAGGCTGAGCCCGAGCCCCATGCCGTCCGGTTTGCCGGAGAAGAAAGGCTCGAACAGCCGCGGCAGGATATCCGGCGCGATGCCGGTGCCGTTGTCGAAGACACGGATCGCATGGCCCGCCGCATCGGGCGTGAGCGCCACGCGCACCCGTCCGTCCGCCCGCCCCGTCTCGCTCACCGCGTCGGCGGCATTGCGGATGAGGTTGTGGATGACCTGCTCGATCTCCACCGGATCGATCCGAGCCGGCGCGGGGCCTTCCGGCAGGTCGACATCGAGCGCGATGCCGCGCCGGTCGAGATCGATGCGCGACAGGGCGACGATGTCGGCGACGTGGCGGGAAAGGTCGTGCACGCCGGCCTCCGGCGCGCTTCTGCCGACATAGGCGCGCAGGCGCACCAGGATATCGGCCGCGCGTTTGGCCTGCAGCACATTGGCGGCAAGCACGCCGTCGACCGGCGTGTCCGTGAGGCCGGCGGCCGCGGCGAGGCGCCGGCCCGCCTGGCTCTGGCTGAGCAGCGCCGTCAGCGGCTGGGTCAGTTCATGGGCGATGCCCGAGGCCATTTCGCCCATGCTGTTGATGCGCAGGGCATGGGCAAGCTTCGTCTCGTGCTGGCGCAGCGCCTCGCGCCGCGCGGCCGCCTCCGCCGCCTCCCGCGCCAGCGCCGCCTCCTGCCGGTGGCGCAGCAGCGAGCGCACGAGCACAAGCCCGGCAAGCGAGATTGCGGCGAAGAGGGCGAGCGGCAGCGGCGGAAGAAGCGCGGCCAGCGTGACATGGCGTTGCAGCGAAAGGCGCAGCGGCTGCGTGGCGCTGGCGATCGGCGCCTCGAAGCGGATGGTGCGGGCGAGGAAGCCCGTATCCGCGGGCGCCGCCGCCCCCATCTCCAGCAGCGTGCCCTCGCCCGTCGCCAGCCGGAGCAGGGCCCAGCGCGGCAGTTCCTCGTCCTCGACGAGCTTTGCCCCGTCTATATCGAGGCTGACGGCCATCGTGTCGTTCATGCGCTTCATCAGGCGATAGTGGCCGGGCCGCGCATCCGCGCCGTAGGCGGCCTTGCCGGCGGTCAGCGCCGCCACGGCCTTCGAGACCTCTTCGGGGCTCGCCGTCGCGCCATCGGCGGATGTCGCCGAACTCACGACGCTCGCCCCCTCGCCCGGCGCCAGGCGGATGAGGTCGATCGCGACGATGCGCGGATAGAAGCGCAGGATGGATTTCGCGACGAGATCGAAATCCTCCGACGGCTGCGCCTGCGCAAGCCCGAGGGCACTGAGGCTCGTCAGGTGGGCATCGTGCTGGGCGACGCGCTGCGAGACCGCCCTTTGCAGCGCGCGGCCGCTTTCGGAGACATCCAGTTCCAGCGCCTGCCGGTGGCTTTCGGCCGAATAGAGGCCAAAGGCGGCGACGAGCAGCAGCCAGCCGCCGGCAAGGGCGGCCGAGGAACGAAGAAAGGTCGGGCGTGCACGCATCCGGGATGAAGCCGCGTCAGGGATCGGGAGGACCATCATAGGGCCTCGCCCGCGCCTTGGCGATCCGCAGCGCCACGGATATGCGGCCCGGGATCGCTTCAGGACAGGACCGGAAGCGACAGCGGCGCGAGCGTCGCCGCTGGCCGGCCGCGCGGGTCGTTCGCCTGGAGGCGGCGCACCGCGAAGTCCTGCACCGCCTGCAGCTCCGCCACAGCGCCGTCATAGTCGACCAGCGTCGGGCGGTCCTCCCGCATGACGCAGGCGCCGTCGACATAGACGGCAGCGACCGCGCGTTCGGCGGCGCAGTGCAGGAGGTTGCGCAGCGGATCGTGGAGTGGCTGCATGCCGGGATGTTTCAGGTCGACCAGCGAGAAATCCGCCTTCGCACCCTTGGCGATGCGGCCGATGTCGCTGCGCCCGAGTGCCCTGGCACCTGACAGCGTGGCGGCCTCGAAGACCGCAGCGGTATCGACGTCGAAGACCGAACCGCCGGCGATGCGGGCGCAGATCATCGCCATGCGCATCTCCTCCAGCATGTTGAACGGATAGCTGTCCGTGCCGATCGCCACATTGACGCCCGCCTGCCGGTAGCGGCCGAGCGATTGCAGCACCATGCCGCTGCGCGAGAAGGTGACCGGGCAATGGGCGACGCTCGTCCTGCTGGCGGCGAGCCGCTCGAGGTCGGCCGCCGTGCGCTGGCGCGTCCAGGCATGGCTGTCGATGAAGATGCAGTGCCCGAGGACGAGGTCCGGCCCGAGCAGGCCGAGGCTTTCGAGATAGGCGACGGCGGTGAGGCCGTGGCGGCGCATGAGCTCCTCGTGCTCGGCCATGGTCTGCGCGGCATGGATGGTGATCGGCACGCCGCGGCTGCGCGCCGCCTCCACTGCCGCCTGCAACAGGTCCGGGGAGCAGGTCTCGACCTGCGCCGGGGCGACGATGCCGCCGAGCCGGCTCGAGGGATGTGCACGGGCGGCATCGACCGTCTCCAGCGCCCGGGCGAAGGCGTCACGGCCCCGCGCGGCGTCCCAGCGGAAATCGAGCCTGTGGCTGTCCTCGACATGCCAGGCTGCCTCGCGGAAGCCCGGGGCGACATAGGCGCGCGCGCCACTGCGTGCCAGCACCGGCAGCCAGCAGGCATGCGGGCCGGCAATGTCGACGAAGGTGGTGACGCCGCTGCGCAGGAGATCGCCGAGCATGACGGTGAGCGCGGCCTCGACCGCATCGTCACTTATCTCGATCAGCGTCGAATATTCGTACATCGCCTGTCCCCAGAGGGCCGCCGTGCCGGCATCCTCGAACAGGCTTTTCGAGACCGGCTCCTCGCCGGAATGGCAGTGCACGTTGACGAAGCCCGGCATGACCATGCGGTCGCGGCCGGAGATTTCCTCGCCGAACGGTCCTTCGTAGCGCCCGCCGACATGGACGAAGCCGGCCGCGTCGAAGGCGACATCCGCATCGTGGAGATAGGCATGGCCGCCGCGGGCCGCATCATAGGCGATGACGGTATGGGCGTTGCGGATGACGGTGACGGTATCAGGCATGGGTCGTCCGGAAGTGCTTTTCGAGGAATCGGCTATAGGCGCCCATCAGGGCACTGAAGGTGAAGTAGACGGCGGCGGCGACGAGATAGCCTTCGAGCACGGCAATGCCCTGCCATTGCGGATCGCGGATGGCCGAGCGCACCGTATCGAGGAAATCGACGAGGCCGACGATGGTGACGAGCGTCGTATCCTGGAAGAAGCCGATGAACAGGCCCACCATCGGCGGAATGACCTTCTTGAGCGCCTGCGGCAGAACGATCTTGCGCATGACCTGCCAGTAGTGCAGCCCGAGCGAGGATCCCGCCTCGTATTGCCCGGCGGGCACGTCCTGCAGGCCGCCGCGCACGATCTCGGCGATATAGGCGGAGGCGAAGAGGATGATCGCCACCTGCGCGCGCAGCAATTTGTCGATGGTCACGCCCTCGGGCATGAACAGCGGCAGCATCACCGTCGCCATGAAGAGGATGCTGATCAGCGGCACGCCGCGCACGATCTCGATGAAGCCGACGGCGAGAACGCGGATCGCCGGCAGGTTGGAGGCGCGCGCCAGCGCCAGCACGATGCCGAGCGGCATGGCGAGCGTCAGCCCGACGAAGGAGAGCATGAAGGAGAGCGGCAGGCCGCCCCAGCTCGTCGTCGCCACAGGCGTGAGGCCGAAGACGCCGCCGGCCATGAGAATATAGAGCACCGGCAGGACGAGGAGGATCCAGCCGAGAAGCAGGCCCCGGCTCCAGAAGCGCGGCATCATGGAAAAGAGGAAGGCGGCGAAAAGCAGAAGCAGCGCCAGCATCGGCCGCCACTGTTCGTCATAGGGATAGAAGCCGAACAGCATGTAGCGCAGCTTCTGCGCGACGAACGGCCAGCAGGCGCCGCTTGCCGCCTTGCAGGTCTCGCCGTTGCCGGAGAACACCGCATCGACCACCAGCCAGCCGAAGGCGAGCTTGGCGATGAAAACGACGGCGGCGATGGACAGTACGCTGATGAGCGTGTTGCCGGGCGTGCCGAAATAGGCGGAAAGCCTGCCGAGGCGCGGGGCGGTCGGCGCCGGCTGCGGCGGCGCCAAAGCAAGGGTCTGGACGTCGGCCATATCAACGCTCCTTCAGCGCGACATGCGCATTGTACCAGTTCATCAGCAGCGAGATGGCGATCGAGAGCGCAAGGTAGACGCCCATGAAGATCGCGATCGTCTCGATCGCCTGGCCGGTCTGGTTCATCACCGTGTTGGAGACCATGACGAGGTCCGGATAGCCGATGGCGATGGCGAGCGAGCTGTTCTTGAAGACGGTGAGATAGGTGTTGGTGAGCGGCGGGATGATGATGCGCAGCGCCTGCGGCAACACGACGAGCCGCATGGTCTTGGCGCGGGCAAGGCCGAGCGCGGCAGCGGCCTCCCATTGCCCCTTGCTCACCGCCTGGATGCCGGCGCGCACGATCTCCGCCACATTGGCCGAGACGCTGAGCGCAAGGCCGAAGAGCAGCGCCACGAATTCCGGCCGCACATGCAGCCCGCCCGTCAGGCGGAACTTCCCGGCGGTCGGGAACTCCCAGTCGATGCTGACGCCGCCGGCAAGCCAGAGCACGAGGGCCGGCAGCACGAAGGCGGCCGTGGCGATGAGCGCGCCGTGATTGGACCGGCCGGTCGCGACACGCTTCTGCGTAAAGACCCGGCGGATGACGAACGCCGCCGCCGCGCCGCCGAGGAGGCAGGCGAGCAGCGCGCCGCCGCCGCTTTCGACCAGGGCCGCCGGCACGACGAGGCCGCTGTTGGAGAGATAGACGCCCGGCAGGAGGTTCAGCGCCTGCCTGACCGGCGGCAGTATGAGGATGATCAGCGAATACCAGAGGAAGAGATAGAGCAGCAGCGGCACATTGCGCAGAAGCTCGACATAGACGAGCGCAAGACGCGCCAGCAGCGGATTGCGCGACATGCGCGCAATGCCCACCGCAAGGCCGATGAGCGTGCCGAGGATGGCGGCGAGCAGCGACACTTTCACCGTGTTGGCGATGCCGACGAGGATGGCGCGGCCGACCGTGTCGGTCGCCTCGAAGGCGATGGCGGCCTCGGTGATGACGAAGCCGGCGGGCCGCGAGAGGAAGTCGAAGCCGGTCGCGATGTTCTGCTTGGCGAGGTTGCCGCTGGCCGTCGAAAACATCGTCCAGCCGACGAGGATCACGGCACCGATCGCGACGACCTGGTAGAAGAAGGCGCGAAAGCGCATGTCATGCAGGAAAGCCATGAATCCCCACCGCTAGAAACCAAAAGGGGACGGGCGCGCGCACCGCCATGCGCGCGCCCGGGTGATCGCTTGAAAGCGATCAGCGGATCGGCGGCGAATAGATCAGGCCGCCGGCGTTCCACAGCGCATTGGGGCCGCGCGTCAGGCCGAGCCTGGTGCCCTCGCCGAGATTGCGCTCGAACACTTCGCCATAGTTGCCGACGCTCTTGATGATGCTGTAGCCCCAGTTGTTGTCGAGGCCGAGCATCTTGCCGAGCTCTTCCGTGGCGCCGAGCATGCGCTGCACGTCCGGGTCCTCACTCTTCAGCATCTCGTCGACATTCGCCTGGGTGATGCCCTTCTCCTCGGCGGCCATCAGCAGCCAGACCGACCAGGAAACGATGTCGCCCCAGTTGGAATCGTTCTGGCGGAAGGCCGGTGCCAGCGGCTCCTTGGAGATGGTTTCCGGCAGGACCACGTAGTCGTCCGGGTTGTTGGCGACGGCACGGATCGAGGCAAGGTCGGACCGGTCGGAGGTGATCGCCTCGCAGCGGCCGGAATAGAAGGCCGCGCGGTTCTCGTCCGGGCTTTCGAAGACGACGAGCTCGAACTTGCCGTTGATCGCGCGGAAGAAGTCGGAAATGTTCTGCGCCGTCGTGGTGCCCGGCAGGGTGCAGATCGCCGCTTCCGTCAGTTCCTTGGCGCTGGTAACGCCGAGCGACTTCGCCACCATCAGGCCCTGGCCGTCATAGAAGACCGTCGGGCCGAAATCGAGGCCGAGCGAGGCATCGCGCGAGAAGGTGTGGGTCGTCTGGCGCGATAGGACGTCGATCTCGCCGGACTGCAGCGCCTGGAAGCGCGTGTTGATGTTGGTCGGGACGAACTCGACCTTGTCGCCGTCGCCGAAGACCGCAGCGGCGATCGAGCGGCAGATATCGGCGTCGAAGCCCTGCATGCGGCCCTTGTCATCGGGTGCCGCAAAACCCGGCGTCGCCAGTGAGACGCCGCAAACCAGCTTGCCGCGCGCCTTGACGGTTTCGAGCGTGCCGGCCGCCGAGGCCTGGCCGGCCATGGTCAGCCCGAGCGCGGCCGCGCAGATCGAAAGAAGTGCCTGCTTCATGCTTCCCCTCCCATTGGGTGTCGTTGGATGCGGCCGGCGCCGCCCTCCAGCGGCACCGCCCCATCGCGATCTTCTGGACCGCAATCATTGTGTACAATGCAAAAACAGCATCATCAACAGTTCAAGACATGGAATGTCGACAATCCAGCCAAATCGGCCATGTACAATGGGTATGAAGCGATGTATGTTGAACATCAACTGCTGTTTCACACGCTCCCGGATGCGCATCTCGCACCTGAGAAGGCTTGTGCACGTCGATAAATTTATCAGGCGATACAGTTTTTCGGGTTTTTACGTATACAATTTTCGTCGGACATCGTGGCCGGCTTTCCGGCTTGGGTTTCTCCCGGACGACGGGGCCGGAACGCGAATGTTCGGGCCCCGCCGCCGTTTTGCGCACCGCTCGGCAGCTTCTGGACCGGGCTTCCCCATGCAGGCGGGATTTCCCGCCGCGGCGTGTTCGCGAACACACCCGATTTTTTCCCGGATCCACCGGAACAATCGCTCCCCTTGCCGGTTTGAGCAGGGACAACGACGATTGAGCGTGATCGCCCATGCCGGACCAATCCAAGCTCTTTCCCGACCACCGCAGGCTGTCGGGGGAACGCTACACGATAGAGACCTTTCGCGCGGCCTATGACCTGCCGGCGCAGGAGGCCAAGCGCCTCTACGACAAGTTCGGACCCTCGAAACGGGAGCTGGACCTGCTCATGCGCGCCCGCAAGAACCCGGCGCAGTTCCTGAATTTCTGAGAAGCGCCGGAACAAGCCCCGGAACAAGCAAGGAGCCGACCATGACCATCGGAAAACCACAGAGCGGTGCCCCCGGCACCACCGAGCATTCCCCCCGCTGGGAAGGCCCCGAGGCAACGCGCCCGCGTGGCTACCTCCCTGCCAAGGACGATCCGGATCGCGACCGGGACGCCCATGGCGAAAACAATGCCGACCCGTCCCGGGAGAAGCTGAGCGATGCCGGCAAGACCCGCGACGACCCGCCGGAGGATGCCGCGGAGACCGAGGAAGAACGGATCGAGCGCAAGCAGGCGACGAACCCCGCCCTGATGCCGATCGGCGACCCGTCCGGAGCGGCTTAGGGCGAACCTGTCCGCACCACCGGCCACTTCCGCGACTGGGCTCCTCGTCCCGAGGAGCCCAGCATCCCGATCGTTCAGGCCGCCGCCAGCGCCGCGCGCGCCCTCGGCACCGGCTTGAACGTCATGGCGATCAGGAAGGCGCCGAGGCCGATGCCCCAGGAGCCGACATAGAGCCAGGTATAGCTGGCGAAGGTGTCGTAGATCAGTCCGCCGGCAACCGGCCCCAGCGCCATGCCGAGGCTGCCGGCCATGGCCGTGCCGCCGATGACCGTCCCCATCATGCGCAGCGGGAAGTTTTCCCGGGCGATCACCGCATAGAGCGGCATCACGCCGGCGTAGATGAAGCCGAACAGACCCGCCACGACGTAGAAGGAGGCAAGCCCGCCGGCAAAGACATAGGCGAGCGCGCCGAAGGCCTGCGCGAAGAGGCCGAGCACGAGGATGTGCTTGGCGCCGAACCGGTCGCCAAGAAGCCCGAAGGCGACCCGGCCGCCCATGCCGGCAAGGCCCTCGATGCTGTAGATCGAGACGGCGGCGATCATCGGGATGCCGCAGGTGATAGCATAGCTCACCGTGTGGAAGATCGGCCCGGAATGGGTGGCGCAGCAGAAGAAGTTCGTCAGGCACAGGATGATGAACTGCGGCGTCTTCAGGATATCGCGCGTCGTCATGCCCGCCTGTGGCTCGTCGGTCGCGGCAGGGTCCTCGCCGCCCGCCTCCAGCGCCGGCGCACGCCGCACCAGCAGGGATGCCGGGATCATCACGACGGCGACGAGGAGCGCGATGATCTGCATCGCGCTGCGCCAGTCGTTGAAGGTGACGAGCCAGGCGGCAAAGGGCGACATGGTCATCGGCGCCATGCCCATGCCGGCCGAGACGAGCGAGACGGCAAGGCTCCTGTGCGTGTCGAACCAGCCCGTCACGCAGGCCATCATCGGCGCGAAGACCGCGGCGACCGCCACCCCAGCCACCAGGCCGAAGACGAACTGGAAGGCAAGGAGCGACGGCGCGAGGCTCGCCGCAAGCAGGCTCGCCGCCAGAAGCACCGAGCCCGACAGCACGACCGGCCGCGGCCCCCAGCGGTCCGAAAGGCCGCCCCAGACCATGCTGGCGAAGGCCATGGCGAGAAAGCCGACGGTCATGGCGGTGGAAATGCCGGTCACCGACCAGCCGGTCTCCCTGGCGATCGGCAGCAGGAAGACCGGCAGCGAGAACATCGCGCCGATGGCGATGCAGCCGAGCAGGCCGCCCGCGGCGACGATCACCCAGCGATAATGCGTATGGATCATTGTCATCTCCTCTGTGGCCCCCGGCTGGCCGGCGCCGCGCCCAACTCAATCTCGATCATGCCGCCTACCCCTTCCATCGGATAGCGAAGGCCGTCCTCGCCACGGCCCTTCGGCACGAGGACGAGGACGTGACAGGAGTAGGTGGGGCACTCCTCACACGGCCGCTCCTGTAAAAGACGCTGACGCCGACCATTTCCGACACCTTGTTCGAACAAATCGCGAAATTGTACTCGGCGCGCTTTGTCGCCAACTCCTCCGGCGGCGCGGAGGCCCGGTCGTCGAAGTTGAAGTCGCTGGGTCAGCGCCTCGCGCTGTCGGGTGCATGCCCTTTCCGCGGCCAACAGCGGCAGGCGGGCCTTCAGCCCGTTCCTCATGGGAAACGACTTGATTGCGCATCGTGAAACGCCTTTCTTCTCTATCGAGGCAGCGAGCGTAAGCGGCGGCCGCGGAAAAGCGGGAGTGACAAGTGTGACGGGAATACAATGGACTCGATGATCACCGCCGCCGCCCGGGCGCTCGCCAGTGGCGATCCGCTCGGCGCGCTGAACCGCGTGGCGCTGCGCGATGACGCGCCAGCACTGGCACTGCGCGGCATCGCCATGGCGCAGCTCGGCGATCTCGACCGCGCGAAGGCGCTGCTGAAGAGCGCCGCCCGTGCCTTCGGCCCGCGCGAGGCGGTGGCGCGGGCGCGCTGCGTCGTCGCCGAGGCGGAAATCGCCCTCGTCTCGCGTGATCTCACCTGGCCGGTGAAGGCGCTCGCCACCGCCGAGGCGACGCTCACGGCGCACGGCGACTGGCTGAACGCCGCCCATGCAAAGATGCTCGCCATCCGCCGCCTGCTGCTGATCGGCCGACTGGACGATGCCGCCGCCCTTCTTGCCGCGATCGATCCCGCCACCCTGCCTCCACCGCTTCAGGCCGCGCATGCCCTCTCCGCCGCCGGCATCGCGATCCGCCGGCTGCGCACGGCAGCGGCCCGCGAGGCCTTCATGCGCGCCGCCGCAGCCGCCCGGCAAGCCGGCATCCCCGCTCTCATCCGCGAGGTCGAGGACGCCGCCACGGTCCTGCAAAGCCCCGCCGGCCGGCTGATTGTGGAAGGCCGCGCGCAATCCCTCCTGCCGGGCGAGGTCGAGGCCCTGCTTGCCACCGACAGGATCGTGGTGGATGCCTGCCGCCACGTCGTGCGCTGCGGCGAGACCACCGTCTCGCTCGCCACACGGCCGATCCTGTTCGCGCTGCTGCGCACCCTCGCCGAGGCCTTTCCCGGCGGTGCCAGCCGGGAAAGCCTGCTGCTGCGCGCTTTCCGCGCCCGGCACGCCGACGAGTCGCATCGCGCGCGCCTGCGCGTCGAAATGGGCCGGTTGCGGGCCGAGCTCGAACCGCTCGCCGGGATCACCGCCACGAAGGACGGTTTCCTGCTGGTGCCGCGCGAAGGAAGGGCCGTCGCGGTGCTGGCGCCGCCGCACGACGAGCCCCATGCCGACATGCTCGCGCTCTTTGCCGATGGCGAGGCCTGGTCGAGCTCGGCGCTCGCCATCGCACTCGGCACCAGCGCCCGCACCGTGCAGCGCGCCCTCGAACAGCTCTCCACGGATGGCAAGGTGCAGGCGATCGGCCGCGGCCGTAGCCGGCGCTGGCTGACGCCGACACCCGGCGCTTTCTCGACAGTCTTGTTACTCCCGGGTCCGCTACCGGGCGATTAGGATCGCCCCATCAACGATCCAAAGGAGATTGAGATGACCACTTCCAAAGCCGACATCCTGCGCGAATACGGCCCCTTCCCCGGCGTGGAGCAGGTCCACGGCGTCACCTTCGACGGCAAGGCCGTCTGGTTCGCCTCCGGCGACAAGGTCAATGCTCTGGACCCGGACGACGGCCGCATGCTGCGCTCGATCGATCTTGCGGCCCATGCCGGCACCGCCTATGACGGCCGCCACCTCTTCCAGATCGCGGAAGACCGCATCCACAAGATCGACCCCGCCTCCGGCGCCATCGTCTCCACCATCCCCGCGCCCGGCAAGGGCGGCGATTCCGGCCTCACCTGGGCGGAAGGCTCGCTCTGGGTCGGTGAATACCGCAGCCGGCAGATCCACGAGATCGACCCGGAAACCGGCGCGCTCCTCCGCACCATCGAGAGCAACCGCATGGTGACGGGCGTCACCTGGGTGGATGGCGAACTGTGGCACGGCACCTGGGAGGGCGAGGAAAGCGACCTGCGACGCCTCGACCCCAGGACCGGCGCGGTGCTCGACACCATCGTCATGCCCGCAGGCACCGGCGTCTCAGGCCTCGAATCCGACGGCGCCGACCGCTTCTTCTGCGGCGGCGGGAACAGCGGAACGATCCGCGCCGTCCGCCGCCCGCGCTGAGCGTCTTGCTTCTACCGCATTGTCCGACGCCGAACCTATGCCGCTTCGGCTAGAGACCATGGGTGCCGTCGTAGCCGTTGACCGGCGGCGGCGCCCAGCCTTCCGGCAAGGCCTTCGGCTTGTAGATCTCGACGACCATCGGATAACACGCCGCCGTGTCGGAGGAGTGCTGCGCCGAGCAGTCGCCGCCCGGGCAGGCCGACATGCAGCCGAGAAGGTCGATCTCGGCGAAGAATTCCAGGTAGTCGTCCGGCCGCACCGGGCTCGCCTTCATGAAGTACTGGCCCGTATCGCGCGTGAAGCCGGTGCACATGAAGACGTTCAGCACGTCATGCACATAGGTCTCCGCCTCGCGCAGCGCCATGCCGGTCTTCGCCGCGAAGGCGCGGGTGAGGTTCGAGTGGCAGCAATGATGGTACTGCCCGCCATGGCTCAGCAGATTGTGCGTGTAGGGATCGCAGCGCGTGCCGATCACGTCATGCACCGCGCCGCCGAATTCATCGAAGCCGTACCAGTCGAGCGTATCATGCGTGATGGTCGCGATGGGGCGCAGATAGGGGAAATTGGAAAAGAGCTGGTCGCCGAGGCCGACATGGGTGCCGGCGAGCGCCCGCGTCTTGCCGGTATAGAGCCGTTCCTTCAGGTCCTTGGCATTGAACAGGTTGAGGTCGCCCACCTGCGGCCCCTCGCTGCAGACGATGCGGCAGAAATGCCCCGCCGGCACCGACCACGTCGCCGCCTCGCGCGGCGGCACGACAACCCTCTCGACAAGCGTCAGGTCGTCTCTCAGCGCACGGTAGGCCGCAAGATCGGGACGCGTCAGGGTCTCGACCGGATAGCAGGTCACCGGCCGGATCGCCTTGCGGGCAGCGGCGTCGCCGGGCGCCGCCGTGATGGGGTTGGGCTTCATCTTTCCGTCTCCATGTCATAGCGCACCGCCATGGCAGGCATCGCGCGTCGCCCGCGACTATAGCCGGTTCCTGCCGCCTGTCAGCCGTCCTTCGCCGACCTTTCACGTCGCGCTGCAGGCATAGGTCTCCGGCCCGGGCCGGGACCGTTTCAGACAACGCGCCTCCCCGTCTCGTCGAGAACCTGCTCGCCGTCTTCCTTGAAGAAGGGTCCCGCGAGCGTGTCGGGAAGGATTTCGAGGACGCGTTCGGAAGGGCGTGCGAGCCGCGTGCCCAGAAGTGTCACGACGAACGGCCGGTTGATCAGGATCGGCGTCTCCACCATCGCGTCAAGCAGCTGCTCGTCGGAGAGGCCGGGATCGTCGAGGCCGAGATCGGCATAGGGTGTCCCCTTCTCGCGGATCGCCTCGCGCACCGTCAGGCCCGCCTCCGCGATCATCCTGGCGAGGTCCTCGCGGGATGGCGGGGTCTTCAGATATTCAACGACGGTCGGCTCGATCCCCGCGGCACGGATCAGGGCCAGCGTGTTGCGGGAAGTGCCGCAGGCCGGGTTGTGATAGATGGTCGCGTCCATGGTCAGGTCCTTTCGGTCGCGGCATTTCGGGATACGGCCGGAGCCGCCTCGTACCAGCCCTTCGTCCGGTTCACGATCCAGACGACGGAAAGCATCACGGGCACCTCGATGAGCACGCCGACGACCGTCGCAAGCGCGGCTCCGGACTGGAAGCCGAACAGGCTGATGGCCGCGGCGACAGCCAGTTCGAAGAAGTTCGAAGCCCCGATCAGGGCCGACGGCCCGGCCACGCAGTGGCGCTCGCCCGCCATCCGGTTCAGAAGATAGGCCAGCCCCGAATTGAGATAGACCTGGATCAGGATCGGAACGGCCAACAGCGCGATGATGGTCGGCTGTGCGATGATCTGCCCGCCCTGGAAGCCGAACAGCAGGACCAGTGTGGCCAGCAGGGCCAGCAGCGAGAGCGGCTGAAGCTTTTCCAGCATTGCGTCCAGCGCGCGTGTCGTGCCGTCGGCCGTCAGTCTCCTTCTCAGGACCTGCGCGATCACCAGCGGAACGACGATATAGAGACCGACGGAGATTGCGAGCGTATCCCAGGGCACGGTGATCGAGGACAGGCCGAGCAGCAGGGCGACGATCGGCGCGAAGGCGACGATCATGATCGTGTCGTTCAGCGCAACCTGCGACAGGGTGAACAGCGGCTCGCCGCGCGTCAGGTTGCTCCAGACGAAGACCATGGCCGTGCACGGGGCCGCAGCCAGAATGATCAGGCCTGCAATGTAGGAATCGATCTGGCCGGCGGGCAGAAACGCCCGGAACAGCCAGCCGACGAACAGCCAGGCGAGGAGCGCCATGGAGAACGGCTTGACGGCCCAGTTGACGAACAGGGTGACCCCGATCCCCCGCCAGTAACCGCCGACCTGCTTCAGCGCGCGAACATCGATCTTCACCAGCATCGGGATGATCATCAGCCAGATGAGGGCGGCGACGGGAATGTTCACCCTGGCGATTTCCGCCGCGCCGACGGCATGGAAAACGTCGGGCAGCAGATGGCCGAGCGTCACGCCGACGGCGATGCAGAGAAGGACCCACACCGTGAGATAGCGTTCGAAAGCGGACATCAGGCCGACGTCTCCCGGCAGGTGCCCGAACACTGGCTGGCGGAAAGCGTGTTCGCGCTCACGACGGCTTCACCTGCGGTGCACAGCACGGCGTGAGTTCGGCGATCAACGGCGCGCAAAGCTCGGTCGCTCCGCCGCAACAGTCCTTGACCAGGAAAAGCGTCAGATCACGAAGCGCTTGGAGGTCGGCCCTGTAGATGATCGACCTGCTCTGCCGCTCGCTCTTGACCAGCCCTGCCCGCGACAGCGTCGCAAGATGCGCCGACATCGTGTTCTGCGGCACATCGAGGAGGCGCGCCAATTCACCCGCGGGCACGCCGTCGGGCTCATGCCTGACGAGAAGCCGGAACGTCTCGAGCCGCGTTGCCTGGGCCAGTGCGGCGAGCGCCGCGATCGCTGTATTGTTTTCCATATATCCAGATTAATGGATATAATTTTGTTGTCAAGCCGCATTCGGCGACAAGGCCGAACATCAGTAACTGAAACACAGGCTTGCAACGACAGCAAACTCCCGATCCGCCAGCACGCCTCGTATTGGCGAGATCGGGGTCGAAAACTGCCGGTCCGGTTTCGGAGAGCGAGGCCGAGACAGCAGACTTCCACAGCGCGATCGAGAACGTCGTTGCAGTTCGGATCTCCTTCGGCGGGACACGCTGAATAGATGAGATCTATGTTGACTCCATAGCCCTCGAAAATGAGCGATGAAGATCGGCTGCACCCCACTGGAGTCATCGGCGGTCCGGCCGTTTCTTCTTCATCGCACGTATTGTGTGGATTGCCGCGAGAGCGACCCCGCTACCGCATGGCCGGAGATCGGTATTGTCATTCGGTTCGGAGGCTATTTCGTAAGAATTGAGATCCGGCCGAAATCATACTTCCTGTACTGACGTCCCCATGGATCAACCCCCTCTTCCGATGTCACCTTGCCTGAAAGAACATCTTCCGTCGCGGCCAATGCGATGGGCAAAAGGTCCTTACTTTGGCAGGGCGCATTGTGGCAGGGCATCAGAAAGTCGAATTCGTCGTAGTGCCGCATCAGAAGCTCATAGCTGGCGCGCAATGCGCTGACATCCCCGCCATCGAGATGCGACCAAACGGCACCATCGAGCAGGATGTCGCCGCAAAAAAGGATGCGATGAGTTTGATCCAGCAGGCAGATGTGGTCCGGTGCCTCGCCCGGCGTATGCAGCACCTTCAACCGTATGCCGCCGATGTCCAGGACATCGCCATGCTCCAGCCACCGCGATACCTGGAAAGGCGGCAGCGCTGCATTCTCCCGCGAGAAGCCGCGCGGCCATGGCGGCGTCACGACTTTTTCGTTGAGAAGCTCCCAGAATAACGTTTCCCGCGGCACACCATTGCGCGAAATGTCACGCGAGCGTGGGTGATCAAACATTACGATATTGCTGAACTGGCTGTTGCTGCCGAGATGATCCAGATGCGTATGCGTATTGATCACAGTCACGGGATGGCTGGTCAGCAGTTCGACGACCCGCCGCAAATTTCCAATGCCGCATCCGGTATCGATGAGCACCGCGTGCTGGTGGCCTATGAGCAAATTAAGGACGGTATGCTCATAGTGGCGAGGTTCCGAGATTGCATAGAGATAGTCGGTGATCTGCTGGACTTCGAACCAATCGTCATCAATGGTGATGCGGTGTGGCTGGGGAATGGAACTTGAGTGTCGAGCTGTCGCAGGCATTTGTACTTCGCTCCCACTTTCACAATGGTAGGACCCTCCCATAGCGCAAGGCGCCCCGCAACCCAATTGCGCGTGGCGGCGCCTTCCTTTGGTGGAGTTGCACCGTGAGTTCACACACTGACGCGAGACTGACCGGTGCAACGGAGGGGAAAACTCCGTGTTTAGCCGCCGTTCGCAGATTGTACCGACCCCTTAAGTTATTAAGCAGTTCGAAGTGGAGGGCCGCCAATTGCGCCCTGCGCGCCGAGATGGGCGTATTCGCTCTTGCCGTAGACGCGAAAGATGAGCCGGCTGCGGCGCTTTATCGGCATTTCGGGTTTGTGGCCTTCGCCTCGAAGCCGCTGCAACTCTTCCTGCCGCTGGCGAGGATTGCCAGAACCTGACCGGCATATTGCGTTAGAATATCCGGCCGCGAGAGTAGATTCTCACGAAAAGTTATGGTGGGGCGCCACATTTACTATTGCTGCAACCGCTCATACCCATAAACTACCGACATAATAACAACCTATTGTCGAGACCGATCAACGGGCTCCAACGAGATGCTGTCAGCAGATTTTCGCCCATGCGTTCGCTGTGAAAACCGGAGGAAGATATGACGACCTTTTCTTACAAAGGCTACCTTTCGACCCACAACTCGAATGGTAGTGCCACGAAGCTGAAATCGACGAAGCTCGAAGTGGTGGCCACCAGCAAGGACGCGGTTTTCAGCTACAAGCGCGCCGATGGAAAAGAGGGCATTACGATTACCAGCCCCGCCATCGAGCTACGCATAGACGGTAAGGTCTACGCTCCGAAAAAGCTCGACGCAGATATAACGCAAATCTCATGGCGGGATGGAAACGGCACAAAAGGCGTGGCGAACATCCTTGTTGTCGATCTCGGCGATCAGCAGTTCACCATGCAGATATCGGGAAACGACATTCCGACCTTATCCACCGCCGGGAAGTACAATTCCTTCGTGAATTCTATTACCAGTGAGAAACCGCTCACGTTCGGGTTCTTCGGTCCCGACGGGAAAATTCCCCTTGATCGGATTATGAAGCCGTCCGTCACGGAAAACGATCGCATTCTGGGGACGAACGGAAAGAACACCTACGATGGTGGCGTGGGGAACGACCAGATTTCCGGCCAAGGCGGCAACGATATTCTGAAAGGCGGCGCTGGAAACGACAAGCTCTATGGCGGCGCGGGCCGTGACGAACTCCACGGCGGAGCGGGCAAGGACGTCTTCATATTCAAGTCGATAAAAGACTCCACCGTCGCGGTGTCGGGGCGAGACACGATCAAGGACTTCTCCAGCAAGGAGGGGGATAAAATTGATCTCAAGGCCATTGATGCGGATACTACGACCAAAGGCAACCAAACCTTTGAGTTTATCGGAACGAAGGCTTTTTCAGGTGATGCGGGAGAACTGCGCTACATCAAGAAGGGCGGCGATACCTTCGTGTTCGCCGACGTAAACGGCGACAAGAAAGCGGACTTTTCGATCCTCATCGATGCAAGCCTCACGCTGAAAGCCACCGATTTTATTCTATAGAGAAATCCTCACGGCTGTAGCCTACGCTTGATCGCCCTGGCGATTTGTCGGGCGATCAAGTTCGTCGGCGTACCTTTGCCTCCGTACGTGGCTACGTTGTGCGCTATGCAGCAGCGCCATATCCTTTGTGTGCAGCCGCCGCGTATGGTCGATTTTCCGCTGCAAGCGGCGGCGCTCGTCAAGCTGGCGTTCGATGAGGATTTGCTTAATCCGAAAAGCACGGGGCTTCTGATCGACGTCTACGGCGATCTTATTTACGGGCATCTTGCATATGTCGGTGACTAGGGAAGGAGAAAAGCCGCAACAGGAGCGGATTTAAAACAGAATCGTATGGCGGTTGGGCTTGATCCGCTCACTACCTCTTGGGAGCTGGCCAAGCTGGTGCCCAGGAAAGGCCAACGACTTGATCAATCGGAAGGTGAAAATCCGAGAGAAGGGTTCGCAATGGACGATTCAGGTAAGTTGGTGGGCCCGGCAGGACTCGAACCTGCAACCAAGCGGTTATGAGCCGCCGGCTCTGACCATTGAGCTACAGGCCCGGCCCGGCGGGTGGCCGGGGGCGTCGGTCAATGGCGGCCGACGCGTAGAGATCGTCTAGACGAATTCGGCGAGCCTCACAAGCGTCGCCGTATTCTCTACACAATCACGGGCGAAGAACGGCGCAAGGGACGCAACCATCAGGAGATTTTCTTCATGTTCTACGGAACCCTGGGCCGCCGCACGGGCGCCAGCCTTGTCGCGCTTTCGCTTGCTCTTGCCGCTGCGATGCCGATGGCCGCACAGGCGCAGGACAGCGCCAAGCCGCGCGAGGCGACCATCGTCGTCACCGGCGAAGGCAGCGCGGAGATGGCGCCCGACATGGCCCTGATCGACCTCGGCGTCGTCAAGGACGCCAAGACGGCCCGCGAGGCGCTCGACGCCAACAACAAGGCCATGGCCGACATCCTGGCCGCGCTGAAGGAAGCGGGCATCGAGGAGCGCGACCTGCAGACCTCCAGCTTCATGATCAACCCGCAATACCAGTATCCGCAGAGCTCGACCGGCGAAAATCCGCCGCCGGTGCTGATCGGCTTCCAGGTCACCAACACGGTGACGCTGCGCGTACGCGATCTCTCCAAGCTCGGGGAGATTCTCGACACGGCCGTAACGCTCGGCGCCAACCAGGGCAACGGCATCCGCTTCGTCAACGACAAGCCGGACACCGCCGTCAGCGCGGCGCGCAAGAAGGCCGTCGAGAACGCCATGGCCAAGGCCAAGGAACTGACGGATGCCGCCGGCGTCGGTCTCGGCCGCGTGCTGGAAATCTCCGAAACCACCTATCGCGCGGAACCCATGCCGATGATGCGCGCCGTGGCCAAGGACTATGCCGCCGGCGGCGCCGTGCCGCTCGCCACCGGCGAGAACAGCTATTCCGTCACCGTCAACGTGACCTTCGCGCTCGGCAACTGAGCCGCGCGGAACGACGCTTTCGTGAAGGGCCGGACAACCGGCCCTTTTTTCGTTCCTCGATCGCCCGCGAAACGGGCGCGGACCGATCATCGGCAGGGAAAGGCCGCGCTCCCGTGGCCGCACATATTCCGCAGCAGGAAGCGTGCGGGTACCCTTCCCCCTGCAAAGCCCCCTCTTCGCAGCGGCGCCTTCACCGTGAACAGCACGCTCCCCTCCCGACTGGGGTAATCGCCATGGCACGGTATCGCCGTTCCCTCTCTGCCCGCCGGACGAGTGGGCAGGCGGCACGCCCTTCGTTTCACAGACCATAATCCTGCGGCCCTGCCGGGAATGGTGAGGCGCAAAACGCAAAAACCCTCCCGGCGGAACCGGGAGGGCGGCCGCTCGCCGGCCGGGGGTGACATGGACGAGCGGTGGCCGGGGGTGACATGGACGAGCGGTGTTCTCCAGGAAGAGGCCGGCAGGCCGGCCTTCCCACTCAGCGCCAGAGCACCGGGCAATGACGGTCGTTGGCAAAGACGATCCGGCCGTAGCCCTGGTAGCGGAAGCCCTCGACGACGACCTTGCGCGGCGTGACATCGGCGATGCGGGCGCGGCGCAGGCCGAAATCGTGCGCCTTCACCATGGCCAGGCGAGGATCGCAGCGTCCGCGGCCGCCCCAGTTGCCCTGGCGGCGGTCATGCCGGCGATCCCAGCGATCGCGGCGCCCGTCATGGTCGCGGATCTCGAAGAAGCCGTTGCGGTAGCCGGCCTGCTCGATCGACAGCTCGATATTGGCGGCGGAGGCGGCCGGCATGGTGGCCGTCAGCGCGCCGAGGCCGAGGACGGCGGCAAGAAGGGATTTTTTCAGAAAGCGGGTCATCGCGGGATCTCCTGTTCACACCGGCCGGATCGTTTCGTCCGGCGATTGAGGAGACCTTAGGAGGCCGAGGCTGAACGCAGGCCGAAGCCGTCGTTCAGCCGCCGTTCAACTTCATGAACCGGTGAAGAAGGCGATGCGGGTGATGGCCCCGTCCTCGAGCTCGAGCAGCAGGATCTTCTCCTTCGAATAGGCATCGCCCGCCGCCGACCGGCCGCGCGCCGTCAGGCGGATCGCGACATTGTTGCCGAGCGCATCGCTCATCACCAGCGCGTCGCCATAACTTTCGTCGAAGGCCTCGAAGTGCCGGGCGAGACGATCGCGCAACGCATCACGGCCATTGTCCATGCCCTCGCCGATGCCGGAGATCGAAACATCCTCGTGAACCTTGCCGGCAAGGGCGGCGAAGTCGCGGGCGTTCAACGCCTCGATGACGGCATGGTTGATGCTTTCGGTATTCGCCATGAACATCTCCTTCGAAATCCGCAGCGCGGGCGCCTGCCGGGCCTTCGCCGGCGACAGGCGAGAACAGGACCCGGAACGCAAGGGTGGCACGCTCCGGGATGGATCGCCGCAGGAACGTTCCATCGGACCGGCCGGTTCCGTCAAGGGCCGAGATGCAGGACGATTTCGCGCCGGTGCGGCCGGTCACGGTGCTCGAAGAGATAGAGGCCCTGCCAGGTGCCGAGCGCAAGGCGGCCGCCGACGACCGGAATGCCGATCGAGACGGCTGTCAGCGCCGCCTTGATATGGGCGGGCATGTCGTCCGGCCCCTCCAGCGTGTGCACGATCCAGCGCATGGCGGGATCGTCCGAGGGCGGCACGAGGCGGCGGAAGAACTGGTCGAGATCGCGCCGGACATCCGGATCGGCATTTTCCTGGATGAGCAGCGAGCAGGAGGTGTGGCGGACGAAGACCGTCAACAACCCCTCCTCCACGCCCGCACCCCGCACGAAGGCGGCGGCCTCGCCGGTGAATTCGTAGAGCCCCTGCCCATGGGTCGGGACCGTCACGATCGTCTGCGGCATGGCGCGCGTCAGCCGCCGATGGCCCAGAACAGGGTGCCGACGACCACGATGAAGGCAAGGATGACGCCCATGAAGCGCGCCAGGCCCATATTCGTGTCCGTCGTGGTTCCGACGATCGCGTAGTAGAGGTTCGTCATGGCGTTTCCTTTCTTCCGGTTCCGGATAAGGGTTTAGCCTTCTTCCCCTCGGCTCACAACTCGACGACCGCCTCGAAGCCGCCGTAGATCATGCGCTTGCCGTCGAAGATATCCTTCCATTCGTCGCCCTTCAGCCGCTCGTCCGCCATCACCTTGGCAAGGATCTCGTCGCGCTTCGCGCGCGATTCATAGGTGATCCAGGAGAAGATCACCACCTCGTCGTCCTTCGCCAGAACGGCGCGGGGAAACGAGGTGAGCTCGCCATAGGGCACGTCGTCACCGATGCATTCGACATAATCGATCGCGCCGAGCTCCTTCCAGACATCGCCCGCCGTGCGTGCCATGTCCTTGTACCGCTCCAGATTGGCCTTCGATACGGCCAGCAGGAATCCATCGACATAGGTCATGATCGTCTCCTTCTTGGGTTTGGACATGACAAGGACGTGTGTCGGAAGACCGATCCGACAAGGGGGAGCGGATTTTTGTCGGGGTGGCGGTGATGGCCGGCGCAGTGGCTGGTGGACCCATCGGGTCAAGCCACGCACATTGCCCCCATGGCAGGATCTCTAACTGCAACTCTGGTGGCCGATACTCTCGACCTTACCACGCCCCGCAATTCTTCAACTGGCGCGAATAGCTGGCCGCCATGTTGGCCGCGCGCTTCGCACCGGCCTTGGCCGTGCCGCTCCAGTTGCCGCGCGAATAGCCGGCATGGCCGTGGTAGTAGGCGATGTAGAGGCGGTAGGTGTCGTTGAGGGCGATGCCGTTCTTGCGGTTGCTCTCGGCGTGATACCAGGCGATGAAGCGGATCGCGTCGGAGAAATCCTTGCGGTTGGCGGCCCAGCGGCCGGTCACGCGCTTGTATTGCGCCCAGGTGCCGTCGAGCGCCTGCGAGAAGCCGAGCGCGCTCGATTGGCGCTTCCAGGGGATGAAGCCGAAGAGCTTCGTGCGCGGCGGGCGCGCATTGTGCCGGAAGCCGGACTCCGTGTAGATCGTCGCCATGAGCACGGGAACGGGCACGCCATATTCCCGCTCGGCGCGGTAGGCGGCTCGCCGCCAGTTGTCGAACAGGCCGTCACGTTGCTCGAAGATGGCGCAGGCATTCTGCGTCTGCCGTGGAACAGACGCGCATCCGGCAAGCAACAGGAGGACGACGATCAAGACGCAACGCATCGCAGTTCCTCAGAATTTCCGGATATTTATAAATCGTAAATCTTAACAATCCGTTTTGATTCAAATGCCGCATACGGCCTTCCATTCACGCGGCTGATCCGCCCATCAAATATGCAAATGCATTATTTTGTTGCGCTTTTTCCCCTTCCGGCCTAATCAATCTGCAGCACGCCGGCCCTTCGTGAACGATTGTTCCGGACCGTGAAAGAACCCGCTCCGCATCGGAATCCGGCCAGCGCCGTCCGGACGCGTGAGCATCTGCGACCGGGCCGACCATGGCCCCAGTTGAGGAGACTCCCATGAAGAAGCAGATCTTTGCCGGCGCCCTGCTCGCCGCGTCCGTCGCCTTTGCCCCGCTCGCCCATGCGGACATCGTCATCGGCCTCGTCGCCCCGCTGACCGGCCCGGTCGCCGCCTACGGCGACCAGGTGAAGAACGGCGCGGAAGCGGCCGTTGCCGAGATCAACAAGAACGGCGGCATTCTCGGCGAACAGGTCGTCCTGAAGCTGGCCGACGACGCCGGCGAGCCCAAGCAGGGCGTTTCGGCCGCCAACCAGATCGTCGGCGAAGGCATCCGCTTCGTCGTCGGCCCGGTGACCTCGGGCGTCGCCATCCCGGCCTCCGACGTCTTCGCTGAAAACGGCGTGCTGATGGTCACCCCGACGGCGACCGCGCCGGACCTGACGGCCCGCGGCCTCGAAAACGTGCTGCGCACCTGCGGGCGCGACGACCAGCAGGCCGAGGTTGCAGCCGCCTATGTGCTCGCGAGCCTGAAGGACAAGAAGGTCGCCGTGATCCATGACAAGGGCGCCTACGGCAAGGGCCTGGCGGACGCCTTCAAGGCCGCGCTCAACAAGGGCGGCGTCACCGAAGCGCTCTACGACTCGGTCACCCCGGGCGACAAGGACTTCAGCGCGCTGATCACCCGCCTCAAGTCGGACGGCGTCGAGGTCATCTATTTCGGCGGCTACCATCCGGAAGGCGGCCTGCTCGCCCGCCAGTTGAAGGACCTCGCGGTCGATGCCACGATCATCGGCGGCGAAGGCCTGTCGAACAGCGAATACTGGGCGATCGGCAACGAAGCGGCTGCCGGCACGCTCTTCACCAATGCCTCCGACGCGCTGAAGAGCCCCGATTCGCAGGCCGCCGTCGCCGTGCTCAACGAAAAGGGCATCCCGCCGGAAGCCTTCACGCTCAATGCCTATGCCGCCGTCGAGGTTCTGAAGGCCGGCATCGAGAAGGCCGGCAGCGCGGAGGATTCGGCCGCCGTCGCGGCAGCGCTGAAGTCCGGTGAAGCCATCCCGACCGCCATCGGCAAGCTGACCTATGGCGAGAACGGCGACCTCACCTCGCAGAGCTTCTCGCTCTTCAAGTGGGAAGACGGCAAGATCGTCGCCGCCGAATAAAGCGAAAGACGCCAGGAACGGAAAACGCCCCACATGCCGCGTGGATCCTCGGGTCAGGCCCGAGGATGACGGCAGTGGGTGGGGCGGGGTTTACCGGCGAACCTGACGCCGGGGCGAGAGCCCCGGCGTTTTTGTTTGGCGACGTCCGCCTCGCCTCTCCTCCGTCATGGGCTTGACCCGACCATCCATGCAACAAACGCTGCGCTTGCCGCTGGTCGGCGGCAGTGGGTGGGGTGGGGTTTACCGGCGAACCTGACGCCGGGGCGAGAGCCCCGGCGTTTTTGTTTGGCGACGTCCGCCTCGCCTCTCCTCCGTCATGGTCGGGCTTGACCCGACCATCCATGCAACAAACGCTGCGCTTGCCGCTGGTCGGCGGCAGTGGGTGGGGTGGGGTTCACTGGCAAACCTGGCGCCGGGGCGAAAGCCCCGGCGTTCTTGTTTGCCCTCACGCGTCGCCGTCGGAATGCGCCCAGTCGAAATAGAGGTCGCGCGCCTTGGCGGTGATCGGGCCGGGCTGGAGGTCGCGGTCGTCGAGGCGCGTCACCGGAACCACCTTGGAATAGTTGCCCGAGGTGAAGATCTCGTCCGCGCTCTCGAAATCGGCGACCGTCAACGTCGTCTCGACCACCTCGAAACCGGCTTCCTTCAGCAGGCCGATGACGCGCATGCGCGTGATGCCGGCAAGGAAGGTGCGGTTGGCGGCGGGCGTGAAGACGACGCCGTCCTTGACCATGAAGATGTTGGACGAGGCGGTTTCGGCGACATTGCCCAGCATGTCGCGCACCAGCGCGTTGTCGAAGCCGCGCTTCCTGGCCTCCACCAGCATGCGGGCATTGTTCGGATAGAGGCAGCCGGCCTTGGCATCCGTCGGCATGCATTCCACCGTCGGGCGGCGGAAGGGCGAGAGGGTCAGCGAGGATGCGGCCTTCGGGTCACCCATCGGCGCCTCGAAGAGGCAGAGCGCGAAGCGGGTCGATTCCGCATCCGGCGCCACCACGCTGAACGAGCCGTGCTCGGCCCAGTACATCGGCTTGACATAGATCGCCGTCTTGCCGTCGAACTTCTTGACGCCTTCCCAGGACAGCGCCTCGATCTCCTCGGCCTTCACCATCGCCTTGAGGCCGAGCGCCTCGGCGGAGCGGTTGACGCGCTGGCAATGCAGGTCGAGGTCGGGCGCGATGCCGTCGAACCAGCGCGCGCCGTCGAAGACGGTCGAGCCGAGCCACATGGCATGCGAGGTGGGGCCGATGAGCGGCGGGTTGCCTGAAACCCATTCGCCATCCACGAAGGTCCAGGTCGTCGAGCGTGGTGAGGTATCGACTGGCATTTTGTAAACTCCTTTTTGCCCATCAAGGCCCGGTGGGCCGGACCGGTCAAGTCACAAATGCCTTCCGACAGCCGGCCGCGCTTGTCCATTCAAGATGTTGAATGGGTGCATCAGGCCTTATCATGGGTGACGCCGTTGAGGGCGTTCGAGGCGCATGCGATACAAGAACAGAAGGGAGATCACCATGCGCGCGATGTATTACGAAGCCTTCGAGGCGACACCCGAGATCCGCACCCTGCCCGACCCGACGCCTACGCCCGGCGGCGTGGTGATCAAGGTGGAGGCGACGGGGCTCTGCCGCTCCGACTGGCACGGCTGGATGGGCCATGACCCGGATATCCGCCTGCCGCATGTGCCGGGCCACGAGCTCGCCGGCAGGGTGGTGGCCGTCGGCAGGAACGTGCGCCGTTTCCGCGAAGGCGAGCGGGTGACGGTGCCCTTCGTCTCCGGCTGCGGCCATTGCGGCGAATGCCGCTCGGGCAACCAACAGGTTTGCGAAGAACAGTTCCAGCCCGGCTTCACCCATTGGGGCTCCTTCGCCGAACTCGTCGCCATCGATTTTGCCGACCACAATCTCGTGCACCTGCCGGACGCGATCGACTATGCCACGGCCGCCAGCCTCGGCTGCCGCTTCGCCACCTCTTTCCGCGCCGTCGTCGACCAGGCGCGCGTGACGGGCGGCGAATGGGTGGCCGTGCACGGCTGCGGCGGGGTGGGCCTCTCCGCGATCATGATCGCCGCCGCCCTCGGTGCCAACCCCATCGCCATCGACATTTCCGCGGAGAAACTGGACTTCGCCCGGAAAATGGGCGCCGTCGCCGTCATCAACGCACGCGAGGTCGCCGACGTCGCGGAGGCCGTGCGCGAGATCACCGGCGGCGGGGCGCATGCCTCGGTCGATGCGCTCGGCTCGCCCGTCACCTGCTTCAACTCGATAAAAAACCTGCGCCGGCGCGGACGGCACGTGCAGGTCGGCCTGATGCTCGCCGACCATGCAACGCCCCAGATTCCCATGGCCCAGGTCATCGGCCACGAGCTGGAAATCTACGGCAGCCACGGCATGCAGGCCTGGCGCTACGACGCCATGCTGGCGATGATCGAAAGCGGCAAGCTCGCCCCGCAACGGCTGATCGGCCGGCATGTCAGCCTGGAGGAGGCCGTGCCCGCCCTGACGGCGATGGACAAGGCGACGGACCTCGGCATCAGCGTCATCACGCGGTTCTGAAGGGCCTGCCGACCCGATTGACTTTCATCGTCCGATGGCGACCAATCGCCCTCGACAATGCCAGAAGGAATCGCCGCCCATGTCCCATGCCGCCTATGTCTTCGACGCCTATGGCACGCTGTTCGACGTGCACGCGGCGGTGCGCCGCCATGCGGGGGATGTCGGTCCGAACTACCAGATCTTTTCCGAGATCTGGCGCGCCAAGCAGCTCGAATATTCCTGGACGCGGGCGCTGATGGGCGCCTATGCCGATTTCTGGCAGCTCACCGAGCAGGCGCTCGACTATACGTTCAAGCGCATCGGCGGCGTCGATCCGACGCTGCGCCAGAAGCTGCTCGACGCCTACTGGAAGCTCGACTGCTATCCGGAAGTGCCGGCCGTGCTGAAGGCGCTGAAGCAGCGCGGCGCGCATATCGCCATCCTCTCCAACGGCTCGCCCGCCATGCTGGCCTCGGCGGTGAAGAATGCCGCACTCGACACCGTCATCGACGACATCTTCTCGGTCGATGCGCTGAAGACCTACAAAACCGCCCCCGCCGTCTACGATCTCGTGACGACGAACTACCGGCTCTATCCGAGCGCCGTCTCCTTCCAGTCCTCCAACCGCTGGGACATCGCCGGCGCGACGAAATTCGGCTTCCGCACCGTCTGGATCAACCGCAGCGACATGCCGGACGAGTATTTCGACCTCGGCCCCGCGCTGATCCTGCCGTCGCTCGAAAGCCTCTGAACGGAGCCGCCATGGCCTGGTCCGCCGCGCAATACCTGAAATTCGAGGACGAGCGCACCCGCCCTGCCCGCGACCTGCTGGCACAGGTGCCGGCCGACCTTGTCGCCGGAACCGTCTATGACCTCGGCTGCGGGCCGGGAAACTCGACGGAGCTGCTGGTGGAGCGCTTTCCCGGCCGGGGCGTGCGCGGCGTGGACAATGCCGGCGACATGCTGAAGGCCGCGCGGAAGCGTCTGCCCGGCGTCGATTTCGTCGAATGCGACCTTGCGAAATGGCGCCCGCACGAGCCGGCCGCCCTGCTCTTCGCCAATGCCGTCTTCCAGTGGCTGCCCGATCCGGTGGCGCTGATGGCGCGGCTGGTGGAGGGCCTGCGGCCCGGCGGCGTGCTGGCCGTGCAGATGCCGGACAATCGCAACGAACCCTCCCATCTCCTGATGGAGGAAAGCGCCCTTGCCGGTCCCTGGCGGGGCGCCTTTGCCGCGGGCACGCCGCGGCGCGGCCCGATGCCCGCCCCGGCCGCCTGTTTTGACGCGCTCAACCCCAAGGCCGCCCGCGTCGATGTCTGGCACACCGTCTACAACCATCCCATGGCGGATGCGGCCGCCATCGTCGACTGGGTGAAGGCGACGGGCCTGCGTCCCTATCTCGACCGCCTGCCGGCCGGAGAGCACGACGCCTTCCTTGCGGACTACGAGAACCGGATCGCGAACGCCTACCCGCCGATGGCCGATGGCCGCCGGCTGCTGCGCTTCCCGCGGCTCTTCATCATCGCCGTCAAGGGCTGATCACCGCCCCGCCCGGAACCTCTCCTTGAGCCGGGCGACGTCCGCCGCGCTCCAGTCCGTCACGTCCGTCACAGCGATCCACGGATCGATATAATGCTCGCCGGCATAGACATGGCCGAGCCCCATCGGCGTCGTGGTCGCCATGGCCATGTCGAGCGTCAGTTGCAGGAAGGTGACGACGGGATACCATTCGAAATCCGGCGAGACATCCGGCCCGCGCGGCACGGCCATCCAGGCCGGCTGGCGGTAGAAGGCATAGGGATCGTAGAAGGTGATCGGGTCGCTGGCATATTGCAGGTAGACGATGCGCATCGGCCCCCAATGCTCGCCCGCCGCCGGCAGCGCGTTCTCCTGGCTGGTGAAGCGCACATAGGAACCGTCGCGGAAGCGCGGCAGCCAGGCGGGCGTGCCGGCATTGCGGTCCGCCGTCATCTTGCGCCAGATGCGGCTCGGAAACGGCGGGCCGGCCCACAGCGCCCCCTGGTAGGGATCGCCGATCACCTCGAAGAGTTCGGCCGACTGTTCCGACGACAGGGCGCCGAGGCTGAGGCCGTAGAGATAGAGCTTTGGCCTCTTGTCCTTCGGCAGGCTCGTCCAGTGGCCGTACACGGCGCGGAAGAGCGCCCGCGCGGCCTCGGCGCCATAGTCCGGCTCGGCCAGCAGCGAAAGCCAGCTTGCGAGATAGGAATACTGGATTGCGACGCTGGCGATGTCGCCATGGTGCAGGTACTCGACCGTGTCAATGCCCTCCGGATCGATCCAGCCGGTGCCCGTCGGCATGACGATGACGAGCGTCGCGCGCTCGAAGCCGCCGACGCGGATCAGCTCGTCGAGCGCGACCTTCGCCCGCGCCTCCGGTGTCTCGGCGGCGTTGAGGCCGGCATAGACGCGCAGAGGCTCCATCGCCGGCTTGCCCGTGAAAGCGGCAATGTCCCCTGCCGTCGGCCCGCTCGCCACGAAGGAGCGGCCCATGCGGCCAAGCTCGTCCCAGCGCACCAGCGAGGCGGCGCTGCCGGATTTTCCGGGATCGGAAGGCTCGGCCGTGTCCGGCTCGATCACCTGGTCGAGCCGGCGGAAGGAGGAATCGGCCGTGTGCAGCACGAAGCGCACCAGAATACCGTCAGCCAGCGTCCAGAACAGCGTCGCGGCCAGCGCCGTGCCGATGACGGAGGAGAGCCGCCGCGGCGCCGCCCGGCGCGAGGTCCGAGCGAACAGCCGGGCGAGAAAGGCAAAGAGCCGCCCGAGGCCGAAGAGCACGAGGAAGACGGCGAGCGCGATGAGCCCGACATAGAAGGGATGCGCCGTCTCGATCGGCGGCAGGTGCATCAGCGTGCGGATGGAGTTCTGCCACTCCGCCGTGCGCCAGAGGAAGACCAGCACCACGACGCCGCAAAGGCCCCCGGCGCCCGCGGCAAGCCAGAGACGGACCCGGTCCTTCGGCTCCGGCAGTCCGAGCCAGAACCACAGCGCGGCAAGGGCCACGCCGAGCCCGTAGCCGCAGGCCATGGCGACGCCCGAAAGCACGCCCTGCATGACATAGGTGCGCGGCAGGAGGCTGGGCGTCAGCGAGGCGGCGAAGAACAGCGTGCCGAGCACCAGGCCGGTGGCGGAAAAGGAGAGCAGCAGACGCCAGAACCAATCCCGCATCGTTGTCCTCCGCGCATCACCCCTCTTGCGGGGATGAACCTTGCATGCCGGAAAGACCGAGGCAACCGGTGACATGCGGGAAAAGCGCGGCGTCGGGCGACTGCCGCCCCTCATCCCGCTGCCGCGACCTTCTCCCCGCAAGCGGGGAGAAGGGAAGGATGCGACGCCTTGCCTCCGCGACGATGGCGCTTTTAGGAAAACCGCACGGCAATCTCCTTCTCCCCGCAGGCGGGGAGAAGGTGGCGGCAGCCGGATGAGGGGCAGCCCCGCAAAACAAAAAGCCCCGCAACCTTTCGGGTAGCGGGGCTCGTTTTGTCTCTCTGTCGCCTCAGCTGTCGAGGAACGAACGCAGCTTGCGCGAGCGGCTCGGGTGCTTCAGCTTGCGCAGCGCCTTCGCCTCGATCTGGCGGATGCGTTCGCGCGTGACCGAGAACTGCTGGCCGACTTCCTCCAGCGTGTGGTCGGTGTTCATGCCGATGCCGAAGCGCATGCGCAGGACGCGTTCCTCGCGCGGCGTCAGCGAGGCCAGCACGCGGGTCGTCGTCTCGCGCAGGTTCGCCTGGATGGCGGCGTCGATCGGCAGCAGCGCGTTCTTGTCCTCGATGAAATCGCCGAGGTGGCTGTCCTCTTCGTCGCCGACCGGCGTTTCGAGCGAGATCGGCTCCTTGGCGATCTTCAGCACCTTGCGCACCTTTTCGAGCGGCATGGCGAGCTTTTCGGCCAGCTCCTCCGGCGTCGGCTCGCGGCCGATCTCGTGCAGCATCTGGCGCGAGGTGCGCACGATCTTGTTGATCGTCTCGATCATGTGCACGGGAATGCGGATCGTGCGGGCCTGATCGGCGATCGAGCGGGTGATGGCCTGACGGATCCACCAGGTCGCGTAGGTCGAGAACTTGTAGCCGCGGCGATACTCGAACTTGTCGACCGCCTTCATCAGGCCGATATTGCCCTCCTGAATGAGATCGAGGAACTGAAGCCCGCGGTTCGTGTACTTCTTGGCGATCGAGATCACGAGACGGAGGTTGGCTTCCACCATCTCCTTCTTGGCGATGCGCGCCTCGCGCTCGCCCTTCTGCACCATGTGCACGATGCGGCGGAATTCCGAGATGGAGATGCCGGTCTCGGTGGCGAGATTCTGGATCTCCTGGCGGATGTCGCGGATCGTCGTGTTCTCGCTCCTGGCGAATTCCTTCCAGCCGCGGGCGGCCAGGTTGGCGATCGACTTCATCCAGTTCGGGTCGAGTTCCGCGCCGTTGTACTGTTCCAGGAACGAGTCGCGCTTCACGCCATAGCTCTCGGCAAGACGCAACAGGCGGCCCTCGTTCTGCACGAGGCGCTTGTTGATGTCGTAGAGCTGCTCGACGAGGCTGTCGACGCGGTTCTGGTTGAGCGACAGCGACTTGACGGCGGTGATCAGCTCGTCCTTGAGCTCCTTGTAGCGGCGCTCCTGGGCGGGCGAGAGCGTGCCGGTCGCCTGCAGGCGGGCTTCCACCTGCTGGTCCTGCAGCTTGCGCAGCTTCTTGTAGGTCTCGGCGATCGTGTCGAGCGTTTCCATGACCTGCGGGCGCAGTTCCGCTTCCATGGCGGCGAGTGAGAGGTTCGACTCGTCGTCGTCCTCTTCCTCCTCCTCCGGCGGCATGCCGTCGCCGCCGACATTGGTGATGTCGTCGTCGTTGGCCGCGCGGGGCTTGCGGGTCTTTTCCTTTTCCTCGGCCGCCTTGCGGTCGGCCTCGATCTTTTCCGGCGACTGGAACTGCGGGGCCGCCTTCGCCTCGGGACCGGAATAGGTCGTCTCAAGGTCGATGATCTCGCGCAGGAGGGTCTGGCCTTCGTTGAGTTCATCCCGCCAGATGATGATGGCCTGGAACGTCAGCGGGCTCTCACAGAGGCCGGCTATCATCGTCTCGCGGCCGGCCTCGATGCGCTTGGCGATGGCGATTTCGCCCTCGCGCGACAGAAGCTCGACGGAGCCCATCTCGCGCAGGTACATGCGCACCGGATCGTCCGTGCGGTCGGTCGGTTCCTTCTTCTTGGCGGTGGCAAGCGCAGTGCCGCCGGACGCGGCAAGCTCGCCGCCCTCGCTCTCGCCGTCCTCGTCGCCGCCCTCTTCGTCACCGCCCTGGGCCGCCTCTTCGGCGTCCTCGTCCTCGATGACGTTGATGCCCATGTCGGAGAGCATGGCCATCGTGTCCTCGATCTGCTCCGAGGTGACCTCCTCGGACGGCAGGACCGAATTCAGCTCGTCCATGGTGACATAGCCGCGCTTCTTGGCGGCCTTGATCATCTTCTTGACGGCATCATCGGAAAGATCGAGAAGTGGGCCGTCGGATGCGCCTTCGCGTTCGTTTTCGACTTCCTCGTTCTCTTTGACCTTTGTCGCCATTTACTTCGTCGCTTTCCTGAGCATCAGTTTCCAAGCGGTTAGGGGCTCCGCGCCGATCGCCTTCCGGCGTCGTTAGCGCGAATCAGCGTCCCTGACCTAACGGATTGACAATTAAATCCCGATTAACCACATCCCGGCCCTCGGGCGTGTGGTGATGTTGCCGAAGCAACACAATTGACATGACTTCCCGATCCGCCGTACCCATTCCTTCTCAGCCAACAATGGTGATTCCCAGAATTTTCGGTTACGTCAAGCTTTTCCGGCAAAAAAGCCGGAAAAGGTTCCGATTCGGGTTCGCGGACAGGAAAGTCGGCGGATCCGGGCGATAGAGCCCACATGTAGGAGCCTTTCCCTAAAAGACAAGGCCCCCGATCCCTCGAAAACCAGCGCCTTGCCCGAACCGATTCGCAGGCGGTACGATCAGAACGAACGGCCGTCGACCTTGGTGATGGTCAGCGCCTCCAGATCGATGGCCGGAATGCAGCGCAGGTTGACCGCCGCCATCCTGTTCCCTTTCGGATCGGTTCCCTCGCCATAGGGCGCAATGCCGCATTTGGCACAGAAATGATGCTCGATGACGTGGCGGTTGAACATATAGGTCGAAACGTTCTCCTGCGGCGTCGTCAGCACGAATTTTTCGCGCGGCACGAAGGCGAGCAGCGCACCGCGACGGCGGCACATCGAACAGTTGCAGTCGAGCCCCGTATCGAATTCGCCCTCCACCTTGAAGGCGACATTGCCGCAATGACAGCTTCCCTCGTATTTCATCGACAGGCCTCCTCTTCCCGTTCCGACGCGCCCCTGCGCGCCCTGGCTCAGTGCCAGTCCATGACGACCTTGCCGGAATTGCCCGAACGCATCGCCTCGAAGCCGTCGCGGAAATCGTCGATCCCGATCCGGTGGGTGATGATCGGCGACAGATCCAGCCCGCCCTGCACGAAGGCGATCATCTTGTACCAGGTCTCGAACATCTCCCGGCCGTAGATGCCCTTCAGCGTCAACATCTTGAAGATCACCTTGTTCCAGTCGATGCCGAAACCATCGGGCGCGATGCCCAGGATGGCGATCTTGCCACCATTGTTCATCGTGTCGATCATCGAGCGGAAGGCCGGCGGCGCGCCAGACATTTCAAGGCCGACGTCGAAACCCTCGGTCATGCCGATCTCGTTCATCACCTCGGCGAGATCCTCTTTGGCGGCGTCGACGACGTAGTCGATGCCGACCTTGCGGGCGAGATCGAGGCGGACGGGGTTGATGTCGGTGATGACGACCTTCCGCGCGCCGGAGCGCTTGGCCACCATCGCCCCCATGATGCCGATCGGCCCGGCGCCCGTGACGAGCACGTCCTCGCCGACGAGATCGAAGGACAGCGCCGTGTGCACGGCATTGCCGAACGGGTCGAAGATCGCCGCCACCTCGTCCGGCACATCGTCGGGGATCGGCACGACATTGTATTCGGGAATTGCGACGAACTCGCCGAAGGAGCCCGGCCGATTGACGCCGACGCCCTTGGTATAGTGGCAGAGATGCCCGCGGCCGGCGCGGCAGTTGCGGCACTTGCCGCAGACGATGTGTCCCTCGCCCGAGACCCGCTCGCCGACACGGTACTTGGTGACGGCGGACCCCACCTCGGCGATCTCGCCGACGAATTCGTGGCCGACGACCATCGGCACGGGGATCGTCTTCTGGGCCCAATGGTCCCAGTTCCAGATATGCACGTCCGTGCCGCAGATCGCCGACTTCTTCACCCGGATCAGCACGTCGTTGGGGCCGACCTCCGGCACCGGCACGGTCTCCATCCAGAGGCCGACTTCAGGTTTTGCTTTAACCAGCGCACGCATCATGTTCGACATGACGAAATCTCCGCAAGGGATTCAGATGGCAGTTCAAATGACGCCCAGTTCGCGCCCGACCTCGGCGAAAACCTCGATCGCCTTGCGAACATCCGCCTCGCTATGGGCGGCCGACATCTGGGTGCGGATGCGCGCCTGGCCGCGCGGCACGACGGGGAAGGAAAAGCCGATGACGTAGACGCCCTTCGCCAGCATGCGCGAGGCCATCTCCTGCGCAAGGCTCGCATCGCCCAGCATGACCGGGATGATCGGATGCCCCTCGCCCGCAAGCGTGAAACCGAGCGTCGTCATCTCGGCGCGGAAGAGATCGGCATTGGCATAGAGGCGCTTGCGCAGCGCATCGCCATTGTCGATAAGATCGAACACCTTGAGCGAGGCGGCCGCGATGACCGGCGCCAGCGTGTTGGAGAAGAGATAGGGCCGCGAGCGCTGGCGCAGCCACTCCACCACCTCCCGCCGGCCGGACGTATAGCCGCCGGAAGCACCGCCCAGCGCCTTGCCGAGCGTGCCGGTGATGATGTCCACCCGCCCCTCGACGCCGCAATGCTCGGCCGAGCCGCGGCCATGTTTTCCCACGAAGCCGACGGCGTGGCTATCGTCCACCATGACCATCGCGCCGTATTTTTCCGCAAGGTCGCAGACGCCCCGGAGGTTGGCGATGATGCCGTCCATCGAGAAGACGCCGTCCGTGGCGATCATCTTGAAGCGCGCGCCTTCCACCTTCTTCAGCTCCTCCTCCAGGCTCGCCATGTCGTTGTTGGCATAACGGAAGCGCTTCGCCTTGGAGAGCCGCACGCCGTCGATGATCGAGGCGTGGTTCAGCGCATCGGAGATGATCGCGTCCTCCTCGGAAAGCAGGGTCTCGAAGAGGCCGCCATTGGCGTCGAAGCAGGAGGAATAGAGGATGGTGTCCTCCAGCCCGAGGAAGGACGAGATGCGCGCTTCCAATTCCTTGTGCTCCTCCTGCGTGCCGCAGATGAAGCGCACCGAGGCCATGCCGTAGCCGTAGCGGTCGAGCGCCTTCTTGCCGGCCTCGGCCAGCTCCTCGCTGTCGGCGAGGCCGAGATAGTTGTTGGCGCAGAAGTTCAGCACGCGCTCGCCCGAGGCGACGGCGATCTCGCCGGCCTGTTTGGAGGTGATCACGCGCTCCGACTTGTAGAGGCCCGCGGATTTGAGACCGTCGATTTCGGACTGGAGATGGGCGATGAAGGCGGAGGTCATGGGCACGCACTCACGAAAATGACGGAAAGGTTTAGGAGGCGACGGCTCAGGCCGCGCTCGCCGCATAGGCGCCGATCAGTTTCTCGTAGTCCTCCATCGGCGGGAACTTTTCATAGCTGTGCACGGCCGGCGTCTGCGCCCAGGCGAGCCTTTCGCTCGTATAGGTCTCGATGAACGGGCTGTACCAGCCGGTCTCGTCCAGCATGGTCGGCCGCACATTGACGAAGAAATCGAAGCCGGCGGGCCGGGTGAACATCCAGGTCATGCAATCCGGGCAGAAATGATGGCCGGCCTCGGCAGTCGCCCCGGCGACGACGGGTGTGCCTTCGACGACAGCAAACCCTTCGGCCGGAATCGCCGCGCTCAGCGAATAGGCACTGCCCGACATGCGCTGGCAGCCGGTGCAATGGCAGGCCATGGTCAGCATCGGCGGCGCGCTGATGCGGATTTTCACGCGCCCGCAGCGGCAGGCGCCGTCGACCGGCAGGTTCAGTCTTTTCATGGGCACGGCTCCCCTTCCGGTAAACGCCGGCTTGTCGTTTTGATCATGGTGCCGGCGAATTGCTCCACTGCGATAGTTCTAGCGCAGCGGCAGGCGACGTAAAGGGTTTTGACCGCTCTTTTCGCCGTTTCAGGATCGTTCGCAGGCGATCAGCAGGAACATCGGCCGGTTGAGCTCCACCTGCCATTCCGGATGCGCCGCAAGCTGCGCCTCGCTCGGCCGCCATTCCTCGACATGGCGGATGGAAAAGCCGGCGGCGATCAAGGCGTTGAGGGTCGTGCCGAGCGTGCGGTGGTGCTTGACGACGCCCTTGGCGAGCCAGTCCGTCGTGCGCGGGCCTTCGACGAGGTAACCGTCGACCGGCCAGACCGTCCGGCCGTCCACCTCCACCCAATCCGGCCGGGACGGCGCCATGTAGAGCGGATGCTCGATGGTGAAGACGAAGGAGGAACCCGGCACCAGCGCGGCGTGGACGGTGCGCACCAGCCGGCCGAAATCCGCGATATAGTGGAAGGCGAGCGAGCTGTAGGCGAAATCGAAGGCCCCGGCCGGCAGGTCCAGCCGGTCGAGATCGGCGATCTCGTAGCGGACGGCGGGAGACGCGGTCTCCGCCCGGGCGCGGGCGATCATGTTTTCCGACAGGTCGAGGCCGAGCACGCTTTCCGCCCCCGCCTCCGCCGCATGGCGCGCGAACCAGCCGAAACCGCAGCCGAGATCGACGATGCGCTTGCCCGCAAGCTCCGGCAGCAGCGCGCGCACCGCCTCCCACTCCGCCGCGCCCGCAAGGCCGTGCACCGAACGGGGGAGATTGGAATAGCCCTCGAAGAAGGCGGGCTGGTCGTAGATGTTCTGGGCCATGGCAAAATCCTCTCGCGCCGCTGATAGCCGCTTTTTGCCCAAGGACAAAGCCGCAACCCGCCGCCCGCAGGGTTGACAGCGACGCCCTGCCCCTGTCCGGTGGCGGCGCGAAAGGATGTGGCCATGACGATACTGGAAAGATTCTCCCAGAAGGGCCGCGTGGCGCTCGTCACCGGCGGCGGCCGCGGCCTCGGCTTCGAGATCGCCAAGGCGCTGGCCGAGGCCGGCGCCCATGTGGTGGTGACGGGCCGCACGGCCGCGACGCTCGACGGGGCGGTCGAGAGGATCGCGGCGGCCGGCGGCAGCGCCTCCGCCGCCGCCTTCGACATCGCCGACCGGGCCGCCCAGCGCGCCGTGCTCGCCGGGATCGAGGACGCCCACGGCCGGCTCGACGTGCTCGTCAACAATGTCGGCGCCCGGGACCGCCGGCCGCTGTCGGAGATGGACGACGCGGCCATCGACGAGCTGATCCGCACCGACCTTTCCGCCGCCGCGAGCCTCTCGCGGGACGCCGCCGCGCTGATGAAGCGCAACGGCCACGGGCGGCTGATCGCCGTCACCTCGATCGGCGGCCATGTGGCCATGCCGAACGACGGCATCTACCCCGCCGCCAAGCACGGCCTCACCGGCCTCATGCGCAGCATGGCCGTCGAATACGCCCCGCACGGCATCACCAGCAACGCCATCGCCCCCGGCTGGTTCGCGACGGAAACCAACGCGGCGCTCGCCGCCGACGAGGGCCTGATGCCCTTCGTGCGCCAGCGCATCCCCGTCCAGCGCTGGGCCCGCGCCGACGAGATCGCCGGCGCCGCCCTGTTCCTCGCCAGCGACGCGGCGTCCTTCGTCAACGGCCATGTGCTGGTGGTCGACGGCGGCATGACCGTCCGCATGTAGCGGCTGGACCTGCGCCTCATCCGGCTTGCCGCGCCGCGGTCGCCTCCAGCGGCGCGATGTCGAGCTTGACCATCTGGAGCATCGCCTCGGTGACGCGCTTGACCTTCGCCTGATCCGGGTCGCTCATCAATTCGCCGAGCCGCGTCGGCGCGATCTGCCAGGAGAGGCCCCAGCGGTCCCTCAGCCAGCCGCACTGCTCCACCGAGCCGCCGGCGCGCAGCGCGTCCCACAGCCGGTCGAGATCACCCTGCGTCTCGCATTCGACCATGATGGAGAAGCTGTGGTTGAACGGATCGAGCGGACCGGCCTCGATCGCCATGTAGCGCTGGTCGCCGAGCGTGAAGCTGGCGATCTTCACGCTGCCCGGCGGGCCGCTCGGCGTTTCGGCCGGAAGCGACGAGACCCAGTGGACCGAGGAACCGGGAATGAGCGACGTGTAGAAGCCGATCGCGGCCTCCATGTCCTTCTCGAACCAGAGATGCTGCGTAACCTTCATCGAAGCGTCCTCCTTGCCTGAACGCACACACAAGGACGAAGAGGGCCGGAACGTTCCGGCGGCGGCGTCAAAAAATCAGCCGCTGAATTCGTCGATGACGGCAAGGAAGGCATCGCCGAACCGGTCGCGCTTGGAAACGCCGATGCCGGGAATGTCGAGCAGCTCCTCCCGGTCGCGCGGGCGCTCCTTGGCAAGCGCGATCAGCGTCGTGTCCGGGAAGACGACATAGGGCGGCACGTCGAGATCCTTGGCGATGGACAGCCGCTCGGCGCGCAGCAGCTCGAAAAGTTCGCGATCGGAACCGGCAAGGTTCGAGCGTTCGCGGGCGGCGGGCGAGCCGCCGGCCTTGCCCTTGCGCCCCGTCGGCGGGCGGTCCTTGCGGAGCAGCACCTGCCGCTCGTGGCGGAAGACGGCGCGCGCCTCGGGCTCCAGCTTCAGCGCGCCATAGGCGGCGTGGTCGACGCTGATGAGGCCGGCCGCCAGGAGCTGCCGGAAGATCGACTGCCAGACGCGCCCGGCAATGTCCTTGCCCACGCCGAAGACCGGCATGGAGGTATGGCCGAAGCGCTCGGTCTTCTCGTTGACCGCGCCCACCAGCACGTCGATGACATGGGCGGCGCCGAAGCGCTCGCCGGTACGGTAGACGGCGGCGAGCGCCTTGATCGCCGCCTCCGTGCCGTCCCAGGTCTCGACCGGGTTGCGGCAGGTATCGCAATTGCCGCAATGGCCGGAATGGCCTTCGCCGAAATGCGCCAGGATCGCCTTGCGCCGGCAGCCGGCCGTCTCGCAGATGGCGAGCAGCGCCGTCAGCTTGGCGCGCTCGATGCGCTTGATCTCCTCGGCCGCCCCGCCCTCGTCGATCATCTTGCGGCGCTGCACGACGTCGGCCATGCCATAGGCCATCCAGGCCTCGGAGGGCAGGCCGTCGCGCCCGGCACGCCCCGTCTCCTGGTAATAGGCCTCCACCGAGCCTGGCAGGTCGAGATGGGCGACATAGCGCACATCCGGCTTGTCGATGCCCATGCCGAAGGCGACCGTCGCGACGAGGCAGAGGTTCTCCTCCTTCAGGAAGGCATCCTGGTTGGCGTCGCGCACCGCGCGGTCGAAGCCGGCATGATAGGGCAGCGCGCGAACGCCCTGCGCGTTCAGCCAGTCGGCCGTGTCCTCCACCTTGGCGCGCGACAGGCAGTAGACGATGCCGCTCTCGCCCTGGTGGCGCGAGAGGAAGCGCAGCAATTGCTGGCGCGCCTGGTCGCGCTCGGCGATCTCGTAGGAAATGTTCGGCCGGTCGAAGCTGGTGGTGAAGACCGCCGCCTCCTGGAGGCCGAGCCGCTCGATGATGTCGCCGCGGGTATGCGGATCGGCGGTCGCCGTCAGCGCGATGCGCGGCACGCCGGGATAGCGCTCGCCGAGAACGCCGAGCGTTCGGTATTCCGGCCGGAAATCGTGGCCCCATTGCGAGACGCAATGCGCCTCGTCGATGGCGAAGAGCGCGATGCGCGCATCGGCGACGAGCTCGGCAAAGCCCTCCGTGACGATGCGCTCGGGTGTGACGTAGAGAAGGTCGAGCTCGCCCGCGCGCATCGCATCGCGCACGGCGAAGAATTCGTCGCGCGTCAGGGAGGAATTCAGCGCGGCGGCCCTGACGCCGAGCTGCTTCAGTGCCTCCACCTGGTCGCGCATCAGCGCGATCAGCGGCGAGATGACGATGCCGACGCCCGCGCGGCAGAGCGCCGGGATCTGGAAGCAGAGCGACTTGCCGGCACCGGTCGGGAACAGCACGACGGCATCGCCGCCGCCGACCACATGCTCGACCACCGCCTGCTGCTTGCCGCGGAAGGCGTCATAGCCGTAGACGCGCTTGAGCACATCGAGCGGATCGTCCGTCGGCGCATCGAACAGGGCGGCAAGGGGGGTGGAAGGTCGGGCTTCGATCATCATGTGCACTTTCGTTCCCCCCATTCTGACCAAGCGGGCAAGGTTCGGCAACCGCCCGCGCGCCGACGTCCACCGCTCAATAATGTTCTTGATTTGTTCCGATTTCAAGATAGGGTTGCAAAAAATCGACATGGGAGAAGCAGGGATGGATGTCTATGCAACCCTCGGCACATCGGACGCCGCGGCCACCACGCCCTTTTACGACGCCGTCCTCGCGACGATCGGCTGGGCCGTGCGGGCGGATTATCCGGGATTGCGCGGCTACACCAGAGGCGGCGGTCCCGACGGCTTCATCCTCTGGCTGTGCACGCCCTTCGACGGCGCGCCGGCAAGCCCCGGCAACGGCACCATGATCGGCTTTCCCGCCGCTTCGCATGACGAGGTGGAGGCCTTCCATGCGGCCGCCCTCGCCCATGGCGGAACGGACGAAGGCGCCCCCGGCCCGCGCCCGCACTACGGCCCCAACTGGTATTCCGCCTATGTCCGCGACCCGGTCGGCAACAAGCTCGCCATCGTCTTCGACGAATGAGGACCGGGGCGGCGGCTACTTGCCTGCCGGCCCCTTCACGCGGCCGGAGAGCACGCCGAAGCCCTCGATGATGGCCTCCTGGTTCTCCAGGCGCACGGTCTCCATCTGCACCTCCTGCAGCGCGCGCAGGATCTGGGGAACCCGTTCGCCGTCGCCTTCCTCGGTCGCCACGGCAAGCTCGCGCTCCAGTTCGCGGCGCTGCCAGAGCAGGGCGCGGGTGCGCTTGTGCAGGGCGAGTGCCTGGAGGAAGCCCTCGCGGGCATCCTCGGGCGCGGCCTCCGCCGTCGCGGTCCACAGGCGCGAGTTGCGGATCTGCTGGTCGAGCCCGCGCAGCAGCGTGTCGAAGCCGGCCGCCTCCAGTTCCTCGACCAGCCGGTCGCGCTCCAGCCGGGCGCCGACGGAGCCGGCGATGCCGAGCAGCGCCGACCAGAGCCGCTGCAGGTCGCGGTTCTCGTATTCGATGATGGCGATCTCGTCATAATCGCTGAAGAGCAGGCCGGGATGGTTGACGACGGTGAGCGCCAGCACGCTTTCGCGCAGGGCCGGCAGCTCCTGCGCGCCGCGCACCAGCGCCGAGCGCGCCAGCCGGTCGGAAATGCCCGAAGAGACGGGCGTGCCCTGCGGCGCGCCGCGCCCGCCGTCCCTTCCCTGGCGATTGCCGGAAAAGCCGCCGCCGCCCTGCCGCTGCGCGGGGCGGAAGAAGGCGTTCAGCCGGTCGCGCATGTTCTGCTGGTAGTGGCGGCGCACATCCTCGTCGGCGATCACGCCGGTGACCTGGCGCAGGCGCGCCTCGAGTGCCGCCCGGCTTTCCGGCGTCTCGAAACTCACACCCTGCACCTCGCGGTTCCAGATCATCTCGGCGAGCGGCCGGGCGCCTGCCATCACCTTGTCGAAGGGCGCGCGGCCCTCGTGGCGCACGAGATCGTCCGGGTCCTTGCCGTCGGGCAGCAGCGCGAAGCGCACGGTGCGCTCCGGCTTGATGAAGGGCAGCGCCAGGTCGGCGGCGCGGTTCGCCGCGCGAATGCCCGCCCCGTCGCCATCGAAGCACAGCACCGGCTCCGGGGTCATCTTCCACAACAGGTCGAGCTGGTTTTCCGTGAGCGCCGTGCCGAGCGGCGCCACGGCATTCTCGATGCCGGCCTGGTGGAGCGCGATCACGTCCATATAGCCTTCGACAGCGATGACAGTGCCGGAGGTCTTCTCGTCCTGCCCGGCGCGGCTCGCGCCCTGCGCGGCCTTGCGGGCCCGGGCGTGGTTGTAGAGCACGTTGCCCTTGTGGAAGAGCTCGGTCTCGTTGGAATTGAGGTATTTCGCCGGCGCATCCGGCGACATGGCGCGCCCGCCGAAGGCGATGACCTTCTCGCGCACCGAGAGGATCGGGAACATGATGCGGTCGCGGAAGCGGTCGTAGGAGACCGGGATGTCCGGCCCGTGCACGACGAGGCCGCAAGCCTCGATCGCCTCCTTCGGCACGCCCTTGCCGGCGAGGAACTCCTTCAGCGCATTGCGGCTTTCCGGCGCGTAGCCGAGCCGGAAGGTCTCGATGGTGCGCCCCGTCAGGCCGCGGTCGCGCAGGTAGGCGCGCGCCTTCGCGCCGGCCGGCGTCTGGAGCTGGTCCTCGAAGAAGCGGGTGGCCATCTCCATGACCTCGACGAGGCCGGTGCGCTCCTTCTCGCGCTGCTCGGCCTCGCGGTCGGGCTGCGGCATGGCGACGCCCGCCATGTCGGCGATCTGCTGCACGGCCTCCGGGAAGGACAGGCCGTCGAGATCGGTGAGGAAGCGGAAATGGTCGCCGGAGACGCCGCAGCCGAAACAATGGTAGCGGCCCTTGCGGTCCTCGCAGTGGAAGCTCGGCGACTTTTCGCCATGGAACGGGCAGCAGGCCCAGTAGTCGCCGCGCGACACATTGGTCTTGCGTCGATCCCAGGTCACGCGTTTGCCGATCACCTCCGAAATGGAGACGCGGTCGCGGATCTCGTCTAGGAAGGCATTGGAAAAGCGCATGGGTCCCTCGGTCGGGGTCCATATAACCATGCGCGGCGTCCACCGCCAGCGATAGTCGCCCGCCCACAGCAATTCACAGGGCGCGTCAGAACCCCATGTCCGGCGCATAGAAGCAGCGCGGCGTGTCCTCGGTCGGATAGAGACAGAGATGGTACTCGCCGTCCTGCGAGCGGCGCGTCATGTCCTGCGGCATGAGGAAGATGTGGCTGCGGGTGGCGAGGCGATGGTCGCCGGGCGCCAGGGTCACCCGGTAGCCGCCTGCGATGATGCGCACGGTCGTCGCCGGAATCATCTGGCAGTCGCCGTTGTGGCTGTTGCCGTTGCAGCAGAAGGCTTCGTACTGCCAGCCGCTCGCCGCGTCATGCGCAAGGGCCGGCCCCGCGAGAAGAAGCGGCGCAAAAGGAAGAAGGAACATCAGGCGCATCGGCTCGGCCTCCCTTGGGCGGCCGCCGGGCATCAACGCAAGACCATATCCGGCGGCATTCTCATGCACTTCGCCGGGGCGAGCCGATGGGCCGTCCTCGCCGCATCGTCGGGCTCCTGCTGGACAATAACAGCGCTCGGCGCTTTTGGTTCCCGCAGATTGCACGGAATGCGTGCCGCCGCAAAAACCACCCGCCAAACAGCCACCCGCCAAACAGAAAGGGCGGCCGAAGCCGCCCTCTTACCGATTCGCGCCGCCGGGGCCTATTTCAAGAGATCCTTCACGATGCCGGAGGCCTTGGCGAAATCCATCTGGCCGGGATAGCGCTCCTTGAGCACGGCCATGACCTTGCCCATGTCGCGCAGGCCCTGCGCGCCGATTTCGGCGATGGCCGCGGCGATGAGGTCCTTCATCTTGTCCTCGGAGATCTGCTCGGGCAGGAAGCTCTCGATGACCTTGATTTCCTCGCGCTCCTGCGCGGCGAGCTCCGGCCGGCCGTTCTCGGAGAAGATCTTGGCCGATTCCTCGCGCTGCTTGATCATCTTGGCGAGAATCTGCAGCAGTTCGTCGTTCTCGACCGGCCCCTTGCCGACACCGCGGTTGGCGATGTCGCAGTCCTTCAGCTTGGCCTGGATCAGGCGCAGCGTGGAGACACGGCAGGCATCCTTGGCCTTGAGTGCATCCTTGAGGGCATTTGCGATCGTATCGCGCATCATTTTCTCCATTGGAAGCCGCCGGCGCCGGATGCGCGGCTTGGGCTTCGATCATCGTTCGATTGTGCATGCTCATAGACCGGCAAAGGGCCCGCCGGCAAACGGATTGCGCAAGCAATTGAATTTCAACGCTTTATAATTCGGCGCAATCCACAGGCAACGGTTGACCCCGTCATCCGCTTTGTCTATTTTCCGGCACCTGCACGAAAATTGGCAATCAGGGCGAACCAACGCGGGTTTTTCGCGCGCCTTTGCCTGCGCTCTTAAATGGTGCTCGGCGCCCTGGCTTTCAAGCCGGCGCCCGGCGCCGGAAACGGGATACTCATGACCTCGACCCCCGCATGGACCACCGAAAAGCCGACCGCCCTGCTCGTTCTTGCCGACGGCACCGTCATCGAAGGCAAGGGCATCGGCGCCACCGGCAAGGTGACCGCAGAAGTCTGCTTCAATACGGCGCTGACCGGCTACCAGGAAATCCTCACCGACCCGTCCTATCTCGGCCAGATCGTCACCTTCACCTTCCCGCATATCGGCAATATCGGCGCCAATGACGAGGACATCGAGGACCTGACGCCCGCCGCCCGCCACGGCGCCGTCGGCACGATCTTCAAGGCCGACATCACCGAGCCCTCCAACTACCGCGCCGCCAAGCATCTCGACGGCTGGCTGAAGGCCCGCGGCATCATCGGCCTTTCCGGCATCGACACGCGCGCGCTGACCGCCTGGATCCGCGAGAACGGCGCGCCGAACGCGGTGATCGCCCACGACCCGAACGGCGTCTTCGACATCGAGACGCTGAAGGCGGAGGCGAAGGCCTGGAGCGGCCTCGTCGGCCTCGATCTCGCCAAGGTCGCCTCCTCCGGCCAGTCCTCGCGCTGGAGCGAGAAGCCCTGGGTGTGGAACGAAGGCTACGAGGACCTCACCGAGGGCGACGTGAAATACCACATCGTCGCGCTCGACTATGGCGTCAAGCGCAACATCCTGCGCCTCTTTACCGGCCTCGGCTGCAAGGTCACCGTCATGCCGGCGACCTCCAGCGCCGACGACGTGCTGGCGCTGAAGCCGGACGGCATCTTCCTCTCCAACGGCCCGGGCGACCCGGCGGCGACCGGCGAATATGCCGTGCCGGTCATCAGGACGCTGATCGACACGGGCATCCCGATCTTCGGCATCTGCCTCGGCCACCAGATGCTGGGCCTTGCCGTCGGCGCCACGACCGAGAAGATGCACCAGGGCCATCACGGCGCCAACCACCCGGTGAAGGACCACACGACCGGCAAGGTGGAGATCGTCTCGATGAACCACGGCTTCGCCGTCGCCTCCGCCTCCCTGCCCGACGGCGTGGAAGAGACCCACATCTCGCTGTTCGACGGCACGAATTGCGGCCTGCGCCTTGCCGGCAAGCCGGTCTTCTCCGTCCAGCACCACCCGGAGGCTTCCCCCGGCCCGCAGGATAGCCACTACCTCTTCCGCCGCTTCATCAACCTGGTGCGCGAGAAGAAGGGCGAGGCGGCCATCCCCGAACGGGCCTGAGCCACCCCGACAGACAAAAGCCCCGGACGATGTCCGGGGCTTTTTTCGTTCCGGCACTCAGGGCGAACCCGGCACCACCGTTCCCTGGTGAAAGGCCATCTGCCAGTGCCCTCCCACCCGTTTCCAGATCGAAGAGCGCAGGACATGGCGTTCCGATCCATCCGTCGTCCGCCGGCACGTGCGATAGGTGAGCAGAACGGCGCTTTCGGCAATCGACGTCAGGGCGTAGTCGTAGGCCTGCAACGCTCCGTCCGCCGGATCGTCCGCCCCCTGAGACAGGAGACCGAGCATCTCCGCCCGGCGATAGACCGTGCCCGAACTGCCGAACTCTACGAATCCCTCGGCAAGCAGCGCCTCGACGGCCGGCCGCGAGCCGCGCACCTCCGGGCGGTGCAGTGCTTCTTCGAGCGCCTGGATTTCCTCCAGGCTGACGCCAGGGCCAGTCATCGCCGGCCCCCTCATATCGGCCGGGCGGCGGGCATGCCCCGCGTCACCAGACGGTAGAAGCGCCAGTTGAGCAGGATGGACGCTGCCGAAAGGCCGCAGAGGAAACCGAACCAGACGCCGATGCCGCCGAAGCCGGCCGGGAAGGCGAAGAACCAGGCGGCAAGGAAGCCGATCGGCCAGTAGGAGATCAACGCGAGGATCATCGGGATGCGCGTGTCCTTCAGCCCGCGCAGCAGGCCGGCGGCGATCGCCTGCAGGCCGTCGACGAGCTGGAAGATGCCGGCGATCACCACGAAGGGGCCGGCGATGGCCAGCACCGCGGCCGAATCCTCGCCCGCCTTGTCGAGGAAGATCGAGGCAAGCGTCGTGGGAATGAGCGCGAAGAGCACGCCGCCGCCGACCGCGATCACCGTCGCGATCGCCAGCACCGCCCAGGAGGCGCGCACGACGCCGAGGTGATCGCCCTGGCCATGCGCCACGCCGACGCGCACCGTGCCGGCCTGCGCGAGGCCGAGCGGGACCATGAAGGCGATGGAGGCGAGCTGGAGCGCGATGCCGTGGGCCGCCAGCTCCAGCGTGCCGATATTGCCCATCAGCAGCGAAGCGCCGCTGAAGAGGCTGACCTCCGCCAGCATGGTGAGGCCGATCGGCAGGCCGAGATGGACGACCTCGCGGAAGGCCAGCCAGTCCGGCCGCCAGAAGCGCACGAAGAGCTCGTAGCGGCGCATGTCGGGGCGTGACTGGATATAGGCCGTCAGCAGCACGAAGCTCAGCAGATTGACGCCGAACGAGACGATGGCCGCCCCCTTCATGCCCATCGCCGGGAAGCCGAAACGGCCGAGCACCAGCGCATAGGCGAAGAAGGCGTTGACCGACAGGATGATGATCGTGACATAGAGCACGATTCCGGCCCGGCCATGCGCGCTGACGAGGCCGCGCAGCGTCATGAAGAGCAGCCCGGGCGCCATGCCCCACTGGGCGATCTTCAGGTAGGTGCCGGCCAGCGCCGCCACATCCGGCTTCTGGCCGGCAAGGAGCAGGATGCTCTCCGCATTGTAGAAGAGCGGGATCATCAGCACGGAATAGAGCAGCACCACCCACATGCCCATGCGCACGGAGCGCCGCACGGACACCGGGTCGCCGCGGCCATAGGCCTGCGCCACCATGGGCATGACGGCATTGGCAAAACCCGAGCCGAGGATGAAGATGGTGAAGAAGAACGCGCTCGACAGCACGATCGCCGCCAGATGCGCGGCGCCGAGGCGGCCGAGAATGACCACGTCGGTCGTGTGAATGCCGAGCTGGGCGAGCTGCGCGCCGATCAACGGTACGCCGAGGGCAAAGGTCGCGCGAAAATGCGCGCCCCAGCCATTGTTCCCGCGATGCGGTGCCATGTGCATAATAGTTCTCACTTTCGCCTCGCTTCGGATCACAACTTCCAGCCGCGATCAATCGAATTGATTTGATGATTTCATCAAAAATGCTGGAATGCGGCGCCGAGCAGGCGGTTTCGCGCGGAAATTTCGTTGAAATGTCAAGTTTGAAAGCGCTTCAGGCGCGTTCCGGCGCGAGATTGCCGTTCGGCCCGGCCCCGGCGCCGCGCAGCCTCACGACGAAGATCACGAGGCCCACCAGGAGCATCACGGCCGCAAGCGCAAAGGGCGCCCCGGCAAAGACGACCGGCGCGGACGGTCCCGTGAAGTGGCTGAACACCTGGGTGAAGATCAGCGGACCGATGATCGTCGTGATGCTGGAAACGCTGGTCAGCGCCCCCTGCAACTCGCCCTGCGCGGAGGGCGGCACGCGGGCCGAGGCGATGGAGCGCAGCGGCGGATCGGCGAGGCTTTCGAGCGCCGTCAGCACGATCACCGCATAGATCATCCAGCCGTGAACGGAGGCGGCGTAGCCGGCAAGGCCGAGCACGGCGAAGGCGAGGCCGACGACGGCCGTGCGGAACTCGCCGAGCCTCGGCACGACGCGCGGCAGCACGAAGGCCATGACGATCGCCCCGCCGACCCCGAAAACGCCGAGCGACAGGCCGATCTGCCCCTCGCTCCAGCCATAGCGCAGCGCCGAGACGAAGGACCAGACGGAGGGATAGACGGCATGCGCCAGCCAGTAACAGAAGAAGACGAGGCCGACCCACAGCACGCCCGGATAGTTGCGCATCTGGAGGAGCGCGCCGAGCGGGTTGGCGCGGACAAGCTCGAACCGGCGGCGATGGGCCGTCTCCAGGCTTTCCGGCAGGAGGAAACAGGCCGCGACGAAATTGAGGAAGGCGAGCACCGCCGCCCCGTAGAACGGGATGCGCGGGCCGAACTCGCCGAGCAGCCCGCCGATGACGGGCCCGAGCGCGAAGCCGGTGCCGAAGGCGATGCCCATCAGCCCGAAATTCTTCGCCCGCGTCTCGTCCGTGGAGACATCGGCGATATAGGCGGCGGCCGTGCCGAAGCTGGCGCCGCTGATGCCCGCCAGCACCCGGCCGACGAACAGCATCCAGTAGCTGGTCGCCAGCGCGCAGATGAGGTTGTCGATGGCAAAGGTGAGGATGCAGGCGAGCAGCACCGGCCGCCGGCCGAAGCGATCGGAGAGATTGCCGATGAAGGGCGCGAAGAGGAACTGCATGCCGGCATAGACCAGCAGCAGCCAGCCGCCGTCGATCGCCGCCTGGCTGATATCGTCGCCCGTCAGCTCGCGCAGATAGGTCGGCAGCACCGGCATGATGATGGCGATGCCGATCACGTCGAGGAACATGATCATGAAGACGAGAAAGAGCCCGCGCCGGGTGGACCTGGCATCGATCATGGCTTCACCCCTGGAAGGATAACGCCCGGCATGCGCGGGCAAAAATGTCAGGCGAAGACTTCTATTTCACTTCCTGCCGCGAAACAATCCATGAACATCGCAATATTTTTGATGGTTTGATCGCGATTTGCTGATGAAAGGCCTCATTCCGATGAGGGATGCGCCTTCACGAAATCGACGAAGGCGCGCAGCGGCGCGGGCATCAGGGTGCGGCTCGGATAGTAGAGGAAGGGGCCGGAGAAGGTCTGGATCCAGCCGGGCATGACGACCTGCAGCGCGCCGGAGGAAAGGGCCGGCGCCAGGAATTCCTCGAAGGTGAAGACGATGCCGAGGCCGGCCAGGGCGGCGTGCTGCTCCACCTCGTTCGATTCGGAGATCAGGCAGGCGGGCGGCGTCAGCGAAACCTTCTCCTCGCCCCGCTCGAAGACCCAGGGCAGCACATGGCCGCTGGCGAAACGGTGCAGGATGCAGCGGTGCCCCATCAGGTCGCGCGGATGCTCCGGCGCCCCGTGCTCTTCGATATAGGCGGGTGCGGCGGCCACGACGAAACGCTGCCGGCGCGGGCCGATCGGCACGGCGATCATGTCCTGGTGCAGTGCCTCCTCATAGCGGATGCCGGCGTCGAAACCCTCCGCCAGCACATCCACCAGCGCATCGTTGGACGCGACCTCCAGCGTGATGCCGGGATAGGCCTTGAGAAAGGGCGTGGCGATCGGCGGCAGCACGAAGCGCGCGACGATGCCCGGCACGTTCAGCCGGAGGCGGCCGACCGGCCGGTCGCGCAGGCTGTTCATCCCGTCGATCGCCGCCTCGACCTCGGCCAGCGCCGGCGCCAGCCGCTCCAGGAGGCGCGCGCCGGCATCCGTCAGCGTCACGCTGCGCGTCGTGCGGTTGAAGAGGCGAAGATCGAGCCGCCCCTCCAGCCGCCGCATCGCCTCCGACAGCGCCGAGGCGGAGACGCCGCGCAGCTTGGCGGCGGCGCGGAAGCTCTTCACCCGGGCGATGGTGACGAAGGCATCGAGATCGGCAAGGGGGATCTGGCTCATTGTTCGGAAAACCGCACGGCTTGTTCAAGAGAGATCGGATTATCGCACAACGGCGATGGCGGTAAAAGAGCATGGACCGAAAGACAGCGCACAGGAGAAACACCATGAAGACCATCACCCTCGGCAAGACCGGCCCCGTCGTTTCCACCATCGGGCTCGGCTGCATGGGCATGTCCGGCATGTATGGCCCGGCCGACCGGGCGGAAAGCATCGCCACCCTCCACGCCGCGCTCGACGCCGGCATCACCCTTCTCGATACCGGCGATTTCTACGGCATGGGCCATAACGAGATGCTGATCGCCGAAGCGCTGAAGGAGCGCCGCCGCGAGGACGTGCTGCTCAGCGTGAAGTTCGGCGCGCTGCGCGGGCCGGACGGCATCTGGAGCGGCTACGATTGCCGCCCCGCGGCGATCCGCAACTTCCTCGCCTACTCCCTGCAAAGGCTCGGCACCGACCATATCGACATCTACCGCCCCTCCCGCCTCGATCCGGCGGTGCCGATCGAGGAAACGATCGGCGCGCTCGCCGACCTCGTGAAGGCCGGCTACATCCGCCATATCGGGTTGTCCGAGGTGGGCTCGGAAACGATCCGCCGGGCGGCGGCCGTCCATCCGATCGTCGATCTGCAGATCGAGTATTCGCTGATCTCACGCGGCATCGAGGACGACATCCTGCCGACCTGCCGGGCGCTCGGCATCGCGATCACCGCCTATGGCGTGCTGTCGCGCGGCCTGATCAGCGGGCATTGGCAGAAGGGGGCGACGACGGGCGGCGATTTCCGCACGCTGAGCCCGCGCTTCCAGGACGGCAATGTCGACCGCAACCTCGCGCTCGTCGAGGCGCTGCGCCGCGTCGCGGAGGAGAAGGGCGCCACCGTGGCCCAGCTCGCCATCGCCTGGGTCGCCGCGCAGGGCGCCGATATCCTGCCCCTCGTCGGCGCCCGCCGGCGCGATCGCCTCGCCGAGGCGCTGGGCGCGCAGCAGGTCGTGCTTACGGAAGCCGATCTTGCAGCGATCGAAGCCGCCGTGCCGAAGGATGCCGCCGCGGGCGAGCGCTATCCGGCCGCCGCGCTGGCGCATATGGACAGCGAAAAGCGGGCCTGAGGCCATGGGAGCGGGCTGCTGCCGCAGCAGCGGCCCGTTCCCGCACCAATCCTTCCGGTTCGGACGCGGCGGCAGAGGCCGTCAGCGACCTGTCAGCTTCCCCGTGAGAGAAACGCGCGGATGGGGGCTGCTTGTCATGCGCCGGTAACGGCGCGGGGCAAGATATGTCCTCCGCATGTCAGCGTTCGAGGACCGGCAATGTCATTCCGCTCAGTTCAGGGCCGCTCAGCTCAGGCCCGCTCAGTTCAGGCCCGCTTTCCCGCCGCAAGACCCGCCTTCGGCAGCCTGACGGTCAGCCTTGCGACCGGCCTCTATCTCTTCCTCATCACCAGCCGCGATTTCTGGATGGAGAGCTGGGCCCTGCTCGGCGCCCGCCCCGGCACGCTCGCGCTGGTGACGGGCGGGTTCCTCTGCCTCTTCATCGCGGCCTGCGTCGCGGTCTCCTGGAAACGGGTGATGAATCCGCTCTTCGCGGCGCTCCTGCTTCTCGCGGCGGCGGCGGCCTGGTTCATGGACGAGGACGGCGTCTTCCGAGCTGGAACGTCCTTCCAGCCGCTCTCCCTTGCCGTTCACATGCTGGTCTTCGGCGGCCTCCCGGTCGCGCTTCTCCTCTGGGTGAAGGTGGTGCACCGGCCGTTCTTCTGGCAACTACGCGGCAATCTGGCGATCGCCGTGCCGATGCTCGCGGTCGCGCTCGCCATAGCCCTGACGCACGCGACCAAATATGCCCTGATCGTCGAGGAAGACCTGAAGATCGCCGACAGCGGCAATGCCGCCGGCGCTTCCGTCAGACATCGCCCCTGAACGTGTCGCAGGCATCGACCCGGCCGGTGTCGAAGCCGCGCTTGAACCAGCGGCGGCGCTGCTCGGACGTGCCGTGGTTGAAGCTTTCCGGCACGACATAGCCCTGCATGCGCTTCTGCAGCGTGTCGTCGCCGATCTGGGTGGCAGCGTTCAGCGCCTCCTCCAGGTCGCCGCGCTCCAGAAGGCCCTTCTGCTCGGTATACTTGCCCCAGATGCCGGCATAGCAGTCGGCCTGAAGCTCGACGCGGATCGACATCTGGTTGGCCTCCACCTCGCTCATGCGCTGGCGCTGCTGGTTGAAGCGCGGCAGGACGCCGGTGAGGTTCTGCACATGGTGGCCGACCTCATGGGCGACGACATAGGCCTGCGCGAAGTCGCCGGACGCGTCGAACTTGCCTGCCAGCTCGTCGAAGAAGCTCATGTCGAGATAGACCTTGCGGTCGCCCGGGCAGTAGAACGGACCTGAGGCCGCCGAGGCGAAGCCGCAGGCCGACTGCACGGAGCCCGAGAAGAGCACCATCTTCGGCTCCTCGTAGCGCTCGCCGGCCGCCTGGAAGATGCCGTTCCAGGTATCCTCCGTCTCGGCAAGAACGGTCGCCATGAAGGCCTTGGTCTCCTCCTCCTGCGGGGAGGCGCGGCGGCTTGCGCTTTCGGTCTGCTCGAAGCCCGGCATGCTGACCTGCCCGCCGCCCTCGCCCATGACCTGCAACAGGTCGATGCCCATCGCCTTGAAGACGAAATAGATGACGACGAGGAAGATGATGGTGCCGATGCTCATGCCGCCGCCGGCGCGGCGCCCGCTGCCCATCGGAATGCGAAAACCGCCATTACCGCGGCCGAACGGATTGCGCCCGCCCGCCGAAGGACCGGCTCCGCGCTGGTCCTCGATATTGCCCGACTGGCGACGACCCTTCCATTCCATGGCGCATTTCCCCGAATTGATTGCCGACGAACGCTCACCGCATGAATTCGTTCCTCAGCAAAGACTTATAGGGCCTGCCGCGCCGCCATGCAAAACGAAAAGCGGGGCCTCAACGCCGCCGGAAAACCGCCTCGAAACGCTCCGTCCAGCCCGCCTGGCGCGCCGCAAGGGCCCCGGCCGCAACGAAGAGCGCGCTGACGGCGGCCGCCGCAAGCACGCTCGCAAGGTCCGAGGCGCCGTCGAAGATCATCGCGCCCATCACCCGGTTCGGCAGCAGCGTGAAAAGCCCCGCGACGACGATGCCGCCGAAATACATGCCCGCGACATGGGCGCGGTGCGCGCGGATATCGCGGCGGCGCGCGGCGCGGATCGCAAGGGCGCTGCCGATGATGACATAAATAGAGAGCAGATGGATCGGGCTGAAATCGCCGACCGTCTTCAGGTCGTGGATGAAGAAGGTCGAAAAACTCGTCAGCACCATCAGGAGCAACCAGACCTTGCCGAGGCGGCGATGGGCGGGCGTGCCCTTGCGGCGGGCGAGCAGCACGGCCCCCAGCACCGCCGCCGGCAGGACGGTGGCGACATGGAACTGTACGGCAAAGGGGGCGGCGAGAAGCGGCTCGAGGGTCATGGGGGGCTCCGGGACGGTTGAATTCGCCATCGTCTTCGGCCATTGATCGGGCCGCCTCAAACGCTTTGGCCCGAACGGACGGAAAACTTCGTGGAACGCCCCCTCCTGCAATCGGCGCTTCGTGAACTGCAGGTCTTCCTCAGCGCCCCGCGCTTCTGGGCGACCTTCGGTGCAGTCGTGCTGATCTTCTGGGTGACCGGTCCCTATGGCACGGCCGAGCGGCTGGCGAGCGTGCCGCGGCTTGGCTTCTGGCTCGTGCTGCATGCCGTCGCTTGGGGCATCGCCGTCCTCGCCATCGTCACCGTCAACACGCTCTTCCGGCAGAGGGTGCCGGGCCTCCTCGCCCGCATGGCACTCGGCACGCTGGTGGCCGGCGTGCCGGTGGGGCTCGCGACCGAGGCCATCAGCCTGATGACCTTCGGCGGCACGCCCACCCCGGCAAGGATCGCCGAAAGCATCGCCACGGGGCTTCTCCTCTCGGCGCTGTTCTGCGCGCTCACCTTCATGACGATGGGCAGCAGGCAGGCCGAGGCGCTGTCCAACGCGCCATCACCGGCCGTGGCTTCGGAAGACCGGGCCGAAATCCCCCTGCTGCGTCGCCTCAGGCCGGAGAACCGCGGCCCCATTCTGCACATGACGGTCGCCGACCATTATACGCAGGTGACGACGAGCCGCGGCCGCGAGCTGATCCTGCTGCGCTTTTCCGATGCGCTGGCCGAATGCGGCGACACGCGGGGCCTCAGGGTGCACCGCTCGCATTTCGTGGCCGACGCCCATGTCGACAGGCTGCTGCGCACGGAGGGCCGGCTGGCGATCCTCCTGAAGGACGGGCAGGAAGTGCCGGTCAGCCGTAGCCGCGCCGAAGCCGTGCGCACCCGCTGGGGTTAAACTCTCGCAACCCGACGTGAAGACGGGCTGGCCTTGACCGGCCGCGCCGTTGCGGCTCCTATCTTCCGAAGGAGAACGGGAGGACGGCATGAAAGCGGCGCGGCTGGAGGCGATCGGCGAATTCTTCGTACGCACGGTGGAAAAGCCGGAGCCCGGCCCGGACGATCTTCTGGTCCGGATCGAGGCGGCCGGCATCTGCGGCACGGACCGCCACCTCTTCCACGGCGATTTTCCCTGCCGGCCGCCGGTGACGCTCGGCCATGAATTCTCCGGCATCGTCGAGGCCGTCGGCAAGGCCGTCATCGATGTCCATCCCGGCATGCGCATCACCGGCGATCCGAACATCCATTGCGGCCGCTGCGCGCAATGCCGGCGCGGCCGCATCAATCTGTGCGAGAACCTGCAGGCGATCGGCATCCACCGCGACGGCGGCTTTGCCGACTATGTGCTGGTGCCGCAGAAGCAGGCCTATCAACTGCCGCTCTCGCTGCCGCCGGAACACGGCGCCTTCTGCGAACCGCTCGCCTGCTGCCTGCACGGCACCGACATGGCCGGCATCGAACCCGGCAGCACCGTCGTGGTGCTGGGCGGCGGGGTGATCGGCATGCTGGTCGTGCAGCTCGCCCGCCTTGCCGGCGCGACCACCGTCATCCTCGTCACCCGTCAGGCCGTGCGCCGGAAACTCGCCGAGGCGATCGGCGCCACCCATTCCTTCGATCCGGGCAGTGGCAACACCGTCGACGGCATAGTGGGCAAGGACGGCCTGCTGCCCGGCGGCGCCGATGTCGTCATCGAATGCGCGGGCGTTGCCGAGACCGTGGCCGAGGCGCCGAAGCTTGCCCGCAACGGCGGCACGGTCGTCATCCTCGGCGTGCTGCCGCAGGGCGAGACGGTGGAATTCGAGCCCTTCGACCTGCTCTTCCGCGAGGTGAAAATCCTCACCTCCTTCCTCAATCCCTTCACCCATGGCCGCGCCGCGGCGCTGATTTCCTCCGGCACGATCAAGGTCGATCGCCTTATCTCCCGCCGTATCGGCCTCGACGACCTGCCGGACGCCGTCGCCAACCCGCCGCGGCCGGGCGAGGTGAAGGTGCTGGTCATGCCGGGCCTGAAAACCTAGCCCAGCCCCTCCTGCGCCACCGCCTCGGCCAGCCAGGCCGAAAAGGCGGCCATGGCGGGGGTGAGGCTGCGCGATTGCAGGCGGGTCAGCCAGTAGCTTCCGAGCGCAAGGCTCGTCTCGAACGGCTGGACGACTGCACCGGCCGCCAGAAGGCGTGAAAACATCAGCGGTGGGGCAAGGCCGACGCCGGCGCCCTGGAGCACGGCCTCCATCATGGCGAGCGAGGTGTCGAAGACGATGGCATTCTGCGGCGGCGGCGTGCGCGGCAGGCCGGCGGCCTCGAACCAGCGGGTCCACTCGTCGCGGCGGTAGGAGCGCAGCAGCGTCAGGCCGAGCAGGTCCGCCGGCTCCCGGAGATCGCGCGCGACAGCGGGGATGGCAAGCACGGAGAGCGGCGCATCGAAGAGCCGCATCGCATCCGTGCCGTGCCAGGCGCCGGCGCCGAAGCGGATGGCGAAGTCGAGCCCCTCGGCGGCAAGGTCGACGCGGTTGTTGTTGGTGGACAGCCGCACCTCCACGAAGGGATGGCGCTCGCGGAACGCGGCAAGCCGCGGCAGCAGCCAGCCGACGGCGAAGGTGCCGACGGCGCCGACCGTCAGGATCTCCCGCACATGGCCGCCGCGAAAGCGCTCCACCGCATCGGCCATGCGGTCGAAACTGTCGCGCAGCACCGGCAGCAGGCTCTCCCCCTCCGCCGTGATCATCAGCCCGCGCGGCAGGCGCTTGAAGAGCACGACGTTCAGTTGCTCCTCCAGGCTCTTGACCTGGTGGCTGACGGCAGCCTGCGTGACATTCAGCTCGATCGCCGCCCGCGTGAAGCTGAGATGGCGGGCGGAGGCCTCGAAGGCGCGGAAGGCGTTCAGCGGCAGATATGGCCGAACCATGGCAAAGCCCCAATTTTCCTAATGGCTGAGACCAGTATTGATCTTTTGCCAGCGCATCAAAGCACTGCTATCCAGAATGCACAAGCCATTCAAATTTCGAGGAAAACGTGATGGACATGCGTCTTTTCGCGGCCGGCATCCTGCTGGCCGCAGGCTTCAGCGCGCCGGCCGAGGCCCGCATTATTTGTACGATCGTCGCCGATGCGGCGAGTGATGAGGTCATCCTGGAAAAGGGAGACTGCGAAAGCCGCGTGACGCCCGCCTCCACCTTCAAGGTTCCGCTCGCCGTGATGGGCTACGATTCCGGCTTCCTGGAAGACGCGGGCGAACCGGTCCTGCCCTTCATGAAGGGCGATCCGGACTGGGGCGGCGATGCCTGGCGCCAGCCGGCAACGCCGAAGCGCTGGATGGAGTTTTCCATCGTCTGGTATTCGCAGCGCATCACCGCATTTCTCGGCTACGAGCAGCTACGCGACTATGCCGATGCCTTCGGCTACGGCAATGCCGACATGGCGGGCGATCCGGGCAAGGACAACGGGCTGGAGCGCGCCTGGATCGCCTCCTCGCTGAAGATCTCGCCGCGCGAACAGGTGGCCTTCCTGAAGAAACTGGTGAACCACGAACTGCCGGTCTCCGCCGACGCGATGGACCGGGCGATGGAAATCCTCGAGCGGCGCGACCTTGCCGACGGCTGGCGCGCGCAGGGCAAGACGGGCATGGCCTATCCCCGCAAGGCCGACGGCAATTTCGACTATGCCCGGCCGTGGGGCTGGTATGTCGGCTGGGCCCGCCGCGACGACCGCACCGTCGTGTTCGCCCGGCTCATCCAGGACGAGAAGAGGCAGGAACCGCGCACGAGCCTGCGCGCGCGGGACAGCATCCTGAAGGAGCTGCCGGGGCTTCTGGCGACGGAGTAATGGGCAGGCGCGGCAGGGCACGGCCCTTCACCTGCCTGCCGGCATCTTCTCCCCGCAAGCGGGGAGAAGAGCGATGGGCTCGCCGTTTTCCCCTTCTCCCCGCTTGCCGGGAGAAGGTCCCGGCAGGGGGATGAGGGGCATGCACGCAGTTCAGCGTCGGGGAACCATCCCGAGCCCCTTGCGGGCGAGGCCGGAGAGGTTGAGCGCCAGCTTGCGGCGAAAGACCGGCGATGCGCCGAGAAGGCGAAGGACGAGGTTGCGCAGGATACGGCCGACAGTGCTGCGCATGGTCGCGATCCGCGTCAGGCGGTCGGCGAGGTCCAGGACCTCGACCGCGGCGGGGCGGCGTTTCTCCTCATAGAGGTCGAGCGTCGTGTCCGGCGCCCTGCCGGCGATGACGTCCGCCAGCAACTGTCCCAGCACGACGGCATCGACAAGCCCCGTATTCATGCCCTGCCCGCCGGCCGGGCTGTGCACATGGGCGGCATCGCCCATGACGAAGAAAGGACCGGAGCGGTAGCGCGCGGCGACGCGGTGATGCACGCGAAAGCGCGAACTCCAGAGGACCTCGCGCACGCGACCCGGCGACTTGCGCGGGCCGCGGGCATCGAGCAGCGCCTGCACGAAGGCTGTATCCGGCGCTTCGGGCGCATCCTCGACGGGTGCCACGATGCGGTAGCGATTTGCCGGCAGCGGCGCTACGACGCCCATGCCTTCCGGCGAGAAGAACAGCGTCACCTCCGTGCTCAGAGCCCAGTCCATATGGACATCGGCAAGCACGAAGGAACCGGCATGGCTCTCGCCGTCGAAGGCGATGCCCGCGGCCTCGCGCACGACGCTGTGCATGCCGTCGCCGCCGACAACATGGCGGGCGCGGATGGCCTGCGGCCCCTCCGGCGTCTCGACATGGACCACCGCCCCCGCCGCATCGCGCTCGATCCGCGTCGCCGTGACGCCGCGCGCGACGGAGCCGCCGAGGCTCGCCAGCCGGTCGGCAAGGATCGCCTCGGTCTCGTCCTGCGGGATCATCAGGATCTGGGCATAGCGCGACGGCAATGTGGAGAAGTCGAGTTCCAGCAGCGCCTTGTCGTGATCGCGCAGGGCGAAGCGGGTGAGCGGCAGCCCAAGGCGCTCAAGGTCGTCGGTGACGCCGAGCCGTTCCAGAACCTCCAGCGTGTGGGCATGAATGACCGCGGCGCGCGAGGTGTTCTGGCCGGCCGCAAGGCGGTCGATGATGACGGGCCGCACGCCCGCCTGTTGCAGGGTGACGGCCAGCGCAAGGCCGGTCGGCCCTGCCCCGACAATCAGCACATCGGTTTCCTGCGGCAGCATGGTTCGCACTCCAAAAAAATCAACATTTGTTGACTTTTATGCCGGCCACTTGAATTTGTCAACACGTGTTGGCATTTTACGCCATGACCGATTCCCCCGCGAAGAAAACCAAGTCCGACCGTACCCGCGAGGCCATCCTCGAAGCCGCGCGGCTGCTCTTTGCGCAAAAGGGTTATGACGGCACGACGGTGCGCGACATCGCCGCCGCCGCCGCGATCGATCCGGCCATGGTGATCCGCTACTTCGGCGGCAAGGACGCGCTGTTTGCCCGCGCGGCGGATCTCGATCTGCGGCTGCCCGACCTCACCACCCTTCCCCGCCACGCAGTGGGCGAGGCGCTGGTGCGGCACTTCCTTACGGTCTGGGAAGGCGACGGCGGCACCATCGGCCTGCCGATCGCCCTGCGCTCGGCCGCCTCGAACGATCTTGCCGCCGCGCGGCTGCGCGAGATTTTCGCGACCCAGGTCGCCCCCGCCATCGCACGGCTTGCCGGGCCGGATGCGCCCGCCGTCGCCGGCCTCGTGGCGACGCAGATCCTCGGCCTTGCCTTCACCCGCTACGTGCTCAGGCTGCCGCCGGTCGTGGCGCTGCCGCGCGAGCGCATCGTCGCGGAAGTCGGCCGCTCGATCCAGGCCTATATCGACGGCGCACGGCCCTGAGGCAGCCCATGGGACGGGCCAACATATTTCCTGTCGATTGGTCCATTTTCGGGGTTCCGCTCGCCTCCGCATTTGCCTATAAGCCGCTTCTAGCCTTGAAAGACCTTTTTTGCGCGCCCGGCCGGTGAACCCATCACCATGGCCGGTTTTTCGCGCACGCGGATAGATCGGATAGAGAGATGCCCAAGCGCCAAGATTTGAAATCCATCCTCATCATCGGCGCGGGGCCGATCGTCATCGGGCAGGCCTGCGAATTCGACTATTCCGGCACCCAGGCCTGCAAGGCGCTGAAGGAGGAAGGCTACCGCGTCATCCTCGTCAACTCCAACCCGGCGACGATCATGACCGATCCGGGCCTTGCCGACGCGACCTATGTCGAGCCGATCACCCCCGAGGTCGTCGCCAAGATCATCGCCAAGGAGCGCCCGGACGCCCTGCTGCCCACCATGGGCGGCCAGACGGCGCTCAACACCGCCCTCTCCCTGAAGCGCATGGGCGTGCTCGACCGCTACAATGTCGAGATGATCGGCGCCAAGCCGGAAGCCATCGACAAGGCCGAGGACCGCGCGCTCTTCCGCGAGGCCATGGCGAAGATCGGCCTCGAAACGCCGAAATCGATGCTCGCCAATGCCACCGAGATCAAGGAACAGGACCGCAAGATCCACGAGGCCCAGCGCGCGAAGCTCAAGGCCGAACTGTCCGGCGATGCGCTCGACAAGGCGCTGGACGAGCTGGAAAACCAGTGGAACCTCGGCGAGACCGACCGCAAGCAGCGCTACATGAGCCACGCCATGGCGGTCGGCGCGCAGGCGCTCGACGTGATCGGCCTGCCCGCGATCATCCGCCCGTCCTTCACGCTGGGCGGGACCGGCGGCGGCATCGCCTACAACCGCTCGGAATTCTTCGAGATCGTCAACTCCGGCCTCGACGCCTCGCCGACGACGGAAGTGCTGATCGAGGAGTCGGTGCTCGGCTGGAAGGAATACGAGATGGAGGTCGTCCGCGACAAGGCGGACAACTGCATCATCATCTGCTCGATCGAGAACATCGACCCGATGGGCGTGCATACGGGCGACAGCATCACCGTCGCCCCGGCCCTGACGCTCACGGACAAGGAATACCAGATCATGCGCAACGCCTCGATCGCGGTGCTGCGCGAGATCGGGGTGGAGACCGGCGGCTCGAACGTGCAGTTCGCCGTCAACCCTGCCAATGGCCGCCTCGTCGTCATCGAGATGAACCCGCGCGTCTCGCGCTCCTCCGCGCTCGCCTCCAAGGCCACCGGCTTCCCGATCGCGAAAATCGCGGCGAAACTCGCCATCGGCTACACGCTCGACGAGTTGGAGAACGACATCACCGGCGGCGCGACCCCGGCCTCCTTCGAACCGTCGATCGACTATGTCGTGACGAAGATCCCGCGCTTCGCCTTCGAGAAATTCCCCGGCGCCGAGCCGACACTGACCACCGCCATGAAGTCGGTCGGCGAGGTCATGGCCATCGGCCGCACCTTCGCCGAATCGCTGCAGAAGGCGCTGCGCGGCCTTGAAACCGGCCTCACCGGTCTCGACGAGATCGAGATCCCGGGCCTTGGCGACGGCAACGACAAGAACGCCATCCGCGCCGCCATCTCCACGCCGACGCCGGACCGCCTGCGCATGGTCGCCCAGGCACTTCGCCTCGGCCTCACGCTGGAAGAGGTACACGAGGGCTCGAAGATCGATCCGTGGTTCCTCGAACAGTTCAAGGCCATCGTCGACATGGAGGCCCGCATCCGCGAGCACGGCCTGCCGCAGGACGCCGAGAACCTGCGCATGCTGAAGGCCATGGGCTTCTCTGACGCCCGCCTTGCGACTCTCTCCGGCAAGCGCCCGAAGGAAGTCGCGGAACTGCGCAACGGCCTCGACGTGCGCCCGGTCTTCAAGCGCATCGACACCTGCGCCGCCGAATTCGCCTCGCCGACCGCTTATATGTATTCGACCTACGAGACGCCCTTTGCCGGCGCCACGCGCTCGGAAGCCGGCATTTCGGATCGCAGGAAGGTCGTCATCCTCGGCGGCGGGCCGAACCGCATCGGCCAGGGCATCGAGTTCGACTATTGCTGCTGCCACGCCGCCTTCGCGCTGAAGGATGCCGGCTATGAGGCGATCATGGTCAACTGCAACCCGGAGACCGTCTCGACCGACTACGACACTTCCGACCGCCTCTATTTCGAGCCGCTGACGGCCGAGGACGTCATCGAGATCCTCAAGGCCGAGCAGACCAACGGCGAGGTCGTCGGCGTCATCGTGCAGTTCGGCGGCCAGACGCCGCTGAAGCTCGCCGAAGCGCTGGAAAAGAACGGCATTCCGATCCTCGGCACCGCGCCCGACATGATCGACCTTGCCGAAGACCGCGACCGCTTCCAGAAGCTCCTCCAGAAGCTCGACCTTACCCAGCCGAACAACGGCATTGCCTATTCGGTCGAACAGGCACGCCTCGTCGCCGGCGAGATCGGCTTCCCGCTGGTCGTGCGCCCGTCCTACGTGCTTGGCGGGCGCGCCATGCAGATCATCCATTCGGAAGGCCAGCTCCAGACCTACCTGCTCGACACGGTGCCGGAACTGGTGCCGGAAGACATCAAGCAGCGCTACCCGAACGACAAGACCGGCCAGATCAACACCCTGCTCGGCAAGAACCCGCTGCTCTTCGACAGCTACCTGTCGAACGCGGTCGAGGTCGACGTCGATGCGCTGTGCGACGGCAAGGACGTCTTCGTCTCCGGCATCATGGAGCATATCGAGGAGGCCGGCATCCATTCGGGCGACTCGGCCTGCTCGCTGCCGGTTCACACGCTCTCCAACGAGATCGTCGACGAACTGGAACGCCAGACGAAGGCGCTGGCCAAGGCGCTGAATGTCGGCGGCCTGATGAACGTCCAGTACGCCATCAAGGACGGCACGATCTATGTGCTCGAAGTGAACCCGCGCGCCTCGCGCACGGTGCCCTTCGTGGCGAAAACCATCGGCGCGCCGATCGCCAAGATCGCCGCCCGCGTCATGGCCGGTGAAACGCTCGATGCCGCGATTGCCGCCTATGGCGAGAAGCCGGACCCGCGCAACCTGAAGCACATCGCCGTCAAGGAAGCCGTGTTCCCCTTCGCCCGCTTCCCGGGCGTCGACACGCTGCTTGGGCCCGAAATGCGCTCGACCGGCGAGGTCATCGGCCTCGATACCGATTTCGCGCTCGCCTTCGCGAAGTCCCAGCTCGGCGCCGGCGTCGACCTGCCGCGCGAAGGCACGGTCTTCGTCTCGGTGCGCGACGAGGACAAGGAGCGCGTCCTGACCGCCGTGCGCCTCCTGACCGAGATCGGCTTCAAGGTCATGGCAACCTCGGGCACCGCCCGCTTCCTCGCCGAAAAGGGCATCGAGGCGACCAAGGTCAACAAGGTGCAGGAAGGCCGCCCGCATGTCGAGGACGCCATCCGCAACCGTCAGGTCAGCCTCGTCATCAACACGACGGACAGCAACAAGGCGATCTCGGATTCGAAGTCGCTGCGCCGCGCCGCGCTGATGCAGAAGGTGCCCTACTACACGACTATGGCCGGCGCCGAAGCCGCCGCCCAGGCGATCAAGGCGCTCAAGCAGGGCCAGTTGGAAGTGCGGCCGCTGCAGGCCTATTTCTGAGGCCCTTCGCCTCCTCCCGCCATGCTCGTCCGCCGGGCATTTACGACTGCGGGTGCCGCGTGGATCCTCGGGTCAAGCCCGAGGATGACGTCGGCGGGTGGGGGAAGGTTACCATCAATCCGGGCCGGGCGGTGACGCCTCCGGTTCCGTTTGACAACTGTCTCCCCCCTGAACGTCATCCTCGGGCTTGACCCGAGGATCCACGCGGCACCCGCGGGCCTGGCCCGACATGACGCAGGAGGGGGCGGAGGCTTTTTCACGCTCAATAACCACCGATGATCGGCAGCACCTCCCCCGTTATGTAGCTGGAGCATTGCGGGGACGCGAGGAAGACATAGGCGGGCGCCAGTTCTTCCGGCTGGGCGGGGCGTTTCATCGGCGTGTTCGCGCCAAACTTCGCGACGTCCTCGGCCTGCTTGTCCGACGGGTTGAGCGGCGTCCAGACCGGCCCCGGCGCGACGGCGTTGACGCGGATGCCGCGATCGACCAACTGGCTTGCCAGCGAGCGGGTGAAGGCGTGGATGCCGCCCTTGGTCATCGAATAGTCGAGCAGCGCCCTGGAACCTTCAAGGCCGGTGACGGAGCCGGTATTGATGATCGCCGAGCCCGGCTCCAGATGCGGCACCGCCGCCTGGGCCATGAAGAAATAGCCGTAGAGATTGGTCTTCAGCGTCTCGTCGAAATGCTTTTCCGAGAGGTCGAGGATATCCTCCGCATGGACCTGGAAGGCGGCGTTGTTGACGAGGATGTCGAGCCGGCCGAGGTCCTTCACGGTGCATTTCACCGCCTGCGCGCAAAAGGCCTTGTCCTTGACGTCGCCGGAAAGCGCGATGCAGCGCCGGCCCTCCGCCTCGACGGCGGCGATCGTCTCCTTCGCATCCACCCCTTCGGCGAGATGGCAGATCGCGATGTCCGCCCCTTCACGCGCGAAGAGCACGGCGACCGCCCGGCCGATGCCGGAATCCCCGCCGGTGATCAACGCCACCTTGCCCTTCAGCTTTTCCGATCCCTTGTAGAACGGCGCGTCGTACATCGGCGCCGGATCGAGTTTGGCCTCCTGGCCGGGTTTCGGCTGGTGCTGTTTGGGAAAGGGCGGCACGGGATAGGTGCGCGCGCCGGCCTGCATGGCCTTCGGTGCCTTCTGTGCGCCCTTGCGGTCGGCCTTGGCCACCTCGTCCTGGATGTCACGCTGTTTTGCCGCCGTGCGGGCGGATTGGCTGGGACTCATCGTCGGCCTCCTCACAATTCGGTTGGGCGGATATTGTCGACACGCACGGTGCCGGCGACGACTTCGCGCGGGCCTTCCACCGGATAGGACGGATCGGTCTCGTCGACGACGGTGTAGAGCTTCTCGTTGCGGAAGGCGCTCGACGACGTGGTGGAATTGCCGTCGGCCGGCAGCGCGTCGATCTCCAGGTAATCGAGCTCGGCCGCCGCGGCCACGACACGCGCATCGCCGCTGGAACGGGCGCGCACCACTACCTCGCCCTGATTCGGCGCAAGGTCCCAGTTCGTGTCCGAGGCACCGGCAAGCGGCACGAGGCGGTAGAGCTTCAGTTGCTCGGGATCGGAATAGTCGGCGACAGGGTCCGGCAAGTCCTGCCGCGGCGCGGTCTCGTCGAAGCCGGCCGACCAGTCGCTGGCCGGCGCCTCCGTGCCCGGCGGCGTGCGGTGCACCGTGGCATCGTCGCTGCCGGTGATGACGCGCGGCTTGGCGCTCGACACGCCGTCATTGTCGCGACCGGCCTGCGAGACGGCGAATTGCGGCACCGCGTCGGCCTCGATGATCGTCTTGCGACCCGTCTCGGCCGAGACGACGCCGTCGGCGCCGGACACGGTGCTGCGGGCAACCGGCACGACCTGATCGTCCTTTTCCTGGTAGTCGCCCGACGCCTGCCTGCGGCCCTCGTCGTGCAGCTTCTGGTCGCCCGACACTTCGCCGGCCAACTGTTTGAAATAGCCGGAAATCTTCTGCAACATGTTCATGGATTGGTCCTCACGTCCTGGTTTCGAGGCGGGCCATCGCAGCCTCCAGGATCGCCCGTATCTCGTCGTCGGCGATCTGCTGGGCGGCGAAGGCGGCATCGGGCTCGATGCCCGGATCCTCCTCGTGGTCAAAAACCGTCTCGTTGTCGCGCGCCATGGCAAGAAGCGCCTCGCGCGCCGCGGGAATGGCCGCCACCACCGAGATCAGCTCCACAAGCAGGCGCCGATGCGCGTTGATCCTGCCTTCCAGATGAATCGAATCTTGAATGGCCATGCACGCCTCCCGCGATATCGGACTAACCGGAACGCGGGCCGATTGTTCCCGTCCTTGTGGGCGCAGAGCAGCCTGCGGCGAAAAAACTGGCTTTCGGACGATGCAATCTGCTATAAGGGGCGTTCAAATGCTTTCGACGGTTCCGGGGATTCCTCTCCGGAGACCGTTTTCTTTTGCGTTCGCGCAGGCGGGAGCCTGGGCGGCGCGGGCTGAAGGACGGGATAAAATGGTTGAAAAGGTACCGATGACTCAGGGCGGTTTCGTCAAGCTGCAGGAAGAACTGCGCTGGCGTCAGCAGGAAGAGCGTCCGCGAATCATCGAAGCGATCGCCGAGGCACGCGCCCATGGCGACCTGTCGGAAAACGCCGAGTACCACGCCGCCAAGGAAGCCCAGAGCCACAACGAAGGCCGCATCACGGAGCTGGAAGACTTCGTCGCGCGCGCCGAGGTGATCGACCTTTCCAAGATGTCCGGCTCCAAGGTCAAGTTCGGCGCCAAGGTGAAGCTCGTCGACGAGGACACCGAGGAAGAGAAGGTCTACCAGATCGTCGGCGACCAGGAAGCCGATGTGAAGCAGGGCCGCATCTCCATCTCCTCGCCGATCGCCCGCGCGCTGATCGGCAAGGAAGTCGGCGATTCGATCGAAGTGAACGCGCCGGGCGGCTCCAAGGCCTACGAGATCCTCGCCGTCACCTGGGGGTGACGGACGCGGGGAGCCCCATGCTTTCCACGAAGAAGAACGGCACCGCCGCGACGGTGGTCAAGGTCATGGACCGGGTCAGCCGGACCCATGGCATAAGCCCCCTCGCCCGGCAGGTGCCGGCCGGCTTCTCCGCAGCGCGCGGCCTCGTCTTCACCTTCGATCCCGAGGCGCGCGACTACGATTGGCTGGTGGTCTACGAGAACCTGCCGTCGGCCGGCGGCGAGCGCCGCTCGATGCGGGTGGAAGAACTCGCCTGCGCCCCTGAAAACACCATCCTCTTCACCACCGAGCCGTCGGGCATCAAGATCTACGGCCGCGCCTTCACGCGGCAGTTCGGTCATGTGGTGACGAGCCAGGAACCCTTTGCGCTGCGCCATCCCGGCCGCATCTGGAGCCAGGCGGGCCTGCGCTGGTTCTATGGCGAAGGCAGCCGCCGCCTGATGACCGCCGACGAGATCGCCGGCCATTTTCCGGAAAAGACGAACGTGCTCGGCACGGTCTGCTCGACGAAGCGGCAGGGCCACACGCTGCATCGCCTGCGCTACGACTTCACGCAGGCCATGGCCGCCCGCATGCCTGATCTCGACGTCTTCGGCCGCGGCCACCGGCCGGTCGACGACAAGGCGGAATCGATCGATCCCTACAAGTACCATCTCGCCATCGAGAACCACCTCGCCCCGCACCATTTCACGGAAAAGCTGGCCGACCCCTTCCTCGGCCTGTCGCTGCCCTTCTATTTCGGCGCGCCGAACGCCGCCGACTATTTTCCGGCCGACAGCTTCATCCCCATCGACATCCGCAAGCCGGACGAGGCCTGGCGCATCATGCGCGAGGCGATCGACAACAACGAATATGAAAGGCGCCTGCCCGCCATCCGCGAGGCGCGCCGGCGCGTGCTGGAGGATCACAATCTCGTCGCACTGATCGCCGATGTGGTGGAGAAGAATGGCACCAGGCCGAAAGGCGACGGCAAGGCCGTGCTGAAAAGCCAGCGCGCGGCGCGGCGGGGCCATCCGCTGCTGACGGCCGGCGATTTCGTCTTCCGCGAGGCGCTTCACCTGAAGAATCGCATCGCCGGGCTGCTAAGGCGCTAAGACCTACAGCGCCCATCCTGCACGGTTGCTGCTTCAACACGGGTCGCATCGAGCACATCTATGAGGATCCGCACGAGCTTGCCCGCGAAATGATGCGGAAGGACTTTGCGGAAAAGGACCGTCTCTGAATGTACGATCTTGCAGGAAAACGCGTCTTCGTCGCCGGTCATCGCGGCATGGTGGGCAGCGCCGTCGCCAGACGACTGGCGGCGGAGACCTGCACGGTGCTGACCGCGTCGCGTGATGCGATGGACCTCGAGCGCCAGGCGGATGTCGAGCGCTTCTTTACGGCGGAGCGGCCGCAGGCGGTGGTGATGGCGGCGGCGAAGGTCGGCGGCATCCTCGCCAATGACCGCGAACCGGTGGAGTTCCTCCAGCGCAATCTCGCCATGGAGATGAACGTCATCAAGGCGGCGCACGAGGCCGGCGTCGAGAAGCTGCTCTTCCTCGGTTCGAGCTGCATCTATCCGAAATTCGCGGACCAGCCGATTACCGAGAGCGCGCTCCTTACCGGCGCGCTGGAGCCGACCAACGAATGGTACGCCATCGCCAAGATCGCCGGCATCAAGCTCTGCCAGGCCTATATGAAGCAGCACGGCGCCCGCTTCATCTCGGCCATGCCGACCAATCTCTACGGCCCGAACGACAATTTCGACCTTGCGACCAGCCATGTGCTGCCCGCGCTGATCCGCAAGGCGCATGAGGCGAAGCTGGCGGGCCTCGACCATGTGACGATCTGGGGCACCGGCTCGCCGCGCCGCGAATTCCTGTTCAGCGAGGATTGCGCCGATGCGCTGGTCTTCCTCCTCAAGCATTACGAGGACTACGAGCACGTCAATGTCGGCTCGGGCGAGGACATCGCCATTCTCGACCTCATGACACTCGTCGCCGAGGTCGTCGGCTTCGAAGGGCGGATCGAGACCGATCCCTCCAAGCCGGACGGCACGCCGCGCAAGCTGATGTCGAATGCCAAGCTGGCGGCGATGGGCTGGAAACCGGCCACGACGCTCCGCGAGGGCATTGCGCGCGCCTATCGCTGGTATCTCGACACCCTCGGATAATAGAGGCAGGCGCGCCGTCGCCGCCTCAGCGCCAGTTCTCGTCGATCCAGCGCGTCGGCCGGACGTGCTTGTAGGCCTTCTTCCACCAAGCCTTCACCGGCCATTGCCCGATCACGGCCTCGTCGGGATCGGGCTTGCCGGTAAAGGCGACGATGCGGGTGCCCGCGGGCAGCGGCACGTCCTTGAAGAAGTTCAGCGGCCAGCGCGGCAGGAGCGTGTGCTTGAAGCTGACGCACCATTCCGCCGGCCAGTAGGTCATGTCGTCGGCCGCGGCGGAAACGTAACGCTGCGAGATCGTGTGCGTGTCGATCTTGGCGTCCGGGTCGCGGACGAAGTCGTCGTAGATCTGCGTGTTGGTGCCGACCGTCCAGCGATAGACCGAGGTGTTGCCGATGCCCTGGCCGAGCTGCGTCCAGTTCTCGGCGATGCAGAACCGGCCGGGCGCGTAATCGAAGAAATCGTCGAGCGGCCCGGTGATAACCACGTCGAGATCGACGAACAGCACATCGCCTTCCAGATCAGCGAGCGGCGCCTGCCACAGCGAGATCTTGCGCCACGGCTTCCAGGCGACACGCTCGGGAATGGTGATCGGCGGTAGCGGGAAGACGGAGACCGCGGGATCGATGCCGTCGGCATCTTCCGTGAAGCAGACGAGCCGCGTCGGACGGACGGTGTTGCGCTTGATCATGGACCACAAACGGTTGACGTAATCCGCCGGATAGCGCGTGCCCCATTTCATGCATACGATCGTCTGCATCCGCATCATCTCCTCTGGACCGCGCCGATTGAGCGCCGGCGCCTCCATAGACCATATCGCCTGCCGGTGGTAGGAGTTCCGCGACCACGCTGCATTTTCGAGCCTCACTATCCCATGAACATCCTCATACTCACGCAATGCTTCCCGCCGGTCGTCGGCGGGATCGAGAACATGATGGGCTCGATGGCGCTTGCCCTGCAGGAGGGCGGCCACACCGTCACCGTGCTGGCGGACGGTGCGCCAGACCCCGCCGAAAAAAGCCGCCCCTACCGCATCGAGCGTTTCTCCGCCTGGAAACCGGTGCGGCGCTGGTGCAAGGCACACGAGGCTGCCCGCCTCGTGCGCACCGGCGCCTATGACCGCATCATCGCCGACACCTGGAAGAGCGTCGAAAACCTTGGCATAGACACCGTTCCCGTCACCGTTCTCGCCCACGGCATGGAGTTTCCCACAGCCCCCTCGCCGCGCAAGGCGCAGCGCATCCTGGCGGCCATGGCCAAGGCGAAGGACGTCATCGCCAATTCCAGCTTCACCGCCAGCCTTGCCGCGCCCTATGTGGCGGCGGGCCGGCTGCGCACCGTCACCCCCACCGTACCCGCGCAGGCGGCGGCCGATCCCGACCGGCTGGCAGCGCTGCGGGCAAGCCATGGCGAGGGGCTGCAGGTCGTCACGCTCTGCCGGCTGGAGCCGCGCAAGGGCGTGGACCGGCTCATCGAGGCCGTGGCGGCGCTGCATCCGGCCTATCCCGGCCTGACCCTGCACGTCGCCGGCGACGGCGCGGACCGCGCCCGGCTCGAAGCCCTTGCCAGGGACGCCGGCATTGCCGGCGCCGTCATCTTCCATGGGCGCGTGCCGGATGCGGAAAAGGCAGCTCTTCTGGAATTCGCGGACGTCTTCGCCATGCCCGCACGGCGCGAAGGCAACTCCGTCGAGGGATTTGGCCTCGTCTATCTGGAGGCGGCCTGGTACGGTGTGCCAAGCCTTGCGGGCCGCGAGGGCGGCGCGGCGGATGCCGTGCACGACGGCGAGACGGGGCTTCTGTGCGACGGCGCCGACCCGGCCTCGGTGACGGCGGCGCTGGACAGGCTGCTCGGCGACCGTGACTTCCGGCTCCGGCTCGGCGAGAATGCCGCCCGCCATGCCCGCCAGCAGACCTGGCAGCACAAGATCGAGGATTTCCTGATGCCCCCGCCGGAGGGTAAGACGACCGCCGGACCACGCGTCCTTCAGCTCCTTCCCGCGCTCGGCGACGGCGGCGTGGAGCGCAGTGCCGTGGAGATGGCCGGCCATCTCGGCGCGCTCGGCCTGCCGAACTGGATCGCCAGCGCAGGCGGCCCGCTCGTCGCCGCCGCGGAGGCCGCGGGCGCCAGGCACGTCACGCTGCCGGTCGGAAAGAAATCGCCGTTTTCCGCCATCTCGGCTGCGCGGGCCGTCGCTCGGCTGGTCGATGCCGAGGGCATCGACATCATCCATGCCCGCAGCCGCGTGCCGGCCTGGGTCGGTCTTCTCGCCCGCCGCCTGGCGCGGCGGCCGGTGCATTTCGTCACGACCTTCCATGGCGTCTACAGCCACGGCAACGCCCTGAAACGCTTCTACAACAGCGCCATGCTGCGCGTGCCGCTGGTCATCGCGAATTCCGGGTTCATTCGTGACCACATCGTCGCCGTCTACGGCTTTCCGCAGGCGCGCGTCGTCGTCGCCCCGCGCGGCGTCGAACCCGATCTCTTCGATCCCGCCCGCGCCCCGGCCGAAACACGGTCAGCCTTGCGCAGCGAACTCGGCGCCACGGAAATAGGCCCGCTGGTGGTGATGGTCGGCCGCGTGACGCGGTGGAAGGGCCACGCCGTGCTGCTGGAGGCCGCCGCCCGGCTCGATCGTCCCGATCTTCGCCTCGCCTTCGTCGGCGGCGGCTCGGACGCGCTGGTCGCCGAACTCCAGCGCGACATTGCGCGCCTCGGCCTTGACGGCCGCGTCACCTTTACCGGCAGCCGGCGGGATATTCCCGCCGTTCTCGCCGCCGCCGACCTTGCGGTTTCTGCCTCGACGGATCCCGAGGCCTTCGGCCGCGCCGCAATCGAGGCGCAGGCGATGGGCACGCCCGTCATCGCCACCGATCACGGCGGCAGCCGGGAGACGGTGCTGCCCGGCAGGACCGGCTGGCTCGTGCCGCCCGGCGACGCCGCGGCCCTCGCCGCCGCGCTGGAAGAAGCCCTTTCCGATCCGGGCCGCCTGAAGGCCATGGGCGCGAACGGCCGGGAGCATGTGCTGGCAAACTTCACCACCCGACAGATGCTGGAGAAGGAGTTTTCCGCCTATGAACGGCTGATGGCGGAGCCGCGGCGCTGAGATGGCGAAGGGCGCCGCTCCCGTCGTCTGGGTCCTGACGGACGGCAAGGCCGGCGACGAGCAGCCGCTGATCGGCCTTGCGGAAGCCATGGGCGTGCTACCGGTCCTGCGACGGGTGGCGCCGCGCCGCGCCTTCACCTGGCTGATGCCCTGGGGGCCGATCGACCCGCAGGACGCGCCGGGGAAGGCCGGCTCGCCGCTCGCCCCGCCCTTCCCCGACATCTGCCTTGCCACGGGCCGGCGGGCGGTGCCCTATCTGCGCCGGCTGAAGGCGCTCGCCCCCGCAACCTTCTGCGTGTTCTTCAAGGATCCCCGGACCCGGCGGCACGGCGCGGACCTCCTCATCGTGCAGCAGCACGACGCACCGCGCGGCAGGGCCGTCCTCGTCGTCACCACCGCCCCCAACCGGCTCCTGCCGGAGCGGCTGGCGGAGGCGCATGCCGCCTTTGCGGAGGTCCTCGCCCCCCTGCCCCGGCCGCGGATCGCCGTGCTCGTCGGCGGCAACGGCCGGCACCATCGTTTCACCGACGCCGATAGCGACCGGTTCCTGCGCGGCCTTGAAGCAAAGCGGGAGCAGGGCTGCGGGCTGATGATAACCACGTCGCGTCGCACGCCTGCCTCGCTCGCCAAGGCCTTGGCCGGGCTCGGCAATCGCCAGGGAGTGCATGTCTGGGACGGCACGGGGGAAAACCCGCTCCTTGCCTATCTGTCCTGGGCGGACGAGATCGTCGTCACTGCCGATTCGACCAACATGGTGGGCGAAGCGGCCGCGCTCGGCGTGCCCGTGCAGCTCTTCCATCCCTCCGGCGGCCATCCGAAGATCGACAGCCTCATTTCGGCCCTGTCGCGGCAGGCCGCCATCGGCCGGTTTCCGGAGGCGCCCGTGCACGGCCGCGGCAGCCCGGTCAATTCGACGCCCGGGCTGGCGGAGGAGATCCTGAAGCGCTGGAGGGCCAGCTAGAGTTCCGGCGCAATTCCGGGCGCAGAACCTTTGCTGATACGGCTCTAAAGCTCGACCAGCCCGACCTTCTTGACCTGGCGGATCGTCAGCATGGTGCGCACGGTATCGACCTGTGCATTGGCGGTCAGTTCCTCGATGACGAAATCCTGGAAGCGCGTGAGATTTTCGGCGACACAGTGCAAGAGGAAATCGCTGTCGCCCGAGACCATCCAGGCCTGGCGCACCATCGGCCATTCGCCGGTGGCAGCCGCAAAGGCCTTGAGGTTCGCCTCCGACTGGTGCTTGAGCCCGACCATGCAGAAGGCGACGAGATCATAGCCGAGCGCCGGGGCGTTCAGCATCGCGGTATAGCCCTCGATGATGCCCGCTTCCTCCAGCTTGCGCACCCGGCGCAGACAGGGCGGCGCGGAGATGCCGGCACGGGCGGCAAGCTCCACATTGGTCATCCGGCCATCGGCCTGAAGCTCCTTCAGGATACGGATGTCGATGGCGTCGAGTTCGGCACGAAACATGGGAATTATTGAAACCTTTCAGGGACGCGACCGGAAGTGACCCGAATCGCCGCATCAGCGCAACATTGTTACCGTAAGAGGCACAAATATGTCACGCGCCATCGCTTGTCTGTTGGCAAAGCCCCGCGCGCACTTGAAACTCACGGCGCTCCCTTCATAAATGATGGCTGAACAACGACACGCTGGCCGATCCCCTGCGCGCGGCCGCGCGGGAATTGGCCCATTGGGGCAGAAGCCCCGGAAGGAAACGACCATGTCCGCCCGTCACGTCAAGGTGCTGATCATCGGCTCCGGCCCCGCCGGCTACACCGCCGCCATCTATACCGCCCGCGCCATGCTGGAGCCGGTGCTGATCGCCGGCATGGAACAGGGCGGCCAGTTGATGATCACGACGGATGTGGAGAACTATCCCGGTTATGCCGATCCGGTGCAGGGTCCGTGGATGATGGAGCAGATGCTCAAGCAGGCGAGCCATGTCGGCGCCGAGATCGTCAACGACCTCGTGACCAATGTCGACCTCGACGTGCGCCCCTTCCGCATCTCCACCGACAGCGGCACCGAATGGACCGCGGACGCGCTGATCATCGCGACGGGCGCCAAGGCCAAGTGGCTCGGCATCGACACCGAGCACAAGTTCATGGGCTTCGGCGTCTCGGCCTGCGCGACCTGCGACGGCTTCTTCTATCGTGGCAAGGACGTGATCGTGGTCGGCGGCGGCAACTCGGCCGTGGAAGAGGCGCTCTACCTCTCCAACCTCGCCAGGACCGTGACGGTCGTGCACCGCCGCGACTCGTTCCGTGCGGAAAAGATCCTGCAGGAGCGGCTGTTCGCCAAGGAGAACGTCAAGATCGTCTGGGACCATGAGGTCGTCGAATATCTCGGCGCGGATCCCAAGCCGCCGATGCCCGCCTCCGTCAACGGCGTGAAGCTGCGCAACGTCAAGACCGGCGAGACGCGCGACATGGTGACGGACGGCGTGTTCGTGGCGATCGGCCACGCACCGGCGGTCGACCTCTTCAAGGGCAAGCTGCGCCAGAAGCCGAACGGCTATCTGTGGACGGCGCCCGATTCGACAGCGACGGACGTGCCGGGCGTTTTTGCCGCAGGCGACGTCACCGACGACATCTATCGCCAGGCGGTGACGGCCGCCGGCATGGGCTGCATGGCGGCCCTCGAAACCGAAAAATACCTTGCAGGTCATATGCCTGTCGCAATTGCGGCCGAGTAGAAGCCGCCAACAAAGGGCGGCGGGACAGCCCGACCGCCCGCGTGGGAACAGTTGAATCAGCGACCGGGCGGGAAGCACGCGCTCCCCGCCATAAAGACATATGGGGGTTAGAATGCCGCTGGATTGGGATAAGCTGCGGATCTTTCATGCCGCGGCCGAGGCCGGCTCGTTCACGCATGCGGCGGACAAGCTGCACCTGTCTCAATCGGCCATCAGCCGCCAGGTGAGCGCGCTGGAGCAGGATGTCGGCATAAAGCTCTTCCACCGCCATGCCCGCGGCCTCATCCTCACCGAACAGGGCGAGATCCTCTACCGCACCGCGCACGACGTGCTGATGAAGCTCGAAAGCGTGCGCGTCCAGCTCACGGAAAACACCGAAAAGCCGAGCGGCAAGCTGCGCATCACCACCACGGTCGGCCTCGGCCAGGGCTGGCTGACCGACAAGGTGCAGGAATTCCTCGCCCTTTACCCGGACATGCAGGTGCAGCTCATCCTCGACAACGAGGAGCTGGACGTGAACATGCGCCATGCCGACTGCGCCATCCGCCTGCGCGAACCGCAGCAGTCGGACCTCATCCAGCGTCGGCTCTTCACCGTGCACATGCACATCTACGCCGCGCCCTCCTACATCAACCGCTACGGCGAGCCGCAGTCGATCGACGATCTCGACAACCACAAGATCATCACCTTCGGCGAGCCCGCGCCGAGCTACCTGCTCGACGTCAACTGGCTGGAGATCGCCGGACGCGATTCGGACAACCCCCGCCCGTCCATCCTGCAGATCAACAGCCAGACCTCGATCAAGCGCGCCTGCCTGCTCGGCATCGGGGTCGCGATGCTGCCGGACTATATTGTCGGGCGCGATCCGGGCCTCATCCAGTTGCCTGTCAGCGCCGACATCCCGTCCTTCGATACCTATTTCTGCTATCCGAGCGAGATGAAGAACTCCGCGAAGCTCAAGGTTTTCCGGGATTTCATCGTCGCCAAGGCGCGCAACTGGAACTTCTGAGGAGGCGGATTCGCAAGGCCTGCGCCTCATGCATGGCTGGCATGCACATTAAATGATTGATGTGTGCCCACAAAACCATCATATCGCACGCAGCTGATGCACTTTGGTGGCTTTTTCCTCCCAGTGCCACCGCACCAGCTGTTCCCCTCTGGAGGTTTTATTACCTTCAAAACTATAAAGGGCCCAAGTTGATCTTGTGGCCCTCTTTTTTTGCCTTCCATTAACCAAAACAGATTTTTCAGCGTTTCTGCAAAACTTGGCACGCGTTTCTCTTGAAGAAGTGCGCCGCCTCTCCCATATTCGATTCAGCCAGCGCACCTGCGGTCTTTCTCCTCCCAGTGCCGCGCGTTGGCTGTTCCCCTCTGGAGGTTTCATACCTTCACACCTGCAGGGCCCGAGCTTCGCTTGTGGCCCTCTTTTTTTGTCGGGACCTCTTGCATCGGACAATGGCGAAACCAATATCGGAAATAACCGATATATCCATCGCCGGACCACGATAGACATGAGCCCGCTCGACACCGACGAAATCCTCAAGGCCCTCGCCCATCCCAAGCGGCTGGAGATTCTCGCCTGGCTGAAGGAGCCGCAGAGCCATTTTCCCGGCCAGGAGCACCCGCTGGACTTCGGCGTCTGCGCCGGTCAGATCGAAAAGCGCTGCGACCTCTCGCAGTCCACCGTCTCCGCCCATCTTGCCACCCTGCAGCGCGCCGGCCTCGTGACGACGCGCAAGGTCGGCCAGTGGGTGTTCTTCAAACGCGACGAAGACAAGATCGCGGCCTTTCTCCACCACATCAACGGCGCTCTCTGAGCAATTCCAGGAAAAGCGTGAAACGGTTTTCCGTCCGGAATTGCGAAAGACAAAGAACGCTTCCCAAGCCAGAAGAAGGACTATCCATGACCTCGCTCTTCGACCCTCTCAAGATCGGCGACATCCAGCTTGCCAACCGCATCGTCATGGCGCCGCTGACGCGCAACCGTTCGCCGGGCGCCGTGCCGAACACGCTGAACGCCGCCTATTACGAGCAGCGCGCCAGCGCCGGCCTGCTCATCACCGAAGCAACCGCCATCAGCCACCAGGGCCAGGGCTATGCCGACGTGCCGGGCCTCTACAAGCCGGAGGCGCTGGAAGGCTGGAAGGAAGTCACCGATGCCGTGCACAAGGCCGGCGGCAAGATCGTCGTGCAGATGTGGCATGTCGGCCGCATCTCCCATGACACGCTGCAGCCGGGCGGCGGCAAGCCGGTCGCCCCCTCGGCGATCCGCGCCAAGTCGAAGACCTATCTCGTCAATGCCGACGGCAGCGGCAGCTTCGCAGAGACCTCTGAGCCGCGCGCGCTGGAGAAGGCCGAGCTTCCGGGCATCGTGGAAGACTACCGCCGCGCCGCCCGCGCCGCCATCGATGCCGGTTTCGACGGCGTCGAGATCCACGCCGCCAACGGCTACCTGCTCGACCAGTTCCTGCGCTCGGGCAGCAACGTCCGCACGGACGAATATGGCGGCTCGATCGAGAACCGCGCCCGCCTGCTCTTCGAGGTTGTCGACGCCATCACCGGGGAGATCGGCGCGGGCCGCACCGCGATCCGCATCTCGCCGGTGACACCCGCCAACGACGCCTTCGACCCGAACCCGCAGCCGCTCTTCACCCATGTGGTCGAAGGTCTCGCCAAGCATGACCTTGCCTATATCCACATCATCGAAGGCGCGACGGGCGGGGCGCGGGACCACCAGCAGGGCGACAAGCCCTTCGACTATGCGGCGCTGCGCGCGGCCTATCACGCCGCCGGCGGCAAGGCGGCCTGGATGGTCAACAACGGCTACGACCGGGCGCTCGCCATCGACGCCGTGGAAAGCGGCAAGGCCGACCTCGTCGCCTTCGGCAAGCTGTTCATCGCCAACCCGGATCTCGTCGAGCGGCTGAAGAACGGCACCGTGCTGAACGCGCCGGACAAGGACACGTTCTACGGCGGCGGCGCCAAGGGCTACACGGACTATCCGATCCTCGAAAACGTCGCCTGACATTCGCACCGGGGCGCTGCGCAATCCAGCACCCCGGCGCCGCCTCCCCCGAGGGAGGACAGAAACGCCCGCGGCTTCCTCCCCGCGGGCGTTTTCCTTTTACATGGCCTTCCGCCCCCGCCCCTACTCTCCAGGGCGACGGCCGGGTGTCAGGGGCGGTCGTATTCGCGGGTCAGGCCCTTGTAATACTCGCCGGGATCATAGCGCAGGGTGCGGGACTTGCCCGGATTGTTGAAGAAATAGTCGTAGAACGACATGTGCTGCGCCCGCTCGCTGACGACGATGCTGCCGCGCGGCGCCCGCTCGTCGCCGTTCTTGTAACCGTCCGCAGCAAGGGCGGGCCCAGCAACGACAAGGATCGCCAGGACGGCGACGGCAAGTGACTTCCTTTTCATGGTCCTGCTCCAGGATTGGCTTTCCCCCCAATATCGGCAACGAAAGCGGAGATTTCACGGGGGACGGCAATAAAAAACCCGCCGTCGCCGGCGGGCCGGATTGCTGAACGTTGGCCTCGCCGGACCTGAGCCGGCCATCCATGCCCCGGATGCGGCACCGGATCCTCGGCTCTAGGCCGAGGATGGCGGCGGCGGGTGGGGGCAAGGTTTGTCGTCCCTGCCTCCCCCTCGCCGGCGGGCTTTGCCCGCCGCTTACTTGCAGGCCGCGCAGAAGCGCTGGATGCGCTTGCAGGCTTCCTCGAGCTGGGCTTCCGACGTCGCATAGGAAATGCGGAAGTTCGGGCCGAGGCCGAAGGCCGAGCCATGCACGACGGCGACGCCTTCGGCTTCCAGAAGCTCCGAAACGAAATCCTCGTCCGTCTCGATGACCTTGCCCGAGGGGGCGGTCTTGCCGATCAGCCCCTTGCAGGACGGATAGACATAGAAGGCGCCTTCCGGCGAGGGGCACTCGATGCCCGTGGCCTGGTTGAGCATGGAGACGACGAGGTCGCGGCGGCCTTCGAAGATCTTCTTGTTTTCCGGGATGAAATCCTGCGTGCCGTTCAGCGCCTCGACGGCCGCCCACTGGGCGATCGAGCAGGCGCCGGAGGTCTGCTGGCCCTGGATCATGTCCATCGCCTTGATGAGGGCGAGCGGGCCGGCCGCATAGCCGATACGCCAGCCGGTCATCGCATAGGCCTTGGAAACGCCGTTCATCGTCAGTGTGCGATCATAGAGGCCGGGCTCGACCTCGACCGGGGTCGCGAACTTGAAATCGCCATAGGTCAGGTGCTCGTACATGTCGTCCGTCAGCACCCAGACATGCGGGTGGCGCATCAGGACGTCGGTCAGCGCCTTCAGCTCGTCATGGCTGTAGGCGGCGCCCGACGGATTGGACGGCGAGTTGAAGATGAACCACTTGGTCTTCGGCGTGATCGCCTTTTCCAGGTCCTCGGCCTTCAGCTTGAACTTGTTTTCCTGCGTCGTGGCGACGAAGACCGGCGTGCCGCCGCACAGCGACACCATTTCCGGATAGGACACCCAGTAGGGCGTCGGGATGACGACTTCATCGCCCGGATTCATCGTCGCCATGAAGGCGTTGAAAAGAATCTGCTTTCCGCCCGTGCCGACGATCGTCTGCGCGGCTGTGTAGTCGAGACCGTTCTCGCGCTTGAATTTTTTCACGATCGCTTCGCGCAGTTCGGGAATGCCGGAGACCGGCGTGTACTTCGTCTCGCCGCGGTTGATCGCGTCGATGGCGGCCTTCTTGATATTGTCCGGCGTATCGAAATCCGGCTCGCCAGCGCCAAGCCCGATGACGTCACGGCCTTTGGCTTTCAGTTCACGCGCTTTCTGGGAAACGGCGATGGTGGCGGAAGGCTTCACACGGGAAAGGGCGTCGGCAAGAAAGGCCATGATGGAGATGTCCTCATCGGGTTCAAAGACGGCTTGGCGCCATGGACCCGGAGCGCCGGGCTCCATAGCGGTTAGGTCTATGTCGAATGTGGGCGGGTCTTGCAAGCGCGAAGGCGGAAAAAAGCGGGAAAACCAGGCTTCGGCGCAAAAAATCATGAACCCCATCAGCGGAGGGAATGGATTGAAAGCCCGCCCGGAAGAAAATACACCAAATGGTTGAATCGAAGGGAAACACCGAAGATTTTTACGCGAAGGATTAAGCCAACATTAACAGGTATCGTCTATAGTAACGCGGGTCGGGACGTTCCAGCGGATGGTACGCTGCATGAGCGAAAGAAGCATCTTCTCCAATCTCGTCCGGCAGCCGGACGGCGCCTTCGGCGCAGTCTATGGCCCCTTTTTCCTGCAAACCGCCCTTCAGCCGATCTTTCGCGAAGGCGCGGACGGCCGCTTGCAGATCGCCGCCTTCAAGGGGCTGATCCGGGCCAGCGCGGGGAACATGCCCTGCTCCCCGGCGGAATTCTTCGAGCGCGTGCCGGAAGAAGAGCGCATGGCGGTGGACGGCCTTTGCCGCAGCCTGCACATCCTCAATACCGGCGTGCTCGGCCGGCGCGAGGCCGCGCTCATCATCAATTTCCACGCCGGCCTCTACACGACGCCCCAGGCGATCCGCCAGGAGGTGGAATGGCTGCGGCTTGCCGCACACGAGGCAGGCCTGCCGCCGGCACGCATCGCCTGCGAGATCCGGGAGCACCCGCGGGACGACCTCGACACGCTCGTGCCCTTCGCCGCGCGCCTGCATGACAGCGGCTTTGCCATCGCCATCGACAACTATACCGGCGAGGACCGCGACCTCGAGCGGCTGGAGCGCCTGAAACCGCAATTCGTGACCTTCGATACCGCCTGGCTGCGCAGTTTCGTCGAAAATTCCGCCGGCCTCGCCCTCCTGCGCGTCGTCATCGGCCAGTTCGCGGCAAAGGGCATCCGCGCCATCGTCGGCGGCATCGAGGAACCGGAGATGATCGCGCTGTGTCGCGACATGGGTGGACCATTGATGCAGGGCTACCTGCTCGCCCGGCCAGAACCGGCTCCGACGGGCTTCAACGTCACCTTCCCCGAAGGCGACGACGCGCCGGCACAGACGCCTGCCGCCACGGCCGCAACGGCGAGTTCCGTGCCCGTGGAAAACCGCGCCGCACGCCCCGTCCGCCAGTTCGGCCGCAGAGGGATCTAGGACGGCGGAACCGTGCGATCTATTCGGCCGAATGCACTGGAAATCCGGCTTTTTTACCTTGCCATCTTTTTGCCACAATAAATGCCGGGCCTTGCCGCAATTCGGTCCTTCTCGCGCCGATTTCGGCGGGCTTTTTCGTTGCCAAGGCAAGCGAGGGACCGGAGGGAAAACGATGTTTCTGGATGAGGACAAGATCGGCAGGAAGCCCAAGGCGCGCGAGTCCCGTGCGATGTTCCTGATCGCGATGACGGCGCTCGCCGCCTGCGTCGCCATGGTGATCAGCCTGATGTCGCCGCCCGCCGTCGCGCTCGACACGATCAAGACCTCCGGCATCGAAAAGACGACCTCTCACATCGAGCCCACGCAAAAGTGAGCCGTCGTCCCGGGCGCCGCCCTTGAAAGCCGCTCGCCTGTGGGCCAGTTAACGGCAGAAGACAGGAGACGGCGATGCGACAGGACAATCGGCCCTTGAAAGACATTCTGGCGGGCGCTGCCGCGACGCTCCTCCTGGCCGCGACGCTGCCGGCCTCCCCCGCATCCGCCGCCGAAACCCGCGAAATCCCCAGCAAGAAGGCCGCGCTCGTCGTCGAGACGCTGGCGACGGGCCTGAAGCAGCCCTGGTCCGTCGAGGTCCTGCCCGACGGCGCCCATCTTGTTTCCGAAAAGGGCGGCACGCTCCGCCTGATACGCGACGGCAAGGTCTCCGCCCCTCTTCGCGGCGTGCCGGAAGTCTCCACCACCGGCCAGGGCGGCCTGCTCGACATCGCACTCGCCCCGGATTTCGCCACCAGCCGCACGCTCTACCTGACCTACAGCGCCCGCGGCAATGGCGGTTCCGGCACGGCAGTGGCCAAAGCGAGGCTTTCGGCGGACGGCACGGCCCTGGAAGACACGACGCGCATCTTCCTCATGAACCGCCTCACCTCGCGCGGCCAGCATTTCGGTTCGCGCATCGCCATCGCCAGGGACGGCAGCCTGTTCTTCGGCATCGGCGACCGCGGCGACGGCCCGCGCGCGCAGGATCCGCGCGACCATGCCGGCGCCATCCTGCACATCAACCCGGACGGCAGCCCGCATGCCGACAACCCCTTCCTCGGCAGCAGCGAGGGACTGGCGGAGATCTGGTCGAAGGGCCACCGCAATCCGCAGGGCCTCGCCATCGACCCGAAGGACGGCACGCTGCTCACCGTCGAGCATGGCGCGCGCGGCGGCGACGAGATCAACGTCCCGCAGCCCGGTCGCAACTACGGCTGGCCGCTCGTCTCCTTCGGCCGCCATTATTCGGGTGCGGAGTTCGACCTCGGTTCGGCGGCGAAAGGGTACGAACAGCCACTCTATTATTGGGACCCCTCCATCGCGCCGGGCGCCATCGCCGTCTATCACGGCGACATGTTCCCGGAATGGGAGGGCAACCTGATCGTCGCCGCGCTCAAGTACCAGCTCATCACCCGGCTGGAGCGCGATGAGAGCGGCGCTATCGTTTCGGAAGAGCGGATGTTCGATGGCGAATTCGGCCGCATCCGGGACGTGATCGTGGCGCCCGATGGCGCGCTGTTGCTGCTGACGGACGATACGAACGGCGCACTGCTGCGCGTCTCGCGCTCGACCACGATGGACTGACGCCACGCGGCCGCGGCCGCCGAAGTATGACGGCCTCCCGCGCGCACCGCGCTTCCTTCGGCAGCGCAATATAAATCATACGAAAACTGCAAAGCCCCGCAAAGCCTGCGGGTTTTTTCGGCAATCGCCCGGAATTTGACCAAAGTGAGGCGCATCAAACCCGCGCCAAAACTTTTGCTTGCCAATTTAACGCAAACACATCACTCTTGCGCCGTTCGGGCAATTTGCGAACACGGGAAGACCTTGAATAAAAGCGCGCCGGAGACGCGAAACAATTCCGGGCAGCCAAGATCTGGACAGTCCACGGGACTATCTGGCTGGCTGGCTGCGGTGAAAACAGGACCCTTTCCTCAACCTCGAGAACTGCCTGCCTAACGCCCCTCGGGGCAAAACTGATATGCTGCCCGCCGCCAAATATACGGGCAGAGAGAAAAGGACCTGACGTATGGCCGAAACTGGCACCGTAAAATTCTTCAACACCGAGAAGGGCTTTGGCTTCATCAAGCCCGACAACGGTGGTGCGGATATCTTCGTACACATTTCCGCTGTGCAGGCTTCCGGCCTGAACGGCCTTTCCGAGAACCAGAAGGTAAGCTTCGACACGGAACCCGATCGCCGCGGCAAAGGCCCGAAGGCGGTTAACCTGCAGATCGCCGGCTGATCCGGCGCCTTACAGGATTTTCAGTTGGAGCCCGGCAGAGATGCCGGGTTTTTTCGTTCAGCCACCGTTCAGCCGCGTTTGTCTAGTTTCCTCGCCATCAGCCGGTATTGGACCGGAACCTGGGAAAGACGCCATGAACAAAGTCCTGAAAACCCTTGTCTTGTCTGCCGCCGTCGCCGCGACGACCCTCACCGCCACGGCCGGCGTCGTTGAAGCGCGTGATCGCAACCGCGATGGCTACTGGCGCGAAGGCGATACCTACGAATACCGCAAGCCGCGCCGCCATCACCGCGACCGCGACCATGGCCGCGACGCCGTCGTCGGCGGAGCGCTCGGCCTTGCCACCGGCCTGATCATCGGCGGCGCCATCGCCAGCCAACCGCGCTATGAGGAACGCCGCGTCTATGTCGAGCCGGACTACTATCCGGAACCCGAGCCGCGCGTGATCTACCGCCAGCCCGTCGTCGTGCCGAGCTACGAGCCCTGGACCCAGTCCTGGTACGATTACTGCGCGCGGCGCTACCGCTCGTTCAACCCGAACAGCGGCACCTTCATCGGCTATGACGGCCGCGAGCACTTCTGCACCGCAGGCTGAGAGCTATCCGGACTGACATCGAGAGGCGGGTGCCACGCGGCGCCCGCCTCTCTTGCGTTTACAGACCGCGCAGGAACGGATTGGTACGCCGCTCCTCGCCGATCTTGCCGCCCGGCCCGTGACCGCAGAGGAAGCCGACCTCGTCGCCGAGCGGGAACACCTTGTCGCGGATGGACTCCAGGAGCTGCTGGTGGTTGCCGCCCGGCAGGTCCGTGCGGCCGATCGAGCCCTGGAAGAGCACGTCGCCGAGATGGGCGAAGCCCTGGCCGCGGTGGAAATAGATGACGTGTCCGGGCGCGTGGCCGGGCGTGTGATAGACCTCGAACGTATGGTCGCCGAAGGACACCGTGTCGCCGTCCTCCAGCCAGCGGTCCGGCACGACATTGCTCACCTTCATCGGCACGCCGAACATCGAGGCCTGCGCCTCCAGCCGCTGCAGCAGCGACAAGTCGTCCTTGTGCGGCCCGATGATGTCGACGCCGAGCGCCTCCTTCAGTTCCTTGGCGCCGCCGGCATGATCGATATGGCCATGCGTCAGCCAGATCGCCTTCACCGTGATGCCGTTCTCCTGGAGCGTGTTGAGGATCACCTCGACATCGCCGCCGGGATCGACGACCACGCCCTCCTTCGTCTCGCTGTCGAAGAGAATGGTACAGTTCTGCTGGAAGGGGGTGACGGGGATGATGCCCGCCTGAAGCATGCCCATGGGGGTCCTCGCTCGAAATGCCGCGTTGCGCCTGATATAGCCATTCCAGCGCCGCGCGCAAAGCATGCTGCAGGACATCAGCTCTTGCGCATAAGCCCTTCAACCGACTCCGGGATTTCTGCGACGAACCACGCGAAGACCGGATGCCGGCTCAGCGCAGGCTGGCGATCTCCTGTGCGGGACCGGTCGCCAGTGTCGGCGAGACGGTGGAAAAAAGCAGCGCCACGACGGCGATGTTGACCGCGGCATAGAGGTAGACGACCGGACGAAGGCGATTGGCGACCGGGTTATCCTGTTTCGGGCTGTTCGTCTGCATGATCCTGTTTCCTGACTGTCGGCCGCGTTCGGCGCTGTCTCATCCGTTGTGATCGCTTTCTACAACGGCGGCAGAGTCGGGCGTGTTCCTGCGGGAACAGGGCAACGAGGGTGGCTGTTGCGCGCCGGCAACAGTGCTCAGAGCGGCAGCGCCATCGTCTCCTTCAGCGTATCGAGCACGATGGCGGTCTTCACATGCGAAACGGATTCGTGCGGCAGCAGCACGTCGTTGACGAAGGCCGAGAGCGCCTTGAGGTTCGGGACGACGACCTTGATGATATAGTCCATCTCCCCCGTCAACGAGAACGCCTCCAGCACTTCCGGCAGGTTGGAGATCAGCCGCGCGAAGCGCACCGCATTGTCGCGGTTGTGCGTCGAGAGCGTCACCGTGACGACGATGACGATGCCGAGATCGAGCTTTTCCCGGTCGAGCTCCGCCCGGTAGGCGCGGATGATGCCCTCCTCCTCCAGCCGGATGCGCCGGCGCGAGCATTGCGAGGGGGAAAGATGGATGCGCTCGGAGAGTTCGTTGTTGGTCAGGCGCGCATCCTCCTGCAAATGCGCGAGCAGTTTACGGTCGAAGTCGTCCAGTTGCACGGATCAGCCTCCAAATCCCAACATGATGCACGAAAATCGCATGAAATTGTCAAAGCGCAAGCACTATGCACGCACATTGCATGGAAGACGCGTCATACTTCCCGCCATCACCATCGAGGAGGACGAAGGATGGGCCCTTTCCCGCATGACGCACCGCCGGCGCTGATCACCGCCGACAACCCGGCCGGGACCGACGGGTTCGAGTTCGTCGAATTCGCCCATCCCGAGCCGGAAAAGCTGGAAGAGCTGTTCGCCCGTATGGGCTACAGCAAGGTCGCGACCCACCGCACGAAGGCGATCTCCGTCTGGCGCCAGGGCGACATCAACTATGTCGTCAATGCCGAGCCCGGCTCGCACGCCATGACATTCGCCGGCCTGCACGGCCCGTGCGCCGCCTCCATGGCCTGGCGCGTGGTCGATGCGAACCATGCCTTCGCCCATGCCGTCTCCAAGGGCGCGACGCCCTATGAAGGCAATGATAAGGCGCTCGACGTGCCCGCCATCGTCGGCATTGGCGGCTCGCTGCTCTACTTCGTCGAGAAATACGGCGCCAAGGGCTCCGCCTATGACGCGGAATTCGACTGGACGGGCGAACGCGACCCGAAACCGGCTGGCGTCGGCTTCTATTATCTCGATCACCTCACCCACAATGTCTATCGCGGCAACATGGACAAGTGGTGGGACTTCTACCGCGAGCTGTTCGGCTTCAAGCAGATCCATTTCTTCGACATTGACGGCCGCATCACCGGCCTCGTCTCGCGCGCCATAACCTCGCCCTGCGGCAAGATCCGCATTCCGCTCAACGAATCGAAGGACGAGACGAGCCAGATCGTCGAATACCTGAAGAAGTACAAGGGCGAAGGCATCCAGCACATCGCCGTCGGCACGGACGCGATCTATGACGCCACCGACAGGCTGGCCGACAACGGCGTCAAGTTCATGCCCGGCCCGCCGGACAATTACTACGACCGCTCCTATGTGCGCGTCGTCGGCCATGAAGAGCCGGTCGAGCGCATGAAGAAGCACGGCATCCTGATCGACGGCGAAGGCGTCGTCGACGGCGGCATGACGAAGATCCTGCTCCAGATCTTCTCGAAGACCGTGATCGGCCCGATCTTCTTCGAATTCATCCAGCGCAAGGGCGACGAAGGCTTTGGCGAGGGCAATTTCCGGGCGCTCTTCGAATCGATCGAGGAAGACCAGATCCGCCGGGGCGTCATCGCAGCAGAATAACAACCGCGGCAACCAAGCCACTGCGGGGAAGGAAGAGGCGGTCGCATTGCGGCCGCCTCTTTACGTTCCAAAACTCCGGTGCAGGACGCACACGGGCAAATTGACTTATCCCAATTTTGTCCGCACGTTGCGGATGCCGAGTCTTTCGGCAACGGGCGCGCGGGCCTCAGGCCACGCCCCGGTAGCGAGGCAAGTGTCCGGCTCGGATCACTCTCCATTCCGGGCGGACCTTTCGGAGGGGAAGTCATGGAAGCATTGATGCCCATCATCACGCAGCTCATCGCCGGTGCCATCGGCGGCAACGTGGCCGGCGCCGCCCTGAAACAGGCGGCCGTGAGCGCGGTCGTCCGCACCATCGTCGGCGCCATCGGCGGTGTCGGCGGCGGCTTTCTCCTGCAGATGCTGGGCGGGGAAGCCGGCCTCTCGGGCCTCGTTGCCGACGGCATCGGCGGCCTCGTCGGCGGCGGCGTGCTGACGGCGATCGTCGGCGCGGTGCTGGGCAAGAAGCCCGCCTGAGCAAACGAAAGGCGGCCCGAAAGGGCCGCCCGGTTCATTACCCGGATTTGCCGCTCACTCCGCAGCGGCGGCGGCGACGGGGTAAACTTCCTTCATGTAGTCGTTCATCAGCGTTTCGCAGATCGTGCCCGGCGTGAAGCGGTAGGGGCCGATTTCCGAGACCGGCGTCACTTCCGCCGCCGAGCCCGTCAGGAAGCATTCGGAGAAGTCCGACAGCTCTTCGGGCAGGATCGCCCGCTCGACCACCTCATAACCGCGGCGCTTGGCAAGCTCGATGACCGTGCGGCGCGTGATGCCGTCGAGGAAGCAGTCCGGCACCGGCGTATGGATGACGCCGTCCTTGACGAAGAAGATGTTGGCGCCCGTGGCTTCCGCCACCCGGCCGCGATAGTCGAGCATCATCGCATCCGCATAGCCCTTGGCTTCGGCAGCGTGCTTGGAGATCGTGCAGATCATGTAGAGGCCGGCGGCCTTCGACTTCGAGGGCGCGGTCCTCGGGTCGGGACGACGGTACTCGGCGATGTCGAGGCGGATGCCCTTCAGCTTCTCGGCCGGGTTGAAATAGCTGCCCCACTGCCAGATGGCGATGGCGACGTTGATGCGGTTGTTCTGCGCCGAAACGCCCATCATCTCCGAGCCGCGCCAGGCGATCGGCCGCACATAGGCTTCGGAAAAGCCCTGGCGCTTCAGGAGCTCGATGCTCGCCGCGTCCAGCTCTTCCACGGAATAGGGGATCTTGAAGCCGAGAATCTCGGCGGACGTGTGCAGGCGCTGGTTATGCTCGGTCAGCTTGAAGATGCGCCCGCCATAGGCACGCTCGCCTTCGAACACGGCGCTTGCATAGTGCAGGCCGTGCGTCAGCACGTGGATCTTCGCGTCCTTCCAGTCGACGAATTCGCCGTTGAACCAGATTTGCCCATCCAGTTGATCGAAAGGAACTGCCATCGTCTCATCCTCCGGCGCGTCCGCGCCATTCTTTCAAGTTGATTGTTTCGCCTGTTACGGTCTAACCAGAAACGGGCCTGGAGTATCCAACCACGATCGTAATCCGGATTGGGGATCGGAAAAACACCGGATTTCTTCGGCGCCCGGGAACCGCAAATTGCGCGGGACCCTAACAAGGGTGGAAAAATATGTCAACAAAGCTGACATATCTTGCTATAAATTACGCAGGGACGGCAAGGCATGAAAGGAAATGACAACGTGGCGCGACAGATGCCGGACAGGAACGGCGTGAGCGAGCTGCACCACGACGCCATGACGGGCGACGGCCGCATCGATTTCGAGATCATCGAGGGCTTCTTCTTCGCCTATCGCGACTTCATTTCCGATCCCGACGCGATCCTGGAAAAGAGCGGCTTCGGCCGCGCCCATCACCGGGTCGTGCACTTCGTCAACCGCGAGCCCGGCATGACGGTCGCCGACCTGCTCGACACGCTGAAGATCACCAAGCAGAGCCTGGCGCGCGTCTTGAAGCAGCTCATCGATTCCGGCTATATCCAGCAGGTGGCCGGCCCCGAGGACCGCCGCCAGCGCAAGCTCTATCCGACGCGGGCCGGACGGGAGCTGGCACTGGCGCTCGCCGAGCCGCAATCCCGCCGCATCGCCCGTGCATTTGAGGCGATGAGCGCGGACGAGCGCCAGGTGGTGATCCAGTTCCTCACCGGCATGCAGAACGCCAAGAGCGAATGAACGACTGACAAGCAGAAAAGGCAGGACAGACGATGACCGCTGCCGGCACGCCCTCCGACGACGCATCCCATCTCCTCGTCGTCGACGACGACACCCGCATCCGCGATCTTCTCAACCGCTACCTGATGGGCGAGGGTTTTCGCGTCACCGTGGCCGGCGATGCGGACGAGGCGCGGCGCAAGCTGCGCGGGCTCGACTTCGACCTCATCATCATGGACGTGATGATGCCGGGCGAGAGCGGCCTGTCGCTGACGAAGAGCCTGCGCGAAATCCGCCCCGTGCCGATCCTGATGCTGACGGCGCTCGCCGAATCGAAGGCCCGCATCGAGGGCCTGGAGGCCGGCGCCGACGACTATCTCTCCAAGCCCTTCGAGCCGCGCGAACTGGTGCTGCGCATCAACAACATCCTGAAGCGCAACGCCGCGCCGGTGACGCCAAAGATCGAACAGGTCATGTTCGGGCCCTACACCTTCTCCATCGTGCGCAAGGAACTGAAGCGCGGCAGCGACGCCATCCGCCTCACCGACCGCGAGCAGGAGATCATGCTGCTCTTCTCGCTGCGCGCCGGCGAGACCATTCCGCGCCACGAGCTGATCGGCGAAGAAACAGAAGTGGGGGAACGCACAATCGACGTGCAGATCAATCGCTTGAGGCGTAAGATCGAGGACGACCCGTCCAACCCGGTGTGGCTGCAGACCGTACGCGGCATCGGCTATCGATTGAGCGTGGAGCAAGGCTGACCGTGCGCTGCCAGGTGCAATTCAAGCAGAGGTTCAACACGGGTTTCCGTGCGCATCCGCATGAAGGTCTTGCGGCAAGGTCTTGGCGCGACTCGCACAATCGCGGCTGCACCTTCGCGGAAAATCCGCTCCCATGACCACGTTCGAGACCTTCAAGCGGGATATCGAGCGCGCGCCGGTGGCCGGCTGGAAGCGCCTTGCCCGCTGGCTGCGCCGGCAGATGCCGACGGGTCTCTACGCCCGCTCGCTGCTCATCATCATCATCCCGATGGTGCTGCTCCAGTCGGTCGTCGCCTTCGTCTTCATGGAGCGCCACTGGCAGCTCGTCACCCAGCGCCTTTCGACGGCCGTCACCCGCGACATCGCCGCCATCATCGATCTCATCGACACCTATCCGCAGGATGCCAACTATTCCGAGATCACGCGCATCGCGCGCGAGCGGCTGGAGCTCAACATCGCCATCGAGCCGGGCACGGAACTGCCCGCCCCGCGCAGCAAGCCCTTCTTCAACATCCTCGACGAGATCCTGAGCGAGGAAATCGTGCGGCAGATCCGCCGTCCGTTCTGGATCGACACGGTCGGCGAAAGCAACCTCGTCGAAATCCGCATCCTGCTCGACAACAAGATCCTGCGCGTCTATGCGCGGCGCAACCAGGCCTATGCCTCGAACACGCATATCTTCCTGCTCTGGATGGTCGGCACCTCGCTGGTGCTGATCACCATCTCGATCCTCTTCCTGCGCGGCCAGATCCGGCCGATCCTGGCGCTGGCGCAAGCGGCGGAGAGCTTCGGCAAGGGCCAGAAGATGCCCGAGGACTTCGCGCCGCGCGGGGCGGACGAGGTGCGCCGCGCCGGCCTTGCCTTCATCCTCATGCGCGAGCGCATCGAGCGGCAGATGGAGCAGCGCACGGCCATGCTGACCGGCGTCAGCCACGACCTGCGTACCATCCTCACCCGCTTCAAGCTGCAGCTCGCGCTTGCCGGCGACAATCCCGACCTGCAGGGCCTCAACAAGGATGTTGCGGACATGCAGACCATGCTCGAAGGATACCTCTCCTTCGCGCGCGGCGACGTGGAGGAGGACGTCGGCCGGCTGCGGCTCACCGACCTCTTCGACAAGTTCGCCATGGAAGCGGAGCTGCACGAACGCGCCTTCTCCAGCGAGATCGACGGCGAGGACGAGGTCATGGTGCGGCCGAACGCCTTCAGCCGCCTCGTCGGAAACCTCGTCTCCAATTCCATGCGCTATGCCAAGACCGTGCATGTCGAGGCGCGCCACCGCTCCAAATGGCTGACCATCACCGTCGACGACGACGGCCCCGGCATTCCCGAACGCTCCCGCGACGATGTCTTCAAGCCCTTCTTCCGGCTCGACGAGGCACGCAATCTCGATGCATCGGGCACCGGCCTCGGCCTTGCCATCGCCCGCGACATCGCCCGCAGCCACGGCGGCAATGTCACGCTGTCGGACAGCCCGATGGGCGGCCTTCGCGCGACGATCCGCATTCCCGCATAGGGCATTTCCAGCCGAACCGGCATCGCTTCGCTGCCGGATAGTACGGCAAGAACAGGAACCGAGAAGGGGCCAAGCCTATGAGCATATCCACTTTCGACGGCCTGACATGGCTCAATCCGCCGGCCGAAAGCGCGATCCGCGACGGCCGCCTCCACGTCCGCACCGGTCTTGAGAGCGATTTCTGGCAGCGCACCTACTACGGCTTCCAGCCGGACAGCGGCCATTTCCTGCACCGCCCCTGGACCGGCGACTTCACGCTGGAGACGGCCTTTTCCGGCCGCTACGAGACGCTCTACGACCAGGCCGGCCTGATGATCCGCCACGACGAGACGACCTGGATGAAATGCGGCATCGAGTTCACCGACGGCGCGAAACATTTCAGCGTGGTGGTGACGCGCGGCCATTCCGACTGGTCCGCCTTCCGCATCGATCACGATTTCAAGGCGATGTCCGTGCGCGTTACGCGCAACGGCGACGCACTTTTCATTCAGTACAAGACGGATGCCATGACCGAATGGCGCATGGCGCGCCTTGCCTATTTCCCGCCGGAGCTTTCGGACCTTTCGGTCGGCCTGATGGCCTGCTCGCCGCAGCGCGAGGGCTTCGAGGCGGAATTCACGGAATTCCGTCTGGGCCCGCCCCTGTCGCGGGACATCCACTAGGTCGGAGGCTGCCGCTTAGGGTTCCGGCCTGTCCTGGGCCAAGTCTCCGAACCACCCCCTAGACCAAGGCCTCCAGCCTCTCCTCCGTCATGCTCGGGCCTGACCCGAGCATCCACGCCACACCCGCAGGATCCTCGGCTCAAGACCGAGGATGACGTCGAGCGTGGGGAGAGGTTTGAATACGAGAACGGATCAGCACATCTTCTTGCCGTTCGGCACCGGCCGTTCGACGCCGGCAAGGACGATGGCGCCCGCCGCGTCCTCGAAGCCGAGCGTCAGCACTTCCGAGCGCACCGGGCCGATCTGGCGCGGCGGGAAGTTGACGACGGCCAGCACCTGGCGACCGACGAGGTCTTCCAGCGTATAATGCACGGTGATCTGCGCCGAGGACTTCTTGATGCCGATCTCGGGGCCGAAGTCGATCGACAGCTTGTAGGCGGGCTTGCGCGCCTCCGGGAACGGCAGCGCCTCGATGATGGTGCCGGCGCGGATGTCGACCCGTTCGAAATCGGCGTAGGTAATGGTCTCGGTCATGGAAATTCCCTTGTCTTGTCCCGGCCCCTCATCCGGCCTGCAGCCACCTTCTCCCCGCAAGCGGGGCGAAGGGAACATGCGGGACCGGTTTCCCCAACCAATAATATCGGGTGAGGCAAATCCCCTCTCCCCCGCTTGCGGGGAGAGGCTTAGGGTGAGGGGCAAACTCGATAGCAGGCGCTCGAAAAGATCAGCCCGCCAGTTCCTCGGCGCGCTTGCGGGCGGCGGCGATCGCCTTGTCGAAGAGCGGCTGCATGCCGTCCTCGGCCATGAGGACGGCGAGCGCCGCAGCGGTTGTGCCGCCGGGCGAGGTGACGTTCTGGCGCAGGCGCGCGGCGTCGTCGGGGGACTGGTGAAGCAGTTCACCAGCCCCCGCGACGGTTTCCCGTGCGAGTCGCATGGCGAGGTCCGCCGGCAGGCCCGCTTTGCGTCCTGCCTCCGCCATGCACTCGACGAGATAGAAGACATAGGCCGGGCCGCTGCCCGAGACCGCCGTGACGGCGTCGATATCCCCCTCGGCTGCGACCCATTCGACGGGACCGCTCACCTTGAGAAGGGCATGCACGAAATCGCGCTGTCCCGCGGAAACACGGGCATTGGCATAGGCGCCCGTCACGCCGCGGCCGATCATGGCCGGCGTGTTGGGCATGGCGCGCACCGTGGCGGCCGCACCGAGATGGCTTTCGAGATTGGCGATGGTCTTGCCGGCGGCGACCGAAACGATGACCGTCTCCGGCCCGACGAGCCCCTTCAGCGGCGGCAGCACCTGGTCGATCACCTGCGGCTTGACCGCGACGAAGAGCACGCCGGCCTTGACACCCTCGGGCGCCGCCGTCTCGTGGCGCACGCCGTTGTCGGCGATCAGCTTGGCCATGGCGGGCTGCGGGCCGGGATCGATGACGATGACCGAGGAACCGGCAATGCCGCTCTTCAGCCAGCCGGCGAGCATGGCGCCGCCCATGTTTCCGGCACCGATGAGAACGATGGGGCCCGAACCTGCAACCACCATCCCTACGCTTCCCCGACCGTCTCGAACAGGACGGCATCGACGGCCGACTGGGCGTCCATGCCGGACCAGACGACGAACTGGAAGGCCTGGAAATAGGCCTCGCAGGCTTCGAGCGCGCTGGACAGCAGCACCTCGACCTGCCTGTTGGTGGGCTCCGCCCCGCCGGCGAGCAGCAGCGACTGGCGGAAGATCACCACATCCTCGCGGCGCCACAGGTCGAAATGGCCCATCAGCACCTGGCCGTTCACATGCGAGAGCAGGCAATGCACCTCGTTGACGCGGCTTTCGGGAACCTTGATGTCGAAGGCGCAGGCAAGGTGCAGCGCCTCGAACTCCTCCATCCACGAGAAGGAGACGTGGTAATCCGTCCACTTGCCTTCGACCGTCATCGCGATCTCGTCTTCGCCGGATCGCTCGAACGTCCAGTCATTGTTGGCTGCGACGAACTCGATCATGTCGACCGGGTTGGACTGACGCCCGATATCCAATTCCATAAGGCTCATGCATCACCTTCAAGGCCGGAAGGCATGCGACATCGCGCTCACACACACGACGCGGCAAACCGTACTCCGGATACAACACTGAATGATTGCTCGGCACTCTGCGCAATCTGGACGACTTACCCTGCCCGAAGCTTGCGCTGCCCGTCTCGAATCATCATTTAAAATCAGTGTATAACGCCGGAGTCACGACGCCAGCCCCTGGCTCGCCATTTTCTCCGTCCGGTTGTGGACAGAGGTTGTGAAAAAGATTCAGGTCAAAGGCTTAAGAGACTCTTCGAAAAGGGCTTTTCGCAAGTGTCCACAGGGGTAAAAATTTTATTAAAAAAAACGGTTGGCGCGGGGTGAATCACGCCAACCGAGTCCTGTCGGTCAAAACCCGTGCCGGAACGGCTCAGCCGCCCGCGCTGAGGCGGGCTTCCAGCGCCTCGATGCGCTTCAAGAGCGCGTCGTTTTCGTCCCGCGCCTTGATCGCCATCTCGCGCACCGCCTCGAATTCCTCGCGCTTGACGAGGTCCATGCCGTTGATGAAGCGCTCGGCCTGGGCGCGGAACATCGTCTCGGCCTCCTTGCGCACGCCCTGCGCGGCGCCGGCGGCATCGGTCATCAGCTTGGCGAAATCGTCGAGAATGCGGTTCGCACCGGTGGTCATGGTCTGCCCTCCCTGAGGTGTCGATGGTCCTTTCGGGCGCCAGCGCCCGCGTCCTGGGACTGAGGTAGGGTCTGAGGCCGCCGCTTGCAAGCGGATTCCGGTGGATCGCCGCCGGTTCACGCCGTCACGCCGCCCCCGATCACGATTTATCGCCTTGACCCTGCCCCAAGGCGCCGCCATCTTCCGCCCGAAAACGCAGAAGAGCTTCATCTTGACGAACCTTGCCCAACTCCTCGCCATCATGCCCTATCCGGAGATCGATCCGATCGCCTTCTCCATCGGCCCGGTCGCCGTGCACTGGTACGGCATCGCCTATGTCGTGGGCATCCTGCTGGGCTGGGTCTATGCGCGCCGGCTGATCGAGACGCCGCGCCTGTGGGCGGGCGCGGCGCCGATGAGCCGCCCCCAGCTCGACGACTTCCTCGTCTGGGCCGCCGTCGGCATCATTCTCGGCGGCCGCATCGGCTATATCCTGTTCTACGATTTCCCGAACGTCGCCGCCGATCCGCTGCGCGCCCTGCAGGTGTGGAACGGCGGCATGTCCTTCCACGGGGGCCTTGCCGGCACGACGCTCGCCATGATCCTCTTCGCCCGGCGCAACACCATCCCGGTCTGGAGCCTTTTCGACATCGTCGCCGCCGTCGTGCCGATCGGCCTGTTCTTCGGCCGCATCGCCAATTTCGTCAACGGCGAGCTCTGGGGCCGTCTCTCCGATGCGCCCTGGGCCGTGATCTTCCCGGAGGCCGGCCCCTTCGCCCGCCATCCGAGCCAGCTCTACGAGGCAGGCCTCGAAGGCATCGTGCTGCTCGTCGTGCTCGCCCTCGCCATCTATCGCTTCGCCGCGCTGAAACGGCCCGGCCTCGTCAGCGGCCTTTTCGTGGCGGGTTACGCATTGTCGCGCATCACGGTCGAGTTCTTCCGCGAGCCGGACCCCCAGCTCGGCTATCTCCTCGGCGGCTGGCTCACCATGGGCATGCTGCTCTCGCTGCCGATGCTCGCCCTCGGCCTCTGGGCGATCTTCCGCGCCCGGCCGGCCGCAGCGGCCAGTGCCTGAGCGAACGCGCCCATGCCGACACCCCTCGCCCGCAAGATCAAGGCGCTGATCCGCACCAACGGCCCGATCAGCGTCACCGACTATTTCGCCCTGTGCCTGGCCGATCCCGAGCATGGCTACTACCGCACCCGCGACCCCTTCGGCGCCGCCGGCGACTTCGTCACCGCGCCGGAGGTCAGCCAGCTCTTCGGCGAGATGCTCGGCATCTTCCTCGTCCATGCCTGGCAGAAGCACGGCGGTCCGGCGGACGTGCGCATCGCCGAGATCGGCCCCGGCCGCGGCACGATGATGGCCGACATGCTGCGCGTCGTGGCAAGGATCGCCCCGCAGCTCTACGAGAACGCGACGATCCACCTGATCGAGACCAGCCCGAAGCTGCGCGCCGTCCAGCACGAAACGCTCGGTACCCATGCCGCGCGCGTCACCTGGCACGACAGTTTCGAGGAACTGCCCGACGGCTTCGTGCTGCTCGCCGCCAACGAGCTCTTCGACGCCATTCCGATCCGCCAGTTCATCAAGACCGCGTCCGGCTTCCGCGAGCGCCTCGTCGGCCTCGATTCGCATGACGCGCTGACCTTTGCCGCCGGCGTCGCGGGGCTCGATCCTGCGCTCTTGCCGGAAAACCACAAGGCGGTGCCGAACGGCACGATCTTCGAGATCGCGCCGGCCCGCGAAGCCGTCATGGCGACGATCGGCGAGCGCATCGCCCGCTTCGGCGGCACCGCGCTCATCATCGACTACGGCCATTTCGTCACCGGCTTCGGCGATACGCTGCAGGCGGTGCTGAAGCACGACTTCGACCCGCCGCTCGCCCATCCCGGCGAGGCGGACCTGACGAGCCATGTGGATTTCGAGCGCCTGGCCGGTGCGGCGGCAAGCGTGGGCCTGCATATGCACGGCATGCTGCACCAGGGCGATTTCCTCGTCGGCCTCGGCATCGGCGAGCGGGCCTCCGCCCTCGGCCGAAACCGCGACGCAGCGACGCAGCAATCGATTCTTGCCGATGTCGACCGGCTCGCCGGCGCAGGCGTCGGCAAAATGGGTGATCTTTTCAAGGTCTTGGCCGTCGGCAGCACGCCGCTTGCGCTCTTTCCCTTCCGCCAGCCGGATTGACACCGGGCGTCAGGCCGGACAACATCCGGCCCGATTTGCACCCCGCATGCCCCGGCCGAAATCCTTGGCCCGACGGGCCGCCCAAAGCCCAGCCGAGAGACCGATGAAGGACGACGCGCTCCCCTCCCCGATCGAAAGCCCGCTTCTGACGGAGCGTGCCGGAAAGACCGCGCAGCACGGCTTCTTCACACGTGCCGGCGGGGTTTCCGACGGCATCTATCGCGGCCTCAATGTCGGCCTCGGCTCGAAGGACGAGCGCGAGAAGGTCGACGAGAATCGCGCCCGCGTCGCCCGCTGGTTCTCCGCCACGCCCGACCGGCTTGCCACCGTGCACCAGGTCCATTCGCCCGATGTCGTCTTGGTCGACGGCGACTATGACGGCGCACGGCCGCAGGCCGACGCGCTGGTCAGCGCCACGCCCGGCATGGTGCTCGGCGTCCTCGCCGCCGATTGCGGCCCGATCCTCTTCTGCGACCCCGAAGCCCGCGTCGTCGGTGCCGCCCATGCCGGCTGGAAGGGTGCGCTCTACGGCGTGCTCGAAAGCACCGTCGCGGCAATGGAAAGGCTCGGTGCTAACAGGCGGAACATCGTCGCCAGCCTCGGCCCCTCGATCAGCCGGCGGAACTACGAGGTCGGGCCGGAATTCGTGGAACGCTTCCTCGGTGTCGACAGGGCATACGAGCGCTATTTCACGCCATCGGAAAAACCGGGCCATGCCCTGTTCGACCTGCCGGGCCTCACAACGCAGCGGCTGGCCGACGCCGGGGTGACGGCGGAAAACCTCGACATCTGCACCTATCCGGACGAAGACCGCTTCTTCTCCTACCGGCGCACCACGCACCGCCAGGAGCCCGACTACGGCCGCCAGATTTCGGCGATCATGCTACGGGGCTGAGGCCCCCAACGACACAGGACGAGGGAGACACCGCCATGGCACTTCACTTCGACAGCGAGGAATACGCCAACCGGCTCCAGCGCCTCACCGCCCGCATGCGGGAGGAGAAGATCGACGCCATGCTGCTCTTCGCGCAGGAGAGCATGTACTGGCTGACCGGCTACGATACCTTCGGCTACTGCTTCTTCCAGACGCTTATCGTGAAGGCGACCGGCGAGATGGTGCTGCTCACCCGCTCGGCGGACCTGCGCCAGGCGCGCCACACCTCCAACATCGAGAAGATCGAGATCTGGATCGACCGCGTCAACGCCGATCCGACGATGGACCTGAAGAACCTCTTGTCCGATCTCGACCTGCTCGGCTGCCGCATCGGCGTCGAATACGACACGCATGGCCTGACCGGCCGCAATGCGCGCCTTCTCGACAACCAGCTCCAGAGTTTCGGCCAGATCGTCGATGCGTCGAACCTCGTCAGCCGCCTGCGCCTCATCAAGAGCCCGGCCGAGATCGCCTATGTCGAGCGCGCCGCCGCCCTCTCCGACGACGCGCTGGCCGCCGCGCTGCCGCTCATTGTGCCGGGCGGCGACGAGGCGGCGATCCTCGCGGCGCTGCAGAACGCGGTGCTGGCCGCCGGCGGCGACTATGCCGCCAACGAATTCGTCATCGGCTCGGGCGCCGACGCCCTGCTCTGCCGCTCCAAGTCCGGCCGGCGCAAGCTGGATGCCGAGGACCAGCTCACCCTCGAATGGTCGGGCGTCAGCGCGCGCTACCATGCGCCGATGATGCGCACCGCGATCATCGGCGAGCCGACCAACCGCCACCGCGAACTTTACAGCGCCTGCCGCGAGGCGATGCAGGCGATGGAGATGGTGCTGCGCCCCGGCAACACCTTCGGCACCGTCTTCGAGACCTTCGCCCGCATCATCGACGAGCGCGGCCTTGCCCGCCACCGGCTGAACACCTGCGGCTATTCCGTCGGCGCGCGCTTCGCGCCCTCCTGGATGGACCAGCAGATGTTCCTGATGGGCAATCCGCAGGAGATCCAGCCGAACATGTCGCTCTTCGTGCACACGATCGTGCTCGATTCCGAAAGCGGCACGGCCATGACGCTCGGCCAGACCTACCTGACGACGACCGACACGCCGAAGGCGCTGTCGCGCTACGGGCTCGATTTCATCGAGGTCTGACGGGATAGACCACAGGCCCCAATATCCCGCGATTGACACGCCTTCGGGCGCCACCCATAAATCGTTGCGGGGAACGGAGGAGGCGAAAGCCTTCCGCAGGACACGGACGACGACGATGCAAGAGCTGATGAAGCGGCTGGCACTGATCGGCCTCATTGCCACCCTTGCCGGCTGCAACAGCACCGACGCGCTGACGCCGCAGGTCGATGTGGGCGGCGGCACCTTCAACTCGCCGCCCGTCACCCAGAACGACCTCGACCAGATGAGCGCCCAGACGACGCCCGTCACGCGCACCACCCAGGAAACGGCCTTCACACCGTCATCCGGCACGACGACCGGCGCGGACACCGCCGGCACGCTGCAGGGCCAGGCCGACGCGCTCGCCCGCAACACGGGGCGCCGGACGACGGATACCGAGCTTGCCCGCACCAACGCCCAGCGCTCGCTCGCGGCGGAAACGTCGAGCGGGGCGGAAGAGGTCGCCGCCGTCTCGCCGGCCGCCGCAGCCGGCGAGACCGTGCGCTTCCTGCCGATCATCGGCGCGCCGGTCGAGGCCGTGACGCCGCTCTCCAGGCGGCTCGGCGCGGAGGCGCGCTCCAACGGGCTGACGATCCGCAGCGCCTCGGACACGTCGAGCAAGTACATCCTGAAGGGCTACTTCTCCGCCATGAACGACAACGGCAAGACCACCGTCGTCTATGTCTGGGACGTGCTCGACGGCAGCGGCGCGCGGCTGCACCGCATCCAGGGCCAGGAAAGCGTCCCGGGCACGGCCTCCGACCCCTGGGCCGCCGTGCCGGCGCGCACGATGGAAGGCATCGCCCAGAAGACCATCCGCCAGTATCTCGACTGGCGCGGCGCCACACACGGTTAAGCACGCCGCAGGGTTAATCACAGCGAAATGCGAAGAAACGCTTTTCGGACATCGCAAAGCCCTTGCATTCACGGATTTTGCCGCTTAAAGCCCCCCCATCAGCATAATCCACAGGCGGACCATAGATGAAGGTTTTCGCGGGCAATTCGAACCGGCTCCTGGCCGAAGCGATCTGCAATTATCTGAATGTTCCGCTCGGCCGGGCCACGGTCAGACGCTTCGCAGACCAGGAAATCTTCGTTGAAATCCAGGAGAACGTGCGCGGCGAGGACGTCTTCGTCGTCCAGTCGACCTCGTTTCCGACCAACGACCACCTGATGGAAATGCTCATCATGATCGATGCGATGCGCCGCTCCTCGGCACGCCGCATCACGGCCGTGATCCCCTATTTCGGCTATGCCCGCCAGGACCGCAAGCCCGGCCCGCGCACGCCGATCTCGGCAAAGCTCGTCGCCAACCTCATCACCGAGGCCGGCGCCGACCGCGTGCTGACGCTGGACCTGCATGCCGGCCAGATCCAGGGCTTCTTCGACATCCCGACCGACAACCTCTACGCCGTGCCGATCCTGGCGCGCGACGTGAAGGAAAACTACAATCTCGAAAACGTCATGGTCGTCTCGCCCGACGTCGGCGGCGTGGTGCGCGCCCGCGCGCTGGCCAAGCGCCTCGACTGTCTGCTCGCCATCGTCGACAAGCGCCGCGACCGGCCGGGCGAGTCCGAGGTGATGAACGTCATCGGCGACGTCTCCGGCAAGGACTGCCTGCTGATCGACGATATCGTGGATTCGGGCGGCACGCTCTGCAACGCGGCCGAAGCGCTGCTGAAGAACGGCGCGACCAGCGTCACCGCCTATATCACGCACGGCGTCCTGTCGGGCGGCGCCGTCGCGCGCGTCACCTCCTCCAAGCTCAAGGAGCTTGTCATCACCGACACGATCCAGCCGACCACGGCCGTCCAGTCGGCGCACAATATCCGCGTCATCTCGACGGCCAACCTGCTCGGCGAGGCGATCAACCGCACCAGTGCCGAAGAATCGGTGTCGAGCCTGTTCGACTGACGGATTTTTGCCGGGGCCGATATCGGCCCCGCGATTTCTGCGCTAAGTTCCCCTCAGATTCGACAGGGGAAATCCATGATCTCGATGCCATTTCTGTCCCGGCTCGCAGGGCCTATCGTCCTCCTTCTTACAGCCGGCACCCTGGCGGCCTGCTCGGTCGAGGTTGACGAGCGCCCCGGCGGCTACAATCCGCGCCCGCCGCAACTATGCACCCGTGAATATGCGCCGGTCTGCGGCGAGCGCGGCCGCGACCGCCAGACCTTCGCCAATGCCTGCGAGGCGCGCTCCAGCGGCTACGGCATCATCGGCCGCGGCGAATGCCAGTTCCGCCGCCCGGATCGCGACCAGGTCGGCTGGCAGGACCAGGGCCGCGACGGCTGGAGCAATGACGGCCGCAATCGCCCGGACAGGGACCGCAATCGCAACGACAGGGACCGCCGGGATCGCGACCGCGATGACCGGGGCGATCGTGGAGACCGCGAGCGCCCGCGCGACCAGCGCGCCTGCACGATGGAGTACAACCCGGTCTGCGGGCGCCGCGGCACCGACTTCAAGGAATTCGGCAATGCCTGCTCGGCGCAGGCCGCCGGTTTCAGTGTCTACCGCGCGGGCCAGTGCCCGGTGCGCTGAGCCCGTCCTGACACGCAGAAAATCCGCCCGAGTTCTCCCTCGTCGGGATCGGGCTTGACCCGGCCACCCACAAGCCCTTGAGAAATAGGGATCCTCGGCCCAAGGCCGAGGATGACGTCATGGGCAGCCGGGTGGTTCCCGGAAAATGCCGGGCCATGTGCCGCGGGCGTCGGTCAGCGCCCCGGCAGCGGGCAGGCCTCGCCGCCGGAAAAGAGGCGCGAACGGGTGAGGAAGCGTTTCTCCCGGCCATTGTCGAGCGAGAACATGCCACCGCGGCCGGGCACCACGTCGATGATCAACTGCGTGTGCTTCCACACGTCGAACTGGCTCTCGCTGATATAGACCGGCACGCCGCCGATCTCGCCGAGCTTCACGTCCCGGTCGCCGACGATGTAGTCGTCCGCCGGATAGCACATGGGCGAGGACCCGTCGCAGCAACCGCCGGACTGGTGGAACAGGATTTCCGGATGATCCGCCTGGATCTCCCGGATGAGCGCGAGCGCGGCATCGGTCGCCACCACGCGCGGCTGGGTCGTGACTTCGGACATGACGGCTCTCCTCCAAACGATTTTCCCTCCCCCCGAACGGGGAGAGGGATGGAGCGGGGAGCGACGGCGGACAGGGCTCCCGCGCCCGTTGCACGCCTTCTCCGGGGGGTGGAGAAGGAGGCGGTCGCTCAGAAGAAACCGAGCGCCTTGGGAGAGTAGCTGACCAGCATGTTCTTGGTCTGCTGGTAGTGGTCGAGCATCATCTTGTGCGTCTCGCGGCCGATGCCCGACTGCTTGTAGCCGCCGAAGGCCGCATGGGCCGGGTAGGCGTGGTAGCAATTGGTCCAGACGCGGCCGGCCTGGATGTCGCGGCCGAAATGGTAGCAGCGGTTCGCATCGCGGCTCCACACGCCCGCGCCGAGGCCGTAGAGCGTGTCGTTGGCGATGGAAAGCGCCTCCGCATCGTCCTTGAAGGTCGTGACCGAGACGACCGGCCCGAAGATCTCCTCCTGGAAGATGCGCATCTTGTTGTGGCCGCGGAAGACGGTCGGCTTGACGTAGTAGCCGCCGGAGAGATCGCCGCCCAGATCGTTGCGGCCACCGCCGGTCAGCACTTCCGCGCCTTCCTGCTTGCCGATGTCGATATAGGAGAGGATCTTCTCCAGTTGCTCGGAGGACGCCTGCGCGCCGATCATCGTCGCCGTGTCGAGCGGGTTGCCCTGCACGATCTTCTCGACGCGCTTGACGGCCTTCTCCATGAAACGGTCGTAGATCTTCTCGTGCACCAGCGCGCGGCTCGGGCAGGTGCAGACCTCGCCCTGGTTCAGCGCGAACATCGCAAAACCTTCGAGCGCCTTGTCGAGATAGTCGTCATCCTCGTTCATCACGTCGGCGAAGAAGATGTTCGGCGACTTGCCACCCAGCTCCAGCGTCACCGGAATGAGGTTCTGGCTGGCATATTGCATGATCAGGCGGCCGGTCGTCGTCTCGCCGGTGAAGGCGATCTTGGCGATACGCGGGTTGGAGGCGAGCGGCTTGCCGGCTTCGAGGCCGAAACCGTTGACGATGTTGAGCACGCCGGCAGGCAGGAGGTCGCCGATGAGTTCCGCCCAGACGAGGATCGAGGACGGCGTCTGTTCGGCCGGCTTCAGCACCACGCAGTTGCCGGCAGCGAGCGCCGGAGCGAGCTTCCAGGCGGCCATCAGGATCGGGAAGTTCCACGGGATGATCTGGCCGACGACGCCGAGCGGCTCGTGGAAGTGATAGGCGATCGTGTCATGGTCGACCTCGCCGATCGTGCCTTCCTGGGCCCGGACGCACGAGGCGAAGTAGCGGAAATGATCGATGGCGAGCGGAATGTCGGCCGCCATGGTCTCGCGCAGCGGCTTGCCGTTGTCCCAGGTCTCGGCCTTGGCGAGGAGTTCGAGATTGTCCTCCATGCGCTGGGCGATCTTCATCAGGATGTTGGAGCGCTCGGTGGTGGAGGTGCGGCCCCACTTGTCCTTGGCGGCGTGGGCGGCGTCGAGGGCGAGCTCGATATCGGCGGCGTCGGAACGGGCGATCTCGCAGAGCTTGCCGCCGGTGATCGGCGTGATGTTGTCGAAGTAGCGGCCCGCGACCGGCTCCTTCCACTCGCCGCCGATGAAGTTGCCGTACTTTGCCTTGTACGGATTTTCGACGATCTTCTGGTGCAACATGTCATTCCTCCCATATAGGCCCCGGATGGGCCGTCGGAGAGGATGGTGCGGCGCTTCGGCCGATTGCGGTAGAGGGTGAAGGACGATGGCAGCGGCGACTGTTTCAGAATTGAGACAGGCCGGTGCGACAGCCTGTGCTGCGCTGCAATATCAGTTGATCGAGAGCTTCTTCATCTTTCGGTACAGCGTCGCCCGGCTGATGCCGAGCAGGTCGGCGGCCTGGCTGACATTGCCCCCGGCACGCGTCAGCACGCGGCGCAGCGCCGCGCGCTCCGCATCGTCGAGATCGCGCCCGTCCTCCGCCCGGTCCTCGTGCAGGAGATCGGAGGCGGCAACGCCCATGGCGATGCGCCGGTCGTCGAGGCCGAGCACCTGGCGCGCGGCGCGTGTTGCGCCCAGCACGAGGTCGTCGCGGTCGACGGCGAGCAGCGCCGGCGCGGTGCGGCCCTCGACGGGCACGAGCAGGATGCGGGCGGCCGCGAAGGCGCGACGGAAGAGGCCCGCCTCGATACGGGCGGCGGCATCGCGGACGGCCTGTGAGAGGATCGACATGGTCATCTCGCCCGCATCGTCGCGGCAGGTGGAGATGTCGATGGCGGCGGCAATGCGCCCGGTATGGTCACGAATCGGCGCGGTGGTGCAGGACAGGCCCGTATTCTGCGAGAGGAAATGCTGGTCGCGCAGGATGAGCACCGGCCGCTCGTCGGCGAGCGCCGTGCCGATGCCGTTGGTGCCGACACTCGCCTCGCTCCACACCGTGCCGGACCAGAGCCCGACGCCGCGGAAGTCCCGATCGTCGCCTGCCGCCCCGCGCCGCTCGAGCGCGATGCCGTTCTCGTCCGTCAGAAGCAGGCAGCAGCCCGCCTTGCCGACCGTGGCGAACAGCCGGTCGATCTCGCCCCGCGCCTCCTCGATCAGCACGCTGGAGCGCGCCCGCGCCTGCCGGAATTCCGGTTCGCTCAGCCGCCAGGGCGTGCGTACCTCCTCGGGGGAAAGGCCGTGCAGCATGAGGCAGCGGCGCCAGGAGGCGGCCACAGGCGAACTTGCCGCCGCCGACGCATGGGCCACCACGGTCTGCACATGATCTGCGTGATCGAAACGCATGGGCATCCGCTCTCCTCCCCGAAAGCTTCGACCGATCGTCGCGCCAGAATACAACGCTCAATGACTATACTCACGTTTGCACCTGCGGGTCCAGCAGGACAAAGGTCCAAGACGCGGCAGCTCGACTGCGCTGGAGCAGAAACCTCCCCCGACGTACCGGCCCTGCCCGCGTCGAAACCCTGTTCCCAAGCCGCCCGGCGCCTGTTACCAGTGCCCATTCCTTTCCAGTATTGATCTTGCCATGTTTCGTGATTTTTCCGCCCAAGCCCTGTTCATGGGCCTGCTCACCGCCTTCGTCGGTTTCGCCAGTTCCTTCGCCGTCGTGCTGCACGGGCTGACGGGCGTCGGCGCAACGGAAGCGCAGGCGGCCTCCGGCCTGATGGCGCTCTCCGTGTCGATGGGCCTGTGCGCCATCGTTCTCAGCGCCGCAACGCGGCTTCCCATCTCCATCGCCTGGTCGACGCCAGGCGCGGCGCTGCTGGCCAGCTCCGGCGCGGTGGAGGGCGGCTTTGCGACGGCGGTCGGCGGCTTTCTCGTCTGCGCGGTGCTGATCGTCATCGCAGGTCTCTGGAAGCCGCTCGGCCGCATGGTCGCGGCAATCCCGGCAACGCTCGCCAATGCGATGCTGTCGGGCGTCCTCATCGGCCTCTGCTTCGCCCCGGTGAAGGCCATCGCCTTCGATCCGCTGCTCGGCCTGCCGATCGTTCTTGCCTGGGTGGTCGTCGGCAGCATCAACCGGCTTTATGCCGTGCCCGCGGCGCTTGCCGCCTTCGTCGTGGTGCTCGCCTTCGGCATCGACATTCCCGAAGGCGCCCTTTCCGGCCTTGCCGACGCCCTGCTGCCGCGGCCGGAGATCGTCGCGCCCGTCTTCAACGTCGCCGGGCTCGTCGGCATCGCGCTGCCGCTCTTCATCGTCACCATGGCCTCCCAGAACATTCCGGGCATCGCCGTGCTGAAGGTCAACCACTACGAGCCCAGCCCCGGCCCGCTCTTTGCCGTCACCGGCGTCTTCTCGCTGCTGTCGGCCCCCTTCGGCGGCCATGCGGTCAACCTGGCCGCCATCACCGCCGCCATGTGTGCCGGCAGCGACGCACATCCCGACCCCGCCAGGCGCTACTGGTCGGCGATCAATGCCGGCGTCTTCTACGTGATCTTCGGGCTTGCCGCGGGCGCCGTCACGGCCTTCGTCAGCCTCGCCCCGCCGATCCTCATCCAGGCCGTCGCCGGCCTTGCGCTGATCAGCGCCTTCGCCGGCTCGGCGCTCAACGCCTTCCACGCCGTGGAAGGGCGCGAGGCGGCGGCGGTGACCTTCCTCGTCACCGCCTCGGGCGTCTCCTTCGCCGGCATTTCCGGCGCCTTCTGGGGGCTGATCGCCGGCGGGCTGATGCTGGCGCTCGCCCGCCTCACCGCAAGGCGCCGCGCAAGGCCCTGATCCCTACTGCTGGAACGGCAGCGGCTGGCCGTTGATCAGCACCTTGCCGTCCTCGCCGACCTTGACGTCCCAGGCCTGCGCGCCGCCGCCGGCATCGCGCGCAAGGCCCTTCATCATCAGCAGACCGAAGGCCGCCTGGCCGAATTGCGGCACGGTGGCGGCGTTCTTCTGGAGATAGGCGACCGTCTTGTCGAAGTTGCGCATGGTCAGCGTCACCTCGGCGCTGTGCCGGTCCTTCTGCTCGGGATAGACCAGCATGTTGCCGGCAAGGTGCACGTCGTAGATCGGCGAGACGGCGGAAACCTCCTCGAATTGCACGGTCATCGCGCCACCCGGCAGGATGATTCGGCCGATTTCCTTGTTCTGCTCTTCCGTCAGCGGCTCGGACCTGGTGAAGTCCGCATGATCGATGAGGTAGTTGACCGCGCCGGCAAGATCGAGATTGGCAACCGCCGCCTTGAAGGTCGCGCGCTCCGGCACCGCCTCCGCGAAGGCCGCGGGCAGGATGCCGGCGGGCGGCCTGGGTTTCTCCACGCCGAACCCGAAGCCGACGCGGGTGGAATGGGCAATGCCGTTCATGTCGATGACATAGCTGACGCTCTCGGCGCCGAACGTGCCCTGCTCCGTGCCAACAGTGACATTGGAGGCCTTGATCGTCTCGGTGAGATTGTCGAAGACCGGCAGGGCACCCCGCAGCAGGTCCTTCAGCCGCGCCGCATCCGCCGCCTCCAGCCTGTCCTTGTGCATGTTGTCGAGCACGAAGAAGACGAGGTCCTGCACCACCCTGTTGCGCGCGCCGTCCATGCTGACATCGATGTCGACCGTATCGGCACCGATATCGATCCGGCCGTTCGCCCCGCCGGTGATCGTCTCGGCAAAGGCCTTCATCACGCCGGTGCTGGATATGTCGAGGATGCCCTCGCCCTTCTTCTCGGCGGCAAGGCGCATCGCCATCCCGCCGAAGCTCGCCGTGATGCTCTCCTGCGGCGAGGTGCTGGTGAAGGCGATCTTCTCGGCCGTCCAGTCGGCGGAGGTGAAATAGAGAATGTCGGGGTCGTAGATGCCGTCGAGCTTCATCGAGGCGATGATATAGGAGAAGGAATTCTTGCCCGGCGCGACATCGACGGACCCCTTGATGTCGAAACTGTCGCTTGCCTCGACGCGGTAGGTGCCTTCGGGCATGGGCCGCAGATAGGCCGTCATCGGCTTGAGCCCTTCGACCGTCACCGCCCGGGACGTGTTCTTTTCCAGGAGCACCGCCGGGTTGAAGCGCAGCTCGTAAAACGAGGTCGCCGCCTTGACGGTGACGAGACCGGCCTCGATCATGTCCTGTGGCAGGTAGCGCGTGAGCTTCTGCTGGATGCTGTCGGCCTCGGCCGGCGAAACCGCCTGGGCGAAGGCCGCGCTTGCGGATGCCAGCGAGAACGCGGCCGAGGCCATCAGGATCTGTCGTCTCATCGTGGCCTCCTTCGCCGAACCGGATCCATGCGAACATCCAATCGCGGCGACGTTGTGTCAATCCGGCCGCGCGATCCGGTCGCGGGGCCTTGCATTTCCGGGCGTTCTCGTTTATCGAGCCCCCGTCCGCGTAGACACCCTTGGAGGCAACGTGGATGAGGCTTTCACGAAATCCTCAAGCTTTTTGCGGCAGCAGGGCGATCCCTGCCTGCGAAGGGCTCTCCAGTAACACATGAAAGGTAAAGCCATGAGCCACGACACTTACGAGCTCAAGGCCGAGACGCGCGAACGGGTTGGTAAGGGGTCCTCCCGTGAACTTCGCCGCAACGGCCTTATTCCCGCAGTCATTTACGGCGACAAGCAGGCCCCGCTCTCCATCGCCGTCTCGACCAAGGACGTCACCCAGCGCATCCACGCCGGCGGCTTCAAGACGACCGTCGCGACGATCGACGTCAACGGCGAGAAGATCAAGGTCCTGCCGAAGGACTACCAGTTGGATCCGGTCCGCGACTTCACGATGCATGTCGACTTCCTCCGCGTTTCGGGCGACACCCACGTCGTGGTCGAAGTTCCGGTTCACTTCGTCAACGAAGAGAAGTCCCCGGGCATCAAGGCCGGCGGCGTCCTGAACATTGTTCGCCACGCTGTCGAACTGCACGTCCTGGCCGGCAACATTCCGGAATTCATCACGGCTGATCTCGCTGGCCTGAAGGTCGGCGACGGCATCCACATCTCGAACGTCAAGCTGCCGAAGGGCACGAGCCCGGTCATCGCCGACCGCGACTTCACGATCGCCACGATCGCTGTCCCGGCTGCCGGCGTGAAGGAAGAAGAAGTAACGGAAGCCTCCGAGTAATCGGTTCCGTTCTGAAGACGTCAAAAACCCCGCATCCCACCGGATGCGGGGTTTTTCTTTGCCCGCCTCCCGCCGCTTCCGTTGCGGGAAGCCTGAATTATCAGCACTTTTCCGAATTGCGATTTCAGCAACATTTAAGACTTTGATGAAAGTCTAGGCCTCAAGCTGACGAAAGCCAAAGAGGGGCGTTATGGGCGGGCTTGGCATCATGGCAGGGGGGCAACCGGCATGAAAATGCATTCGGTGGAGAGCCGCTTCATCGCCATCGTCATCGGCGCCCTGCTCATCTTCGTCGCCCCGCTTTTCGCCCTCTTCCTGATCCTTTCGTCCGACCGCGTCGCGCGCGAGCGCCTGCAGAACACCGAAGTGCTGCTTGCGGCCAATGTCCAGGCGCTCGGCAAGCCGTTGTGGGATTTTGACAAGGAAAGCGTCGACCAGATCGTCGGCGCGCTGCAGGCCGATGCCGACATCGCCTTCGTGCATGTGCGCGACACGTCCGATGTCATCGACATCCAAATGCCTGCCGCCCGTCCCGACCCGGATGACGCCCGCTCGATCGTCAAGGCCGACATCCTCTACAAGGCGAATGACGGCATCAAGAAGGTCGGCACGGCGGAGATCTGGATCCGCAAGGAGGGCCTGCTCTCGCGCTTTTCGAAGGACGAGATGAGCATCTTCGCCATCTTCTTCTTCGCCGTGGCGACGCTCTTCACCGCCGCCATCATCGGCAACCGCATCACCATCATCCGCCCCCTGATGCGGCTGACGGCGGCCATCGAGGCGACGCGCCGGCTCGGCTCGCGCCACCATGTCGACTGGACGTCGAACGACGAGATGGGCGCGCTCGCCCATAATTTCAACGAGATGCAGAGCAAGCTGGAGCGCGAGGAGAAGGAGCTGAAGCTCGCCCATGCCCGCGCCACCGACATCTACAACCTCACGCCGGCCATGCTCTTCTCCATCGACGCGGACAACCGCATCACCGCCGTCAGCGACTACTGGCTGACGGCGACCGGCTATCGCCGCGCCGCGGTGATCGGCCAGGAATTCACCGATTTCGTCGCCGAGGACTGGCGCGAGACCTATCGCAGGCGCCACGACGAGAACAGCGCGGACGGCGGCATCTGCGAGGCGACGGTGCGCTTCCGCTGCGCCGACGACAGCATGATCGACGTGCTGATCCTGGAAACCGGCGTTGCGGCCAGCAGCAGCCGCCAGGCGCTGTCGCTGTCCGTCATGACCGATGTCACCGACCTCAAGGAGGCGGAGAACCGCAACCACCGCCAGGCGATCACCGATCACCTGACGGGCCTGCTCAACCGGCAGGGTTTCGAATCGGTGCTCGACGAGCTGATCGGCGATGTCGACAAGCTCGGCCAGCAGCTCGCCTGCCTCTTCGTCGACCTCGACCGCTTCAAGTGGATCAACGACAATCTCGGCCATGCCGCCGGCGACGAGGTGCTCTGCCAGGTGGCGGCGCGCCTGCGCCGGCAGCTTCGCGCGGGCGACCGCATCGCCCGTCTCGGCGGCGACGAATTCGCCATCCTGCTCGCCGCGCCCGATGCCCGCCAGCTCGCCATGGATGTCAGCGAGCGGCTGGTCGCAAGCCTGCGCACGCCGCTCACCGTCAATGGCGCCGAGCTCAATGTCAGCGCCAGCATCGGCGTTGCCGTCTATCCCGACCACGCAGAGACGGCGGCCTGCCTGCTGCAGAAGTCGGACATGGCCATGTATGCGCGCAAGCGCAGCGGCAAGAACGGCGTGCAGCTCTTCGACAACAACATGGTGGACATTGCCCGCAAGCGGCTGGAAACCGAACAGTTCATCGACCAGGGCCTGCGTGACGACTGGTTCACCGCCCATCTCCAGCCGATCGTCTCGCTTGCCGACGGGCGCGTGGCCGGCTTCGAGGCGCTGATGCGCCTCAACCATCCCGAACGCGGCCTGCTGCCGCCGGCCGAGATCATCGGCATTGCCGAGGAGAACGGCTCGATCGGCCGCATCGGCGATTGCATCCTGTCGAAGTCGATCGCAAGCCTCGCCGTCATCTCCCGGCTGGAGGGGCTCGCCGACAGCTATCTCGCCGTGAACTTCTCGCCCCTGCAGTTCGAGCCCGCCCTGCCCACCCGCCTTGCCGCCCTGCTGCTGGAGCACGGCATCACGCCGTCGCGCATCGTGGTGGAAATCACCGAGGCCGTGCTGATGCTCGACAATCCCGTCGTGCGCGAGGTGCTCGACGCGCTCTCCGACCTCGGCTGCCGCATCGCGCTCGACGATTTCGGCACCGGCTATTCCTCGCTGTCCTATCTCAACCGCTTCCCCGTCGATATCGTCAAGGTCGACCAGTCCTTCACCCGTTCGCTCTCCTCCGACCAGCCGGACGTGCGCCGCAAGAGCCGCATGCTGGTGGAGGGCATCCGCACCATCTCGCACCAGATGGGCTGCGCCGTCGTGGCGGAGGGCATCGAGACGACGGAACAGTGGGACATCCTCCAGGCGATGCAGGTGGAATTCGGCCAGGGCTATCTCCTGAGCCGTCCTCTCCCGCTTGACGCACTCCTGGAAAAGCTGGACGAATTCACGATGGCGGAAAAGCCGGAACGCCGGGCCGCCGCCTCCTGACGAAGGACAGAGGGACGAGACGATGAAGACGCTGCTCTTGACGCTTTGCCTGTCGCTCGCTCCCCTTTCCGCACCGCTTGCCGAAACCCTGCATTTCGTGACGGAGGAATACGCGCCCTTCAACTATTCCAAGGACGGCAGGATCACCGGCATCGCCGTCGAGCAGGTCGAGGCGATCGCCAAGGCGGTCGGCATCGACTACACGATCGAGATCATGCCCTGGGCCCGCGCCTTCGCCATGGCGGAAAACCAGCCGATGAACTGCGTCTTCACGACCGGCTACAACCGCGACCGCGCCGACCGCTTCGCCTGGGTCAATCCGCTCCTGAAGGACGAGATGGTGCTCCTGAAACGCAAGGACGGCAGCAAGGGGCCGGCAAGCACGCGCGAGGCGCTCGCCATGAAGGTCGGTTCGCAGCGCGGCGACTTCGCCGTGGAAGCGCTCGAAGAGCTCGGCTTCAAGGACATCGACCTTGCCACCGACATCGACATCTCCGTGCGCAAGCTGCTCTCCGGCCGCATCGACCTGATGCCGACCTCGATCAAGACCTATGAGAACCTGGTCAACCAGGGCCAGCCAGTCGAAAAAGCCATGCTGATGGCCGGCCAGATCTACGGCCTCGCCTGCCACAAGGACACGCCGCCCGAGCTCATCGAGCGGCTGCAGGCGGCGCTCGACCAGCTCATCGTCAGCGGCGAGCAGGATCGCATCTTCACCGCCTACGGCCTGCCGCCGAACACGCGCACGGCCGACGGCGGCGCGAAGAAATGAACGCGGACGGTTGACTTCCGGCCGCTTTCGCGGTGGTGAAGGCCGGACAGATCCTTTTGACGGACCATTCCATGCAGATCATCGCGGGGCTCGGCAATCCGGGCGCAAAATATGCGGGCAACCGCCACAATATCGGCTTCATGGCGCTGGACGCGATCCACCGCAAGAACCCGTTCTCGCCCTGGTCGAAGAAGTTCAAGGCGGAAATCTCGGAGGGCGAGCTTGCCGGCGAGAAGGTGCTGCTCGTCAAGCCGCAGACCTTCATGAACCTTTCGGGCGAATCCGTCGGCGAGGCGATGCGCTTCTACAAGCTCGCCCCGAAAGACATCGTCGCGATCTACGACGAACTGGACCTCGCCCCCGGCAAGGCGCGCATCAAGGTCGGCGGCGGCCATGGCGGGCACAACGGCATCAAGTCGATCGACGCCCATTGCGGCAAGGACTACCGGCGCCTGCGCCTCGGCATCGGCCATCCGGGCGTGAAGGAGCTCGTCACCAACCATGTGCTCGGCGATTTCGCAAAGGCCGATCACGTCTGGCTCGACCCGCTGCTCGACGAACTCGCCCTCAATGCCGACATGCTGGTGCGGGGGGAGGATTCGCAACTGATGAACAAGCTGGCGCTCGCCACCGGCAGCAAGCCGGACGCGGAAAAGGCGCCCGCGCAGAAGCCGGCAGGTCAATCCCATATCCGCCAGGCGCGCAACCACGCCCAGCCGAAGATCCTGCCGACGACGGGGCCGATGGCGGAGATGCTGAAGAAGCTGCTCGGCAACAAGGGCGAGTAGGACCTACAGCCAGCGGATCGTTTCGAGCCGGTAGAGGAAAAGGTCCCACAGCCAGGCGAGCGCCGTCTCGATGCCCTGCGCGACGAGGCCCGAGGCACCGTCGGAAAACAGCATGACGGCGAGGCCGGCAAGGCCGCAACCGACCGTCGCGTTCCGGAAATTCCGCCAGGAATCGAGCCGGTAGTAGCCGGCATCGTCATATTCGGTGCCGAAAATCCGGTCGTTCCAGCCGTAGCCGTCGCTGATGGCGAGATCGAGCATCGGCCGGTCGGAAAGCCGGTCGGGAAAGACATTGAAGACCGCGCGGCAGACGTGCCCGATCGCCCCCACAAGAAGGAAGAACACGAAGGCGACGGCATAGTGCCAGGTGGCGGCTTCTTCGATCATGGCAGCACCATAAACAGAAACCGCTAATATCCGATGAAGCCTATTCCTCCGGCTCGGTCTGGAAGAGCAGCGGGAAGCCCGCCTCCTTGGCAAGGTCCGTCGCTTCCTTCGCCTTGGTCTCGGCAATGTCGCGGGCGCAGACGACGACCACGGCCGTGCCCATCTTGTGTGCGGTCATCATGACGCGATAGCTCGTCTCCTCCGCCATGCGGAAGACGGCCTTCAGCACCAGCGTCACGAATTCCCGGGGCGTATAGTCGTCGTTGACGAGAATGACCTTGTAGAGCTTCGGCCGCTCCAGCTTCGGCTCCGTCACGGTTTTCGGGGTCAGGGTCGTGTCACCATTGCTGATGGGAAGCTCCTCGTACTCCGGCTTCGAGCGGTGTGGGGCCTATTGTGCACGGCAGGAGGGGTGACTTCAAGGCCCCGCGCGGCCGAAGCCCTTGACCCTGCCCCCGCCATCCCCCATAGCGATGGCAACGATTTTCTTAAGACGAATGGACCACCTTCCATGGGCTTCAAATGCGGTATCGTCGGTCTGCCGAATGTCGGCAAGTCGACCCTCTTCAACGCGCTGACCAAGACGGCGGCGGCGCAAGCGGCCAACTATCCCTTCTGCACCATCGAGCCGAACACCGGCGAAGTGGCGGTTCCCGATCCGCGCATGAAGGCGCTCGCCGCCATCGCCGGTTCCAAGGAGATCATCCCGACCCGCATCTCCTTCGTCGACATCGCCGGCCTCGTGCGCGGCGCGTCCAAGGGCGAAGGCCTCGGCAACAAGTTCCTCGCCAACATCCGCGAGGTCGATGCGGTCGTGCATGTGCTGCGCTGCTTCGAGGACGATGACATCACCCATGTCGAGGGTCGCATCAACCCGGTGGGCGACGCCGACACGATCGAGACCGAGCTGATGCTCGCCGACCTCGAAAGCCTGGAGCGCCGGCTTGAGCAGACGCGCAAGCGCGCCACCGGCAAGGACAAGGATTCCCTCGCGCAGCTCCCGATCATGGAAGCCGTGGTGAAGCTGCTCAACGAAGGCAAGCCGGCCCGCCTTCTCCTGAAGACGCTGGCGCCCGAGGAGATCGAGGTCCTGAAGGGCCTCAACCTCCTCACCTCGCACCCGGTCCTCTATGTCTGCAACGTCGCGGAGGCCGACGCCTCGACCGGCAACAAGCACACCGAGGCCGTCGCCGCCATGGCGAAGGAACAGGGCGCCGAATGCGTCATCATCTCGGCGGCGATCGAATCCGAGGTGGCGCAGCTTCCCGAGGAGGAAGCAGCCGAATTCCTCTCCGCGCTCGGCCTCGAGGAAGCGGGCCTCGACCGGCTCATCCGCGCCGGCTACCACCTGCTCGACCTCATCACCTATTTCACCGTCGGCCCGAAGGAGACCCGCGCCTGGACCATCGTGCGCGGCACCAAGGCCCCGCAGGCCGCCGGCGTCATCCACACGGATTTCGAACGCGGCTTCATCCGCGCCTTCACCATCTCCTATGACGACTACATCGCCTACAAGGGCGAAGTCGGCGCCAAGGAAGCCGGCAAGGGCCGCGACGAAGGCAAGGAATACGTGGTTGAGGACGGCGACGTCATCCACTTCCGCTTCAACACGTAAGCGACCATGACGGACGCGCGCCTGACCTTCGAGGATTTCACGCCCGGCCGCCGCTTCGACCTCGCGGAGCGGACGCTGACGGCGGACGAGATCGTCGCCTTCGCGCGGGAATTCGATCCCCAGCCCATGCATCTCGACGAGGAAGCCGGCCGCGCCAGCATCCTCGGCGGGCTCGCCGCGTCCGGCTGGCACACCAGCGCCGTCATGATGCGCATGCTCTACGAGGCCTATATCCGCGGCTCGACCTCGGAAGGCTCGCCCGGCGTCGACCGGATGGAATGGAAGCGCCCGGTGCTCGCCGGCGACACGCTCGGCGGCCATTGCGAGGTGCTGGATGCGCGCGCCTCGCGCTCGCGGCCGGAGATCGGCATCGTGCGCATGCGCGCCACGGTGACGAACCAGCGCGGGGAAACCGTCGCGCTCTGCGAATATAGCAACATGATGCGCCTTGCCGAAAAGGGAGCCGACCATGCGCATGGCTGAGCTCTACGCCTTCGGGGAGGCCATCGAGATCGGCAGCCTCACCTTCACGGCCGAGGACATCATCCGCTTCGCCGGGGATTTCGACCCGCAGCCCTTCCATCTCGACGCGGAACTGGCCAGGCGCGCGCTGTTCGGCGGCCTCTGCGCCTCCGGCTGGCATTCCTCTGCCGGCTGGATGAAATGCTTCGTGCCCTTCTGGCTCGGTGAATGCAAACGGCTCGCCGCCGAGGGCCACACGCCCCCGCAACTCGGCCCCTCCCCGGGCTTCACGAACCTGCGCTGGCTGAAGCCGGTCTTCGCCGGCGACACGATCACCTATTCGGTGACGCTGACCGCCTCGCGCGAGCTTGCCTCGCGGCCGGGCCGGCTGGTCAATACGATACTCTGCGCGGGAAAGAACCAGAACGATGAGCCGGTCATCCGCTTCGAAAGCACGGTTCTGGAATTCGTCTGAACCGCACGCGGTTTGCCCCTCACCCTACCCCTCTCCCCGCAAGCGGGGAGAGGGAACTTGCCCCACGAGTCCTAATATTTCCAGGAAACCGGCGCGGCATATCCCTTCTCCCCGCTTGCGGGGAGAAGGTGGCCGGCAGGCCGGATGAGGGGCGAGACCGCCGCCACAGATGATAGATCGCGGGCTGCCGCCCTCAATGCCCGTCGAACGCCACCAGCGTCCGAACTTCCACGCCCAACGCCTCCAGCTTCTTCCGCCCGCCGAGCTCCGGCAGGTCGATGACGAAACAGGCCGCGACGATATCCGCCCCGATCTGGCGCAGCAGCTTCACCGCCGCCTCCGCCGTGCCGCCGGTGGCGATCAGGTCGTCGACGAGGATGACCTTCTCGCCCGGCTTGATGGCGTCCTTGTGCATCTCCATCTCGTCAACGCCGTATTCCAGGCTGTAGGCGATGCGCACGGTCTCGTGCGGCAGCTTGCCCTTCTTGCGGATCGGCACGAAACCGGTCGAGAGCTGATGCGCCATGGCGCCGCCGAGGATGAAGCCGCGCGCCTCGATGCCGGCGACCTTGGAGATGCCGATGCCCGCATAGGGATGCACCAGCTCGTCCACCGCGCGGCGGAAGGCCCGCGGATTGCCGAGCAGCGTGGTGATGTCGCGGAACATGACGCCGGGCTTGGGATAGTCCGGGATGTTGCGGATCGCGGCGACGAGTTCGTTTTCGAGTGTGGACATGGGAATTCCGACTGCGGAGGGCTTTTTCCGGTTATTGCAGGTGCGCCACCGCCCCACAACAAAAAAGGCGGCCCGGAGGCCGCCTTTCGACAGAGCGGTGAGACCGCTCAGTGTTCCTTGTTCGCGTAGACCGACTTCTTCGTCAGGTAGATCAGGCCGGTGAAGATCACCAGGAAGACCATGACCATGAAGCCGGTGCGCTTGCGGTCCTCCAGGTGCGGCTCGGCGGCCCACATCAGGAAGGCGGAAACGTCATGCGCATACTGGTCGACCGTCTGCGGCGAACCGTCGTCATAGGTGACCTGGTCGTCGGAGATCGGCTTGGCCATGGCGAGCGCCGCGGCATTGGCGAAGTACGGGTTGTAGTGCGTGCCTTCGGCGACCTCGACATGCGCCGGCGGCTCTTCGTCGTAGCCGGTCAGCAGCGAGTAGATGTAGTCCGGGCCGCCTTCCTGGTACTGGGTGAAGATGTCGAAGACGAACTGCGGGAAGCCGCGGGTGATGCCGCGCGCCTTGGCGATCAGCGAGAAGTCCGGCGGGGCTGCGCCATTGTTCGAAGCGGCAGCCGCCTCGTGGTTGGCGTAGGGCGACGGGAAGTAGTCGGACGGAACGGCCTTGCGGGTGAACATCTCACCGTCGCTGTTCGGGCCGTCCTCGACCTCGTAGTTCGCCGCGAATGCCTTCACCTGGGCTTCCGAGTAGCCGAGGCCTTCCAGCGTGCGGAAGGAGACGAGGCTCATCGAGTGGCAGGCAGAACAGACTTCGGTATAGACCTTCAGGCCGCGCTGGAGCTGGCCCTTGTCATACTTGCCGAACGGGCCTGCGAAGCTCCAGTCCTGCTCCTTGGGCTTGTGGATCGGGTAGTGCGGCGTGGCGTGCTCCGCCTCCGCACCGCCGGCAGCGGCATGGTCTTCCTGCGCCGTGGCGAAGGAGATGCCGAGACCGGCGACGAGCGCGAGCGACAGAATGCCTGCAACAAGCTTTTTCATTGTCATGGTTCCTTTCGTCGCTCGCTATCAGGCCTTGGCCGCCTTGGCGTTCTTCTTTTCCAGAACCGCTTCCGTGATCGAATTCGGAATGCGCTTCGGGGTTTCGATCAGGCCGAGAACCGGCATGAGGACGATGAAGAAGCCAAAGTAGTAGACCGTGCCGAGCTGCGAGAGGATGACGTAGATGCCTTCGGCGGGCATGGCGCCGAGCCAGCCGAGCATGATGGCATTGGCCACGAACAGCCAGAAGAACAGCTTGTACCACGGACGGTAGACGGCGGAGCGAACCTTGGAGGTGTCGAGCCACGGCAGGAAGAAGAGGATGATGATCGAGCCGAACATCACCAGGACGCCGCCCAGCTTGGAGTCGATCGGGCCGATGTTGAAGGTGATGGCGCGCAGCATCGCGTAGAACGGCAGGTAGTACCATTCCGGAACGATGTGGGCGGGGGTCTTCAGCGGGTCGGCCGGGATATAGTTGTCCGGGTGGCCGAGGTAGTTCGGCATGTAGAAGATGAACCAGGCGAAGACGATCAGGAAGACCGAAACGCCGAGGGCGTCCTTCAGCGTCGCATAGGGCGTGAAGGCGACCGTGTCGGTCTTGGACTTCACCTCGACGCCGGTCGGGTTCGTCTGGCCGGTGACATGCAGCGCCCAGATGTGCAGGACGACGACGCCGGCGATCATGAACGGCAGCAGGTAGTGCAGCGCGAAGAAGCGGTTCAGCGTCGGATTGTCGACCGCAAAACCGCCGAGCAGGAACTGCTGGATCCACTCGCCGACCCACGGGAAGGCCGAGAAGAAGCCGGTGATGACGGTCGCGCCCCAGAAGGACATCTGGCCCCAGGGCAGAACGTAGCCCATGAAGCCGGTCGCCATCATCAGGAGGTAGATGACCACGCCGAGGATCCAGAGGATTTCACGCGGCGCCTTGTAGGAGCCGTAGTAGAGGCCGCGGGCGATGTGGAGATAGACCGCGATGAAGAAGAAGGACGCGCCGTTGGCGTGCATGTAGCGCAAGAGCCAGCCGTGATTCACGTCGCGCATGATCTTCTCGACCGAGTTGAACGCGACGGTGGTTTCGGCGGCGTAGTGCATGGCCAGCACGATCCCGGTCAGGATCTGCACGATCAGCATCACCGACAGCATGGCGCCGAAGGTGTAGGCATAGTTCAGGTTGCGCGGGACCGGGTAGGACACGAAGCTGTCATGGATCATGCGCGGCAGAGGCAGGCGCGAATCGACCCATTTTTCGATGCCAGTCGTCGGCTGGTAGGTGGAATGTTCAGCACTCATTATCAGGTGTCCCCTCAACCGATCTTGATGACTGTGTCGGATACGAACGAGAAGGTCGGCACGGGCAGGTTCTCGGGGGCCGGACCCTTACGAATACGACCGGCGGTATCGTAGTGAGAACCATGGCAGGGACAGAACCATCCGCCGAAATCGCCGGCCTGGCCGAGCGGCACACAGCCGAGATGGGTGCAGGAGCCGATCATGACGATCCAGTTCTCCTTGCCCTCGCCGGCGGAGCGGTCGAGGTCCGTCGCCTGGGCGTCGGATGCGATATTGGCGTTACGCGCGACCGGATCCTTGAGGTCGGAAAGCTGAACGGCTTTCGCCTCTTCGACTTCCTTGTCCGTACGGTTGCGGATGAAGACCGGCTTGCCGCGCCACTTGGCCGTCAGCGACATGCCGGGCGTCAGGCTGGAGACATCGACCTCGATGGAGGCGAGCGCCAGCGTGGACGCGTCCGGACGCATCTGGTCGATGAACGGCCAGGCAACCGCAACGCCGCCCACGACGCCCGCCATACCGGTGGTCAGGTAAAGAAAATCGCGGCGAGTGGGCTCGCCCAGGGATTCGCTTGTTGTCTCGTGTTCGCTCACGGCTAAACCATCCTCTCACGCAAAGTCTGCGGAAAACCGCAACGCCCCTTTGGAAACCGGCAAGATCCGGACACAATACGGCCATAGATTCCCCGTCAATCCGGCGCGTTCTATGCTTGATCGCAAATTATGTCCAGCCTTGGCAAGGGGAGGTGGGCACATTGTCGCGGGAAAAACGGGGCATCTTGACAAGGCGCAGGCATCGCCTTGAACCTCCAGCGCTTCCCGGCTCAAAAAGCGTGTGAGAAACGACGCTTTGCGGCCCTATTGCGCCGCTTCCTCATGGCCGAGGAACCCGCCCGACTGGCGCGACCAGAGATCCGCATAGAGCCCGCCGCGCGCGACGAGTTCCGCATGGGTCCCCTCCTCCACGATATGGCCGCGATCCATGACGATCAGCCGGTCGAGCGCGGCGATGGTGGACAGGCGATGGGCGATGGCGAGCACGGTCTTGCCGCGCATCAGGCGTTCGAGGTTGGACTGGATCGCCGCCTCGACCTCCGAATCGAGCGCGGACGTCGCCTCGTCGAGCACGAGGATCGGCGCGTCCTTCAGCATGACGCGGGCAATGGCGATGCGCTGGCGCTGGCCGCCCGACAGCTTGACCCCGCGCTCGCCGACATGGGCGTCGTAGCCTTTGCGGCCGCGCTGGTCTTCGAGATCACAGATGAAGTCGTACGCCTCGGCTTTCTTCGCCGCCTCGATCATCTCGGCCTCGCTGGCATCCGGATTGCCGAAGAGGATGTTGTCGCGGATCGAGCGATGCAGCAGCGCGGTGTCCTGGCTGACCATGCCGATATTGGCGCGCAGGCTCTCCTGCGTGACGCCGGCGATATCCTCTCCGCCCACAAGGATCCGCCCGCCTTCGAGATCGTAGAAGCGCAACAGCAGGTTGACCAGCGTCGACTTGCCGGCGCCGGAACGCCCGACGATGCCGACCTTCTCGCCCGGCCGGATCGACAGCGTCAGGTCGTCGATGACGCCGGAGGCGCGGCCGTAGTGGAAGCGGATGGCCTCGAAGCGGATTTCCGGGCGCACGACCTTCATTTCCGTCGCATCCGGCTTGTCGACGAGGCCGATCGGCTGGGAGATGAGGTCGGCGGAATTCTGGATCGTGCCGATATTGCGCATGATGCTGTTGAGCTGCGTCATCAGCCGGTTGAGCAGGAAATTCAGCCTGAGCACCAGCGCCATGGTGAAGGCGACGGCCCCGGAACTGGCAACGCCGCCGAGCCACAGATGGATCGAGAGCACCGCCATGGCGACGATCATCAGGCCCGAGACGAAGGCCATCGAGGCGCGCACGCCCGTCAGGAAGCGGGTGAAATCGAGCGTGGTCTTCTGGAAGATGTCGAAGCCGCTGCGCATGTAGCGGTCGTTCGCCTCGTCGCGCCCGAACAGTTTTAGCGTCTGGATGTTGGAATAGGCATCGACCATGCGGCCGCTGAGCATGGACGCGGCTTCGGCGGTCTGGCGCGAATGTTCGCGGATGCGCGGCACGAAGTAGCGCGCCAGCACGGAGAAGACCACGAGCCACACGCCGAGCACGGCGGCAAGCCGCCAGTCGAGCCCGCCGAGCAGCACCAGCGTCGAGGCCGTGTAGATCGTCACGAACCAGACGCTTTCCATGAAGGAGGTGATGACATCGCCCGTCGCCTGCCCCGCCGACCAGACCTTCGTGACGATGCGGCCGGAAAAATCGTTCTGGAAGAAGGAGAGCGACTGGCGCGCGACATGCACATAGGATTGCCAGCGCACCAGGTTGTAGAAGCCGGGCGTGATGACCTGCTGGTCGACGAGCGCCGTGAGGAACGTGACGAGGAAGCGCACGAGGCCGATCAGGCCGAGCATCATCAAAAGCTCCGGCCCGTGGGCGGCCATGAGCCCGCTCCACCCGTCCGCAGGCTTCACCGTCGCCAGGATATCGACCAGCCGCCCAACGAACCAGAAGGTCGCCGCCTCGATGCCCGCCGTGACGCCGCCGAGCACCAGCATCGCCGCAAACGGCGCCTTCGCCTGCCCGACATAGAACCAGATGAAGGCGAGAAGACCCTGCGGCGGGCGAAGGTCATCCCGCCGCGCGAAGGGCTGAATCCAGTTCTCGAACCAGGAGAAGAGCGGGCGGAAGATCATGCCTCCGATATAGGCGGTTTTTGACGGGGGACAAATTAAAGATTGGAAAGGTGGGAGCATATTGAAGCACCCTTGATATTCGGCGATTGTAATATTAAAGTTACTATCTCAATGACGCTCCTGATCAAGCAGACGGATACATTTCGCAAATGGGAGCGGGCGCTCGGTGATCGCAAAGAACGCGCGCTGATCGCCGCCCGGCTGAACCGGATCGCCTACGGCCTTTTCGGCGACGTCAAATCCGTCGGTGACGGCGTCAGCGAAATCCGCATCCACCATGGGCCCGGATATCGCATCTATTTCACGCGCAGGGGCGAAGAAATCATCGTGCTGCTCTGCGGCGGCGACAAGGGTTCCCAGAAACGGGATATCGCCGCCGCCAAGACCCTGGCAGCCCAATTGGACACCTGAGATGAACGAAACATTGCACACCTATGATCCGGCAGAGGCTTTGACTTCAGACGAAGCCGTCGACGTCTTCATGAAGGACGCCTTCGAAACGGGCGATGCGGGTTATATCGCGCATGCCCTCGGCGTCGTCGCGCGGGCCAGGGGCATGAGCAAGGTCGCGGAAGAAACCGGCCTCGCCCGGGAAGCGCTCTACCGCTCGCTTGCCAGCGACGGCAATCCGACCCTCAAGTCCATGCTGACGGTCATGCGCGCCCTCGGACTTGAGCTGACGTCAAAGCGCGCCGGCACTTGATAGAAGCATCCCCGCCCATCAGGCGGGGATGCGCTTTGCCTACTCCGCCGCCACTTCCGCCTCGGCATCATCGGCGATGAAGCCGCCGGACTGGCGGGTCCACAGGTCGGCATAGATGCCGCCCTTCGCGACGAGTTCGGCATGGGTGCCGGTCTCGTGCAGGCGGCCCTTGTCGAGAACGACAAGACGATCCATCTCGGTCAGCGTCGACAGGCGGTGGGCGATCGCGATTACCGTCTTGCCCTGCATCAGGGCGAAGAGGTTTTCCTGGATCGCCGCCTCGACCTCCGAATCGAGCGCCGAGGTCGCCTCGTCCAGCACCAGGATCGGCGCGTCCTTGAGGAAGACGCGGGCGATCGCGATGCGCTGGCGCTGGCCGCCGGAGAGCTTGACGCCGCGCTCGCCGACCTGGGCATCGAGGCCCGTGCGGCCGTGCTGGTCGGCGAGACCCTCGATGAACTCCCAGGCATTGGCGCGCTTCGCCGCCTCGATGATCTCCGCATCGCTCGCCTCCGGCTTGCCGTAGGCGATGTTCTCGCGGATCGAACGGTGCAGCAGGGAGGTATCCTGCGTGACGACACCGATCTGCGAGCGCAGGCTGTCCTGCGTCACCGTCGCGATGTCCTTGCCGTCGATGGTGATCTTGCCGGATTCGAGGTCGTAGAAGCGCAGCAGCACGTTCATCAGTGTCGTCTTGCCGGCGCCGGAGCGGCCGACGAGACCGACCTTCTCCCCTGCCCCGATCGTGAGGGACAGGTCCTCGATCACGCCCTTGTTCTTGCCGTAGTGGAAGCGGACATGATCGAAGTCGATCGCCCCCCTGGCGGCCGGCAGGGCCGGCGCCTGCGGCGCATCCTTGATGTCGTGCGGGCGCGTCATCATGCCCATGCCGTCATAAACCGTGCCGATATTCTCGAAGAGCGCGGTCACTTCCCACATCACCCACTGCGACATGCCATTGATGCGCATGGCAAGGCCGATGGCCACCGCAACGGCGCCGACCGAGACATCGCCCGTCATCCAGAAATAGATGCCGATGGCCGCCGTGAAGAACATCGTGACGACGTTGTTGATGTCGATCGTGATGTTGAACAGCGTGATCAGCCGCATCTGCTTGTGCACGGTGACCAGGAACTCGTCCATGCCTTCGCGGGCATAGGTCTCCTCCCGGCCGGCATGCGAGAACAGTTTTACCGTCGCGATGTTGGTGTAGCTGTCGACGATCCGGCCCGTCATCATCGAGCGCGCATCGGCCTGCTCGCGGGAGATCACCATGAGCTTCGGCACGAAGTGGCGCAGGATGCAGACATAGATGACGAACCATACGAGCAGCGGCACGACGAGGCGCAGGTCCGCCGAGGCGATGACCGCGATCATCGAGATGAAGTAGCTCACCACATAGATGAAGACGTCGATGATCTTCATCACCGTCTCGCGCACGGCAAGCGAGGTCTGCATGACCTTCGTCGAGACGCGGCCGGCGAACTCGTTGGAGAAGAAGGTCATGCTCTGGCGGATCAGGTAGCGATGCATCTGCCAGCGGGCGATCATCGGGAAATTGCCCGCGAGCGCCTGGTGCATGGTCAGCGTGTGCAGCGCGCCGAAACCCGGAATGACGATAAGCAGCAGCACCGCCATCCAGATCAGCGTGCCGCCCTCGCGGGCAAGGAACGTGTTCGGATCGCTGTTGGACAGCCAGTCGATGATGTTGCCGAGGAACTGGAACAGCACGACTTCCGCAATCCCGAGCAGCATGGAGCAGAAGCCGAGCAGCGCCAGCCAAGGCGCGGCCGGGCGCGTATAATGCCACAGGAAGGCGAAAAGGCCCTTCGGAGGCAGCGAGGGCGCCTCGGAAGGATAGGGATTCAAACGTCTTTCGAACCAGCCGAACATGGCTTTCTCCGTAATAGAAAGACGGAACCGGCACGGACGGCGCAAAACGGGCGCGGTCGGGAACGGGGTTCCGGTAGGATTGCCGTGGGGCGACGAAAAGCGTCACACGACGAAGTAAAATGAAGAGACGATGGGAATTTGGTGGCGAAACGCCTACGCGAGAAGAGGCGTCAATCCAGCCGGGAGGCGTGGTCGATAGATGGTATCCATAATGATCCTCCCTTTTCTCGTGTTGAAGATGCGCCTTGGTTAACCCGGAAAGACGCAATTTGCCAGCCGCTTTGTCGCAATTTCGTCTTTCCGGCCAATTCTGTTGCCCTCCCGCCACATCCGCGATGGCACCTTGCCGCTTTTCGCCGAAAGGCGGGGCGACACCATCTTTTTGTCTTTCCGCAATTTTTAAGACAAAACCGCTTCGCACCTTGGCCGGAATTGCTGTAGGCGAGGCCGCATGTCCGCACTTCGCATCGCTCTCTACCAGCCAGACATTGCCGGCAATACCGGAACGATCCTGCGTTTCGCCGCCTGCCTCGGTCTTTCCGTCGACATCATCGAACCGGCCGGCTTCGATATTTCCGACCGCAGCCTCAAGCGGGCCGGCATGGATTACCTCGCCGCCGTGACGCTGACGCGACATGTCAACTGGGAGCGATACGAGGAATGGCGCAGGACGAGCGGCCGCCGCCTCGTGCTCGCCTCGACCAAGGCCGCCGAACGCTACACGGATTTCGCCTACCAGCCGACCGACATCCTGCTCTTCGGCCGCGAAAGCGCCGGCGTGCCGGACCATGTGCACGACAGGGCGGACGGCCGGGTGCTCATTCCCATGATCGAGGGACAGCGCTCCATCAATGTCGCGCTCGCCGCCGCGATGATCTGCGGCGAGGCCCTGCGCCAGACGGGTTTTGCCTGACCGCACGCATTTCCGCTCCGTCCCGAATCGCAAAAGCGCTCCGCGCTTCTGGCTTCGCTCGGCTACGGGAATCGCCCTAGCCATCACCCGGCCACAACCAGCGCAGGGCGAAGGCCACGATGCCGAAGACCAGCACGACGGCACCGACAAGGGCATAGGCGCCGTCATAGCCCGACGCGGCGATCAGCGGCTGCGAGACGATGGGCGAGAGGAACTGGCCGGCGAAGATGCTGGACACCAGGAGGCCCGAAACGCGGCCGCGCCGGGCCGGCGGCGCGAGCAGCATCGCGGCGGCCGCGAAATTCGGCATGATCGTGCCCATGCAGACACCGGAGACGGCCATGGCGGCGAGCACGCCGGCATAGCTTTCCGCACCCGAGAGCAGCAGGAACGACAGGCCGGCCGAGACGAAGCCGAGGCCGAAGACGCCCATGATGCCGGCAAGGCGCCGGAACGGCGCGAAGGCAAGCGCGCTCACCACGCCGACGAGCTGGCCCGCGCCGATCGCCGTGCCGGCAAGGCTCGGGGCGGCAAAGCCGAGCGTTTCGAGGTAGAAGGGAAGCTGCGTCGGGATCATGTAGAAGGCGATCATGTTGACCGCGGCCGCGAGGAACAGCAGGGCAAGCAGCGCGGCGGCGCGCCCGCCGAGCCTGCCCTCCCCCGTGGCGGGGCCGGCCGGCCGCGCGCGGCGCGGCTCCGGCAGGAAGGCGAGCGCCGCCGGCACCAGCAGGACCGCCACCGTGTAGATGAGGAACGGTCCGCGCCAGTGGACTTCCGCAAGGAAGCCGCCGCCGGTGAGGAAAAGCGTGCCGCCGACCCCGACGAAGGCCTGCTGCAGGCCCATGTAGCGATCGCGCGCCGCGCCCTGGAAGAAATCGCCGACCAGCGCCGTCGTCGCCGTCATGATGCCGCCGACGGCGATGCCGAGCGCGGCGCGCCCGACCAGGAGGCCGGGCAACGTATCGAGGACGAGGCCGGAAGCGCCCGCGATGGCGAACAGCCCGAGCGAGGCGACGAGCAGCGGCTTGCGGCCGAACCGATCGACGAGAAACCCCGCCGCAGGCGAAAAGAGGGCGATGAACACCGCGGGCAGCGTCAGCACCAGCCGGCTGAGCAGCGCGACATTCTCGACATCGGCAAACCGCGCCGCAATGCCCGGCAGCGAGGCGGAAATCGTCGCGCCGGACATGATGGTGAGCGTGCTGATGAAGAGCAGCGTCGCATTGCGCCGGGTCTCCGCCGGGGAGCGGGCGATCTCCGCTGTCGCATAGTGTTCCGGCCTCATGCCGCGGCCTCGTCATAGCGGGTCGCGATGCGCGCCGCCTTCAGCGCGTTGGCCCACCAGGTCAGCCGCTTCATCAGGACCGCAAGCTGGCCGTTGAGCTGGCCGGGGCGGAAGGGGTTGCCGACCGGGTCGAACTGCGTCCAGGCATGGGCAAGGCTCACCGTCTCGCGGATCGCCACCGCGTGCAGCTCGGCAAAGACCAGCCGCAATTGCTCGACGGCGCGCAGGCCGCCGGAAACGCCGCCATAGGCGATGAAGGCGATCGGCTTGGCATGCCAGGGGCGGAAGCAGCAATCGATGATCGCCTTCAGCGCGGCCGGATAGGCATGGTTGTATTCCGGCGTGACGATCAGGAAGGCGTCCGCCTGCGAGATCCGGCTTTCGACCAGCTCTGCCGAGGCCTCGTCGAGGCCGCCGGGCGTGAAGGCCAGCTCCATCGGGTCAATGCGCACGATGTTGAACTGGCCGAAGCCGGCGAGTTCAGGCTCCAGCCATCCCGCGATCGTATCGGCAAAGCGCCCTTCGCGGCCGCTGCCATAGATGAGGGCGATGGTCAGTCTGTCAGTCATGCGTCGGCTCCGTCTTGGAAATGCAAGGAGCCGCTGGTATAAAACCTCAACTTAAGTTGAGGTCAACAGCCATGACGGAAAAATGTCCGAGGACCGGCGTGCCCCGGGAACTCAGCGTCGGCGAGGTCGCCGAGCGCAGCGGCATCGCGGTCTCCACCTTGCATTTCTACGAGACGAAAGGGCTGATCCGCAGCCAGCGCAACCGCGGCAACCAGCGGCGCTATCCGCGCAGCATCCTGCGCCGCGTGGCGGTGATCAAGGTGGCGCAACGCACCGGCATTCCGCTTTCGGAGATCGCCGACGCCCTCGCGGTACTGCCGCACGACCGGCCGCTGACGGCCCTCGACTGGCGCAGGCTCTCGGAAACCTGGCGCGGCCAGCTCGACGAGCGCATCGCCCGCCTGACGAAGCTGCGCAACCAGCTCGACGGCTGCATCGGCTGCGGCTGCCTGTCGATGCAGGAGTGCCCGCTGCGCAACCCGCTGGACGAACTGGCCGCCGAAGGACCAGGCCCGAGACTGCTCGAACCCTGACCTTCAGGAGCGCACAATCGCATCTGACGGGATTGGCTCAGTCCAGCCGCGTGGCGAGCAGCTTGTCGACACGGCGGCCGTCCATGTCGACGACCTCGAAGCGCCAGCCCTGGGTTTCCGTGGCCTCGCCGGTCTTCGGCAGCTTCTGCAGCGATTCGATGACAAGGCCGGCAGCGGTCTGGTAGCTGCGGCGGGCCGGCAGTTGCAGGCCGAGACGATCGGCCATCTCGTCGATCGGCATGGCGCCGGCGATCAGCCAGGAGCCGTCCTCGCGCTGCACGGCATAGTCGTCGTCACCGTCCTCGATATCGGCACGGAACACGCCGGCAATCGCCTCCAGCACGTCGGCGGGCGTGATGACGCCCTCGAAGTGGCCGTATTCGTCGTGGACCAGCATCATCGGCACTTCGGAAGTGCGCAGCTTGTCGAGCACGCGCATCGCATCCATCGTGTCCGGCACGATAGGCGCGGGGCGGATGAAAGCGCGGATGTCGAGCGGCTGGCCGGCCAGCACGGCCGAGAGCAGCTCGCGCTTCTGCACGATGCCAACGATCGTCTCCGGCCCGCCGTCGGCGACCGGCAGACGGGAATGCTGGCTCTCGTTGAGGGTCTGGTGGATTTCCTCCACCGTGTCGCCGAGGTCGATCCAGTCGACATCGTTGCGCGGCGTCATGAGGCCGCGCGCCTCGCGGTCGGAAAAGCGCATGACGCCGGCGATCATCAGCTTTTCGCCGCCCTCGATGACGCCGGCAGCTTCCGCTTCGGCGACGATCGTCTTGATTTCCTCGTCGGTGACGACGCTTTCTGGGACCTCGTGCTGGCCGGTGAGGCGGAAGATCAGCCGCGTCGAGGCATCGAGGATCCAGACCGCCGGGGCGCCGATCCTGGACAGCAGCGACATGGAGGGCGCGACGAGCGCGGCGAAACGCTCCGGGTTCTTCAGCGCGATCTGCTTGGGCACCAGTTCGCCGACCACCACCGACAGATAGGTGATGATGAAGATCACGATGCCGTAGCCGAGCGGATCGGCCAGCCAGTCCGGCACGCCCTCGGCATAGAGGATGTCCCGCAGGCGCCCACCGAGCGCGGCGCCGGAAAAGGCACCGGCGAGAATGCCGATGAGGGTGATGCCGATCTGGACGGTGGAGAGGAATTTTCCGGGGTGTTCCGCCAGCTTCAGCGCCGCGGCGGCGCCGCGCGAGCCCTGCGCGGCCATGGTCTTCAGGCGCGGTTTGCGGGCGGAGACGATGGAAAGTTCGGAAAGGGCAAAGACCCCGTTGAAGAGGATAAGGAAGACAGCAATCGCGAGTTCGAACAAGGACTGTGAGCCGTGCTTCTGAACCGCAACGGCGCCTTTCTGTTGATGACGATGGCCGCAAGATAGGGGCGCGGCGGGCCGCCGTCAATCGAACTTGCCGATCACGGTCGTGTCAGGTGGGGCTCACGAGCATGTCGAGGAGGATGTCGCGCAGGCGCGCGACCGGCGCGGAGGGTGTCGCTTCGGCCGTGTGCAGCATCAGGTCGACGCTGCCGAGCGCCGGCAATCCGGCCCGTTGCGGATCGAGCACGCGCAGATGCGCCGGCATGCCGGTCGTGGTGCGGATCGTCACGCCGAGCCCGGCCGTCACCGCCGCCCAGAGCCCGGCAAGGCCGGGGCTGGCAAAGACCTGCCGCCATTCCCGCCCCGCCGCCGAAAGCGCGTCGACGGCGGCCGCCCGGAACGAGCAGGGCGGATCGAAGGCGATGAGCGGCACCGGTTCGCCAGCCGGAACCGCATCCTCGCTGGCCGCGATCCAGACGATCGGATGGGTGGCGATGTGCTGGCAATGCGCGCTCTTCTGCCCGCCCCAGGTGACGGCCATGTCGAGGTCGCCGCGCTCCACCGCCGCCACCAGCTTGGCGCCGCGATCGACCCGCGCCTCGACGCGCAGCTTCGGATGCGCCCGCGAAAAGCGGCCGAGCACCGGCGGCAGCGACGTCTCGGCGAAATCCTGCGGTATGCCGAGCCGCAGCCAGCCGTCGAGCGCCCGGCTGGAGCCGAGCATCATCATCGCCTCGTCGTTCAGTTCGAGAATGCGCACCGCATAGTCGTGCAGCGCCTCGCCGGCATCGGTGAGCGCAAGGCCCCGGCCCTGCTTGATGAAAAGCGTCTGGCCACTGAGATCGGCAAGCTTCTTCAGTTGCAGGCTGACGGCCGGCGGCGTTCGCCCCAGCGCCTCCGCGGCCTTTGCAAAGCTGCCGAGCCGCACCCCCGTGACGAAGGTGCGCAGCACGTCCATGTCGAAGTTGCGGGGCGAAACCATTCAGTTTTCCAAAACTATTCCTGCAATGCTTCTCAATTTTAAAAACGATAGTCGCGCAATAGGCTCATCCCGTCAACGAAAGACAGGAGACGACCATGCCCTTCCTCCACATCCGCCTTGCCGGCAGGACCCTGACCGACGGCGAGCGCCTGCACCTCCAGGACGAGGCGACCCGCCTTGCCGTCACGCTGCTCGGCAAGCGCGCCGAAGCGACCGCCGTCCTCGTCGAGGGAACGCCGATCGCCGACTGGACCATCGGCGCGCGCCGGCAGAAGGTGGCCGGCCATTTCGAGATCCTGATCAGCGAGGGCACGAACACGGCGGAGGAGAAGGCCCGCTTCATCACCGCCGCCTATGCCCTTCTGGAGGAAACGCTGGGCGCGCATCTCGATCCGGTGACCTATGTGGTCATCCGCGACATCGCGATGGATAGCTGGGGCTATGGCGGCCAAACGCAGGAAAGCCGGCGCGTTGCCGTTGCGGCATGAAGCGCGTCAGTCGGCGCTCGGCAGGCGGCGCATGGTGAACTCGATGCGGTCGCCCTCCATGGCGCGCCAGCTCTCGACCTCGGTCCAGTAGGCGGCCTTCGGCCAGAGGTCGAACCATTCGCGCGCCTTCTCCCGCGCCGCCTGCCGCTCGAGGCAGAAGGTCTCGCGGACGAAATGGCCCTCGCCGGCGGGTTTTTCGCGGCGGCGACGCTCGATATGGCGCCGGAGCCCTTCGAGAGGGGGCGGACCGGGAACACGCGCCATGCAGATTTCCTCCTGGCAGCACATTCAACGGAAGAAACATAAGCCGCTCCCGCGCGTTTTGCGAGTCCCGCCATCCCCAGCCGATGGCCTGCGCGCGGTTGCCAAACGGCGCAAAGTTTTGGACTGTGGCCAAAATGTGATTCGGCGGGACGGCCCGTCAGCGGGAAGCACCATGGAACGACCAGACCTGCCGCAAGGCCTGCCCGAGGACATCGAAGAGAAAAAGAACGCCGCTCGCGCCTGGTTCGAGCAGTTGCGCGACGCGATCTGCGCCAGCTTCGAGGCGATCGAGGACGACCTGCAGGGCCCGCTCTCCGACATGCAGCCCGGCCGCTTCGTCGGCAAGGACTGGCTGCGCGACGGCGGCGAAGGCGGCGGCGGACGCATGTCGATGATGGAAGGCCGCGTCTTCGAGAAGGTCGGCGTGCACACATCCACCGTCTACGGCGAATTCTCGCCCGAATTCCGCGGCCAGATCCCGGGCGCCAGCGAGGACCCGCGCTTCTGGGCCTCCGGCATCTCGCTCATCGCCCATCCGGTGAACCCGAACGTGCCGGCCGTGCACATGAACACGCGCATGGTCGTGACCACCAGCCGCTGGTTCGGCGGCGGAGCGGACCTGACGCCGGTGCTCGACCGCCGCCGTGTGATGGACGACCCGGACACCACGCTCTTCCACAAGGCGATGGAGATCGCCTGCAACCGCCATCCCGTCGCCGACCACCGGAAATTCAAGGAATGGTGCGACGACTATTTCTTCCTGAAGCACCGGGGCGAACCGCGCGGCACCGGCGGCATCTTCTACGACTGGCTCCATTCGCCGGAAGAGCTCGGCGGCTGGGACGCCGACTTCGCCTTCACGCAGGATGTCGGCCGCGCCTTCGCCATGGTCTATCCGCGCATCGTGCGCTCGAACTTCAACAAGGGCTGGACCGAGGAGGACCGCGACGAGCAGCTCGTGCGGCGCGGCCGCTATGTCGAGTTCAACCTGCTCTACGACCGCGGCACCATCTTCGGCCTCAAGACCGGCGGCAATGTCGAATCGATCCTCTCTTCGCTGCCCCCCGTGGTGCGCTGGCCCTAAGAGGCCGCCTCCCCGCCTTGTGATTACAGATCTACGCCTTCCGTGGTATGATGCCGCCTGCATGAGTCCATGGAGGAGGCAGTCATGAAGATTGCGGTACAAGAGGCAATGCAGACGGGTCGTGACCCGAAATCCCCCGAATTTCTCGATCGTTTCGCCGAAACCATCCGTGCCGAGAGCGGCTTGGATCTGCCGCATGCCTATTTCGTCGAGGAAGCCCGGCTGCGGCTTGCCAGCGGCGTGGTGCACCACCTCGTCGACCACCACACGACACCGGCGCAGTTCCAGTCGTCCTGCTGCTTCGACGCCTGGGCAAAGGACGACGCGGCCTGAAAAGGCGCCTGCGGAACATCGATGAAGCCGCGCGCCGGAGATGGAACTCCGGGCGGTCTTCGTCGTTTTCCGAGACGGCGCCCGGAAACCCCGCGCCCGGCCTCGATTTGGCCGATCGGGGCCCATCTGCTACACTGGTTCCCTTGAAACGACAGGAGATAGGTCATGAGACTTTTTGAATGCGGTTCACTCGTCCCCGGATGCGACTGGCATACGCGGGCCAATGACGACGCCGAAGTCGTCCGCCGCGCGGTCGAGCACATGCGCACCGCCCATGGCGAGGCGATCATCCGGGAAAGCATGGTCGACCACATCAAGGAACGCATCGTCGACGAGAAGGCGGCCGACGCCGCCTGACGGCCTGTCATTCCCCGGAAAACCGGTCCCGTCCTGCCGGCATGGTTTCCGCCGGCAGGGCCCCTGTGTCGACATTCCCCTTGAGAAGGAGGTATCGGCAGGGCCTAAAGCTGCAGCAACCACGCGCCGCGGCCTCAGCGTTCTCCGGCTTCGGCCGTCAGCCGGGCAAGCAGCGCCGTCCGCCCTTCATTGAAGTTCCCCTTCACCCATTCCTCCTCGATCGCCCCCAGCACCGCGCCCACCTTCGGCCCGGCCGGAATGCCTGCGGCAAGCACATCCGCTCCCGTCAGCGGAAAGGACGGCCGCTGCCATTTTTCCGCCCGGGCCAGGAGCCGCTGGCAGAGGCCGGCGAAGGCAAGCGCCTCGCCATCGCCAAGCCCGCGCGCCCGCGCGCCGGCAAGGGCGAGCTTCAGCCGCGCGATCAACCCTTGCGGCCCGTTGCGGTAGAGCAGCCGGTCGAAGGCCGTTTCGGCAAGTTTCGGGGCAATGTCCGGCGCGGCCGCCCAATGGTCGAGGCCGGCCGCCTCCGCCTTCGACAGGCGCAGACGCCCGGCAAGGGCCTTCAACCGCTCGCGATCCGGCGGCACCATGGCGGCAAGGCGCAGCATGGCCTCCGGCTGCCAACCGAACGCCTTTTCCGCGTCGATCAGGCCGGGGATCGCGTCGATGCCCCATTTTTCCGTCTCCGGCAGGATTGCGGTGAGCACGCCGGCCTGCCGCATCCAGAGCAGCGCCCGGCCGGGATCGGGCGCGGCGAGCAGTTTCTTCGTCTCGGACCAGACCCGCTCCGCCGAAAGCCTGCCGAGCTTGTCCTTCGCGCGCGCGCAGACCTTCAGCCCCTCCGCATCCGGCCGCCCGCTGCCATAGAGCGCGAAGAAGCGGAAGAAACGCAGGATGCGCAGGTGGTCTTCCGCAATGCGCGTCGCCGCGTCGCCGATGAAGCGCACCGTGCGGCTCTCGATATCCGGCAGGCCATCGACCAGATCGATCACCGTCCCCTCCGCATCGGCATAGAGCGCATTGATCGTCAGGTCGCGCCGCTCGGCATCCGCCCGCCAGTCCGTGCCGAATGCGACATCCGCGCGGCGGCCGTCGGTGGCGACGTCGCGGCGCAGCGTCGTCACCTCGAAGGGCTTGCCGTCGAGGACCAGGGTCACCGTGCCGTGCTCGATGCCCGTCGGCACCGCCTTGATGCCGGCATCCTTCGCCCGCTCGACAACCGCTTCCGGCCGCAACGTCGTCGCGATATCGATATCGGCGACCGGCAGGCCCATCAGGCTGTTGCGCACGGCCCCGCCGGCGATGCGCGCCTCCCCGCCGTCGCTGTTGAGCAGCGCCAGCACGCGAACGAGCGCCGGATCGGCAAACCACGCCTCGCCCGAAACAGACGTCATGCATAAAGCCTTTCATAGATCACCCGCACGATGCCGGCGGTGATGCCCCAGATATTATGCCCCTCATAGGGCATGCGATAATAATGCCGTTCGCCGCCGAGCCAGATGCCGCTGCCCTGCTCGTGGTTGCGCGGATCCATCAGGAACGACAGCGGGACGTCGAAGACCTTTTCAACCTCCGCCGGATTGGGCATCAGCTCGAACCCCGGCTGCACCACGGCAAGGACAGGCGTGATGGCAAAGCCCGACAGCGCCTTGTACTGCGGCAGCCGCCCGACCGGCTCGACGAAGCGGCGGTCGAGGCTGATCTCTTCCTCGGCTTCACGCATCGCCGCCGCCTCGACGTCTTCGTCCTCGTCATCGACCGCGCCGCCCGGAAAGGCGATCTGGCCGGAATGTTTCCGCATGGTGGCGGTGCGCTGGGTGAAGATGACCCGCGCCTCGTCGCCATCGTCGACGACGGGGATCAACACCGCCGCATCGCGCAGCTTCATGCCTTCGAGATGCGGAATGACGGTCGGATTGAGCAGGCTGTCGCCATGCTCGCGCCAGGTCTCCTCGCCGAGCGTCAGCATCTGTTCCAATGCCCGGCGACGGAACTCGGCGGCGCTGTAGGGCGGAAAACTCATCGGGAGAGCGCATCCAGCTCGGCGGCCGGCATGACCGGGAAGATCACACCGCCGGAGCGCACCGCGAACATGTCTACGCCCTCGATCTCGATCGTCTCGCCAAGCTCGACCAGCTCGTACATCATCGCCCGCGAAACCAGGGCCTCCAGCCGTCCGCGCACGAGGAGATAGGGTTTCAGCTCGCTGTTTCCGCCCGCGATGACGAAGCGCAGCGGATGCTCCGGCCCCGCCTCCACCACATCGCCGACATTGGTGCGGAAGGTGAGCTTTTGCGCCTCCCCCTCGCCCGACGCATTCATCTCGACGGCGAGGAACGGCGCATCGACGACGCGGATGCCGACCTTCTCGACGGGCGTCACCAGATAGGTCCTGCCGTCCTCGTCCTTGCGCAGGACGGTGGAGAAAAGCCGCACCAGCGGCGCGCGGCCGATCGGCGTTCCCAGATAGAACCAGGTGCCGTCGGCGCGGATCTCCATGTCGATGTCGCCGCAGAACGGCGGGTTCCAGCGCTCGACCGGCGGCAGGCCGCGCCCGCCGGTTTCCGCACCGGCCCGTGCGATCAGTGCGGCCAGTCCCGCCGCATCGTTGCTTTCGCGAATTTCGCCCGTTGCCATTGTTCCGTCCCGGTTGAACCCTATCTCCGCGAGAGGCCCTTCTTCACGAAGAGGAAAGGGTGGATACACTCACGAGATAGTCATTTCGTGGCCGCTTGTCAGCCACGGGTGAGCTAATAAGCTTTCTATCTATGCAGCGGACGCGGCAAGACCACGATTCGCCAAACATTTTAGGATCGGTAGTGGAGAGACCCATGGGCGTTCAGAATTCCTCCGAGGCAGGCCTGGACGAAAAGGCGGTGGTCGCTGCCGCCGAACGGGCGCTCTCCGACATCGCGCTGATCCGCAAGGAGGTCGCCAAGGTGATCTTCGGCCAGGAAAGCGTGGTCGAGCAGACGATGCTCGCGGTGCTCTCCGGCGGCCATGCGCTGCTCGTCGGCGTGCCGGGCCTTGCCAAGACCAAGCTGGTCGTCACCCTCGGCACCGTGCTCGGCCTTTCCTCCAGCCGCATCCAGTTCACGCCGGACCTGATGCCTTCCGATATCCTCGGCTCGGAGGTGATGGACCAGGACGAGAACGGCAAGCGCTCCTTCCGCTTCGTACCCGGCCCCATCTTCACCCAGCTCCTGATGGCCGACGAGATCAACCGCGCCTCGCCGCGCACCCAGTCCGCCCTGCTGCAGGCCATGCAGGAATACCATGTCACGGTCGCCGGCCGGCCCAACGACCTGCCGAAACCCTTCCACGTGCTGGCGACGCAGAACCCGCTGGAGCAGGAAGGCACCTATCCGCTGCCCGAAGCCCAGCTCGACCGCTTCCTGCTCCAGGTCGACGTCGATTATCCGGAGCTTGCCGCCGAGCGCCAGATCCTGCTGGAAACCACCGGCGTGCACGAGGCCGAGGCGAGCGCCGCCATCTCCGCCGCGCGGCTGATGGAGATCCAGACCCTCATCCGCCAGATGCCGGTCAGCGAAAAGGTGCTCGACGCCATCCTCTCTCTCGTGCGCTCCGCCCGCCCCGGCAACGGCGTCGCCTCCACCGACAAGCATGTCGCCTGGGGCCCCGGCCCGCGCGCCGGCCAGGCCATGATGCTCTGCGCCAGGGCCCGCGCGCTCTATGAAGGCCGCCTCGCCCCCTCGGTCGACGATGTGCTCGCCCTTGCCGAACCCGTGCTGCAACACCGCATGGCGCTCACCTTCGGTGCGCGCGCGGAAGGCATGTCGGTGCGCGACGTCATCGCGGGCCTCGTCCGCCAGGCCGGCGGCTGAGCGGGGCTGATCGCATGGCGCCCGTCGGCCAGATCGTCCAACCGACCCCGACCCGCGAGGTGCTCTCGCGGGCGCAGGCCCGCGCCGCCCTCATTCCCGATTGCATGGTGGAGGCCCGGCGCCTCGCCAACACCGTCATCGCCGGCTGGCACGGCCGCCGCAAGCGCGGTATCGGCGAGAATTTCTGGCAGTTCCGTCCCTATGTCGACGGCGAAAGCCTGTCGCGCATCGACTGGCGGCGCTCGGCCCGCGACGACCACACCTATGTGCGCGACCGCGAATGGGAGGCCGCCCACACCGTCTGGGTCTGGGCCGACCTCTCCCCCTCGATGATGTACAAATCCACCTTCGGCGCCGTTTCGAAGGAAAGCCGCGCGCTCGTGCTCATGCTGGCGCTCGCCGAAATCCTCGCCCGTTCCGGCGAGCGCATCGGCTGCCCCGGCATCATGGAGCCGATCGCCGCGCGCAACGCCGCCGAACGCCTCGCCGCCGCCCTCATGCACAACGGCGCAACGGGCGGCCTGCCGGACACCGGCATGATCCGCGGCAACAGCGACATCGTGCTGATCGGCGATTTCCTCGATCCCGTCGAGGATGTCATGGACCGCCTCGCCCCCCTCGCCCGCCGGGGCCTCACCGGCCATGTGGTAGAAATCGCCGATCCGGCGGAGGAGATTTTTCCCTATGTCGGCCGCACCGAATTCACCGACCCGGAAAGCGGCCAGAAACTCACCGCCGGCCGCGCCGAGACGCTGAAGGACGACTATGCCCGCGCCTATGTTGCGCGGCGCGAGACGCTGGCCGACAACCTGCGCCATCTCGGCTGGAGCTTCGTGCCCCACCGCACCGACCGCCTCGCCTCCGAGGCGCTGGTCGCCGTGCACATGTATCTTTCCGGCATGCCGGCCATGAAGGCGGAGGGCCGCCGATGAGTGCCTTCGCCTTCGCGTTCCCCGCCGTGCTGACGACGCTGGTGCTGCTGCCGGTCATCTGGTGGCTCTTGCGCCTGACGCCGCCGAAGCCGCTGACCGAGGTCTTCCCGCCCTTCGCCATCCTCGCCGCGATCATGAAGCGCGAGGAAACCCCGGCGCAGAGCCCCTGGTGGCTGACGCTGCTGCGCATGCTGATGGCGGCCGCGATCATCTTCGCCATCGCCGATCCGGTCTTCAACCCGCGCACCAACACGCTCGCCAGCAGCGGCCCCCTCGTGCTCGTGATCGACAACAGCTGGGCCTCCGCCACCGACTGGCAGCAGCGCATCGATACCGCCTCGACGCTGATCGACGACGCGGAAAGCCGCGACGTGCCGATCGCGCTGGTGCTGACCGCCGACCGCCAGCACGACGCCGTGCCGGTCGATGCCGCGACGGCCCGCAACCGCCTCGCCGCCGCCGAAGCCCGCCCGTTGCCGGCAGACCGCGCCGCCGCCGTCGCCTCGCTGCGCACCGCGCTCGACGGAACCGCGCCGGGCACCCTCGCCTTCATCAGCGACGGCATGGCAAGCGGCGAGACGGACGAAACGGTCGCCGCATTGCAATCCCTTGTCCCCGCCGATTTCCGCCTGATCGCAAGCGACGGAGCATCCGCCGTCGCCATCACCGCGGCCACCAATGGCGCGGACGCGCTTTCCGTCACCCTCACCCGCCTCGACGGCGGCCCGGCGCGCAGCCTGCCGCTGACGGCGCACGATTCGCGCGGGCGGCCGATCGCGACGGGCACCGCCGATTTCGCCGCAGGCAGCACCACGACATCAGGCACCATCACCGCGCCCTTCGAGCTGCGAAACGACTTCGCCCGCATCGCCGTGGACGGCCTCGCCAATGCCGGCGGCACGTATCTGCTCGACGACGGCTTCCGCCGCCGCCGCGTCGCCTTCCTCTCCGGCGAGGTGGTGGATGCCAGCCAGCCGCTGCTCTCGCCGCTGCACTATATCAACCGGGCGCTCGCCCCCTATGCCGACCTGGTCGAGCCGAGCGTCGCCGACCTCTCGGTCGCCATTCCCGAGCTTCTGGAGCAGAACCCCTCCGTGCTGATCATGGCCGATATCGGCCGCTTGCCGGAGGATGTGCAGGGTGCGGTGCGCCGCTGGATCGAGGCCGGCGGCATGCTGATCCGCTTCGCCGGCCCGCGCCTCGCCGCCGCCCCGGCGGACGATCCGCTCGTGCCCGTCCTGCTGCGCAAGGGCGAACGGGCGCTCGGCGGCGCGCTGTCCTGGTCCGAGCCGCAGCCGCTCTCCGCCTATCCGGCGAACAGCCCGTTCTTCGGCATGCGCGCGCCGGAAGACATCCTGATCAAGCGCCAGGTGCTCGCCGAACCGACACCGGATCTTGCCGAGCGCACCTGGGCAAGCCTTGCCGACGGCACGCCGCTGGTGACGACCGGCCCGCTCGGCTCCGGCCGCATCGTGCTCTTCCACGTCAGCGCGGAAACCGGCTGGTCCAACCTGCCGCTGTCAGGCGATTTCGTCGAAATGCTCCGCCGCACCGTGCAGCTTTCGCGCGGCGGCGGCGTTTCGACGGGCAATGGGGTCGAGACGCAGGGCCTGCCGCCCTACCGGCTGATGACGGCGAACGGCACGCTCGCCGCCGCCACCGGCGAAGCCAAGCCGCTCGCCGCCGCCAACGCGACCAGGGCCATCGCCAGCTTCGACAACCCGCCCGGCCTCTACGGCACGGAGGACGGCTATGTCGCCCACAACCTCTTCCCGCCGGGCCACGAGATCCGTCCGCTCGCCGTCGCCGAAGGCGCGGCCGTCCGCGAGCCGCTCGCCGGCAAGGAGACCTGGTCGCTGAAACCGCATCTCTTCACCCTTGCCGCCCTGTTGCTGCTCGCCGACTGCGCCATCGTGCTCTTCATGGGCGGGGCCTTCGCCGCCGCCGTCCGCCGCGCGCCCCGGCGCGGCGCGACCGCCGCCCTGCTGCTGGCCCTCATGGCCGGCGCGCTGGCGGCGCTGCCGTCCGAAAGCCGCGCGGATGACGCAAAACCGGGTGACGAAAACATCCTCTCGCGGCTCGACACGACGCATCTCGCCTATGTCGTCACCGGCGAGGGCGAGGTGGACCGCATTTCCGAGCGTGGCCTTGCGGGGCTTACGGAATTCCTCACCTACCGCACCACGCTGGAGCCCGGCGAGCCGGTCGGCATCGACATCTCCAGGGACGAGCTATCGCTCTACCCGATCATCTACTGGCCGGTGAGCGCCAGCGCCGAAATGCCCACCAGCGCCGCGATCAGCCGCATCGATGCCTATATGCGCAACGGCGGCACGGTGCTGTTCGATACCCGCGACCAGTTCGTCTCGCTCGACGGCAATTCGACGAGCCCGAACACCGAACGCCTCCAGGCGATCCTCGCCAATCTCGACATTCCGCCGCTGGAGCCGGTGCCGGCCGATCACGTCCTGACCAAGGCCTTCTACCTGCTCGCCAATTTCCCCGGCCGCTATGCCGGAAGCCCGCTGTGGATCGAGGCGGAGCTGGACCGCGCCGAGGACCCGAGCCGCCCGGCCCGGGCGGGCGACGGCGTCTCGCCGATCATGATCACCGGCAACGATTTCGCCGGCGCCTGGGCAGTCGATGCCAACGGCATGGCGCTCTTGCCGACCGTGCCACCGGACGAGGTGCAGCGCGACCACGCCTTCCGCGCCGGCGTCAACATCATGATGTACATGCTGACAGGCAACTACAAGGCGGACCAGGTGCACGTCCCCGCCCTCCTCGAACGGCTGGGGCAATGACATGACCATCCAGTTCTCCCCCTTCCTGCCCTGGATCGCCATCGCCGTGATCGGCCTTGCCGGTCTCGCGCTCGCCGCGCTCGGTTTCTGGCGCGGCCTGCGCGGGTCGTTCATCCGTGCGGTGGCCCTCGCCCTGCTGGTCCTCGCCCTCGCCAACCCGGTCTTCCTGCAGGAGGACCGCGAGGCGCTGTCGACCGTCGTGCCCGTCATCGTCGACCGCAGCCAGAGCCAGGGCAACGAGCAGCGCACCGCCCAGACCGACGCCGCGCTGGAAGGCCTGAAGGAGCGTTTCGCCCGCTATCCCCGCATCGAGCCGCGCATCGTGGAAACCGGCGACGACGGCACGTCGGACACGCCTTCCACCCGCCTCTTCGACGCGCTCAACGCGGCGATCGCCGATGTGCCGCGCTCGCGCGTCGGCGGGGCGATCCTCATCACCGACGGCCAGGTGCATGACATTCCGGAAGCCTCCGCCTTCTCCGGCTTCGAGGCGCCGGTGCACGCGCTCGTCACCGGCCGGCCGGACGAGTTCGACCGCCGCATCGAGATCGTCAGCGCGCCGCGCTTCGGCATCGTCGGCGAGCCGCAGGAGCTGAAATTCCGCGTGGTGGACGACGGCGCAGGCCCGGGCGATGCGGCCCGCGTAAAAGTGCGCCTCAACGGCAACGAGATCGCCTCGGAGATCACCCAGCCGGGCACCGAACAGCCGCTCGGCTTCACCGTGCCGCGCGGCGGCAACAACATCCTGGAATTCGAGGTGGAGCCCGTCGAGGGCGAGATAACCACGGCGAACAACCGCGCCGTCCATGTCATCGAGGGCATTCGCGAGAACCTGCGCGTGCTGCTGGTCTCCGGCGAGCCGCATGCCGGCGAGCGCGCCTGGCGCAACCTTTTGAAGTCCGACACCGCCATCGACCTCGTGCACTTCACCATCCTGCGCCCGCCGGAAAAGCAGGACGGCACGCCGATCAACGAACTGTCGCTGATCGCCTTCCCGACGCGCGAACTGTTCGTCGACAAGATCAACGAGTTCGACCTCATCATCTTCGACCGCTACCAGCACCGCGGCGTGCTGCCGATCCTCTACTACGACAACATCGCGCAATATGTCGAAAACGGCGGCGCGCTGCTGATCGCCGCGGGGCCGGAGCACGCAGGCAACGATTCCATCGCCGGCACGCCGCTCTCCGTCGTGCTGCCGGCAAACCCGACCGGAGCGATGAACGAGGCCTCCTTCTATCCCCGCCTTTCGGAACAGGGCAAGAAGCATCCCGTCACGCGCGGGCTCGAAGGCGCGGACCAGGAGCCGCCCCATTGGGGCCGGTGGTTCCGCACCGTCGACGTGCAGCGCCCGGACGGCAATGTCGTGATGGAGGCCAATGACGGCAAGCCGCTGCTGGTGCTGAACCGCGCCGGCAAGGGCCGCGTCGCCATGTTGCTTTCCGACCAGGGCTGGCTCTGGGCGCGCGGCTTCGAGGGCGGCGGCCCGCATGTCTCGCTCTACCGGCGCACCGCCCACTGGCTGATGCAGGAGCCGGCGCTGGAGGAGGAAGCGCTGACCGCCCGCACCTTCGGCCGCACGCTCCAGATCAACCGCCAGACGATCGGCGATGCACCGGGCGAAGCGACGGTGAAGCTGCCTTCCGGCGAAATGCTGCAGGTGGCGTTGAGCGAGGCCGAGCCCGGCCTCTACCGCGCGGAAGTCCAGACGACGGAAACCGGCCTTTACGAGATCACCAACGACGACCTGAGCGCGCTCGTCCATGTCGGCGCCGTGGATGCGCCGGAATTCAAGGCGACGATCTCGACGGCGGAAAGCCTGAAGCCGCTCGCCGACGCCACGAAGGGCATGGTGCGCCGGCTGGTCGATGCCGAAGGCGAGGCCATTTCGCTGCCGCCGCTGCTGCCGGTTTCGGGGCAGGTGCGCACCGTCGACGAAAACCGCCTGTCGCTGCGCATGACGGACGAGACGGTGCTGAAGGGCATCAATTCGCTGCCGCTCTTCGCCGGCTTTGCCGGTGTCGGCCTCTTGCTGCTCGCCTTCTCGGCCATGTGGTATCGCGAAGGGCGATAAGTCCTCTGGCGTCGTACCCGCCGTTCGGCTAGTGTTTCGGAACGGTCGGAGGCGGCCGGCAGACCCGCGTCTTTTCCGAGGACATGGCGAACGCCTCCCCAAAAAACCTTTCTCCACCGTTCATCGTGGCGAAGGCGTCGGCAATGCGGGCACTGACGAAGACTTCGCCTGAGACGAGGAACGGACATGCGCGATTTTCGCGACGCCAAAGCCATGGCCAAGACCCTGCGGGAGGTGCTTGCCACCCGCAATATCGACATCACCCACAGCGAAGCCCTCGAAACCGTCGCCCGCCAGTTCGGCGTGGAGACGTGGAACATTCTCTCCGCACGGATCGAGGCGAAGCCGGAAAATGGTATCGCCTTCGAGCAGGCGGTGCCGATCGTGCGCATCTTCGACGTGCCCAAGGCGCACGAATTCTACCTCGGCTTCCTCGGCTTTTCCGTCGACTGGGAGCACCGCTACGGCGAGAATTTTCCGCTCTATACGCAGGTCGCGCGCGGCGGGCTGCGGCTGCACCTTTCCGAACATGCCGGCGACGCCACGCCCGGCGGCAACATGGTCGTCTACATGAAGGGCATCCGCGCCTTCCAGAAGGAGCTGATCGGCAAGGACTATCGCTACATGAAGCCGGGGCTGGAGGATGAGGGCACGCGGCTGGAGGTGACGGTCACCGATCCCTTCAACAACCACATCCGCTTCATGGAGTTGAAGGACTGAGATCGCCCCTCAAACGCCGGAATTGGCCCCCTCGTCATTCCGCCACGCAATCACCCCCTTCAGCCGCTCATGCGTATCCGCCGCAAAGGGCATGACCAGCACGCGGGCGGGATCGACGGGGCCGGGGAAGGTCAGCGCGTTCCAGGCGACCTTCTCGAAGCCGAGCGGGCCGTAATAGGGCGGATCGCCGACGAGCACGACGGCTTCCGAGCCCTTGCGCTTTGCGGCGGCGCAGGCGATGCGCAGGAGTTCCCGACCGATGCCGCGGTTCTTGTGCGAGGGCCGCACGGCGAGCGGGCCGAGCAGATGCCCCTTCACGCCGCCCGCCAGGACCGGCGTCATGCGCACGGAGGCGATGGTCTCGCCGTCATCGGTGCAGATGAAGGACAGCGACAGGTCGTGCGGCCCCTGCTCGCGGATGCGCGCAGCCGCGCGGACATGCCGGCCGGGGCCGAAGGCTTCTTCGTTGATGTGTTCGATGGCCGCGTCGTGGGAGGCATCTTCCGTCAGGTAGACGAGGTCGTGCTTGAGCATGTTCATGGATCAGGGAACCGGAGACGAAACGAGGGATGCGGGTGATCGCGCCGCCGCCAGGGGGCGCAGCAGGAGCATCAGCGTCGTCGTGGGGTTCCGGTGTAGAACATGCGCGTTTCGTCTTCCCTGCCGGCGTGAGCGCCGGTGCTGGTCTGCGCGGATAGCAGAAATTTCGTGTCTGTCAAAGAGCAAAACGCACTGTTCATCAAAATGCACCTATCCACGCCCCGCCCATGCGCTCACTATGGCGGCACGTTTTGGCCGCAAGGGCGGCGGAAGGAGACCATCATGGGCATGCTCGTGGACGGCGTCTGGCAGGACGTCTGGTATGACACGAAATCGACGAAGGGCCATTTCAAGCGCGCCGCCTCGCAGTTCCGCAACTGGATCACGCCGGATGGCGCCCCTGGCCCGACCGGAGAAGGCGGTTTTGCGGCGGAGGCCGGGCGCTACCACCTCTATGTCTCCTATGCCTGCCCCTGGGCGCACCGCACGCTGATCTTCCGCAGGCTGAAGAAACTGGAGGACCTGATCACCGTCTCCGTCGTCGACCCGTTGATGCTGTCGAAGGGCTGGGAGTTCAAGGGAGAGAACGGCGGCACGCTCGATCCGCTGTTCGGCGCCGCCGCGCTCTATGAAATCTACCAGAAGGCCGATCCGCACTATTCCGGCCGCGTCACCGTGCCCGTGCTGTGGGACAAGAAGCAGAACCGCCTGGTCTCGAACGAATCGGCCGAGATCATCCGCATGTTCAATTCCGCCTTCGACGGCCTCACCGGCTCGCGCGACGACTATTATCCCGAACCGCTGCGCGCCGAGATCGACGCCCTCAACGAGGCGATCTACGACAGCGTCAACAACGGCGTCTACAAGGCCGGCTTCGCGACGACGCAGGAAGCCTACGAGGGCGCCGTGCAAAAGCTCTTCGAGATGCTGGACAGCCTCGACGACCGGCTTTCGACGAAGCGCTATCTCACCGGCGACCGGCTGACGGAGGCCGACTGGCGCCTCTTCACCACGCTGGTGCGCTTCGATCCGGTCTATGTCGGCCACTTCAAGTGCAATATCCGCCGCATCGCGGATTATCCGAACCTTTCGGGATATCTGCGCGACCTGTACCAGGTGCCGGGCGTCGCCGGCACCGTGAACATGCGCCACATCAAGGAGCATTATTACCGCAGCCACACGACGATCAACCCGACGGGCATCGTGCCGGTCGGCCCGGAGCTCGACCTGACCGTGCCGCATGGCCGGGATCGGCTCAAAGCGGCCTGAACCTACCAGACATCCGAAAACGGCGCCCGGCCGGCGAGTTCCTCCAGCCGCCGTCGGGTGGCGGCGGTCGTGGCGGCCGGCAGCGCATCGAGCGCGAAGAAGCCGGCCTCGACGATCTCCCGGTCCTTCAGGCGCGGCGCGGACTGGGTGACGCCTTCGCAGCGATAGAGCAGGACGTGATCGCGCTTGCTGGTCTGCCGGTTGAAATAGACGTGCACGAGCCGTGGCGGCGTACCGAAAACGAGGTTGCCCTCCTCCCGCATCTCCTTGGCAAGCGCCTCCAGCGCCGTCTCGCCGCGCTCGATGCCGCCGCCCGGCAGGTGCCAGCCGGGCACATAGCTGTGGCGCACCAGGAAGAGACGGCCGGCTTCGTCGAAACAGGCGGCGCGCACGCCCATCGTCATGCCGCGGGAAAGCGCGAAATAGCCGTGCAGCACGCGCGTCGCGAGCCGCGTGAGGCGGCGGCGGGGCGGCTGGGCGGCGGGCTTGTCCTGGTCCATGGCGGCACTTGGCCGGAAGCTTTTGGCCAAATCAAGTCTCACCGCGTCAAAGGCCAGGGAATATCCACGCCTTGCGTTTCCCTTCCGCATCTTATGCTCTAAGGAAGGATATGTTCAGACTTGCCCATATATCGGACGTCCATCTCGGCCCGCTCCCCGCCCTCACCTTCCTGGAGCTTTTTTCCAAGCGCATCACCGGCTTCGTCAACTGGCACCGCAACCGCCGCCGACACCTCTTCGCCAACACGCTGGACATCGTGCTCGACGATATCGAGCGGCGCGACCCCGATCATCTGGCGATCACCGGCGACCTCGTGAACCTTGCCTCCTCGCTGGAAATCACCGCCGTCAAAAACTGGCTGGCGGAGGCGGGCGTGCCGGAAAACGTCTCGGTCGTGCCGGGTAACCACGACGCCTACGTGCCGGGCGCCTACGAAAAATCGACCAGGGCCTGGTATCCCTACATGCGCGGCGACAGCGGGCCGACCGAGTGGAACGAGGATTTCCACGTCTTTCCCTATATGCGCATTCGCGGCCAGGTGGCGATCATCGGCTGCTCGACGGCGGTCGCCACGCCGCCCTTCGCCGCCTCGGGCTATTTCGGCAGCCGCCAGGCGCGCGAGACCGTCAACCTCCTGCGCGCGGCCGAGGATGCCGGCCTCTTCCGCATCGTGCTGATCCATCATCCGCCGATCCGCGGCGCGACCTCGTTCCATAAGCGCATGATCGGCATCCGCCGCTTCGCCGCGACCGTCTCGACCGGCGGAGCCGATCTCGTGCTGCACGGCCACACCCACCTCAACACCGTGCATTGGCTTCCAGGGCAGATGAAGCAGATCCCGGTCGTCGGCATCGCTTCCGCCTCGCAGGGCCCGGGCGGCCACAAGCCGCCGGCCGGCTACAACCTGTTCTCCATTTCCGGCGCTCCGGGGAACTGGAACGTCATGCGCGAGCGCTACGCACTGACGACGGACGGCCTTGCGCTGGTGCTGGCGGAAACCACGCGTTTCTAAGGGCGCGTCGCGATCCTCCAGGTCGCGCCTTGCGCTTCGAATGCCAGGTGTCGTCCTCGAAACCGCTGCACATTTTCGCGCGGCATGCCGGCGCTCCCGTGCGAATAAAACCCGTCCCTCAGCCGTACCATCTCTTCAGAGCGATCCGCCCTGGAGAGGCACCAAAAAGGGCCGGGCCGCTCCCGGACGGCCAGTGCCCGACAGGCGAACGATCGAGAGGGAACCCATGACCATGCTCCGCCACACCATGCTGCTATCATTCTGCGCCGCCGTTTCGCTGACGGCGCTGTCGGCCGCGCGCGCCGCCGATTCCGACACCACGACGCCGCCGGTCGCGACCGAAACAACGACGACCTGCACCGACGGCAAGATCTGGGACGAGGACAAGAAGGAATGCTTCGCGCCGGAAGATCTGAAGCCGGCCGAAGGCACGCCCGCCGGGGACGAGGCGACGGAGGAAGAGCAGAAGAAGACCGAGCGCACCATCGACGACAAGCTCTACGAGGCAGCCCGCGAATTCGCCTATGCCGGCCAGCACGAGAACGCGCTGCGGGCGCTGCGCGCGGCCTATGACCAGGAGGATCCGCGCATCCTCAACTATATGGGCTACAACACCCGCAAGCTCGGCGACATGGCGCTGGGCATGAGCTACTACAGGCGGGCGCTGCAGAAGGACGAGAACTATATCCTCGCCCGCTCCTATATGGGCCAGGCGCTGATCGAGCAGGGCGACGTCGAGGGCGCCCGCGTCCAGCTCGTCGAAATCCGCGATCGCGGCGGCGAGGACACCTGGGCCTATCGTGCGCTGCTCCAGTCGCTCGGCGGCGAGCGCACCACTTACTGACATAGCGCCGGCGGCGCCGTCCGGAAACGGCACGGCGCCGGCCGCCACAAAGATCAATCGTTGAGGGAACGCGGGAAACTGCGCTCCGGGTTGCCGTTCATGCTTGCAGACCTTAGGAAGAATGTTTCATATCAGACGCTCGTCGCCCGCCCGGCAGCGAATAGAGTTTTGATCCCGAACGTTTCCTTGGAAAAGCAATGCGTCCGACGGCAGAATCGAATGAGTTCCGGCGAGAATTGGTCAATTTGTTGCCGAAGTTGCGCCGTTTTGCGATGACGCTGACGCGCAATGGCAGCGATGCCGACGACCTCGTGCAGGAGGCCTGCGAGAGAGCCATCACGCGGAGCCATCTATGGAACGGGGAAGGCCGGCTGGAAAGCTGGGTTTATGCCATGACGCGCAATCTCTGGGTGGACGAGATCCGCAAGCGAAAGGTCCGCACAGGGTCCGGCACGGTAGATGTTGCCGAGCAGGATAGCCTGCATATCGAAGCGTCGGCCGACAAGGCGGTCTATGCCAAGCAGTTGCACAAGTTGATCATGACCATGCCGGAAGGTCTCTCGAGTGTCTTTCTCCTCGTCAATGTCGAAGGTCACAGCTATCGGGAGGCGGCGGATATTCTGGGCATACCGATCGGGACCGTGATGAGCCGGCTTTCGGCGGCCCGCATCCGGCTTGCGGCCATGATCTCGGAACAGATGGAAAGGAGGGCCTGATGGTGGAGAGCACACAGGGTCTTCCGCTCGAAGTACGCTTGTCGGCCTATCTCGATGGCCAGCTGCCGGAAGCGGAAATGCACGAGATCAACGCGATCCTCGCCGAGGACGACGATGCGCGCATGGTCTTCGAGAAGCTGAAGCTCGGCAGCGAATTCGGCGCCCGCGCCTTCGAAAAACTGTTGCAGGAGCCCATTCCGCTCGATCTGGTGCGCAACATCAAGGAAGCCGGCAAGAAGGACGACGAACCGCCGAAAGCGGACTTTGCCGCCATTCCGGTTTCCGCTGCCGCGCCGCGCCGCCCCTCTGCCTTATGGCCGAAGGCGCTCGCCGCGTCCCTCGTGCTGTTCCTTGCCGGCGGCGCCGCCGGCTATCTCGTCGGCGAGCGTCAGGACGGCGCGTCCCAGCTCGCCTCCACCCGGTTCGCCCCGGCCCGCACCTGGCTCGACGATATTGCCGACTATCATCGCATCTATGCCCGCCAGACGCGCCATCTCGTGGAAGTGCCGGCGAGCGACAAGGAGCATATCGTCGAATGGCTCTCGGCCAGCACCGGCGTGCCCTTCAAGCTGCCCGACCTTTCCGACCAGAACCTGACCTTCGAGGGCGCGCGCCTGCTGGTCGCCGGCGGCAAGCCGGCCGCCCAGCTCCTCTATCGCAATGCCCAGAACGAGGTCTTCGCCATCTGTTTCGTCCAGAGCGATCCGATCGAAACCGTTACGGCCCTGTCCGAAAGCATGCGCAACGATATCGGCCTCGTCTCCTGGCAGAAGGGCAGCGCGTCCTATGTCGTGGTCGGCCCCTCGGCCGATCCATCGCTGGAACGCATCGCCGAGACGGTGTCCTCGACGATCTGAGCCTCCGTGCAACGCGTCCCGTCGCGGATTTCGGACAGCAAAAAGCCCGGCAGCATCGCTGCCGGGCTTTTATAATATTCAGCATCCTCGCCGCTCAGCCGCGGACGGCGAGCACGCGGTTGGCGGCCGAGACGATGGCTTCGAGCGAGGCCGTCACGATGTTCGTGTTGATGCCGACGCCGAACAGTTTTCCGCCCGGATGCTCGACTTCCACATAGGCGATGGCCGCCGCGTTGGAGCCGTGCTGGAGCGAGTGCTCGGAATAGTCCGCCACCGACATGGGGATGCCGAGATAGATCGACAGCGCATTGATGAAGCCGTCGATCGGGCCGGTGCCCTTGCCTTCGATACGCTTCGTCTCGCCGCCATCGGTGATCTCCGCGGCAACGATGCGCGTGCCCTTCTGGCCGGCATCGTCGGGATAGGTGTGGTGGTCGACGAAGCGCAGGCGCGTGCCGGGCTGCGTGACGTAGCGCTGCATGAAGCTTTCATGGATGCGCTTCGACGGCAGTTCCACGCCCTCTTCGTCGGTGATGCGCTGGATCTCCTCGCGGAACTCCACCTGGAGGCTCCGCGGCAGGTTGATGCCGTAGTCTTCCTGCAGGATATAGGCGATGCCGCCCTTGCCGGACTGCGAGTTGATGCGGATGATCGCCTCGTAGGAGCGGCCGACGTCCTGCGGGTCGATCGGCAGGTATGGCACCTCCCAGATCGGCTTGTTGGCCTTCTTGATGGCCTTCATGCCCTTGTTGATGGCGTCCTGGTGCGAGCCGGAGAAGGCGGTGTAGACCAGTTCGCCGACATAGGGATGGCGCTCCGGAATGGTCATCTCGTTGGAATATTCGTAGACGGCCTTGATGCGCTCGATATCGGAGCAGTCGAGCTTGGGATCGATGCCCTGCGTGTACATGTTGAGCGCCAGCGTGACGACGTCGACATTGCCCGTGCGCTCGCCATTGCCGAACAGCGTGCCTTCGACGCGGTCCGCGCCGGCCATCAGCGCCAGTTCCGTCGCGGCGATGCCGGTGCCGCGGTCGTTGTGCGGGTGCAGCGAGATGAGGACGTTCTCGCGGTTGTCGATGTTGCGGCACATCCATTCGATCTGGTCGGCATAGATGTTCGGCGTCGCCATCTCGACGGTGGACGGCAGGTTGAGGATCAGCTTGTTGTCCGCCGTCGGCCTGACGATCTCGACGACCGCGTTGCAGATCTCCAGCGCCACTTCCAGCTCGGTGCCGGTGAAGCTCTCCGGCGAATATTCGAAGCGATAGCCGCCGCCGGCCTTGGCGGCCATGTCGGTGATCATCTTGGCGGCATCGGTGGCGATCTGCTTGATGCCGGCGACGTCCTTGCCGAACACCACGCGGCGCTGCAATTCGCTGGTGGAGTTATAGAAGTGGATGATCGGCTTGTGCGCGCCTTCCAGGGCTTCGAAGGTGCGGGTGATCAGCTCCGGCCGGCACTGCACCAGCACCTGCAGGGACACATCCTGCGGCACATTGCCCTCCTCGACGCACCAGCGGGCGAAGTCGAAATCGGTCTGCGAGGCGGAGGGGAAACCGATCTCGATTTCCTTGAAGCCCATGTCGAGCAGCAGCTGGAACATGCGGGCCTTGCGGTCGTGGCCCATCGGGTTGATCAGCGACTGGTTGCCGTCGCGCAGGTCCACCGAACACCAGATCGGCGCCTCAGTGATGGTCTTGCTGGGCCAGGTCCGGTCCGCAATGTTGATCGTCGGATAGGCCTGGTACTTGACGGGCGCCTCGGGCATGCCCTGCTTGGGGGAATGGGTCTTCAAAATCATCGTCTTCGTCTCTTCGTCGTCCCGGCATTCGCGAAAGCGTCATAGCGCCTAACGAGGGCGAATGCACCGGAATTCATGCATGGGGTGAAGCGAGGAGCTATTGCCGGACGGGCTTTTCGGCCGCCGGGCGCTCCTCAGCGAACCCGGCAACCGCGCGTAAGGCCGAGAAGAAGAAGCGAGGAGAAGCCGCGCGAACGCTCGCGAACAGCAGCGCTGCCGCGGGAAACTCGTTCGATGATCTGTGCGCTGGTCTTCAACATGAGGCGTCTATAACGGCGGGAGGACGAAAGCGCAAGCGGGGGGCGGGATTTTTGCCCAAGTGGCCCCTCACCTGCCTGCCGGCATCCTCTCCCCGCAAGCGGGGAGAGGAACGATGGGCGCGCCGCTCTCCTCCTTCTCCCCGCTTGGCTAGGGAGAAGGTCCCGGCAGGGGGATGAGGGGCAAAGGCGGATCAGATTTCGCCCTGCGAGGTCACGATGCGCGAGACGAGGCCGTAGCCCTTGGCCTCTTCGGCCGAGAGCCAGTAGTCGCGGTCCGTGTCCCTGGCGATCTTCTCGATCGGCTGACCGGTGGCGTCGGCGAAGATCTTGTTCAGGCGCTCGTTCATCTTGATGATCTCGCGGGCTTGGATCTCGATGTCCGACGCCATGCCGCGGGTGCCGCCCGACGGTTGGTGCAGGAGGAAGCGGGTGTTCGGCAGGCAGAGGCGCTGTTCCTTCGGCGCGGCGACATAGATCAGCGCACCGGCGGAGGCGACCCAGCCCGTGCCGATCATCCACACCTTCGGCTTGATGAACTTGATCATGTCATGGATCGAATCGCCCGATTCGACATGGCCGCCCGGCGAATTCACGTAGATGCGGATGTCCTCGTCGCTGGCGGCGGCGAGCGCCACGAGCTGCGAGCAGACCTTCTGCGCCAGTTCCTGGTTGATCGGCCCATAGATGAAGATCGAACGCGACTTGAAAAGGTTCGCCTCCGTTTCCTTGCCCAGGGGCAGTTCCGTCTTCTTGTCGTCTTCGTCGCTCATCCAAAGTCTCCGGATTGCTCGTCAATAGTCCTGTCGCTGTCAGATAATGCGACTCACCGGCCAAGACAATGCAACAAAACCGATAGGCGGCGATAGAGCCTCGCCGCGCCACCGGAAAACAGGGTAAATGCGCCGGGCCCGATGCGGCCCCGACGGGTCGCCTGCGCACTTTGCGTATGGACTTGGCGCCGGCATCGCCCCTACGATGCCGTCCTTACCGATCAAAGGCGCCGGCCGTCCCCAGGCCGGCGGAACAGGGGACACCATGATCAGACGCATTCCGCTGGCGCTGGCCGCGCTCGCCGTCACGGCCGCACCGGCCTTCGCCCACCTCAACCCGGAAGAACACGGCTCCTTCATGGCCGGGGTCTCGCATCCGCTCTTCGGCCTCGACCATATCCTCGTCATGGTCGCCGTCGGTCTCTGGGCGGCGCAGATCGGCGGCAAGGCGCTCTGGGGCGTGCCGGCCGCCTTCGTCGCCACGATGGCGATCGGCTTCGGCCTTGCGCTTGCGGGGGTCGACCTGCCCTTCGTCGAGCCGGCGATCCTCGCCTCGGTCGTCGCCCTCGGCCTGCTCGTGGCGATGGCGGTGAAACTCGACACGACGGCCTCGGCCGCGATCGTCGCCATCTTCGCGCTCTTCCACGGCCATGCCCATGGCGGCGAACTCGGCAGCGCCGGCGCCCTCGAATTCGGCATCGGCTTCGTCGTCGCGACGGCGCTGCTGCACGTTGCCGGCATCGGGCTCGGCCTTAGCATCGCGCGCCTTTCGGGCGGCGCCATCGCGGCCCGCCTCCTCGGGGCCATCACGGCGCTCGCCGGCCTCGTGCTCGCCTTCGGCTGATGCCTTGCGGCGGCGGGAAAACCCGCCGCCTTCACCCGCGTCCGCGATAGGGCTGCACGCCCTGGTCCGGGATCCACACGCCCTTCGGCGCATCGCCTGTCTGCCAGAACACATCGATCGGAATGCCGCCGCGCGGATACCAGTAGGCGCCGATGCGCAGCCATTTCGGCTCCAGCAGCCCGACGAGGCGCTTGGCGATGTCGATGGTGCAATCCTCGTGGAAGGCGCCGTGGTTGCGGAAGGAATGCAGGTAGAGCTTCAGCGATTTCGATTCGACCAGCCAGCCGTCCGGGATGTAGTCGATGACGATATGCGCGAAATCCGGCTGGCCGGTCATCGGGCAGAGCGAGGTGAATTCCGGCGCCGTGAAACGCACGACGAAATCCGTGCCTGCGTGATTGCTCGGCACCTTTTCCAGAACGGCGGTCTCCGGGCCTGCCGGCAGGTCGACCGCCTGGCCGAGCTGCGATAGTCCCGATACGTCAGTCTTGCTCATTGTGAACCTCTTCGATCTTCACCCTGATTCCATGGGCCTTTTCCGTCTCCGGCTCGACATGGATGGCAATCTGCGCGCCGGGCTGCACGGAGCGGATGGCATCTTCCAGCCGGTCGCAGATGTCATGCGCCTCGCCGACAGGCATCCGCGCCGGCACGACGAGATGGAAGTCGACGAATGTCGCGGCCCCTGCCCTGCGCGTCTTCAGGTCGTGCACGCCGAGGGAGCCCGTGCCGCCGGCGGCGATCGCCGCCTGGATGGCCTCCGCCTCCTCCGGCTCCACCGCATGGTCCATCAGGCCGTCGACCGAATGGGCGATGACCTTCCAGCCCTGATAAAGGATGTTGAGCGCGACGAGCACCGCAAGCAGCGGATCGAGCACCGCATAACCGGTGGCGATGGCGAGAACGAGGCCGACGAGCACGCCGACCGAGGTCACGACGTCCGACAGGATATGCTGCCCATCCGCCGAAAGCGCCGGCGAACGATAGCGTTTTCCCGCCCGGATAAGCGTATAGGCCCAGGCCGCGTTGATGACGCCCGCAAGGAAGTTGATGGCAAGACCCAGCGCCGGCGCCTCCATGGGCGCGGGCGCCAGCACCGCCGGCAGCGCCTCGGCGACGATGAGCAGCGCCGCCACGACGATCAGCACGCCCTCCAGGACCGCCGACAGGTACTCCGCCTTGTGGTGGCCGAAAGGATGCGTCTTGTCCGCGGGCTTGGCCGCATAGGTGATCGCCGCGAAGGCGACGATGGCGGCGACCACGTTGACGCTCGATTCCAGCCCGTCCGACAGCAGCGCCACGGACCCCGTCACCCACCAGGCGACCAGCTTCAGCCCCATCACGAAAAACGCCAGCGGGATGCCCCAGAGCGCCAGCCGCTTGACCCTGTCGGAATTTTCCATGCCACTCTCCATGCGCATGCAACCGAGTTGCAAAAAGCCTGGCCCATCAACGCAAAACCGCGCGCACGGGGACGTGCACGCGGTTTTCTCTTGGGGTCGATATCGGCCAGTTCGGCCGTTTTGTCAAAGCCTCAGGCGGCTTTTACCTTCGCTTTTTTCGAAAGATGCGCCACCACGTTCTCGATCATTCGCATGCCGGCATCCTGGCCGAGCGTCATGATCGATTCGGGGTGGAACTGCACGGCCGCGACCGGCTCGCTGGCATGCTCGATGCCCATGATCGTGCCGTCCTCGCTCTCCGCCGTGATGATGAAATCGCGCGGCAGCGTGGCGGGGTCGGCGAAGATCGAATGGTAGCGGCCGACCGTCACCTCGCGGCCGAGGCCGGAAAAGACGATGCCCGGCTCCAGCACGCGGATGCGCGAGGGCTTGCCGTGCATGGGGATGGCGAGCTGGCGCAGCTCCCCGCCATAGGCCTCGGCGAGCGCCTGCAGGCCGAGGCAGACGCCGAAGATCGGCAGGTTGCGCGCCCGCGCCTTCTTGATCGTCGCCTTGCAGTCGAAATCCTTCGGATTGCCCGGGCCGGGCGAGAGCACGACGAGATCCGGCTTGATGCGGTCGAACACCTCTTCGGGAACCGGCGTGCGCACGGTGGTGACCGTCGCGCCCGTCTGGCGGAAGTAGTTGGCGAGCGTGTGGACGAAGCTGTCCTCGTGGTCGACGAGCAGGATGTTCACCCCGGCGCCCACGGCGGCGACGTCGCGCTGGACCTTGGCGGAATTGCCGGACTTGGCGTCGCGGATGGCTGCGATCATGGCGGAGGCCTTCAGTTCGGTTTCGGCTTCTTCTTCCTGCGGGTTGGAATCGTAGAGCAGCGTCGCCCCGGCGCGCACCTCAGCAATGCCGTCCTTGATGCGGATGGTGCGCAGCGTGAGGCCCGTATTCATGTCGCCGTTGAAGCCGACCATGCCGATCGCCCCACCATACCATGCGCGCGGGCTCTTCTCATGCGCCTCGATGAAGCGCATCGCCCAGAGTTTCGGCGCGCCGGTGACGGTGACGGCCCAGGCATGCGAGAGGAAGCCGTCGAAGGCGTCCATGTCGTCGCGCAGGCGCCCCTCGATATGGTCGACCGTGTGGATGAGGCGCGAATACATCTCGATCTGCCGGCGGCCGATGACCTTGACCGACCCCGGCTCGCAGACGCGGCTCTTGTCGTTGCGGTCGACATCCGAGCACATGGTGAGTTCGGATTCGTCCTTCTTGGAGTTGAGCAGCTTCAGGATCTGTTCCGAATCGGCGATCGGGTCGTCGCCGCGCTTGATCGTACCGGAGATCGGGCAGGTCTCGATGCGCCGGCCGGAGACGCGCACGAACATTTCCGGCGAGGCGCCGACGAGATATTCCTGGTTGCCGAGATTGATGAAGAAGGAATAGGGCGACGGGTTGATCGCCTTGAGGCGGTGGGAGATTTCCGACGGCTTGCTCTCGCAGCGCTCGAAGAACTTCTGGCCGGGCACCACCTCGAAGAGGTCGCCGCGGCGAAAACTCTCCTTGGCCTTGACCACCAGCTCGGCATATTCGCCGGGACGATGGTCGCCATGCGGCGGGATCACGTCGACGGTCTGGAACGGCTCGGGCGCGATCGCCTCGCCCTTGCCTTCCGTCGAAAGCCCCCCCTTGGCGAAGTCGTAGCGGTCGATCCAGGCCTTGGCGGCGTAGTGGTCCACGACAAGGATCTCGTCCGGCAGGAACAGCACCATGTCGCGCTGGTCGTCCGGCCGCTTCAGCTTCAGGTCGATCGCATCGAACTGGAAGGCGAGGTCGTAGCCGAAGGCGCCGTAGAGGCCGAGGCTGGCATCCTCCGCGGAATGGAAGAGGTCGGTGACGGCGCGCAGCACCGTGAAGACCGTCGGCATCTTGGAGCGCTCTTCCTCGGTGAAGACCCGATCGGGAAGCTTCACCTCGAGATCGAGGCGGCTTTCCGTGCGGGCGCCGAGCGCCAGTTCCGGCACCTCCGCCAGACGGTCGGCGATGAGGGAGAGCAGCACCGCGCCGCGGCCGTTGTAGGCCTCGATCCAGACGGCGCGGCCGAAGGAGGATATGCCGAGCGGCGGATCGACGACGGCGGTGTCCCAGCGGGTATAGCGGCCGGGATATTCGTAGTTCGACGAGAAGACCGCGCCGCGCCGTTCGTCCAGCTTGTCGACATAGGCGGAAATCGCATGGGCATAATCTGCGGCGCGGCGGCGGCGCGTGACGGTCACCCCGCCCTTCGTCTCGTAGGCTTCGGCGCCGTCTTCCAGAATTTTCGTGGCCATTCCCCAACTCCGTTTCAGGCCCGGTCCCGTGACGACGGCCCAAAAGAAAAAGCCGCCTCGAAGGTTCCGGGCGGCTTGTCGTCTCAATCACGCATGACTGGTCAAGGCCGCCTCAGCGAGCCCACCACCAGCCAGCGATGATGATCATCTTTTCCATGAGCGGAGTGTTAGCGTGAAGTGCGGGCGCGCGCAAGGCCGTTTGCAGCCCGCGCAACACGGCTTTCGGGATGTTGCGCGCCCGCATCACCCGCCATTGCACTTGCTGCGCCCGGAGCCGGAACCGTGAAACAATCCGTCAATATGGCGAAAATTCGCCATGCCCGGAAGTTTGCCGCTTCCGTGAGCATATGCTAATTGCGCACGGCAAAACATCGACATCAAGGCAAGAATCCATGGTCTCCATCATGGTGGAACAGTTCCGCAAGATGCAGATCCTGCTCGCGGAAACGATCGCAGATTACGAAACGCCGGAGTTCAAGAAGCTGGACGGCAGGATCGCCCGTGCCTTCGACACCCTCTATCGGCACGAACCGTGCGACGCCGACGAGGCCCGCACCCTGATCGGCCTCTTCCTCGACATCATCGAAGACAATGACGGTGGCGACAGTGTCCACCTCATCCAGCGCGTGCGCGCGATCGTGGACGACTTCATCGGCCAGTGCCGCCCGGCGATGGAAATCACCCACGGCGCGGGCATCTGACCGCACCACCGGCAACCAAATCCGTTTTCCGGCGTTTCCCCGCTGATCGTGTCAGCCGGGAGACGAAACCATCGTCACGCTCCATCGACCAGCCCTTCTTGCCGCCCTCCTCGTTCTGGCCGGCGCCGCCGACCTGCCGAAGGAAGGCCCCCTGCCGGTTGCAAGACCGGAACGGAAGACCGAGGGGGAGGCCGGAAAGGCGCCGGCCGAAACCACCGAAGCCGAACGCAAGGCAAAGGACGACGCGGAGAAGGCCAGGGAGCGACCGCAGGAGGACGACAAGCAGGATGCCGCCTGCCGGACGGCGCTGAAGGCCATCGGCGCCCGTTTCGAAGAGGCGCCCGCCGTCAACGACGGCAAGGCCTGCGGCATAGACAGGCCCGTCCTGCTCGACAGCCTGCCGGGCGACATCAAGGTCGAACCCGCCGCGACCATCCGCTGCGAGACCGCACTGCAGCTTGCCCGCTGGATGGAGGGATCGGTGAAACCCTCGCTTGAGGCCGCCATGCCCGGCGAGACCATCACGGTGCTCTCCCAGGCCTCGGCCTATATATGCCGCAACCGCAACGGCGCCGAGGAAGGCAGGATCTCAGAGCATGCCTTCGGCAATGCCGTCGACATTGCCGGCTTTGCGCTGAAAAGCGGCAAGACCGTCACGATCCGCCCAGCCGACAAGGAACCGACCCTCAACGGCGCGTTCCAGCGCGCGATCACGGAGGCCGCCTGCCTCTACTTCACCACGGTGCTCGACCCCGGCAGCGACGCGGCGCACCAGAACCACCTGCATCTCGACGTGAAGGCGCGGCGTGGCGGATACCGCTATTGCTGGTAGGCAGATTATATTTCGCCCTGCTCCTGAAAAGACCGGCGGCAGCCCCCTATGTCAGGCATGGCCCCGCGGCCTTCCGACATTTCCGCCCAACAAGGTTCCCGTCCATGTCTATTCCCCTCTACGACCTCGCCATCCCGGCCTTCCAGCGCGGATTTACCGTGCTCACCAAGCTGCTCGACAAGGCCGAGGCCTTTGCGGAGGAAAGGAAGATCAAGCCGGAGGTCCTGGTCAACGCCCGCCTTGCGCCGGACATGCTTTCGCTCGCCGGCCAGATCCAGCGCATGAGCGACACGGCCAAGGGCGCCGCCGCCCGCCTGACCGGCTCCGACGCCCCGAGCTTTCCCGATGACGAAACCACGCTGGCCGATCTACGCGTGCGCATCGCGAACACGGTGTCCTATCTCGCCACCGTGCCGGAATCCGCCTTCGAGGGCGCGGCGGAACGCACCGTAGTGCTGAAGACGCGCGGCGGCGAGACGAGCTATACCGGCAAGGACTATCTCCTCACCTTCGCCCTGCCGAATTTCTACTTCCACCTGACCACCGCCTACGCGATCCTGCGCCACAACGGCGTTCCCGTCGGCAAGCTGGATTATCTCGGGCGGACGTAAGACCTGCCAGATCGTCTTGAACGATCCGGCTCTCTCTCTCTCTCTCTCTCTCTCTCCGTCATCCTCCTCCCTCCCCTCCGTCATCCTCGGGCTTGACCCGAGGATCATGCGGCGGGTGTGGCGTGGATGGTCGGGTCAAGCCCGACCATGACGGAGGGAAGGTTTGCGAGAGCGCCGACACGCCCGCCTCCCCACCTCAGAACAACCCCTCGATATACCCCTCTTCATTGAGGAAGATCTTCTCCGACGACGGCACCTTCGGCAGGCCCGGCATGGTCATGATCTCGCCGGTGATGACGACGACGAAGCCGGCGCCGGCCGAAAGGCGCACCTCGCGCACCGGTACGGTGTGGCCCGAGGGCGCGCCGCGCAGGTTCGGATCGGTCGAGAAGGAATATTGCGTCTTGGCCATGCAGACCGGCAGGTTGCCGTAGCCCTGCTCCTCCCAGATGCGCAACTGGTCGCGCACCGACTTGTCGGCGATCACCTCGCCGGCGTGGTAGATGTCCTTGGCGATAGTCTCGATCTTCTGGAACAGCGGCATCTCGTCCGGATAGAGCGGCGAGAACTGCGACAGTCCGGATTCGGCAAGCTCCACCACCTTGTGCGCCAGGTCCTCGATGCCGGCCGAGCCGAGCGCCCAGTGCCGGCAGAGGATCGCCTCGGCCCCGAGCGTCGCGACATAGTCCTTCACCGCCTGGATTTCCGCATCCGTATCCGAGATGAAGTGGTTGATGGCGACCACGACGGGCACGCCGAACTTCTTGACGTTCTGCACATGGCGGCCGAGATTCGCGCAGCCCTTCTTCACCGCGTCGATGTTCTCCCGGCCGAGATCGTCCTTCTTCACCCCGCCGTTCATCTTCATGGCGCGCACGGTGGCGACGATGACCGCCGCATCCGGCTTCAGACCGGCCTTGCGGCACTTGATGTCGAAGAATTTCTCCGCCCCGAGATCGGCGCCGAAGCCGGCTTCCGTCACCACATAGTCCGCAAGCTTCAGCGCCGTCGTGGTGGCGACGACCGAGTTGCAGCCATGGGCGATGTTGGCGAAGGGACCGCCATGCACGAAGGCCGGATTGTTCTCCAGCGTCTGCACGAGGTTCGGCTGCATGGCGTCCTTCAGGAGCACCGTCATCGCGCCGTCCGCCTTGATGTCGCGGGCAAAGACCGGCGACTTGTCGCGGCGATAGCCGACGATGATGCTGCCGAGCCGCTTTTCGAGGTCCTTCAGGTCGGTCGCAAGGCAGAGGATCGCCATGACCTCCGAGGCGACCGTGATGTCGAAACCCGTTTCGCGCGGATAGCCGTTGGCGACGCCGCCGAGCGAGGCGACGATGTGGCGCAGCGCCCGGTCGTTCATGTCCATGACGCGCCGCCAGGCGATGCGGCGAATGTCGATGTTCTGCTCGTTGCCCCAGTAGATGTGGTTGTCGATAAGGGCGGAAAGCAGGTTGTGCGCCGAGGTGATGGCGTGGAAATCGCCGGTGAAATGGAGGTTCATGTCCTCCATCGGCACGACCTGCGCATAGCCGCCGCCGGCCGCCCCGCCCTTCACGCCGAAGCAGGGGCCGAGCGAGGCCTCGCGGATACAGGTGATCGCCTTCTTGCCGATGCGATTGAGGCCGTCGCCGAGGCCGACCGTCGTCGTCGTCTTGCCTTCGCCCGCCGGCGTCGGATTGATCGCGGTGACGAGGATCAGCCTGCCGTTCTTCCTGCCCCTCTGCGCGGCGATGAATTCGGCGCTGATCTTCGCCTTGTCATGGCCGTAGGGCAGCAGGTGCTCCGGCGGAATGCCGAGCTTTTCGCCGATCTCCAGGATCGGCCTCTTCTTCGCGGCGCGGGCAATTTCGATATCGGATTTCACGTCGGCCATGCGGTGTCGCTCCCTCTCGGCACAGCTACCGCAACCGGGTCTCCTCCCCTGACGGCGGTGCTTCCTTCTTTATTTGCCGCGCCATTTCATCGTGAAGCCGGGGGCAATGCCACACCGGGTTTTGCCGCCCGCTAGACCAGAAACGACATGGGGAGATAAATTTGCGGCGAATAGCGAATAGCGAATAGCGAATAGCGAATAGCGAAAGAGATCTTGCCCCCATTCGCTATTCGCAACGCCCTATTCGCTCACTACCGCGCCAGCACGTCGCGCATCTCGACGAGATTGGACCGCACGCGCAGGACATAGAAGCCCATCGTGGCAAGATGCGTCGGCATGATCCAGCCGTCCTCGCGGCCGTTGGAGATGATCGCCGGCTGGATGTTGAGGGCGGACCGCAACTGCTTGATGCTCTCCGTCCAGATCGGCTCGATGCCGCGCAGCTTGATGACCGCATCGAAATCGGCGCCAGCGGCCGAAAGGATGCCGTAATAGCCGTAGAGCTGGCCGTAGGCGAACCAGTAGCGGTCGTCCGCACGCGTGTCGAACCAGCCGCCATTGTGGAACTCCGACCGTTCGCGAATGATGGCGGAGGTCGAGCCGATGTCGTTGGCGATGCGGTCGAGGAATTCGATCAGGTTGTCCGAACGGCCGTCGAAGATCGCCTCGCAGGCCTCCAGCGCGGCGTTGAACTTGCGCAGATCCGCCATCGCCGTGCGGTAATAGGTCGGCGTCGGCGTCTTCGGCAGAAGCGAATCCGAGCCGAAATACCAGGTCTCCTCATCGAACTGGATATTGCCGCGGGCCCGCTGGAGATCGGCATTGATGCCCGAGGTGCCGCGCACGCGGCCGAGCGAATCGACGAGCTCGACCGCGGTGCGGCGGACCGCCTGGTTGATGCCGCGCTGGAACGAGGCCTTGTTGTCGAACCAGGGCGTGCGGTCCCAGTCGAGCCCGAAGAGGCCGAGCTTGTAGAGCAGCATGGACGAAATCCACGCATTCTGGTTGACGTTGTAGTCGATGAGATCGGCCGTCACATCGACGATGGCCGAGCGCACGCAGGTCTTCGGCTCCGGCTCGGCGACCTCGCCCGCTGCCGGCGTGGTCGCCTGCCCGCTCGATGCGCTGCCGGCATCCTGCTTGCGCTGGGCGAGATTGTAGCTGTTCACGTAATCCGGGCTGAAGCCGCTCCACATCTGGGTTTGCCAGATGAAATAGGCATAGAAGCCGACGAGCAGCACAAGGCCGATGCCGATCGGCCCCTTGATGATCCAGCCGCGGGCCCGATACCAGTTCGCCACCGTGAGGAACGGCCAGAGAACCCAGGCGATCACGAGGCCGATGCCCCGGCCGATGGCCGCGAAGATGCGCTGGAAGAACGCGACGATCGGGTCAAGCATGGGCGTCGTCCTCTCTGATACCGAAAAGTTTCCTGCGGAAGGCAGCCTTGTCCTGCAGATAGGTTCGCGTCAACGTGGCGACAACGTATTCGCGGAACTTTTCGCTGTAGTGCTCGTAGGCGGCGTAGAACCCCTGCTTGTCGAAGATGAAGCGCGAGACGAAATCATAGGGAACCATCTGTGAAATCAGGCGGTTGACCAGCCACTGGTCCGGATGCTCGGGCGCTGCGCGCACCAGCATGAAGCGCCGTTCCGGCGGCACGTCGGCGATCTTGATCTCCCCCGTCGACGCAAGCGTTCGGATCGCCTCCTGCAGGAAGGGATAGGTGCCGTCGCGCGCCATGAGCTCGGCATTGCGATGCATCCAGGTCTGCAGCCAGATGCGGTCTGCCTTTTCGAGATCGGCGGTCGGATCACCCCGGTTGACGAGGCCGACGACCGTCATCTCCGCCCGGTGCTGGAAGAGGCCCGACGGCTCCACCCAGGAGGCGCGCGGCAGCTCCAGTCGCCTGGTGGAGGCCAGGAAATCGAAGATGCGCTTGTGGTCGTCGAGCGCGATGTAGCTCACCTGCCAGGGCCGGGAGCGACGGAAGCCCGGCACGGTCGGATCGCAGATGACCGTCGTCGTCTTGTCGTCGAGGAAGACGTAGACGCCGCCGAAATGGTTCGCCCAATAGGCCTCGTGGCGGAAGACGAGCTGGTCGGGCACCAGCGCGTTCTGGCGGATGTCGCCGGTCTGTTTCGCCAGTTCCACCATGCGGTTGAGCATGGCGTCGTCCGCCCAGGCATTCGGCACGGTCTTCAGCCGGTCGACGAGGCCGCGCAACTCCCCCGCCTTGCCGAGCATGTCCTCCGCCGACAGCACCTTGAAGCGCACCTCGTTGATCGAGAGCAGGTCGTCGATGTCGTTGACGACGGAGACGGAGTCCTCGATCTCGCCATAGAGCGCGTCGCGGATGGTGATGGCGTTGATCGCCCGGGCGTTGGCCGAGAAGAACTCGTGCATCAGCGCCGCGGTGTTGGAAAAGCTCGTATGCACGACCGGCAGGTTTACCTGCTCCGGCGTCATGATGATGAAGCGACGGTTGACGCGGTTCGGATCGAGATAGTCCCGATCGCCGAGCTCGTCGGCGATTTCGGGCGAAAAACCGGTCATGTCGATGCGGAAACTGGTGAGCTCCGTGCGGCGCATGCCGAACCCGTCGAGCGCCTTGTTGTAGCGCTCGACCAGATGCGGCTCATCGATCGGCAGCAGCCGTCCATAGATCAATTCGGCTTCGAGGAGGCGTTTCATGCGCTCTCCGGCGCAGGCAGGAACGTAAAGTCTGTCCCAGACGTGCGCTCCGCCAGCCGGCCCTCGCATATCGCCACGATCGTCTCCAACACAGCCTCGCGCTCCGTTATCACGTCCATGTTCCAGAAACGGGCAACGGACCAGCCATTCATGCCCATGAATTCATTTCGCTTCCGGTCATATTCACTACCCGCATGCTGGCTTCCGTCAACCTCGACCACCAGCATTTTCTCCCGACAGGCGAAATCTGCGAAATAGGGGCCGATCGCAAGCTGCCGCACGAACTTGAAACCGTTCAGGCGCCGCCCGCGCAGGTCCGACCAAAGCAATGTTTCCGCATCATTGTCGACTTGGCGCAATTGCCGTGCTCTTTCGGTCTTTTTACCGTCCGCGCCGCGCATTTGCCCCTCACCCTAACCCTCTCCCCGCAAGCGGGTAGAGGGGACTTGCCTCACGAACGGATATTGGCTGGGGAAACCAGCGCGACATATCCCCTTCGCCCCGTTTACGGGGAGAAGGTGGCCGGCAGGCCGGATGAGGGGCAAATGCCGCACTCACTACCACCGACCCTCCGCCTTCATCGTCTCGATCTCGCGGATCGCCTTCTCGCGCTGGCGTTCGCGGCGGATGATGTCGGAAACCGCCGCGTCGTCGGATTTGTCCGTATAGCGGAATTCGCTGTCGGCGTAGCGGTTGATCTCCTGGAGGACCATTTCCATGGTGATCGGGCCGCGCAGTTCCTCGATCATCGCCTTCTTCTCGTCGTAGCCCTTGTGCATGAAGGCGCCGGCTGTGGCGAACCAGTCGTCCGGCAGGTCCACGTCCATGGCGCGCATCTTGATCGCGTCGGTGATGTTCTTGATGGCGCGGCCGGTGAAGCGGGGCTCGGCGATCTTGATGCGGTGGAGATAGGCGCCGACATCGGCGAGCGACTTGATGGCGCCGTGCTCCTTCTCGTGCATCTCCCAGACGGCGAGCAGGCCCTCTTCCTGCGGTTTTGCATGTTGTTCGTAGGAGGTGGAGACGGCACGCTTGATCTCCTGGCCCTCGAAGAGCGTGTGCGCGCCGAGCGGGATCGAGTGGTTCCTGCCGACCAGCATGGCGAAGATGTCGATATAGTCGTCCTCGGTCTGCGGTCCGTCGACCAGCCAGCGGGCGCCGGCGCGCTGGCGCAGCGCATCGTCGACGTTTTCCGGATAGTTGGAGAACATGCCGAAGGTGCAGTTGCCGCGCACCACGGTCGAGGCGCCGGCAAAACTTTCCATCAGCACCGCGGTCACCTCGTGCTGGCCGGCCGAGGCCCGGTCGTCCGAACGTTTCGCGGCGACCTGGTCGACGTCGTCGATCGTGCCGAAGCCGATCGCCTTGGGGTTGATGACGTTGTTGACGAATTCCTTGCAGTTCTGGCCGGATTTGCCCTGGTAGGAGGAAATCTGGTCGACGCCGAAATTCTCGTAATGGAAGGCGTAGCCGGCGGTCTGGCAGTAATCGTTGACGAGGCCGGCGAGCATCTGGATGAGGATCGTCTTGCCGGTGCCGGGCATGCCGTCGCCGATGAAGGTGAAGAGGAAACCGCCGAGTTCGACGAAGGGGTTGAGCTGGCGCTCGAAATCATAGGCGACGAGCATCTTGGCGAGCTTCATCGCCTGGTATTTGGCGATGTGGTTGCCGATGATTTCCTCCGGCTTCTTGAAGGTCATCGTGAGCGGCTTGCGCTTCTGGCCGGGCGCAACGTCGAAGCCGGAGAGGGTGAAATCGTCCTGCTCGATGCGGATATGGGCATTCTCGAAGCCGGCAAAGCCGGTGAAGCGCGCGCGGCGGCTGATCAGCCCCTCGATGGCGACGCGGGCGAAGGCCCGGGCGCGGGAAACGAGCGCCGCATCGTCCGGCGCACCGGCAATCGTCCGGTCGAGGCCGGCGACCATGCTCTTCAGCGCGTCCTGCGGCGTGTCGAAGAGATAGTCCGGCTCGCCGCCGTCCTCCACCGGTTCGCCCTCGCCCGGCAGCGTCGCGCCGAGATAGGCGGCGAAGGTGAAGGCGGCGATGTAGGCGGAGCCGGCAAGCAGCGCCTTGAACTGGTTCGCCTCGTCGCCCGTCAGGGGCGAGGCGAGATTGCGCGATTGCAGGCCTTCGAGATTGGTCTGGCGGGAAAAGGCATCCGTCACCGCCAGGGCGACCTGAAGACCACGGCGGGAGCGGAAGAGCACGGCATGCTGTTGCGGCGAGAGCAGAGGGTCGGCGGCGCGCACGGACTGGATGGTCCTTGCCAGCTCCACCTCGCGCGTGCGCCGCGCGCCGGCGGTCGAGACCGTCGACACGAAACGCCGGCCGGTGCCGGCAAGCGCGGTGCCCTGTCTGCCGTCGTCGCTTTCGAGGATGACGAGTTTGGTGACGAGGCTCTGCGCCGTCGCCTGGTGCTTGGCGATATCGTCTTCGTGGATCGTCGTCAGTCCGGCATTGAGGCTCATCGGTCTCAGTCCTTCTGAAAGTTCGGCGGTGAACAGGCGCCGAGGGATTTCTGGCTCCCCAAGGAGCGGTTTGCAGCCAATCTCCCGGAAGATCGGCAAGACGCGCGACACGGCGAAGGTGAAGGCGAGCCGGCAGGCCGGCCCGCCGATCGTTCCAGAATAGCCCTACCCTTCGCTGATCACCTGGTTTCCCGAGATCACATGCACCTTGTAGGCGCCGAAAATGCCGACGGTCTCGCCCGCGGCATAGAGCGCCTGATAGGCATCGTGCGGCACCAGCGCGTGTTTCTCATAGGCGCTGACGCCCATGCGGGCCGCTTCGAGATCGTCGGTCTCGATATGGAACTCCTCCTGCGCCGGGGTCGAGCTCCAGAAACCCTTCTTCGCCGGGCGCTCGGCCTTGGAGAAGACCTCTTGCACCGTCCAGGTCAGCAGCCAGGCGTTTTCCGGCTTCCGAACCTTGGAAAGGATCTCGTTGACCCGCTCGTTGTTCTCGGTGATGCCAGCCGAATAGAACGGCCCCAGCACGATGCGGCGCAACTGCTTGGGATGGAGCGTCGGAAAATCCCGGTCGAGATTGGTGGCGATCGTCGCGGGGGTGAGCGAATAGGCGCTGTTCTTCAGCGCGAAATCGTCGAAGCGGCTGGCAAGCTCGGGATTGAGCAGGCCGCCGACCGGCAGCGGGATGTCCACGTCAGGATTGAGCTTGCCATCCTTGGTCACGAGCATCTTAATGACGTTCTCGCTCGAATCCTCGATCGTCGCCATGTAGACCATCGGCAGCGTCGCCGTGCCGTCGAAGGCACCCCAGCAGACGACGTAATAGGGCCGCATGGTCTTCGGATTGACGGCGACTCGGATCGTCTCCGGCAGCACGAAAGGCGAGAAGATGTCGCCCTTGCCGATCTGCTCCAGATAGAGACGCTCGGCCATGCGCGCCTGGAGATCGCCCGGAAACGCCTTGTGACGCAGGATGAAATCCGCCATCTCGCCGCGCAACTGGTCGGCGTTCGGGATCGCGGCAAGCCGCTTTTCCGCACTCTGCCGGTCGTTCTCCAGTTCCAGCACGTTCTGGAACACCGGAAAGCCGCTCTCGGCGCGCGAGACGCGGAACTGCTGGACGAAGCCGATGCGGTTCTCCCAGCAGGCGAAGGAGGCCTTCAGCCGGGCAAGATAGGGCACGACGATCTCGCCCACCACGCTGTTGCGGTAGAGCGGCGAGTTGCGATCGGCGAGGAAGATCTCAAGGCCGCCGAGGGCGGCGCGGATGGTGGAGAAATATTGCGCGACGGCGCTGTCGGCGGGGGCGTTCATGGCGCATCCTCACCGGCACTCCAGGACTGCCCCTCATCCGGCCTGCCGGCCACCTTCTCCCCGTAAACGGGGCGAAGGGGATATGCCGATCGGGTTTCCCCAAACAATACCGGTTCGCGGGGCACGTCCCCTCTCCCCGCTTGCGGGGAGAGGGTTAGGGTGAGGGGCAATGGCATGCCTGCAACCATCACGGCTTCACGTAGTTCGCGGTGTTGTGCTTGTCCATGACAGCCTGGAAGCGCCGGGCGAAGGCGTCGTCGGCAAGTTTCTTGCGGCGCTGGATGTCCTGCGTCGCCAGCATGTTCTTCTCGTGCATTTCGAGGAGATCGCCGATATGGCGCTGGGCGGCCGAGCCGATGCCGGCCATGGTCTCTTCCGCGGCCGTGTCGACCTGCGAGCCGAGCGTGTTGATCTTGTGCGCCACATCCTGCTGGGCGGCCGTCTTCAACGAATCCTCCAGCGCCTTGTAGAGCACGATGCGCTGCTCGGTATCGATGGTCAGCTTGTTGATCAGCGTGTTCTGCGCGGCGATCTGGTTGTTGAGCGAATCGACGAAGGTCTGGAACATCGAGGTGTAGCGTTCCAGCGTCTGGCTTTCGGCGAGCAACTCCTGCTCCTTCGCCTGCATCAGGTTGTATTCCGTCGCCAGCGCGGAGCGCTCGCCTTCAAGGTCCGTGCGGGTCTTCTGGTCGGTGGAGGCGGCGATGCGGTTTTCGAGGTCCATCAGCAGCGGATTCAGTTCCTCGATGCGCTTCTGGGTGGCTTCGAGGTTGACCATCGTGCCCTTGCGCCGCTCAATCACCTGCACGAGGCTCGCCTCGGAGGTCTTGTAGCGCTGGTCGAGGATCGACTTCTGCTCCTTCAGGATGCCGACGATCGTGTCGGACTTGGAGAGCAGTTCCTGGAGGTTGCCGGCGAGCGACATGTTGCGCACGCGGTCGGTGCGCATGCGCTGCATCTTCTGCTTGGAGAAGATGCCGATGAATTTCTCATAGCCCGTATAGCTCTTCATGCTCTCGAATTCGGTGCCGAAGATGTTCGTCGCATCTTCCAGCCCGATGATGAGGTCGGCAATATTGCCTTCCATCACGCGCTGCTGGGCGATGACGTCCTGGATGCGGGCGTTCTCGATGTCGAAATTGACGTCGCCGAGCTTGGTGTCCGCCTTGGCGAACTGGTCGAGCACGGTGCTCGACTGCTCCAGCTTGCTGCGCATCTGGTTGACGACACTGCGGGTCTTCTCGATTTCCGCGTCGAAGTTCTGAAGTGTGGCCATGCTTGTCCCCTTGAAACTCTCCACGGCAGACGTCTGCGCCGCCCGATTTATTCCATCGCGGCAACACTATACGATTTCAGGCAGATAGGAACCTGCCCGCCGCCTTTACCGAACAAGATGTGGGACGGCACGGACCGGCCGCAAGACCGGCGCCGAAAATTTCCGGCGCACGGCTAGTAGCCTGCCGGCGCCTTCAGATAGGCGATGAGGTTGGCGATATCCTCGATCTTCTTCAGTCCCGCAAAGGCCATGGCGGTGCCCGGCACCATGGCCTTGGGCGACATCAGGTATTCGGCGATCAGGGCTTCGTTCCACACCCTGCCGCCCTCGGCGAAGGCCTGCATCCTCGCGGAATATCTGTAGTCCGCGACGGAGGCGACCGGCCGGCCGACAATGCCGGCGAGCGTCGGCCCGACGCGGTTGACCGGCTCGACGGAATGGCAGGGCGCGCATTTCTTGAAGACCGTCTTTCCCGCGATCGCATCGCCCTCCGCAAGGGCGGGGGCGGCAAGACAGAGGAAGGCGGCCGTGACGAGAGAAAGCTGTTTCATCGTGTGTCCCCTCGCCGCCCCTTCCGCCGTCAATCGGCGTTCATGATGTCGTCCCAATGGCGGCGGCAATAGGAAACGTACTTGTCATTGCCGCCGATTTCCACCTGCGCGCCTTCCCGCGCCACCTTGCCGTCCGCCCCGAGCCGGACGACCATCGTCGCCTTGCGGCCGCAATGGCAGATGGTGCGCACCTCGCGCAGCTCGTCGGCGATGGCGAGCAGCGCTTTCGAGCCGGGAAAGAGCTTGCCCTGGAAATCGGTGCGCAGGCCGTAGGCCATGACGGGGATGTGCAGCCGGTCGGCGACGCGGGCGAGCTGCCAGACCTGCTCCTCGGAGAGGAACTGCGCCTCGTCGACGAAGACGCAGGCGATCTCGCCGCTGCCGTCGCCATTCAGTTCCTCGACATGCTTGTAGAGGTCGTCGGCATGGTCGAAGGCGATGGCTTCCGAGGTCAGGCCGATGCGCGAGGAGATGCGGCCCTGGCCGGCGCGGTCGTCGAAGGAGGCGATCAGGATCGCCGTGCGCATGCCGCGTTCGCGGTAGTTGTAGGACGCCTGCAGGAGCAGCGTCGACTTGCCTGCGTTCATCGTCGCGTAGCTGAAATAGAGCTTGGCCATGGTTTTCTCCGTCCCCGCCTCATGGCCCGGCAAGGCGCGATTTTCCAGTCGAAAAGGCCGGAAAACCACAGAAAACCGCGCGGCCCGCCTTCTGCGACATCCATGTGCAAAATTGCGAACAGGTCCGAAATTTATTGGACCTTTCAGGGGCTTCCAGCTACGCCAAGGTGCTTGAAAGCATGTCGTTTTGATGATTGGCTAAACCATCAGTTATAAGGGGAGCAATAAAATGAAGTCTGCATCGCCATTCAAGACCCTTCTTGCCGCAGCCGTGTCCGTCCTCGCGCTTGGCGCCGCCAATGTCTCGGCCGCCGAAGCCGAAAGCTGTGGCAAGGTTCGCTTCTCGGACGTGGGCTGGACGGACATCACCGCCACGACCGCCACCGCGACCGTTCTGCTGAAGAGCCTCGGCTACGAGACGGAAGTGACGGTCCTGTCCGTTCCGGTCACCTATACCTCGCTGAAGAACAAGGACATCGACGTCTTCCTCGGCAACTGGATGCCGACCATGGAAGCCGACATCGCGCCCTTCCGCGAGGACGGCTCGGTCGAGACCGTGCGCGAGAACCTGGAGGGCGCGAAATACACGCTGGCGACCAATGCCAAGGGCGCCGAACTCGGCATCAAGGATTTCGCCGACATCGCCAAGCAGAAGGATGCGCTCGGCGCCAAGATCTACGGCATCGAGCCGGGCAATGACGGCAACCGCCTGATCATCGACATGGTCTCGAACAACAAGTTCGATCTGTCGGGCTTCGAAGTGGTCGAATCCTCCGAGCAGGGCATGCTGGCCGAAGTCGCCCGCGCCGAGCAGGAAGGCACCCCGGTCGTCTTCCTCGGCTGGGAGCCGCACCCGATGAACGCCAACTTCAAGCTGACTTATCTCACCGGCGGCGACGACGTCTTCGGCCCGGACTTCGGCGGCGCGACGGTCTATACCAACGTGCGCCAGGGCTATGTCGGCGAATGCCCGAATGTCGGCAAGCTCCTGCAGAACCTCAAGTTCACGCTGGAAATGGAAAACCAGATCATGGGCAAGATCCTGAACGACGGCCAGGATCCGGAAGCGGCCGCGACCGACTGGCTGAAGGCCAACCCGGCCGCCGTCGAGCCGTGGCTTGCCGGCGTGACGACCAAGGACGGCAGCGGCGAGGCCCTGCCGGCCGCAAAAACGGCACTCGGTCTCTAACGGACCAGAACGGGGCGGGAAGGAAACTTTCCCGCCCTTCTTGCCTCCGGATACTGCGATTGCCGCAAGAGTGCGCGAGCGGTCTTGCGTTGCGGACCGCGCAGATGTTCCGGCTGCGCATCGTCAACCTCCAGACGAAGGCTTACTGCCGTGGATTGGCTTACCGTTTCCAAAATTCCGATCGGCCCGATCGCCAAGGACGCCGTCAGTTGGCTGACGACGAACGGCAAGGGACTGTTCGACTTCCTGAAGGTCTTCCTGCAGGCTGGCATCGATGCCGTGCTCTTCCTGCTGCAGGGACCGTTTTCCAGCGCCGGCGGCAGGTTCGGCTATGCGCTGTTCCTCATCCTGCTCGTGACGGGTCTGAGCTGGTGGTTCCGCCGCTCGATCGGCGTCGCCGCCTTCACCTTCCTCGGCCTCCTGCTCATCGTGAACCAGGGCTACTGGAAGGAGACGACGGAGACGCTGGCGCTCGTGCTGGCGGCGACCGGTGTCAGCATGGTCGTCGGCGTGCCGCTCGGCATCGCCGCCGCGCGCCGGCCGTGGTTCTATTCGATCCTCCGGCCGATCCTCGATCTCATGCAGACGATCCCGACCTTCGTCTATCTCATCCCGGCCCTGATCCTCTTCGGCCTCGGCATGGTGCCCGGCCTCATCGCCACGGTCATCTTCGCCATCCCCGCGCCGATCCGCCTCACCCGGCTCGGCATCATCTCGACGCCGCCCTCGCTTGTGGAAGCCGCCCAGGCCTTCGGCGCGACGCCCGGCCAGGTGCTGCGCAAGGTGGAACTGCCCTTCGCCACGCCGCAGATCATGGCCGGCCTCACCCAGACCATCATGCTCTCGCTGTCGATGGTGGTCATCGCCGCGCTCGTCGGCGCCAAGGGGCTCGGCGTTCCCGTGGTGCGCGCGCTCAACACCGTGAACATCTCCATGGGCTTCGAGGCGGGCCTGTGCATCGTGATCCTCGCGATCATCCTCGACCGTCTCTTCCGCGCCGCCGATGATGGAGACGCCAAATGACCGAAGCCGTCGTCTTCAAGAACGTTTCCATCATCTTCGGCGACAGCCCGCAGAAGGCCCTCGCCATGGTCGATGCGGGCAAGACCCGCGACGAGATCGGCGCGGAGACCGGCCTGGTGCTCGGCGTGGCGGATGCCACGCTGTCGATCACCGAGGGCGAGATCCTCGTGCTGATGGGCCTTTCCGGCTCCGGCAAATCGACGCTGCTGCGCGCGGTCAACGGGCTCGCCCCGGTCGTGCGCGGCGATGTGCAGGTGAAGGCCGCAAGCGGCGCGGTGAACCCCTATACGGCAACGCCGAAGGCGCTGCGCGACTTCCGCATGCACACCGTCTCGATGGTGTTCCAGCAGTTCGCGCTGCTGCCCTGGCGGACCGTCGCCGACAATGTCGGCTTCGGCCTGGAGCTTGCCGGCGTGCCGGACCGCGAGCGCAAGGCGCGCGTCGCCGAACAGCTCGAACTCGTCAATCTCGCCAAATGGGCGGACCGCAAGGTGAACGAGCTGTCGGGCGGCATGCAGCAGCGTGTCGGGCTTGCCCGCGCTTTTGCCACCGGCGCGCCGATCCTGCTCATGGACGAGCCGTTCTCCGCGCTCGACCCGCTCATCCGCACGCGCCTGCAGGACGAGCTGCTGGAATTCCAGCGCCGGCTGAAGAAGACCATCCTCTTCGTCAGCCACGACCTCGACGAGGCCTTCCGCATCGGCAACCGCATCGCCATCATGGAAGGCGGGCGCATCATCCAGTGCGGCACGCCGCAGGAGATCGTCAAGAACCCGGCCAACCAGTATGTCGCGGACTTCGTGCAGAACATGAACCCGATCAACATGCTGACGGCCGGGGACGTGATGCAGCACGGCGCCTCCGCCGACGGCGGCGTGACGGCGACCGCGGCACCGCAGACCCCGCTCGTCGACATCCTCGACGCCATGGCCCGCACGCCGGGCAATGTCGGCGTCGTCGACAACGGCACGGTCGTCGGCACGATCAACGCGCAGGACATCGTGAACGGATTGACGCGGCACCGCCGGCGCGGCTGACAGGACTTCGTGAAAGGATTAGATAGAGCAGCGCCCCATGGGGCGCTGCTTTTTCATGGAAGGACGGGAGCAAGACCATGACCGAAAAGGACAAGCCGAGCGTCCTGCGCGAAACCGACGACGACGCCCGGCGGCTTGCCCGCACGCTGCTGCGCTCCGCCCGGAGCTGCGCGCTTGCCGTCATCGAGCCGGAAAGCGGCGCGCCCCTCGCCAGCCGCACGCTGACGGGCACCGATACGGATGGCACGCCGGTCATCCTCGTCTCGGCGCTTTCCGTCCACACCCAGGCGCTCCGGCGCGATCCGCGCGCCTCGCTGCTGGCGGGCGAGCCCGGCAAGGGCGATCCCCTCGCCCATCCGCGCCTGACGGTGCTCTGCGAGGCAGAGGAAGTGGCCCGCGACAGCGCCGCCCATGCCGGGCTGCGCGAACGCTTCGTCCGCCGCCATCCCAAGGCGAAGCTCTATGTCGATTTCCCCGACTTCGCCTTCTTCCGCCTCGTGCCGCTGCGCGCCCATCTCAACGGCGGCTTCGGCAAGGCCTTCGTGCTGACGGCGGACGACCTCATGATTCGCTCCCCGGCCCGCGGCGCGCTTGCCGAAATGGAAACCGGCGCCGTCGCGCACATGAACAGCGACCATGCGGAAGCGGCCGGCATCTATGCCCGCCACTATTGCGGCGCGAAGGACGGCGACTGGATCATCGTGGGGATCGACGCCGCCGGCATCGACCTTGCCAGCGGCGACAAACTGAAGCGCCTGGAATTTTCACGGGAACTTGATCAGGCCGTGGAACTTCGTGGCGAGCTTGCGCGTTTGCTTCAGGAAGCAAGGGCGGCGGGCTGAACCGCCTGCATTTGCGCGAAATCCGCTTTGGGCACCGTTCTCCGATTGGGAGAGGTGCCTATCGCTATGCGTGCAGCATACCCCCATTTCTGGCTCTTGATGAGGGGTATTTTGTTTATATGCTAACAAGCGGATTCAAATAAAATCACATAATTTGAAGCGGAAACGCCCAAAGGAGTTTCAGATGGACAAGATTTCAGACGCAGAACATGCGCAGGCCGAGGTTGCATCCGACTTTCTGTCCGCCATGGCAAACCCGAAACGCCTGCTCATCCTGAAGGTCCTGGTCGAGGGCGAAATCGCCGTGGGCGCCCTTGCAAACCAGGTGGGACTCAGCCAGTCGGCCCTGTCGCAGCACCTGTCGAAGCTGCGCGCGCAGAATCTCGTCACCACCCGCCGCGATGCCCAGACGATCTACTATTCCAGCAAGTCGGATGCCGTGCTGACGATTCTCGACGCGCTCGAGCGCATCTACCGGGCCTCCGGCAATGGCGCGACGGAAAAGAAGCTGCGCATCGCCTGAACGACCCCGATAGACCCCGATTGCAACGCCCCGGCCAAATCCGGGGCGTTTTGCATGGAACCATCCGCTTGACGGCCCCGGGCGCCTTGATAATTTGACCAGCGGGTAAAAATCCCACCCGCCGGGACGGCCACCGCTTTCAAAGGCCCCAGCATTTCAAGGATCACGGAGAGACCGCATGTCCAACCGCCTCAACACACCCAACGATCTGCGTGCCTTCTGGATGCCGTTCACGGCAAACCGGCAGTTCAAGAAGGAACCGCGCCTCTTCGTCGGCGCCAAGGACATGTACTACACCACCCATGACGGCCGTCAGGTGCTCGACGGCACGGCGGGCCTGTGGTGCGTCAATGCCGGCCACTGTCGCCCGAAGATCACCGAGGCGATCCGCGAACAGGCCGGCGAGCTCGACTATGCGCCCGCCTTCCAGCTCGGCCATCCGAAGGCCTTCGAGCTTGCCAACCGCCTCGTCGACATCGCCCCCGAGGGCATGAACCACGTCCTCTACACCAATTCCGGCTCCGAATCGGTCGAGACCGCGCTGAAGGTGGCCCTCGCCTACCACCGCGCCAAGGGCGACGGCGCACGCTTCCGCCTGATCGGCCGCGAGCGCGGCTATCACGGCGTCAACTTCGGCGGCATCTCCGTCGGCGGCATCGTCGCCAACCGCAAGATGTTCGGCACCCTGCTGACGGGCGTCGACCACATGCCGCATACCCATTTCCCCGACAGGAACGCCTTCTCGCGCGGCGAGCCGGAACATGGCGGCGACATCGCCAGCGAGTTGCAGCGCATCATCACCCTGCATGACGCCTCCACCATCGCCGCCGTCATCGTCGAGCCGGTCGCCGGCTCCACCGGCGTGCTCATCCCGCCGAAGGGCTACCTGCAGAAGCTGCGCGAGATCTGCACGCAGCACGGCATCCTGCTGATCTTCGACGAGGTCATCACCGGCTTCGGCCGCCTCGGCGCGCCCTTCGCCGCGCAGTATTTCGACGTGAAGCCCGATATCATCACCACCGCCAAAGGCCTCACCAACGGCGTGATCCCGATGGGCGCCGTCTTCGTGACCTCCGAGATCCATGACGCCTTCATGAACGGCCCGGAGCACATGATCGAGTTCTTCCACGGCTACACCTATTCCGGCAACCCGATCGCCTGCGCCGCCGCGCTCGGCACGCTCGATACCTACAAGGAAGAGGGTCTCCTGACCCGCGCCGCTGAACTCGCCGCCTACTGGGAGGAAGGCCTGCATTCGCTGAAGGACTGCCCGAACGTCATCGACATCCGGAATGTCGGCCTGATCGGCGCCGTCGAGCTTGCCTCCATTGCCGGCGAGCCGACCAAGCGGGCCTTCAATGCCTTCCTCAAGGCCTATGAGAAGGGCCTGCTCATCCGCACGACGGGCGACATCATCGCGCTCTCCCCGCCGCTGATCATCGAGAAGCGCGAGATCGACGAACTGTTCGGCAAGCTGCGCGAGGTGCTGCAGAACAACATCTGATCCGGCAGGGGGAATGGCGGCTTCGGCCGCCATTTCCGGACGCAATCACCGCCGAGAACGATGACCCGCCTCATAACACCCGGTCCGCATCCTGCGGCGAGGGTATCCAGCAGGCGGCGCGCCGTCCGAACAACCGGTAGCGGTTGCGCGCCAGCCAGCGATAGGCGGGATCGCGCAAGAAGCGCGGGATGAGACGCAGCGCGGACAGCGCCTTCCATGGCCAGCCGAGCCCGGCATGGATCGCCAGCACCGCATCGCTGTCCTTCAGCAACAGGTCGCCGTCCACGACGATCATCGATTCGGGATCGGCCGGATCGATGCCGAAGCGGCGATAGAGCGCCGCGCCGACCGCATTCTGCATGGAGGCAAGACGGAAGCGCCGGGCGTGATCGTGCCGGAGCACGAATTGCGCATTGGCCGAGCAGAGGATGCACTCCGCGTCGAAGACGATGATCGGGCCTGCCGCGTCGTTCCGGGTCATGTCCTCAACATAGGATGGTGGCGATGCGCCATCAATCCGCGACCGCCGGAGAAAGCCGCTTTTCATAGCGCCAGACCTCCAGGTCGAAAGGCCCCTCGATCGTGTCCAGCCGTTGGACGACGGTCGCGGCAAGGTGCCAGCCGCATTTCTCGTAGAAACGGGCGGCGCGGTGATTGCCGATCGCGCAGGCGAGCCAGGCGATCGCCACGCCATCGGCGGCCAGGCGTCGTTCGGCATCCGCCACGAGCGCGGCGGCAACGCCCCTGCCGCGCCCTGCCGGCGCCACGAAAAGCTGGTCGAGCTCGTCATGCCGGATGGCGCAGAAGCCGAGCGGTGCGCCGGGCTCGCCGATGACGCGCACATCCGCCAGCATGGCCGACAGGCGATCGGCAAAACTCTGCCGCGTGCGCAGGCGGGCAAGCGCGGCTGGAAGCACCGCCGCATGCGCATCCTGCCATCCGTCAAACCAGAGCTGCGCCAGCGCCTCGATTTCCGACGGTCCGGGCGTCCTTGTGGTCCATGCCGGCTGCATCCGCTTCTCCCTGAATGAAACACGGGCGTCGCCAAAGTGCGCAGCGATCTTGCAGATTTGCGCCTTGCACTTCGGGTCCCCGGTTTGCGCATGCCTCTTTGCCAAACCGCTGCGCCCATTTGCATGACCTGCTTTAGCCGCGGCCGGATGGGCCTTGCAAGTCCGGCCGCTTTGAGGGCTATTGTGCGCGCCGGAAACCTTGAGGGCGAGCCCATGCCGACCATCACCCGTATAGAGAACGACCTTCTGTCGATCGATATCTCCTCGCTCGGCGCCGAAATGCAGGCGATCACCACCCGGGACGGGGCGCAATGGCTGTGGAACGGCGACGCCGCGTTCTGGACGGGGCGCTCGCCGGTGCTCTTCCCGATCGTCGGCAAGGCGCCCGATGACACGCTCCTCATCGACGGCAAGCCCCATGCGATGGCGCAGCACGGTTTCGCCAGGCGCCGGGAGTTCTCGCTGGCCGCCGCAAGCGATACGCTGTGCCGCTACAGCCTTCAAGCCTCGGACGAAACCCGCGCCGTCTATCCGTTCGACTTCCTGCTCTCCGTCGAGCACAGCCTTGATGGACCGACGCTCACCGTCGCCGCCGAGATCGAAAACCGCGGCAGGACCGCCATGCCCTTCGGCTTCGGTTTCCATCCCGCTTTCGCCTGGCCCCTGCCCGGCGCGGCGGGGAAGCGGCATGTCGTGATGCTCCACAATGCCGGGGAGCCGCAGCGCCAGCCACTGGAAAAGGGCCTGCTGTCGCAAGACCGCACCCCTTCGCCCTTTGCGGCGGGCCGGCTCGTCCTCTCCCCCGATCTCTTCGTAGACGACGCCCTGGTTTTCCCGGAAGGCGCGGGCAGTGGCCTGACCTTCCAGGCCGAGGGCGGTCCCGCGCTGGCCTTCCGCTTCGAGAACCTGCCGAACCTCGCGCTCTGGACCAAGCCCGGCGCGCGGTTCCTCTGCGTCGAGCCCTGGCATGGCACGGCGGCGGAATATGGCGGATCGGGCGAACTGAAGGACAGGCCCTATACGACGGTGCTCGCGGCGGGAGCACACGCCCGCTTCGCCTTCACCGTCACCTTCCCGGTCTGAGCACGCAATTCGACGCACCGGCCCTTCCCTCTTGCCGCCGCGCCGCTAGAGTCTCCCGCAATGGAATCGGGAGACTTCGCCATGGCCGACTTGGAACGCTTCATCGATCAGGGAACCGGCCGGGAGCCCGCCGACATCGTGCTGAAGGGCGGGCAGTTCTTCGATCTCGTGACGGGCGACCTCGTCGCCTCCGACATCGCCATCTCGGGCGATCGCATCGTCGGCACCTGCGGCGACTACCAGGGCCGCGCGGAAATCGACATTTCCGGCCGCATCGTCGTGCCCGGTTTCATCGACACGCACCTGCACATCGAATCCTCGCTCGTCACCCCGCACGAATTCGACCGTTGCGTGCTGCCCTACGGCGTGACGACGGCGATCTGCGACCCGCACGAGATCGCCAACGTGCTCGGCACGGAGGGCATCGAATTCTTCCTCGACAGCGCGCTGGAGACGATCATGGACATCCGCGTGCAGTTGTCGAGCTGCGTGCCGGCGACGCATCTCGAAACGTCGGGCGCGGACCTGCCGATCGAGCGCCTGCTGCCCTTCCGCGACCATCCCAAGGTGATCGGCCTTGCGGAATTCATGAATTTCCCGGGCGTCATCCACAAGGACCCCGTCTGCCTCGCCAAGCTGGAGGCCTTCCAGGGCGGCCATATCGACGGCCATGCGCCGCTGCTCTCGGGCAAGGACCTCAACGGCTACCTTGCCGCCGGCATCCGCACCGAACACGAATGCACCACCGCCGAGGAAGCGCTGGAGAAGATCCGCAAGGGCATGCACATCCTCGTGCGCGAGGGCTCGGTCTCCAAGGACCTGCTGGCGCTGCTGCCGATCATCACCGAGCGCCTCTCGCCCTTCATCGCGCTGTGCACGGACGACCGCAATCCGCTCGACATCGCCGAGCAGGGCCATCTCGACTACATGATCCGCACCGCCATCGGCCATGGCCGCGCGCCGCTCGCCGTCTACCGTGCCGCCTCGATCTCGGCGGCCAGGGCCTTCGGGCTGCGCGACCGCGGCCTCGTCGCGCCCGGCTGGCGCGCCGACCTCGTCGTCGTCGACACGCTGGAGACCTGCAAGGCCGAGATGATCTTCTCCGCCGGCCGCAGGGTGGACGATGCGCTCTTTGCAACGCGCCGGCCCGTAGCCCCGGTCGGGCTCGACAGCGTCAAGGCCCGCCCGGTCAACGCCGCCCATTTCGCCGTGCCCGTCACCGATGGCGAAACGCCGGTCATCGGCGTCCTGCCGGGCAAGATCATCACCGAGCACCGCCGCTACCGGCTGCCCGCCAGGGGCAACCAGACGACCGTCGATCTCGCGCAGGACATCATCAAGGTCGCCGTCATCGAGCGTCACGGCAGGAACGGCAACCATGCCAACGGCTTCGTGCAGGGCTTCGGGCTGAAGAAGGGCGCCATCGCCTCGACCGTCGGCCATGACAGCCACAATATCTGCGTCGTCGGCGTCGACGAAGACGACATGGCGCTCGCCGCCAACCGCCTCGGCGAGATCAAGGGCGGCTTCGTCGTGGTGGAGGGCGGCAGGGTGACGGGCGAGATCGCGCTCCCGGTCGCCGGCCTGATGAGCCTCGAACCCTACGAGACCGTCCGCGACACGCTGCACCACCTGCGCCAGGCCGCCTTCGCGCTGGGCGCCACGCTGGAGGAACCCTTCCTCCAACTCGCCTTCCTGCCGCTGCCGGTGATCCCGCACCTGAAGATCTCCGACCGGGGGATGGTGGACGTGGACCGGTTCATGCTGATGGGGTGAGGTTTACCTTTCCGCGTTCGGCTCCTTCGCATAGAATAGACATGAAGGGAGCGCGACATGACGAAACTGGAGCAGATTGAGAAAAGCGTGTCTGAACTCAGCCCAGAAGAGTTCGACCGGTTTTCCGCATGGTTCGAAGCGCTTCAGGCGGAGCGGTGGGATCGGGACCTTGCCGAAGACGCCGCAAACGGCACTCTGGACGAGCTCGGCGAACTCGCTTTGGCAAAATTCCGCAACAATCGGACACGCCCGCTTTGAAGCATCACGCCACGGACACGTTCTGGACGTGTTACGCGGCACTGCCTTCTCATATACGCGAACAGGCCGACAGGAATTTCACCCTCCTGAAAGCCAACCCCGCGCACCCATCCCTGCAGCTCAAACCCGTCGGCCGCTTCTGGTCGGCCCGGGTGGGTCTTTCTTGGCGCGCCCTCGCCGTCAGAGATGCGCAGACGGACACTCTCGTCTGGTTCTGGATCGGCTCACACGCCGATTACGACCGGCTCGTCGGACGAAAACGGTAGAACGCTCCCGGAAAGGAATATTGGCTGACCGTGCTTGCGCACGGTCAGGAATTGCCGGAACCCGCTACAACCGCACGCAGGCCATATCCAACCCGTCCAGCTCGATCGTCCCGTCCTTCAGCTTTGCCCCGAAGCCGGGCACCGACAGGGGCGCGCCGAGTTTCAGCGATTTGGCCGGCACGAATTCGGCCTTTTCATGCGTCAGGTTGAAGACGAAGAGCAATTTCTCGCCGCCCTTCTCGCGGGTGAAGGCGAGGATGTCGTGGTTGGAGTGCAGGAAGGCCATGTCGCCGTCATGCAGGGTCTCGTGTTCCCTGCGGAAGGCGAGCGTGGCCCGGTAATGGTTGAGCACCGAGCCGGCGATCTTCTCCTGCACGTCGACGGCAAGCCGGGCGTGATCCTGCGGCACCGGCAGCCAGGGCTTGCCGGTGCTGAAGCCGGCATGGGCCTCGCCATGCTGCCAGGGCATCGGCGTGCGGCATCCGTCGCGCCCCTTGAAGGCCGGCCAGAAGCGGATGCCGTAGGGATCGCGCAGGTCCTCGAAGGCGAGGTCGGCTTCGGTGAGGCCAAGTTCCTCGCCCTGGTAGAGGCAGATCGAGCCGCGCAGGGTCGACAGCAGGGTGATGGCGAGCTTGGCAATGCGCTCGCGCTCCTCCGGCGCGCGGATGAAGCGGCTGACATGGCGGTTGACGTCGTGGTTGGAAAAGGCCCAGCAGACCCAGCCGTCCGTCACTGCCCGCTGGAAGCTCTGCACGCATTTGCGCACATGGTCGGCGGTGAAATCCGGCCCGAGAAGATCGAACGTGTAGCACATGTGCAGCTTGTCGCCGCCGCTCGTATAGTCGGCGACGGTCTTCAGCGAGCGGGCGCCGTCGCCCACCTCCCCCACCGTCGCGCGCCCCTCGTATTCGTCGAGCAGCGCGCGGAACCGCTTGAGAAAAGCGACGTTCTCCGGCTGCGTCTTGTCGTAGCGATGGGTCTGCATGCCATAGGGATTGACGTCCGGCGCATCGAGGCCGACCGCTTCGGGATCGGGCTCGTGGGGCGGGTTATCGCGCAGCTTCCTGTCGTGGAAGTAGAAGTTCACCGTGTCGAGGCGGAAACCGTCCACGCCGCGATCGAGCCAGAAGCGCACGGTCTTCAAGAGCGCCTCCTGCACATCCGGGTTGTGGAAATTGAGGTCGGGCTGCGAGATCAGGAAGTTGTGCATGTAATATTGCTTGCGCACGCCGTCCCATTCCCAGCCCGGCCCGCCGAAGATCGACAGCCAGTTGTTGGGCGCCGTGCCGTCGGGCTTGGGATCGGCCCAGACATACCAGTCCGCCTTGGGATTGCTCCGGCTGGAACGGCTCTCGACGAACCAGGGATGCTGGTCGGAGGTGTGCGAGATGACCTGGTCGATGATGACCTTGAGGCCGAGGCGATGGGCCTCCGCCAGCATGGCATCGAAATCGGCGAGCGTTCCGAACATCGGGTCGACGTCGCAATAGTCCGAGACGTCATAGCCCATATCGGCCATCGGCGACTTGAAGAAGGGCGAAAGCCAGATGGCATCGACACCGAGCGAGGCGACATGCCCGAGCCGCTTCGTGATGCCTCGCAGGTCCCCCATGCCGTCGCCGGTCGTGTCCTGGAACGAGCGGGGATAGACCTGATAGATCACCGCCCCGCGCCACCAGTCATCAGCCTTCTTGCGGGGCTTCGCCATGCCTTTTCGCTCCGGTTTCCTGTTGCTTTCGGCAAGATGTAACGCGGCCCCGGCGGGGCGTAAACGGCAGGTACCCCGATTTTTCGAAGGTTGACGCGAGCCGGGTCGATCGGGATGATGCCGGCAAATTCCATAGAGAAGGTTGACCCCATGACCGATGCCGTCACCCTTTCCCCGCAGGAAGCACGCGACCTTGCCCGAACGGCGCTGATGCGTGTCGGCATGGTGGAGACCGCGGCCACGGCGCTTGCCGGCGCCACGGTGGATGCCGAAATGGCGGGCAAGAACGCGATCGGCTTCACGCATCTGACGGATTACTTGCGCAGCCTCGTCGACGGGCGGATCGACGGGCGGGCGGAACCGCTCATCACCTCGCCGGTCCCCGCCATCGTGAAATGCGACGCCATGGGCGGCGTGGCCCAGCATGGCTTTGCGATCGCCCTTGAGGAACTGGTGACGAAGGCAAAGGCGCTCGGCATCGCCGTCTTCACCGTCCAGAACAGCTACACCACCGGCGAGCTCGGCTGGTATGCTGCCCAGCTTGCCCAGGAAGGCCTTGTCGCCATCGCGGCGACGAACGGGCCGGCGTTGCTGGCCGGCGCGGGAAGCCGCCTGCCCGTCTACTGCACCAACCCGCTGGCCTTCGCCGCCCCGCTCGCCGACGGGCGCTTCCTGCTGGTCGACCAGGCCTCCAGCGCCACGGCCTATGTGAAGATCCGCGAGGCGGCCGCCCGGGGCGAGGCCATTCCCGCGGGTTGGGCGCTCGACCAGGAGGGGGAGCCGACCACCGATCCCTTCGCCGCGATGAAGGGGGCCTTGCTCGCCTTCGGCGGAACGCGCGGTGCCAATGTCGCGCTCATGGTGGAAGTGCTCGCCGCCGGCCTCACCGGCGCGAACTGGTCGCTCGATGCCCCGGACTTCCAGGCGGGCGATGCCTCTCCCGGGGTCGGCCTGTTCCTCCTGGCGCTCGCTCCGCAGCTTCTCGCCGACGGTTTCTCCACCCGCTTCGCCGAGCAGGTGGAGCGGCTTTCAGGCGTCTACGGCGTCCATATCCCCGGCCTCGACCGCGTGGAACGGCAGCGGCAGGCGGAAAGCGCCGGTATCGTCTTGCCCCGCCAACTCTTTGACAGTATTTCCTCTTTCCGGCGCAACTAGAGCGTTTTGTTTTGACCGCATTCTCCGGCGCCGAAGCGATCTCGCCTCGGCAGGAAATGCACGGGTCGGGAGGACCTTGGGACATGGCGGCACGCCTGCTGACGATCGGCGAATGCATGGTGGAACTGATGCAGGCCGAGGGCGGCCTCCTGCGCAAGAGCTTTGCCGGCGACACGTTCAACACCGCCTATTATGCCCGCCAGTACCTGCCGGCCGACTGGAGCGTCGACTATGTCTCGGCCGTCGGCACCGACATGATCTCCGACGAGATGCTTGCCTTCATGGATGGCCACGGCATCGGAACCGGGCATGTCGCGCGCATCGAGGGCCGCTCACCCGGCCTCTACATGATCCACCTGAAGGACGGCGAGCGCAGCTTCTCCTACTGGCGCTCCGCCTCCGCGGCAAAGCTGCTGGCGCGTGACGGCGACCGGCTGCGCGCGGCCATCGACGCCTCCGACATCGTGGTCTTCTCCGGCATCACCCTGGCGATCCTGCCGCCCGAGGATGTCGAGACGCTGCTCGCCGAGCTGCGCCGCGCCAAGGCCGCGGGAAAACGCGTCGCGTTCGACCCGAACATCCGCCCGCGCCTGTGGGACGATGCCGAGCGCATGCGCGCGACGATCACCGCGGGCGCGCGCGCCGCGACGCTGGTCATGCCGAGCCTCGACGACGAGACGACGCATTTCGGCGATGCCGGGCTGGAGGACACCATTGCCCGCTACCGCGCGCTCGGCGTCGACGGACTTGTCGTGAAGGACGGCGCCGAAGGCGCGACCCTCGTCTTCGGCGAGAAGCGCAGCCATGCGCCGTCCGCCAAGGTGGAAAAGATCGTCGACACGACCAGCGCCGGCGACAGCTTCAACGGCGCCTTCCTCGCCCGCCTTGCGACAGGCGCCGCGCCGGAAGAGGCTGCCCGCTTCGCCGCTGATGTCGCGGCCGCGGTCATCCAGCATCACGGCGCGCTGGTGGCGAAGGACAAGCTGCCGGAGGGCTGAGGCCACAAGGGCAACGACTCCGGCCCCTCATCCGGCCTGCCGGCCACCTTCTCCCCGTAAACGGGGCGAAGGGGATATGCCGCGCCGGTTTCCCCAACAAATGCCCGCAAGCGTGGCACGTCCCCTCTCCCCGCTTGCGGGGAGAGGGTTAGGGTGAGGGTGAGGGGCAAACGCCATATCCACCGAAGGGTGAAAGGGCGCTCAGCGCTTCTTCTTCGCCTTGTTCGCGAACGGGTTGTCCGATGCGCGGAAGTGGATGCGGATCGGCACGCCCGGCAGGTTGAAGTCGTTGCGCAGGCCGTTCGTCAGGTAGCGGATATAGGATTCCGGTAGCGCATCGGGACGCGTGCAGGAGATCATGAAGCCCGGCGGGCGGGCCTTCACCTGCGTCATGTATTTCAGCTTGAGACGGCGGCCGGAAACGGCCGGCGGCGGATGCTGCGTCTGCTGCGCATCCAGCCAGCGGTTCAGCTTGGCGGTGGAGATGCGGCGGTTCCAGGTGCGGTCCGTGTCGATGACGGCCTGCATCAGCTTGTCGAGGCCGCGGCCCGTCTGGCCGGAAACCGGCACGGCGCGGATGCCGCGCGCCTGCGGCAGGAGGCGATCGGTCTTTTCGCGCAGCTCCGCGAGCACGGCCTGCGGGTCGTCGATCAGGTCCCACTTGTTGAAGGCGAGCACGGCGGCGCGGCCCTCGCGCAGCACGAGGTCGACGATCTGGAGGTCCTGCTTCTCGAAGGGAATGGTCGAATCGAAGACGATGACGACCGTCTCGGCAAAGCGGATGGCGCGCAGGCCATCGGCGACGGAAAGCTTTTCCAGCTTCTCCTGCACCTTCGCCTTGCGCCGCATGCCGGCCGTGTCGAACATCTTGATCGTGCGGCCCTTCCAGTCCCATTCGACGGAGATCGAATCGCGCGTAATGCCGGCCTCCGGGCCGGTCAGCAGCCGGTCCTCGCCGAGGAAGCGGTTGATCAGCGTGGACTTTCCGGCATTCGGGCGGCCGACGATGGCGACGCGCAGCGGCTTCGTCTCGTCATATTCCGGCTCGAAATCCTCGTCCTCTCCGGCGCCCTCGGCAGCCGCCTCGGCACGCACGTCGACATCGGTGACGGCCTCGTCCTCCTCGGGGAAGGCCCGCTCCTCGCCGATCGCTGCGACGATGGCATCGCGCAGGTCCAGCATGCCCTGGCCGTGCTCGGCGGAAATCGGCGTCGGCTCGCCAAGGCCGAGCGTGAAGGCATCGTAGAAGCCGCCGTCGGAGCCACGGGCCTCCGACTTGTTGGCGACGAGCACCACCGGCTTGCCCTTGCGGCGCAGCATGTCGGCAAGCGCCTGGTCGACCGGCGTCAGGCCCATCTTGGCATCGACGACGAAGAGCGAGAGGTCCGCCTCGTCGATCGCCGCCTCCGTCTGGGCGCGCATGCGGCCCTGCAGGGTTTCGGGCGCGGCCTCCTCGAGGCCGGCCGTGTCGATGATGCGGAATTTCAGGTCGACGAGCCGCGCATCGCCGGGGCGGCGGTCGCGGGTGACGCCCGGCGTGTCGTCGACGAGCGCGAGCTTCCTGCCCACGAGCCTGTTGAACAGGGTGGACTTGCCGACATTCGGGCGTCCGACAATGGCGACGGTGAAGCTCATGGATGTGTTCCGTTTCGGTGGCCGGCTAAAGCAGTTCCGGTAAAAGGGCGAAGCGGTCTTTCATCCGGAACTGCGTCAAAAAAGATACGAGATCAGGAGGACAGCTTGCCGCTTGCGGCGATCAGGTCAAGCAGCATCTGCGCCCGGTTGGCGACGTTGCGCGGGCTCTCGTTGTCGGCAAGGATCGCGTCGAACCATTCCTTGGCGCGCGCATAGTCCTCGTGCTTGTAGGCGGAGAGGCCGAGAACCTCGCGCGCGGAGTGGCGCAGCGCGCTCTGCGGCGTGGCAAGCTGCTCGGCTTCGGCGGAAACCTGGTCGTAGGTGCCGGTATCGACGAGCAGATAGGCGGCGCGCAGGCGCGCGGCATCGCGCAGCGCCTGCGGCACGGAACCATCCTTGGCGATCGCCGTGAAGGCATTGACGGCGCCCTGCGCATCCGTCGTCGCCAAAAGCGAGGCGGAGCGCATGCGCGCCAGCACCGGATAGGAGCCGAAGCCGTCCTTCTCCAGCGCGGTCAGCGCGGCGAGCGCCTCCTCGTTCTTGCCCTCGCGGGCGAGCGTCAGGGCGGCCAGGAAGCTGTCGCCGGCGGCCGAGGCCTCGCTGTCGCGCCAGTAATCGTAGCTCACCTTGCCGATCGTGCCGAGGACGACCAGAACGGCGGCGCCGATGAAGATGCGGCCGAAACGCTTCCAGATCAGGCGCATCTGGTCGGAGCGCAGCTCCTCGTTCACCTCGCGGATAAAGCTGTCGTCCTGATTTACCATTCCCTGCCCGGCTCTTGCTGACGATTGGAGTTTGCGCCTTCTACCCCATTTTGGCGGCGTTGTAAGGGGGCAGGCGCGAAAAGCGCGGGATGGACGAAGGGATCACGGCAGCGGCGGAACGCCGATCACCCATTCGTGAAGCTTGAAGACGATCACGGCATAGAGCGCAAGACCGACGACGATGGAAATCAGGTCGTATTTCGCCGAGACGAAAACCGGCAGCGTCGTCTCGCCGGCCGCGATGCGCTTCTTCAGCGTGATGCGCAGGATGACCGCCCAGGCGAGGATCGTCACGAAGAGCAGCACGGAATAGCTTTCGCCATTCGCCAGGAGATGGGCCAGCGCCCAGATCTTGATGGCGACGAGGATCGGGAACTTCAGCTTCGTGCGGATGTGCCCGGCCGGCAGGAAGCCGGCGACGAGACAGATCGAGGCGATCAGCATCAGCGTCAGCGCGATATGCGACAGGAAGGTCGGCGGGAAATAGAGCATCTGGCCGCCGTTCTCGCGCGCATCGACGAAGCCGTAGGCGATGAGCACGAGGCTGAGCAGCGAGACGACGCCATGCAGCGCCATCCAGCCCGGCTTGCCGATGGCGGCAATGCCCGCATTGCGCAGGCCCGGCGCGAAGGGGCGCAGAAGATGGGTGACGATGAAAAGAACAAGACCGGCGATGAGCAACGTCATGAAAATGCCCCTTGAAGAAAACACGGCCCGCGGCCGTTTCCTCTGGAATAGCCCTCGCACGGCGACAATTCCAGCCCGATCAAAGGATTGCCGCATTCGCGACCCATGAAAACCCCTTTGCAAATTGTCGCGGGTAGCCATGTCGTCTTCAGTCTCGTCCCGTATAGTCCTCCTTCCCCTCGCCGTCGCGCTTGCCGCCGGCCCGGCCCTTGCCAAGGACGATGCGGTCGAGGCCGCAAAGCGCAAGCAGCTCGTCATCGTCTCCTTCGACGGAGCACACGACAACCTCCTGTGGGAGAAGAGCCGCGCCATGGCGAAACGCACCGGCGCGCATTTCACCTATTTCCTCTCCTGCACCTTCCTCTTCCCGAAGGACGAGCGCGCCAAATACCAGGCGCCGCACGAAAAGCGCGGCCGCTCCAATGTCGGCTTCTCGCCGGACCGGGAGGACACGATCCTGCGCCTTGGCGAGATCTGGCTGGCGAAGCTGGAGGGCCACGATATCGGCAGCCATGCCTGCGGCCATTTCGACGGCGGCAAGTGGAGCGCGGAGGACTGGAAGAGCGAGTTCACCTTCTTCCACGAGGCGCTGAAGAACGCCTGGCAGAATGCCGGCGTCGGCGAGCGGGAGCCGGCGGACTGGCAGCGCTTCGTCAAGGAGGACATCAAGGGCTTTCGCGCGCCCTATCTTTCCGCCGGCAGCGGACTGATCAAGGCGCTGGAGGCGCACGGCTTCACCTATGATGCCAGCCTCGTCTCGAAGGGCCCGGCCCTGCCGGTCGCAAGCGGCGAGATCGCCCGCTTCGCCCTGCCCCTCGTGCCGGAGGGCGCCGCCCGGCGCCCGGTCATCGCCATGGACTACAACCTCTATGTCCGCCATTCCAAGGGCAAGGAGGCCCCGGAAAAGAGCGCCGCCTTCGAGGAAAGCACCCTTCAAGCCTATCGCGACGCCTTCACGAAGCAATATGGCGGCGAGCGCATCCCCCTCCAGCTCGGCTTCCATTTCGTCGAGATGAATGCCGGCGCCTACTGGCGCGCGCTCGACCGCTTCCTGACAGAGACCTGCGGCAAACAGGACGTCGCCTGCGTCAGCTATGCCCAGGCGATGGACATTCTCGCGAAAGAGAAGAAGGCGGCCGGAGCCGCCCTCTGATCGTCAAGCCTACCGCGCCAGCTCCTCGTTGCCGCCAGCCGCGATGAACTGCTGGTCGATGCTCGGCAGTTCCTGCCCCTCGATCGCCGCTTCGAAGGCGCGAAGGCGCTTGTGGATCGACTGCAGCTCGATGATCGTCGACCACGAATTCACGAGATACTGGAACGAGCTGGACACCTGACCGAAGGCCGTCAGGATCTGTTGCAGGATGCCGTAGGTGATCTTGCCGGTGACGATGGTCGGCACGAGGATGAAATAGACGAAGAGGTTGTCGGCCTGCAGGTAGAACATGCGGGCGACGTTGAAATAGAGATAGTGGAAATAGAGCCGGAAATAGTTCATCCGGACATTGTCGAAGAGCTCGCGCACCGTCGGCGGCTGGGCCTTGGTCTCGTCGTCTTCGCCATAGACCAGTTCCTTGCGGTAGGCAGCCTCGACACGCTGGTTGCGGAACTCCAGGCCCGGCAGCTTGATCCCGACGAAGGCGAGCAGGAAGGTGCCGAAGGCCGACCAGAGGATCGCCGCCCAGAACAGCGCATGCGGCACTTCGCCGATGACCGGCAGCGGGCCGATATGCACGGAGAGGGCGAAGAGCACCGGCAGGAACGCGATCAGCGTCATCACCGCGTCGATCAGGCTGACGCCGAGGCCTTCGGTGATCGTCGCGAAGCGCATCGTGTCTTCCTGCACGCGCTGCGAGGCGCCTTCGATATGGCGCACGCGCGGCCAGAGCGACATGTAGTAGTTGTTCATCGCCGTGCGCCAGCGGAAGACATAATGGCTGACGAAGAAGCGCGTCATCACGTAGACGAAGACGCTGATGAAGGCGATCTGGCAGAAGATCAGCATCAGGTCGAAGAAGTTCTGTGTGGTGACGCCGCCCGTGCCCTGGAGCGCGTTCTGCAAGGTATCACCGAACGGCCGGCGCCAGTTGTTGATAGCCAGCGACACCTGCACGCTGAAATAGGTCGAGAAGATGATGAAGGCCGAGCCCCAGATCGACCAGTTGGTCCAGGGATGGTCCTTCGCCCGGATCTGCCAGAACAGGCCGAAGAGGCCGGTGCAGATCACGAAATAGAGATAGAACCAGATATTGTCCGGCGTCACGAAATAGCCGAGGCCCACCGGGGGCGCCGTGTCGGCCGGCAGCGGCGGCAGGCCGATCAGCGCACCGAAATTGGCACCGACCGAGTACCAGACCGCGATCGAAAGCAGCGTCCAGGCGACAAGGGAGGAAAAGAACAGCTTCGGCTGCGGAAAGAAGGAATGGAACAAGGTGCGAAACTCTCGTTTGCAAGGGGCGGCAGCGCCGCCGGTTCGCGCAGAACCTAGAGGAGTTTGCGCATAGCAACAATCGTCGAGCGCCCGGATTACCGAGATTTAATGGAAAGCGCCCCGCCAAGAACGGTGATGCCGGCGGCAAGAAGCAGGATGGCCGCAGCCGCAAGGCTGGGCAGGAAATAGCTCCCCGTGCGCGCCGCCAGAAAGCCGGCGCCGAGCGGGCCGAGGATCTGCCCGACGCCGAAAGCGGCCGTCATCAGGGCCAGCACGCGCCGCGGGCTTTGGCTGGCGAGGACCCGGCCGAGCTGCAGCCCATAGGCCGTGACGACGATGAAGGTGATGCCGAGCAGCGCCCCGCCGACAAGCGCCGACCAGGGAAAGGGCAGCGTCACCGTCGCCGCGACGCCCACCGTCTCCACGAGGATCGCGAGCAGATAGGCCATCGCCACGCCGAACCGCCGCTCCAGCGGTTTCCAGGCGAGGAGCGAGAGCGCGGCGGCAGCCCCCGTCACGAGCCAGGTGAGGCATTCGAGCAGCGGGCTTTCCGCTCCCTCCCGAGCGATGGCGACGATGAAGGTGGCCGTAACGACATAGCCGATGCCGAAGAGGCCGTAGCTTGCCGTCAGGGCGACAAGCGGCCGGGTCCAGGCGATCGGCGGCTCGCGCAATGCAGACGCGCCGCCCTCCGGACGCGGCAGCAGGATCGCGACGGCGACAAGGCCCGCCGCGCCGAGCAGCGCACCGGCAAACCAGTCGACGCGCCAGGCGGGCATGGCGGAAAACTCGACCAGCGACAGGAGATAGACGAGCACGGCAGAAACCGCGATGCCGCCGCCCACACCGGAAAAATGCGCCATCTGCACGCGCGGGTCCCGGTGCACGAGGCCGATGGAGAGCACGATGCCGGAGGTGAAGATCATGGCGAAGGCGCTGGCAAGGCCGGCGAGGAAGCGCACGACGGAGAGCGCGGCGACGCCGGAGAGCAGCCCCATGGCAAGCAGCAGCAGCACCGTGGAAACCAGCGCGCCGAGCGCAAGGCGCCGTTCGAAACCGGCCGCCCAGCCATAGGCGGCCAATACGGCGCCGAGCAGGTACCCCGCGAAATTCGCCGCCGCGATGATGCCGGCATCGGCGGCGTTCAGGCCGAGCCCGGCCATCATGCCGGGCAGCACGGGCGTATAGAAGAAGCGGCCGAGCCCCATGGCGACGGCCATGGCGAGCGCGCCGGCGATCGCCGCCCGGACAGGCTCATGCGACGGGGCGGGAGTGCGGTGCATCATGGCGAGACCATCGCACCGCAACATAAAGGCGACAAACGACATTTATTGATCGACGGATCAGCGGCGGTGAAGGCTCGCCCTGCCCGCGCCAGCGGTCTGCCGGACCGGTTCAGCCCGGCAGCGTCACCACGAGCGGCCCGTTGCGGGTGGCGACGACCGTGTGCTCGAACTGCACCGTCGGCGCGCTCGGCTCGCTGTAGAGCGTCCACTCGTCGTTGCTGCCGCCTTCCGCCCAGTTGGCGCCGAGCGAGAGGAACGGCTCGACGGTGAAGACGAGGCCTTCCGTCATGCGGCGCTTTTCCTGCGGGTCCGGCCAGGTGGCGATTTCCGTCGGCTCCTCGTGCAGCGAACGGCCGACGCCGTGGCTGGCGAGGTTGGCGATCAGCGTATAGCGGTTCTTGCGGGCGAATTCGCCGATGGCATTGCCGACCTCGGCAAGCGGCCTGCCGGCCCGCACCGATTTCAGCCCGACCCAGAGCGCACGCTTGCCGTCGCGGCAAAGGCGCTCGACGGCCGGCGTCGACCGCCCAACCGTGAAGGAGGCACCCGTATCGGCGAAATAGCCGTCGAGCTCGGCGGAGACATCGATGTTGACGAGGTCGCCGTCGCGGATCACCCGCTCGCCCGGAATGCCGTGCGCCACCTCTTCGTTGACGCTGATGCAGGTCGCGCCCGGAAAGGCATAACAGCTTTCCGGCGCCGAGCGCGCGCCCGCCGCCTCCAGCATGCGCCGGCCGATCAGGTCGAGCTCGGCCGTCGTCATGCCCGGCCGGATGGCGGTCGACATGTGCTGCAGCACATTGGCGCAAATCCGGCCGATGGCCTTCAGGCCGTTGAGGTCTTCGTCGTTTTCCAGGGTCATCGCGTCTCTCTTTCGCGGGCCTCTTACCATGCCCGCGCGCCGTTGTCAGGCGGAAGCGGCCACGTCGCCCTTCGCGTCGTCCGCCAGCATCTCGCGCACCAGCGGGGCGACCTTCGTGCCGTAGAGCTCGATGCCGCGCAGCACCGCCTCGTGCGGCATCGGGCCGATCGCCATCTGCAGCATGAAGCGGTCGTTGCGGAAGATCCGGTGGTGATCGACGATCTTCTTCGCCACCGTTTCGGGATCGCCGAGGAAGAGATGGCCGGTCGGCCCGGTCGACTGGTCGAACTGCGCCCGGCTCGTCGGCCCCCAGCCGCGCTCGCGGCCAATGCGGTTCATCACCTCGGCCTGCGGGCCGTAGAAGGTGTCGGCCGCAGCCGCGGTGGTGTCGGCGATGAAGCCGTGCACGTTGATGCTGGTCTTCAGCCCGCCCGCATCCTGCCCGGCGCGGCGCGCGGCCTCGCGGTAGAGATCGAAGAGCGGCGCATAGCGCGACGGCGTGCCGCCGATGATGGCAAGCGCCAGCGGCAGCCCGTAGGCCCCCGCCCGCGCCACCGACTGCGGCGTGCCGCCGACGGCGATCCAGATCGGAAGGCGGCCATGCGCTGGGCGCGGATAGACGCCGAGCCCCGGCAGCGGCGGGCGCATCGTGCCGTTCCACGACACGGTCTCTCGCTCGTTGAGCGCCAGCAGCAGGTCCAGCTTCTCCTCGAAGAGCCGGTCATAGTCATCGAGCGCATAGCCGAAGAGCGGGAAGGATTCGATGAAGGAGCCGCGCCCGGCCATGATCTCCGCCCGGCCGCCGGAAAGAAGGTCGACCGTCGAGAACTGCTGGAAGACGCGCACCGGATCGTCCGAGGAGAGCACCGTCACCGCGCTCGTCAGCCGGATGGCCTTGGTCCGCGCGGCGGCGGCGGCCAGCACGACGGCCGGCGCCGAGGCGGCATAATCCGCCCGGTGATGCTCGCCGAGCCCGAAGACGTCGAGCCCGACCTGATCGGCAAGCGCGATCTCCTCCAGGAGGTCCTTCAGCCGCCGCTCCCCTTCCCGCCCCTTGTCGGCAGCATTGGGATCGACGTCGGCAAATGTATAGAGGCCAAGTTCCATGGGATGTTCCAGGCAAGAGGGATTTGCCCAGAGATATGGCCCGCACACGCAGGTTGAAAGGGCCGTTCGGGAAACAGTGTGTTCACGAAGATGAAAAGGACGGACGCAGGGCGCCCGTCCTCCATCCCTCCATCAGAGCCGCGAGGCCACGGCTTCCAACTGCGTCGCCACCTGGCCCCAGCCCTCGTGGAAACCCATCTTCTCGTGCATCTCGCAGTCCTCGACGGACCAGTGGCGGGCGATGGCGGTGTAGCGGGTCTTGCCGTCGCCGAGGTCGTCGAAGAGAATCTCGGCGCTGAAGAAGGCCTTTTCGGTGGGCTTCCAGTCGGGGCCGAAGGCATCGGTCGTGATGATGCGCCTGTCCTTTTCCACCTTCAGGAAGATGCCGGTGTTGTCCATGTGGAAACCGTCCGGACCGGTCATGACCGTGCGGAACTTGCCGCCGTCGCACGGCTCGATCTCGATGACCGGCGTCTCGTAGGGTTTCGGTGCGAACCATTCCTTCATCAGCTCCGGCGTCGTCCAGGCCTTGAAGAGCTGGGCGGGCGTGGCGTTCAGCACGCGGGTCAGCACCAGTTCGCGGTTGTTGGCGGGCTTGATCTCGGCGTCGGTCATGTCTGTCTCCTCGTTGGATATGTTCGGTGGTTCGTCTCAAGGACGGCCGGCGGACGGCCAATCCGACATCGAAAAGGGGTTATTTTTCGGCTGCGGTCCGTTCGCGCTGCATGCTGTCGAGATGCTGGCGGATATGGGCCGCCTCTGCCGAACTCGTGGCAAGCGCAATGGCGCGGTCGAAGGCTTCGTGCGCCTCGCCATAGCGGCCGAGCTGCTTGAGCAGGCCGCCGCGCAGCCCGTGGAAATAGAAATAGCCGTTCAGCTTGTCGGCAAGCGGCTCGATGAGCGCCAGCGCCGCCTCCGGCCCTTCGCGCTTCGAGACGGCGACTGCGCGGTTGAGCCGCACCACCGGCGAGGGCTGCAGGCGCTCCAGCGTCTGGTAAAGCAGGTCGATCTCGAGCCAGTCCGTCTCATCGGCCGTTTTCGCGCGGGCATGCAGCGCGGCGATCGCCGCCTGGATCTGGAAGGCGCCGGGCGCGCGGTGGCGGATTGCCTTGTCGATCAGCACCAGCGCCTCGTCGATCAGGCTGCGGTCCCACAGCGAGCGGTCCTGGTCCTCCAGGAGCACGATCTGACCGTCCTTGTCGAAGCGGGCCGCAAGCCGCGAATGCTGGAGAAGGAGAAGCGCCGTCAGGCCCATGATCTCCGGCTCGGCCGGAAAGAGCTTCAGGAGCAGCCGCGCCAGCCGGATCGCCTCCGCACAGAAGGGCGTATCCGCCTTGTCCGGCACGCCCGCCGAGTAACCCTCGTTGAAGACGAGATAGATCATCGCCGCGACGAGGCCGAGCCGTTCGGCCCGCGCCACCGCATCCGGCGTCTCGAAGGGAATGCCGGCCGCGCCCACCTTCGCTTTCGCCCGGGTGATGCGCTGCTCCATCGCCGCCTCTGAGACGAGGAAGGCGCGGGCGATCTGCCGGACCGACAGGCCCGAGACGATGCGCAGCGCCAGCGCGATCTGCTGGGTCGCCGGCAGGTCCTTGTGGCAGCAGACGAAGAGCAGGCGGAGAATGTCGTCCCGGTAGTGCGCGCCGTCCAGCCGGTCCGCGAGGTCGCGTTCCGTGTCCTCCAGGTCGGACAGCACCTCCTCGGGCGGCAGCGGCTGGTGCCTGGCGCGCTTGCGCACCTGGTCGATGCCGCTGTTGCGGCCGACGAAGATGAGCCAGGCTGCCGGATCGCGCGGCGGGCCCTTGTCGGGCCAGGTCTTCAGCGCCCGAAGGCACGCCTCCTGATAGGCCTCCTCCGCCATGTCGAGGTCGCGGAAGTAGCGCAGGAGCGCACCCATGGCCTGCGGCCGCGCCGAGGTCAGCGCCAGATCGATCCAGGCAAGCTCTGTCATGTGATGGGTACTCCCGGATTGAAATACTGCAGCGGCCGGACCTCATAGGTACCGTTGGCCGGATTGACCGCGGAAAGCTCGCGGGCGAAGGTGATCGCCTCCTCCAGCGTCTCCACGTCGAGCACGAAGAAGCCGAGGAACTGTTCCTTGGTTTCGGCGAAGGGACCATCCATGACGATATCGTCCGTCACGCCCTTGCGCACGGTGACCGCCGCCGTCGTCGGCATCAGCCGCGCGACCGGACCGAGCTTGCCCGCCTCGGCATAACGCTGGTTGACCGCCCCGAGATCGGCCATGACCTTCGCGTCGAGCTCCTTGCTCCAGGCGTTGACTTCACTTTCGGCGTCGTAACAAAGAACGGCATACAGCATGGTGAACTCCCGTTGGTTGAAAGACGTAGGAGTAGCGTCTCAGCCGACAGGGCGCACCGGAATATTTTTGATCGATGGGATGAGCCGCGTGAAACGGCGGCCGGGACAATATGACCGGGCGCAGCTCCTTCAGGCGTCCCCGTTCGGGCACGCCAGACGCCCCTCTGCCTTTCAGGCGCCGTCCATCAGGCGCCCCGTTCAGGCGCGCCTCCCTCCGTTGTTCATCCTCCGCCCTCTCCTCCGTCATCCTCGGGCTCGACCCGAGGATCCACCGAAACGGCACGCGCGGAGTTTGGGGCATGGATCCCCGGGTCAAGCCCGAGGATGACGGAAGAGAGCGACGCGCCGGTAGGAAAAACCGCGAAGAACCGCCTGGACCTACCCCGCGCTCAGCGTCCGCCGCACGGCATCCTTCCAGCCCTTGATCTTCACCGCGCGGGTCTTCTCGTCCATCTTGGGCTCGAAGCGCGTATCCCGCGCCCAGGACTTGGCGAACCCCTTGCGGTCCGGCCACACGCCCGCGCGCTGGCCGGCGAGCCATGCGGCGCCGAGGGCGGTCGTTTCCAGGATGGTCGGGCGGTCGACGGGGGCGTCGAGGATGTCGGAAAGGCGCTGCATGGTCCAGTCGGAGGCGACCATGCCGCCGTCGACGCGCAGCACCGTTTCCTTGCCGTTCGCCTTCCAGTCCTTGTGCATGGCGTCGAGCAGGTCGCGCGTCTGGTAGCAGACGGCCTCCAGCGCGGCGCGGGCGAATTCCGCCGGCCCCGTATTTCGCGTCATGCCGTAGATGGCGGCGCGGGCGTCGGGGTCCCAGTGCGGCGCGCCGAGGCCGGTGAAGGCGGGCACGAGGTAGACGTTCTGCGTCGGGTCGGCCTTGGCCGCAAGGTCGCCGGTGTCGGGCGCGGCCTTGATGACCTTCAGCCCGTCGCGCAGCCATTGCACGGCCGCCCCGGCGATGAAGATGGAGCCTTCCAGCGCATAGGTCGTCTCGCCGTCGAGCCGGTAGGCGATGGTGGTGAGCAGCCGGTTCTTCGAGCGCACCATGTCGGTGCCGGTGTTGAGCAGCGCGAAGCAGCCCGTGCCGTAGGTGGACTTCATCATGCCCGGCTCGAAGCAGGCCTGGCCGATGGTCGCCGCCTGCTGGTCGCCGGCAACGCCGAGGATCGGGATTTCCGCGCCGAACAGGCCCTTTTCCGTCACGCCGAAATCGGCGGCGCAGTCGAGCACGTCGGGCAGCATCGCCTTCGGCACGCGCAGGATGTCGAGCAGCTCGTCGTCCCAGGCGTTGGAGGCGATGTTGTACATCAGCGTGCGGCTGGCATTGGTGGCATCGGTGACATGGGACTTGCCGCCCGTCAGCCGCCAGATCAGGAACGTGTCGATCGTGCCGAAGCAGAGGTGCCCGTGGGCAGCCCGCGCCCGCGCGCCCTTCACGTTGGAGAGCATCCAGGAGAGCTTGGTGCCCGAGAAATAGGGATCGAGCAGCAGGCCCGTCTTCCGGGTGAAGGTCTTTTCGAGATCCTGCTTCTTCAGCTTCTCGCAATAGGAGGCGGTGCGGCGGTCCTGCCAGACGATGGCATTGTGGATCGGCCTGCCGCTCTCGCGCTCCCAGACGACGACCGTCTCGCGCTGGTTGGTGATGCCGATGGCGGAAATGTCGGAGGCGGCAAGGCCCGCCTTCTTCAGCGCGGCCTTGACGGACCAGACGACGCTGTCCCAGATTTCCTCCGGATCGTGCTCGACCCAGCCGGACTGCGGAAAATGCTGCGTGAATTCCTTCTGGCCGGAACCGACGACCTTCTGCTTGCCGTCGAAGACGATCGCCCGGCTCGATGTCGTGCCCTGATCGATCGCGAGAACATATCCGCCCATCTCTTCCTCCCAGCTGCGGGTCGCTCCCAGACCCTTCGGAATCTTCAATACGATACTAAAACGAATGTCAAAGGAAAATAAAACGCAAGTCGCGTTCTGCCCTCAGCGGGACTGTACCGCGCGGAAAACGCAATTGTCATCGCGCGAGTTTTGGGCGTAGGCTACCGCAACGCAGCATGATCGGGAGACAGCAAGCATGAAAAGCGTCGTCGTAACGGGCTCCACCAGCGGCATCGGCCTTGCCATCGCCACCGCCTTCGCCGAAAGCGGCGCCAATGTCGTCATCAACGGGTTCGGCGCGGCGGACGAGATCGAGGCGATCCGCGCACGGCTCGACGGCCTCGGCAAGGGACGCGTGCTCTATCATTCCGCCGACATGACGAAGCCGCATGAGATTTCCGACCTCGTCGAAACGGCGGTGGAGGCATTCGACGGCGTCGACATCCTCGTCAACAATGCCGGCATCCAGCATGTCGAGAAGATCGAGGATTTCCCGGTGGAGAAGTGGGACCAGATCATCGCGATCAACCTCTCCAGCTCCTTCCACACGATCCGCGCCGCCATTCCGCACATGAAGCGCAAGGGCTGGGGCCGCGTCATCAACGTCGCCTCGGCGCACGGCCTCGTCGCCTCGCCGTTCAAGTCCGCCTATGTGGCCGCGAAACACGGCATCATGGGCCTGACGAAGACCGTCGCGCTGGAAGTCGCCGAGAACGGCATCACCGTCAACGCCATCTGCCCCGGCTACGTGCTGACGCCGCTCGTCGAAAAGCAGATTCCCGACACGGCCAGGGCCCGCGGCATCAGCGAGGCTGAGGTGAAGTCCGACGTCATGCTGAAGTTCCAGCCGACCAAGGAATTCGTCGGGGTCGACGAGGTCGCGGCCATCGCGCTCTTCCTCGCCTCCGATGCGGCAAAGTCGATCAACGGCACCCATATATCGGTGGATGGCGGCTGGACCGCCCAATAGAAACGGACGCGCGGGCACCCTGTGCATCCGCGTGTTCCCGATGGCGGGCACCGTGCTCCGCCACAGGCCGCCCCTTCCCGGCGGCGGCCAAACCGCCCCACGCCCAGGCGCGTGCGGGCCATCGGACGACTGAGGGCCGTCAAAGAAGGATGACATGAACTTTCTGCAGGACAGTCTGGAGGGCTTTCTCGCCCGGGAACACCGCGTCGTCATCGTCGAGGTCACCGCCGCCAAGGGGTCGACCCCGCGCGACGAAGGCACGTTCATGCTGGTGGCGCCGACGGAAATCCACGGCACCGTCGGCGGCGGCCAGCTCGAATACGACGCCATCGAGAATGCGCGAAAGATGCTGGCGGATGCCGGCGGCGAGGCCAGGCTCGACATTCCGCTCGGCCCCGAGATCGGCCAGTGTTGCGGCGGGCGCGTCGAGCTCACCTTCACCTTTGCCGACGCGCAGGCCCGCGAGGCGCTCGAGGCACGCCTTGCCGAAGAGGAACGGCGCAAGCCGCAGGTCTGGGTCTTCGGCGCCGGCCATGTCGGCCGGGCGCTGGCGGATGCGCTGACCATGCTGCCGCTCAACATCTTCGTGGTGGAGGCGCGCCAGAGCGAGCTCGACCAGCTCACCTCCGAAGTGCACCATCGCCTGGCCGCCCTGCCGGAGGCGCTGGTCGCCGACATTCCGCCGGGCTCGGCCGTCGTCATCGTCACCCATGACCATGCGCTGGATTTCCTGATCGGGCAGGAAGCGCTTGCCCGCACCGACCTTGCCTATGTCGGCATGGTCGGCTCGACGTCGAAACGCGCCTCCTTCCTGCACCACCTGGAACGGCAGGGCATCGACCGCGGCGCGGCCGACCGGCTGGTCCTGCCGATCGGCGGCACGGCGGTGGACGACAAGCGCCCGGAGGTCATCGCCGCGATGACCGCCTCGGAAGTGCTGCTCGCCTTCGCCGCCTGGCGGCACAAGGGGGACGCCCCCACGGCGGCAGGCTAGCCGCGGCCGTCGAGAAAGCCGAGATCGCGCTTCATGTAGTCGGAAAGATCGCGCGGATCGAGACGGGGGACGCGCTTGCGCTGCCGCCCCCGAAAGACACGGGAGAGCTTATGCCAAAGGCCTTCCTTGCGAAACGGCAGGCGGGCCACCGGGGCCTGGTCGACGATACATGACATGGTAAAACCTCGTAAATTCCATCCATTGGCTTGCAGGATGCGCCGAAAGATGATGGAACTCCAATCGAAGCTTCGTCTGTATCCATAAAGAGAACTTGGCCTTGAAGATGTCGCGCAACTTTCCGCTCAACGCGCTTCGCGTCTTCGAGGCGGCCGCGCGGCATGCCAGCTTCACCCGCGCTGGCGACGAGCTCGGCATGACGCAGACCGCCGTCAGCTACCAGATAAAGCTCCTGGAGGAGACGCTCGGCGAGACGCTGTTCCTGCGCCAGCCGCGGCAGGTGATGCTGAGCGAGGCCGGCGAGCGGCTGGCACCCAAGGTTGCCGAGGGGCTGACGAAACTGGCCGAAGCGGTGGCGGACCTGCGCGGGGCCGCCGAGCAGAAGCTGCACATCCATTCGACGCCCACCTTCGCCACGCAATGGCTGAGCCGCACGCTCGGCGACTTCCAGCTCAAGCACCCAACCATTGCCGTCCGGCTTTCCACCTCGCAGGAGCTGATCGACTTTACCCGGGAAGAGGCGGATGTCTCGATCCGCTGGGGCAAGGGCGACTGGCCGGGCCTTACCTGCCATCGCGTCATGCGCATGGACTTCGCCCCCATGCTGAGCCCGGCGCTGGTCGAGACGATCGGCGGCATAAGAAAGCCGGCCGACCTGCTGAAACTGCCGATCATCAGCCCGCTGGACATCTGGTGGCGCACCTGGTTTTCCGCCGCGGGCATCGACGATCCGGGCCTCGAACGGTTTCCCCCGAACGAACTCGGCGTGCAGACGATCGACGCCCAGGTGGCGATGGCCGGCCAGGGCGTCGCGATCCTCAATCCCGGCCATTTCCGGGCGGAAGTCGCCGCCGGCCAGCTTTACCAGCCCTTCGAGCTGACCTGCAACGACGGCCGCGACTACTGGCTCGCCTATCCGGAAAACCGCCGCAACATCCTGAAGATCCGGGCCTTTCGCGACTGGATTCTCGCGACGATGCCGGCAGCGGTGTGACCGCTACGCCTTGGCGTCCAGTTCGGGATAGTGGCGGAAAAGGTCGTTCTCGTTGCCGGGAAGCCGGCGCTCGCTGGCGAGATAGGCCCTGATCCGCGAATGCCCGGCGACCGCGGCGCAGAGCGCCCTGATCTTCGGATAACGCGGATAGAGCTCGCCCATCAGCACAGGGAAGGCGTAGGCCAGGCCGTCCATGACCTGGAACAACGAGAGATCCGCATAGCTGAGCCTGTCGCCGACGAGATGCGTTTGACCCTCCGGGTTTCGCGCTAGGATGCCCTCGAACCAGCCGAGGAATTTCGGAACGCGCTGCGCGCGGAATTCCGCCGCCCGTCGGAGCGATTCGGGCTTCTGGTTCTCGTAGTATTCCCCTGCCCCGATCGGATGATGGACGTCATGGCCCTCCAGGACGAAGTCGGCGATGGTCAGCTGGATCTGATGCGTCCAGAGCCGCAGCCGCGGCTCGGCGGGCGCAAGGTCGAGCTTGTCGCCGAGATAGAGCAGGATGGCCGCCACCTGCCCGACGACCACGTCACCGTCCCTCAGGAAGGGCGGCGCGAAGGAGGGCGTGGCCACTTCCCGGCTCACCTTCGACAGGATGCCGTCGCCCTCCTCGCGCGCGACGTCGCGATAGGGCGCACCGGCCGCCTCCAGCGCGAGGCGGATATATTCCCCGCGCCCCTGGATGCCGGTCCAATAGTAGAGTTCGTAGGTCATGGCGCAAAACACCCTTGGCCGGACGGCGGTTCCGCCCGGGGCGAATTTTCGGGCGCACCGCAATCGAAATCAGAGGGATAGCCGGCCGGCCCGCCCTTCCCTCGCCGCCGATTATTGCGCAATGTGCGCGGTGCGGAAAGAGCATGAGGGGACGCACCGATGTATGAATATGCCATCGCCTGGGAATGGCTGACCTTCGCGGTCCGCTGGCTGCATGTCATCACCGCCATCGCCTGGATCGGCTCGTCCTTCTATTTCATCGCGCTCGATCTCGGCCTCGTGAAGCGGCCGCATCTGCCGGCCGGCGCCTATGGCGAGGAATGGCAGGTGCACGGCGGCGGCTTCTACCACATCCAGAAATACCTGGTGGCGCCGGCCTCGATGCCCGAGCACCTGACCTGGTTCAAATGGGAAAGCTACATGACCTGGCTTTCCGGCTTCGCGCTGCTCTGTCTCGTCTATTACGGCGGCGCCGACCTCTTCCTCATCGACCGCTCGGTGCTCGACGTCTCGACACCGGTCGCCATCCTCATCTCGCTCGCCTCGCTGACGCTCGGCTGGATCCTCTATGACCTCATCTGCAAGTCGCCGCTCGGCAGGAACACCTGGGGACTGATGCTCGTCCTCTATTGCATCCTCGTCGCCATGGCCTGGGGCTACACGCAGGCCTTCACCGGCCGGGCCGCATTCCTCCATCTCGGCGCCTTCACGGCGACGATCATGTCGGCCAACGTCTTCTTCATCATCATGCCGAACCAGCGCGTCGTCGTCGCCGACCTCATCGCCGGCCGCACGCCCGATCCGAAATACGGCGTCATCGCCAAGCAGCGCTCCACGCACAACAACTACCTGACGCTGCCCGTCATCTTCTTCATGCTGTCGAACCACTATCCCCTCGCCTTCGCGACGGCCTTCAACTGGATCATCGCCGCGCTGGTCTTCCTGATGGGCGTGACGATCCGGCACTGGTTCAACACGACCCATGCCCGCGAGGGCAAGCCCACCTGGACCTGGCTTGTCACCACGCTCCTTTTCCTCCTCATAATGTGGCTTTCCACCGTGCCGAAGGTGCTGACCGGCGAAAGCGCGAATGCCGGCCTTCCCCCCTCCGCCGAGCGGTTCGCATCAAACGGCCATTTCCCGGCGGTGCGCGATCTCGTCTCCACACGCTGTTCGATGTGCCATGCCGCCGAACCCGTCTGGGAAGGGCTTCGCGCGGCGCCGAAGGATGTCGTGCTCGAAAGCGAAACGGCGATTGCCCTCCATGCCCGCGAGATCTATCTGCAGGCCGGGCGCAGCCATGCCATGCCGCCGGGCAATGTCACCGGCATGACGGGGCAAGAACGCGCCCTGATCACCGCCTGGTTCGAAACCGCAGCAGAAGGACGCTGACCGCCATGACGACAACCCTCATCCGCGGACGCCTGCTCTCCTTCCTCCGCCGCCCGGTCGCGATCGACGATACGGCAAGCTATCGCTACGAGGAGGACGGCGGCCTGCTGGTCGAGGACGGGAAGATCGCCGCCGTCGGCTCCTATGCGGACATGCGCGCGGCTACGCCCGCCGAGGTGGAGGAGATCGACCATCGCCCGCATCTCATCCTGCCCGGCCTCATCGACACGCACCTGCATTTCCCGCAGATGCAGGTGATCGGCTCCTATGCCGCCAACCTCTTGGAATGGCTGAACACCTATACCTTCCCGGAGGAATGCCGCTTCGTGGAGAGCGAGCATGCCGCCCGCATCGCCCGCCACTTCTACGACGAGATGATCCGCCACGGCACGACGACCGCGGTCGCCTATTGCTCCGTGCACAAGACCTCCACCGACGCCTATTTCGCAGAGGCGCTGAAGCGCGGCATGTGCATGGTAGGCGGCAAGGTGATGATGGACCGCAACGCGCCGCAGGGCCTGCTGGACACGCCCGAAACGGGCTATGACGAGACGCGCGCCGTGATCGCCGAATGGCACGGCAAGGGCCGCAACCATGTCGCCATCACCCCGCGCTTCGCCATCACCTCGACGCCGGCGCAGATGGAGATGGCAGCCGCGCTCGCCCGCGAATTCCCGGACCTCCACATCCAGACGCATCTTTCCGAAAACCACGACGAGATCCGCTTCACCAGCGAGCTCTATCCCGATGCGATCGACTATACGGACGTCTATGCGAAATACGGCCTGCTCGGCCCGAAAAGCCTGTTCGGCCATTGCATCCACCTCTCCGAGCGGGAAGCGGACGCGATGAGCGAGGCGGGCGCCGTCGCGGTGCACTGCCCCACCTCCAACCTCTTCCTCGGCTCCGGCCTCTTCCCCCTCAAGGCGCTGTCGCGCCGGGACAGGCCGGTGCGCATCGCCGTCGCGACGGATGTCGGCGGCGGCACGAGCTATTCGATGCTGAAGACGATGGACGAGGCCTACAAGATCCAGCAACTGCTCGGCGAGCGGCTGAACCCGTTCGAGAGCTTCTACCACATGACGCTCGGCAATGCCGAAGCGCTGTCGCTCGAGGACCGCATCGGCACGCTGGAGGCCGGCACGGACGCCGACTTCGTGGTTCTGGATGCCGCCGCGACGCCCGCCATGGCGCTGAAGATGGAAGTGGTGCGCTCGCTGACCGACGAACTCTTCCTGCTCCAGACGCTCGGCGACGACCGGGCGGTGCGCGAGACCTACGTGGCCGGCCGGCCGATGAAGGCGGCGCTTTGAACCGCCCTACGGCGCTTCGATGATGAAGGGCTCGTCGAAGAAGAACTCTTCCAGGTTGACGCCGCCGCCGAGGCGGTCGACCACGAGGAAATCGCTCACCGTATCGAGGGTCATCAGCGGATGGTGCCAGACGTTGCGGCGATAGTTGACGCCCTGCCGTCCGCCGGCGCGGAAGACCTGCGGCCGGCCGGGCCTGCCGCCCTCGTCCTCCGCCACCACGACCAGCCAGGGCCGGTCGTCGATCGGCGAGAAGCTCTGGCTGCCGAAGGGATGGCGCTCCATCATGTCGACGGCATAGGGGAAGGCCCGCGGGCTGCCGCGGAAGAGGTTGATGATGACCTTCGCGTCCTCGCCGACAGCCTCGGCCTCGGCGAGCGCGTGGTAGCGCTCCGTATTGCCGCCGTTGATATGGCGCATCGTGGCGGGATCGGCCTCGATCACCGTGCCGAAGGGCGCGAAGGCATTCTGGGTCAGCGGCCGGATCGTCAGTTTCTCAGCCATCGGACAGCCCTCCCGGGGAGAGGAAGGGCGGTCGTTGGTGGTCGGGCATGTTCATTCTCCGGGCAGAGCGGCGGTCAATCTGAGGAGCGCGATGCGCTCCACCTGGGTTTTCGCGGTTTCGAACTCCGCCGTTGCCGTGTTGCCGATGCGGGCCTCGAAGGCGGCGAGGATGTCGTCCTTGGTAAGCCCTTTCACCGCGATGATGAAGGGGAAGCCGAACTTTTCCGTATAGGCGGTGTTGAGCTCGGTGAAGCGGGCGTGCTCGGCGGGGGAGAGCCGGTCGAGGCCGGCGCCGGCCTGCTCGTTGCGGCTGTCCTCCGTCAGCTCGCCGGCAATCGCGAGCCTGCCGGCAAGGTCCGGGTGGGCGCGCAGCACGCCGAGCTGCTCGGCCTCGCTCGCCTTGCGGAAAACCGCAACGAGCGCGGCATGCACGCCGGCTGCCGTCAGCGGCAGGGCGACGGCGCCGACATCGAGCGCCCGCTCGGCGATGAAGGGCGAATGCTCGAAGACGCCGCCGAAGCGGGCGAGGAAATCGGCCCGGTCGATCATGCGCCCTTCCCCTTCGACGGGTGGTGGTTCTCGATCCAGTGGCGCGCGATGTCGATACGCCGCGGGATCCAGACCTTCTCATGGCCGAGCACGTAATCGACGAAGCGGGCGAGCGCGGCGGCGCGGCCGGGCCGGCCGACGAGGCGGCAGTGCAGGCCGATGTTCAGCATCTTCGGGCTGCCTTCGGCGCCCTCCTGGTAGAGCACGTCGAAGGCGTCCTTCAGGTAGGTGAAGAACTGATCACCGGTGTTGAAGCCCTGCGGGGTCGCAAAGCGCATGTCGTTGGTTTCGAGCGTATAGGGGATGATGAGGAAGGGCTCGCCGTCGAGGCCAGGCACCCAGTAAGGCAGGTCGTCCGCATAGGAATCGGAGGAATAGACGAAGCCGCCCTCCTCCATGACCAGACGCAGCGTGTTGCCGGAGGGCTTGCCCTGGTACATGCCGAGCGGATGGGAGCCCGTCAGCTCCTTGTGCAGGCGCACGGCCTCGCGGATGTGCTCGCGCTCCTTTTCTTCCGAGAAGTCCTTGTATTCCAGCCAGCGGTAGCCGTGGCTGGCGATTTCCCAGCCGGCCTCCTTCATGGCGGCGACGGCTTCCGGGTTGCGCGCCATGGCGAGCGTCACGCCGTAGACGGTGGTCGTGACGTTGCGGCTGGTGAACAGGCGGTGCAGGCGCCAGAAGCCGGCGCGCGAGCCGTATTCGTAGATCGATTCCATGTTGAGGTTGCGCTGGCCCGGCCAGGGCTGCGCGCCGACGATTTCCGAGAGCAGGCACTCCGACGCCCCGTCACCGTCGAGGATGCAGCTTTCGCCGCCCTCCTCATAGTTGATGACGAACTGCACGGCGATGTTGGCATCGCCCGGCCAGCGCACCTTGGGGGGCGTGCGGCCGTAGCCGATCAGGTCGCGCGGATAGGTCTTCTCAATCATTCGATCACCTCGACAATGGGCGGAGCCGCTGCATCGGACGGCCGGAAGCCGAATTGAATCCGATGCATACCCTCATGAAAGGAACCATTACCGTCTTGCCCCGTTTCCTGTCCATCACAAGCAAGGAGAAACACCTATGGCCATGCAGGATGCAAACATTCGTGAAACCCAGGATCTGATCGCCAGCGACAAGGTGGAGGGCACGAGCGTTTACGGCGCGGACGGCAAGCATATCGGTTCGGTCGAACGCCTGATCCTCGACAAGCGCAGCGGTCATGTTTCCTACGCCGTGCTCAGCTTCGGCGGCTTCCTCGGCCTCGGCCAGGACCACTATCCCCTGCCCTGGGCGAAGCTAAGCTATGACGAAGGCCTCGGCGGCTACCGCGTCGACGTGACGAAGGAGCAGGTCGAGCGCGCGCCGCACTATGAAAGCGATGCCGAATACGACTGGAACCGCCGCAACGGCAAGGTGATCCACGACTATTACGGCGTGCCGCCCTACTGGATGTAAGCACGGGTCAAACCCGTCCGGCTTCCTCGAAATGGGCCGCGACGGTGAAGGAGGGCGGTACGCCAAGCGTGCCGCCCTTGATTTCGCCCAGCACCGCGCGCGCCAGTTCATGCGCCAGGCCGAAGCTCACCTTGAAGCCGCCGGTCATCAGGCTGACGGTCGGGTGATCCGGATGGCGGCCAACCATCGGCTCGCGGCCGACCGCCTTGGGCCGCAGCCCTGCCCAGCGCTCCACGACCGGCGCATCCGCCAGGACCGGGGCCATCTGCCGCGCCTTGGCGATCAACGCGTCGAGAAGGCCGTCGGTGCCAAAGGGATCGGCAAAGCTGTTCTCGCTGGTGCTGCCGATGGCGACGAGGCCGTCCTCATGCGGCACGATGTAGAGCCCGTCGGCAAAGATCACCGGCAATGCCGGATCGACAGGCGCCAGAAGAAGCGCCGCCTGCCCCTTCACCGCGCTGCCCACCGGTCTTGCCAACGGAGGAGCAAGGGGAGCGAGCAAGGCGAAGGTCTCGACACCGGCCGCCAGCACGCAATGGCCGAACGCCAGGCTGGTGCCATCGTCGAACCGGGCGACGGCCGTGGCGGGGTCCAGCGACCGAAACCCCACCCCCTCGCGGATGGTGACATTCGGCAGGCGCATGAGGGCGGCACGCAGCGCGGCGAGCAGCGCCCGCGGCGCGAGGCGGGCGGCGAGATGGTCGTGCACGAGCCCGGAGGCCATCGCCGCCTCGGCCGGCCATCCGGCGACGGGGGACGCATCCAGCACCTTAAAGGCGAAGGTCCGGCCGGGCGTCGTCCAGACGGAAAGCGCATCCTGCGCATGGCCGAGCGCGATGGCGCGGTTGTGGGGCTTCGGCAGGGGAATGAGGCGGCCGGAGCGGCGATAGCCAGCGGAAAGCCCGGTTTCGGCCTCCAGCGCCGCGATCTCCGCTTCGAGCGAGACCAGCGCGGCGAACTGGAAGGCCTTCTTGGCATTCCAGCGGTCCGGCAGATGCGGCATCAGCGCGCCGAGCACGCCGCCGCTGGCGCCGGCCCCGATCGCCCGCCGCTCGGCAAGATGCACGGACAGGCCCTGCCGGGCGGCAAGAAGCGCGGTCCACAGGCCCATCACCCCGCCACCGGCGACGATGAGGTCCACGGCCGGTTGACCGGCGGCCTTCCCGCGATTATCGGCATTCGCCATGGCTGACCACAATCCTGAAAATGCGCCGCAGACCGAAGCCGTCCTCGACTGGCATGACGGCGATATGCCCTATTCCCGGGCCTTTGACGACCACTTTTATTGCCGCAGCGACGGCCGGCTGGAATGCGGCCACGTCTTCCTCGCCGGCAACGAGCTGCCGGCCCGCTGGCAGCGGAAAGCGCCTTTCCGCATCGCCGAGCTCGGCTTCGGCACCGGCCTCAACCTCTGCGAGACCTGGCGGCAATGGCGCGGGACCGCGCCAGAAGGCGCAAGCCTCCACTTCACCTCCTTCGAGCGTTTTCCCATGGCGCGCGCCGATATCGCCCGGGCGCTCGCGCACTGGCCGGAAATCGAGCACGAACGCACGATCCTTACCGAGAAATGGCCGGATGCACCGGCCGGACACGTCGAGATCGACCTTGCGCCCGGCGTCCATCTCACCCTGGTCTGCGGCGCGGCGCTCGAAAGCCTCGGGAACGAGACGATGCCCTTCGACGCCTGGTTCCTTGACGGCTTCGCGCCCGCGCGCAATCCCGACATGTGGTCGGCCGAGCTGATGGCGGCGGTCTTCCGCCTCACCGTTCCCGGCGGGCGCTTCGGCACCTATGCGGCGGCCGGCTTCGTGCGGCGCAACCTTGCTGCGGCCGGCTTCACGGTGGAGCGCCGGCCGGGTTTTGCCGGAAAACGCGAGATGCTGTGCGGAGAACGGCCGGCGGCCTGAGCGCTCAGGACAGCGTGCCGGCCACGGCTTCCTTGCCGCTGCGCTTCAGCCAGCGATCGAGCTTTTCCTCCAGCTTCTCGATGCTGATCGGCTTGGTCAGGTAGTCGTCCATGCCGGCGGCCAGGCATTCCTCGCGGTCGCCGTCGAGTACATGGGCGGTGACGGCGACGATCGGCACCCGGCGGCCCGAGCCGCTCTCGATCTCCCGGATCGCGCGGCTCGCCTGCAGGCCGTTCATGACAGGCATGGAAATGTCCATCAGGATCATGCCCGGGCGGGAGGCACGGAAGACCTCGACCGCTTCCTTGCCGTTTTCGACGAGCCGGAAGCGCAGGCCGGAAGCCATCAGCATCTGGGTGAAGAGGATCTGGTTGACCTCGTTGTCCTCGGCCACCAGCACATCCAGGATCTCGCCTTCGGCAGCAGCGACCTCGGGAGCGGCCACATGCGGGCGCAGCGGCAGGATCTTGCCCTCGCCCGCGCCCTGCGCCGGTGCCTTCGGCCCGCGCATCGCCCGCAGCACCTCGGAAACCGTCTCGCGCAGGAGGTCGGCCCGAACCGGCTTCATGAGATGGGCCTGGATATCCGGCGAGGCGAGCAGCGTGTCCTCGGCCGGAAGGCTCATGGAGGTGAGCACGATCACCGCGATGCCGGCGGTCTGGGCACCCTCGCGCAGCATCCGCACGAAATCGGGGGCACGGTCCGGCCGGTAGTCGAGCAGGATCGCATCGACCGACACGCCCATGTCGCTCGCCGCGGCGAGCACGGCAAGCGCCTCCGTCTCGGAGGCGACCGCTGTCGCGTCGAAACCCCAGTCGAGCAGCATGTCGTATGAGGCCTTGCGGGAAAGATCGTGCCCGTCGACGACGAGGATGCGCGCGCCCGGCGCCCTGGCGGGCACGATGCGCGCCGGCAGGGCGGCGACCGCGAGCGCCATCGGCAGGCGCACGGTGAAGGCCGAGCCGTTGCCGACCTCGCTGGTCGCCGTGAGCGTGCCGCCGAAGAGGCGCGTCAGCCCGTCGGTGATGGCAAGGCCGAGGCCGGTGCCCTCGTGGCGGCGGGTGGAGGAAGCGTCGACCTGCGAGAATTTCTCGAAGATCGATTCCATCTTCTCGGCCGGAATTCCCGCTCCTGTATCCTCGACACGGATGACGATCTCCACACCGCCATCCCCACTCATCTGCGAGGAGAGGTCGATGAGAACATGCCCGCGATCCGTGAACTTGACGGCATTGCCGACGAGGTTGGTGACGATCTGGCGGAAGCGGCCCGCATCTCCCATCACCATCGCCGGCATGTTGGCCGCGCCGCGCACGACGAGTTCGATATCCTTCTCCGCCGCCTTCGCCGACAGCAGCGTCGCGACGTCCTCGATCGCCTCCACCGGATTGAACGTGACGGCGCGCAGCGTCATCTGGCCTGCGTCGATCTTGGAGAAATCGAGGATGTCGTTGATGATGGTGAGCAGCGCGTTGCCGGACTTCACCATGATGTCGATGAAGGTCTTCTGCCGCGTATCGAGGTTCGACTTGGCGAGCAGTTCCGCCATGCCGAGCACGCCGTTCATCGGCGTGCGGATTTCGTGGCTCATATTGGCGAGGAATTCCGACTTCGCCTTGTCGGCCATCTCGGCGCGGGTGACGAGGCGGCGCAGCTCGTCCTCGCGGCTCTTGAGGTCGGTGATGTCGGAAAAGACCATGACGTCGCGGCCGCGGCTCGTCGGCGTCACGTCGAGGCGCAGCCAGCGCTGGTAGCCGCTGAAGATGGTCAGCGAGGCCGGCTTGCCGGTGAAGAGGATGTTTGCGAACTCGCTGGCATCGACGGGTTGCTCGCCGAGGAAACCGCCGATCTTGCGGTCGATGCAGCTCTGCAGCACGTCCTTGATGAGCGTGCCCGGCTGCAGGAGTTCCCGCGGCATGGCGATCATGGTGGAGAGCGCCTCGTTGGAGAGCACCACCACGCCGTCCTCGATGATCAGCAGGCCCTGGCTCATCGAGGAGACCGCATCCTTGACGAGGCTGCCGACCTCCTCGAGGGCACCACGGGTCTCGAGCACTTCGCGCTCGCGCGCGCGCCGCTCGGTGATGTCGATATAGGTTAGGAGGCAGCGGCCGCCGGAAATCGCGCAGCCGGCCTCGATCACCGCCCGGCCGTTGGCATAGGCGACCTCGCGCACCGGTGTCTTACCGGCGCGGATACCCGAAAGACAGGCCGCATATCCCTCGGCATGCGGGCCGTCCTCCCCGCTGATGCCGCCCTGCGCCTGCTGGAAGCGCAGGACGTCATCCAGCGGCTTGCCCTTCATCGGCGGCAGCGCGCCATCCCACAATTCCTCGAAGGCACCGTTCACCAGTTCGATATTGCCGGTTTCATCGACAACGACGATGCCGACGGGCAGCGATTCGACGATGCTTTCGATGTCCGCCCTGGCGGCCTCCGCCTGGCGCTGGGCCTCGATCAACTGGCCTTCGCGCTTCTTCAGCACCGTGGTGTCGGTGATCGAGCCGATGAGATAGCGCTTCTCGTCGAGCGTGGTGACCCGGTAGAGCCGCGAGATCGTCGGCAGCACCGAGCCGTCCGGCCGGATATATTCGATCTCGGTCTCGAGCAGTTCGCCCGTATCGAGCACCTGCTGGTTCTGGGCGTGGAATTCCTCACCCTGCTCCGGATACATGTCGAGCGTGGTGAGGCCGAGCAGCTCTTCCGGCTGCCGGCCCGTCAGCGCGACATAGGCGCGGTTGGCGAAGATCATGCGCTGGTTCTCGTCGCGCATGAAGCTTGCGACCGGCAGTTCGTCGAGCAGCGCCCGGTAGAGGCTGATCTCCTGCGAATGCTGCTTGAGCCGCCCTTCGTTCTCCTTCAGCGCCGTCACGTCGATGCGCAAAGCCACCAAGGTGCCATCGGGCCTGCGCTGCGTGACGAGACGCGACCAGCCGCCCGCAAGGCGGACGACGCATTCATGCAGCGGCAGGTCATAGCTTGAAAGCCGCGCGGCGACCCAGCGCTCGCGGTCGGCCTCGCAGGTGCGCCCCACTTCGATGTCGTGCAGCGCGCGCGTGAGCGCGGCAAGGCTGACGGGACCGTCCGCAAACTCGCCGACGAGCACCCGGTAGAACTCTCGCATGCTGCGATTGGCATAGCGCAGACGGTTGTCGGCGCCGAAGACACCGACCCCCGCACCGAGCGCGTCGAGCGCATGCTCCACATGGTCGGCAGACGCGGCCTCCTCCCGGTCCGATGCGGCGATGTCCGCCGGCGGCCCCCCATCGCCATTCGCATTGGCGGCAGCAGCGACCGTGGCGGCCAGCGTCTCGACCGAGGGCGTGAAGAGGCCGACGAGCACCGAAAGGGTGGCGGAGATCCGCTCGCGCTTCATCGCGATCTCGAAACTGCCCCCGCCGAAGGGATGCAGATAGCGAGCCCGCTCGGGATTCCCGAAGATCAGGCAGCGGCGTTCGGGATCGTCCCGGTCGTCATGGCCAGGCGTTTCGCCGATTTCCTCACTGGTCAGGCCGATCATCTCCGCGGCGCCGTGGCCGAACAGGCGGGCATAGGCCTCGTTCACCGCCAGATAGCGCAGTTCGCTGCTTTTGACGTATGCCGGATGCGGGTGTTCGCGAACGCGCGCACAGGCCGCCACCAGCAATTCGTCTTGAGATTCAGCCACGCCAAGTGCTCCCCAAAGCGGGACGGAGGGAGAAATTTCTACCCCTCGGGGAGTATCAGCAATCCTTGAACGGATGGTTAACCCTTCGTTGCCGGAAGTCACGCATCCGGGCAGGGTCGCCCCGAAAGAGCACGGCGCCGGCGCCGCTTATCCACCAGGGCATTTCGCTGTCGCAAATGGCGGGGCAGACCGTTGCAAGATGTGCAACAAGGCCAGGAGGCAAACCAGACCGGGGCTGCGCTGCACATGGGCGACGTGATCAAACTCGAAAATCACCTCGAACAACCGGAGGCGTCCGAGACGCCCGTCGAACGCCGGCGCCGCAGCGGCGGGCGCAGCGCAGAGCGCATCCGCCGGCCGCCGGCCACCTCCAGATACCTCAATCTCGTCAACACGACGGCCCCCTCCGCGGTGTTTTCCGAGGACGCACTGGAGGCCGTGCACCAGGCCTCGCTCGCCATCCTCGAAGAGATCGGCATGGACATCATCCTGCCGGAGGCGCGCGAGCGCATGAAGGCGGCGGGCGCCGAGGTGACGCCCGGCACGGACCGCGTGCGCTTCGACCGTGGGCTCATCCTGGACATGATGGCCTCCGTCCCGCCCGCCTTCACGATGCATGCGCGCAATCCCCTGCGCAATGTCGAGATCGGCGGCAACAACCTCGTCTTCGCGCAGGTCGCCTCCGCCCCCTTCGTCGCCGACCGCGATGGCGGCCGGCGTGCCGGCAACCAGGAGGATTTCCGCAAGCTGGTGAAGCTGGCCCAGTCCTACGACGTCATCCACACGACGGGCGGCTACCCGGTCGAGCCGGTCGACATCCACGCCTCCGTCCGCCATCTCGACTGCCTGTCGGACCTGGTGACGCTGACCGACAAGGTGTTCCACGTCTATTCGCTCGGCCGGCAGCGCAATCTCGACGGCATCGAGATCGCCCGCATCGGGCGCGGCATCCCGATGGAGCAGATGGAGCGCGAGCCCTCGCTCTTCACCATCATCAACACCTCCTCGCCGCTGCGGCTCGACGGGCCGATGCTGCAGGGCATCATCGAGATGTCGTCACGGGGCCAGGTCGTGGTGGTGACGCCCTTCACCCTGGCTGGTGCCATGGCGCCGGTGACGATCGCAGGCGCCGTCGTGCAGCAGAATGCCGAGGCGCTGGCCGGCATCGCCTTCACGCAGATGGTGCGGCGCGGCGCGCCGGTCATGTATGGCGGTTTCACCTCCAATGTCGACATGAAGACGGGCGCGCCCGCCTTCGGTACGCCGGAATACATGAAGGCGGTGATCGCCGGCGGCCAGCTCGCCCGCAAGTACAACATCCCCTACCGCACCTCGAACACCAATGCCTCCAACACGCTGGATGCGCAGGCCGCCTATGAATCCGCCTTTTCCCTCTGGGCGCTGACGCAGGGTGGCGGCAATTTCATCATGCATTCCGCCGGCTGGAGCGAGGGCGGCCTGACGGCCTCCTTCGAGAAATTCATCCTCGACGTGGACATGCTGCAGATGGTGGCCGAATATCTGGCGCCGCTCGATGTCAGCCCCGACGCGCTGGGCATCGAGGCCGTGCGGGACGTCGGCCCGGGCGGCCATTTCTTCGGCACGCCGCACACGCTCGCCCGCTACGAGACGGCGTTCTACTCGCCGATCCTGTCGGACTGGCGCAATTTCGAGACCTGGACGGAAGCCGGCCGGCCGACCACCTACGACCATGCCAACCGGGTCTTCAAGGAAAAGCTCAACGCCTACGAAAGGCCGCCACTCGACCCGGCGATCGCGGACGAACTGGAAGCGTTCGTCGCCAGGCGCAAGGAAGAGGGCGGCGTTCCGACCGACTTCTAAAAAGGGTCAGGCATTGAACATGATGGAGCGAACGGAGGAGATCAGCTTCTCCGTCGGCAGGTTGGAGAAGTTCTTGTCGATCTCCGCCATGGTCAGCGTGCGCGACTTGTCGGAGAGCTTGTTGCGCAGGTCGCCGAGCGTCTGCGGCGCGGCGCAGACGACGAGCCGGTCGAAGGCACCCTCGGCGGCATAGTCGTCGATGCGGCCGGCGACCTCAGCGGTGAACTTCTGCTGCTCCTCGCGCACCGGATCGCTCGAATATTCCATCGCGGAACGGCCGTGGCCGACGGAGGAATGGCTGCGGCCGGGCTTGTCGGCCATGATGTCCTGCGCCTTCTTCGGCTCCCAGCGAAAGACCTCCTGCTCCGGGCTCTGCTGGCCATCCTTCAACAGGTTCACCCCCTTGAGAAGGCGTGCCTGATTGCCGTCAGCGGCGAGAATCCAAGTCGTAGCGGTCATGTTTCACTCCCGTAGCGAGGTTCATGGACAGGCGGATGAATCCGCCCTGCAAAGCATCCAACAGGATTGTGGCAGGATGCGCGTTGATCCAACGCAAGGGATGGGCGCATGTTCCGGGTGGCATGCATCGCGAAGCTGTTGGAAAGCCGTGTGCCCCCTATCCGCGTGCCGCCGTCGCTCGCTAGGGTGCCCGCGAAAGACAGGAGAACGCCGTGGCCGAACCGCTCAAGAACCTGCTGCATCCCGGACTGGTGAGGGAGATGGCGGAGCATGTCTCCCGCGCCGCGCCGGATTTCGACGCGGACCGCTTCACGCGGCTTGCAAGCGACGGCATGGAGGCGCTGGAACTCATGCAGCGCGCCGAGCGGATCAAGGACGCGCTGGTGCAGACGCTGCCCGCCGACTATGCCGCAGCCGCGGCGATCCTTCGAAAGGCGCTGCCGCATGCCGAGGGACCGGGGCTTTCCGGCTGGGCGCTGCTGCCGGTCAACCAGTTCGTCGCGCAGCAGGGCCTTTCGCATTTGGACCTGTCGCTTGCCCTCCTCAAGGCACTGACGCCGCATTTTACCGCGGAGTTCGGCATCCGCCGCTTCATCCATGCCGAGCAGGACCGGGCGCTTGCGGAAATCTCGGGCTGGACGACCGATGGCGACCATCACGTCCGCCGGCTTGCCAGCGAGGGCACCCGCCCGCGCCTGCCCTGGGCGATGCGCCTGCCGGCACTGGTCAGGGACCCGGCGCCGATCCTGCCCATCCTTGTCGCCCTCCTCGACGATCCGGAAGACTATGTGCGCCGCTCCGTCGCCAACAGCCTCAACGACATCGCCAAGGACCATCCGGCCCTCGTCGCCGATTTCGTCGAGCGGCATATCGAGGGCGCCTCCGCCGAGCGCCGGCAATTGCTGCGCCATGCCTCGCGCACGCTGCTGAAGAAGGGCGATGCGAAAGCGCTTGCCAATTTCGGCTTTGCGGTGGCCAGGGGCATCGAGGCGACCCTCGCCCTCGCAGCGCCCGCCGTGGTCTTCGGCGACAAGCTCAGCTTTTCCATCGTCGTGACGAATGCGGATGCGGCGCCGCAGCGGCTGATGATCGACTATGCGATCCACCATGTGAAGGCGAACGGCACGCTGGCGCCGAAGGTCTTCAAGTGGAAGCAACTCGACCTGCCGGCCGGCGCCAGCCAAGCGATCGCACGGGACCACGCGATCCGTGCGATCACCACGCGGCGCTACTATCCCGGCAGGCACCGCATCGAGATCCTGATCAACGGGGCGGTCTGCGCCGCCGCCGACTTCGATCTGCGCATGGCGTGAGGGCCGTCTTTTCGCATCTGCGAAAACTAGGACTTGACTTTTCGCCGCAAAACAACGACATGAGCCGCAGCGTCGCCCTTCGGCCGCCGCGTGAGCGAGCCTGAGATTTCCCCGCAACGGGATGCTAAGAAGGACAAGCGCAAGAGAACGATCCGCCTCCCATTGCGGATGACTGCGCAGACGATTGCCAACCAACCCACAAGTTCCCAATTCACGCGGGGTTCTTGACGCCAGACGAAACCGGAAGCGCATGGTGCGGTTCCGGCCTGATGCAGTTCGAGCAAAAGCGTGACGCTGTCTTGCGTCCGGAACTGCGGTCGGGACAGTCGCCTGGCGCCCCGAAAGGTATTAGACTTGACCACGTTCCACGACCTCGGCCTCTCGAAGACCATCGTCGCCACGCTCTCCGCCCTCGGCTTTGAAAAGGCAACGCCGATCCAGGAAAAGGCCATCCCGCTCGTCCTCGAAGGCAGCGACCTGATCGGCCTTGCCCAGACCGGCACCGGCAAGACGGCCGCCTTCGGCCTGCCGATGATCGAAAAGCTCCTTGCAGAAGCCCGCCGCCCCGATCCGCGCAACATCCGCGCCCTCATCCTCGCCCCGACCCGCGAACTGGTGAACCAGATCGCCGACAACCTGCGCGACTTCGTGAAGAAGACACCGCTGCGCGTCGTCACCGTCGTCGGCGGCGCCTCCATCAACAAGCAGTCGGAAATGCTCTCGCGCGGCACCGACATCCTCGTCGCCACCCCCGGCCGCCTGCTCGACCTCGTTGCCCGCAAGGCCGTGACGCTGACGCAGGCCCGCTACCTCGTGCTCGACGAAGCCGACCAGATGCTCGACCTTGGCTTCATCCACGACCTGCGCAAGATCTCCAAGCTCGTGCCGAAGAACCGCCAGACGCTGCTCTTCTCGGCCACCATGCCCAAGCTGATCGCCGAGCTTGCCGGGGAATACCTCGTCAACCCGAAGAAGGTCGAGGTCACCCCGCCCGGCAAGGCTGCCGACAAGGTGGAGCAGTACGTGCACTTCGTGCCCGGCAAGGACCAGAAGACACAGATCCTCAAGCAGACGCTCACCGCCAATCCGGATGGCCTGTCGCTCGTCTTCTCGCGCACCAAGCATGGCGCGGAAAAGCTGATGAAGCATCTCGACCATATCGGCTTCAAGGCCGCCTCCATCCACGGCAACAAGAGCCAGGGCCAGCGCGAGCGCGCCCTCAAGGCCTTCCGTGACGGTGAGATCCGCGTGCTGGTCGCCACCGACGTCGCCGCCCGCGGCATCGACATTCCGGGCGTCACCCACGTCTACAACTACGACCTGCCGGAAGTACCGGACGCCTATGTCCACCGCATCGGCCGCACGGCCCGCAACGGCCGCGACGGCATCGCCATCGCGTTCTGCGCGCCGGACGAAGCGCATCTGCTGCGCGACATCGAGAAGCTGATGGGCATCAAGATCACGGTCGCCAGCGGCGAGGCCCCGGCCATCGTGACGGCCGGCCCCGGCGGCAAGTCGCGCAAGGGCCGCAACAATGGCGGCCAGCGTTCCGGCAACGGCCGCGCCGCCCAGCGCCCGCAGCGCAAGCCCTTCGGCGATGGTGCACAGGCCGCCTCCGAGGGCGCCGCTCCGGCTGCCGGCAAGCGCGCCCATGGCGGCCGCCCGCAGCAGAAGCAGGGCGAGCGCCAGAACCGCAACCACGGCGCCGGCAACGGCCAGGGCCGCCCGAGCCAGCACGGCAAGCCGCGCCGCTCGGAAGGCCAGCGCCGCGAGCAGGCGTAAGCAGGTTGATCAGAAGATGAGCAAACGGCGGGCTTCGGCCCGCCGTTTTCGTTTGCGCCAACCACCGGCGTCGCGGGTGTCGCGTGGATCCTCGGCGCGGAGGCCGACGATGACGAAAGAAGAGAGGTTTGCAGGCTCAAGGCAACGAAGCCGCATGCCGCACGGTTTGACGGGCGGGCAGCCTCACCTCCCCCCATCATCCTCGGCCTCCGCGCCGAGGATCCACGCGACACCCACCGACTGCCACCTTATTCCGCCGGAGCGACATCCTTGCGGTTGGTGAGATAGACCCCGACCACGACGATCGCCGTGCCGAGGATCATCGGCATCGTCAGTTCCTCGCCGAAGACGGCGGCTGCCTGCAGGGCGGCGATCGGCGGCACGAGGTAGATGAGGGAGGCCGCGCGGGAGACCTGCCCGCGGCGAAGAAGGTAGAGGAGCAGCAGGACCGCGCCCATGGAGATGCCGAGCACCGACCAGGCGAGCAGCGCGACGAAAGCCAAGCCGAATTCGACGTGCAGGCTTTCCAGGAAGAGCGCGAAGGGCACGGTGACGAGGAGCGCCCCGACATATTGCAGGGTCGCGATGGCCCTGATGTCGCCGGCCTGGAGATGCTGCTTCTGGTAGATCGTGCCATAGGTGACGGCGGCCATGCCGAGCATGTTGACGATGATGGCGAAGGCCGGGATTGCCGCGGCCCCCTGGCCAAAGAATTTCGGCAGCACCGCCAGCAGCACGCCGAGGAAGCCGAGACAGAGGCCGGCCTTCTGCGTCGGGCTCAGCCGCTCGCCGATGAAGAAGGGCGCGGCCAGCGCCGTCATCAGCGGCTGGAGCGCCGCGATGATGGAGGAGAGCGCCGCCGGCACGCCCTCGCCGATCGCCCACCAGACCGCCCCGAGATAAAGGCCGTGCAGGAAGGCGCCGGAGACGACGGCATGCGCGATCGTGCGCCGGTCTCGCGGCCAGGCGACGCCGGAGGCAAGACACAGGCCGGCGAACAGAATGGCGGCAGCGGCATAGCGGATGCTCAGGAACGTCAGCGGCTCGGAGACGATGGCGCCGAATTTCGCGACGACCCAGCCGGTCGACCAGAGCAGGACGAAGATGGCCGGAGCCAGGCGATCGAGGGACATGGGACTTCCGGCATAGGACAATCGGTGCGCGAGCGATAGGCGCCGCCTCCACGATGGTCAAAGGAATTTCCTTGATGATTAGGTTCAACGAAAGACCGGGCAAAACCGCTTTTTCGGCATTTGCCCATGTTTTCGGCAGACCCTGTCCCGCCTGCTTCCCGCAGACCGGCGTGGAGGGAACTCCCGTGCGGTTCTTTCGCCGGAAAACCGTCCTGCCGGCCGGTTTGACCGTTCCCAAAGCGGTGTGAGAATTCTTTCCTGCTAATTGAGCATGGTTCTTGCATTGCCCCTGATGTTGTACTCAAATGGCGAAAAATGGGGAACACGCCTTTGGCATTTGATGAAATGATGAATGCGGACCAAGGCCCGCGGCAGCCATACGAAAACTACCATGACTGGTACGAAGGACAGGATCGGGCTCGCCTGATCGCCAAATCAAGGGACGCCGAGAACCTCTTTCGAAAGACCGGCATCACCTTCGCAGTCTACGGACACGAGGACAGTTCCGAAAAGCTCATCCCCTTCGACATCATTCCCCGCATCATTTCCGGCCGAGAGTGGCGCAGGCTCGCCCAGGGCATAGAACAGCGGGTCATCGCCCTCAACGCCTTCCTCGACGACATCTACCACAAGCAGGAAATCATCAAGGCGGGCCGCATTCCCCGCGAGCTGATCGAGCGCAACGAAGCCTTCCTGCCGCAGATGATCGGCTTCAAGCCGCCGGGCGGCGTCTATACCCACATCGTCGGCACCGACATCGTGCGCACCGGCGAAGACCAGTTCTACGTGCTGGAGGACAATGCCCGCACGCCGTCCGGCGTCAGCTACATGCTGGAAAACCGGGAAACCATGATGCAGATGTTCCCGGAGCTGTTCCACATCAACAAGGTGCGGCCCGTCGAGGACTATCCGAAGCTCCTGCGCCAGAGCCTCGCCTCGCTCGCCCCGCCCGGCTGTTCGGGCAAGCCGCGTGTCGCGGTGCTGACGCCCGGCATCTTCAATTCCGCCTATTACGAACACGCCTTCCTCGCCGACATGATGGGCGTGGAACTGGTCGAGGGCTCGGACCTGCGCGTCGTCGACGGCAAGGTCAAGATGCGCACCACCCGCGGCTACGAGGCCATCGACGTGCTCTACCGCCGCGTCGACGACGATTTCCTCGACCCCCTCACCTTCCGGCCGGATTCGGCACTCGGCATTCCCGGCATCATGGATGTCTACAGGGCCGGCAACATCACGATCGCCAACGCTCCCGGCACCGGCATTTCCGACGACAAGGCGATCTATTCCTACATGCCCGAGATCGTCGAGTTCTATACCGGCCGCAAGGCGATGCTCGAAAACGTGCCGACCTGGCGCTGCTCGGAAGAGGACAGCCTGAAATACGTGCTCGAACATCTCGAAGAACTGGTTGTGAAGGAGGTGCACGGCTCGGGCGGCTACGGCATGCTCGTCGGCCCCACCGCCTCGAAGAAGGAATGCGCGGCCTTCGCCGAAAAGCTGAAGGCCCGGCCGGCGAACTACATCGCCCAGCCGACGCTGTCGCTCTCCACGGTCCCGATCCTCGTCAACAAGGGCATCGCGCCCCGGCACGTCGACCTCCGGCCCTATGTGCTTGTTTCCGACAAGGTGCAGATCATTCCCGGCGGGCTCACCCGCGTGGCGCTGAAGGAAGGCTCGCTGGTGGTCAATTCCAGCCAGGGCGGCGGCACGAAGGACACCTGGGTACTGGAGGACTGAGCCGATGCTGGGACGAACTGCAAACGGCCTCTACTGGATGTTCCGCTATATCGAGCGGGGCGAAAACATCGCCCGCCTCATCGATGCGGGCCTGCGCATGGCGCTGACGCGCTCCGGCTCCTCCGACGAGGACTGGGACGGCGTGTTGCAAAGCGCCGGCGTGCGCGAGGATTTCGACGCGGTGCACGGCAAGCTCACCAGCGCCGACGCGATCGACTACCTGCTGCGCGACCGCTCCAACCCGTCGAGCGTGATGTCCTGCATCGAATCGGCGCGCAACAATGCGCGCATGGTGCGCACGGCGCTGACCCGGGAGACCTGGGAAGCGACCAACGAATGCTGGATCAATTTCAAGGACATGCTGGCCAAGCGCGTCCGCCCGGCGGAAATGCCCGAGGTGATCGACGGCATCAAGCGCTGTACCGGCCTCATCCGCGGGGCCTTCCACGGCACGATGCTGCGCGACGACATCTACAACTTCTCGCGCATCGGCACCTTCATCGAGCGGGCGGACAACACGGCCCGCATCCTCGACGTCAAGTATTACGTGCTGCTGCCGGCGATCGCCAAGGTCGGCTCCTCGCTCGACAACATGCAGTGGGAATCGATCCTGCGCTCGGTCTCCGCACACCGCTCCTATAGCTGGGTCTATGACGGCGACTATTCCTCGACCAACATTTCCGACTTCCTCATCCTCAACGACCGCATGCCGCGCTCGCTCGCCTACAGCTACGACAAGATCGTCAGCAATCTCGGCTATCTCGCAAAGCTCTACGGCGACAACCACGCGGCGCACGAGACGGCCTCCGCCACGCTGATGCTGCTGAGAAGCCGCACCATCGACGACATCATGGAACAGGGGCTCCATGAGTTCATCGAGGAGTTCATCGTGCACAACAACCGCCTCGGAGAGGAAATCTCCGAAGGCTACCGCTTCTATCGATAGGGCTGGCGAGCGATGCGACTGAAGATCAGCCACACGACCGAATATCACTATGACGACCCGGTGCAGTATTCCCTGCAACGGCTTCGCCTGACGCCGAAGACCCAGCCGGGCCAGATCGTGCGCGACTGGAAGACCACCGTGCACGGCGCACGGCTGGAGGCCGGCTATACCGATCACTTCGGCAACCATGTCGATCTCGTCAGCACCAATGCCGAGCAGGTGGCGATCCGCATCGTCGCCGAGGGCGAGGTGGAGACGGAAGACCGCGCCGGCGTCTTCGGCCCGCACCAGGGTTTCGTGCCGCTCTGGCTCTATCTGCGCGAAACGCCGCTGACCAGGCCCGGCAAGCTGGTCCGCGACCTCGCCAAATCTGCCAGCGGCGAGAATGAACTGGCGCGCATGCATGCGCTGATGGCCGCCATCCACGAGACCGTCGCCTACAAGCCGGGCGAAACCGCCTCCGACACGACGGCCGAGCAGGCGCTGGAGAGGAAGCAGGGCGTCTGCCAGGACCATGCCCATATCTTCATCTCCGCCGCACGCCATCTCGGCCTGCCGGCCCGCTATGTCTCGGGCTACCTGCTGATGGAAACGCCCGAGCAGACGGCAAGCCACGCCTGGGCGGAGGTGCACCTGCAGGGCCTCGGCTGGGTCGGCTTCGACGCGGCCAACAAGATCTGCCCGGACGCGCGCTATGTACGCCTGTCGAGCGGCCTCGACTACAAGGACGCCGCCCCGGTTTCCGGCATGGTGGTCGGCACGGCGGCCGAAACGATGAGCGTCGCCATCACGGTGGCGCCTGCCGGCCAGAGCCAGTCGCAGAGCCAGAGCTGACGCGGGCCGCACTTGAATCAGGATGCGCAAAGCGCGCCATAAGCCCCTGAATCGACTCACAAGCCCTTAAAGCGATTCCGCTTTAAGGGCTTGTGAAAACGCTTTAACGCGCTGCCGTTTCGAGCAGGCGGCAGAGTTTCACCAGCGCCACATCATAACCATCGCTGGTGACGCCGCGGCAGCGCTTGATGAGCTGCATGCGCTCGCCGCCGGAAAGCCGCGAGAATTCGCGCACGACGGTGCGGTCATCCGGATCAGGGCGCCACCGATCGTCGTCGCCGGGCGTGCGCGGGTCGCGGCGATCCGGCCGGGTGAGCACGTCGTCGTCGCCGAGGCTGACATCGACATCCGCATCGACAAGACCACGCCCGCCCACCGTCGCGCCGACCCCGGCCGCAAGACCGTCACGCCCGCCGACCGTTGCCCGGATATCCGCATCGGCAAGGCTGTCCGAGCCGCCGACATTGGCTTTGGCACGCGCGTTCACGCCGTCCCGTCCGCCAAGGCCCGCCTTCATATCCGCATCGGCAAGCCCCCGGCTGCCGCCGACATTCGCCTTGGCATCGGCCTTGAGGCCGTTCCGGCCGCCGGCCCGCGCCCGGACATCCGCGTCGACGAGCCCTCTGCTGCCTCCGACCCGGGCATCGACACCGGCCTTTATGCCGCCGACGCTGACACCGACACCGAGCCCGAGGCCGTCCCGCTTGCCGCGGTCGGCCGCCTGTACCGGCAGGGCAAGGACCGCCGCGACCAGCACACCGGCCGAAAGGCGGAGAAGCGATTTGCGATTTGACGTTCCAGACATGGGAACCTCCCTTTCCGCGACCGGCCCGGAAGTGGACCGGCCTTGCGAAACGAAGGTCGGATGGCCGCGGACAGTTCCGCACGGATGCAACCGGCGCGGTGCAAAGGGAAAGGAAGCGTTGCGACAGACGGGAAGACAGGCCCGACCGTGCCGAAATGAAACGGAAACGAGCGCGATCCGAAGACCGCGCCCGAAAAACTCAGTGGCTGTCCTTGCCGACCGCGTTGCCGCGGCAGCCCTTGAGGAAGTCGAGGTCGGCGCCGGTATCGGCGCCCTGGACGTGCTGCTGGTGCAGCCAGGCATAGCCGGAGGCGGGCAGGTCGTGGTTCGGCGTCCATGCAGCAAGCCGGCGCGCCAACTCCTCCTCGGAAATGTCGAGATGCAGGCGGCGGTTCGGCACGTCGAGCTCGATCATGTCGCCGTTCCTGACGACCGCGAGCGGCCCGCCGACGGCCGCTTCCGGCGAGGTGTGCAGGACGACGGTGCCATAGGCCGTGCCCGACATGCGCGCATCGGAGATGCGCACCATGTCGGTGATGCCCTTCTTCAGCACCTTCGGCGGCAGGCCCATATTGCCCACCTCGGCCATGCCCGGATAACCCTTCGGCCCACAGTTCTTCATGACCATGACGCAGGTCTCGTCGATATCGAGAGCGTCGTCGTTGATCTTGGCCTTGTAGTCGTCGATGTCCTCGAACACGACCGCCCTGCCCCGGTGCGTCAGGAGATGCGGCGAGGCGGCCGATGGCTTCAGCACCGCCCCCTTCGGCGCAAGGTTGCCGCGCAGCACGACGATGCCGCCCGATTGCGTCAGCGCCTTTTCCGCCGGCAGGATCACGTCCTCGTTCCAGTTGACGACGTCCTTGACCTCGTCCCACATCGTCTCGCCCGATACCGTCAGCGCGTCCTTGTGCAGAAGACCGGCCTCGCCGAGGCGCTTCAGCACCACCGGCAGGCCGCCGGCATAGAAGAACTCCTCCATCAGGTACTTGCCAGAGGGCATCAGGTTGACGACGGTCGGCACGTCGCGGCCGCAGCGGTCCCAGTCGTCCAGCGTCAGGTCGACGCCGACCCGGCCGGCGATGGCGAGCAGGTGGATCACCGCATTGGTCGAGCCGCCGATGGCCGCATTGGTGCGGATGGCGTTCTCGAAGGCGTCCTTTGTCAGGATGTCCGACGGCGTCAGGTCGTCCTTGACCATCTGGACGATGCGCCGGCCGGTAAGCTGCGCCATCACCCTGCGGCGGGAATCGACCGCCGGGATGGCGGCATTGCCGGAAAGCGCCATGCCCAGCGCCTCGGCCATCGAGGCCATGGTGGAGGCCGTGCCCATCGTGTTGCAGGTGCCCGACGAGCGGCTCATCGAGGCCTCGGCCTCGAGGAACTCGGCCTGCGTCATCTCGCCGGCCTTCACCATCTCGGAGAATTTCCACAGATGCGTGCCCGAGCCGACGCGCTCGCCGCGGAAATAACCGTTCAGCATGGGGCCGCCGGTGACGACGATCGACGGCAGATCGACCGATGCCGCGCCCATCAGGAGGGACGGCGTGGTCTTGTCGCAGCCGACCATCAGCACGCAGCCATCCATCGGCTGGCCACGTATCGCCTCCTCCACCGCGAGCGCGGCGAGGTTGCGGTACATCATCGCCGTGGGGCGGAAGGTGTTTTCCGAGGCCGAGAACACCGGCACTTCGAGCGGGAAGCCGCCCGCCTCCCAGACGCCGGCCTTCACCTTCTCGGCGAGCTCGCGCAGGTGGCCATTGCACGGCGTCATGTCCGACCAGGTGTTGAGGATGCCGATGACGGGGCGGCCGTCGAACAGGTCGTGCGGATAGCCCTGGTTCTTCATCCAGCCGCGATGGTAGATCACGTCGCGGCTGGTGCCGCCGTACCATTCCTGCGATCTCAGCCTGCGCGGCCATTCGGCTTTCTTCTTCATCTTTCCAGTCCTTGAAGGGGCCGTCCGGCGCAGGGCACCGGCCAGCCTTTGTCTCACGCCAGGGTGTAGGCGGTCTTGACGGTTGTGTAGAATTCGCTGGCATAGCGGCCCTGCTCGCGCGGGCCGTGCGAAGAGCCCTTGCGCCCGCCGAAGGGCACGTGGAAATCGACGCCCGCCGTCGGCAGGTTGACCATGACCATGCCGGCCTCCGCATTGCGCTTGAAATGCGTCGCATACTTGAGGCTGGTCGTGGCGATGCCGGAGGAGAGGCCGAAGGACGTGTCGTTGGCGACGGCGAGCGCTTCCTCATAGTCCTTGACGCGGATGACCGCGGCGACCGGGCCGAAGATTTCCTCGCGCGAAATGCGCATGTCGTTCGTCGCCTCGGTAAAGAGCGCGGGCGCGAGATAGAAGCCGGGCGTATCGCGCTTCAGGCGCTCGCCGCCGAAGGCAAGCTTCGCGCCTTCCTTTTGGCCGATCTCGATATAGTCCGTGTCCTGCTTGAGCTGGCTCTCGTCGACGACCGGGCCGATATGCGTGCCGGCCTTCAGGGCATCATCGACGACGACGCTCTTCAGCCGCTCGCCGACGGCGGCGACGAATCTGTCATGGATGCCTTCCGTCACGATGACGCGCGAGGAGGCCGTGCAGCGCTGGCCGGTGGAGAAGAAGGCCGAGTTGACGGCGGCTTCCACGGCAACGGAAAGGTCCGCGTCGTCGAGGACGACGAAGGGGTTCTTGCCGCCCATTTCGAGCTGGTACTTGCGGTTATGCTCGACGGAGGCGAGCGCGACGCGTTTTCCGGTGCCGGTGGACCCCGTGAAGGTGATGGCATTGACATCGGGACTGTCGAGCATGGTCTGGCCGACGACGGAGCCCTTGCCCATGACGAGGTTGAGCACGCCCTTCGGCAGGCCGGCGCGCACGAGGATGTCGACGATGGCCCAGGAACAGCCAGGCACCAGCTCGGCGGGCTTGAAGACGACCGTGTTGCCGTAGGCGAGCGCCGGCGCGATCTTCCAGGCGGGAATGGCGATCGGGAAGTTCCACGGCGTGATGATGCCGACGACGCCGACCGGCTCGCGGGTGATCTCGACGCCGATATTCGGGCGCACCGAAGGCAGCACCTCGCCGGCAAGGCGCAGGCATTCACCGGCGAAGAAATCGAAGATCTGTCCGGCGCGCACCGTCTCGCCGATGCCTTCGGCCAGCGTCTTGCCCTCCTCACGCGAGAGCAGCCGGCCGAGCTCGTCCTTGCGGGCCAAAATCTCGTCGGCGGTCTTCCTGAGGATCGCATGGCGCTCCAGGATGCCGGAGCGCGACCAGGCCGGAAACGCGGCCTTCGCCGCCGCGATCGCCGCCCCGGTATCCTCGGCGGAGGCGCGGGCATATTCGCCCACCACGTCGTTCGTGTTCGACGGGTTGATGTTCCGGATCGCGTCCGAGCCGACCCATTCGCCGGCAATCAGGTTCTGGTGGATCGTCATGGGCAAGGCCTCCTGTCTGTCCCGTGCCGCACGGAGGCGGCACATCCCCTACAATTGGCGGATTTCGATCTCTTCTTCCCTGGCAATCGCCAAGGGATTGCGCAGCGGCAGGCCGAAACCGTCGGCCCCGATCTCGAACACGTCCCCCGCCTCGGTGCGGATGCCGTCGCCGAAGGAGAGCGTCGCCGTGCCGAACATATGGACATGGACATCGCCCGGGGCACGGAACAGGCCGTATTTGAAATGGTGGTATTCAAGGTTGGCGAAGGTGTGGGACATGTTCGCCTCGCCGGAGACGAAGGGCTTTTCCCACAGGACCTTGCCGCCGCGGACGATGCGCGAGAAACCGCGGATATCGTCAGGCGCGGCGCCGACGCGGATCTCCGGTCCGAAGCTCGCCTGGCGAAGCTTCGAATGGGCGAGGTAGAGATAGTTGATGCGCTCCGTCACATGGTCGGAGAATTCGTTCGAGACGGCAAAGCCGATACGGAAGGGCGCACCATCGGCGGCGATGACGTAGATGCCGGCCATTTCCGGCTCCTCGCCGCCATCGAGCGCGAAGGAGGGCGAGGTGAGCGGGCTGCCCGGCGCCACCGCCTGCGTGCCGTTGCCCTTGTAGAACCATTCCGGCTGCACGCCCTTTTCGCCGGGCTTCGGCTTGCCGCCTTCAAGGCCCATGCGGAACATCTTCATGGAATCGGTCAGGCTCTCCTCGGCCGCCTCCGTCGTCTTCTTGTGCATGGAATCGCGCGTGGCCGCGGAGCCGAGATGGGTGAGGCCCGTGCCGGTCAGGTGGAGATGGGCGGCGTCCGGATGGGTGATCGGCGAGAGCAGCCGGCCCGCGGCATAGGCCGCCTCCAGATCGACGGCCGCGCCGAGGCCCTTCGCGTCGATGACGGTCTTCAGGGACTGCCCGCTGTTGGCGGCTTCCATGGCGAGCGCATAGACGCTGTCCGCCCCCTTCACCGCGCGGCCCTCGCCACCCTCCTCGCGCACGACCACCGTGATCGAACCGTCGGCATTTGCGACCTGTGACATCAGCATTTTCGTTTCCTTCCTGAAGCCTGGGCCCGGCCAAAGCTCCGCACCTGCGGCGGACAGACGTCACCGCACTGGCCGCATCCGCAGCCGGTCAAACACGTTTGCAATCCTTGGGCGGACCGGTGTTCCCCGGTCAGCCCTTGTTCTTGTTGTAGACGTCGAAGAACACGGCGGCGAGCAGCACCAGGCCCTTGATGAGCTGCTGGTAGTCGATGCCGATGCCCATGATCGACATGCCGTTGTTCATGACGCCCATGATGAAGGCGCCGATGACCGCGCCGGTGATCTTGCCGACGCCGCCCGAGGCCGAGGCGCCGCCGATGAAGCAGGCCGCGATGACGTCGAGTTCGAAGCCGACGCCGGCCTTCGGCGTCGCCGAATTGAGGCGGGCGGCGATGATCATGCCGGCGAGCGCGGCGAGCGCCCCCATGTTCACGAAGGTGTAGAAGGTCAGCCGCTCGGTATTGATGCCCGAGAGCTTCGCCGCCTTCTCGTTGCCGCCCATGGCGTAGATGCGCCGGCCGATCGTCGTGCGCGTCGTCACGAAGGTATAGAGCGCGATGAGCAGGCCCATGACGACGAGAACGTTCGGCAGGCCGCGATAGGTGGAGAGCTGGAAGCCGAGGAAGATCGCCACCGCGCTGATGACCGCCATCTGCACGGCGAAGAAGGCGAAGGGCTCGTTCTCCGTCTCGTGCAGCGTGTTCATGCGCCGCTCGCGAAGCCCGGCATAGATGGCATAGCCGACCAGCAGGATGACGACGAGGAGCGCGAAATAGTTCTTGATGAGGCTCGTCGCAGGGTCCGTGAGCGACAGGAAATCCGGCACGAAACCGGTGGAGAGGATCTGAAAATCCTTCGGGAACGGGCCGACCGGACGGCCACCGAGCACGACATAGGTCATGCCGCGGAAGACCAGCATGCCGGCGAGCGTGACGATGAAGGACGGGATCTTCTGGTAGGCCACCCAATAGCCCTGCGCCGCGCCCATGATCGCGCCGACGAGGATGCAGAGCGGCACGACGACGATCGCCGGCAGCCCCCATTTCACCAGCATGATCGCCGAGATCGCGCCGATGAAGGCGACGATGGAGCCGACCGACAGGTCGATATGCCCCGCCACGATGATCAGCAGCATGCCCAGCGCCATGATGACGATGAACGAGTTCTGCAAGACGAGGTTGGTGATGTTGACCGGGCGGAAGAGCACGCCGTTGGTGATGACCTGGAAGAAGATCATGATCACGACGAGCGCGACGAGCAGGCCGTATTCGCGGATGTTCCTGCGCAGGTAGTCTCCCACCGAAGGCTGGGTCGTCTTGGTCGCGGTATCGGTGGACATCAGTGTTTCTCCCCGGAGCGCATGATGGCGCGCATGATGGATTCCTGGCTTGCTTCCGCCTTGGAAAGCTCGGCCACGATGCGTCCTTCGTTCATGACATAGATGCGATCGCAGGTCCCGAGCAGTTCCGGCATCTCCGACGAGATCATCAGGATGCCCTTGCCCTCGGCGGCAAGCTGGTTGATGATGGTATAGATTTCGAACTTGGCGCCGACATCGATGCCGCGCGTGGGTTCATCGAGGATCAGAACCTCGGGATTGGTGAAGAGCCACTTGGACAGCACGACCTTCTGCTGGTTGCCGCCCGAAAGATTGACCGCCTCCTGATAGATCGAGTGCGAGCGGATGCGCAGCTTCTGGCGATAGCCGGAGGCGACCTTGGCCTCCTGCCGGTTGTCGATGACCGTCGCCTTCGAAACGCCGCCGAGATTGGCGAGCGTCGTGTTGTGCATGATGTTGTCGATCAGCACGAGGCCGAGCTGCTTGCGGTCCTCGGTCACATAGGCAAGGCCGGCCTCGATCGCCTTCGGGATCGTGCTGACATCCACCGGCTTGCCGCGCATGGAGACGTCGCCGGTAATCTTGTGGCCCCAGCTCCTGCCGAAGAGGCTCATCGCCGTTTCGGTGCGCCCCGCGCCCATCAGGCCGGCAATGCCGACGACCTCGCCGGCGCGCACGTTGAAGCTGATATCGTGCAGGAACTGCCGGTCGCGGTGATGCTGGTGGAAGACGTTCCAGTTCTTCACCTCCAGCAGCGTCTCGCCGATATCAGGCTCGCGCGCCGGGTAGCGGTCCTCCATCTCGCGGCCGACCATGCCCTTGATGATGCGGTCCTCGGAAATGTCCTCGTGATGACAGTCCAGCGTCTCGACGGTGCCGCCGTCGCGCAGGATGGTGATCTGGTCGGCGACCTTTTTGATCTCGTTCAGCTTGTGCGAGATGATGATCGAGGTCATGCCCTGCGTTCGGAACTCCATGAGCAGCTTCAGGAGCGCGTCGGAGTCCTTCTCGTTGAGCGAAGCGGTCGGCTCGTCGAGGATGAGCAGGCGAACCTTCTTGGAGAGCGCCTTGGCGATCTCGACGAGCTGCTGCTTGCCGACGCCGATATCGGTGATCAGCGTGCCCGGCGGCTCCTTGAGGCCGACCTTGTCGAGCAGCTCCTGCGTGCGGCGGAAGGCGAGCTTCCAGTCGATCACGCCGTTCGTCGCCACCTCGTTGCCGAGGAAGATGTTTTCCGCGATCGACAGCAGCGGCACCAGCGCCAGCTCCTGGTGGATGATGATGATGCCCAGATGCTCGCTGTCGGAGATCGTGGAGAAGCGGCGGACCTCGCCGTCGAAATGGATTTCGCCCTCGTAGGAGCCGGCCGGATAGACGCCGCTCAGCACCTTCATGAGGGTGGATTTGCCGGCGCCGTTCTCGCCGACAAGGGCGTGGATCTCGCCTTCGCGGACCTTCAGGTTGACGTTGTCGAGGGCCTTCACGCCCGGAAACGTCTTCGTGATGCCGCGCATTTCGAGAAGGGTCTTGCTCATGTACCAGTTTCCAGCGGCCGGCCATCACCCATCGATGGGGTAACCGAGCCTATTCGCTCTGCGATCCGGAGAAAAGAGGGTTCGCGCAGCCAGGCGCGAACCCCGAAGGGGAAGAAACGATCAGTTCTTCAGCTGGTCGGCCGTGTAATAGGCCGAGTCCGTGACGAGGATCTGCTCCGCGTTGGACTTGTCGACGGCGACGGGCTTCAAGAGGTAGGACGGAACGACCTTGACGCCGTTGTCATAGGTCTTGGTGTCGTTCACTTCCGGCTCCTTGCCGTCGAGGATGGCATTGACCATGCCGACCGTGACCCTGGCGAGTTCGCGCGTGTCCTTGAAGACCGTCGAATACTGCTCGTCGGCGAGGATCGACTTGACGGAAGGCAGCTCGGCGTCCTGGCCGGTGACGACGGCCATCGGCTGGTCGCCCGAGCCGTAGCCGACACCCTTCAGCGCCGACAGGATGCCGATGGACAGGCCGTCATAGGGCGAGAGCACGCCATCGACGCGGCCGTCCGTGTAGGTCGAGGAGAGCAGGTTCTCCATGCGGGCCTGCGCGACGGCGCCGTCCCAACGCAGCGTGCCGACCGTTTCCATGCCGGTCTGGCCCGACTTGATGACGATGTCGCCGCTGTCGATCAGCGGCTGGATGACCGACATCGCGCCATCATAGAAGAAGAAGGCGTTGTTGTCGTCCGGCGAACCGCCGAAGAGTTCGACGTTCCACGGCTTGGTGTCCGGGAACTTCGCCTTGAGGCCGTCGACGAGGCTGGTGGCCTGGAGAACGCCGACCTGGAAATTGTCGAAGGTGGCGTAGTAGTCGACATTGCCCGAATCGCGGATCAGACGGTCATAGGCGATGACCTTCACGCCGGCATCGGCCGACTTCTGGAGGATGTCGGAAAGCGTCGTGCCGTCGATGGCGCCGATGACAAGGACCTTCGCGCCCTTGGTGACCATGTTCTCGATCTGGGCGAGCTGGTTCGGGATATCGTCGTCAGCGAACTGCAGGTCCGGCGTGTAGCCGGCTTCCTTGAAAAGCTTTTCCATCGTCTCGCCGTCGGAAATCCAGCGGGTCGAGGTCTTGGTGGGCATGGAAATGCCGACCATGCCCTTGTCCTGGGCGAAGGACGGCGCCACGAACGACGCGACGCTGACGGCAGCGGCGGCGAGAAGCGAAGTGATCATTTTCATTGAAAGGTCTCTCCCTGGTGCGCACTGGCCGAAATTGCGGCCAGGCATTGTTCTGTGCACGGGCGGGGTCGCATTCAGACGACGGCCTGGACTGGAGGGCAGAAAGCCCGCCGGTCCCCACTCCCAAGGACCCCAGCGCACATTGGCGCAACCTCTTACGAATTGCCATAACTGTCAAATGCAATGAACTTCTAAATTGATATCAAATCTGGTATATAATGTCGGATATATACTATTTTATTGATCGAGGTAACCAATGCGTCTGGACGATGACATCGACGAGCAGCTCTTTCCCGGCGAGAGCGGCGGCGACCTCCAGGGTGTCGGCCTCCTACGCAGCGGCCTGAAGCTCAATCACCTGCGCATGATCGTCGCCATCGAGGAGCACAGGCAGGTCAGCGCGGCAGCCGATGCGCTGAACATCTCGCAGCCCGCCGCCTCCCGCATGCTGACGGAAATGGAGACCATCCTCAAGGCGCAACTGTGCGAGCGCGTCTCGCGCGGCGTGGCGCTCACGGCCTTCGGCCGGGCCTTCGCGCGCCGGGCGCGCACCATTCTGCTCGAGCTGCGCGAAGTCGACCGCGAGCTGTCCGCCCTGAAATCGGGCACCGGCGGCTCGGTCTTCCTCGGCTCGGTGACGGCGCCGGCGATCAGCCTTGCCGTGCCGGCGATCCAGCAGGTCAGCGCCGCCTATCCCGGCATCGAGGTGAATGTGCGCTTGGAGACGAGCAACGTGCTCGCCCGCGAGCTGCTGGCGGCACGGCAGGACTTCATCATCGCCCGCGTGCCCGACGATCTCAACCCGCGGCTCTTCAACGTCACCGAGATCGGCATCGAAAAGGCCTGCCTCATCGTGCGCAAGGGCCATCCGCTGCTCGAAAAACCCGCCGCCAGCCTTGCCGACCTGCCGCATTACGACTGGGTCTTCCAGCCGGCCGGCACGCTGCTTCGCCGGCGCATCGAGGACCTGTTCCTCGCCGCCGGCGTGCCGCTGCCCTCCACCGTGGTCAACACCTCGTCCATCCTGCTGACGACCGCGATCGTCTGCGGTTCGAACGCAATCGCCCCCGTCGCCCGCGACATGGCCGTCTTCATCGCCGATGTCGGCGCGCAGGCCGGCGAAATCAGCATCCTCAACACCGATTTCGAGATCGACATCAAGCCGTACAGCCTTATCTCCATAAAAGGCAGGGCGCTGCCGCCGAGCGCCAAACTGCTTTATGATCTGATCCTGCAACGCAGCCGGATGCTTTCGCCGGACTGAGGAGGTCTTTCATGTTCGGCATGACCGTTTTCGAATCCGTGCTGGAGCGGCTGAAGGCCGAGGCGCGCCAGGCGGCCGAGGATGCCGCGGAGGACGAAGCGCGCGAGGACGACGGCCCGGCCGAGGTGCGCGGCCTGCCCTCCGGCTTTGCCGGCCTCGGCACGGGCGGCGCCTTCGTCTCCGGCTCGCAGGCGGCCGCCGCCTATCTCGATCTCTACGAGGAACCCGCTCCGGCCGAGCCGGAGCAACCGGCGCCCGCCGAACCGCCTCCGCCCCCACCGCATCTCCTGCGCATCGCGCCGGAGGAGGTGGCCAGCGACCTTGGCCTTGACGGCAAGGAAAGCGTGGACGAGCTGCTCGCCCGCCGGCGCGGTTTTGCCCGGGAAAACCATCCCGATCGCGCACCGGAGGAGCTGCGTGCCAATGCGACGCTGCGCATGAAGATCGCCAACATGCTGATCGACGAGACGATCCGGCGGATCAATGTCGAAAGGAGCCTCGGCCTGTCGCGCTGATGGCAATGCGCCTGAAAGCGTTTCCGCTTTTCCTCGAATCGCGAAAACGCTCTGGCTCTTTGTTTTTACGCAATTCCGAACGCAAGACCGCTTCGCACTTTTGCTGGAATTGCTCTAGCCCTTCGGCTCCTGCTCCGGCGGCTTTGCGGCCGGATCGGAGGGCTTGAAGAAGAGGATGAGCTGCGCGAAGGTATAGGCCGAGACGACGAGGAAGATCGTGCCCCAGGTCTGCTCGCCATTGTAGAATTCCACCGCCGTCCATGCCGCACAGGCCCCGACCAGAAGCAGCCGCCGCCAGAGCGGACGGTAGAACGGATGATCGGGATCGATGAACTTCATGAACGTCTCCTCACGCTTCAGCGCCTACATAGGCGGTTTTCCCGCGCGAGGGAACCGGCTTTCAGGCATCGACCCGTTCCAGGAACGCCGCAAGCTCGGCCGGCGCGATGCCGACGAGGTGGCCCTTTTCGGGATAGGCGCCCGAGCGCACGTCGTCGGCATATTCGCGGAAGGCGGCGATGCGCTCCTGCTGCAGCCGGTCGTATTCGGCGGCGAAGTTGCGGTAGACCTTCGTATGGCGCGGATAATGCCCGCGGTTCTGGCCGAGCACGTCCTCGGCGAAGAGATATTGCGCATCGCAGCCCGCGCCCGCGCCCATGGAGAGCATGACGAGCCCCGTCCTCGCGCTGATCGCCGCGGCGATCTCGCCGGGCACCACCTCGATCTCGGCCGCGAAGGCGCCTGCCTCCTCCAGCGCCTTGACCTGCCGGAAGATCTCCAGCGCGCTCTCGGCCGTCTTGCCGACGGCGCGGAAGCCGCCGGTCCAGGTGGCCTTGGAGGGGATGAGCCCGACATGGCCGCAGACCGGGATGCCCTCCTCGCGCAGGCGCCGGACGGTGGAAAGCCCGGCGGCGCAATAGACGGCATCGCCCCCCGCCTTCATCGCCTGGAAGGCGCCGCGCAGGTAATCGTCCGCCGTGACGAAATCGCCGTATTCCAGCCCCGGAAAGGCGAAGACCGTGGGCGCGGCCTCGCGAAAGGCCGGCCCCAGCAGCGCCGGCGGCACGGAGACGAGGTCGATGCCCGCCTTCTCGGCGGCCTCCGCCTCCTCCAGCGTCACGACGCGCAGCATGGTGAGCTGCCGCCTGCCCTTCATCGCCTTGAGGTCGGCAACGGTTGGTCTCCTGGTCTTCATCCTGTCCTCCGGGCCGCCCTTCAGGCGGCAAGCAATGTCTTCAGTCTGGTTTCCGGCGCGGCAAGCGCGGCCGGATCGGGATGCCGCCGGGCGGCGATCAGCATTTCCGCAAGGCGGATGTCGCGGGCGACCGCATTGCCCTTGCCGATGCCGCTCGCCGCGATCAGCCGGCCCTCGGCATCGAGATGGAAGAGGAGGAAGGCGCCCTCGCCGAGATCGCGCCGCACGGTCGCCGCCGCACCGTCGGCAAGCCCCGCGATCTGCAGCGTCATGTCGTACTGGTCCGACCAGAACCACGGCACGGCACAATGCGCCTCGCCGCCGCCGAGCATGTTGGCCGCCGCAAGCTGGCCCTGCTCCTGCGCATTGCGCCAGGATTCGAGCCGGACGCGTCGGTCGCCGTAGAGCGGCAGCGGATAGGACGTGCAGTCGCCGGCCGCGAGGATATCGGGATCTGAGGTGCACAGCAGGCCGTCGACGGCGATGCCGTTGTCCACCGCGAGCCCCGCCGCCTCCGCCAGCTCCGTGTTCGGCACGGCGCCGATGCCGACGACCAGCAGGCTGGCCGCGACGATGCGGCCGTCCTCCAGCGTGAGGCGAACCTCGCCCGGCCGCTCCGCGATGCCGGCAACCTTCGCGCCGCACAGCACCTCGACGCCTTCGGCCGCATGGCGGCTGGCGATAATCGCGGCGATCTCCGCCGGCACGCCGCGGCTGAGGACGCGCGGCAGGCCCTCGATGAGCGTCACGCTCGCACCGAGCGTGCAGGCGCTCGCCGCCAGCTCCAGGCCGATGAACCCGCCGCCGAGAATGGCGACGTGGCTTCCCTCCACGAGATGGGCGCGAATGCGCGTTGCATCGTCATGGCTGCGAAGGGCGGCGATGCGCCCGCCGCAGGCCATGCCCGGCAGGGTGCGCGGGCGCGCACCGGTCGCCAGCAGCAATTTGTCATAGGGAAGCGCCGTGCCATCGTCGAGTCGTACCCGCCGGCCGGCCCGGTCGATCTCAAGGACCGTGCGGCCGGAAAGCACCGCGATACCGGCGGCGGCATAACGCTCCGCGTCCGCGACGAGTTTCGGGCCGGCGCCGGCGACCAGCGCCTCCTTGGAGAGCGGCGGACGCTCATAGGGCAGATGCGTTTCGCTGCCGATCAGGGTGATCGTGCCGTCGAAACCCTTTTCCCTGAGCGCGAAGGCTGCGCGTGCGCCGCATTCGCCGGCGCCGACGATGACGAAATCCGCCATGGCATGATCCTCCCGAACGGTTCCGGCAGCCGGAAGCGCGAAAACAAGAAAGCTAGAGCCCGATGAAGACCGTGCCGCCCTCGACCTTGACCGGATAGGTCCTGAGGTCGACGCAGACCGGTGCGCCCTTGGCCTCGCCGGTCTTGTAGTCGAAGCGGCCGTTATGCTTGGGACATTCGATGATGTGATCCATCACCAGCCCGTCGGCGAGGTGAATCTTCTCGTGGGTGCAGAGCCCGTCCGTCGCGTGGTAGGTGTCTTCCGGGCTGCGATAGATCGCGAAGGTACGGCCCGCATGGTCGAAGCGGATCACATCCTCCTCGTCGATCTCGTCCGCTGCGCAGACCTCGATCCAGGTGTCGCTCATGGTCTCTCCTCCGATGACGTGCTGATTATTCGGCGGCCGCGACGGCCGGCTCGCTGTGGAATTCTTCCTTGTAGGGCCGCGCCGTCCCGGGCAGGTCGCGCTTGAGGAAATAGTCCTCGTTGCGAAGCTGGCGCAGGAAGGCGGGGATCATCTCCCGGTAGCCGTGCCACATGGACGGGTTCGGCGCCGGCAGGTCGTGCTTGATCATCGCATGCAGCCGCGGCAGCGCATGGTAGGGCACCATCGGGAACATGTGGTGCTCCACATGGTAGTTCATGTTCCAGTAGATGAAGCGGCTGACCGGGTTCATGTAGACGGTGCGGCTGTTCAGCCGGTGGTCGATGACATTGTCGGCAAGGCCGCCATGCTGGAGCAGCCCCGTCAAAACGTGATGCCAGGCGCCATAAAGCCGCGGCAGGCCGATGAGCATGGCCGGCAGGATCGAGCCGAGCGCGAAACAGAGGGCGATGGTCGCAACGTAGATGGCGAACCAGATGCGGGCGATACGGATCGCCTTCGGCTGCTCGGAGGCGGGAATGAAGGTCTTTTCCGCCGCGCTCATCACGCCCGCCGCATTGCGCAGCATGTCGATGACGGCGTGCCAGGCATCGAGCAGGCCGAAGACGTTGAGCACGAGGCGCGCGAGATCCGGCGGGCGCATCACGGCGATCTCGGGATCGCGGCCGACGATGACCGTATCGGTGTGGTGGCGCGTGTGGCTCCAGCGCCAGGTCACCGGATTGCGCATGATCATGAAGCAGGCGATCTGGTAGACGGCGTCGTTCATCCACATCGTCTTGAAGGCCGTGCCGTGGCCGCATTCGTGCCAGCGGCTGTCGGAGGCCGAGCCGTAGAGCACGCCATAGACGAGGAAGAACGGCACCGCCCACCAGCTCCCCCAGAACCAGATGCCGGCAGCCCCGGTGACAAGCATGGTGCCGAGCCAGATCGCGGTGTCGCGGATCGCCGGCGCGTCGCTGCGCTGCATCAGCGCCTTCATGTCCTTGCGGGCGATTTCGGTGTGATACCACTCGGCCGCGGCCAGGCCATTGGCCACGGCGGCCTCGGCATCGCGGCCAAGAAGGCTGTAGTCCCGCTTCGTCGGCTTCATCCCTCGTCTCCTCCCTGCGGCGGCGCTTGCAGGCACCCGCCTCGCCTGATGCACAAACGATACCGCCCCTGCTTGCATCTCTCAATCCTGCCATGATAGAATGCATCAAATTCCATCATTCGCTATCATTCCGCTTTGATGGAAAGATTTCAGGGAGGGGATCATGGCATCGCGACCCACCATTACGGATCTGGCGAAAGCCGCCGGTGTCAGCGTGGCGACGGTCGATCGCGTGCTGAACGGGCGCCACAAGGTGCGCGAGGAAACGGCGCGACGGGTCTACGATGCCGCCAATACGATCGGCTATCACGCGATCGGGCTCATCCGGCAGCGGGTCTTCGAGGACCTGCCGCAATACCGGCTGGGCTTCAGCTTCCAGCGCCCGGGCCAGGCCTTCTACCAGAATTTCGCGCGCGAGATCGAGATCGCCTGCAATGCCTGCACCACGGCGCGCATCGTGCCGCAGGTCGACTTCATCAACGCGCAGACGCCGGCCGCGATGACGGACATGTTGCGGCAGCTCTCCGCCCGCAACCAGGCCCTCGCCGTCGTCGCCCCCGACTATCCGGCAACCACCACCATGGTGGAGGACTTGAGGAACCGTGGCATTCCCCTCTTCTGCCTGCTCTCCGACTTCGCCATGGACGTGCGCCAGGGCTATATCGGCCTCAACAACATGAAGGTTGGCCGCACGGCGGCCTGGATGATCGCCCGCAGCGCCCGCCGGCCCGGCAAGGTGGCGATCTTCGTCGGCAGCCACCGTTTCCACGGCCACGAACTGCGCGAGATGGGCTTCCGCTCCTTCTTCCGCGAGAAGGGCCAGGATTTCGAGGTGCTGGACACGCTCGTCAATCTCGACACCAGCGAGATCACCCACGAGGCGACCGCCAACCTGCTCGCCCAGCATCCCGATCTCGTCGGCCTCTATGTCGCCGGCGGCGGCATGGAAGGCGCGATTTCCGCCATCCGCGAAGAGGGTTACGGCGGGAAGATCCAGCTCATCGTCAACGAGCTGACGCCAGAATCGAAGGCCGGCCTTGCCGATGACGTCGTCACCATGGCGATCAGCACGCCCCTGCCCGCCCTCTGCCGCGAACTCGTCGCGCTGATGGTGACGGCCATCGAGAAGGGCGAGGCGGCCGTGCCCGGGCAGACATTCCTGCCCTTCGACATCTTTCTTCCGGAGAATATCTGACAGGCAGGATGATGGTTTTCCATCATCCGCCCGATGAATCTGTCAGCAATGAGGGCGTGGCCGGCGCCTTCGGCTTTGACGCCCGTCAAGCGCTTCCCGATCCTCATGCGTGCATGCGAGGCCGCCCTGTCGGCGGCCCCGAAGACCGGAGGACCCCCATTCCATGCCGCCCCTTGATTTCGCCCTCAACCACATGACGACGCCCGCGCTGAACCTCGACGCCTTCTTCGCCCTCGCCGCTTCGCTCGGCATCACGAAAGTCGAGATCCGCAACGACCTTACCGGCAACGCCATCCTGGACGGCACCGCGCCAGCCGAGGTGAAGACGCTCGCCGCCCGCCACGGCGTCACGATCATCTCGATCAATGCGCTCCAGCGCTTCAACGAATGGACGCCCGCCCGCGCCGCCGAGGCCAAGGACCTCATCGACTACGCCGCGGCGGCGGGCGCCCGCGCGCTCGTGCTCGTGCCGAAGAACGACGGCACCGGCCAGGCCGACGGCGAGCGGCAGGCCAACCTCGCCGAGGCGCTGACCGCCTTGACGCCGATGCTGACTGCGGCCGGAATCATCGGCCTCGTCGAGCCGCTCGGCTTCGAGATCTGCTCGCTGCGCTCCAAGCGCGAGGCTGCCGAGGCGATCGAGGCCGTGGGCGGGGAACAGACATTCCGCCTTGTGCACGACACGTTCCACCATCACCTCGCCGGCGAACCGGACCTCTTCGCGGCGCTCACCGGCCTCGTCCATATTTCCGGCGTCGAGGATGCCGATGTCACCGTTTCCGCCATGCGCGACGGCCACCGCGTGCTGGTCGGCCCGCAGGACCGGCTCGGAAACATCAGCCAGATCAGGGCCCTGGCTGCCGCCGGCTATGCCGGACCGCTCTCCTTCGAGCCCTTCTCGCCGTCCGTGCACGACGTCGCCGACCCCAGGGCGGCCGTGGCGCAGAGCCTCGCCTTCATCCGCGAAAACATCTAGGCCCGGCGGGGCCGGCGGTCCGTCCGCCGGCACTTTTCCCCAGGCCTTGCGGGATTCCCGATCCTGAAAAATGGAACGGGCTTGACGTCCCGAACAGAAAATGGAATAAACATTCCGCAATACGGAATTCGCGGTTTGTTTATTCTGTTTTGGCCTCTTGCCTCCCGGGAGGAGCAAGAGGCCGGCTGCCCGCAAGGGCCAGCCGTCCGGACAATCGAGTGGCGCTGCCGGACGCCACGTTGAGGAGGAGAACGACATGAAAAAATTCATTCTGAGCTCGGCGCTTGCCGTGATGATGTCCACCGCCGCCCATGCCGAGACGATCGGCGTGTCCATGGCGCTGTTCGACGACAACTTCCTGACCGTTCTGCGCAACGGCATGTCCGACTACGCCAAGACCCTCGACGGCGTCGATCTGCAGATCGAGGACGCCCAGAACGACGTCGCCAAGCAGCAGAGCCAGGTGCAGAACTTCATCGCCTCGGGCGTCAGCGCCATCATCGTGAACCCGGTCGACACCGACGCGACCGCCGCGCTCTCCAAGGCCGCGGCCGATGCGGGCATTCCGCTGGTCTATGTCAACCGCGAGCCGGTCAACGTCAACGAGCTGCCGGAAAAGCAGGCCTTCGTCGCCTCGGACGAAAAGGAATCCGGCACGCTGGAAACCAAGGAAGTCTGCCGCCTCTTGAACGGCAAGGGCAAGGTCGTCGTCATGATGGGCGAGCTTTCCAACCAGGCCGCACGCGTGCGCACCCAGGACATCAAGGACGTCATCGCCACCGACGAGTGCAAGGGCCTCGAAATCGTCGAGGAGCAGACCGCCAACTGGTCGCGCACGCAGGGCTCCGACCTCATGACCAACTGGCTCTCCGCAGGCCTGGAATTCGACGCCGTCATCTCCAACAATGACGAGATGGCGATCGGCGCCATCCAGGCGCTGAAGGCCGCCGGCCGCTCGATGGACAGCGTCGTCGTCGCCGGCATCGACGCCACACAGGACGCGCTTGCCGCCATGGCGGCCGGCGATCTCGACGTGACGGTGTTCCAGGACGCCGCCGGCCAGGGCAAGGGCTCGGTCGACGCCGCGCTGAAGCTGGCCAGGGGCGAGCAGGTCGACACCAAGGTGTATATCCCCTTCCAGCTCGTGACCCCGGCCAACATCGCCGACTTCCAGGCCAAGAACTGACCGGCTCACCAGTCGCTTGAAAACGACCAGTCTGTGAAGGACGCGCGCACGCCGGCGTGCGCGCGTCCGACCCGTTTCAGGTTGCTCCGGGAGGGAGGGGACGATGGTCAGTCCAACCACCATGGCCGCGGTTCGTGCAAGCGGCGCCATTCCGAATGCTGAATATCTGCTGTCCGCGGAAGGTGTCCGCAAGGAATTTCCGGGCGTCGTCGCGCTTGACGACGTCGAGTTCAAGCTGAAGCGCGGCACCGTTCATGCCCTGATGGGTGAAAACGGCGCGGGCAAATCCACGCTGATGAAGATCCTCGCCGGCATCTACACGCCCGACCAGGGCGAGGTGCTGCTCAAGGGCCAGAAGATCCGCCTGCAATCGCCGCTCGACGCGCTGGAGAACGGCATCGCCATGATCCATCAGGAACTCAACCTGATGCCCTTCATGACCGTTGCGGAGAACATCTGGATCCGCCGCGAGCCGAAGAACCGCTTCGGCTTCGTCGACCACGGCGAGATGCACCGCAAGACGGCCGCGCTCTTCAAGCGCCTCAACATCGTGATGGACCCGGAAACCCAGGTGCGCGACCTCTCGGTGGCCAACCGCCAGATGGTCGAGATCGCCAAGGCCGTCTCCTACGAGAGCGACGTGCTCATCATGGACGAGCCGACCTCGGCGCTGACCGAGCGCGAGGTCGAGCACCTCTTCACCATCATCCGCGATCTGCGCGCGCAGGGCATCGGCATCGTCTACATCACCCACAAGATGAACGAGCTGTTCGAGATCGCCGACGAGTTCTCGGTGTTCCGCGACGGCAAGTATATCGGCACGCATGCCTCGACCGACGTGACGCGCGACGACATCATCCGCATGATGGTCGGCCGCGAGATCACCCAGATGTTCCCGAAGGAAGAGGTGCCGATCGGCGATGTCATCCTGTCGGTCAAGAACCTCACGCTCAAGGGCGTCTTCCACGACGTCTCCTTCGACGTGCGCGCCGGCGAGATCCTCGGCCTTGCCGGCCTCGTCGGCTCCGGCCGCTCGAACGTCGCCGAGACGATCTTTGGCGTCACGCCAGCAAGCTCCGGGACGATCGAGATCAACGGCAAGCCGGTCAATATCGACAGCCCGAACACGGCGATCCGGCATCGCATGGCCTTCCTGACGGAAGACCGCAAGGACACCGGTTGCCTGCTGATCCTCGACATCCTGGAAAACATGCAGATCGCCGTCCTCCAGGACAAGTTCGTCAAGAACGGCTTCGTTGCCGAGCGCGAACTGACCAGGGTCTGCGAGGAGATGAGCCGGAAGCTGCGGGTCAAGACGCCGAACCTTCACGAGCGCATCGAGAACCTGTCGGGCGGCAACCAGCAGAAGGTGCTGATCGGCCGCTGGCTGCTCACCCATCCGCGCATCCTCATCCTCGACGAGCCGACCCGCGGCATCGACGTCGGCGCCAAGGCGGAGATCCACCGCTTCGTCACCGAGCTCGCCCGCGACGGTGTCGCCGTCATCATGATCTCGTCGGAAATGCCGGAAGTGCTCGGCATGAGCGACCGCGTCATGGTCATGCACGAGGGCCGCGTCACCGGCATCCTCGACCGGGCGGAGGCGACGCAGGTCAAGGTCATGGAACTGGCTGCCCAGTGAAATCAGCCCAAGGGATATTCAGGGCCGCCGAGCGGCCGCAAGGGAGGTAATCATGAGCACGAATTCCGCCGCGCAGGCCCAGGCCGCTGCGCAGAAATCTGCCCGCCGGCTCCCGCCGGAACTCAACATCTTTCTCGTCCTGATCGGCATTGCGCTGGTCTATGAAATCCTCGGCTGGATCTTCGTCGGCCAGAGCTTCCTGATGAACCCGCAGCGCCTGACGATCATCATCCTGCAGGTCTCGGTCATCGGCATCATCGCCGTCGGCGTCACGCAGGTGATCATCACCGGGGGCATCGATCTCTCCTCCGGCTCGGTCGTCGGCATGACGGCGATGTTCACCGCCTCGCTGGCGCAGGCCTCCACCTGGCCGCGCGCGCTCTATCCCTCGCTGACGGACATGCCGGTCATCGTGCCCGTCGCGCTCGGCATCGGCGTCGGCCTGCTCGCCGGCTTCATCAACGGCCAGCTCATCGCCAAGACGAAGATCCCGCCCTTCATCGCCACGCTCGGCATGATGGTCTCCGCCCGCGGCATCTCCAAGTGGTACACGAAGGGCCAGCCGGTCTCGGGCCTGACGGAACAGTTCAACTTCATCGGCACCGGCATCTGGCCCGTCGTGATCTTCCTCGTCGTCGCCGTGATCTTCCACATCGCGCTGCGCTACACCCGCTACGGCAAGTTCACCTACGCGATCGGCGCCAATGTGCAGGCCGCCCGCGTGTCCGGCATCAATGTCGAATCCCATCTGGTCAAGGTCTACGCCATCGCCGGTGCACTCGCCGGTCTTGCCGGCGTCGTCACCGCCGCCCGCGCCCAGACCGCCCAGGCCGGCATGGGCGTGATGTACGAACTCGATGCGATCGCCGCGACCGTCATCGGTGGCACCTCGCTTGCCGGCGGCGTCGGGCGCATCACCGGCACGGTCATCGGCACCGTCATCCTCGGCGTCATGACATCGGGCTTTACCTTCCTGCGCGTCGATGCTTTCTACCAGGAGATCGTCAAGGGCATCATCATCGTCGCCGCCGTCGTCGTCGACGTCTACCGGCAGAAGAAGCGCAAGACGTAGTTTTAAAGAGCGAATAGGGAATGGCGAATAGCGAATAGTTACCGGCGCAGACCGCTTGCTCTTGCCTATTGCCTCCCCCCTATTCGCTGCTTCCTATTCGCCCCCACATAACGAGGACAACATGACTGTAAGATTTGGTCTTCTCGGCGCAGGCCGCATCGGCAAGGTCCACGCCAAGGCCGTGACCGGCAACCCGGACGCCGTGCTCGTCGCCGTCGCGGATGCCTTCCCGGCCGCCGCCGACGCGATCGCCAGGCAATATGGCTGCGAGGTCCGCACCATCGAGGCGATCGAAGCGGCGAAGGACATCGACGCCGTCGTGATCTGCACGCCGACCGACACCCATGCCGACCTCATCGAGCGCTTCTCCCGCGCTGGAAAAGCCATTTTCTGCGAAAAGCCGATCGACCTCGATGTCGATCGTGTGAAGGCCTGCATGAAGGTGGTCGACGAGACCAAGGGCAAGCTGATGGTCGGCTTCAACCGCCGCTTCGACCCGCACTTCATGGCCGTCAGGCAGGCGATCGACGACGGCCGCATCGGCGATGTCGAGATGGTGACGATCACGTCCCGCGACCCCGGTGCCCCGCCGGTCGACTATATCAAGCGCTCCGGCGGCATCTTCCGCGACATGACGATCCACGACTTCGACATGGCCCGCTTCCTGCTCGGCGAGGAGGTCGTCTCGGTCTTTGCCACCGCCGCCGTGCTGGTCGATCCTGACATCGGCAAGGCCGGCGACTATGACAGCGTCTCCGTCATCCTGCAGACCAAGTCCGGCAAGCAGGCCGTCATCTCCAACTCGCGCCGCGCCACCTATGGCTACGACCAGCGCATCGAGGTGCACGGCTCGAAGGGCATGGTGTCTGCCGAGAACCAGCGCCCGGTCTCCATCGAGGTCGCAAACGGCGACGGCTACACCCGCCCGCCGCTGCACGATTTCTTCATGACCCGCTACACGGAAGCTTACGCCAACGAGATCGCGGCCTTCATCGCGACCATCGAAAAGGGCGCGACCATCTCGCCCTCGGGCGCCGACGGCCTCGCGGCCCTTGCGCTTGCCGATGCGGCCGTGAAGTCGGTCGAAGAAAAGCGCCAGATTTCCGTCGCCTGACGGAAACCACCTCCCAAGCAACTGGCCGGGCGATTTTCTCGCCCGGTCTTTTTTGTTTGGGACGCCTACCCCACCCTCCACGTCATCCTCGGGCTTGACCCGAGGATCCAGGCCACAAACTCCAGGTGAGCGGTGATGCGTGGATCCTCGGGTCAAGCCCGAGGATGACGGAGGAGAGGTGGGTGCCTCCGATCATTGAAGCCGAAGTTCAGTTCCGAAATCCCGCGGTCCCCGCGCCCTCACTCTCCCACCGCCCTCGCGGCGATGACATCATGGTCCATCTCCGCCAGCGCCCGGTCGAGATGCCCCTCCAGCACCAGCGTCGCCTCCTCCGGCACGACGGAGATCGGCGGCGCGCCGAAGAGGCGGACCTGCTGGGATTGCGCAAGGCCTTCCTCCAGGCCCCGCTGGATGAGGTCGAAATAGCGCGTTCCGGGGCCGGTGATGGCGATCGGCATGTTCTCGTAGAGGCTCACCACCCGCGAAAGCCCCTGCCCCAGCGCCAGCCCGGCCTGGCGGAAGGCATATTCCGACATGCGGTGGCCCTGGCGGGCGCGCAGCGCGATCTTGTCCATCTCCGCGAGCGGCACGAATTTCGCCGGGATCGTGTCCGGGGGCACCTCGAAGGCCGTGCGCAGGATGCCGTAGAAGCCGGCGGAGGCCTCGATGCAGCCCTGCGCGCCGCAGCGACACAGTTTGCCATCCGACGAATTCAGCATGTGCCCGAAATTCGGCGCCGTGACCGAGAGCTCCCCCGACCGGTCGAACCGCGCAATGCCAAGACCGATGCTGTGGCCGAGCGAGAGCGCGGCGACCGCCTGCAGATCGCGCGCCCCCGCCTTCTCCATGCGCAGCGCCATGGCATGGGCGACGAGCAGCGTCTCGTTGCTGATGAGGATCTTCGCCCGCCAGGGCGGCTGGAGCAGCGCGGCAAAATCCACCTGCTGCGCGCCGAAGACCGGCGACCAGACGAGCCGCGCCGTCAGGGGATCGACAAGGCCCTTGCTGCTGATCGACACGACCAGCACCTGCCCGCGGTCGATCCGCGACCGATCCGCCAGCCTGTCGAGCGCGGCGACGAAGGCCTCCGTGAAGGGCCGTGTCGCGGTGTCGGCATGGTTGCGCGGCTCCTCGAAACGGTCGAGCAGCGTGCCGCCGTAATCGGCGAGCGAATATTGCACCATGTCGGAGGAGATGCGCACGGTGACGAGATAGCCGGCATCGCGCCGCTGGCCGAAGATGACGCGCGGCCGCCCGCGCGAGGCCGACGCCTGCTGCTCGCGCCGCTCCAGCACTTCGGCCTTCTCCAGCTCCGCCGTGATCACCGAGACGGTCGCCGAGGCGAGCCCCGTATGATGGGAGATGTCTGTATGGGCGAGCGGCCCGTGCCGGCGCAGCGAGGCGAGCACCAGCGCGCTGTTCTGCTGACGCACAAGCTCCGTGCTCGACTTGGTCAGCATCGTCGGTTTCCGCTCGCTTTCACAGGATGCAACACATACCCCTCCCAAAGCATCTGTCACGCCGTCGTTCAAGGCCTTTCAAGCCGTGTTGACAGCCTCCGAAACTTCTGCCATTTATTTTCTCGACTGTCGAGAAAAAAGTCCCGGCACCGTCGGGAGGGGCATCGAGACAGTGTTATCGTGGCCGGTCGTTGATTGGGCGGGAGGTTCGTCCAGGCGGCCGGTGTTCACTTGGGAGGATATTATGAAGTTCGTTCTGAAGCTGATGGCAGGGGCTGCCGTCATCGTTTCCCTGCATTCCGTCGCGCACGCCAAGGACCTCGTGGTCGGCGTTTCCTGGTCGAACTTCCAGGAAGAGCGCTGGAAAACCGACGAAGCCGCCATCAAGGCAGCACTCGAAGCCTCCGGCGACAAGTACATTTCGGCTGACGCCCAGTCGTCCGCCGCCAAGCAGCTGACCGACGTCGAATCGCTGATCGCCCAGGGCGCCAACGCCATCATCGTTCTCGCCCAGGATAGTGAAGCCATCGGCCCGGCCATCGAAAAGGCCGCCGCGGAAGGCATCCCGGTCGTCGGCTACGACCGCCTGATCGAGAACCCGGCCGCCTTCTACATCACCTTCGACAACAAGGAAGTCGGCCGCATGCAGGCCCGCGAAGTGTTCAAGGTGAAGCCGGAAGGCAACTACGTGTTCATCAAGGGCTCCTCGTCCGACCCGAACGCCGACTTCCTCTTCGCTGGCCAGCAGGAAGTGCTGAAGGAAGCCATCGACGCCGGCAAGATCAAGACCGTCGGCGAAGCCTATACCGATGGCTGGAAGCCGGAGAACGCCCAGAAGAACATGGAACAGTTCCTGACGGCGAACGACAACAAGGTCGATGCGGTCGTCGCCTCGAACGACGGCACGGCCGGCGGCGCGATCGCCGCGCTGACGGCCCAGGGCCTTGCCGGCTCCGTCCCGGTCTCCGGCCAGGATGCCGACCACGCCGCGCTCAACCGCGTCGCGCTCGGCACGCAGACCGTCTCGGTCTGGAAGGACTCGCGCGACCTCGGCAAGCGCGCCGCGGAAATCGCGGCTGAACTCGCCTCCGGCAAGACCATGGACGAGATCGAGGGCGTCACCACCTTCAACGGCGGCCCGAAGGGCGTCGAGATGAAGTCGGTCTTCCTCGCGCCGGTACCGATCACCAAGGACAACCTGAACGTCGTCATCGAGGCCGGCTGGATTCCGAAGGAAACGGCCTGCCAGGGCGTCGCCGCCGGTTCGGTCGCGGCCTGCGACTGAGCCGCCGCGAATCCGGTACTGACCTGACCATCGCCAGGCGCCGCAACGGCAACCGTTGCGGCGCTTGCGCAAGATGGGCAGCGGGCGGAGGATGAGGCGGCGATACATCCTCGAGGCGGGATATCAACCGAGCGCCCGAACGACACGTTCAACAAAAGTGGGGGGACGGCAAAGCCATGGCCGACATCACGAATACCACGCATGCCAATCGCGCACGATCGGCAAGCGAGAACCCGGTGAAGCGCTTCTTCCGCGCCACCGAGATCGACACGCGCCTGCTCGGCATGGTCGGCGCCATGCTGATCATCTGGATCGGCTTCAACATCCTGTCCGGCGGCCTGTTCCTGACGCCGCGCAACCTGTGGAACCTCTCGGTCCAGACCGCCTCCGTCGCCGTGATGGCGACCGGCATGGTGCTCGTCATCGTCACGCGCAACATCGACCTCTCCGTCGGCTCGATCCTCGGCTTCGTCGGCATGATCATGGGCGTGCTGCAGGCCGAGCTGCTGCCGCAGCTTCTCGGCTTCAACCACCCCGCCACCTGGATCGTCACCCTTCTCGCCGGCCTCCTGCTCGGCGCGGGCATCGGCGCCCTGCACGGCGCGATCATCGCCTTCCTCAACGTGCCCTCCTTCATCGTCACGCTCGGCGGCCTGCTCGTCTGGCGCGGCGCCACCTGGTTCGTGACGAGCGGACGCACGGTCGCCCCGATGGACGCGACCTTCCGCCTGATGGGCGGCGGCACGGAAGGCTCGATCGGCGCCACCGCCAGCTGGATCGTCGGCGTCGTCGCCTGCATCGCCATCGTCGCGACGATCGTCAACTCGCGCAAGCAGCGCCAGCGCTTCGGCTTTCCGCTGCGTCCCATGTGGGCCGAATATTTCCTGACCGCCGTCGGCTGCGCGCTGGTGCTCGGCGCCATCGCCGTGGTCAACAGCTATCCCTGGCCGGTCGCCATCGCCCGCCGCTATGCCGACGCCAACGGCATCGCCTGGCCGGAGGGTGGCCTCTTCATCCCGCACGGCATCGCCATTCCCGTGCTGATCGCCATCGTGGTCGGCATCGTCATGACCTTCATCTCGACGCGCCTGCGCTTCGGCCGCTACGTCTTCGCGCTCGGCGGCAACCCGGAGGCCGCGGAGCTTGCCGGCATCAAGACCCGCTGGGTGACGGTCAAGATCTTCGCGCTGATGGGCATGCTCTGCGCCATCGCCGCGGCGATCTCCACCGCCCGCCTCAACGCCGCGACCAACGCGCAGGGTGAACTCGACGAACTCTACACCATCGCCGCGGCCGTCATCGGCGGCACCTCGCTTGCCGGCGGCATGGGCACAATCGCAGGCGCCATGCTCGGCGCCCTCGTCATGCAATCGCTGCAATCGGGCATGGTGCTGGTCGGCATCGATACCCCGTTCCAGCGCATCGTGGTCGGTATGGTCCTCGTCGTCGCCGTCTGGCTCGACACGGTCTACCGCGCCCGCGCCAAGTAAGAGGAGCCCATCCAATGACGGACACCCGTACGCCCCTCGTGGAGATGAAGAACGTCTCCATCTCCTTCGGCGGCATCCACGCCGTCGACAATGCCTCGGTTGATCTCTATCCCGGCGAGGTCGTCGCCCTGCTCGGTCACAACGGCGCCGGCAAGTCGACGCTGATCAAGATCCTCTCCGGCGCCTACAAGCGCGACAGCGGCGAGATCCTGATCAACGGCGAACCCGCCGACATCAACAACCCGCGCGACGCCAAGAAATACGGCATCGAGACGATCTACCAGACGCTCGCCGTCGCCGACAATGTCGACGCCGCCGCCAACCTCTATCTCGGCCGCGAGCTGCGCACCCCGTGGGGCACGCTCGACGACGTCGCGATGGAAGCGAAGACCCGCGAAGTGATGGGCCGCCTCAACCCGAACTTCCAGCGCTTCAAGGAACCGGTCAAGGCCCTCTCCGGCGGCCAGCGCCAATCGGTGGCGATCGCGAGAGCCATCCTCTTCAACGCCCGCATCCTGATCATGGACGAGCCGACCGCCGCGCTCGGACCGCAGGAGACGGCGCAGGTCGGCGAACTGATCAAGCAGCTGAAGAAGGAAGGCATCGGCATCTTCCTGATCAGCCACGACATCCACGACGTCTTCGACCTCGCCGACCGCGTCTCCGTCATGAAGAACGGCCAGGTCGTCGGCCACGCCCGTACCGAGGACGTCACCAAGGACGAGGTCCTCGGCATGATCATCCTCGGCAAGGTCCCCGAAAAAGCCATCCCCGGCCCCGGCGCCATGCAGACCGCCTGACCCAAATCACCAAAAGCCGCCGGATACCCCCGGCGGCTTTTCCGCAAGGGTGGCTCCAAAGCGCGCGCCCCCCTCAGAACAGATCGCCCTTTCTGCATTTTCCCGATTGAAGCCCGCCCCCACCTGGGTTAAGAACCCTCTCATCGGACAGGCGAGTCATCGCCTTGCGAGCACCCGTAGCTCAGCTGGATAGAGTGTTGGATTCCGATTCCAAAGGTCACAGGTTCGAATCCTGTCGGGTGCGCCAATCATTCTCCCTAAGTGCATGCTTTTGTTCCGAAATTCGGAGACGAAGGCGATCCTTTCCACCCTTACTTCCCCCAATAGCCGTCGGAACGCCTCGGTATTCCTCGGAAGTCGCGCAATTTTTTCCGGCGTCTCGCCAACTCTATCCTCTCTTGCGCGTCGCAGTCGGCGCAGCGCGATAGGCGAGTCGGCAATGCCGCGTGCAATACGGCTTTGCAGTCGCTGCTCGCTCGCCGCAGAATAAATGCGCTTCTGAAAGTTCGGCATTGTTCACCGGCCACCGGCAGGCGTACCGGTCCAGATCCGCCAAGGGGCGCGGCACGGGCGCAGGTTCAGGCGCTTGCAGTTCAGAGGTCGCACTCATGTGCGCCTCCTTGCCTTGGGGTCGCACTGGTCGATAATCCATACCCCGCCGTCGGCCATGAGCTCCGCCACCCAAGCGACGCGCTTTGCGGCCTTCAGAAGACCAATCGCGATTAAGAGGGCAATGAACCTCATTTGCGGCGTACCTTTTCGACAAATTCGACATCGTCTTGGATCCTACTGCCGATGCGGATGGCTCGGCTGCCGATCAATGGCTCGTCATCGCCGCCGTCCTCAAGATCGGGGTCGTCATCGATGAGGTCGAGAAGAGAAATCATCTCTTCTATGCGGCGCTCAAGCTCGGCGCGACGGAAACGCTGGATACTGAGGCTTCTCATGCCGAGGCCCGCCCGATAACGTCCAGCGTGGCGTCGATGAAGCGCGCCATGGCGCCGAGGGCGCCGCCCTTGTCGCGCATGTAAGGCGCCATCCCATCATCTTGGGTTTGGAGGACTTCGGCCTTGAAGTGCAAACCATTTACAGTGAAAGCCGGCTCATAGGAAACATCGCTGCAAGCCCGCTCCAGTCCGGCCCTGGCGGTTTTGATCCGCTGCTTGACCCGATCGACGCCGGACGCCTGCCGCAAGCGCGCCGTCTCGGCGTGATACTCTTTTGAAAGGCGGAGCTTCTGCCGGTATTCCGAAAGCACCTTGGCCTGGCAAGCGCGATTGCGGGCGAGCGCGTTCGCTGTCTTGCCTGTGCGGGGAACCTCCCAACGGCTGATGTCAACGGCGGAGTAAAAACCGGCCACGGGGCGGAGCAAAAGTCGGCCACTGCGGCGCCGGCCTGAGACCGCCGGGAGGGCTTAAGCCCGAGCG